>NZ_DGIR01000044.1 GCF_002386445.1 Pseudomonas sp. UBA4617
CGGGTCCAGCGGCACGTAGGCCCCCCCGGCCTTGAGAATGCCCAGCAGGCCGATGACCATCTCCAGGCTGCGCTCCATGGCGATGCCGACCAGCACGTCAGGGCCCACGCCTTGCTCGCGCAGGCGGCGCGCCAGCTGGTTGGCACGGCGGTTGAGCTGGGCATAGCTCAGGGTCTGCTCGCCGAACACCAGCGCCGGCGCGTCCGGGGTGGCGCGCACCTGGGCCTCGATCAGCTGGTGGATACTGCTATCACTCGGGAACAGTGCATCCGTGGCGTTCCAGTCCTGGAGCAGTTGGCGCTGCTCATCGGGGCCCTGCATCGGCAGCTCGGCCAGTGCCCGGCCGGCATCTACCAGCATGGCACTGATGAGGTTGCCCAGGTGCTGCGCCACCTGCTCGACCGCCTGGCCAGACCACTGGCTGCGATTGTGGCTGTACTGGATCGACAAAGTTGCCCCCGGGCTCACCAACAGCGTCAACGGGTAGTTGGTCTGCTCGCGATTGGCCACCTCGCCAAAGCGCAGGCCATCGGGCGCGCCCTGTTGCAGCGCTTCGGCCACCGGGTAGTTCTCGAACACCAGCAAGCTGTCGAACAATGCGTCACCGCCCTGCCCGGCCCAGCGTTGCACGTCATACAATGGAGAATGCTCGAACTCGCGCGCCGCCAGGTTGCTCGCCTGAACCTGGGCCAGCCACTGCGCGACGGTCTGTTCCGCACGTGGCGTGCCGACCACCGGCAAGGTGTTGATGAACAGGCCGATCTGCTCTTGCATCCCTGGCAGATCAGCCGGCCGCCCAGCCACCGTAGCGCCGAAGCAGACACTGGGCTGGCCGCTATAGCGGTGCAGCAACAGCAGCCAGCAGGCCTGCAGCAAGGTATTGACCGTGACCCGATTAGCCTTGGCGAAGGCCTCGATCTGCCGGGTTTGCTGGCGGTCGAAGCGCTGCTGGTACTCACCCTGCCCAGATGCCGAACCGCCCAGGCCAAGGCCAGGGATGCTTTGCGCCAGGCAGGTCGGTGCCTCCAGGTCTGCCAGTTGGCCCTTCCAGAATGTTTCAGCGGCGCCCGCATCCTGACGCTGCAACCAGGCGATGTAATCGCGGTAATGCGTTGCCTGCACCGGTATCGGTTGCCCGGCATAACGCTGCAACACCTCCCCCAGCAAGCGCGAGGTACTCCAGCCATCCATCAGGATATGGTGGTTGGTATAGATCAGATGGTGGCGATGCCTGTCGGTACGCACCAGCACCAGGCGCAGCAATGGTGCCTGGGCCAGGTCGAAGCCGCGCTGACGCTCCTCATCAGCCAGTTGCTGCAACGCGGCCTCCAGTTGCTCGGTGTCGCGCCAGTCCAGTTCCGTGAACGGCGAGCCCACGCTGCGGTGCACGATCTGCACCGCTCGCTCCAGCTCTGCCTGCCACACGAAACCGGTGCGCAATATGTCGTGGGCCGCCAGTACATCCAGCCAGGCCTGCTTGAAACGCTGTGGGTCGAGGTGGTCGACATCGACCCGCATCTGGTTGATGTAGTTACCGCTGCCTTCTTCGTACAGGCTGTGGAACAACATGCCTTGCTGCATCGGCGACAACGGATAGACATCGGCAATTTGCGCGGCAGCCACCGGCAGGTTGTCCAGTTGGGCCTGGGTCAGCCCGGCCAGCGGGAAGTCCGAAGGGGTTACCCCGCGCTCATGCGCCTGGCAGCAGTGCTCGATCAGTGATTTGAGCTCATCTGCGTAGGCATCGGCCAGACGCTGGACGGTGGACGGCTGGAAACGCTCGCTGCTGAAAGTCCAGTTCAGCTTCAGCTCTCCGGCAAAGACCTGGCCATTGATGGCCAGCTGGCTGCTCAACGGTGTAGCGTCATCATGGCTCTGGCCAGCGCTTTCCTGCGCCGGCGTCAACAGCCCTGTTGCCGCATCGAAACTGCTGTCGAACTGGCCCAGGTAGTTGAAGACGATCTCGCCTGCCGGTAGTCGGCCAAGCACCTGACGAGCCTCGCTTCCTCCAAGGTAACGCAATACGCCATAACCCATCCCTTTGTCGGGAACGGCGCGCAACTGTTCCTTGATGGTCTTGATCGAGCCCGCCCATTGCGCCTGTGGGCTGAGCTTGAGCGGGTACAGGCTGGTGAACCAGCCAACCGTGCGGGTCAGGTCAATGCCGTCGAACAAGTCTTCGCGGCCATGCCCCTCCAGGCGCACCAGCACCTCTGCGCGACCGGTCCAGCGCGCGATCACCCGTGCCAGCGCGGTCAACAGCAGGTCGTTGATCTGGGTGCGATAGGCCGCCGGCGCTTCATGCAACAGCTTGTGCGTCCAGTGTGCGTCCAGGCGCGTCGCGACCGAGGCCGCGCAACGCTGCAGATTGGCACCTTGCGGGTTGTCACAGGGCAAAGCATCGTCAACGCCTTGCAGCTGCTCGTGCCAGTAAGCCAGTTCATGCTGCAGCGCGGGCGTTGTCGCATAGCTCTGCAACTGCTCTGCCCAGGCCTTGAACGCGCTGGTCTTGGCGGGCAACACCGGGGTCTGGCCGGCGGCCAGGGCATGGTAAGCCTGCTGCAAGTCTTCGAGCAGCACCCGCCATGACACACCATCCACCACCAGGTGGTGGATGACCAACAGCAACCGCTGGCTACCATCGGGCAGTTCGCCCAACACTGCCCGCAGCAGAGGCCCTTGCTCCAGGTTCAGGCTGCGCTGGGCTTGGTTGCCGACCTGCTCCAGTGCTTCGGTATGTTCAACCTGGCGACGCCACAACAGTTCATGCTGCGCGGTGCCGAACACTGCCTGCCAGGTACCTTCGGCCTGGCTGAAGCGCAGGCGCAGGGCGTCGTGATGGTCGACCACGCAGCGCAACGCCGCCTGCAGGTGGTGTTCATCCAGCACCTCGCGGGTGTGTAGCATCAGCGACTGGTTCCAGTGATGCCGCTCGACGACGTCCGATGCGAAGAACCACTGCTGGATCGGAGTCAGCGGCATGCTGCCCTCGACCCGCCCCTGGTCGATTGCGGTGCCGGTTTCTCGCCGGGCGATCGCAGCCAGCCCCTGTACTGTCTGGTGCTGGAACAGCTCCTTGGGGGTGAAGCGGATACCCAGCTGGCGGGCACGGCTGACAACCTGCAACGACATGATCGAATCGCCGCCCAGTTCGAAGAAGTTGTCGGCAAGGCCGACTTGCTCCAGCTTCAGCACGTCGGCCCAGATGGCTGCGATCTGCTGCTCCAGTTCGGTTTGCGGCGCAATGTACTCACCCTGCAGCACGCTGGCGTCTGGTGCCGGCAAGGCCTTGCGGTCGAGCTTGCCGTTGCCGGTAAGGGGCAGCACTTCCAGGAACAGCAGATGCGCTGGCAGCATGTGCTCAGGCAGGCTGGCCTTCAGTTCGGTACGCAGGTTGTCACGCAGTTGCGCCTGCTGTTCGATACTGTTCAGCACACCAGCATCGGCAGGCACCACATAGCCCACCAGTTGCTTGCCACTGGCGCCATCCAGCGCCAGCAGCGCAACCTGGCGCACGGCAGGCTGGGCGAGCAGGCGCGCTTCGATCTCGCCCAGCTCGATACGGAAACCGCGAATCTTCACCTGGTGGTCGATACGCCCGATGTATTCGATGACTCCGTCGGTACGGTAACGGGCCAGGTCGCCCGAGCGGTACAGGCGTCCACCGTGGTCATCGAAAGGGTTGGGTACGAAGCGCTCGGCAGTCAAGCCGGGGCGGCCGTGATAACCCCGCGCCAGGCCCGCCTGGCCAATCAGCATTTCCCCCGTGCAACCCGGCAGGATCGGGTTCAGGTTTGCGTCGAGCAAGTACCATGACAGGTCGGGGATGACCTCGCCGATCGGGCTGCTGGCGCCGTTGTGCAAGTCTTCCAGGGTGATCGGCCGGTACGTCACGTGTACGGTGGTTTCAGTGATGCCATACATGTTGACCAGGCGCGGCGGGTGGTCGCCAAACACGTCCATCCAGGGTTTCAGGCTGCTGACCTCCAGGGCCTCGCCACCAAACAGCACATGCCGCAGGGCCAGTTGCTGCCCCGCCTTCGCCGCCTCGCAGGCAACCGCAACAAGCGGCTTGAACGCCGAAGGAGTCTGGTTGAGCACGGTAACCTGCTCGCGTACCAGCAAGGCGTGGAAGTCTTCGCTGGAACGCGCCACGTCCGTGGGCACGATGACCGCCTTGCCGCCATGCAGCAGCGCGCCGTACAGCTCCCATACCGAAAAGTCGAAGGCATAGGAGTGAAACACCGTCCATACGTCACTGGCATCGAAATGGAACCAGTGCCGGGTGGCAGCAAACAGGCGCACCACGTTCCGATGCGGCAGCAGCGTACCTTTGGGCTTACCGGTGGAGCCCGAGGTGTAGATCACATAAGCCAGGTTGTCCGCATTCACCCGGCAGGCAGGGTTTACCTCGCTGTAGCCGCCGAGGCCGGTATCGCCGTCCAGCTCCAGCACATGCACGCCAGCCGGTATTGGCAGGGTGTCACGCAGGTGCTGCTGGGTCAGCAACAGGCGGATACCGCTGTCCTCGAACAGATAGGCGAGGCGGTCCTGTGGATACGCCGGGTCCAGCGGTACGTAGGCAGCACCTGCCTTGAGTATGCCGAGCAGGCCGACAACCATCTCCAGGCTGCGCTCGACGGCCAGGCCCACCAGTACATCCGGCCCTGCGCCCAGCTCCAGCAGCCTGTGCGCCAGCTGGTTGGCCCGGCGGTTGAGTTCGGCGTAGCTCAGGGTCTGCTCGCGGCAGACCAATGCTGTCGCATCCGGTGCAGCTTCAACCTGGGCCTCGATCAGTCGATGAAGCGGCTGTTCGGCGGGGAACTGCATCGATGACGGGTTCCAGGCCTGTACGGTCTGGTCCTGTTGCGCCTGGCTGACCAGCGGCAGGTCGGCCACGCGCTGACCGGGCTGGTGCACGATCGCCTCAAGCAGGTTCACCCAGTGCCGTGCCATCCGTTCGATGGTTGCGGCATCGAACAGGTCGGTCGCGTAGCTCAGGGCGGCGCCGAGGCTATGCTCGTATTCGAAGGTATCCAGGGTCAGGTCGAACCTGGCCGTGTCGTGGGCCCAGGTCAGCCCCTCCACCTGTAGCCCTGGCACGCTGCGCTGTCTGCCCTTGGCCTGCACCTGGTGGTTGTACAGCACCTGGAACAATGGGCTGTGGCTCAGGCTGCGCTCGGGCTGAAGGGCCTCCACCAGCTGCTCGAACGGCAAGTCCTGATGGCTCTGCGCTCCCAGCACTCGCTGTTTGACCTGCTGGAGCAGGTCGCTGAAGGTCAGTTGCAGGTCGAACTCGGCGCGCAATACCTGGGTGTTGACGAAAAAGCCGATCAGCCGTTCGGTTTCCACCCGGTTACGGTTGGCCACCGGTACCCCGACGCGGATATCCGCCTGCCCCGAATAGCGGTGCAGCAAAGCCTGGAAACTGGCCAGCAACACCATGAACAGCGTCGCCCCCTGACGCTGGGCCAGCTGCCTGAGCGAATGCACCAGGGCTTCCGGCAGGCGAACCTCATGCCGGGCGCCTCGGTGGCTACTGGACGCAGCACGCGGACGATCGGTGGGTAGCTCCAGTACTGGCTGATCATCGCCAAGCTGGGCCTTCCAGTACGCCAGCTGCCGCTCCTGCTCACCCGCTTCCATCCACTGACGCTGCCAGATCGCGTAGTCGGCGTACTGGATCGGCAGCGCCGGCAGCTGCGGCGCCTGGCCTTGGCTATAACCGGCATACAGCTGCATCAGCTCATCGATCATCAGCGGCATCGACCAGCCATCGGAGACGATGTGATGCAGCGTCAGCACCAGCACATGCTCGTCCTGCCCAAGGCGCAGCAAGCTGACCCGCAGCAGTGGCCCGTGCTGCAGGTCGAACGGGCGGCGTGCCTCGGCCTCCACGAGCTCGCGCACACGGTGTTCATCGGCGCCGGCCAGCGTCTGGATCGCCAACGCCACGCTGTGCTCGGGGTGAATGACCTGGACAGCGCCCTGCCCTTCATCGCTGAAGGTGGTGCGCAAGATTTCGTGGCGAACCACCAGCGCGTCGAAGCTGCGTTGCAATGCCTCGACATCCAGGGGGCCTTGCAGGCGCAAGGCCGCCGGGATGTTGTACAGCGGCGCGGCAGGCTCGAGTTGCCAGAGAAACCACTGCCGCTGCTGGGCATAGGAAAGGGGGACAGGGGTTGCAGGCTCGCGCCTGAAGATCGGGGTGAGCCCATACAGGTTCACCCCCTGCTGCTTGAGCAAGGCTGCCAGGGCCTGGCGCTCTTTGGTGGACAGTAGCTTTACAGACTCAAGCAGCTCTTGCACAGTGAAAATCTCCTAAGAAACCAGCTTTTCAATTTCCTCCGTAGTTAGACGTTTCAGGGCCTCCAGGGATTTAGCCAGCTGATTCTGAACAGGGTCCGCCTGTGGCGTGAGCTGCTCAAGCTGCGTGCAGTAGCCGCCCAGATCAGGGGTTTCGAACAGCGCTTTCAGGCTGACCGCCAAGCCCAGCTGCTCCTGCACGCGGCTGGTCACCTGGGTGGCGATCAGGGAGTGACCACCCAGCAGGAAGAAGTTGTCGCCCAGGCCAACCCGGTCAACTTTCAGCACATTCGCCCAGATCGCGGCCACCTGCTGCTGCAAGGGCGTGCGCGGTGGCACGTGGGCCTCCTCCGCCAGGGCAAGGTCCGGGCGCGGCAACGCCTTGCGGTCCAGCTTGCCATTCGGCGTCAGTGGCAGCTTGCTCAGCAGCACCAGGTAAGAAGGCACCATGTACTCCGGCAGT
Source organism: Pseudomonas sp. UBA4617 (assembly GCF_002386445.1). Taxonomy (GTDB): domain Bacteria; phylum Pseudomonadota; class Gammaproteobacteria; order Pseudomonadales; family Pseudomonadaceae; genus Aquipseudomonas. The sequence continues at coordinate 6,770 of NZ_DGIR01000044.1, forward strand.
TGCCTGCGCAACGCACTGCGCAGTTGGTCGCGCAGGGCTGCCTGCGCAGCGGCATCGGCCATCACCCCAGGCTCGTCAGGGACTGCATACGCCACCAGGTGCTGGCCACCGGGACCATCAACGGCCATGACCACGGCTTCGCGCACCGCCTGCTGTTGCAGGCGCACCTCGATCTCGCCCAGTTCGATACGGAAGCCGCGAACCTTCACCTGGTGGTCTACCCGGCCGACATACTCCAGCACCCCGTCCGGCCGGTAGCGGGCCAGGTCACCGGTCCGGTAGATGCGCCCGCCGTGGGCATCGAAGGGGTTGGGGATGAAGCGCTCGGCGCTGAGACCCGGGCGCTTCAGGTAACCGCGGGCCAAGCCGGCACCGGCCAGGTACAACTCACCGACGGCCCCTACCGGCACCGGTTGCAGGGCACCGCTGAGCACGTAGGCAGCACTGTTGTGCAAAGGTCGGCCGATGTTCGCCTTGCCACCGGCCAACCTCAGCGTGCAGGTGGAATAGGTGGTGTCCTCGGACGGGCCATACAGGTCGTACACCGCGCGCACGTGCGCCAGGCGGTAGAGGTCATCGACAAGCGCCTGCTTCAGCGCTTCGCCGCACAGGTTGATGGTGTTGACCGACGCTGGAATATTGCCGGTTTCGCTCAGCTGCCTGATTGCCGATGGCACGGTGTTCACCAGCCGCACCCGGTCCTTCGCCGCCAGGTTCGGCAGCTCGAGGGCATTGGCGGCCAACACTGCATAACCACCCGCCGACAGGGTGACGAACAGCTCCCACACCGACAGGTCGAAGCAGATCGACGTGGAGAACAGCACGCCACACAGGTCTGCCTGGTCGTATACCGATAACGACCAGCCGACCAGTGCCGCCGCACTGCGGTGCTCGATCTGCACGCCCTTGGGTTTGCCCGTCGAGCCTGATGTGTAGATGCAGTAGATGAGGTTGCGCGGGCTGCTCATGCAGGCCAGGTCGGTATCCGGGTAGGCGTCCAGCGGCAACTGGTCCAGCAGCAGCGTGCGCGAGCGGAACTGCTCCGGAATTCGCTCACTCAGGCTGGTCTGCGACAGCACCAGGATCGCCTGGCTGTCCTCGAGCATGTACTCCAGGCGGTCCTGCGGATATTCCGGGTCCAGTGGCACATAGGCGCCACCCGCCTTGAGGATGGCCAGCAGGCCGACGACCATCTCCAGGTTGCGCTGCATGGCAATGCCCACCAGCACGTCCGGGCCCACACCCTGCTCGCGAAGCCTGTGCGCCAGCTGGTTGGCCCGGCAGTTGAGCTCGGCATAGCTCAGCGTCTGCTCGCCGAAGATCAGTGCCGAGGCATCCGGGGTTCGCGCTACCTGCGCCTCGAACAGCTGGTGAATGCAGCTGGCATCCGGGTAGCTGGCCTGAGTCGCGTTCCATCCTGCGATGATCTGCTGGTGCTCGCTGTCGTCCAGCAAGGCAAGTTCCGCAATTCGCTGGTTGGGTTGCTCGACGACGGCGTGCAGCAGGTTCTGCCAGTGTCGGGCCAGCGTGCGGGCAGTCGCAGCATCGAACAGGTCGGTGGCGTAAACCAGCGCAGCACCGATACCGGTCTCGTGCTCGAAGGTTTCCAAGGTCAGGTCGAACTTGGCGGTGTGGTTGTCCCACGCCACGGCGCTCACCTCCAGCCCCGGCAGCGTGTGGTGCTCGCCCCTGGCCTGGGTCTGATGGTTGTACATCACCTGGAACAATGGGCTGTGATTCAGGCTGCGCTCCGGCTGCAGGGCTTCTACCAATTGTTCGAAGGGCAGGTCCTGATGGGCCTGGGCCTCGACCACCCGCTGGCGGACCTGGCCGAGGAAGTCGTCAAAGGTCAGCTGCAGATCGAACTCGGCCCGCAGTACCTGGGTATTGACGAACAGCCCGACCAGGCGCTCGGTTTCCACGCGATTGCGGTTGGCCACCGGCACACCGACGCGGATATCTGCCTGCCCTGAATAGCGGTGCAGCAGAACCTGGAAGCTGGCCAGCAGCAGCATGAACAGCGTCACCCCTCGTTGCTGGGCGAAGCGCTTGAGCGCACGCGCCTGGTCTGCCGGCAGGTCGATGGCCAGGCGTGCCCCCCTGAGGCTGCTGACCGTTGGCCGCGGGCGGTCCAGCGGCATCTCCAGCAGCGGATCCTCGCCGCCCAGCTGGCGGGTCCAGTAGGCCAGCTGGCGCGCCTGCTCCCCGGCTTCCATCCAGCTCCGCTGCCAGATGGCGTAGTCGGCGTATTGAATGGGTAGCGTGGGCAGCTGTGCCTCGCGGCCCTGGCTGCAGGCTTCATAGAGGCGCACCAGCTCTTCCACCATCAATGGCATGGACCAGCCGTCGGCGATGATGTGGTGGACGGTCAGCACCAGCACGTGCTCGTGCGCATCGAGCGCCAGCAGCCTGACCCTCAGCAGTGGCCCATGCTCCAGGTCGAAGCCTTGGCGCGCCTCTCGCTCCACCTGCTCGCGCAAGGCCTCCTCGCCCGGTGTAACCAGCGTTTCAGGGGTCACCGGCAACACCAGGCGTGGGTGTACCACCTGCTGCACCTGCTCCCCTTGCTGATGGAAGGTGGTACGCAGCGCATCGTGCCTGGCCAGCAGGCCGTCGAAGGCATGCTGAAGGGCTACAAGGTCCAGCTTGCCCTTGAAGCGCAGGGCCGAGGATATGTTGTATACCGCGCTGTCCGGGTCCAGTTTCCAGAGGAACCACTGGCGTTGCTGGGCATAGGAAAGCGGCAACTGCTCGAAGTCGCCACACACCTGCGCAATGGGCAATTGCGCCAGGCTGCTGCCCTTGGACGCCAACTTTTCAAGAAACAGCTTGCGCTGCTCCAGCGGCAGCCGAATGAAGCGGTGAACCAGGTCGGTATTGCGGGTATCGGTGCTCATCTCAAACTGCCTCAAGCTCATTCATGAAGTCGTGGAACTCGTCCAGATCTGCTGTGCGGTCACGGGTTGCGGCGCTGACGGCGGTGGCGTAATCGCGAAGGTTGTCGGTCTGGAAAAGCAGCGCCAGTGGTGTGTCCGCCCCCAGTTCCATCTGCAAGCGCGCGACCGCTTGCGTGGCTAGCAGGGAATGCCCGCCAAGTTGGAAAAAGTTGTCCGCCAGGCCAACCCTCTCCAACTTCAGCACC
>NZ_DGIR01000045.1 GCF_002386445.1 Pseudomonas sp. UBA4617
GCAGGTAGGGGTTTTGTCTTTTTGGCGCAAAAGTCCTCAGGCATGCGCGCTCCTGCACCAAGTACGCGCAGCGCTGAACCGCAATCATGAAAAGTGCGTCATTTAGGGCTGAGGAATCCGCGCACAGTGTTACGCTCACGGAAACACTCAGCACGGAAACCCACCATGGAAATGAACTGGCACCAGGCCCTGCAAGAGAGCCTGAGCTGGCTGGCAATCGCCTCGTTCACCACCTTTGTCTGTTTTGCTGCAATCGCCACGCTGGCCGCCCGCTATACGCGCTGGGGCAGGCAGTTCTGGCAGCTTGCCGGGCCATATTTCAATGTCAGACGCAGCTGGCAACCGCTGTTGGTATTCGCACTGCTACTCGTACTGACCTTGTTCTCGGTGCGCCTGAACGTGCTGTTCTCGTTCTGGTACAACGGCTTCTACAGCGCCTTGCAGGGCCTTGACCAAGCTGCCTTCTGGTACCTGCTCGGTGTCTTCGCGATATTGGCCACCATCCATGTACTACGCTCGCTGTTCAACTTTTATGTAAGCCAGGCGTTCAGCATCAAATGGCGGGTCTGGCTGACCGAGCGCCTTACCCACGACTGGATGCAGGGTGATGCCTACTACCGTGGCCAGTTCCTCGCTGAGCCGGTAGACAACCCTGACCAGCGTATCGAACTCGACGTCAACGCCTTCGTCAGCAACTCGGTAACCCTGGCCCTGGGCGCGGTCAGTGCGCTGGTGTCGTTGGTGGCCTTCACCGGAATCCTCTGGGGGTTGTCCGCCCCACTGGCGGTCGCCGGCATGGAGATCCCGCGGGCGATGGTATTTGCTGTGTACCTGTATGTCATCGTAGCTACCTGGATTGCCTTCCGCCTCGGCCGTCCACTGATTCGCCTGAACTTCCTCAATGAGAAGCTCACCGCCAACTTCCGTTATGCCCTGATGCGCCTGCGCGAGAACGCCGAGAACATTGCCTTCTACCAGGGGGCGCAAGTAGAGCGTGGCACCTTGCTGGGTCGCTTTGGCGCCTTGATCCTGAACGCTTGGGCACTGGTTTACCGAAACCTCAAGTTCAGCGGTTTCAACCTGGGTGTCAGTCAGGTTGCGGTGGTATTTCCGTTCATTCTCCAGGCCCCACGCTTTTTCAGCGGGGCGATCAAGCTGGGCGATGTCATGCAGACCTCCCAGGCCTTCGGCCAGGTGCAGGATTCGTTGTCGTTTTTCCGCGAATCCTATGATGCGTTCGCCCAGTATCGGGCGACCCTCGACCGTCTTACCGGTTTCCTCGATGCCAACGAGCAGGCGAGTGCCTTGCCACGTATTACTACCCAAGACCAGGCGCACGCCCTGGAGATCACTCAGTTGCAGGTGCTGCGCCCGGACGGGCACACCCTGATCGCCGATCTGGATCTTGACCTGCGCGCCGGCCAGGCCCTGCTGATCAAGGGCCCGTCCGGCAGCGGCAAGACCACGCTGCTACGTGCGCTGGCGGGCCTCTGGCCGTATGCCAAAGGCATGGTCAGGCGGCCGATGGGCCATCAGGCATTGTTCCTGTCGCAGCGGCCTTACCTGCCGCTGGGCGATCTGCGCGCTGTCATTGCCTACCCGGAGGCTGGCAACCCGGAAGACGCAACACGCATGCAGCAGGTGCTGCGCCAGGTCAATCTTGGCCATCTCGCCGAGCGGTTGGAAGTCAATTGTGACTGGTCACACATTCTCTCGGTTGGCGAACAGCAGCGCCTGGCGTTCGCCCGGGTGCTGTTCAATCGGCCCCAGGTGGTTTTCCTCGACGAGTCCACATCCGCCATGGACGAAGGTCTCGAGCATACCTTGTACTCGCTGTTGCGCACGGAAATGCCAACCACCTTGCTGGTCAGTGTCGGGCACCGCAGCACGTTGGCCGAGTTCCATACTCATCGTCTGGAGGTGGATGGGCAGGGTGGATGGTCACTATTGGAGCAGCACCCGGCGCTGGTGTAGTGGGTTTCAGCGCACAACCGTGAATGGGCCTTCAGCCGGCTTCAGCGCAGCAATGCCATGCCCAGCAGCGTGAAGCCGGCAAACCCCGCGCCGGCCAGGAAGGTTGCATGGAAACCGGCTGCATCCCACAGCAGTCCAGCGACCACGCTGGCCGCCAGCAGCGCCACTCCGGTCAGCAGGTTGAACAGTCCGAAAGCCGTACCGCGCAAGTCGACGGGGGCGCTGTCGGCAATCATGGCGGCAAAAATGCCTTGGCTGAAACCCAGGTGCAGCCCCCAGGCGGCAACCCCCAGGGCCAGCCCGGCCCAGCCTGGCAGCAAGGCCAGCAGCAGGTCGGCGGCGATCAGCAGGCCCAGCCCCAACATCAATACGGCCCGGCGACCCAGGCGGTCCGACAGGGCACCTGCGGGGTAGGCCGACAGCGAGTAGGCCAAGGCCATGAGCACCAGCACCGCCGGTGCCCACAACGGCGCCAGGCCCATGTCCTGTGCGCGCAGCAATAAAAACGCCTCGCTGAAGCGAGCAAGGGTGAACAGGGTGGCCAGGCTGATCAGCCGCCAATACGCCGGCCCCAGGCGGACCAGGGCATGCACTGCCAGCGGTGATCGCACCGGTCTGGAGGTGGCTGGCGTTTCGGGCTCATGCACGAAGGCGATGAGGATATACACCGCCAGAAACGCCGGAATCACCGCCACCCAGAACACCGTCTGGAAATGGCTTGCCGTGAACCACATCAAGGCGATCGCCAGCAACGGCCCAAGGAAGGCACCGACGGTGTCGAGTGCCTGGCGCAGGCCGAAGGCGGCGCCGCGCAGTTCGACCGGCGTGACATCGGCCACCAGCGCGTCCCGCGGCGCTCCGCGGATACCTTTGCCGACCCGGTCGACGAAACGCGCCGCGACCAGCCACTCCAGCCCCGAGGCCAAGGGGAATACCGGCTTGGTCAGCGCCCCCAGGCCATAGCCCAGCACTGTCAGCAGCTTGCGTTTGCCCAAGCGGTCGCTCAGGGCGCCAGAAAACACCTTGGTGATCGAGGCGGTCGCCTCGGCGATGCCCTCGATCACACCCACTGCTACCACCGAGGTGCCGAGCACCGTGACCATGTACAACGGCAGCAGGGCGTGGATCATTTCCGAAGAAATATCCATGAACATCGACACGAAGCCCAACGCCCAGACGCTGCGGGGGATCTTCAGCAGGTGTTTGCTGGCGCCCATCGGGCGGCTTTGCTCGCGGCTGTGCATCGCGGGTATCTGCAGGATCGCTACGCTCAAAACTGTAGGAGTCAGCGCGCAGGATGCAAATGCTGGCTGGCACCTACCCGCCAGGCTTCTTGTGTCGCGACAGTGGCTCCCGAGCACGATTGTAGCGGCAAGAACTGCTCCGGCATGGTAAACCATGCATCCCCTGCCACGCGTGAGAAAAAACCGGTGAAAGCCGTGCGCCTGACCCTGATCTGCCATGCCCTGACCCACGCCCAGAAGACCGGACGTCTGCAGCATGCCGACGACGGTATCCTGCCCTTGGCCGAGCAGCCTTTCGCTGACCTTTCCGGGGTGTCGGTGCTGACTGCGCCGGAGCGGCGGGCCTGCGAAACGGCAGCATTGTTGTCGGGCCCGGTGGAGGTCGAGGCGGCGCTGGCCGATTGCGACCTGGGGCATTGGCACGGGCTGACACTGAAGCAGTTGCAGGCCGAGCAACCGCAGGCATTGGCCGAGTGGCTGCAGAGCCCGACCAGCAACGTGCATGGGGGTGAATCGTTCGTTACGCTTTGCCAGCGCATGGCCGCCTGGTTGGCGGCTTTCGACAGGCCGGGAGAATGGCTGGCGGTCACCCACCCGTTGGTCATGCGCGCGGTGCTGGTAGAGGTACTCGGCTGCCCGTTGAGTGCCGCCCAGCGGATCGACGTGTTGCCGCTGTCGCGGCTAGCGCTGAGTTTTACCGGGCAGTGGCGTTTGCGCCTGGTATGAGGTTCAGAACGCCAGCTTGTAGCCGATCAGCAACAGCATCGCCGCCAGGCACGGGCGCAGCACGCGGTCGGAAACCCTCCCGGTGAGGTGGCTGCCCAGGTAGATGCCCGGCAGCGAGCCCAGCAACAGGTAACCCAGCAGCGACCAGTCCATGTTGCCCATACCTGCGTGGCCCAGGCCCGCCACCAGGGTCAGCGGCACGGCATGGGCGATTTCGGTACCGACCAGGCGGCGCGTGACCAGGAACGGGTACAGCAGGAACAACGCCACGGTACCCAGGGCGCCGGCACCGATCGAGGTGAGGGTGACCATTACCCCGAGCACCACGCCAGTGAGGACGGTGAGGACGTTGAGGCTGCGGTCGCTGAGGTGATAGTGGTCACCGGCATGACGGCTGGCGAAGGCTTGCAGGCGCGACTTGAACAGGATGGCCAGCGCGGTCAGGATCAGCACCACCGCCAGGCCTTGCTTGATGATGGCGTTGAGTGCCGAGGTGTCGGTATGCAGGGTGCTGAGGAACCACAGGGTCAGCGCCGCTGCGGGCACGCTGCCAAGGCTGAGCAGGCCGGTAATCTTCCAGTCGACGTTGTTGTTGCGTGCATGCACCCAGACGCCACTGGCCTTGGTCACGGCAGCATAGAGCAGATCGGTACCGACGGCCGTTGCCGGGCTGATGCCAAACCACAACAGGATCGGGGTCATCAGCGAACCGCCACCGACGCCGGTCATGCCGACGATGAAACCCACGATCAGTCCCGCAATGGTGAAACCGAAAGAACCTACATCCATACGCTACTCGACTGCCCAACTTTGCCCGTTATCGGATGCAGCCAGCATATAGATTTTTTTATAGCCAAATAGACTTGTTCGTTATTAGGTTATAACCGAGGTTGGCCCCGCCCAGTTTGCCCGACAGCGCGGCTCAGCGATCGGTCAACACCGAAATGGCCACGCTCGCGCGCGATGATACGTGCATGGTTCGGTGTCATGTGGCGCTCGGGAAAGTCGCCAGCGATCGGGTGCAACATCGAAGCCATGGCCACCTTGAGTGGGGCGATGTCACGTCTGGACAGCGTGGCGGACCTGCCGATGCCGATGTTGTCGGTACGGCGGGGCAGGGCTGTGAAAGCGGCGGTGGCGTAGAGGCGGCCCAGGCGGCAACCGGTTGTTGCCGCCTGGGCCCAAGGGTCAGATCCTGAAGCTGCCCACCAGCTGCTTCAGACGCCCGGCCTGCTGGGCCAGTTGGTCGCAATGGCGCAGGGTCTCGTTGAGGTTTTCCACCCCTTGCTGGTTCAACGCGTTGATTTGGGTGATGTCCAGGTTGAGGCTCTCGACCACGGCGGTCTGTTCCTCGGTAGCGGTCGCCACCGACTGGTTCATGCCATCGATCTCACCAATGCGCTGGGTCACGCTGGCCAGGCGCTCGCCGGCCTGGTTGGCCACTTGCACGGTCTGCTCGCTGGAAACCTGACTGGTGTTCATGGTGTGCACCGCTTCCCGCGAGCCGACCTGCAGGCTGGTGATCATGCGGTGGATCTCTTCCGCCGATTCCTGGGTACGGTGCGCCAGGTTACGGACCTCGTCGGCCACCACGGCAAAGCCACGGCCGGCTTCACCGGCACGGGCTGCCTCGATGGCGGCGTTCAGCGCCAGCAGGTTGGTCTGCTGCGAGATGCCTTTGATCACATCGAGGATCTTGCCGATTTCGTCGGTGCTGGCGTTGAGCGTTTCGATCTGCGCGCAGGATTCGCTGATGCGCTGCGACAGCGCGGTCATGGCATTGATCGCCTCTTCGACCACCTCACGGCCACCATGGGCCTGTTCGCTGGCACCACTGGCATGCTGCGAAGCATCGGCGGCGTTGCGGGCGATTTCCTGGGTGGCAGCCCCCAGTTGGTTGATTGCCGCTGCGACGCTGTTGGTGCGCATGCTCTGCTCTTCAGAGCCGATGATCGAAGCGTTCGAGGCGTTGATCACTTTCTCCGACAGGTCGTGCACCAGGCGGGTGGCCGAGGACACTTCGCTGATCGAGGCGTGAATGCGCTCGACAAAGCGGTTGAACGAGCTGGCCAGCTCGCCGAATTCGTCCTTGTTCTGCACGGTCAGGCGACGGGTAAGGTCACCTTCGCCCTCGGCAATGTCACGCATGGCGCGGCCCATGGTGGTCAGCGGGCTCATCAGCACCGGGATCAGCAAGCCGAGCAGGCCGGCGATGACAGCCACGGCGATCAGCATGGCGATGATCGCCGAGGTGCGGAACTGGCTGAGCGCGGCGTAGGCCTTGTCCTTGTCGATCGACAGGCCGATGTACCATTGCGCCGAAGGCAGGCCGGCCACCGGGGCGAAGGAGATGATGCGGTCCTGGCCATTGAGGATGACGTCCTGCATGCCGGTGGCAACCCGCAGGTTGCTGCCAGGGTAGATATCCTTCAGGTTCTTCATCACCTGGTCTTTGTCGGGGCTGACGATCACCTGGCCATTGCTGTCGGCCAGGAAGGCATGGCCAATGCCGCCGAAATCGACCGAGTTGATGATCTCGACCAGGGTATCGAGGGTCACGTCACCGCCGACCACGCCCATGAGCTCGCCACTGGCCTTGCTCTTCACCGGCGTGGCAATGGTGACCATCAGGCCACCAACAGCACCTTGGTACGGGGCGGTCAGTACCGTCTGCCCGGCGTTGGCTGCAGCGCCATACCAGGGCCGCTGACGTGGGTCATAACCAGCGGGCATCTGCGCATCGGGGCGCTGGGTGAATGCGCCGTTGGCCTGGCCGAGGTAGGTGAACAGGAAATTGCGTGTGTAGGAAGGTTGCTCGATCAGCCCCGCCAAGTTGTCACCGGCACCTTGCTCGGCGATATCCTGGGCCAGGTTTTCCAGCACCAGGATGCGCCCGCTCATCCAGTTCTGCACGCTGCTGGCAGTCAGTGCACCGGACTGCTGTACCGAGGCCTCGATGTTCTGGCGGATGGTGTTGCGCTGCAGGTAGTCGTTGTAGAGCGTGAACAGGGCGAATGCCAGGACCACGACACCGCAGGCGCTGAGCAGGATCTTGTGGCGAAATTTCAGGTTCATGTTTCGAGACCTTGGGCCATTGAGGGGAGGAGCGCAGCGCGCTCATGACACACTGCGGAACCTATCGTTAGGGATATCGGCGTGCGCGGTAAAAGGTTGAAGCGCCTAAGGAAATTTCTGACAGCCGTTTCGACGGGCGGTATTCACTGGCTGCACAGCTGCTCGATCAACAGGCGAGCGCCCTGTCGCAGCGGTTGTTGCTTGCGCCAGAGGATGTGTACCGGTAACTGCAACTCGTTGCGCGTGTTGTGGAAATCCAGCCGCACCAGGCGACCGCAGGCCAGCAATGGCGCGACCCGCGACAGCGGCAGGTCGCCCCAGCCCAGCCCGGCCTCGACCATCTGCAGGGCGAGGTCGAAGCTGTCAGTGGACCAGTGCGTGGCACCGATCAGCGGGCGCGGGTCGCTCAGCGGCAAGTCTCGGCTGCGAACCAGGATCTGGCGCACCCGGGTCAGGTCCTCGAGGTACTGGATGCGCCCATCGTGCAAGGCCGGGTGGGCAGGGGACAAGGTGGCTACCAGCGACTCCATGCCAATGTGCTGGAAGCCGCGGCGGACATCGACCTGCAGCCCGGCAAAGGCCACGCAGAGGTCGGCACGGCCGCTGTCCAGGAGCTGCAGGGCTTCTTCCTGCGGGGCGCTGAGCAGGGCGATGTCCAACAGCGGGTGGCGTTCACCGAGGCTGGCGATGGCGGCCAGCAGTGGACGGTGGTCGACATCCGGCACTACCGCCAGGGTCAGGCTGCTTTCCAGGCCCTGGGACAGCTCCAGTGCATGTACCTGCAGCAGCCCCAATTGCTCGGCGATCAGCCGGGCGTGGGGTTCCAGGGCCAGCGCCTGTGCGGTCGGACGCACCTCGCGCGGTCCACGTTGGAAAAGGCTGTAGCCCAGTTCAGCCTCAAGGTTTGCAATGGCCATGCTCACCGCCGAAGGCACGCGCTGCAGCATGCGCGCGGCGGCGGAAAACGAACCGCGGTCGAGCACGGCGAGAAACAGCTGGATGTTGTCGCTGGAAAAGTTCATGGCAGCCTCCTTTCAGTGGATCTGACAGCTGCTGACTTTTTCTGTCAAGAACGATGAAGCATGATCGCACCCCATCGTTTTTTCGACATCAAGAGGTAACCCCGTGCAGGGACTCAAACGCAAACTGGTCTACGTGGCTTTCTATGAACTGATCGGGTTGTGCATGTCGACCCTCGGGCTGGCCTACCTGTCGGATACCCAGGCTTCGCATACCGGGCCTCTGGCGGTCATGATCACCACCATCGCCATGCTCTGGAACCTTATCTACAACACGCTGTTCGAGTGCTGGGAAAGCCGCCAGGCCACGCGCGGGCGCAGCGTGGCGCGACGCCTGGCGCATGCCATCGGCTTCCAGCTGACCCTGGTGGTCTACCTGATACCGCTGATTGCCTGGTGGCTGGACATGACACTGTTGCAGGCGTTACTGGTGGACATGGCCTTCATTGTGCTGGTGCCGTGCTACACCTTTGCCTACAACTGGGCGTTCGACCGGATCTTCGGCTTGCCCAGCTCGGCCATGGCGCCAGCCTGATGCCGCCTGTGTCAGCGACAGGGGCGGTACAGGCGGGCTCTAAGGCGGCAGGCGTATGATCAAAGGCTCCTGTTGCTGTTTCACCTGCTGCTCGACTGCTTGTTCGGCTGGCCGTGGCGCACTCGCCAGCAGGCTGTCCTCAACCTGCCCGGACAGGTAGTACACGCCCGCCATGGCACCACTCTGGCGGTTCTCCATCAGCTCTTGCCATTCCTGGTTCAACGCCACGTTGAGGATCACCCGCAACTGCTCGACCATCTGCGGGTGTTCGCGGTCATGGGTCATCATCCCGTAGCCGGCTGCGGCAAGCGAAATCATCGCCCCCGCCACCTTGCCTACGGCCGACGCCACGGCGCTGGCGATACCGCGTGGGGCCAAGGTTGCGCCGAGCTTCTCGCTGGCCTGTGTGGCCACTGAATTCAGCCCGACATCTGTCCTGCCGGGGCCTTTGCTCGCCTGTTGATGCAAGTGCTGGCGCAGGGCTTGCCAGGCCGGTTGCTGGGCAAGTGACTTGGCCCGTAGCAGTTGGTACAGGCTGGCGTTGCGTGCATCCGGTGGTCCCAGTGCGATGGCCGGAATGCGGTTGAGGCGTTGGCTGAACTGCTCGGGAGGGGCGTTGTAGCGGCCGATGATAGCTGGCAGTTGCTGGCCGAGCAGTTGCAGGTACAGCTCGCAGGCACGGTCGCGAATGCCCTCTGGGTTGACCTGCTCGGCCACTGGCTCGATCACCCGTTTGTGGTACTGCTCCTGCAGGTACACCGCCAGGCGTTTTTCTGCCGGCTCGCGGCCTTCGCCGCTGTCGAGCTTGTACCAGGCCACTTTGAGGGTCAGCCATTGCTGGGTCCAGTAGCCGGTAAACCATGGGATGAAGTCGCTTTCGGTACGCTGCTGTACTTGTTCCTTCCATACTCGCATCGAGCGCCGGGCATAGTCGTTGGCCGAACCGGCAGCACCGGCCGAAGCCTCGATCAGTTCCTGGTCGATGCGTTGCCAGGTGGCGACGGTGAGTACCACTGGTGGCGGCGGGGCAGGCGGACGCTTGCCCGCGCAACCGGCGAGGGCCAGCAGCAAGCATGGCAGCAGAAGAACTCGAACGCTCACGCAACTGCCTCCTTGGTAGAGGCCGAGGTGGTCATTGCAGTATAGGGCCGCCTGGAGGGGGCTGCGTGCAGCCCATCGGCTCCTGCAGGCTTTATTCCAGGTCGAGTTTTTCTTCCAGGCGGTCGAGGTGCTGGTGCATCAGCGCCAGGGCCGCTTCGGCGTCACCTTGCTCCACGGCATCAATGATCGCCGCGTGCTCTTGCCACGCGCAGTGGTCGCAGCACGGCGATTCGTAGCGGGCGATGATCAGCGAGGTCATCGGCACCAGCCCATTGAGAAAGCGTGCCAGTGGCGTATTGGCAGCCACCTGGGCCAGCTTCAGGTGAAATTCGCCGCCCAGGCGGATCGCTGCGCAGCGCTCACCGCTTTCATGGTGCTGGCGCTCGCGCTCCACCAATTGCCGCAATTGGCGTATCTGCAGCGGCCGGGCGCGCTGGGCGGCCAGGGTGATCAAGGTGGTTTCGGCCAGACGCCGGGCACTCAGTACCTGGCGTGCCTGCGCCGGGTCGGGCGCGGCCAGGTGCGCGGTGTGGCTGGGGCGCTGCACCACCACCTGCTGGTCGGAAAGGCGCCCGAGCACGCGGCGGATTACCGTACGGCTGACGCCGAACGCATGGCCCAGCGCCTGTTCGGGCAGGAGGCTGCCGGGAGGCAGGCGCTGTTCAAGAATGGCATCGAACAGCCGCGGGTAGATCTGCTCGGCCGACAGGCGGGTTTCGCCGGCCGCGAGCAGGGCCGGCAAGTGAGGGGCGGCATTCATGGTCGCTCTCCTGGGGTCATGGATGCGGGTGTTCGTCCGGAATGTTCAGGGCGATGCCCATGCGCAAGCCTTCGGCGAGGATATGCTGGCGCATCTGGACACTGGCCTGGGCGCTATTGCGTGCGCGGATGGCACGCACCACCGCTTCGTTTTCCTGCAGCCGGGCGGCGAGGTGCTCTGGCGACTTGCGCAGCATGTCGGCGCTCTGCTTGAGGGCATTGCCGGTCTGCTGCACCACGCTCTGGAAGATCGGGTTGGTGGTCAGGGCGAACAGGGCTTCATGGAAGGCAATGTAGGCCCTGACCCCGGCTTCGCTGTCTGCGGCTTCCAGCGCTTCGCGCATATCCATGAGGGTCAGGCGCAGTTGGCCGATGTCCTGGCTGTTGGCCGACTGTGCCACCAGGCCGACGATGAACGGTTCGAGGGTATAGCGCAGCTCCAGCACGTCGGCCAGGCTGGCCGCGGCGCTGGAGTCCGGGATGGGCTCCTGAACGGCGACATCGGCGTCCAGCACCAGCACGCCCTTGCCTGGCAGCGAGCGCACCAGGCCCAGCGTTTCCAGCACGGTCACCGCTTCGCGCAGGCTCGGCCGGCTGATGCCCAGTTGTTCGGCCAGCTCGCGCTGGCCCGGCAGCATGTCACCGCTGCGCCACTGGCCACGGGCGAGGGCCTGGCGCAGTTTTTCCACCACTGAGTTGACGACGGTCGATGAGCTGATCACGGTTTGCTCCTGGAAGGGCCGGCACCAATGCCGGCCACGTTCGCTCAGAATTCCTGTTGATGGTTGTTGGGTTGCCTGCGCGGCGTGGCCGCGAAACCAGGTTTGCCGTCCAGCACGTTGTGCGCCCGCTCCAGGTCGATGTCCTTCTCCCAGCGGGCAATGGCCACGGTGGCCACGCAGTTGCCGATCAGGTTGGTCAGCGCCCGGCCGATACCCATGAACCAGTCCACCGCCAACACCAGCACCAGGCCGACCACCGGTATCGCCGGCACGGCGGTCAGGGTGGCGGCGAGGATCACCAGCGCCGAGCCTGGGATGCCGTGAGCGCCCTTGGAAGTCACCAGCGACACCAGCAGGATGGTCAGCAGGTCGGTCATTGCCAGCGGTGTACCGGTGGCATTGGCGATGAAGACAATGGCCAGGGTCAGGTAGATGGAGAAGCCGTCGAGGTTGAACGAGTACCCCGTAGGGATCACCAGGCCGACGGTGGAAGTACCGATCCCCAGGTGTTCGAGCTTGCGCATGACCTGTGGCAGCACGGCGTCGGAAGAGGCCGTGCCGAGGACGATGGTCAGCTCTTCGCGCAGGTACTTGATCAGCGGCAGCAGCTTCAGGCCCGACAGGCGCATGACCGTGCCCAGCACGATCAGCACGAAGCCGGCACAGGTCAGGTAGAACAGTGCCACCAGCCCACCCAGGTGTTGCAGCGATTCCAGGCCGTACTTGCTGGTCGTGAAGGCGATGGCGCCGAACACGCCAAGCGGCGCCAGGCGCACGATCATGCCCATGATGCGGAAGATCACGTGGCTCAGCTCGTTGATCAGCCGCGAGATGCCGGCTGCCGAATCGCCGACCAGGTTCAGCGCACTGCCGAACAGTACCGAGAACAGCAGCACCTGGAGGATGTTGTTGTCAGCGAAGGCGCCGATTACCGAGGTGGGGATCAGCTCCAGGAAGAACGCCGTGGCACCGTGGATGTGCTGGCCGCGTTCGGCCAGGCTGCTGGCATCGGCACTGGACAGCTGGTCCAGGTGGATATTGGCGCCGCTGCCGATGCCGCTGCTGAAGGCAAACACCAGGCCTATCACCAGCGCCAGGGTGGTCAGCACTTCGAAGTAGATCACCGACTTCAGGCCGATACGCCCGACCTTCTTCAGGTCGCCAGCGCCAGAGATGCCGCTGACTACCACACAGAACACGATCAGGCCGATGAGCATCTTGATCAGTTTGATGAAGCCGTCGCCAAGCGGTTTCAGTTGCAGGGAAAGGTCGGGGAAGCTGAGGCCGCAGGCGATGCCGAGGGCAAGGCCGAGCACGACTTGAAGGAAGATCGAACGCGAGCACCATTTGAGCATGGGGAGGAGTCTCTGATCGGTGTCCTTGCTTCGGTAGCCGCACGGGGCGAAAGAGCGCAGGACTTAATTATTGTGGTCTTACCGGTTTGTTCAGCGCGAAGCCATAAAAGCGCGAAAAATCTCACATTGCAAGGATTTTTGGCCTTACCGGTCTGACCAGTTTCGGACGTGCTCGCCTGCGAGGCTCTAGTTCAGTGCATGCCGTACAGGCATTTGCGCGAATCAGACAAGGCCTCAGCGAGTGCCTGTCACACCGCTGCAATCCGCTTGCCAGGCTGCAGCCGACCTCGTTTTTTTCGATAACGCCATGATTCATAAGGTTTATTTGCTTTATGCCGCTGAACTCGTAGAATCCGCGCGCGACCGGCCAGTCACGAAGCGGCCGATGCTTGGGGTGGTTATCCCAATAATCGGCCGCGAGCTGGCGTCTGGCGTTTATATGAATGGAGTCTCATAGTGCGTCTCAATCTCCCGGTCACCCCGGTCGAGCAACGTTTCCCCGCTGATCAGCGGCTGATTTCTGCAACCGACACGGCCAGCCTGATCACCTACTGCAACCCTGAATTCGCCGCCATCAGTGGCTACAGCGAGGCCGAACTGATCGGCAGCCCGCACAACCTGGTGCGCCATCCGGACATGCCGCCTGCGGTATACGAACTGATGTGGCGGCACCTCAAGGCCGGCAAGAGCTGGATGGGCATCGTCAAGAACCGCTGCCGCAACGGCGATTACTACTGGGTCAACGCTTACGTCACGCCGATCTTCGAGGCCGGGCGTGTGGTGGGCTATGAGTCGGTACGGGTGTGCCCGACGCGTGAACAGGTAGCCCGGGCCGAGGCCCTGTATGCGCGCATGCGCAACGGCCAGGCCGTGTTGCCGTGGCCACGGCGCCTGTTGTTGCTGGCGCGCGACCTGGCCGTGCCGCTTGCGGGCGGGGGGGTGGCGCTGGGGGCCAACCAGCTGTGGCCTGGCCCGGTAGCGCAAGGGCTGACCCTGGGGTTGTTCCTGGCCTGTGGGTGGCTGGCACGCAATACCGTGGGGCGCCAGTTGCAGTTGATCGTGCAGGGCGCCGACGGCGCTTTCGCCGACCCGGTCGCCGCCTTGACCTACAGCGACTTGCCCGGTGCTGCCGGGCAACTGCAGCTGATGCTGATCAGCGAGGAGGCGCGGCTGAAGACTGCGCTGACCCGGTTGAGCGACCTGGCGGCACAGATGGCCGTGGCTGCCCATGATGCCGGTGAACTGTCGCGCAGTACCGAGGCGGCGCTGCTGCAGCAGCGTGCAGAAACCGACCTGAGCGCGACCGCCATGAACCAGATGGCAGCCTCCATCGGCGAAGTGGCTAGCCATGTACAGCTGACCGCTGCCGAAGCGCATACCGCGCACCTGCTGGCCGAGCAGGGCAGCCAGGTGGCCGATGCCAGCGGCGCGGCGATTCGCACCCTGGCGGGTACCGTGACGCAGATCAACCAGGCGGTCACGCAGCTGGCTGGCCAGACTGGCTCGATTGCCGAGGCCACCGGGATGATCCGCGGCATCGCCGAGCAGACCAACCTGCTGGCGCTCAATGCCGCCATTGAGGCGGCCCGTGCCGGCGAGCAGGGCCGCGGCTTTGCCGTGGTGGCGGATGAAGTGCGGGCACTGGCAGATAAAACCCGGCAGTCGACCCTGCATATCCAGGCTATTATCGATGCCTTGCGCAGTGGTGCCGAGGAGGCCGTGGCAATCGCCAGCCAAGGCATCGACGGTGCCGAGCAGGGCGTCGCCCAAGTGCAGGAAGCCCGCCAGGCGCTGCATGGCATCCGTGAAGCGGTGCAGCGCATCAGCGCCATGAGCCAGCAGATGGCCACGGCCTCGCAGCAGCAGTCGGCCGTGGCCGAAGACGTCTCGCGGCAGATCAATGGCGTGGCCGGCATCGCCCAGCACAGCGCCCACAGCGCCAACGCCGCCGCCTCGCGCGGCGCCGAACTGGAACAGGTGTGCGCCGGATTGCGTGCCCTTGTGGAGCGTTTCAACCGTTAAGGCAGGATGCTTTATGGATGACAACTATCGCGCGGCCGTGGACGCGGCCGCGATTTTTTCCGAAACCGACCTGCGCGGGAACATCACCTACGTCAACCAGCAGTTCTGCAGCATTTCGGGTTACAGCCGCGAAGAACTGCTTGGCGCCAACCACCGCATCCTCAATTCCGGCTTGCACGAACCGGCGTTCTTCGTCGGCATGTGGCGGGCCCTGGCCGCTGGCCGTGTATGGAAAGGCGAAATCTGCAACCGCGCCAAGGACGGTTCGTTGTACTGGGTCGACAGCACCATGGTGCCGCTGGTCGACCCGCTCAGCGGCCAGGTGCGCAAGTATGTATCGATCCGCTTCGACGTCACCGAGAAACGTCAGCTGCTGCACACCTTGCAATGGCGGGTGGGCCACGACGTGCTTACCGGCCTGCCCAACCGCGCCTATCTGTCCGACCTGCTGAACCAGGCCTTGGCCTGTTCGCGCCGCGAAGGCTTTGCGCTGGCGGTGTGCATGCTCGACCTCGATGGCTTCAAAGCGGTCAACGACGGTTACGGGCATGCCATGGGTGACTTGCTGCTGGTTGAGGTGGCGCAGCGCCTGAAGCACATCCTGCGCGAAGGGGATGCCGTGGCGCGCCTGTCGGGAGACGAGTTCGTGCTGATCCTGCGCGATGTCGATGAAGGTCGCCAGTTGCCGGCGGCGTTGGGCCGGGTGCTGCGGGCATTGGCGGCGCCCTATGTGGTGCGTGAGCAGCACCTGTCGCTCAGCGCCAGTATCGGCGTGACCCTGTACCCACAGGACGACGAGGATGCCGACACCCTGGTGCGCCATGCCGACCAGGCCATGTACGTGGCCAAGCAGCGCGGGCGCAACCGCTACCACCTGTTCGACGTGACCCAGGAGCAGGAGCTCAAGGCTACTCACCAGACCGTGGCGCGGGTGCGCCGTGCGCTGCACAACAACGAGCTGTGCCTGCATTTCCAGCCCAAGGTCAACCTGCGCAGCGGTCAGGTGCTGGGCTTCGAAGCTTTGCTGCGCTGGCAGCGGCCAGGGCGCGGGCTGGTGCCGCCCGGCGACTTCCTGCCCTGGGTCGAGCAGACCGACCTGATCGTCGAGATCGGCGAATGGGTGCTCGACCAGGCGCTGAGCCAGCTGCAAGCCTGGCAGCGCGAAGGACGGCCATGGTCGTTGAGCGTGAACATCGCTGCGCGACACTTGCAGCGCAATGACTTCGCCGAGCGTCTGCGGCAGCTGCTGACGGAGCACCCGGAGGTGGACCCGGCGCGGCTGGACCTGGAAATCGTCGAGTCGGTGGCCATCGATAACCTGGAGCACGTCGGCCGCTGCCTCGACGCCTGCCGCGCGCTGGGCGTGCGCTTTTCCCTGGATGACTTCGGTACCGGCTACTCGTCGCTGAGCTATCTCAAACGTTTGCCGACCCAGACGATCAAGATCGACCAGTCGTTCGTGCGCGACATCCTGCACGACCAGGACGACCTGGCCCTGACCCGAGCGGTGATCGGCCTGGCGCGGGCATTCGGCCGCGAAGTAATTGCCGAAGGGCTTGAGAGCGTCGAGCACGGCCGGGTGCTGATGGGCCTGGGTTGCGAACTGGCGCAGGGTTACTGCATCGCCCGGCCGATGCCGGCCAGTGAGGTCGGGAACTGGGCACAGGCCTACCGGCAGCCAACGCAGTGGCGCGACCCCTGACAGGTCGGTCGGCGCGGCAAGCATGAGTCTGCTGGTCAGCGGCCGGTGCGTTGAGTGGCGCGCTGCGGCGCCATTGCGGGTGGCTGAAGTTGCCGCAGTCGCTTGTACAGCGTGGTGCGGCTGATCCCCAGGGCACGTGCCACTGCCGAAAGATTGCCATTGGCCTGCTGCACCAGCGCTTGCAAGTCCGCTTCTGCTGGCGCCAGGGGTACTGGCAACTGCGCTTCGGCCAGGAAACCCGCAGGCAAGTGTTCCAGGCCGACCGGGCCGCTGCCGGCCAAGGCCAGCGCGACCTGTAGCACGCTTACCAGTTCACGCATATTGCCTGGCCAAGGATGCTGGTCGAACAGCTCGACAATGGCTGGCGGCAGCCGTGCAGGTTGCCGGGGGTCGCGGTATCGGGCATGCACCTGCTCGATCAGCTGGCGCCGGTCGCTGCGTTCACGCAGCGGCGGCAGCAGCACTGCCAGCCCGGCGATGCGGTAGTACAGGTCCTGCCGAAAGCGCCCGGAACGCACCTCTTCGACCAGGTCACGATTGCTCGCCGACAGCACGCGGATATCCACGGCTACCGGCTCGCCGCTGCCCAGTGGCTGGATACTGCGTGACTGCAGGACGCGCAGCAGGCGGGCCTGGGTCGGCAGCGGCATGTCGCCGATTTCATCAAGGAACAGGATGCCGTGGTCAGCCTTGCGGATCAGCCCCGGGTTGCCCTTGTGGTGGGCACCGGTGAACGCGCCTCTGTCGTAGCCGAACAGCTCGGACTCCACCAGCTCGGCGGGGATTGCCGCGCAGTTGACCGCGACCAGCGGCTGGCCTGCGCGGCTGCTGGCGCGGTGCAAGGTGTCGACGAACACTTCCTTGCCGACGCCGGTTTCCCCCTGCACCAGCACCGGGATGTCCTTCTCCAGCAGCAGGCTGGCCTGCGCCAGGGCCCTCTCCAGGCGCGGGTCGGTGCTGCCGGCGGTGGGGCGGCAGGCGGCCTCCGGGGCAGGCTGCCACTGGCAATGAAAGCGGTTGCGCCCGGTAGCCTGCAAGGCGAAGGGTTGTTGCCGGGGGTGGCTGAGCAGTTGCCGCAGCGGCAGCTGGAACAGCTGCTCGACGTTCTGCCCGAGCGGGTTGCCGCCGAGCAGGCTGTCGGCCCGGTGATTGGCCGCCAGCACCTGGCCCTGTTCGTCGAACACCAGCAGGCCGGCCCAGGGGCTGTCGAGGTTGTCGGAAGCGCTGTTGAACATCAGCTGGGCATGCCGGCCGCCATGTTCGGCGAGGATCAGGCGGTTCTCCAGGCTCTGGCTCATCATGCGTACCAGGCCAAGGGTCTGGCTGGCGGGCAGGTAGCCGTCGCTGGCGACGTCGAGCACTCCGACCAGCTGCCGTGTCGCGTCGAACAGTGGCGCGGCGGCGCTGGACATATAGCGGTTCTGGCGCAAGAAGTGCTCGTCCTGGCCCACGTGAATTGCCTCGGCGCAGACCAGTGCGGTGCCCAGGGCGTGGGTGCCGACGCCACGCTCGTGCCAGTGGGCGCCGGCGCTGAAGCCGTGCTGCTGACGCGGCTCGATGAAGCGCCGCGAGCCCCAGGTATCGAGCAGGCAGCCACTGGCATCGGCCAGCATCACCAGGTAGCTGGCATTGCCCAGCAGGTGTGCGTAATGCGGCAATACCGCCTCGCGGGTCAGGCGCAGCAGGACCTGGCGCCGCTCCAGCAGGGCGCTCAGCTCGGCGCGGGTCAGGCAGTCGAAATCCGGGGCGTGCTGGGGTTGCAGGCCGTGGTCGCGGCAGCGGGCCCAGGAGGCCTGGATCAGTTGGGCATGGGTCGAAGCGGATGCGGCCATGGGCCTGTCCTGTGTGATTGTTGTAATGGAGCCGACCGCTGTTCAGTGTCGTTCACAGTTGTTCAATGTCAAACCCGCGAGTGTTCAGTTGTTCAGCGATTGTGTTCAATTCTGAACCTGTGCCCCGACGAGGCTCCCGCGCAGGGCGCGGGCCAGACGGGGCCGGCGTAACTGGCACGAAACTGGCTGTACCCGGGCAAACAACAATCACAAGAAGGCCACGCCATGTCCCTGGTGCTGGAACAGGTCAGCCGCAGCGTCGACAACCAGGCCTGGATCGTCGATGCCTCGCTGCGCTTCGAACCCGGCTCGTTCAATGTACTGCTGGGCCGCACCCTGGCCGGCAAGACCAGCCTGATGCGCCTGATGGCCGGGCTCGACCGCCCGGACTGCGGGCGGGTGCTGATGGATGGCCAGGACGTGACCGGCGTGCCGGTGCGCCAGCGCAATGTGTCGATGGTGTATCAGCAGTTCATCAACTACCCTACCCTCAGCGTGTACGAGAACATCGCCTCGCCGCTGCGCCAGGCGCGCATCGCCGAACCGGAGATCCGCCGGCGGGTGCAGGAAACCGCCGAGATGCTGCGCATCGAAGCCTACCTGCAACGCCTGCCGCTGGAGCTGTCGGGTGGCCAGCAGCAACGCACCGCGATGGCCCGGGCGCTGGTCAAGGATGCTTCGCTGATCCTGTTCGACGAGCCGCTGGTCAACCTCGATTACAAGCTGCGCGAGGGCCTGCGCCAGGAACTGCGCGAACTGTTCGCGGCGCGCCACTGCATTGCCGTGTATGCCACCACCGAACCCAACGAGGCGTTGGCGCTGGGCGGCACCACGACCCTCGTGCACGAAGGCCGGATCGTCCAGAGCGGGGCCACCGCCGAGGTCTATCAGCGCCCCGGCAGCGTGCTGGCCGCCGAACTGTTTTCCGAGCCGCCGATCAACCTGGTACCCGGCCAAATCAGCGGTAACGAGGTGAGCCTGGCCCAGGCCGTGCACTTCGCCCGCAATGCCGACCTGCAGTCGCTTGCCGAGGGCGATTACCGCTTTGGCGTGCGGCCCAGCCACATCAGCCTGGTGCCGGCCCACGACGATGACCTGGAGCTGGCGGTGCTGGTCGAGCTTGCCGAGATCAGTGGCTCGGAGACTTTCCTGCATGTGCGCAACGACCACTGGCGCATGACCCTGCATTTGCCAGGGGTGCACGAATATCAGGTGGACACGCCGATCCGTGTGTTCATTCCCACCCACAAGCTGTTCGTATTCGACAGTGCCGGGGCGCTGGTGCAGGCCCCCGGGCTGCGCCAGGCGAGGAGAGGGTGATGGCCGAAATCCGTCTGCGCCAACTGGCGCACAGTTACAGCCTGCAGCCCGCCAGCGAGACGGACTATGCCCTGCACGCACTGGACCATGTGTGGGAGCAGGGCGGTGCCTATGCCTTGCTGGGGCCGTCGGGCTGTGGCAAATCGACTTTGCTCAATATCATCTCCGGGCTTTTGACGCCGTCCCATGGCGAGGTGCTGTTCGATGGCAAGCCGGTCAACCAGTTGCCGCCGCAGGCGCGCAACATCGCCCAGGTGTTCCAGTTTCCAGTGGTGTACGACACCCTGTCGGTGTACGACAACCTGGCGTTTCCCCTGCGCAACCAGGGGCTCGACGAAGCCCGCGTGCGCACCCGGGTGGAGGAGATTGCCGAGGTGCTCGACCTGACCGCGGCGTTGCGCAAGAAGGCGCGCAACCTCAGTGCCGACGAAAAGCAGAAAGTCTCCATGGGCCGTGGCCTGGTGCGCGACGACGTGTCGGCGATCCTGTTCGACGAGCCACTGACGGTGATCGACCCGCATCTGAAGTGGAAGCTGCGGCGCAAGCTCAAGCAGATCCACGAGCAGTTCAACATCACCATGATCTACGTCACCCACGACCAGCTGGAAGCCTCGACTTTTGCCGACAAGATCGCGGTAATGCACGGTGGGCGCATTGTCCAGTTCGGCACCCCGCGCGAGCTGTTCGAGCGGCCGCGGCACACCTTCGTCGGCTACTTCATCGGCAGCCCGGGGATGAACCTGATCGAGGTGCGTGCCGAGGCGGACGGGGTGAGCTTCGGCGATATCCACCTGCCACTGCCGGATGGCTTGCGTGAGCGTCTGGCGGCGACGGCAGGCGGGCGCTTGCAGGTCGGCATCCGCCCCGAGTTCGTGCAGCTGTGGGACAGCCCGTTCGATGATGCCTACCCGGCACGGGTGCTGGACGTCGAGGACCTGGGCACCTACCGCATTGTCACCCTAGAGCTGGGCGGCGTCGCGCTCAAGGCGCGCCAGGCTGAGGACCGCCCACTGCCTTTGGCTCAGGCCTGGGTCAGCCTGCCGACGCAGTGGTTGATGCTGTACCTCGACGATGTGCTGCTGGAGGTCGCGCCATGAACAAGGTGCCCAACAACAAGGCCTGGTGGCTGGTGCTGCCGGTGTTTCTGCTGGTGGCATTCAGTGCCGTGGTGCCGATGATGACCGTGGTCAACTACTCGGTGCAGGATATTTTCGACCAGTCCAACCGCTACTTCGTCGGTGCCGACTGGTACCGCCAGGTGCTGCGCGACCCAGCGCTGCATGAGGCGTTGCTGCGCCAGTTCATTTATTCCGCCTGCGTGCTGCTGATCGAGATCCCGTTGGGCATCGGCATTGCCCTGACCATGCCGACCAAGGGGCGCATGGCGTCGGTGTGCCTGATCGTCATGGCCATCCCGTTGCTGATCCCATGGAACGTGGTCGGCACCATCTGGCAGATCTTCGGCCGTGCCGACATCGGTTTGCTCGGCGCCACGCTCGCCAGGCTGGGGGTCAGCTACAACTACGCCGGCGACCCGTTCGACGCCTGGCTCACCGTGCTGGTGATGGACGTCTGGCACTGGACCTCGCTGGTCGCGCTGCTGTGCTATTCAGGCCTGCGCGCCATCCCCGACGTGTATTACCAGGCCGCGCGCATCGACCGCGCCTCGGGCTGGGCGGTGTTCCGCCATATACAGTTGCCGAAGCTGAAGAACGTGTTGCTGATCGCGGTAATGCTGCGCTTCATGGACAGCTTCATGATCTACACCGAGCCCTTCGTGCTGACCGGCGGCGGGCCCGGCAACGCGACCACCTTCCTCAGCCAGACCCTCACGCGCATGGCTGTGGGCCAGTTCGACCTGGGCCCGGCGGCGGCGTTTTCGCTGGTGTACTTCCTGATCATCCTGCTGGTGTCGTGGCTGTTCTACACAGCCATGACCCATGCCGACAAGGACTAGGCCATGAGCACGCGCAAATCGCTGGCCCTGCTGCTGTACTTTTTCTTCCTGCTAGTGCCGATCTACTGGCTGCTGAACATGTCGTTCAAGAGCAATACCGAGATCCTCGGTAGCCTGACCCTGTGGCCGCAGGCATTCACCCTCGACAACTACCGGGTGATCTTCACCGATGCCAGCTGGTACAGCGGTTATATCAACTCGCTGTACTACGTGTGCCTGAACACGCTGATTTCGCTGCTGGTGGCGCTACCGGCGGCGTACGCCTTCTCGCGCTACCGCTTCCTCGGCGACCGCCACCTGTTCTTCTGGCTGCTGACCAACCGCATGGCACCGCCGGCGGTGTTCCTGCTGCCGTTCTTCCAGCTGTACTCGTCGATCGGCCTGTTCGACACCCACATCGCCGTGGCCCTGGCCCACTGCCTGTTCAACGTGCCGCTGGCGGTGTGGATCCTGGAGGGCTTCATGTCGGGTGTGCCGAAGGAAATCGACGAAACGGCCTACATCGATGGGTACAGCTTCCCGCGCTTCTTTATGAAAATTTTTATTCCACTGATCGGCTCCGGCATCGGCGTCACGGCGTTCTTCTGCTTCATGTTCTCCTGGGTCGAACTGTTGCTGGCGCGCACGCTGACCTCGGTGAATGCCAAGCCGATCGCCGCGGTGATGACCCGTACCGTGTCGGCATCGGGTATCGACTGGGGTGTGCTGGCAGCGGCAGGCGTTCTGACCATCCTGCCCGGCATGCTGGTGATCTGGTTCGTTCGCAACCATGTGGCCAAGGGCTTTGCCCTTGGCCGGGTCTGAGGAGGGTAGGGCATGGAGTGGATGGCCTGGACCTTGCCGACGGCGTTGTTCTTCGCCGCCGTGGCTGTACTGCTGCTGGGCATGACCTTGCTCGAGCTGCGCCGGCCTTGCGTGGAGCGACGCGGCTTTCTACCACTGGTTACCAGCCGTGGCGACCGCTTGTTCATCGGCCTGCTGGCTTGCGCCTACCTGCATCTGCTGGTGGTTGGTGTCAGCGAGTGGCCATTGTGGGTGGCCTCGCTGCTGTCTTTGGTGTGGCTGCTGGTGGTACTGCGCTGGGGCTGAGCGAGCGGCCCTGTGGGATAACTGAAACGGGAGATCACAATGTTCGACAACAAGTACAACAGGCGACATTTGACCCTGGCCGTGTTGCTGGTGCTGGCCAGCATGCAGGGCACAGCCTGGGCCGACCAGTACGAGGACGCGGCGAAGAAATGGATCGGCAGCGAGTTCAAGCCGTCGACCCTTACCCCTGAACAGCAACTCGCCGAACTCCAGTGGTTCATCAAGGCAGCCGAGCCGTTCCGTGGGATGAAGATCAATGTAGTGTCCGAAACCATCACTACCCATGAGTACGAGTCCAAGGTGCTGGCCAAGGCCTTCAGTGAAATCACCGGTATCCAGCTGACCCACGACCTGCTGCAGGAAGGCGACGTGGTGGAAAAGCTGCAGACCCAGATGCAGTCGGACAAGAACATCTATGATGGCTGGGTTAACGATTCCGACCTGATCGGTACGCACTTTCGCTATGGCAAGGTGGAATCAATCACCGACCTGATGGCCAACGAGGGCAAGGACTACACCTCGCCGACCCTCGACCTGAAGGACTTCATCGGCATCTCCTTCACCACCGCGCCTGATGGCAAGGTCTACCAGTTGCCCGACCAGCAGTTCGCCAACCTGTACTGGTTCCGTGCCGACTGGTTCGAACGGCCCGAGCTGAAGGCCAGGTTCAAGGAAAAGTACGGTTACGAGCTGGGTGTACCGGTGAACTGGTCGGCCTACGAGGACATTGCCCGGTTCTTCACCGAAGACGTCAAGGAAATCGACGGCAAGCGCGTCTATGGCCACATGGACTATGGCAAGAAAGACCCGTCGCTGGGCTGGCGCTTCACCGACGCCTGGTTCTCCATGGCCGGTGGCGGCGACAAGGGCCTGCCCAACGGCCTGCCGGTGGACGAATGGGGCATTCGTGTGGAGGACTGCCACCCGGTGGGTTCCAGCGTGACTCGCGGTGGCGACACCAACGGCCCGGCTGCGGTCTATGCCACGCAGAAGTACGTGGACTGGATGCGTGCCTATGCGCCCAAGGAAGCCCAGGGCATGACCTTCTCCGAGGCAGGCCCGGTGCCCGCCCAGGGCAACATTGCCCAGCAGATCTTCTGGTACACCGCGTTCACCGCCGACATGACCAAGCCCGGCTTGCCAGTGGTCAATGCCGATGGCACGCCGAAGTGGCGCATGGCGCCGTCGCCGAAGGGGCCGTACTGGGAGGAGGGGATGAAGCTGGGCTACCAGGACACCGGTTCATGGACCTTCTTCAAGTCTACCCCGGAGAAGCAACGACTGGCGGCCTGGTTGTACGCCCAGTTCGTCACATCCAAGACCGTGTCGCTGAAAAAGACCATCGTCGGCCTCACGCCGATTCGTGAATCGGACATCAACTCCCAGGCGATGACCGACTTGGCGCCCAAGCTGGGCGGGCTGGTGGAGTTCTATCGCAGCCCGGCGCGGGTACAGTGGACCCCGACCGGTACCAACGTGCCGGATTATCCGCGCCTGGCGCAGTTGTGGTGGAGCCATATCGCCGAGGTGGCGAGCGGCGAGAAAACCCCGCAGGAGGCCCTGGACGGCCTGGCCCGCGACCAGGACCGGATGATGGAGCGCTTGCAGCGTTCCAACGCCCAGGCCACCTGCGCGCCGAAGTTGAACCCGGAGAAGGATGCCCAGTACTGGTTCGACCAGCCTGGTGCACCGAAACCGAAACTGGCCAACGAGAAGCCCAAGGGCGAGACCGTCAGCTACAGCGAACTGCTCAAGTCGTGGGAGGCGGCCAGGAAATGATCGGCTGAGCACCGCGCTGGCTTCTTCGCGGGTAAACCCGCTCCCACAGAGCGAGCGCCATCTTCTGGGACGGCGCGCATCCTGTGGGAGCGGGTTCACCCGCGAAAAGGCCGGGTCAGTCACCGACAAAGGTCAGGAAAAAACGGCACCTGTCAGAGGTGCCGTTTTCATATCACGCGGTGTTATTTGTGCAGCTCTTCCGCCGCATACAGGGTGTTCTCCAGCAGGCATGCCCGGGTCATCGGCCCGACGCCACCCGGCACCGGGGTGATCCAGCCCGCGCGCGGCAGGGCGGTCTCGTAGACCACGTCGCCGACCAGCTTGCCGTCGTCCTGGCGGTTGATGCCGACGTCGATGACGATGGCCCCTTGCTTGATCCATTCGCCCTTGACCAGGCCCGGCTTGCCGGCAGCCACGACCACCAGGTCGGCGCGCCCGACATGGCCGGCCAGGTCCTTGGTGAAGCGGTGGCAGACCGTCACGGTGCAGCCGGCCAGCAGCAGTTCCATGGCCATCGGGCGGCCCACGATGTTGGATGCGCCGACGATGACCGCGTTCATGCCGTACAGGTCCTGGCCAGTGCTTTCCAGCAGGGTCATGATGCCCTTCGGCGTGCACGGGCGCAGCAGCGGGATGCGTTGGGCCAGGCGGCCGATGTTGTACGGATGGAAACCGTCCACGTCCTTGTCCGGGCGAATGCGTTCGAGCAGCAGCGAGGCGTCCAGGTGCGCCGGCAGCGGCAGTTGCAGGAGGATGCCATCGACGGCCGGGTCGTCATTGAGGCGGTCGATCAGCTCGGTCAGGGCCTGCTGCGTGGTGTCGCTGGGCAGGTCGAACGCCTGCGAAATGAAACCGACCTCTTCGCAGTCCTTGCGCTTGTGCGAGACATAGACTTGGGAGGCGGGGTCGGTGCCGACCAGGATCACTGCCAGGCCGGGTGTACGCAGGCCTTGCTGGCGACGCTCCACGACACGTTGAGCGATCTGCTGGCGCAGGCTGGCGGCGATCGCCTTGCCATCGATTAGGTGTGCAGTCATAGACGCGTGATTAACCATCGAGAAGGAAACAATTAAAGAGGGCGCATTCTCGCACGACACGGGCCAAGGGCAAAGGCGGGTGGTCGGGCAAATCCCCTAAGCCCTTAAATAATTTAAATTTTTTTGAGAAAGGTGTTGACGACATTCAGGCTCGCCTATAAGATTCGCCGCACTTGTCGGGCACAGCCTAGCACTGGTTGGCGAAGTCGGGCAGAATGAGTGGTTTGACAGTTACCTGTTAAGGTCTCGTTCGGTTAGGCTTCAAGCTTAAGCGCCCGTAGCTCAGCTGGATAGAGCATCCGCCTTCTAAGCGGATGGTCGCAGGTTCGAGTCCTGCCGGGTGCGCCATTAGGCAGCTTTGGCAACAAGTGGTTGTAATGCAATATGGTGGGCGTAGCTCAGTTGGTAGAGCGCTGGATTGTGATTCCAGTTGTCGTGGGTTCGATTCCCATCGTCCACCCCATATTCTTCAAAGGCGCCGCGATAGCATCTGGCGCCTTTGTTTTAAGCGTTACGCGGACGTGGTGAAATTGGTAGACACACTGGATTTAGGTTCCAGCGGCGCAAGCTGTAAGAGTTCGAGTCTCTTCGTCCGCACCATGCTTCTGTAAGGTTGTACCGCAAGACCGCTATATGGTGGGCGTAGCTCAGTTGGTAGAGCGCTGGATTGTGATTCCAGTTGTCGTGGGTTCGATTCCCATCGTCCACCCCATATTCTTCGAAGGCGCCTTGGTCGTGAGACTGGGCGCCTTTGTTGTTTCTGGGGTGTGTGCCTTGATGGTTTTGGTGGCTGTGTTATCAAGTGTCCGCGCGGCGCTCGGTCCCGCGGGCGCTACAAGGCTCAGGCCATGAGCTTCGCAGCCATTAAACTCAATCTCCCCCTTGCAATCCTCTGGTAGCACCCCAATAAAAGCTGTTAGATTTCAGCCGGTTGAAGCACCGGCCCAGCTGGCCGGCAGAGGAACAACCCGATGATCGCAAAAGAAGCCCGTCAGGCACTGGCGCTGCAGCGTTTTGCCGAGGCCAATCCGCAACTGCTCGAAGAGATCCGCGAGCTGGATGCGCGTGAGCAGGCCCAGCAGATCGAGTGGGCCTTCGAAGATGCAGCCGAGGAGCAGGGCATTCAGCCTTGGGAGCTGGCCCTGCAACTGATCGCCGAAACCCCTGAGCAACTGCAGGCCATGCGCCTGGAGACACACCGCGAGGTGGCTGAAGCGCTGGGGATGGAATGGGAAGAGTACTGCCAGTTCAACGAGATCGATCCTGAATAAAGGAAGCGAATTCGTCGCGGCAGTTGTTTGACAAGGTATTTCGGCTGTGGGGCGCCCAAGGCGCCGTGCAGCCCTTTTTGAAACAGGCCCCGCGGCATGCCGTACGGGCCTTGAAAGCTAATCGACCGGCGTGGCTTCCCATCGTCCCGGGTGGGGTGACTTCTGCTGCGCGACTCACTAGAATGCTTGCCCTTGATTCTGGAGTCGGGCTAACGCCGGCTAACGTCTGTGCAACGAGGAATATCCATGCAAGTTTCTGTTGAAAACACTTCCGCTCTCGAGCGCCGCATGACCATCGCCGTTCCGGCCGAGCGCGTCGAGAACGAAGTCAACAAGCGTCTGCAACAGACTGCCAAGCGCGCCAAGGTTGCAGGCTTCCGCCCAGGCAAGGTGCCGATGAGCGTGATCCGTCAGCGCTTCGAGGCCGATGCCCGTCAAGAGGCTTTCGGTGATCTGGTCCAGGCTTCCTTCTACGAGGCCATCGTCGAGCAGAAGCTGAACCCGGCTGGTGCCCCTGCGGTAGAGCCGAAGTCCTTCGAGAAGGGCAAGGACCTGGAATTCGTCGCCATCTTCGAAGTGTTCCCTGAGTTCACCGTTGCCGGCCTCGAGTCGATCAGCGTCGAGCGCCTGAGCGCCGAAGTGGCTGAAGCCGACCTGGACAACATGCTGGAAGTGCTGCGCAAGCAGAACACCCGTTTCGAGGCCGTCGAGCGCGCTGCGCAGAAAGACGACCAGGTCAACATCGACTTCGTCGGCAAGGTCGACGGTGAAGTGTTCGCCGGCGGTTCGGCCAAGGGTACCCAGCTGGTGCTGGGCTCCGGCCGCATGATCCCGGGCTTCGAAGACGGCCTGGTTGGCGCCAAGGCGGGTGAAGAGCGCGTTGTCAACGTGACCTTCCCCGAGGACTACCAGAACCTGGACCTGGCCGGCAAGGCCGCCGAGTTCACCATCACCGTCAACAGCGTTGCTGCCCCGGTGCTGCCAGAACTGAACGAGGAATTCTTCGCCCAGTTCGGCATCAAGGAAACCACCCTGGAAGGCTTCCGCGCCGAAGTTCGCAAGAACATGGAGCGTGAACTGCGCCAGGCCATCAAGGCCAAGGTGAAGAACCAGGTCATGGACGGTCTGCTGGCCGCCAACCCGATTGAAGTACCGAAAGCGCTGCTGGAAAACGAAGTCAACCGTCTGCGCGTGCAGGCTGTTCAGCAGTTCGGTGGCAACATCAAGCCTGAGCAACTGCCGGCCGAGCTGTTCGAAGAGCAAGCCAAGCGTCGCGTGGTCCTGGGCCTGATCGTCGCCGAAGTGGTCAAGCAGTTCGAACTGAAGCCGGATGAAGGCAAGGTTCGCGAAATGATCGAGGAAATGGCCTCAGCCTACCAGGAGCCTGAGCAGGTTATCGCCTGGTACTACAAGAACGACCAGCAACTGAACGAAGTCCGTTCGGTTGTGCTGGAAGAGCAAGTTGTAGATACTGTTCTGCAGAAAGCGACTGTGACCGACAAGTCGGTCTCGTACGAAGATGCCGTTAAGCCAGCACAGGCTCCTGCCGCCGCTGAGTAACAGGCTTCTCTCGTAGGAAACCCCCACAAGCCAGCCTTCGAGCTGGCTTGTGCGTATTCAAGCCATGACTATTTGGGAGTGAGCGCAGGACATGTCCCGCAATTCTTATATTCAGCAGAGCTCTGACATCCAGGCCGCAGGCGGCCTGGTCCCGATGGTTATCGAGCAGTCCGCCCGTGGCGAACGCGCTTACGACATCTACTCGCGCCTGTTGAAGGAGCGTGTGATCTTCCTGGTTGGCCCGGTAGAGGACTACATGGCCAACCTCGTCGTGGCGCAACTGCTGTTCCTGGAAGCAGAAAACCCGGACAAGGATATCCATCTGTACATCAACTCGCCGGGCGGTTCCGTTACCGCCGGCATGTCGATCTACGACACCATGCAGTTCATCAAGCCGGACGTCTCGACCATCTGCATCGGCCAGGCCTGCAGCATGGGTGCCTTCCTGCTGGCCGCAGGTGCCAAGGGCAAGCGCCACTGCCTGCCGAATTCGCGCGTGATGATCCACCAGCCGCTGGGCGGCTTCCAGGGTCAGGCCACCGATATCGAGATCCACGCCCAGGAGATCCTCAATATCAAGGCCCGTCTGAACGAGCTGCTGGCCTATCACACCGGCCAGGACCTCGAAACCATCAAGCGTGACACCGAGCGTGACAACTTCATGAGCGCCTCGCGCGCGGCCGAGTACGGCCTGATCGACTCGGTCTACGACAAGCGGCAACTGGCCTCCTGAACCGGGGTGCCAGAGCAGGTGGGTGCGGAAAGCGCCTACCTGCGGACTTGAAAAAGCCCGCAATTGCCTTCATCTTGTGTTGCAAGCCTACCGGATTGGATCGATCGAATGACTGACACCCGTAACGGCGAGGACAGCGGCAAATTGCTCTATTGCTCCTTCTGCGGCAAAAGCCAGCACGAAGTGCGCAAATTGATTGCCGGGCCCTCGGTATTTATCTGCGACGAGTGCGTCGACCTGTGCAATGACATCATCCGTGAGGAGGTGCAGGAAGCCCAGGCCGAAAGCAGCGCGCACAAATTACCATCGCCGAAAGAAATCAGCGGCATCCTGGACCAGTACGTAATTGGTCAGGAGCGCGCGAAAAAGGTGCTGGCCGTAGCGGTATACAACCACTACAAGCGCCTGAACCAGCGTGACAAGAAGGGTGACGAAGTCGAACTCGGCAAGAGCAACATCCTGCTCATCGGGCCGACCGGCTCGGGCAAGACCCTGCTCGCCGAAACCCTTGCACGTCTGTTGAACGTACCGTTCACCATTGCTGACGCCACCACCCTGACCGAAGCCGGTTACGTGGGTGAGGACGTCGAGAACATCATCCAGAAGCTGTTGCAGAAGTGCGACTACGACGTGGAAAAGGCCCAGATGGGCATCGTCTACATCGACGAGATCGACAAGATCTCGCGCAAGTCGGACAACCCGTCCATCACCCGTGACGTTTCGGGCGAGGGCGTGCAGCAGGCACTGCTGAAGCTGATCGAAGGCACCGTAGCCTCGGTACCGCCGCAGGGCGGCCGCAAGCACCCGCAACAGGAATTCCTGCAGGTTGATACCCGCAACATCCTGTTCATCTGCGGTGGCGCCTTCTCGGGCCTGGAAAAGGTCATCCAGAACCGCTCCACCAAGGGTGGCATCGGTTTTGGCGCCGAAGTACGCAGCAAGGAAGAAGGCAAGAAGGTTGGCGAGTCCCTGCGTGAGGTCGAGCCGGACGATCTGGTCAAGTTTGGCCTGATCCCGGAATTCGTCGGTCGTCTGCCGGTACTGGCAACCCTCGACGAGCTGGATGAGGCTGCGCTGATGCAGATCCTCACCGAGCCGAAGAACGCCCTGACCAAGCAGTATGCCAAGCTGTTCGAGATGGAAAGCGTCGACCTCGAGTTCCGCAGCGATGCGCTCAAGGCCGTTGCGCGCAAGGCCCTGGAGCGCAAGACCGGCGCCCGTGGCCTGCGTTCGATCCTCGAAGGCGTGCTGCTCGACACCATGTACGAGATTCCTTCGAAGAAGGATGTCAGCAAGGTGGTGATCGACGAGAGCGTCATCGAGGGTACTTCGCAGCCGCTGATGATCTACGAAAACAGCGAGCCGCAGGCCAAGGCTGCGCCGGACGCCTGATCCAGGCGATGGCCGCTGACGGTTGCGAGCAAGAAGGGGGCCTACGGGCCCCTTTCTGCTTTTCCTGCGCTAGCGCTTGTAATTTCCCAGGCATGCCCCCACATTAGCTCCAAGCATCATTTCCACCGGTTTCCGGCCACAAGGCCGCTGTAGAGGCGAAATCATGAAGACCACCCTCGACTTGCCTCTTTTGCCATTGCGCGATGTCGTTGTTTACCCGCACATGGTCATCCCGCTGTTCGTGGGGCGCGAAAAGTCCATCGAAGCCCTTGAGGCGGCGATGACGGGCGACAAGCAGATCCTCCTGCTGGCCCAGAAAAACCCGGCCGACGATGACCCGGGCGAAGACGCTCTGTATCGCGTCGGTACCGTTGCCACCGTGCTGCAGCTGTTGAAACTGCCCGATGGCACCGTCAAGGTGCTGGTCGAGGGCGAGCAGCGTGGCGCCGTAGAGCGCTTCAGCGAAGCAGAAGGGCACATCCGTGCCGAGGTTTCCCTGATCGACGAAGCCGATGCCGCCGAGCGTGAATCGGAAGTCTTCGTGCGCACCCTGCTGTCGCAGTTCGAGCAGTACGTGCAATTGGGCAAGAAAGTCCCTGCCGAGGTGCTGTCGTCGCTGAACAGCATCGAAGAGCCTGGGCGCCTGGTCGACACCATGGCCGCGCACATGGCTTTGAAGATCGAGCAGAAGCAGGAAATTCTCGAAATCGTCGACCTGCCGACCCGTGTCGAGCATGTGCTGGCGCTGCTGGATGCCGAAATCGATCTGTTGCAGGTTGAGAAACGCATTCGCGGTCGGGTCAAGAAGCAGATGGAGCGCAGCCAGCGCGAGTACTACCTGAATGAGCAGATGAAAGCCATTCAAAAAGAGCTCGGCGATGGCGACGAAGGCCACAACGAAGTCGAAGAGCTGAAAAAGCGCATCGAAGCCGCTGGCCTGCCCAAGGATGCCCTGGCCAAGGCCCAGGCCGAGCTGAACAAGCTCAAGCAGATGTCGCCGATGTCGGCCGAGGCCACCGTGGTCCGCTCCTACCTCGACTGGCTGGTGCAGGTGCCGTGGAAGGCCCAGAGCAAAGTGCGCCTGGACCTGGCCAAGGCCGAGGAAATCCTCGATGCCGACCACTATGGGCTGGAAGAGGTCAAGGACCGCATTCTCGAATATCTTGCCGTGCAGAAGCGCGTCAAGAAGATCCGTGGCCCGGTACTGTGCCTGGTCGGCCCGCCTGGCGTCGGCAAGACCTCGCTGGCCGAGTCGATCGCTGCGGCCACCAACCGCAAGTTCGTGCGCATGGCCCTGGGTGGCGTGCGTGACGAGGCCGAGATCCGCGGTCACCGCCGGACCTACATCGGTTCCATGCCTGGTCGCCTGATCCAGAAGATGACCAAGGTGGGTGTACGCAACCCGCTGTTCCTGCTGGACGAAATCGACAAGATGGGCAGCGACATGCGTGGCGATCCGGCCTCGGCACTGCTCGAAGTGCTCGACCCCGAGCAAAACCACAATTTCAACGATCATTATCTGGAGGTCGACTACGACCTGTCGGACGTGATGTTCCTGTGCACCTCGAACTCGATGAACATTCCGCCGGCGCTGCTCGACCGGATGGAAGTCATCCGCCTGCCGGGCTACACCGAGGACGAGAAGATCAACATTGCGGTCAAGTACCTGGTGCCCAAGCAGGTCAAGGCCAACGGCCTGAAAAAGGAAGAGCTGGAGGTCGACGTTTCGGCGATTCGCGACATCATCCGCTACTACACTCGCGAAGCGGGTGTGCGTGGGCTGGAGCGGCAAATTGCCAAGGTCTGCCGCAAGGTGGTCAAGGAACATGCCGGGCAGAAGCAGGTCAAGGTCAAGGTCGCCAGCGAGCAGCTGGAGCACCTGCTGGGCGTGCGCAAGTTCCGCTATGGCCTGGCCGAGCAGCAGGACCAGATCGGCCAGGTCACCGGCCTGGCCTGGACCCAGGTCGGTGGCGAGCTGCTGACCATCGAAGCCGTGGTCATCCCTGGCAAGGGCCAGTTGATCAAGACCGGTTCGCTGGGCGATGTCATGGTCGAATCGATTACCGCCGCACAGACCGTGGTGCGCAGCCGCGCCCGCAGCCTGGGGATCGCCGCCGACTTCCACGAGAAGCACGACGTGCACATCCACATGCCTGAAGGCGCCACGCCGAAAGACGGCCCGAGCGCTGGTATCGGCATGTGCACGGCGTTGGTCTCGGCGCTGACGCAGATTCCGGTTCGGGCCGACGTGGCGATGACCGGCGAAATCACCCTGCGTGGCCAGGTGTTGGCGATTGGCGGTTTGAAGGAAAAACTGCTGGCGGCACACCGTGGCGGTATCAAGACGGTGATCATTCCCGAGGAGAATGTTCGCGATCTGAAGGAGATTCCGGAAAATATCAAACAGGATCTACAGATCAAACCGGTCAAATGGATTGACGAAGTCCTGCAAATTGCGCTGCAATACGCCCCGGAGCCCTTGCCAGATGTGGCTCCGGAGATTGTCGCGAAAGATGAAAAGCGCGACGGCGATGCTAAGGAAAGAATCAGCACGCACTAGTAGTTTCTGGCTGGGGGGCGTTCCTTGACAGTTTTTTCGGGGCCTTGCTATAAAGCGGCACGCTAGTGTCATCAGGCCACCCAGCGCACGTTTCATAAGCTTTTCATTACATACTTAGAAACAAACTCAATTGAGAAATAAGGGGACTTAGAGTGAACAAGTCGGAACTGATTGACGCTATCGCCGCATCTGCTGACATCCCGAAAGCTGTAGCCGGCCGTGCGCTGGACGCAGTCATCGAATCCGTCACCGGCGCCCTGAAGCAAGGTGACGATGTGGTACTGGTTGGCTTCGGTACCTTCTCGGTCAAGGAGCGCGCTGAGCGCACCGGCCGCAACCCGCAAACCGGTAAGGCAATCAAGATCGCAGCCGCCAAGGTTCCAGGTTTCAAGGCTGGCAAAGGCCTGAAAGACGCCGTCAACTAAGTCGTCTCTTCAGCCGGACCCGGCCTGGCCAGGTCCGAGCACGCTGACGGCGGGGGCGCAAACGTTCCCGCCTGACACGTTTGCTAAGAAAAGGCGCATCCTCGGATGCGCCTTTCTTTTATCAGGTTTCTACCCACGCTCCGCGGTTGTCGACGCAGTGGTACAGCCGTTTCTGGGGGACGCATGCTGCAAAATATCAGGGACAATTCACAAGGTTGGATTGCCAAGACCATCATCGGCCTTATTGTCGTTTTGATGGCGTTGACCGGCTTCGAAGCCATTTTCCAGGCCGCTACTCATAGCCAGGACGCCGCCAAGGTGAATGGCCAGACCATCAGCCAGAACGAGTTGAGCCAGGCGGCCGACATGCAGCGCCGCCAGCTGATGCAACAGTTGGGCAAGGATTTCGACCCGGCGTTGCTGGATGACAAGTTGCTGCGTGAAGAGGCACTCAAAGGCCTGATCAGCCGCAAGCTGCTGTTGCAAGGCGCCGAAGACGCCAAGTTCGCCTTCTCCGAGGCTGCGCTGGACCAGGTCATCCTGCAGACACCGGAATTCCAGGTGGACGGCAAGTTCAGCGCCGACCGCTTCGACCAGGTCATCCGCCAGATGGGCTACGGCCGCATGCAGTTCCGCGACATGCTGGCCGAGGAAATGCTCATTGGCCAGTTGCGCACCGGCCTGGCCGGCAGCAGCTTCGTCACTGACCAGCAGGTCGATGCCTTTGCCCGCCTCGAGAAGCAGACCCGTGACTTCGCCTCCCTGACCTTCAAGGCCGACCCGGCTGCGGTCAAGGTCAGCGATGAAGAAGTCAAGGCGCACTACGACCAGCACGCCAAGGAGTTCATGTCGCCTGACCAGGTTGTGATCGACTACGTCGAGCTGAAGAAGTCGGCGTTCTTCGACCAGGTCAAGGTGAGCGACGAAGAGCTCAAGGCCCAGTACGAGAAGGAAATCGCCAACCTCGCCGAGCAGCGTCACGCTGCGCACATCCTGATCGAGGTCAACGACAAGGTCACCGACGCCCAGGCCAAGGCCCGTGCCGAAGAGATCGCGCAGCGCCTGGCCAAGGGTGAGGACTTTGCCGCACTGGCCAAGGAGTTCTCGCAGGACCCTGGTTCGGCCGGTAGCGGTGGTGACCTTGGTTTCGCCGGCCCAGGTGTTTATGACCCGGCGTTCGAGGATGCCCTGTACAAACTGCAGGATGGGCAGGTGTCCGCGCCGGTGCGTACCCAGTTCGGCTATCACCTGATCAAGCTGCTGGGCGTGCAGGCGCCGGAAGTACCGAGCTTTGCCAGCCTCAAGGACAAGCTGACCCGGGACCTGAAGATTCCCCTGGTCGAGCAGCGTTACGTCGATGCCAGCAAGCAGTTGCAGGATGCTGCCTACGAGGCCTCCGACCTGGCCCAGCCGGCCCAGGACCTGAACCTGAAGGTGCATACCTCTGCAGCCTTCGGTCGTGAGGGCGGCGAAGGCATCACTGCCAACCGTTCGGTGGTGCAGGCTGCGTTCTCCGAAGAAGTGCTGGATGAGGGTGCCAACAGCACTGCCATCGAACTCGACCCGGAAACCACCGTGGTGCTGCGCGTCAAGGAGCACCGCAAGCCGGCGCAACTGCCGCTGGACGCGGTGGCCAACAACATTCGCGAACACCTGGCCAAAGAAAAGGCCACTGCCGAGCTCAAGGCCAAGGCCGACAAGCTGATTGCCGGCCTGCGTGACGGTTCCGTCAGCGCTGCTGGCGTGCACGAAGGGCAGGGCTGGAAGGCTTACGAGGCGGTCACCCGCGGCGCGGACGGCATTGACCCGGCCGAGCTGCAAGCGCTGTTCCGCCTGGCCAAGCCGCAATCCAAGGACAAGCCGGTGTATGGCAGCGTGGTGCTGCGTGACGGTAGCCTGGTAGTACTGCAGCTCAAAGGCGTCAACGAAGGCGCTACCGCTACCGATGAAGAGAAGCAGCAGATTCGCCGCTACCTCGCGTCGCGTGCTGGCCAGCAGGACTTTGCGGCCTACCGCAAGCAACTGGAAGCCAAAGCCGACATCACCCGCTACTAAGGTGATGGACGGATGAACGGACAGGCCGCCTAGTGCGGCCTGTTCTATCTCTGCCGCCTGTTCCGGCCTAGCGCTTCACCCCTTCATGATTATCCAGCGTATCCCGCGCAATCTCTCGCCCCAGGGCAATCAGCTCAGGCGCCTTGTAGAACTCGAAAAACCGGCATACCCGCTTGGGCACGTTGATCAGCACATCCGGTGGATAGCCCGCGATCTTGTACTGCGCCAACGACGTCTGCATCACCTCGAAACTCTGGTTGATCAGGTCCAGCAGCGAAGCGGGCCCCACGTTGTCGATGATGAACGAGCCGGTCGCCGACTTGGGCGCGCCCTCGCGTTCTGGCGCCGCTGCCGGCTGCTGGGCTTCCGGGGCGGCGGCATCGGCCAGCCACGGGTTTGGCGGTGCAAGCCCTTCGGCGATGATTTCCTGTTCGATGCGGATCAACTCTTCTGCCGGCTTGCGCCGGAACGGCAGGCGTGACCCCAGCGAGCTGAGCAACGCATCGAAACGCATCTTGAATGCGGCGGGGCGTTCGATCACCGGCAACTGGTACTGCTTCTGGTTGGTGGCGTTGAGGTTGACGGCAATGATCAGGTCGCAGTGGCTGGACACCACCGGTACGATCGGCAACGGGTTGAGGATGCCGCCGTCGACCAGCATGCGGTTGCCTTGCATCACCGGCGTGAACAGGCTGGGGATGGCCG
Source organism: Pseudomonas sp. UBA4617 (assembly GCF_002386445.1). Classification (GTDB taxonomy): domain Bacteria; phylum Pseudomonadota; class Gammaproteobacteria; order Pseudomonadales; family Pseudomonadaceae; genus Aquipseudomonas. The sequence goes on from NZ_DGIR01000045.1 coordinate 35,950, forward strand.
CCGAGGCGCGCATGGCCTGGTGCAGGCAACCTTCCTGGAACCAGATCTCCTGCTGGTTGGTGAGGTCGGCTGCAACCGCCGTGTAAGGGATGCGCAATTGCTCGATGTTGATCTCGCCGACAATCTTGCGAATCTGCCCGAACACCTTGTCGCCGCGAATCGCGCCGAGACGAAAGCTGACATCGACCAGGCGTAGCACATCCAGGTAGTCGAGGCTCTCGATCCAGTTGCGGTACTCTCCCAGCTTGCCCGCGGCGTAGATCCCCCCGATCACGGCGCCCATCGAGCAGCCGGCAATACAGGCAATGTCGTAGCCGCGTCGCTCGATTTCCTCGATCACCCCGATGTGTGCATATCCTCGGGCTCCACCCGATCCCAGTACCAGTGCCACGCGTTTGCTCATGAATGTTCCCCGGCCAGTGCAACCCTGGTTCTACAATGCACCCATCGCTGCCTGTGCTTCAATGTAGACCGCGCTGAGCTACTGTAATAAAACTGGCAAGACAAAGCTGTCCGGGAGCGGCACTTTTGAGCATCCGGAGCGTCGAACGGCCACTGTTTTTTCCCATTGAGGTCATAACTGATGAAAGCCTGGATCTGCCTTCCACTGATTGCCTTGGCCCTTGCTGGCTGTGCGGGCAAGACGGCCTATCGTGAGAGCTGCGCAACCCAGTTGGATGCTGCCTGGAAAGAGCTGGACCTGGCCAAGGCCGAAGGCTTTGCCGGTGCCGTGAGCTATTCCAAGGCCCTGTCGCTGTTGACCGGGGCCAAGACCCAGCAGCAATTCGAAGGCTATGAAAGCTGTACCCGCAAAGCCGAGAAGGCGCGCTTCTACATCCGTGAGTCCCGCGCCGGGCGCTGATCAGGGAGCATCGTTGAATGCCTGCCATGCTCGACCATGTAGTGGCCCAGATACTGACCTTGCAGGTGCGTCTGCTGGCCTGCCGCGAACGCCTGGCTGCCGACACCGACAGCGAGGCCCTGCACGACCTGCGCACCACGCTGCGGCGCCTGCGCAGCCTGCTGCGGCCATTGCGCGGGTTGCCCGGGGTCGAGCAGCTGGAGGATGCCGCCAGGGCGCTGGGGGCACTGACGACGCCGCTGCGTGACCGCGAAGTACTGGCGGCCGAACTGATCGGACGTGGTTTTGCCGAGGCCGGGCAACGTCGCGTGGAAGGGCGCGACAGGACATTCGCCAGTGTCGCTGACAGCCCGCAATTGGCGCGGGTGCTGGCGATTGTCGACGCGTTTCCGCTGTTCCTGCGTGCGGCCGGTCGCGAAGGCCTGACCAAAGCGCTGGAAAAGCGTATCGACAAACGCCTGGTCAAACAGTGGCGCAAACTGCGCCAGGCGCTGCAGGACCCGGCACACGATCGCCACCGCCTGCGCTTGCTGATCAAGCGCGCGCGCTACGGCGACGAGGCCTACCCCCAGCTCGACCATGCGGGCAACGCACTGCGGCGCCTGCTGAAGCAGGCCCAAGGCGACCTGGGTGACTGGCATGATCGTCTGCAATGGCTATTGCAGGCGCGCGAGCAGGGCGATCTGGCGCCTTGCAAGGCAGCCTGGGAGCAGGAGCTGCATGAGGCAGAGCACCAGTCGGATGTGACCCTGGATGCCCTGCAGCAGGCGTTGGCGCGGCGAAAGCCCGAAAAATGACCGATATGCGGGCTGATCGCCAAGGGCTTGCTGGCTAGGATGGGCAGACCTTTCGCGGCATGCAGGAGCCAGCCTATGAACTTCAACCAATTGCTCGACGCCGTGCGGGCCAGCCCCGATGCAGTCAGCATCCCGCCGAGCTGGGCTCAGGGGCGCGCCGTGTTCGGCGGGCTGATGGCGGCGCTGGTGTATGAGACCATGCGCCGGAAAATCACCGATGGTCGCCCTGTGCGGTCACTGGCTATCAGTTTTGTCGCACCGGCGGCAGCGGATGTGCCAATCCGCTTCGAGGCAGAGGTGCTGCGCGAAGGCAAGGCGGTCAGTACCTTGCTCGGGCGTGCCGTTCAGAATGGCCAGGTGGTGACCCTGGTGCAGGGCAATTTCGGTACGGGACGGCCGTCTGTGGTCGATGTGCCGGCGTTGCCGGCGATGGACATGAAAGCGCTCGACGATTCGGCCCCCGAGTTGCCGCATGTCAAAGGCATTACCCCTGAGTTCATGCAGCACGTGGCTTTGCGCTGGGCGGTCGGCGGGCTTCCGTTCAGTGGCAACCCGTCGCGCCATATGGGCGGCTGGGTGCGTTTGCGTGGGTTGGCTGAAGTGCCGCTCAGCGAGGCGCACCTGCTGGCGTTGGTCGATGCCTGGCCGCCAAGCCTGATGCCGTTCCTCAAGAAGCCCGCTGCGGGCAGCACCCTGACATGGACCATTGAATTCGTCCAGCCCGCCCCGCAGTTGTCGAGCCTCGACTGGTGTCGTTATCGCGTGGAAACCGAATATGCGCGCGATGGTTACGGGCATGCCGCCGCGGCACTGTGGACGGCCCAAGGCGAGTTGCTGGCGTTGAGCCGCCAGACTGTGACGGTTTTCGCCTAGCCAGACTCGACCGTCGCAGGGCAGCGGCCTCGCACCGGATCACCGGCGATGTTTATGTCGCTCGCGCCAGGCCTTCCACCAGGCGCCGCTGAGCACGAAGCGCGGAAAGGTGATGAACTGCTCGGTGAGCAGGCGCTGTACGGCGTCCTTGCGGTCCGCGAACGGCTCTGGCTGTTCCGCCTCCAGCCGATGGCCCTGGCGTTGCAGGCCCAGGCCGGCGATCAAGGCAATGATGCCGACGGCAAGCTGGCCGAGATCCAGGCTGAGCAGCCCGGACAGGACCAGCAACGCGCCAAGGATGAATAACGGCACGGCGATCAGGTGCAGCACCAGGTTGGTCGGGTGGCGGTGGTTCTGATGGTAGCCGCGCCATTGCCAGGCGGGCAGGTTGGGCAGACGTTTGCTCATGGGCATTTCCTCTCGCTGTGCCCAAAGCTTAGTGCGGCCCCCGAACGGGGGCCAATCGAGGCTGGCTATGGTGACTATAGCTTGAGCTGGCCAATAGCCTTGTTCAGTTCGCCGGCCAGCGTCGCCAGTTCGCTGCTGGTGGTGGCCGAGCCGACAGTCTGCTGTACGGTCTGCTCGGTGACATCGCGGATGCTCACCACCGCACGGTTCATTTCTTCTGCCACCTGGCTTTGCTGCTCGGCGGCCACGGCGATCTGCGTGTTGCTTTCGCGCATCTGTGCCACGGCCCCGGTAATCTCGGCCAGTGCTTCACCGGCCTCTCGCGCCTGCCTGACACAATCGTCGGCCTTGTACGAGCTTTCCTGCATGAATTCCACTGCATCGCGAGTGCCTGACTGCAGGGCCGAGACCATGGTGGTGATTTCGTCGGTGGAGGTTTGCACGCGCTTGGCCAGGTTGCGCACTTCATCGGCCACCACGGCAAATCCGCGTCCAAGGTCGCCGGCGCGCGCGGCTTCGATGGCGGCGTTCAGTGCCAGCAGGTTGGTTTGCTCGGCGATGCTGTGGATCACGTTGACCACGCCATTGATCTTCTGGCTGTCTTCAGCGAGCTGGCGAATCATCTCCGCAGTCTGTTGCACGCCGCTGGACAGCCCGGAAATCGAATCTTGCACCCGGCTGACCACCTCCTGACCGCTACCGGCCAGGCTGTCAGCCGTTTGTGACAGGTCGCGGGTGGCGCCGGCATGCTGGGCAATGTGGTGCACAGTCGCCGACATTTCGTTGATGGCAGTAGCCGCCTGGTCGGTCTCGCTCTGCTGGCCAAGCATGCCGTGGCGGACGTCGCTCATGCTCGCCGCCAGGCGCGCGGCACCGGAATCCAGTTGAGCGGCGGTGTGGGCGACGGTGCTGACCACCCGGTGGTAAGTGGCCTGCATGGCATTGAAGGCCCCGGCCATCTGGCCGACCTCGTCGCCACAGGCCAGTGGCACGCGGGCCGCCAGATCGCCGGTTTTTTCCACGTGCAGCATCACGTCCTTGAGGGTGTTGAGCTGGCTGAGCAGGAAGCGGATCAGCAGTTGCGAGGCACCCAGCATGGCCAGCATGAGAATCAGCACGCACACGGCGTAGTTGCTGAAACGGTCGAAGAACACCTGACGCAGGCTTGGCGACCGGGCCAGCACCGCCACCTGTTGAGTGCCGCTGCGCAGCACCTGCGCGCCGCGCAACGGGTTGTCGCCGAGGAGCCAGGCGCTTGGCAGTTCGACCCAGCCCAGAGCATTGCGCAGGCCATCGAGGGGCTCGCCGGCGAAGCTGGGCGTTTGCCCTGCCGGCCAGCTGATGACGTTGGCCGCGCGCGGCAGCGGCTGACCCGCTGGCCAGGCAGCCAGCAATTGCGCTTGTGCGGCGGCCTGGGCCTGCGCTGCTTCGGCACGGGCGCGCTGCTCGAGGTGCACGGCATAGAGCACCAGCAGCAAGGTCGTGACAAAGGCCACCGCGTTGACGGCCCAGAACTTGTACTTCAGGGAAACATTGCTAAGCCAGGCACCCATGGGCAGGTCTTCTCTGAGTTGAGCGAAAACAATATTGGCAAGGTGCCATCATTGTGCCTGCGTCAGCCTGACCTGGTGTTGATGTGCATCAAGAAAAATCCGAGGCCCTCATTGCGTCAGCTCTGGATCTGGAAAAAAGCTCGCGCGGTCGCCGTGGTATGCGCGGCCGTCTGCTCGGTCGACTCCCCGCGATGCAAGGCGACCTCGCGCAGCACCTCTGGCAGGAACGCCGGCTCGTTGCGCCCGTTCTTGGGTTTGGGTCGCAGGCTTCGCGGCAGCAGGTAAGGTGCATCGCTCTCCAGCATCAACCGCCCTTCGGCAATGTTGCCCACCAGCCCATGCAGGTGGGTGCCGCGGCGCTCGTCGCAGATCCAGCCGGTAATGCCGATATGCAGGTCCATGTCCAGGTAGGCGAACAGCGCATCACGCTCGCCGGTGAAGCAGTGCACCACCGCGCCGGTCAGGTGGTCACGGTAGCCCTTGAGGATGGCCAGCAAACGGTCGCTGGCATCGCGCTCATGCAGGAACACTGGCAGGTGCAGCTCGGCAGCCAGTGCCAGTTGAGCTTCCAGGGCTTTTTCCTGTTGCGGGCGAGGGGAGAAGTCGCGGTTGAAATCCAGGCCACATTCGCCCACCGCGCGCACACGCGGCTCAGCCAGCAATTGGCGCAACCGGTGCTCGCTGGCGGCATCCCAGGCCTTGGCATCGTGCGGGTGCACACCCGCCGTGGCGAACAGGTGGGCAGCGCTCGGATCCAGCTGCTGGCACAGTTCCAGCGCCTGCTCGCTGACTGCCAGGCTGGTGCCGGTGAGTATCATCTGTGTAACGCCGGCTTCGAGGGCGCGCTCGACGACAGCTGCCTGCTGGTCGTGGAAACTGCTGTTGGTCAGGTTGACGCCAATATCGATCAGTTGCATGGTGCTACCTCGTGCCGCGGGGCGGCCAGCATAGCAAAAACCATGTTTTTGCGAAAAAAACCAAGAACTTCATGCTGTTGCCATGGTCTTTTGCCGTCTTTCTCACTTGGCGGCGCTTCCCATGGTGTCGCCACCGACCACGGACATTCTGCATGCCGCGATGCTGGCTCATCCTACTGCTGACGCTTGGTCTGGCCTTGACCGGGCCGGCACATGCGCGCCTGCCGGGACCGCAGCAGAGCACGCCTCCTGCCAAGGTGCGTGACCTGCAACAGATTCGCAGCAGTCAGGTGCTGCGGGTGCTGGTCAACCAGAGCCGCAACAGCTCGGGTGAGGTCAAGGGCGAGCCGGTCGGCATCGAATACTATCGCCTGCGCGCGCTGGAGCATTACCTCAATGCCCGCGCCGCTGACGGCCAGGAGATCCAGCTGAAATTGATTCCGCGCGCCAAGGAACAACTGCTGGGCGCCCTGGCGCGTGGCGAGGGCGACCTGGCCGTACCGGGCGAGCTGCTCGACCCTGGCACGGTTCGTAGCGTCAGCAGCAGCGCGCCGGTGCTCGACCAGGTGCCGCTGGTGCTGGTCGGGCGCAAGGGTGAACGCAGCTTCAGCCACGTCGAGCAGTTGTCCGGGCGCACCGTGGCGCTGACCAGCGCCAGCGCCGCCGGCCCGCTGATCCAGCAGCTGAACCAGCAGTTGGCACTGCGTAAACGTGCGCCGATCAAGGTGGAATGGGTCGACTCGACCCTGGCAGTGGAGGACGTGCTGGAGATGGTCCAGGCCGGCATCTATCACCTGACCGTGATCGAGCAGCCGATTGCCCGGCGCTGGGCCCGGGTGATGCCGCGCCTGCGCCTGGACAGTCGTGTACAGCTGGGGACGCCGCAAGCCGTGCGCTGGTATGTAGGCCGCGATGCGCCACAGTTGCTGGCAACGGTCGACCGCTTTTTACAGGGCTATCGAGCGCCGGACAACCAGGATGCCGCGTTCGAGCGCATCTACCGCCGCCAGTACCGGGTGCACAACCCGCTGGCCAGCAAGGACCGCCAGCGGCTCAACGCGCTACGGCCGGTGCTGCAGAAACACGCTGAGGCACAGCAGATCGACTGGCTTAACCTGGCCGCGCTGGCTTTCAAGGAATCGACGCTCAACCCGACGGCTCGCGGCACCGGCGGCGCCCATGGCCTGATGCAGATCACGCCTTCGGCAGCGCAGCGCGTGGGGGTGAGCAACACTGCCACGGTGGATGGCAATGTCCAGGCCAGCGCCCGTTATCTGGCGCTGATCCGGCGCAAGTTCTTTGCCAGCGCGAAGATCAACGAGCGTGAACGCATGGCGTTCGTGCTGGCAGCCTACAACCTCGGCCCCGAACGGGTCCAGGCCATGCGCGCCGAAGCGCGGCGGCGTGGGCTGAACGGCAACCAGTGGTTTTTCCAGACCGAACGCATTGCCATGGAGCAGGTGGGCATGGGGCCGGTCAACTTCGTCAACAGCGTGAACAAGTACTTTCTGGCCTTCAACCGGGAGCGTGCTCAGCTGGAGCCTGTGGTGAAGCGCTAGAATATCGATTTTATCGATTGTTATGTTGGGTTTTTTGCGGTTTTCATATCTGCATAACTGATTATGATGGCGCCATCTCAACACAACTTCCCTTTCAAGGACGCTTCGACATGAACCACACCATCCTCAACGCGCTGGTCTCCACCCGTGCCGGCGCTGGCCTCAGCGTCATCCGTATCCTGGTCGGCATCATCTTCATGGCGCACGGCGCGCAGAAACTGTTCGGTCTGTTTGGCGGCTATGGCCTGGAGGGCACCGGCCAGTGGATGGAAAGCATCGGGCTGGCTCCGGGTTACCTGATGGCCTTGCTGTCCGGTAGCGCCGAGTTCTTCGGCGGTCTGGCCCTGCTGGTCGGCCTGCTGGCGCGCCCGGCGGCCCTGGCGTTGACCGTGACCCTGGCGGTGGCGATCTTCTCGGTGCATATCGGTAACGGCCTGTTCATGTCCAACAACGGCTATGAGTTCGCCTTGGCGTTGCTGGCCGGTACCGTCGCAGTGCTGATCGAAGGCGCCGGGCGGTTCTCGCTGGACCGCCTGATCGCCCGGTAACCCGCCGCGAGTTGCCAGCCGCAAGCCGCAAGCAAGAGCAGCCCGGGATCGATCTGCTTGTGCCTGCGGCTTGCAACTTACTGCTGCTCGCTCTAGCATACCGCCTGCGCCGATTTAAACAGCTACTTGCGGGGCGCGGGACAGCCCCCTCCGGGTCATCCGAAATACCGCTAAAGCGCTGGTTCGGTGACGCCTCCCACCGCTGCCCAGCGGGATTCGCGAGGCGGAGAGAAGCTCCATGAGTTGCCCACGTACCAGTGTCTGTTTGAGCCCTTTGCCAGCCAGCCAGGCGTCCCGCACCCCGCGCATCCTGCTCGGCGGCCAGCATCAGCCCACTCTTTTGCGTCACCTCGAAGGCCTGTCCCGGCGCAAGGGGCAGGCGCGTGCCTTCCTGATCCAGTTCGCCGATACCGGTTGCCACCTCGCGCAGTATGGCGCTGACCGTTTCGACCTGGCCGTGATCCAGGCCCCGGTGCCGGAAGAGGCCGCCGAAGTCATCGGTCATCTCACCCGCATCGCGCGCCAAGGCCTGATTACCCGCCGCTGAGGAGTGCGCTGTTGAGTACCAACATCATCACCACGGAAGGCCATGAGGCGCTGAAGAAAGAGCTTGATCACCTGTGGCGGGTGTACCGCCCGGAGATCACCCAGAAAGTTGCCTGGGCGGCGTCGCTGGGCGACCGTAGTGAGAACGCGGACTACCAGTACAACAAGAAGCTGTTGCGCGAGATCGACCGCCGGGTGCGCTACCTGCGCAAGCGCCTTGAAGATGTGAAGGTGGTGGCCTACTCGCCACAGCAGGAAGGCAAGGTGTTTTTCGGTGCCTGGGTGGAAATCGAGAACGACGAGGGCGAGGCCATGAAGTTTCGCATCGTCGGCTACGACGAGATCTATGGGCGCAACGACTACATCTCGATCGATTCGCCCATGGCCCGTGCCCTGCTGAAAAAGCAGGAGGGTGACGAGGTGGTGGTACAGACCCCTGCTGGGGAAGCCACCTGGTATGTGAACAGCATCAGCTACGGCCAGTAATTTGTGTTGCCTGGGCCGGCCGCTTCACGGCTACAGGCAACTCTCAACTTTCCCGCAACACCGCCAACGGGCTGGCATTCAACGCTCGTCGCGTCCCCAGCACGCCCGCTGCACCCACCAGCAGTGCGCCCGCCAGCGGCAACACCAGCAGCCACGGATGCGGGCTCCAGTGCAGGTCGAACGCATAGCGATACAGCACCAGCGTTATCAGTTCGCAGCCTATCGCCGCCAACAGCCCACTGGCGGCACCCAGCAAGCCGAACTCGATCCGCCGGGCCTTGACCAGCAATGGGCGCGCCGCACCTAGTGCGCGCAGCAAGGCGCCTTGGCGGATACGCTCGTCCAGGGTCGCCTGCAGGCCCGCGAACAAAACCGCCAGCCCCGCCGCCAGCACGAACAGCAATACGTATTCCACCGCCAAGGTCACCTGGGCGAGAATGCTGCGCAGTTGATCGAGCAGGGCGTCCACCTGCAGGATCGTCACTGCCGGGAACGCTCGTGACAGCGCCACAACGTCCAGGTCATGGCCAGGCGCCAGGTAGAAACTGGTCAGGTAGGTGGTTGGCAACCCTTGCAGCGTGCCAGGCTGGAAGATCATGTAGAAGTTCGGCTGGAAGCTGTCCCAATGCACGCTGCGCAGGCTGCTGACCCTGGCCTGGTGCTGCTGGCCGCCGATGTCGAAGGTCAGCAGGTCGCCCAACTGCAGCTTCAGGCTGCTGGCCAGTTCCGCTTCCACCGATACACCAGGGATTTCCTCTGCAGCGGGCAGGTTCTGCCACCAGCTGCCTGCAGTCAGCTCATTACCTTCCGGCAGGTCGGCGGCCCAGGTCAGGCTGAGGTCACGTTGCACGGCGCGCTCGCCGGCCGAATCCTTGCTGACCACCTGCTGCACCGGCTGCGCATTGATTTGCACCAGGCGACCCGGTGTCACCGGGTACAGTGGCGCCGAGGTCGCGTTGACCTGATGCAACTGGCGGGCGAAAGGTTCGCGGTCATCTGGCAGGATGTTCAGGGCGAAGTGGTTGGGCGCATCCTTGGGCAACTGCGCTTGCCAGGTGTCGAGCAGTTCGGCGCGAAGCAGGGCAACCAGCGCCATGGCCAGCAGTATCAGGCCGAAGGCCAGGGCCTGGCCGGCGGCAGCCATGGGGTGACGCAGCAGTTGCCCCAGCCCCAGGCGCCAGGTCAGCGTTGCTCCGGCCAGCAACCGGCGCAGGCTGCGCAAGCCGAGCAACAGCAGGCCGCCAAGCAGCAGTGCGGCGACCAGGCCGCCGCCGAGCAGGGTGAAGGTGAGCAGCAGGTCGAGGCTGAGGCGCCACATGATCAGGCCAAGGGCGAGCAGGGCAGCGCCATACACCAGCCAGCTGCTGGTCGGTATCGGCAGCAGGTCGCGGCGCAGTACGCGAAGTGGCGGCACCTTGCCCAGTGCGGCAATTGGCGGCAAGGCGAAGCCTGCCAGGGCTACCAGCCCGGTGGCGCTGCCAGCCAGCGCCGGAACGATGCCGCCGGCGGGTACCACATTTGGCAACAAACCCTGCAACAGACGGAACAGGCCAAGCTGCGCCAGCCAGCCGAGCAGGGCACCCAGCAGCGCCGCGGCCAGGCCGAGCATGGCCAGTTGCAAGCAATACAGGCCCAGTGCCTGGCGGCGGGAGAGGCCCAGGCAGCGTAGCAGGGCGCTGGCGTCCAGGCGGCGTGCCGCATAGCGGCTCGCCGACAGTGCCACGGCGACCCCGGCCAGCAGCACTGCTACCAGGCTTGCCATGTTCAGGTAACGCTCGGCTTTGCCCAAGGCACCGCCGATCTGCTGGTTGCCATCGCGGGTATCGCGCAAGCGCTGGTTGGCGGCCAGGTCTTTCTCCACGGCCTGACGATAGCGCGCCAGCGCCTCAGGTTCGCCGCGCCACAGGTCGCGGTAGGTCACCCGGCTGCCTGGCTGGATCACGCCGGTGGCTTGCAGGTCAGCCAGGTTCATCATCACGCGCGGAGTCAGGCTGTAGAAGTTGTTGGTGCGGTCCGGTTCGTAGGTCAGCACGCGACTGATACGCAGGGTTTTCATGCCGACGTCGATGCTGGCGCCGACCGGCAGCCCCAATGCTGCCAGCAGGCGCGGTTCGACCCAGGCCTCGCCCGGCGCCGGCCCACCGCCTGGGGTTTCCGTGGCGTAAGGTTGTGCGGCGCTACGCACCTGCCCACGTAGCGGGTAGGCGCCGTCGGCGGCCTTGACGCTGGACAACTGGATGCCGTTGTCGCCGCCCACCACGCTGGTGAACTCGACCACCTGGGCATGGCGCAAGCCAAGCGCCTTGCCGGCAGTGAGCTGTTGTTCGCGGGGCGGGGAACTACCCTGCAACACCAGGTCGGCGCCGAGGAACTCGCTGGCACGCAGTTGCATGGCGCCGTTGAGGCGGGCGCCGAAATAGCCGATGGCGGTGCTGGCCGCGACGGCCACCAGCAGGGCAAAGAACAGCACGCGCACTTCACTGGCACGGATGTCGCGCAGCAACTGGCGCAGGGCCAGGCCGCACAGGCGGGACAGCGGCATGTGGGTCATCAGGCCTCCACCGGCGCCACCAGGCGGCCTGCGTCCAGGCGGATCTGGCGGCGGCAGCGCCGGGCCAGGCGTTCGTCATGGGTCACCAGCACCAGGGTAGTGCCGCGTTCCTTGTTCAGCTCGAACAGCAGGTCGCTGATGCGTTCGCCGGTGTGGCTGTCGAGGTTGCCGGTGGGCTCGTCGGCGAACAGCACTGCCGGTTGGGCGGCGAAGGCACGGGCAATGGCCACGCGTTGCTGTTCGCCACCCGAGAGCTGGCGCGGGGTATGGCTCAGGCGCTTGCCCAGGCCGACCCGTTCGAGCAGCGTGCGCGCCTGTTCTCTGGCATCGCGGCGGCCATCCAGCTCCAGCGGCAGCATGACGTTTTCCAGGGCGTTGAGGCTGTCGAGCAGCTGGAACGACTGGAATACGAAGCCCACGTGTTCGGCACGCACCCGCGCGCGCTGGTCTTCATCCAGCGGCCCGAGGTCGTGGCCGGCGAGCAGGACCTGGCCGGCGCTGGGCCGGTCGAGCCCGGCGAGCAGGCCAAGCAGGGTCGACTTGCCCGAGCCCGAGGCGCCGACGATGGCCAGGCTGTCGCCCCGGGCCAGGTCGAGGGACAGCGCATGCAGGATAGTCAGGTCACCTTCCGCGCTGGGGACCACTTTGCTAAGGTTCTGCGCAACGAGAATGCTGGGGCCCATGGAGAATCCGATGCGAGTGTGGTGGTTGAGTGCCGGTCTGGCCCTGTATTGCCTGGCCCAGAGCGCGGCGGCGGGAACGTTGCTGGTTGTTGGCGATAGTATCAGCGCCGGTTTCGGCCTGGATACCCGCCAGGGTTGGGTGTCCCTGTTGCAGACCCGGCTCAGGGACGAAGGTTTCGACGATCAGGTAGTCAATGCCTCGATCAGTGGCGATACCAGCGCAGGTGGTCAGGCGCGGCTGCCGGCGCTGCTTGCAGCGCACAAGCCGAGCCTTGTGGTGCTGGAGTTGGGCGGCAATGATGGTCTGCGCGGGCAGTCGACGGCGCAATTGCAACAAAATCTTGCTTCGATGATCGAGCGCGCGCGCGAGGCCGGCGCCAAGGTGGTGCTGCTGGGCATGCGCTTGCCACCCAATTACGGCGTGCGCTACACCAGCGCATTCGCCCAGGTGTATGAACAGCTGGCGGCGGAAAAACAGGTACCGCTGGTGCCGTTCTTCCTCGAAGGGGTGGGCGGTGTGACGGGGATGATGCAGGCGGATGGCATCCACCCGGCCCAGGCCGCCCAGCAGCGCCTGCTGGAAAATGCCTGGCCGGCGATAAAACCCTTGCTGTGATGCTTTAAACGGCGCCGGCTTTCGGCTAATGTTGCGCCCCCCGTTTCGAGTGCCCCCGATGCCGCGCCCTGCCTGGTCCCTGTATGCCTACCAACTGATCGAGCCCGATGAGCAGCTCGATCTGTTCGCCTGCCAGGAAATCCGCGTCCATCTGGTGGCTCGTCAGCTGGAGCTGGGCGTGCCGGTCGACCGTACCCTGTGCGGTGGCCTGCTGCCGGCGCAGCCACGCTGGTCGGGGGTGCCGCGCTCAATCTACCGCGACGGCCGCCTGTGCGACCTGTGCCGCGCCATTCTCGATGCCCAGCGGCGTGGCATGCGCCCGGTGTGGCCGGAGCTGCAGAGCGGCTGAGCGTCACACCTTTCATCATCTGAAACGCTTGCATCGCGGCAATGCCTCCCGCTTGCATCGGCACAGGTGTACAATCGATTCTCTTGACCCATCTTTCGAAGGATTTACCGGATGTTGCCGCGCTTTCCTGCCGTCACCCGTAGCCTGTCCCTGGCCGCCCTGCTGGTAGCAGGCCCCGCTGCTGCGCTGGAGCTGCCACTGCCACCGCCCGGTGAAGACATCGTCGGCCAGGTGCAGGTGATCAAGGCCAAGTACGAGGACACCTTCGCCGACATTGGCACCGCCAACGACCTCGGCTACCTGGAAATGATCGCTGCCAACCCGGGTGTAGACCCGTGGTTGCCGGGCGCAGGCACCGAAATCATCCTGCCGACGCGCTACATCCTGCCGCCTGGCCCGCGTGAGGGTATCGTCATCAACCTGGCAGAGTACCGCATGTATTACTTCCCGAAAGGGCAGAACGTGGTGCATACCTTCCCGCTGGGCATCGGGCGCGAGGGCTGGGGTTCGCCGATCGCCAACACCAGAATCACCGCCAAGACGCCGAACCCGACCTGGACCCCTCCCGCGTCCATCCGTGCCGAACACGCCGCTGACGGCGACATCCTGCCGAGCGTGGTACCGGCTGGTCCGGACAACCCGCTGGGGCCGTTCAAGTTCACCCTGGGCGTACCGGGCTACCTGATCCACGGTTCGAACAAGAAGTTCGGCATCGGCATGCGTACCAGCCACGGTTGCTTCCGTATGCTCAACAACAATGTGCTGGAATTGTCGAAGATGGTGCCGGTGGGTACGCCGGTGCGCATCATCAACGAGCCGTACAAGTTCGGTATCAGTGGCGGCAAGGTCTACCTGGAGGCGCACACGCCGCTGGACGACCAGGGCAATCCGTCGGTAGTCGACAAACACACGGCGGTTATCAATGCCTTGCTCAAGCGCGAAGACCTGGCCAACAACCTGCGCATGAACTGGGACATGGTGCGTGACGTGGTGGCTGCGGAAGATGGCATGCCGGTGGAAATTGCCGTGCCCACCCAGAACCAGGGCGGCGCACCAATGGTGTCGAGCATTCCTGCAGAACTGCAGTAGGCTAATTGCGACACACCCGGGCCTGCCTTAGTGCAGGCCTTTTCGTTTCTGTCTGCCGCGTTTGCCTTTTGTGTGGGCAATAAAAAAGCCGACCCACAAGTGGGTCGGCTCCATAACAATCCGTGAGGATTATTACTTGCGGCTGGCTTTGTCCAGCATACGCAGAGCGCGCTCGTTGGCTTCGTCAGCGGTCTGCTGAGCCTTCTGAGCGGCTGCCAGTGCGTCGTCAGCCTTACGGTAGGCTTCGTCAGCACGAGCTTGAGCGCGAGCTGCTGCGTCTTCAGTCGCAGTCAGACGAGCTTCGGTTTCTTTGGATACGCTGCTGCAACCGGTAGCCAGAACTGCGGCCAGAGCCAGAGCAGAGAATTTCAGAACGTTGTTCATCGTGTTCCCCTTCAAGGACTTTCTATTAAATAGCCATCTCTCGGAAAAGAGAAACTGGCCGGCGTACATAGTACCCATTACTTGTAGTAAGTAAACTGACTAAGCGCAAGAACTGCAAAAAAAATGTTGCTTGGTGCCGTCCTGACAAGATTCGCGACAGGTACTGTGTAAAAAACGCGCAGGGCGCGCAAGCGTTTGTACTGCGGCAACTTTTTTGCTGAACTAACGGTGACTTTAACTGTCCTTCAGCGTCTTAAGCCCTAGTACATCCAGTGGGCCTGCCGGCATGCGGCCAAGAGTCGCTGTGGCTGCATTTTCGCCATTTTCAACCGCCCCACCTTGAGCAATCCCGGTTGCGGCGCCTACTATCTTGTGAGTGCCAGAGGCTCCGAACGATTGCAATCGTTCGGTGGTCGAAGGGGCAACAGGTGGCGTAGAGGATTCTGTGCCGGATAAACCACCATCGGTTAAGGTATGGGTCTGCCGAGAAGACCTGCAAGGAGTAGTGATGAGCGAAGCGCTGACCATCCACCATGACCAGGCCGGTCATCAGTTCGAGACCAACGTGGACGGTCATCGTGCCTATCTGACGTACATGGATCTGGGCAAGCAGACGCTGGACATCTATCGCACCTTCGTGCCCAACGCACTGCGCGGCCGCGGGATTGCAGCCGCGCTGACCGAGCGGGCCCTGGAGTACGCCGAACAGATGGGCTACACGGTGATTCCGTCCTGCTCGTATGTGGAGCGCTATATGGAGCGCCAGCAGCGGCATTCCAGCAAGGTCTGATTCTAAAAAAAGGCGGGGCCGCTTTGCATCCCATCGCCGGTAAGCCAGCGATGGGGCGCAAAGCGGCCCCGCCTTTTTATATCCGCTATCAGCCGCGCTTGCGCTGCGGCAGCACATCCTTCAGCTTGGCACGCATGCTGCGCAGGGTCTTCTCGGTAGCCGACCAGTCGATGCAGGCATCGGTGATCGACACACCATACTGCAATTCATCCAGGTTCTTCGGAATCGACTGGCAGCCCCAATTCAGGTGGCTCTCGACCATCAGGCCGATGATCGACTGGTTGCCTTCGAGAATCTGGTTGGCAACGTTTTCCATCACCAGCGGCTGCAGGGCAGGGTCCTTGTTGGAGTTGGCGTGGCTGCAGTCGACCATGATGTTGGCTTTGATCCGGGCCTTGGCCAGGTCCTGCTCGCACAGGGCGACGCTGACCGAATCGTAGTTCGGCTTGCCGTTGCCGCCGCGCAGCACCACGTGGCCGTACGGGTTGCCCTTGGTGGTGACGATCGATACACCGCCTTCCTGGTTGATGCCGAGGAAGCGATGCGGCTTGGACACCGACTGCAGGGCGTTGATGGCAACGGTCAGACCGCCATCGGTGCCGTTCTTGAAGCCGACCGCCGAGGAAAGGCCTGAGGCCATTTCGCGGTGGGTCTGCGATTCGGTGGTGCGAGCGCCGATGGCCGACCAGCTGATCAGGTCCTGCAGGTACTGCGGGGAAATCGGATCGAGCGCTTCGGTGGCGGTTGGCAGGCCCATTTCGGCCAGGTCCAGCAGCAGCTTGCGGCCGATGTGAAGGCCATCCTGGATCTTGAACGAGTCATCCAGGTACGGGTCGTTGATCAGGCCCTTCCAGCCGACAGTGGTGCGCGGTTTTTCGAAATACACCCGCATGACCAGATACAGCGTGTCGGACACTTCCTCGGCCAGTGCCTTGAGGCGCTCGGCGTACTCGTGGGCAGCCTTGATGTCGTGGATGGAGCAAGGGCCGACCACGACGAACAGGCGATGGTCCTTGCCGTCGAGAATATTGCGCACCACTTCACGGCCGGCAGTCACGGTCTGCAGGGCCTTGGCGCTGAGGGGAATTTCCTTCTTGAGCTGATCGGGGGTGATCAGCGTCTCGTTGGAGGCAACGTTCAAGTCATCGATCGGTAAATCAGCCATCGTGTTACTCGTCAGGTCACGGTGCCGGCCGCCAACTGTCCCCGTGCGGCCCAGCAGCAAGAATAATCGCAGCGGGGAGCCGAACCTTAGCGCGTTACTGGTGGCGGGACAATGGGCTGGGCCCCGTCCGCGTGGGGTTTTTCCGAGATGGCAGGGGTTTGCCGCAAACAGGCTGCCCAGCGCTACGCAACCTGTGTAATAAAGAGGGCTGACTTTTACCTGGAGATCGGCATGCACACGCACACACCACGCATTGGCATTATCGGCAGTGGCGCCATCGGCGGTTTCTATGGGTTGATGCTGGCGCGGGCCGGCTTCGATGTGCATTTTCTGTTGCGCAGCGAGTACCAGGTCATCCGTGAGCAGGGGCTGACCCTGGACAGTGCCGTGCACGGCACCCTGCAGATGAACGTGCAAACCTATGCCAGCGCCGCCGACCTGCCGCCCTGCGACTGGCTGCTGGTGGGAGCCAAGGCCACCAGCAATGACCAGCTGGCACCGCTGATCGTACAGGCGGCAGCACCTGGCGCCAAGGTGGTGCTGTTGCAGAACGGCCTGGGCGTGGAGGAGCAGTTGCGCCCGGTATTGCGCAACGACATCCATCTGCTTGGCGGCCTGTGTTTCATCTGCGTCAACCGCCAGGCACCTGGGGTGATTCGTCACCAGGCGCTGGGTGCGGTCAACCTGGGCTACCACAGCGGGCCGGCCAGCGATGGCGGTGCCGCGCTGGTCAAGGAGGGGGCGGGGTTGTTCCAGGCTGCGGGCATCGATTCGCAGGCCATGCCCGACCTGGCCCAGGCGCGCTGGCAGAAGCTGGTATGGAACGTACCCTACAACGGCCTGTCGGTGCTGCTCGGCGCCAGTACCACGCCGCTGATGGCCGACAGCAATAGCCGTGCGCTGATCCGGGCCTTGATGGCCGAGGTGGTGCAGGGTGCGGCGGCGTGTGGTCATGTGTTGCCCGAGGGTTATGCCGAGCACCTGTTCGACGTCACCGAGCGCATGCCCGATTACTGGCCCAGCATGTACCACGACCATGCCCACCAGCGCCCGCTGGAACTGCAGGCCATCTATGCCGAGCCACTGGCACGGGCACGGGCGGCCGGTTGCCAGTTGCCACGCATGGAGATGCTGTACCAGGCGCTGGCCTTCATGGGGCGCGGTGGCCAGGCCTGCTGAGCGCGCTTCGGGCTGGCCGGCAGTGCGCCGGACGGCCAGGCGCGCGTCCGGGGCGCTGCTAAGCTGAAGCTTGCTCTGCCGCAGCGGCAGTCGAGGAGGTCGAATGATCCGCTCCATGCTGTACGCCACTGACCTCGGTGTGTACGCCCCTTTTGTCATGCAGCACGCGTTGGCGCTGGCGCGTACCTTCGGCGCCGAGTTGTATGTGATCCATGCAGTGGAGCCCATGGGGCAGTTCGCCGAATCGCTGTTGCAAAGCTACCTCGACGAGCAGACGCTCGACCAGTTGCACAGCCAGGGGGTGAACACGGTGATGGCCAACATCGAGCAGCGTGTGCTGGAGAACTTTCGCGACGAGCTTGGCGAGGAGGCCGACCTGGCGGTGATCAAGGCGGTGCGGGTGCGCCAGGGCGACCCGGCACAGGTGATCCTCGACCAGGCGCAGCGGCTGAGTGTCGACCTGCTGATTTTCGGCAGTCACAGCGCCGGTGCGGGCGTGGACGTGCCCTTGGGGCGCACGGCGGTGCGGCTGCTGCAGCTATCGCCGGTGCCGGTGTACATGGTGCCGTTGGCACAGCACTTGGGGCGTAGGAAGGCATGAATATGGCCGTAGGCCATTTCCGTCGGTATGTAACAAAATAGTTCTAGATTTATTTCCAGAACCACTAATATAGTTATATATCGACGCTGCCTGCTGCCGCGGACTCATTGCTGAACCGAGGGGAACCTATGAAGCTTCAACAACTGCGCTACATCTGGGAAGTGGCGCACCATGACCTCAACGTGTCCGCGACGGCGCAGAGCCTGTATACCTCCCAGCCGGGTATCAGCAAGCAGATCCGCCTGCTCGAAGATGAGCTGGGTGTTGAAGTCTTTGCCCGCAGCGGCAAGCACCTGACCCGTGTCACCCCGGCCGGTGAGCGCATCATCAATACTGCCGGCGAGATCCTGCGCAAGGTCGAAAGCATCAAGCAGATCGCCCAGGAATTCTCCAACGAGAAGAAGGGCACGCTGTCCATCGCCACCACCCACACCCAGGCGCGTTATGCCCTGCCGCCGGTGATCAGCAGCTTCATCAAGCAGTACCCGGAAGTGTCCCTGCACATGCATCAGGGCTCGCCCATGCAGATTGCCGAGATGGCTGCGGACGGTACGGTTGACTTCGCCATCGCGACCGAGGCGCTGGAGCTGTTCGGCGACCTGATCATGATGCCGTGCTACAAGTGGAACCGTTGCGTGGTGGTGCCGCAGGGTCACCCGCTGGCGAAGCTGCCCAAATTGACCCTCGAAGCCGTCGCCGAATACCCGATCGTGACCTATGTGTTCGGCTTTACCGGGCGCTCGAAGCTGGACGAGGCCTTCAATCATCGTGGCCTGACACCGAAAGTGGTGTTCACCGCAGCAGACGCCGACGTGATCAAGACCTATGTGCGCCTGGGGCTGGGCGTGGGCATCGTTGCCGGCATGGCGGTGGACGCCAAGCTGGACAATGACCTGGTCGCACTGGATGCCAGCGAGCTGTTCGAGGCCAGCATTACCAAGATCGGCTTCCGCCGTGGCACCTTCCTGCGTGGCTTCATGTGCGACTTCATCGAGAAGTTCGCCCCGCACCTGACCCGTGAAGTAATGGCCAAGGCCATACAGTGCCATAACAAGCAGGAGCTGGAAGAGCTGTTCGAAGGGGTCGAACTGCCGGTGCACTGATTCGAGACTGTCGGGGCCGCTTTGCGCCCCCCTCGCGACACAAGGCCGCTCCTACAGGGGCATGCGTTTACCTGTAGGGGTGGCCTTGTGTCGTGAGGGGCAGGAAGCGGCCCGGCAATTTCAAGCCTTGGTAATCAGGTTGCCCGCGTGCAGCCCGCATTCCTTCTGGGTCGACTCTTCCCACCACCAGCGCCCCTCGCGCTCATGCTGATTCGGCAGGACCGGCCGGGTGCAGGGTTCGCAGCCGATGCTGATGAAGCCGCGCTCATGCAGGCTGTTGTAAGGCAGTTCAAGCATGCGGATATATCCCCACACCTCTTCGCTGGTCATCTGCGCCAGCGGGTTGAACTTGTACAAGGTGCGCTCGGGGGTAGAAAAGGCGCTGTCGATCTCCAGTGCCGCTACCTGGCTGCGGGTGCCCGGGCTCTGGTCGCGCCGCTGGCCGGTGGCCCAGGCGCCCACGGTCGCCAGCTTGCGCCGCAGCGGCTCAATCTTGCGGATGCCGCAGCACTCGCCGTGGCCGTCCTTGTAGAAGCTGAACAGGCCCTTTTCCTTGACGAACGGGTCGAGCTTGGCGCGGTCGGGGCTGAGGATCTCGATCGGCAGGTTGTACTGCTCGCGCACCTGGTCGATGAACCGGTAGGTCTCCGGGTGCAGGCGCCCGGTGTCGAGGCTGAACACCTTGACCTGCTTGTTCAGCTTCCAGGCCATGTCGACCAGCACCACGTCCTCGGCACCGCTGAAGGAAATCCACAGGTCATCTCCGAAGTGCTCGAAGGCGAGCTTGAGGATGTCCTGCGGGGACTTGTTGGCGTAGGTCGCGGCCAGGGCGGCGACGTCGAAGGGTTGGCTCATCAGGCGGTTTCCATCTTGGCTGTGGCGCTGTGCGCTCGTAGTAGGCTGATGGTAACAAAAAATGGCGGGGTAGACGCCGGTCACAAGCCTTGCAGCGTCTCCATCAACACCCGGACCTTGGCAATCGATTCTTCATATTCTGCCTGCCACTCGGAATCGGCCACCACCGCTCCGCCGCCCCAGCAGCAGACTTGGCCACCCTTGACCAGCAGGCTGCGAATGGCGATCGAGCTGTCCATCTCGCCGCGCACGTCCACGTAAAGCAGTGACCCGCAGTACAGTGTGCGGCGCGTCGGCTCCAGCTCGTCGATGATCTGCATGGCGCGGATCTTCGGTGCGCCGGTGATCGAGCCGCCGGGGAAGCTGTCGCCGATCAGGTCCAGGGCATCCTTGTTGCTGGCCAGTCGACCGGTGATGCTGCTGACCAGATGGTGCACGTTGGGGTAGCTTTCCAGGCTGAACAGCTCCGGCACCTTCACCGAACCGATCTCGCAGGTGCGCCCCAGGTCGTTGCGCAGCAGGTCGACGATCATCAGGTTTTCCGAGCGGTCCTTGGCGCTGTGCCGTAACTGCTCGGCATTCTGCGCATCTTCGACGGGGTCGCTGGCGCGCGGGCGGGTACCCTTGATCGGCCGGGTTTCCACCTGGCGCCGGCTGACGCGGATGAAGCGTTCGGGCGAAAAGCTCAGCAACGCGATGCCGTCAGCCAGTTGCTGGTAGCCGGAAAATGGTGTCGGGCAGGCTTTGCGCAGGGCCCGGTAAGCGTGCCACGGGTCACCTTGGCAGGGGGCGCGGAAGCGCTGGGTGAGGTTGATCTGGTAACAGTCGCCCGCCTGGATGTAGCGCTGCACCTGGTCGAACGCAGCCTTGTACTGTTCGGACTGCAGGTCACCGGCCATCGGCGCCAGCAGCTCGAAGCGGCCGTTTGCACTGTTGTCGGCGCCTTCGAACAGGCTGATCAGGCGTTCGCGTTCCTGGTCGGCCAGGCTCGGATGAAAGACCAGCTGGCTGGTCGCGCACTGGTGGTCGCTGACCAGCGCCCAGGCATACAGGCCCAGTTGCGCATCTGGCAGGCCCAGGTCGTCAACGGCCAGGCTCGGCAGCTGTTCCAGGCGCCGACCAAAGTCATAGCTCAGGTAACCGATCAGGCCGCCAGCGAACGGCAGCTCGCAGCCGTCGGGCAGTTGCGCATGGCCCAGTTGCGCCAGGCCCGCGCGCAGGCGCTGGAGGAAGGCGCGGCCATCTTCGCCAGGTTGCGCCTGCAGCTGTTGCACTGGCCAGGCGCTGAGCAGGTCGAAGCGACCGCGCTCGGCGCCGGGGCGCGCGCTGTCGAGCAGGATCGCACCGGGTGCCTGGCGCAGGCGGGCGAAAAAGGCGGCAGGATCAGGCTGGTAGGGCAGGGGATGGAGCGTGCAGGTCGGCATCAGTGTGGACGGCGATGTAAAAGCGAGGAGGGCGATTGTAGACCTGTGCAGGAAATGCGCCTAGCACTGGGCGCGACATTCGGCATCGTGTTAAGCCCGCGGGACCACTTTGCGGTCCGTCGCGACGCCAGGCTGCGCCTGCACGGTTCCCTGTAGACGCAGCCTGGTGTCGCGACGGGCTGCAAGGCAGCCCGGCGTTTTCAGCGCGGATGCACGTGGCCGAACAGCCCTTGCGACACCCGCACCCGCTGTTCGACATCCTCGGTGATGCCATCCTTGGCCAGCGCTTCCAGGTGCGCCTCGATGGCGTGGGTGCGCTGGGTGAGCCCGCAGTCGTTGGCAATCTGTATGTTCAGGCCCGGGCGGGCGTTAAGTTCCAGAATCAGCGGGCCCTTGTCCTGGTCCAGCACCATGTCGACGCCGATGTAGCCCAGGCCACACAGCTCGTAGCAGCCGGCGGCCAGCTTCATGAAGCCGTCCCAGTTTGGCAGTTGCACGCCATCGACGGCGTTGGTGGTGTCCGGGTGCTTGCTGATGATGTTGTTCAGCCAGGTGCCGCGCAGGGTCACGCCGGTGGCCAGGTCGACACCCACGCCGATGGCGCCCTGGTGCAGGTTGGCCTTGCCGCCGGACTGGCGGGTTGGCAGGCGCAGCATGGCCATCACCGGGTAACCCATCAGCACGATGATGCGGATGTCCGGTACACCCTCATAGCTGATGCTCTTGAAGATCTGGTCCGGGGTGACCCGGTACTCGATCAACGCCCGGTCGCGATGGCCGCCCAGCGAGTACAGACCGGTGAGGATGCTCGAGATCTGGTGCTCGATTTCCTCATGGCTGATGATCTTGCCCGACACTGTCCGATAGCGGTCCTCGAAGCGGTCGGCGATCACCAGGATGCCATCACCGCCGGCGCCCTGCGCCGGCTTGATGACGAAATCGCTGCGCCCGCCGATGATCTGGTCGAGCTTGTCGATTTCCTTTTCGGTTTCGATGATGCCGTACATCTCCGGCACATGGATGCCGGCCGCCAGGGCGCGCTCCTTGGTGATGATCTTGTCGTCGACGATCGGGTACAGGTGGCGCTTGTTGTACTTCAACACGTAATCCGCGTTGCGCCGGTTGATACCCATGATGCCTCGGGCCTCCAAGGCTTTCCACGTCTTGATCAGGCCAAACATCAGGCGTCAGCCTTCTTCAGGAATGCCTTGAAGCGCACGAGCTCGGTCAGGCGGTAGCCGCGGTAGCGACCCATTGCCAGCATGAAGCCCACCAGGATCAGCAGTACGGCCGGGAAGGTGAACACGAAGTACACCAGCTCCGGCACCATCATCAGCAGGTGCGCCAGGGAGGCGGCGAACAGGGTGCCGATGGCCACTTTCATGGCATGGCCGCCGCCACGCTCTTCCCAGGTGATGGACAGGCGTTCGATGGTCATGGTCAGGATCACCATCGGGAACAGTGCCACCGACAGCCCGCGTTCCAGCCCCAGCTTGTGGCTGAACAGGCTGATGGCGGCGATCAGCACCACGACGAAGGTCAGCACTACCGACAGGCGTGGCAGCATCTGCAGTTTCAGGTGCTCCAGGTAGGAACGCAGCGACAGGCCCAGGGCAGTGATCACCGTGAACAGCACGATGCCAAAGCCCAGCTGGGTTTCGCGGAAGGCCAGGGCGATCAGTACCGGGGTGAAGGTACCCAGGGTCTGCAGGCCGACCAGGTTGCGCAGCACCAGGATCACCAGTACGCCGATCGGGATCATCACCATGATCATGAAGGTTTGCTGGGTCTGCAGCGGCAGGCCGTACAGTGAATACTCGAGGAAGTCGGCGTCGGTATTTTCGTCGGTCAGCTTGGCCAGGCGGATGGCGTTCATCTCGCTGTTGTTCATGCTGAAGGTGACGTTGGCCTTCTTGCCGCCATCGACGGTGATCAGGTTGTCGTCACCGGTCCACCACAGCAGGCGGTCGCTGGGCAGGCCTTGCTCGCCGGTGTCCGGGTTGAAGTACAGCCAGTCGGTACCGTTGAAGCTGCGCAGCCACAGTTCCGGGGTTTGCGGCGTGTCGGCCACCAGGCGGATGGTGTGCACCTTCTCCATCGGGACGTGGGCGATCGACAGCAGCAGGTCAATGACCTGGGCCTTCTTCATGGCCGTGGTGTCGCCGCCCAGCAGCAGCTTGACGTTGTCATCGTTGAGGTTGTTGACCCGCTTGATGGTCTCGCTGACGAAGGTCTCGACGTCGGCCGAGTGCTGGCGGATGGGGGCCATCAGCGCCTCGGCGGCGATCTTCTCGGGGCCCTCCACGGCCAGGCTGTCACGGAAGGTCGGGCCTTTGACCGTGGTCTTTTCCTTGCTGTAACGCTTGGTCAAGACCAGGCGGTAGTAGAGGGTCTGGTTGCCGCTGGCGCGGCGCGCCGACCAGGTGACCTTGCGGTTGCCGTCGGCACGGTTGACGCTCACCCCATAGTTATTGGAGATGAAGCTCTCGTTGAGGCTGACGTAGTCGCGGTTCAGCGGTGGCACGAACATCTGTACCTTGACCGGGTCCTTGGTGCTGGCCACGAACTCGACCTTGGCGTCGATGTTCCACAGGTCGTCTGTTTCATCCTCGGTGACCGGGATGCCGAGAACGAAGATCTGATAAGCGGTGACCGCCACGCCCAACAGCACCAGCACGGTGATCAGGACTTTCAGATGGAGGGTAAGAGAGCGCATCGGGATTACTCTGCTTTGGGAGCGTCGGTGGCACAGGCAGGTTTGCCGGCCGCGTATTTAAGGCTTGGGTCGACCAGCGCGTCGAAGTGCTTGAGCGCCTCGGAGCCGATCAGCAGCGGGAACTGGAAGGCGCTGCGGTCGGTGAGGTTGACTTCGATGGTGCGCACGGCCTGGCCCATGCAGATCTGGAGTTCGATTACCGGCCGGGCCGTGTAGGCCTTGCCCGATTCCGCATCATAGTCACCCGCACGGCGCTTGATCTTGCTGACCCGCGCCAGCGGGCGTTCGATAGGGTGGGAATGGGCGGCGTCGATGGCCAGGTAGAAGCGCACCCAGCTTTCGCCGTTGCGCTTGAAACGCTTGATGTCGCGGGCACTGAGCGAGGCGGTCTTGGCGCCGGTGTCGAGCTTGGCGGCCACTTCCAGGTCAAGGTCGCCCAGGCGTGCATATTCGTTGAGACCGTAGACGGTCTTGCCTGCGGCCTGGCCAAGGGCCGGCAGCAGGGTCAGGCAGAGCAGCAGTAGAACGGGTGTAGGTCTCATATTCCTGGCGCGATGCAGTGCAAGGTTCGGGGCTTTCCAGGCGCTCTCCTCAGAGCGATCTTCAAGCCATGTTCAGAGCAAGGCGACTGGCAACGACTGCGCAAGCTTCCTCGTTCATCTGTCGACAACATGAATGGATGACAGACGGGTTATCCATGCTCCAACGGAGGCGCGGCATTCTATCACGCCGACGTCTTGACGCCAGCGGTGCGCGATCTGACAGCGGCAGCGCGGCGTTAGTTCGTTCTTAGACAATTGTCGACAATATTCATTTTGTCTTTGACGGGCGCGGTCGGATTCGCTAATTTCTGGCGAAGAGATTGGCAAGGTGTCGACAATATGCAGGACCTAACCAGCCCCAGCCCGGTGCTGACAGACGAAACGGAAACCTTGTCCGAAAACGTCTTTCGACGCATTCAGGCGGCCATCGTCAAGGGCGAGATCGCCCCCGGCAGCAAGATTTCCGAGCCGGAGCTGGCGCGCACCTATGGCATCAGCCGCGGGCCGTTGCGCGAGGCCATCCACCGCCTCGAAGGGCAACGCCTGCTGGTGCGCGTGCCGCATGTTGGCGCGCGGGTGGTGTCGCTCAACCACGCCGAACTGATCGAGCTGTATGAAATTCGTGAATCGCTGGAAGGCATGGCCTGCCGCCTGGCCGCCGAGCGCATGAGCCAGGCCGATATCGACGAACTGCGTCGGGTCCTCGACACCCATGAGCGCGATGCGGCCTTCCAGGCTGGCCTGGGTTACTACCAGCAGGAAGGCGACTATGACTTCCACTATCGGATCATCCAGGGCAGTGGCAACCAGACCCTGGTGAAGATGCTGTGCGGCGAGCTGTACCAACTGGTGCGCATGTACCGCATCCAGTTCTCGGCCACGCCGAACCGGCCGCGCCAGGCCTTTGCCGAGCACCACCGCATTCTCGACGCCATCGCCGACCGTGACGGCGAGCTGGCCGAACTCCTGATGCGCCGCCACATCGGCGCGTCCAAGCGCAACATCGAGCGTCATTATCTGGACGCCCAGAACAACAGCCCACGAGGTGAGAAATGACTGTGAAGAGCACCCCCGGTCAGCGTTTCCGCGACGCCGTTGCCGCAGAACATCCGTTGCAGGTGGTAGGCGCCATCAACGCCAACCATGCGCTGCTGGCCAAGCGCGCCGGCTTCAAGGCCATCTACCTGTCCGGTGGCGGCGTGGCCGCCGGCTCGCTGGGCCTGCCGGACCTGGGCATCAGCAACCTCGATGACGTGCTCACCGATGTACGCCGCATCACCGACGTGTGCGACCTGCCCCTGCTGGTGGATGTCGACACCGGGTTCGGGGCCTCGGCCTTCAACGTCGCCCGTACCGTGCGTTCGATGAGCAAGTTCGGCGCTGCCGCCATCCACATCGAGGATCAGGTAGGCGCCAAGCGTTGCGGCCACCGCCCCAACAAGGAAATCGTCAGCCAGCAGGAAATGGTCGACCGCATCAAGGCCGCGGTCGATGCCCGTAGCGATGACAGCTTCGTGATCATGGCGCGTACCGATGCCCTGGCCGTCGAGGGCCTGAACGCTGCGCTGGACCGCGCCGCCGCCTGCGTCGAGGCCGGCGCCGACATGATCTTCCCGGAGGCGATTACCGAACTGCAGATGTACAAGACCTTCGCCAACCGGGTGAAGGCACCGATCCTGGCCAATATCACCGAGTTCGGTGCCACGCCGCTGTACACCACCGAAGAGCTGGCCTCGGTCGATGTGTCGCTGGTGCTGTACCCGCTGTCGGCCTTCCGTGCCATGAACAAGGCGGCCGAGAACGTCTACACCGCGCTGCGTCGCGACGGCACGCAGAAAAACGTGATCGACACCATGCAGACCCGCATGGAGCTCTACGATGCCATTGGCTACCACGCCTTCGAGCAGAGCCTGGATGCGCTGTTCGCCCAGAAGAAAGGTTGAAGATCAGAGATCCTGACTGTAGCGGCTGGCCTCTTCGCGGGTGAACCCGCTCCCACCAGGACACTACGGGCAGCGAATGCTACACAGGGCCTGTAGGAGCGGGTTTGCCCGCGAAGAGGCCGGCACAGGTTCAACGATCAGGCAGAATTTCCATAACAAGTTCAAGAAAGGAGAAACACCATGGCCGAAGCAAAAGTACTCAGTGGCGCAGGCCTGCGCGGCCAGGTGGCCGGCCAGACTGCATTGTCCACCGTGGGCCAGGCCGGTGCCGGGCTGACCTACCGGGGTTACGATGTGCGTGACCTGGCTGCCGCTGCCGAATTCGAAGAAGTCGCCTACCTGCTGCTGTACGGCGAGCTCCCGAGCAAGGCCGAACTGGCCGACTACAAGCGCAAGCTCAAGGGCCTGCGTGACCTGCCGCAGGCGCTGAAGGAAGTGCTCGAGCGCATCCCTCGCGATGCCCACCCGATGGACGTCATGCGCACCGGTTGCTCGGTGCTGGGTACCCTGGAACCCGAGCTGACCTTCGAGGCCCAGCGCGAGAAGACCGACCGCCTGCTGGCGCTGTTCCCGGCCGTGATGTGCTACTGGTACCGCTTCACCCACCACGGCGTGCGCATCGACTGCACCAGCGACGAAGACACCCTCGGCGGGCACTTCCTGCACCTGCTGCACGGCAAGAAGCCCAGCGCCCTGCACGTCAAGGTGATGAACGTGTCGCTGATCCTTTACGCCGAGCACGAATTCAATGCCTCCACCTTCACCGCCCGCGTGTGTGCCTCGACGCTGTCTGACCTGTACTCGTGCGTCACTGCCGCCATCGGCTCGCTGCGCGGCCCGCTGCACGGTGGCGCCAACGAGGCGGCAATGGAGCTGATCGAACGCTTCCAGAGCCCGCAGGAAGCCACTGCCGAGCTGCTGCGCATGCTTGAGCGCAAGGACAAGATCATGGGCTTTGGCCATGCCATCTACAAAGAGTCCGACCCGCGCAACGAGGTGATCAAGGGCTGGTCGAAACAGCTGGCCGACGAAGTGGGTGACAAGGTGCTGTATCCCGTCTCCGAAGCCATCGACAAGACCATGTGGGAGCAGAAGCGCCTGTTCCCCAACGCCGACTTCTACCATGCCTCGGCTTACCACTTCATGGGTATCCCGACCAAGCTGTTCACCCCGATTTTCGTCTGCTCCCGCCTGACCGGCTGGGCGGCGCACGTCTTCGAGCAGCGCGCCAACAACCGCATCATCCGCCCGAGCGCCGAGTATGTCGGTGTCGAGCAGCGCCAGTTCGTGCCGATCGAACAGCGCTGAATTAGATAGAGAGAGGCAACCCGTCGCCCTTGTGGGAGCGGGCTTGC
>NZ_DGIR01000051.1 GCF_002386445.1 Pseudomonas sp. UBA4617
TGTGCCGCGAATGGGCCGCAAAGCGGCCTCCGGAGTGCTGCAGATTCTACCAGAACAACAGAATGGTTTCAGTGCCCGCCGCCCGCGCACACCGGCGAAGCCGGTGCCACGCCGACCTTGGCCCACTCCTCGGCTGTGTAGGTATGGATGGCCAGGGCGTGGATCTCGCCCATCAGTTCAGCCATGGTGGCGTAGACTTTCTGGTGGCGCTTGACGCTGTTCAACCCGGCAAACTGCTCGCTGACGATCACTGCCTTGTAGTGGGTCTCCTGACCACGACTGTGCATGTGGCTTTCGTTGAGCACTTGCAGGTGTTGCGGCGCCAGGGCGGCCAGCTGTTGTTCGATGCGCTGCTGCATGGTCATCGCGGCGTACTCACTTCTTCGCCGGGGCGGTGGCCTTGCCGGCGTTCGGGTCCAGTTCCTTGGTCATGTCGTCGAGCAACTTGTTCACCACCGGTACCGCAGGCTCCAGGCTCTGCTGGGTCAGCTGGGCCGACTGCTGGGTGACCTTGGGCATTTCACGCAGGACTTTCTTGCCCAGCGGCGACTCGTAGAACTTGACCAGGTCCTTGAGCTCCTGCTCGGTGAAGGTCTGGGTGTACAGGTCGACCATCTTCGGCTTCAGCTTGTTCCAGCCAATGGCGTTGTCCAGGGCGGCGTTGGCCTTGGCCTGGTAGCTTTCCAGTACGGGCTGCTTGGCGGCCGGGGCCTTGGTCTGGGCGAAACGCTGGGCAAACATCTGCTGGACCTGCATGTACACCGGGGTGCCCAGCTTGTCGGCGTTGGCCAGGGTCAGGAATTTCTCGGCAGCAGCGTTGTGGCTGGCGGTGGCAGCGAGTACCTGGCCGCTGGCGCAAGCCAGGGCAACGGCGGCACAAAGGACACGGAGACGGGTCATTGCATTTCCTTCAGAAGAGACAGAGGCAGGTACCTCAAAGTAGAGCATTCTGCGCCGTGGTGGCGATGTGCTCAAGTGGCACGACGAGCGACGGAACCGCTCGGTCGAATCAGGGCCTAAACTGCGATTTCGAACTACACAGGAGTGCGTACAGAATGAGCCGTATCGAGACAGACAGCCTGGGCCCGGTCGAAGTTCCTGAGGACGCCTACTGGGGGGCACAGACCCAGCGTTCGCTGATCAACTTCGCCATCGGCAAGGAACGCATGCCCATCGCGGTGCTGCACGCCCTGGCGCTGATCAAGAAGGCCGCCGCACGCGTCAACGACCGCAATGGCGACTTGCCGGCCGATATCGCCCGGCTGATCGAACAGGCTGCCGACGAGGTGCTGGCTGGCCAGCACGACGACCAGTTCCCGCTGGTGGTGTGGCAGACCGGCAGCGGTACCCAGAGCAACATGAACGTCAACGAGGTTATCGCCGGGCGGGCCAACGAACTGGCCGGCAAGGGCCGTGGCGGCAAGGCACCGGTTCACCCCAACGACCACGTCAACCGCTCGCAGAGTTCCAACGACTGCTTCCCCACCGCCATGCACATTGCTGCAGCGCAGGCGGTACACGACAAGCTGCTGCCGGCCATTGCCGAATTGTCCTCGGGGCTGGCCGAGTTGTCGGCGCGTCACCACCAGCTGGTGAAGACCGGCCGCACGCACATGATGGACGCCACGCCGATCACTTTCGGCCAGGAAGTGTCCGCATTCGTCGCCCAGCTCGACTACGCCCAGCGCGCCATCCGCGCCAGCTTGCCGGCGGTCTGTGAACTGGCCCAGGGCGGCACTGCCGTGGGTACCGGGCTGAACGCCCCGCATGGTTTCGCCGAAGCCATCGCGGCCGAGCTGGCGGCGCTGTCCGGCCTGCCGTTCGTCACTGCGCCGAACAAGTTCGCCGCGCTTGCCGGGCATGAGCCGCTGACCAGCCTGGCCGGCGCCCTGAAGACCCTGGCTGTGGCGCTGATGAAGATTGCCAACGACCTGCGCCTGCTGGGTTCCGGGCCGCGCGCCGGGTTGGCTGAGATACGCCTGCCGGCCAACGAACCCGGCAGCTCGATCATGCCGGGCAAGGTCAACCCGACCCAGTGCGAGGCATTGTCGATGCTGGCCTGCCAGGTGCTGGGCAACGACGCGGCAATCGGCTTTGCCGCCAGCCAGGGCCATTTGCAGCTGAACGTGTTCAAGCCGGTGATCATCCACAACCTCCTGCAATCGATCGAACTGCTGGCCGATGGTTGCCGTAACTTCCAACAGCATTGCGTGGCGGGTATCGAACCGGATGCCGAGCAGATGGCCGCGCACCTGGAGCGCGGGTTGATGCTGGTAACGGCGCTGAACCCGCATATCGGCTATGACAAGGCAGCGGAAATTGCCAAGAAGGCTTACGGCGAGGGCAAGACCTTGCGCGAGGCGGCACTGGAGTTGAAGTACCTGACCAATGAGCAATTCGACCAGTGGGTGCGGCCGGAGAACATGCTGGCCCCAGGTGGAAAGGGCTGACATCCAGACACCGCGCTCCTTGCAGGAGCCGCCTTGGGCAGCCCATCGCAACCCACGGCCGCTCCTACACCGAGCGCGCGACTTTGCGGAATTTGCGGGCCCGCCAGCTAGCCACCAGCGATGGCCCCAGCGCCACCAGCGCCGAACCCAGCACCACCGTGACCGCGCCGACATAACCCAGGGCGTTGATGTCCTCCGCGTGTACATAGGCAGGCCACAGCAAGGCCGCCAATGCTACCGCGACAAAGGTGACCAGCGGTGTCAGTGCCAGCGTGGCACTCACCCGCGACGCTTCCCAGTGCGCCAGCGCCTCGGCAAATGCGCCATAGGCCACCAGGGTGTTCAGGCAGCAGGCCAGCAGCAACCAGCCCTGCACCGGGCTCAGTTGCAACGCCTGCAGCGGGTGTACCCAGGGCGTGAGCAAAGCGGCGCAACCGAGGTAGATCACCATCATGACTTGCTGGGAATTCCATACGGTCAGCAACTGCTTCTGGCTCAGCGCGTAGAACACCCAGATCGTGGTGGCCAGCAGGATGGTCAGCACGCCCGTGGTATAGGTGCCCAGCGAAGTCAGCAGCTCTTCAAGGCGCTGGTTGAAGAACAGACCAAACCCCGCCAGCAGGATCAGCAAGCCCATGCCCTGCCCCAGGCTGAAACGTTCGCGGAACACGAACACGCTGGCCACCAGCAACAGCACCGGGCCAAGCTGCACCACCAGTTGCGCGGTGCCCGGGCTCAGCAGGTTCAGGCCGATCAGGTACAGCACATAGTTGCCCATCAGGCCGAGCACGGCCACCAGCACCAGCCCCTTGCGCCTGGGCGTCAGTTTGCGAATGGACGGCAGGCGGCGCTGGGCCGTCAGCCAGGCGAACAGCAGCCCACCGGAAACCAGCAGACGGTACCAGGTGACAGTGACCGGATCGACCACTTGCAGCACCTGCTTCAGCTTGATCGGCAGAATGCCCCAGAGCAACGCCGTCAGAAGTGCCAGGAACAGGCCATAGCCCCAGCGGCCGGAAGTGGTGTGCATAAAGTCCTCGATCAAGCCCGTGGTGGGGGTGGTTGAATTCTAAAGGCTTGGAGGGCTGGGGCGGGCGCGAGTGCCGAGAAAAGAATTCATCAGGTCATTCTTCTGTGGCATGGCTTTGGAAGGCGTGGTACCGGTTCTGCCCTCTTCGCGGGGCGTGCCCGCGACAAGGCCAGAACCGGCAGCAACAATGTCGCTTATTTCTTATCCCTGGCAAACGCCGCCTCGAGTGCCTGGTTGATGGTGCGCAACACTTTCACCCGCGCCCAGCGCTTGTCGTTGGCCTCCACCAGTGTCCACGGCGCGATCTCGGTGCTGGTCCGGTCGACCATGTCACCCACTGCCTGGACATAGCCGTCCCACTTTTCGCGATTGCGCCAGTCATCCTCGGTGATCTTGTAGCGCTTGAACGGGATCTGTTCGCGTTCTTCGAAGCGCGCCAGTTGGGTCTGCTGGTCGATCGCCAGCCAGAACTTGACCACCACCACGCCGGCATTGACCAGCTGTTCCTCGAAATCATTGATTTCGCTATAGGCGCGCATCCAGTCGGCCGGGCTACAGAAGCCTTCCACCCGCTCCACCAGCACCCGGCCATACCAGGAACGGTCGAAGATGGTGAACTTGCCACGCGCCGGAATATGCCGCCAGAACCGCCACAGGTAAGGTTGCGCGCGTTCTTCTTCGGTCGGCGCGGCAATTGGCACGATGCGATACTGGCGCGGGTCCAGCGCTGCCGCCACGCGGCGAATGGCACCGCCCTTGCCGGCAGCGTCATTGCCTTCGAACACCGCCACCAGGGCATGCCGGCGCATGCGCTTGTCGCGCAGCAGGCCAGCCAGGCGCGCCTGCTCGGTGACCAGCTGCTCCTGATACTCGGCCTTGTCCAGGCGCAGGGTCATGTCCAGCGCGCCGAGCAGGCTGCGCTGGTCGATGCTGCGGCCCAGCGGGGCGACGTTGCCGCGGTGCTTGGCCTTGGGTTCACTGGCCAGCGCCGCCTGCAGGCTTTCCAGGAGAATGCGCCCCACCGCCAGGCTGCGGTAGTTCGGGTCGACGCCTTCGATGATGTGCCAGGGTGCATAATCGCGGCTGGTGCGCCGTAGCACGCGCTCGCCGAAGCGCACGAAGCGGTCGTAGGTTTGCGACTGCTGCCAGTCCAGCGGGCTGATGCGCCAGCTGTGCAAAGGGTCGTCCTTCAGCGCCTTGAGGCGAGCCTTCATCTGCTTCCTGGACAAGTGGAACCAGAACTTGATGATCAGCGCCCCCTCGTCGCAGAGCATTTCCTCGAGGCGCTCGGCGCCGGCGATGGCCTGGTCCAGCACCGCGTCCTTGAACAAGCCATGTACCCGCCCCTGAAGCATCTGGCTGTACCAGTTACCGAAGAACACGCCCATCCGCCCCTTCGGTGGCAGCGCCCGCCAGTAGCGCCAGGCCGGTGGCCGGGCCAGCTCCTCATCGGTTTGCTGGTCGAAGGTGAGCACATCGATCAGCCGCGGGTCCATCCATTCGTTGAGCAGCTTGACTGTTTCGCCCTTGCCGGCGCCTTCGATGCCGTTGATCAGCACGATCACCGGGAAGCGCGCCTGCTGCTTGAGTTCGTACTGGGCTTCGAGCAGGGCCTCGCGCAAAGCGGGTACCTCGGCGTCGTAAGTCTCCTTGTCGATGCTGTGGCCGATTTCGGCAGATTCGAACATGCATTGGCTCCTTCAATGGATAAGCAAGACTAGCGGATTTCATTTGTGCCCGCGAAGTGCTCGGCACAGCCTGCGCAAACCGCCCGGATAGCTTAAAATCCGCCCATCCGCTGCAACCGAGCCAACCATGTCCACGCTTCTCCAGCAGGCCCAGATCGACTGGGACGCCCAGGGCCGCCCCCACTCGCGGCAATATGACGACGTCTATTTCGCAGTCAATGAAGGCATCGAGGAAACCCGTCATGTGTTCCTCGGGCAAACCCGCCTGGCAGAACGTTTCGCCGCCCTCGCCCCGCACGCTTGCCTGGTGATAGGTGAAACCGGCTTTGGCACCGGCATGAACTTCTATTGCGCCTGGCAGCTGTTCGAGCAACAGGCTGGCGCCGAGGCCCGCCTGCATTTCGTCAGCGTCGAGAAGTACCCGCTCGGCCGCGACGACCTGGCCCGGGCTATGCGCCTGTGGCCGGAGCTGGCGGCCTACAGCGAACCCCTGCTGGCGCAGTACGTGGCGCTGCACCCAGGTTACCAGCAGTTCACCTTTGCCAACGGGCGGGTCACCCTCACCCTGTTGATTGGTGACGTGCTGGAGCAGTTGCCACAACTGGATGCGCAGGTCGACGTGTGGTTTCTCGACGGCTTCGCCCCGGCCAAGAACCCCGACATGTGGACGCCGGCGCTGTTCGCACAGCTGGCGCGGCTGTCGCACCCCGGCACCGTGCTGGGCACGTTCACCACCACCGGCTGGGTACGCCGCAGCCTGGTCGACGCCGGCTTTGCGATGAAAAAAGTGCCGGGCATCGGCAAGAAGTGGGAAGTGATGAACGGCGCCTATGTCGGCGCTGCGCCCAGCGCCAGCCCACCCTGGTATGCCCGGCCGGAGGCCGCAGCGGGGCCACGCGAGGCGCTGGTCATCGGTGCCGGGCTGGCTGGCAGCTGCAGCGCCGCCAGCCTGGCCCGGCGCGGCTGGCAGGTGACCGTGCTGGAACGCCACGACGGGCCGGCACGGGAAGCGTCGGGCAACCCGCAAGGGGTGCTCTACCTGAAGCTGTCTGCCCATGGCACGGCACTGTCGCAGATGATCTTGTCCGGTTTCGGCTACACCCGGCGCCAGCTGGAGCGCCTGCAGCGAGGCCGCGACTGGGATGCCTGTGGCGTGCTGCAACTGGCCTTCGACAGCAAGGAAGCCGAGCGCCAGGGCAAACTGGCTGCGGCCTTCGCCCCTGACCTTTTGCACCCACTCCAGCGTGATGAGGCCGAAGCCATGGCTGGTGTGGCGTTGCCGGCCGGTGGGCTGTTCTATCCCGAGGGTGGCTGGGTCCACCCGCCGGCACTGTGTCAGCAGCAGTTGCAGCACCCTGGCATTCGCCTGGTGACACACCAGACGGTGCTCGACCTGCGCAAGGTCGGTGAGCTATGGCAAGCCTGGGCCGGCGAACGGTTGCTGGCCAGCGCCCCCGTGGTGGTTCTCGCCGGGGCCGCCGAAGTACGGCGCTTCGAGCCGTGCGCACAGCTGCCGCTCAAGCGCATCCGCGGGCAAGTCACCCGCTTGCCGGCGACTGCCGGTAGCCGCGCGCTGCGCACCGTGGTCTGCGCGCAGGGCTATGTGGCGCCACCGCGCGACGATGAACATACCCTGGGCGCGAGCTTCGACTTTCATAGTGAAGACCTGGCACCAACGGTGGCCGAGCACCAAGGCAACCTGGCGTTGCTGGATGAAATATCCCCCGACCTGGCCCAGCGCCTGGGTACCGCCGGGCTGGACCCGGCACGGTTGCATGGGCGCGCGGCGTTCCGCTGCACCAGCCCCGACTACCTGCCGATCGTCGGCCCGATGGCCGATGCCCTGGCGTTCAGCGAAGCCTATGCGGTACTGGGCCGCGATGCGCGGCAAGTGCCAGAGGTGGCGTGCCCGTGGCTGGACGGCCTGTATGTGAACAGCGGGCATGGCTCGCGGGGCTTGATTACCGCACCGCTGAGTGGCGAGCTGGTAGCCGCCTGGGTATGCGGCGAGCCGCTGCCGGTGCCGCGGACAGTGGCCGAGGCTTGTCATCCGAACCGGTTTGCCTTGCGCAGGTTGATTCGAGGCAAATGAACGGACCGGGGCTGCTGCCCAGCCCATCGCCGGCAAGCCAGCGCTCACAAGGGACGCAGTGCTATATAACAGATCGATCTAAAACTCTCACAAACCGCACAGGTCAGTTCCTTCAGGTGCCCTAATCCGGGGCACTCCCTCCCCAACGGAAAAACCGGTAAGGACCTATGTGCGGATTAGCAGGAGAGTTGCGTTTTACCCCCATCGACCAAGCCCCTCGCCCAGCCGACCTGGCTGCGGTAGAGCGCATTACCCATCACCTGGCGCCGCGCGGCCCGGATGCCTGGGGCTTCCATAGCCAGGGTCCGATTGCACTGGGCCACCGGCGCCTGAAAATCATGGACCTGTCCGACGGTTCGGCGCAGCCGATGGTCGACAACACCCTCGGCCTGTCGCTGGCGTTCAACGGCGCCATCTACAACTTCCCCGAACTGCGCCAGGAACTGCAGGCGCTGGGCTACACCTTCTGGTCCGACGGCGACACCGAGGTGCTGCTCAAGGGCTACCACGCCTGGGGCGCCGCCTTGCTGCCAAAGCTCAACGGCATGTTCGCCCTGGCCATCTGGGAGCGCGATAACCAGCGCTTGTTCCTCGCCCGCGACCGCCTGGGCGTCAAGCCCTTGTACCTGTCGCGCAATGGCGAGCGCCTGCGTTTCGCCTCGACCCTGCCGGCGTTGCTCAAGGGCGGTGACATCGACCCGGTGCTCGACCCGGTGGCACTCAACCATTACCTGAACTTCCACGCGGTGGTGCCGGCGCCACGCACCCTGCTGGCCAATGTACAGAAGCTCGAACCCGGCACCTGGATGCGCATCGACCGCCATGGCGAAGTGGAACGCCAGACCTGGTGGCAGCTGCACTATGGCGCCACGGTAGATGAACGCGAGCTGGACCTCGAAGGCTGGACCACCCGCGTGCTCGACGCTACGCGCGAGGCCGTGGCCATTCGCCAACGTGCCGCCGTGGATGTGGGCGTGTTGCTTTCCGGCGGGGTCGATTCCAGCTTGCTGGTCGGCCTGCTACGCGAAGCAGGCGTGGACGACCTGTCCACCTTTTCCATCGGTTTCGAGGACGCCGGCGGCGAGCGCGGCGACGAGTTCCAGTACTCCGACCTGATCGCCCGGCACTACGGCACCCGTCACCACCAGTTGCGCATTGCCGAGCACGAAATCATCGAGCAACTGCCGGCGGCGTTTCGCGCCATGAGCGAACCGATGGTCAGCCACGACTGCATCGCCTTCTACCTGCTGTCGCGGGAAGTGGCGAAACATTGCAAGGGCGTGCAAAGCGGCCAGGGCGCCGATGAACTGTTCGCCGGCTACCACTGGTACCCGCAGGTGGACGGCGCCGAAGATGCCTTCAGCGCCTACCGTGCGGCCTTCTTCGACCGCAGCCACGCCGAATACCGCGAGACCGTGCAAGCTTCCTGGCTGCTGGAAACCGATGCGGCAGGCGACTTCGTCCGC
Organism: Pseudomonas sp. UBA4617; assembly: GCF_002386445.1. Lineage (GTDB taxonomy): Bacteria > Pseudomonadota > Gammaproteobacteria > Pseudomonadales > Pseudomonadaceae > Aquipseudomonas. The sequence goes on from NZ_DGIR01000051.1 coordinate 8,727, forward strand.
GAGCACTTTGCCCGCCCCGGCGCCGCCGATGCAGTGGACAAGGCCCTGCGCCTGGACAGCACGGTGATGCTGGTGGAAGACCCAGTCAAACGGGTGGACAACATGACCATGGCCTGGGGCCTGGAGGCGCGCACGCCGTTCCTCGACTACCGCCTGGTGGAGCTGTCGGCGCGCATTCCCGCGCGCTTCAAGTTGCCCGACGGTGGCAAGCAGGTACTCAAGCAGGCTGCGCGGCGGGTGATCCCGCATGAAGTGATCGACCGCAAGAAGGGCTACTTCCCGGTACCAGGCCTGAAGCACCTGGAAGGCGCCACCCTCGGCTGGGTACGTGAACTGCTGACCGACCCCAGCCAGGACCGGGGGCTGTTCAACCCGGCCATGCTAGACCGCCTGCTGAGCAACCCGCATGGCCAGTTGACCCCGCTGCGCGGCTCCAAGCTGTGGCAACTGGCGGCACTGAACCTGTGGCTGACCGAACAAGGACTCTGACCGATGAAAGCCCACGAAACTGCTTACGGCCAGCGTCTGTTGCGCGGCCAGGCGCCTTCCTACGAGCGCCTGCAGGCGCGCCTGGCCGGCGATGGCAGCCAACCGCACGACCAGCCGCGCGCCGTACATTGTGGTTGGGGCCGGCTGCTGATCGGCCACACCTACGCCGACCCGGCCCGGCTGGCCGAAGACCTGCTCGGCGAGTGCCCCGGCGAACGCGACATCGCGCTGTACGTGGCCGCACCCCAGCAGGTGCTGGCCCATGCGCCACAGCAGCTGTTCCTCGACCCGTCCGACACCCTGCGCCTGTGGTTCACCGATTACCGCCCGGCGCAGCGGGTGTTCCGCGGCTTCCGCGTGCGCCGGGCGCAGAACCCCGGCGACTGGCAGGCCATCAACACCCTGTACCAGGCGCGCGGCATGTTGCCGGTCGTCCCCGAGCTGCTCACCCCTCTTGACCAGGGTGGCCCCGTTTACTGGCTGGCCGAGGACGAAGACAGCGGCACGGTCATCGGTAGCGTCATGGGCCTGAACCACGCCAAGGCATTCGACGACCCCGAGCACGGCAGCAGCCTGTGGTGCCTGGCGGTGGACCCGCACTGCACCCGCCCTGGCGTCGGCGAAGTGCTGGTACGCCACCTGATCGAGCACTTCATGAGCCGCGGCCTGGCCTACCTGGACCTGTCGGTGCTGCACGACAACCGCCAGGCCAAGCGCCTGTACCAGAAGCTGGGGTTTCGCAACCTGCCGACCTTCGCGGTCAAGCGCAAGAACGGCATCAACGAGCAGTTGTTTCTCGGCCCTGGACCGCAGGCGGACCTCAACCCTTATGCGCGCATCATCGTCGACGAGGCCTTGCGCCGGGGTATCGAGGTACAGGTAGATGACGCCGCTGCCGGGCTGTTCACCCTCAGCCTGGGCGGGCGCCGCATTCGCTGCCGGGAATCGCTGAGCGACCTGACCAGCGCCGTCACCATGACCCTGTGCCAGGACAAGCGCCTGACCCGCCAGGCCCTGCATAACGCCGGGCTCAAGGTGCCGGCACAGCAACTGGCCGGCAACGCCGACGACAACCTGGCATTTCTCGACGAGCACGCAGCGGTGGTGGTCAAACCGGTCGATGGCGAGCAGGGCCAAGGTGTCGCGGTCAACCTCACCACGATCGAGGACATCACCCGTGCCGTCGAGCATGCGCGCCAGTACGACAGCCGGGTATTGCTGGAAAGCTTCCATGCCGGGCATGACCTGCGCATCGTGGTCATCGGTTATGAAGTGGTAGCCGCCGCCATTCGCCACCCGGCGCAGGTGGTGGGTGACGGCAAGCACAGCATTCGCCAGCTGATCGAGGCGCAGAGCCGCCGCCGCCAGGCGGCCACCGGCGGCGAAAGCAAGATTCCGCTTGATGAAGAGACCGAACGCACCCTGGGCGCAGCAGGCCATGGCTACGACGATGTGCTGCCTCCAGGGCAGCATCTGAATGTACGGCGCACCGCCAACCTGCACACCGGCGGCACCCTGGAAGACGTGACCGAACGCCTGCACCCGGCGCTGGCCGAGGCCGCCGTACGGGCGGCACGGGCGCTGGAGATCCCGGTAGTGGGGCTGGACTTCATGGTGCGGGATGCCGGGCAGCCGGAGTACGTGATCATCGAAGCCAACGAGCGTGCCGGGTTGGCCAACCACGAGCCGCAGCCGACCGCCGAGCGTTTCATCGACCTGCTGTTTCCGCATAGCCGGCCTTTGGCGTGAACCAGTGCCGGCCTCTTCGCGGATAAAGCCGCGAAGAGGCCGGCACAGCAGTAAAGGAGTCCGACCATGTCCGACCGACATCCCGAACCCGATCTCGACTACCTCAAACGCGTCCTGCTGGAGATGCTCGCCATCCCCAGCCCCACCGGTTTCACCGACACCATCGTGCGCTACGTGGCCGAACGCCTGGAGGAACTGGGTATCCCTTTCGAGTTGACCCGCCGCGGCACCATCCGTGCCACGCTCAAGGGCCGGCAAAGCTCGCCGGACCGCGCAGTTTCCGCCCACCTGGACACCATCGGCGCCAGCGTCCGGCAATTGCTCGACAATGGCCGCCTGGCCCTGGCGCCGGTGGGCTGCTGGTCCAGCCGCTTCGCCGAGGGCAGCCGGGTCAGCGTGTTCACCGACACCGGCGTGTTCCGTGGCAGCGTGCTGCCACTGATGGCCAGCGGCCATGCCTTCAACACCGCCATCGACCAGATGCCGATCAGCTGGGAGCATGTCGAAGTGCGCCTGGACGCCTACTGCGCCACCCGCGCCGATTGCGAGGCGCTGGGTGTGAGCATCGGTGACTTCGTCGCCTTCGACCCGTTGCCCGAATTCACCGATAGCGGCCACATCAGCGCCCGCCACCTGGATGACAAGGCCGGCGTGGCGGCACTGTTGGCGGCACTGAAGGCAGTGGTGGAAAGCGGCCGTCAGCCACTGATCGACTGCCATCCATTGTTCACCATTACCGAGGAGACCGGTTCAGGCGCCGCCGGTGCCTTGCCCTGGGATGTCAGCGAATTCGTCGGTATCGACATTGCCCCGGTGGCGCCCGGCCAGGCTTCCAGCGAACATGCGGTGAGCGTGGCCATGCAGGACTCGTCGGGGCCTTACGACTATCACCTGTCGCGACACCTGCTGAAACTGGCTGGCGACCACGACCTGCCGGTGCGCCGCGACCTGTTCCGCTACTATTTCAGTGATGCTCATTCGGCGGTCACGGCAGGCCACGATATCCGCACCGCACTGGTGGCGTTCGGTTGTGACGCCACTCATGGCTACGAACGCACCCACATCGATAGCCTGGCGGCGCTGAGCCGGTTGCTGTCGGCGTACCTGTTGAGCCCGCCGGTATTCGCCAGCGATTCGCAGCCGGCCAATACCTCCCTGGAGCGCTTCAGCCACCAGCTGGAACATGATGCGCAGATGGAGAGCGAGACTCGGGTACCCGCGGTGGATAGCCTGGTCGGTCACAAGGGTTGAGGGCCCTGGGGCTGCTTTGCAGCCCCGAAGGCCGGATGTTTCGCGTAGCATGCCACTACCGACACCCTAGGCAACGCCCACCATGCTGATCCCTTACGACCAACTGCAAGCCGAAACCCTGACCCGCCTGATCGAAGACTTCGTCACCCGCGACGGCACCGACAACGGCGACGATACCCCGCTGGAAACCCGTGTGCTGCGGGTGCGCCAGGCCTTGGCCAAGGGCCAGGCGTACATCCTGTTCGACCCGGAAAGCCAGCAGTGCCAGTTGCTGGCCAGGCATGACGTGCCGCGCGAGTTGCTCGACTAGCCGGCCTGGCTGCTTCGCAGGCAAAACCGCGCAGAGGCAGGAAGCAGCATCAGGCTTTGCCTTGCTTGGCCTCCTTGATGCGCTTGTACACCTCGGCCCGATGCACCGGCACCTCGCGCGGTGCATCCACGCCAAAGCGCACCACCCCGTCGCGCGTTTCCACCACCATGAGTCGAATGTCATCGCCGATCACGATGACCTCCCCCACTTCGCGTCCTATTACCAACATGCTCCTGTCCTCTAGCGAAAGGGAAAACCGGAGCCTGCCTTGCTGGCATCTGGCTACTCAACAGTTCCGCAGCGATTCAGAAGCACCCCACATATCGAAGTAATTTTTCTTACAGACCAATCAACGTGAATGGGCCTTGGCACGCATCTTCATTGCCATGTCGGCCATCTCGTCATACAGCCGCTCTGGCGCCTGGCGTTTCAGTTGCCAGGCCTGACGCCCGGCTTCGTGGGGCAGGATCAGGAACTCGCCGGCGGCAACCTGCCGGTGGATGTAGTCGGCGATTTCCGCTGCATTGATCGGCGAGCCTTCCAGCAGTTTGCCCACCTGCGCCTTCATCGCCGGGTTCGGCCCGCGGAACGAATCCAGCAGGTTGGTCTGGAAGAACGACGGACACACCACATGCACCGCTACCTCGAGCTGGCGCAGCTCCACCAGCAGGCTCTCCGACAAGGCCAGCACGCCGGCCTTGGCCACGTTGTAGTTGCTCATGCCCGGGCCCTGCATCAACGCCGCCATCGAGGCAATGTTGATGATGCGCCCCTTGCTGCGCTCGAGCAGTGGCAGGAACGCCTTGCAGCCCTTGACCACCCCCATCAGGTTGATCGCGAGTTGCCAGTCCCAGTCTTCCAGCGACAATTCGGCGAAGAACCCGCCTGCGGCGACACCGGCGTTGTTGACGATCACATCGACGCCGCCGAACTGCTCGCTGCAGGCCTGCGCCAGGGCGGTGAGCTGGCTGTAGTCGCGTACGTCGCAGCGCTGGACGAAGCCGTCGCCACCCTCTTCCCGCACCCTTTCCAGGGTGTCGCGCAGGCCGGCTTCGTTGACGTCGGCCAGCGCCAGGCGCCAGCCCTCTCGCGCCCAGCGCAGGGCGATCTCGCGACCGAGGCCGGACCCGGCGCCGGTGATCATGATGCGGTTTTGCATGGTGGCTGGCCTTGTTTCGATGAAGGGTGAATGCAGTCTAAACAAGGCACTGGGTAACGGCAGGGTTCATCAGGGTAGTGAATGGGCTGGCATGCTGCCTGCGTCGCCGGCACAGCAATGGAATCTTTCACAAGCGGCACAGGTCCCAATCTACAAGAGGCCAGCAGTCCGAGGCCCTTGACCCTCAACCACGCAAGGACTCCGTCATGACCACGATTCTGATCATCATCCTGATTCTCCTGCTGATTGGTGGCTTACCGGTCTTCCCGCACTCGCGCAGCTGGGGCTATGGCCCGTCCGGCATCATCGGCGTGGTGCTGGTGATCCTGCTGGTGTTGTTGTTGCTAGGCATGATCTAGCGCCGCAGACATGAAAAAACCGCGCCGAAGCGCGGTTTTTTCATTGCCGTGAAGATCAGTGCGATACAGCGCCCGATGCCCCCAGGCCGGTCTGCGAACGCACGAACTGCGGGAAGAACAGCGCACGCTCGTCTTCAGCAGCCTTGGACTTGTCGGTGATCGAGAAGAACCAGATACCCACGAAGGCGATCAGCATCGAGAACAACGCCGGATACTCGTATGGGTAGATCGGCTTCTCGTGGCCGAGGATCTGTACCCAGATGGTCGGGCCGAGGATCATCAGCGTGACCGCACTGACCAGGCCCAGCCAGCCGCCGATCATGGCGCCACGGGTGGTCAGCTTCTTCCAGTACATCGAGAGCAGCAGTACCGGGAAGTTGCAGCTGGCGGCGATGGAGAATGCCAGGCCGACCATGAAGGCGATGTTCTGCTTCTCGAACAGGATGCCCAGGCCGATCGCCAGCACGCCCAGGGCGACAGTGGTGATCTTCGACACGCGGATCTCGTCCTTGTCGTTGGCCTTGCCCTTGCGCCATACGCTGGCGTACAGGTCGTGGGATACCGCCGAGGCACCGGCGAGGGTGAGGCCGGCGACCACCGCCAGGATGGTGGCGAAAGCCACTGCCGAGATGAAGCCGAGGAACACGCTGCCACCCACGGCATTGGCCAGGTGCACCGCTGCCATGTTGTTGCCACCCAGCAGGGCGCCGGCGGCATCCTTGAAGTCCGGGTTGGTGCTGACCAGCAGGATGGCGCCAAAGCCGATGATGAAGGTCAGGATGTAGAAGTAGCCGATGAAACCGGTGGCATACAGCACGCTCTTGCGCGCTTCCTTGGCGTCACCGACGGTGAAGAAGCGCATCAGGATATGCGGCAGGCCGGCGGTACCGAACATCAGTGCCAGGCCCAGCGAGAAGGCCGAGATCGGGTCCTTGACCAGGCCACCCGGGCTCATGATCGCTTCGCCCTTGGCGTGCACCTTGATCGCTTCGGAGAACAGCGTGTTGAAGTCGAAGCCCACGTGCTTCATCACCATCAACGCCATGAAGCTGGCCCCGGACAGCAGCATCACCGCCTTGATGATCTGTACCCAGGTGGTGGCCAGCATGCCGCCGAACAGTACGTACAGGCACATCAGGATACCGACCAGGACCACCGCTACGTGGTAGTCCAGGCCGAACAGCAGCTCGATCAGCTTGCCGGCACCGACCATCTGCGCGATCAGGTAGAACGCTACCACGACCAGCGAACCGGAGGCCGACAGGGTGCGGATCTCCTTCTGCCCGAGGCGGTACGAGGCCACGTCGGCAAAGGTGTACTTGCCCAGGTTGCGCAGGCGTTCGGCGATCAGGAAGAGGATGATCGGCCAGCCGACCAGGAAGCCGATCGAGTAGATCAGGCCATCGTAGCCCGAAGTGAACACCAGCGCGGAAATGCCCAGGAACGAGGCCGCCGACATGTAGTCACCGGCAATTGCCAGGCCATTCTGGAAACCTGTGATCTTGCCGCCTGCGGCGTAGTAGTCGGAAGCCGACTTGTTACGCTTGGAAGCCCAGTAGGTAATGCCGAGGGTAAAGGCGACGAAGGCCACGAACATGGCAATGGCGGACACGTTCAGTGGTTGTTTCTGCACCTCGCCGGTCAGGGCATCGGCGGCCCACACGGCGGGTGCGAAGGCGCCGCAGGCCAGTACGGCCATGGTTTTGGCATGTCGAATCATTGTTGCGCCTCCTTCAGGATGGCCTTGTTCAGCTCATCGAACTCGCCATTGGCGCGGCGCACGTAGATGGCGGTGAGCACGAATGCCGAGACGATCAGGCCGACGCCCAGGGGAATGCCCCAGGTAATCGAGGAGTCCGGGCTGAGCTTGGTGCCCAGGATCTGCGGACCGTAGGCGATCAGGAGGATGAAGGCGCAGTACAGGCCGAGCATGATCGCCGAGAGAATCCAGGCGAACCGTTCGCGCTTGGTGACCAGCTCCTTGAAACGGGGACTGTTTTGTATCGAGAGGTAAATGCTGTCGTTCATTGTTTTTGTCCTAGCAGCACAGATAGGGGGCGGAACCCACGACCCCTACTTTATGCGGCTGTCGGACGCCAACCAGACGACCTTAGTCTTAGATGAAACGGTGTTTTACCAAATCGGTAAAAAAAAACGGGGCCGCTATGCGGCCCCGGGATTCCGGCATTTACTTGCCGGTCCACTCCTTCACCCGATCAGGGTGCTTGGCCACCCAGTCCTTGGCCGCCGCTTCAGGCTTGGCCCCTTCCTGGATCGCCAGCATCACCTCACCGATCTCGTCCTTCGATTGCCAGCTGAACTTCTTCAGGAACTCCGCCACTTCCGGCGCCTTGGACGCCAGCTCCTTGCTGCCGATGCTGTTCACGGTTTCAGCAGCGCCATACACGCCTTTGGGGTCTTCGAGGAACTTCAGCTTCCACTTGGCGAACATCCAGTGCGGTACCCAGCCGGTCACCGCGATCGACTGCTGCTTGTTATAGGCACGGCCCAGTTCTGCCGTCATCGCCGCACCGGAGCTGGCCTGCAGCTTGTAGCCGGTCAGGTCGTAGTCCTTGATGGCCTGCTCGGTTTTCAGCATCACGCCGGAGCCGGCGTCGATGCCGACGATCTTCTGCTTGAAGGTGTCGTCGGTCTTGAGGTCGGCGATGCTCACCGCCTTGACGTACTCGGGGACGATCAGGCCGATCTTGGCGTCCTTGAAGTTCGGGCCGTAATCGACCACGTTGTCCTTGTTCTTGGCCCAGTATTCACCATGGGTCACCGGCAACCAGGCCGACAACATGGCATCAAGCTTGCCGGTGGCCACGCCCTGCCACATGATCCCGGTGGCCACAGCCTGCAGCTTCACGTCATAGCCGAGCTTCTGCTTGATCACTTCGGCGGCCACGTTGGTGGTTGCCACGCTGTCGGCCCAACCATCCACGTAACCAATGCTTACTTCTTTTGCCATTGCCTGTGCAGCGCTCATGGCCATCACCAGGGCGGTGCCCACACCCAGGAAACGTCGCATTTTTCTCAAAGCAGCCATCAAAGCATCCCCTCGTCAGGTCTAGGAGATTGCATCATCTTCCTGCAACACAAGGCGACCTGCTCCAACTGCGACCTGTACCTGCCCCATATGCGACAGCACTATGCCATTAGCGCCATCACCCAGCGCCGAACTGCGCGATCCTTGCATGCCAAAGGTTTGGCGCCGGGCTACTATCTACCCTTTTGCGCCTGACGATGGACCGCCCGATGCCCCGTTCTGCCCACCTGCTGCCGTTGTACCTGCTTGCCTGCCTGCTTGCCCTGGCCGCGCTGGGAGGGCTCTGGTACGGGCTCGGCAAGCCGGTGCAACTGCCCGACGCCGCCAGCCCGACGCACAAGCTGCAATGCGCCTCGTACACACCGTTCGACAAGGATCAGTCGCCCTACGACCGCCCGTTCCGCCTGCGCCCGGCACGCATGGACGCCGACCTGGCGTTGCTCGCCGAGCGATTCCAGTGCATCCGCACCTATTCCCAGACCGGTCTTGAGGCAATTCCGGCACTGGCCCGCAAACATGGGCTGAAGGTGATGCTGGGCGCCTGGGTCAACGCCCACCCGGCCGACACCGAGAAGGAAATCGAGCTGCTGATCGCCGCCGCCAACGCCAACCCCGACGTGGTCAGCGCGGTGATCGTCGGCAACGAGACGCTGCTGCGCAAAGAGGTAACCGGCGCCCAGCTGGCCAGACTGATCGTCCGGGTGAAAAGCCAGGTGCAGGTACCGGTGACCTACGCCGATGTCTGGGAGTTCTGGCTGCAGCACCCGCAAGTGGCGCCGGCAGTGGACTTCCTGACCATCCACCTGCTGCCGTACTGGGAAGATGACCCGCGCGGCATCGATCAGGCCCTGGCCCACGTCGCCGATGTGCGTCGGCTGTTCGGCACGCGCTTCGCGCCCAAGGACATCGTCATCGGTGAAACCGGCTGGCCCAGCGAAGGCCGTCAGCGCGAGACGGCGGTGCCGAGCCGGGTCAACGAGGCGCGTTTCATTCGCGGCTTCGTCGCCATGGCGCAGAGCAATGGTTGGTCCTACAACCTGATCGAGGCGTTCGACCAGCCCTGGAAACGCGCCAACGAGGGGGCGGTCGGCGGCTACTGGGGGCTTTACGATGCCGAGCGGCAGGACAAGGGCGTGCTCGAAGGGCCGGTGAGCAACTTGCCGCAGTGGCCGCAGTGGTGGCTGGCCAGCGCCTTGCTGGCGGCAGTCATGCTGATGTTCGCCGGGCGCCCCGCCACCCCGAGCGCAGCCCTGCTGCTACCGCTACTGGCGGCATTGGGCGCAGCTTGCCTGGGGCTTTGGGGCGAGCTGATGCGCACCCATGCACGGTTTGCCGGGGAATGGCTGTGGGCGCTGTTGCTGGCGGGGCTGAACCTGCTGGTAATGGCCCATGTCATGCTGGCGCTGGCACGGCGTGCGGGCTGGCGCGAGCGGCTGTGCGCCTGGCTGCAGGCACGCGCGGGCTGGCTGTTGCTGGCAGCTGGCTTTGCCGCCGCGGTGAGCCAGCTGGCAATGGTGTTCGATCCACGCTATCGCAGCTTCCCCAGCGCAGCGCTGGCCTTGCCGGCGCTGGTGTTCGCGCTATGGCCGGTACCGGCGCGGCGTGCGGAAGTGGCGTTGCTGGCGTTCATCGTGGGTGCCGGGGTGGCGCCGCAGTTGTTCGTGGAAGGGCTGGAGAACCAGCAGGCCTGGCTGTGGGCGCTGGTCAGTCTACTGATGACGGCAGCGTTGTGGCGGAGCTTGCGCATTACTCGCAAGGCCGCTCCTACAGGGGCCGTGTAGCCCCAGCGTCTCGCACCAACCGCAACCCCGCCAGTACCAGCGCAAACGTTGCAATGCTGGCGGTATACAGCACCAGCGCCGGCACCGCGAAGACCAGCCCCAGCAGTGCCAGCCACCAGCCACGACGGCCGCCGATGACCTGCGCCAGCAGCGCCAGCCCCAAACCGCTCCAGGCCATTACCTGGTAGTGAATGCCCAGCCCCAGCAACGACCGCACTTCACATTGCCAGTAAGCGGCCGGCAACGCGCACAGCTCCACCCACCGGCCATCCTCCATCAGCCCGTAGCGCACGCCATAGCTGGCCGCGAGCCACAGCCCCAGGCACAGCACCAGCACGGCAGCCGGCAGCGATCGAGACATCCCGTTCTCCAATAGTGGTAATCGAAAGCATCCATGATCGCTGATGCCTGGTTGTAAGGCAAAATCACCACCCTGCAGCTATGTTGCAGATAACAAGTACACAAAAGGCCACCACGCTTGGCAACTTTGCCCGGCCCGCTGTGGTCCTAGCCTGCACACTGCTCGACCTTGCGTTCTTTTGGGGGATTACATGCTTCGATCTTTGCGCCTCGCTGCCTTGCTCGGCGGCCTGCTCATGGCTGTGGCCGCTTCGGCGCGAGATATCGACGCCGCGAGCTATGGCTACCCCTTGACCAACCCGTTCGAGGCCACCATCGCCACAACGCCGCCGGACCAGCGCCCCACCCTGCCCGGTGATGACGAAATCAACCAGTCCGACTACAGCCTCAACTTGCGCCCGGAGCGTGAGTTCAGCCTGCCCGACAACTTCTGGGCCGTGAAAAAGCTCAAGTACCGCCTGGCCCGTCAGGACCGCCAGGCTCCGTTGATCTTCATCATCGCCGGCACGGGCGCTCCCTACAGCAGCAGCATCAACGAATACCTGAAGAAGCTGTTCTACCAGGCCGGCTTCCATGTGGTGCAGCTGTCGTCACCTACCAGCTACGACTTCATGAGCGCTGCCTCACGCTTCGCCACCCCCGGCGTCAGCCAGGAAGATGCCGAAGACCTGTACCGGGTGATGCAGGCGGTGCGTGCCCAGCACCCGCGCCTGCCGGTCAGTGACTTCTACCTTACCGGCTACAGCCTGGGTGCACTGGATGCGGCATTTGTCAGCCACCTGGACGAAACCCGCCGCAGCTTCAATTTCAAGCGCGTGCTGCTGTTGAACCCGCCGGTCAACCTGTACACCTCGATCAACAACCTCGACAAGCTGGTGCAAACCCAGGTCAAGGGCATCGACCGCAGTACCACGTTCTACGAGTTGATGCTGGCCAAGCTGACCCGCTACTTTCAAGAAAAGGGCTACATCGACCTCAATGAAGCCCTGCTTTACGACTTCCAGCAGTCGCGCCAGCACCTGTCCAACGAACAGATGGCCATGCTGATCGGTACGTCGTTCCGCTTCTCCGCAGCCGACATCGCCTTCACCTCGGACCTGATCAACCGCCGCGGCCTGATCATTCCGCCGAAGTTCCCGATCACCGAGGGCAGCAGCCTCACGCCGTTCTTCAAGCGCGCCCTGCAGTGCGACTTCGACTGCTACATGACCGAGCAGGTCATCCCCATGTGGCGCGCCCGCACCGATGGCAACAGCATCCTCCAGCTGGTCAACCAGGTCAGCCTGTATGCCTTGGAAGACTACCTGCGCGGCAGCGACAAGATCGCCGTGATGCACAACGCCGACGACGTCATCCTCGGCCCGGGCGACATTGGTTTCCTGCGCAAGGTATTCGGCGACCGCCTGACCCTTTACCCCCACGGCGGCCATTGCGGCAACCTCAATTACCGCGTCAACAGTGACGCCATGCTGGAGTTCTTCCGTGGTTAACAAACTCCTCTTCGCCACTGCCCTGTTCGCCGCCGGCCATGCGCTGGCTGCCGAAACCGCCCCGCGTGCCAGCGTGATCGAGGCCGACCCGCAGGTCACCACCGCGCCGCTGACGCCGGAGTCCGACGGCTTCCTCGACCCGTTGCGCGAGTTGAAATTCAACCCGGGGCTGGACCAGCGCGAATTCGAACGTTCGACCCTGGAAGCGCTGAACGTGTACGACCCGCTGGAGTCGATCAACCGCCGTATCTACCACTTCAACTACCGCCTCGACCAATGGGTGCTGCTGCCGCTGGTCAGCGGTTACCAGTACGTCACGCCGCGCTTCGTGCGCACTGGCGTGAGCAACTTCTTCAACAACCTGGGCGATGTGCCGAACCTGTTCAACAGCGTGTTGCAGCTCAAGGCCAAGCGCTCGGCGGAGATCACCGCGCGGCTGATGTTCAACACCATCATTGGTGTAGGTGGGCTATGGGATCCGGCGACCAGGATGGGCCTGCCGCGCCAGAGCGAGGACTTTGGCCAGACCCTGGGCTTCTATGGGGTGCCGGACGGCCCCTACCTCATGCTGCCGGTGCTGGGCCCGTCGAACCTGCGCGACACCACCGGGCTGGTGGTGGACTACGCCGGCGAGCAGGCAGTCAACTACCTGAACGTGGCCGAAGCCAGCAGCGACCATCCGGAAATCTTTGCCCTGCGCGTGGTGGACAAGCGCTATACCACCAACTTCCGCTATGGCCAGCTGAACTCCCCATTCGAGTATGAAAAGGTCCGCTATGTGTATACCCAGGCGCGCAAGCTGCAGATAGCCGAATAACATCCGTTCAGTCAGCATCAGATGCCGAGGAACTGGCACAGCTCGCGCTTCTTGGCCAAGGCATCCCTGCGCCCCAGTTCGATCAGCTCAGTGCAATAGCTGGCCTCGAACAGCAGGTAGCTCAACACCCCTGCGCCACTCGTCCGCGTAGCCCCCGGCCCGCGCAGGAACAGGCGCAACGCCGCCGGCAACTCGCGCCGGTGGCGTGCGGCGATCTCGTCCAGCGGCTGGCTGGGAGCGACCACCAGCACGTCGATGGGCGCCAGCCCCAGGCGCCGGGCATCGAGGTGCGCCGGCAACAGGCGGCTCAGGTGGTTGAGGCGCTGCAGCAGTTCGATGTCGTCTTCCAGGCTGTCAATGAATGTGCTGTTGAGCATGTGCCCGCCGATCTGCGCCAGGCTCGGCTGCTGCCCACTGAACACACGCTGGGTCGGCAACGGCGGCGCTGGCCGCTGCGGGTTGCCACTGACCCCGACCACCAGGACGCGGCTGGCGCCCAGGTGCAGGGCCGGGCTGATCGGCGCCGACTGGCGTACCGCGCCGTCACCGTAATACTCATCACCAAGCTGCACCGGGGCGAACAGCAGCGGGATGGCGGCGCTGGCCAGCAGGTGGTCGATGGTCAACGCCGTGGGCATGCCGATACGGCGGTGGCGCAACCAGGCCTCGATGGTACCGCGGCCCTGGTAGAAGGTGACTGCCTGGCCGGACTCATAGCCGAACGCCGTCACCGCGACGGCCCGCAATTGTTCGGCAGCCAGGGAATGGGCGATCCCGTCCAGGTTCAGATGCGCCTGCAGCAGGCTGCGCAATGGGCTGCTGTCGAGCAACGCCACCGGCGCTGGGCCGCCCACGCCCAGCAGGTTGTGGCCAACGAAGCGACTGGCCTGACGGACCACGCCCGGCCAGTCGCTGCGGATGACCAGGTGGCTGCGGAAGTTCTGCCAGAACGCCGTAAGCTTCTGCACGGTGTCCTGGAAGTGCGTGGCGCCACTGGCCAGGGTCACGGCGTTGATGGCCCCGGCCGAGGTGCCGACGATAACCGGGAACGGGTTGGGCGCCTCCGTGGGCAACAGCTCGGCGATGCCGGCCAGCACACCGACCTGATAGGCGGCACGGGCGCCGCCGCCAGAAAGGATGAGACCGGTTACCGGTGGTGGGGCCATAGGGTCCTTCCTGAATCAGCTGTTTTCAGGCCCGGCCTCTTCGCGGGGGGGGCGGCGAAGAGAGTGGGCCTGGCGCAAAATCAGCGCTTCTTCTTGTCATAGAGCCGCGGCGCCCCTTCGGGTCGCGACTTGAAGCGCCGATGCGCCCACAGGTACTGCTCGGGGCATTCGCGCAACACGCACTCGACCCACTGGTTGATACGCAGGCAGTCGGCTTCTTCGCTGGCACCGGGGAAGTCCGCCAACGGCGGGTGTATCACCAGACGATAGCCGCTGCCATCCTCCAGGCGCTTCTGGGTGAACGGGATTACCTGCGCCTTGCCCAGCCGGGCGAATTTGGTAGTGGCAGTCACTGTTGCAGCCGGAATGCCAAACAACGGCACGAAGATACTCTGCTTGGCGCCGTAGTCCTGGTCCGGTGCGTACCATATCGCCCGGCCCGAACGCAGCAACTTGAGCATGCCGCGCACATCTTCGCGTTCTACGGCCAGCGAATCGAGGTTATGCCGCTCGCGGCCGCTGCGCTGGATGTAATCGAACAACGGGTTGCCATGCTCGCGGTACATGCCGTCGATGGTGTGCTGCTGGCCCAGCAGCGCGGCACCGATTTCCAGGGTGGTGAAGTGCACCGCCATGAGAATGGCGCCCTGCCCCGCCTGCTGCGCGGCCTGCAGGTGCTCCAGCCCCTCGACATGGGCGAGGCGCGCCAGCCGCGCCTTCGGCCACCACCAGCTCATGGCCATTTCGAAGAAGGCGATGCCGGTGGAGGCGAAGTTGGCCTTGAGCAGACGCTGCCGCTCGTCGACCGACAGCTCCGGGAAGCACAGCTCCAGGTTGCGCGCGGCAATGCGCCGCCGTTCACCGGCAAAGCGGTACATCACCGCCCCCAGCGCGGCACCGACCTTCAACAGGACCCGGTACGGCAGCTGGACCACCAGCCACAGCAGGCCCAGGCCCAGCCACAGGCCCCAGAAACGTGGATGAAGGAAATAGGGACGAAAACGCGGACGTTCCATTGAAGCTTCCGGAAAGACAAAGGCCGCGCATTCTACAACGGATCAGCGCATGTTGCGGGCAACCGGTCTTATCGTTATAAGTCAGGGCACTTTTTTCGCAACAAGCCGTCTATGCAGACCATGAGCCCAAACCACACACCCGACTCCGCCTCCGCGTTCCAGCTCAAGGGCAGCATGCTTGCCATCACCGTGCTGGAACTGGCGCGCAATGACCTCGAGGCCCTTGACCGCCAGCTGGCGGCCAAAGTCGCACAGGCACCGAACTTCTTCAGCAACACACCGCTGGTGCTGGCGCTGGACAAGCTGCCGGCCGACGTGGGCGCCATCGACCTGCCCGGCTTGATGCGGATCTGCCGTCACCACGGCCTGCGCACCTTGGCCATCCGCGCCAACCGTATCGAGGACATTGCCGCTGCCATTGCCATCGACCTGCCGGTGCTGCCGCCGTCGGGTGCCCGCGAACGGCCGCTGGAGCCCGAGCCCGAGGTGAAGAAGCCCGAGCCGGCCCCGGTGCCGCCGCCGATCCTCGAGCCCGAGGTGCGCCCGACCCGCATCATCACCGCGCCGGTGCGTGGCGGCCAGCAGATCTACGCCCAGGGTGGCGACCTGGTGGTGACCGCTTCGGTCAGCCCGGGGGCGGAACTTCTGGCCGATGGCAACATCCATGTGTACGGCGCCATGCGCGGCCGCGCCCTGGCCGGCATCAAGGGCAATACCAAGGCGCGAATCTTCTGTCAGCAGATGACCGCCGAAATGGTCTCCATCGCCGGCCAGTACAAGGTTTGCGAAGACCTGCGCCGCGACCCGCTTTGGGGTTCGGGCGTGCAAGTCAGCCTGTCCGGTGACGTGTTGAACATCACCCGTCTTTAACGGATACTTGCCGTCATTTTTAGAGCAACTTTTTCATCTGTTGCCATTTTTTGCATTTTGCAGGGACAACTGTCCCGCCTTATTTAGGGGTGAAACACCTTGGCCAAGATTCTCGTCGTTACTTCCGGCAAGGGGGGTGTGGGCAAGACCACCACCAGCGCCGCCATCGGCACCGGCCTCGCACTGCGTGGCCACAAGACAGTCATCGTCGACTTCGACGTGGGCCTGCGTAACCTCGACCTGATCATGGGCTGCGAACGCCGCGTGGTGTACGACTTCGTCAACGTGGTCAATGGCGAAGCCAACCTGCAACAGGCCCTGATCAAGGACAAGCGCCTGGAAAACCTGTACGTGCTGGCCGCCAGCCAGACCCGTGACAAGGACGCGCTGACCCAGGAAGGCGTGGAAAAGGTCCTGATGGAACTGAAGAAAGACTTCGAGTTCGTCATCTGCGACTCGCCGGCCGGTATCGAGAAAGGCGCGCACCTGGCCATGTACTTCGCCGACGAAGCCATCGTGGTGACCAACCCCGAGGTGTCCTCGGTACGCGACTCCGACCGCATGCTGGGCATCCTGTCGAGCAAGTCGCGCCGCTCCGAGAATGGCGAAGAGCCGATCAAGGAACACCTGCTGATCACACGCTACCACCCGGAGCGCGTGGAAAAAGGCGAGATGCTGAGCATCGCCGACGTCGAAGAGATCCTGGCGATCAAGCTCAAGGGCGTGATCCCGGAATCCCAGGCCGTGCTGAAGGCTTCCAACCAGGGTATCCCGGTCATTCTCGACGACCAGAGCGATGCCGGCCAGGCCTATAGCGATACCGTCGACCGTCTGCTGGGCAAAGAGAAGCCACTGCGGTTCATCGAAGTGCCGAAGCAAGGATTCTTCGCGCGCCTGTTTGGAGGCAAGTAAACCATGAACCTTTTTGACTTCTTTCGTGGCAGACAGAAACAGACCAGCGCGTCGGTAGCGAAAGAGCGTCTACAGATCATCGTGGCGCACGAGCGCGGCCAACGCAGTGAGCCGGACTACCTGCCAGCGCTGCAGAAAGAACTGCTGGAGGTGATCCGCAAGTATGTGAACATCGGCAACGATGACGTGCATATCGAACTGGAAAACCAGGGCAGCTGCTCGATTCTGGAGCTGAACATTACCTTGCCCGATCGCTGATCTGGCTGAAAGCTGGGGCTGTTTTGCAGCCCGTTCGCGGCACAAGGCCGCTCCTGCAGGCGTTATGCATTGCCCCTGTAGGAGCGGCCTTGTGCCGCGAATGGGCCGCAAGGCGGCCCCTCTGGTTTTCCCCGATTTGACCGAGACCAAGCAATGCCGCTGTCCAACATCCAGATCCTGCACGAAGACGCCGCCATCCTGGTGATCAACAAACCGACCCTGCTGCTGTCGGTACCGGGCCGTGCCGACGACAACAAGGACTGCCTGATCACCCGCCTGCAGGAAAACGGCTATCCCGATGCGCTGATCGTGCACCGCCTGGACTGGGAAACTTCCGGCATCATCCTGCTGGCCCGCGATGCTGACAGCCACCGCGAGCTGTCGCGCCAGTTCCACGACCGTGAAACCGAAAAGGCCTACACCGCGCTTTGCTGGGGCCAGCCGGTACTGGACAGCGGCAGCGTCGACCTGCCGCTGCGCTACGACCCGCCGACCAAACCACGGCATGTGGTGGACCACGAACTGGGCAAGCACGCGTTGACATTCTGGCGCATCATCGAGCGCTGTGGCGACCATTGCCGGGTAGAACTGACGCCGATCACCGGGCGCTCGCACCAACTGCGTGTGCACATGCTGTCGATCGGCCATCCGCTGCTGGGCGACCGCCTGTATGCCAACCCCGAGGCGCTGGCAGCCCATGAGCGGCTGTGCCTGCATGCGTCGATGCTGAGCTTTACCCACCCGGTTTCCGGCGAGCGGATGAAGTTCGAGTGCCCTGCCCCCTTCTGAATTTGTACGGTCTGAACTGGCCTCTTCGCGGCTAAAGCCG
>NZ_DGIR01000041.1:0-20261 GCF_002386445.1 Pseudomonas sp. UBA4617
CGCGTCAACCTTTAATTTCAAGAAACTTTAGCGTTCCTGAAAAACAAAGCGGGGAGGCCTTACGGCCTCCCCGCTTCTATATAGCTACAACTATCGGCTATCACTCTGCCTTGAGGGTTACCCGCGCAAACGACTTCTTGCCTGCCTGGCAAACGTGGGTCGCCCCCAGGGCAAACATGAAATCCCGTTCGACCACGGCGCCGTCAACCTTTACCGCGCCACCACTGAGCAGATCACGAGCCTGCGCCGAGTTCTTCACCAGGCCAGCACGATTCAGCACGGCAGCGATCGGCAGGTCTTCCGCCGCAGTCACTTCAACCTCCGGCAGGTCTTCCGGCAACTCGCCATCCTTCATGCGGTTACCTGCGGCACGGTGTGCATTGGCCGCAGCTTCCTCGCCATGGAAACGCGCCACGATCTCTTCCGCCAGCTTGATCTTGATATCACGCGGGTTGGCCCCAGCGGCGACGTCGGCACGGAACTGCTCGATCTCCTCCATCGAGCGGAAGCTCAGCAGCTCGAAGTAGCGCCACATCAAGGTATCCGGGATCGACACCAGCTTGCTGTACATCACGCCCGGCGCTTCCTGGATACCAACATAGTTACCCAGCGACTTGGACATCTTCTTGACGCCGTCGAGCCCCTCGAGCAGCGGCATGGTCACGATGTTCTGCGCTTCCTGGCCATAGGCACGCTGCAGCTCGCGCCCCATCAGCAGGTTGAATTTCTGGTCAGTGCCACCCAGCTCGACATCAGCCTTCAGTGCCACCGAGTCATAACCTTGTACCAGCGGGTACAGGAATTCATGGATAGCAATCGGCTGGTTGGTGGTGTAGCGCTTGTCGAAATCATCACGCTCAAGCATGCGCGCCACGGTGTACTGGGAAGCCAGGCGAATGAAGTCAGCCGGGGTCAGCTTGTCCATCCAGGTGGAGTTGAACGCGACCTCGGTCTTGGCCGGGTCGAGGATCTTGAACACCTGCTGCTTATAGGTCTCGGCGTTTTCCAGCACCTGCTCGCGAGTCAGCGGTGGACGCGTGGCGCTTTTGCCGCTCGGGTCGCCGATCATGCCGGTGAAGTCACCGATCAGGAAGATGACCTGGTGCCCCAGGTCCTGGAACTGACGCAGCTTGTTGATCAGCACCGTATGCCCAAGGTGCAGGTCCGGCGCAGTCGGATCGAAGCCGGCCTTGATGCGCAGAGGCTGGCCGCGCTTGAGCTTCTCCACCAGTTCCGACTCGACCAGTACTTCTTCTGCACCGCGCTTGATAAGCGCCAGCTGCTCTTCAACCGACTTCATAGACAAACCCGCAAGGCTCAGATTCAGGGGGAGCCAACCATACAAGATCGGCCGTCAATTACAAGTTTCGCAAAGGAATGTGACCCGGATACAGGCTTGCGGCGTCTACGCGCCCTTGCGTGAAAATGCTTTTGGTTATATTTTATACAGTTATTTCATCTTCATCATGTCATTCATCTTTTCCATTTCACCTATTCAAAGTCACCGTGCCCATGACCAACGAACCGCCTAAAGCGCCCCCGCTTTATCCGAAAAGCCATCTGTTGGCCGCCAGCGGCATCGCCGCCCTGCTCAGCCTGGCCCTGCTGGTATTTCCCTCCAGCGAAGTGGAAGCAAAGAAAACCACCCTCAACCTCGAGCTGGAGAGCCCTGCCGAACAGTTGAAGGACGAATCCCGCGCTGCGCCCCTGGTACAGGCAGAAGGTGAGCAAGGCTCGCCATTTGCCCAGATCGAGGGCGCCACCCCTGAAACCCAGAACGCCACGCAGGAAGACGCCCCTGCCGCAGAACCGGCCGCCGAAACCGCCAAGGAGCCCAGCCACCGCGAAGTCACTGTGGCCCGCGGCGACACGCTGTCGACCCTGTTCGCCAAGGTGGGCCTGCCGGCCAATGCGGTGCATGACCTGCTGGCCAGCAACAAGCAGGCCAAGCAGTTCAGCCAGCTCAAGCATGGCCAGGTGCTGCAGTTCGAGCTCGACAAGGATGGCCAGCTGGCCAGCCTGCATAGCAAGGTCAGCAACCTCGAAACCATCCGCCTGACCAAGACCGACAAGGGCTACACCTTCAACCGCGAAATCAGCAAGCCGGTCGTGCGTACCGCCTATGCCCATGGCGTGATCAAAAGCTCCCTGTCGGCCTCGGCGCAACGCGCCGGCCTGTCCCACAGCATGACCATGGACATGGCCCGCGTGCTGGGTTACGACATCGATTTCGCCCAGGACATTCGCCCGGGCGATGAATTCGACGTGGTCTACGAGCAGAAGGTGATGGACGGCAAGGTCGTCGGCACCGGCAATATCCTCTCCGCGCGTTTCACCAACCGTGGCAAGACCTACACCGCCGTGCGTTACACCAACAAGCAGGGCAACACCAGCTACTACACCGCCGACGGCAACAGCCTGCGCAAGGCGTTCATTCGCACCCCGGTAGATTTCGCCCGCATCAGCTCGCGCTTCTCAGCAGGCCGCAAGCACCCGATCCTGAACAAGATCCGCGCGCACAAGGGCGTTGACTACGCCGCTCCACGCGGTACCCCGATCAAGGCGGCCGGTGACGGCCGTATCGAACTGGCGGGGCGCCGTGGCGGTTACGGCAACACCGTGATCATCCAGCACGGTAACCGCTACAAGACGCTGTATGGCCACATGCAGGGCTTCGCCAAGGGCGTCAAGACCGGCAGCATGGTCAAGCAAGGCCAGATCATCGGCTACATCGGCACCACCGGCCTGTCCACCGGCCCGCATCTGCACTACGAGTTCCAGGTCAACGGTGTGCACGTCGACCCATTGAGCCAGAAAGTGCCGATGGCCGATCCGATCGCCCGGAACGAACGCCAGCGCTTCCTGCAGCAGAGCCAGCCCCTGATTGCCCGCATGGATCAGGAAAAGGCCACCCTGCTCGCGGCAAACAAGCGCTAAGCCGTGGCGCTCTACCTGGGGGTGATGTCCGGCACCAGCCTCGATGGCCTGGACATTGCCCTGATCGAACAAGGCGAGCAGCCCGAGCTGCTCGCCACCCACTACCTGCCCATGCCCGGCGACCTGCGCCAGGAACTGCTTGCCCTTTGCAGCAGCGGCCCTGATGAGATCGCGCGCGCCGCGCTGGCGGAGAACCGCTGGGCCACGCTTGCCAGCGAAGGTGTCCGCCAGTTGCTGGCCAGCCAGGGGCTGCAGGCTGATGCCATCCGCGCCATCGGCAGCCACGGCCAGACCATCCGCCACGAGCCCGCGCGCGGTTTTACCGTGCAGATCGGCAACCCGGCGCTGCTGGCCGAGCTTACCCGCATCAGTGTGGTCGCTGACTTCCGCCGCCGCGATGTGGCAGCCGGCGGTCAAGGTGCACCGCTGGTCCCGGCCTTCCATGAAACCCTGTTCAGCCATCTCGGCCAGCGCCTGGCCATTCTCAACGTGGGCGGCTTCAGCAACCTGAGCCTGATCGAGCAGGACAAGCCGGTCCGTGGCTTCGACTGCGGCCCGGGTAACGTGCTGCTGGACGCCTGGATCGAGCGCAAGCGTGGCCAGGCCTATGATGCGGATGGTGCCTGGGCGGCTTCGGGTAGGGTACAGAACCACTTGCTCGACACACTGCTGGCCGACCCGTTCTTCGCTGGCAGCGGCCCGAAGAGCACAGGCCGCGAGGTGTTCAACCTGGCCTGGCTGGACGGTCACCTTGCCCGCCTGCCCGCCTACCGCGACGAAGACGTGCAGGCAACCCTGCTGGAGCTGACCGCACGCAGCATCAGCGACTCGCTGAGCAATGCCCAACAAGGCACCGAAGCGCTGCTGGTGTGCGGCGGCGGTGCGCGCAACGGCGCCCTGATGGCACGGCTTGGCCAGCTGCTACCAGCCGCGCGGGTCGCCAGTACCGGCACCCACGGTGTTGACCCGGACTGGGTCGAAGCCATGGCATTCGCCTGGCTGGCGCATTGTTGCCTGGAAAATATCGCTGCCAACCGCCCTAGCGTAACAGCGGCCAAGGGCCTGCGGGTACTGGGCGCAATCTACCCAGCCTGAGCATCCGGAAGAAAGTAAAACGCCGCGCAATTGCGCGGCGTTTTCGTATGGCCAGGCCTCAGATCGAGAACGACGAGCCGCAGCCGCAGGTAGTTGCAGCATTGGGGTTCTTGATCACGAAGCGCGAGCCTTCCAGGCCTTCCTGGTAATCCACCTCGGCGCCGGCCAGATACTGGAAACTCATCGGGTCGACCACCAGGGAAACCCCTTCGCGCTCGACGATGGTGTCATCCTCGGCCACGTCTTCATCGAAGGTGAAGCCATACTGGAAGCCGGAGCAACCGCCACCGGTGACGAACACGCGCAGCTTCAGACGATCGTTGCCTTCCTCGGAAACCAGGTTCTTCACCTTCTGCGCAGCGCCGTGGGTGAATTCCAAAGCCGTAGGGGTGAAGGTTTCGACGCTCATGTTGATTCTCCCGGCGCGCTAGCCGCCATAAAACTCGATGACGCGCATTATCCGCTTTCCCGAGAAAATCGGTCAAGAATTGTGCGGCTTTAGTCGCGACATACAAAAAGGCCCGCACGACGCGGGCCTTTTCCACCGATGGTGGCTTACGGCAGCAGGCCTGCGTGGGATAGGCCCATGCGCTCGTCCAGGCCGAACAGGATGTTGAGGTTCTGCACCGCCTGGCCGGATGCGCCCTTGACCAGGTTGTCGATCACCGAAAGCACCACCACCAGGTCGCCGCCCTGTGGGCGATGAACGGCTATGCGGCAGACATTGGCGCCACGCACACTGCGGGTTTCCGGGTGGCTGCCAGCCGGCATCACGTCGACGAACGGCTCGTCGGCATAGCGTTTCTCGAACAGCGCCTGCAAGTCGACCGAAGTGTCGGCGACGGTTGCGTACAGGGTGGCATGAATGCCACGGATCATCGGCGTCAGGTGCGGCACGAAGGTCAAGCCGATGTCCTTGCCAGCCGCCAGGCGCAGGCCCTGGCTGATTTCCGGCAGGTGGCGATGGCCCTTGACCGCATAGGCTTTCATGCTCTCGCCGGCTTCGCAGAACAGCGAGCCCACCGCCGCACCACGGCCAGCACCGCTGACCCCGGACTTGCAGTCGGCGATCAGGCGCGACGGGTCGGCCAGGCCTGCTTCCAGCAGCGGCAGGAAGCCCAGCTGAGTGGCTGTCGGGTAGCAACCCGGTACGGCGATCAGGCGCGCCTGGCGGATCTTCTCACGGTTGACTTCAGGCAGGCCGTACACCGCGTCCTTCAGCAGCTCCGGTGCGCCGTGCGGCTGACCGTACCACTTGCCCCATTCGGCGGCATCCTGCAAACGGAAGTCGGCCGACAGGTCGATCACCTTGGTACCCGCCGCCAACAGTTCGCCGGCCAGGGCATGGGCAACGCCGTGCGGCGTGGCGAAGAACACCACGTCACAGGCCGCCAGGTTCTTGCTGTCCGGCACGCTGAACGCCAGCCCGTCATAGTGGCCGCGCAGGTTCGGGTACATGTCCGCCACCGCCACGCCGGCCTCGGAGCGCGAAGTGATGACCGCCACTTCGGCCTGTGGATGCTGTGCCAGCAGACGCAACAGTTCGACGCCGGTGTAACCCGTGCCGCCGACGATACCGACCTTGATCATAACGCTTGCCCCTTATCAACGAGCCGTCTGGAAAGCGCACGATAATAGGGGTGCAAGGCGCCTGTAACAACTCTTCGGGTGACCCTTCGGGCGCTTGACCACTACTATCTGACGACCGTGAATACCTGAAGGAACTCCCCCATGCTTTACCTGTGGATCAAAGCGCTGCACATAGTCAGCGTGGTGTGCTGGTTTGCCGGCTTGTTCTACCTGCCGCGGCTGTTCGTCTACCACGCCCAGAGCCAGGACAGCATCAGCCAGGAACGCTTCGTGATCATGGAGCGCAAGCTGTTCCGCGGCATCATGAATCCGGCGATGATCGCCACCTACGTGTTCGGCGCGTGGATGCTCTACCTCACCCCGGGCTGGCTCAGCCAGGGCTGGCTGCATGCCAAGCTGACCCTGGTCATCCTGCTGACCGTCTACCATCACATGTGCGGCGCCCAGCGCAAACGCTTCGCCAGCGGCAGCAACACCCACAGCCACGTCTACTATCGCTGGTTCAATGAAGTGCCCGTGCTGTTCCTGCTGGGCATCGTGATTCTGGTGGTGGTCAAGCCATTCTGACATCGCCACACGCTCAAGGAGCCTCGCCATGTCGTTACCCGCCTCGCTCGAACAACGCCTGCGCTTGCCCGTGGTTGCCGCCCCGATGTTCCTGATCTCCAACCCCAGGCTGGTGCTGGCGTGCTGCGGCGGCGGCATCGTCGGCAGCTTCCCCGCCCTGAACCAACGCGACAGCGCCGGTTTCAAGGCCTGGCTGGAAGAGATCGAGGACGGCCTGGCGCAATTGCCGGCGCCAGCGCCCTATGCCGTCAATCTGATTGTCCACCCGAGCAATCCGCGGCTGCAGGCTGACCTGGCCTTGTGTGTGGACCAGCGTGTGCCGATCGTCATCACCAGCCTCGGCGCAGTAAAGGAAGTGGTCGATGCCGTGCACGGTTACGGCGGCCTGGTATTCCACGATGTCACCACCCGCCGCCATGCCGAAAAGGCTGCCGCGGCCGGTGTCGATGGCCTGATCGCCGTTGCGGCAGGCGCAGGCGGCCATGCCGGCACCTGGAGCCCGTTTGCCCTGGCCGCGGAAATTCGCCAGTTCTTCGACAAGACCTTGCTGCTGGCCGGCTGCCTCAACCATGGCCACGAAATACTGGCGGCACAGGTGCTGGGCGCCGACCTGGCGTACATGGGCACCCGCTTCATCGCCACAACCGAAAGCCAGGCTCAGAGCGCCTACAAGCAGATGCTGCTGGGCGCCCATGCTGCCGACATCGTCCATACCCCGGCGGTGTCCGGTGTCCCCGCCAGCTTCCTGCGCCCGAGCCTGGAACAGGCGGGCTACGACATGGACGCGCTCAAGGCTGGCAACGAACAAGGCAAGCTCAAGCCGATAGACGACGAAGCCAAGGCCTGGAAGACCGTGTGGTCGGCAGGCCAAGGCGTCGGCGGTATCGATGACCTGCCGGGTGCCGGTGCGCTGATCGAACGCCTTCACAACGAGTATCAGCAAGCCCTGTTGCGCTGCCAGGCCCTAGCCACCAGCACCGCCTAGCAAAAGGCAACACCTGGCCCGGCCAAGCTGTACACTAGGCGCCCTCTTCAGCCCCCAGGAGCCTTGCATGACCCGTTACGCCATGATCACTGGTGCTTCCAGCGGCCTGGGCCTGGCCCTGGCGGAAGCGCTGGCGCGGCGCGGGCGCAACCTGATCCTGGTGGCACGCCAGCGTGAAACGCTGGAACCAGTGGCCATCGAGCTTACCCAGCGCTTTGGTGTGGAAGTGCTGTTCCGCGCCTGCGACCTCAGCCAGCCACTGCGCCTGTCGGGCTTCGTGCTGGAACTGGAAGAAGGCGAACGGCGCATCGACCTGCTGGTCAACTGTGCCGGCCTGCGCACCTACGGCCCGTTCCTGGCCCATGAGTGGGCCGATGAGCAGGACCTGCTGGAAGTCAACGTGCTCGCCCTGAGCCGGCTATGCCACGCCATCGGCAACCTGATGGCGGTGCAGGGCGGCGGCCAGATCCTCAATGTTGCAGGCCTGGCCGCTGTGGCGCCGGGCCCGTGGCTGGCCACCTATGCCGCCAGCAAGGCCTATGTACTGAGCTTCTCGCAGGCCCTGCGCGAAGAACTCAAGCGTACCGGCATCAAGGTCTCGGTGCTGTGCCCCGGCCCGGTGCGCTCCTCGCGCCGGCGCATACCGCGGCTCGATGGCAAGCCGCGTTGCCTCAGCCCGGAGGAGGTGGCGCTGTACACCGTGCGCGCACTGGACAAGAACCGCGCACTGATCATGCCCGGCCGGCGCAACCGCTGGCTGGCTTTCGTCCCGCGCCTGCTGCCCCGCTGGCTGGTGCGCAAGCTGGCCGGCTTCATCCACCGCCGCTACTGCCCGCTCGGCATGGAATAGCCACTGGGCGAGCGGCGCCTGGCTGAGTACACTCGGCCCGACCCTCACCATGGAGCAAGTGCTGTGGACGATTTATTCATCAAGATCATCAACCGGGAAATCCCGGCGAAGATCATCTACGAGGACGACCAGGTCCTGGCGTTCCACGATATCGCCCCCCAGGCGCCCGTGCATTTTCTGGTCATCCCGAAAAAGCACATCCGCACCCTCAATGACCTGACCGAAGAAGACAAGGGCCTGGCGGGCCACATCCTGTTCACCGCCCAGCGCCTGGCCAGGGAACTTGGCTGCGAGGATGGCTTCCGCGTTGTCATGAATTGCAACGAGCTAGGCGGCCAGACCGTTTACCACATCCACATGCACGTGCTTGGCCAGCGCCAGATGCACTGGCCTCCGGGCTGATCCACGGCAAGCCACCCTGCCACTATTGCGGTAAACTGTCGGGCACATTCTTGCGGAGGTGCCCGATGGCTACCGAACGTCACTACTCGCCGCTCGACCGCTTGTTGCTGCAGGCCGATACCGCCATGCGCACCTTGCTGCCCTTCAGCGGCCAACCCGCCCGTCCCTCGCCGGCCATCATCCAGCCGGACGTCGACCTGGACGAGCAGCAGGCCCGCCACGTTGCCGGGCTGATGCGCATCAACCACACCGGTGAAGTCTGTGCCCAGGCGCTGTACCAGGGCCAGGCCCTGACCGCAAAGCTGCCTGAAGTGCGCAAGGCCATGGAGCATGCCGCCGAGGAAGAAGTGGACCACCTGGCCTGGTGTGAACAGCGTATCCGCCAGCTGAACAGCCACCCCAGTGTGCTCAACCCGCTGTTCTACGGCATGTCGTTCGGTATCGGCGCACTCGCCGGGCTGGTCAGCGACAAGGTCAGCCTGGGCTTCGTCGCTGCCACCGAGCACCAGGTGTGCAAGCACCTCGACGAACATCTGGAGCAGATCCCGCAGGAAGACGAAAAGTCCCGGGCCATTCTCGAACAGATGCGCATCGATGAGGAACAGCACGCCGACTCCGCACTGGCAGCCGGTGGTTATCGCTTCCCCGCACCGGTCCGTTTTGGCATGAGCCTGCTGGCCAAGGTCATGACCAAGAGTACCTACCGTATCTGAAGGCATCACCATGACGGACCGTTTCGACGCCAAGGACCTGGCGCGCGCCGTGCACGCCGGCATTCTCCAGCCAGGCCAGGACCTGGCCCTTGCGGCCTTCCTGCGCCAGCGGCCGGCACCACGCGGCAGCTTCCAGCTGGCCCATGTCGCATTCTATTTCGGCGCCATGCTGATCATGGCGGCGATGGGCTGGCTGCTCACCGAAGCCTGGATGAGTATTGGCGACTGGGCACTGCTGGCCATCGCCAGCCTTTACATCCTGTTGCTCACGCTGTTCGCCGTTAACCTGCAACATCGCGCCCAGCCCGTCGCCGCCGGGGTGCTGGCAGCAGTCGCGGTCAGCATCGTGCCGCTGGCGGTATTCGCCGTCGAACGGCTGGCCGGCTGGTGGCCACTCGACGATGTGCAGGCCAACTATCACCAGTACTACACCTATGTGCAGGGCGGCTGGCTGGCAATGGAAGCGGCCACGGTACTCGCCGGGCTGCTGATACTGAGGCTGATCCCCTACCCGTTCATCATCATGCCGATGGCCGTGGCGTTGTGGTTCATGTCGATGGACCTGAGCGAATGGTGGTTCGGCTCGCCGTTCAGCTGGGAGCAACGTCGCGAGGTGTCGTTGTGGTTCGGGCTGGGTCTGCTGGTGGTATGCATCGTGGTCGATGGCCGCACTCGCGAAGACTATGCACATTGGGGCTATCTGGCCGGGCTGGCGGCTTTCTGGGGCGGGCTGACGCTGACGGACAGCGGCAGCGAGCTGGGCAAGGCCATGTACTGCCTGGTCAACGTTGTACTCATGGGCATGGCAGTACTGCTGCGCCGGCCGGTGTTCATGGTATTCGGCGCGCTGGGAGTGGCGGCCTACCTGGGCTACCTGTCGTATGAGGTGTTTGCCGACTCGCTGCTGTTCCCGCTGGTGGTGAGCTTGATCGGGCTTGCAGTCATAGGGCTGGGCCTGGCTTATCAGAAACGGCGCGAGCGATTGAGCCAGGTGATGCGCGGTTGGCTGCCTGAGTGGGTGCGGGCGGCATTGCCTGCGCTTCGCAGGTGATAGCGCTGGGGCTGCCGCGCAGCAGCCCCAACCATGGCCTTAACCCAGCTCTACGATTTCATAGCCATGGCTGATCGCCACACCGGCACGCTCCAGCATGATCGAAGCCGAGCAGTACTTCTCTGCCGACAGCTCCACCGCGCGCTTGACCTGCGCCTCTTTCAGCCCGCGCCCTTTCACCACGAAGTTCATATGAATCCTGGTGAACACCTTCGGGTCTTCGCCTGAACGCTCGGCCTCGAGAAACGCCTCGCAGCTTTCCACTGCCTGCCGCGACTTCTTCAGAATGCTCACCACATCGAAGCTGCTGCAGCCACCCAGGCCCAGCAACAGCATCTCCATCGGTCGCACACCCAGGTTGCGGCCGCCGGCCTCGGGCGGGCCGTCCATCACGACAACGTGGCCGCTCCCCGATTCGCCGAGGAACATTGCCTCACCGGCCCACTGGATACGTGCCTTCATCTACCCGGACTCCTGATTTTCGGAAAAGGGTGTCAGCTTAGACCTTGTATGGCCGTGGGAAAAGCACGAGTCCTGTCGGTTTAATACCGAAACATCTTGTAGTGTCTGATAAGCTGGCGCCAAATGACTGGCGCTTCGCGCCGGCTACCCCTTTCAAAAAGCCCATGCGTCGCATCGAACAGGATTTCGTGATGGTTGCTTCTGCCTTACCCGCCAAGATAAAGAACATCGACAGGCTGCTGGTGCACTGCCAGCGCCGCCGCTACCCCGCCAAAAGCAATATCATTTGCGCCGGCGACCGGGCCGAGACGCTGTCATTCATCATCAAAGGGTCTGTCACCATCCTCATCGAGGACGACGAAGGCCATGAAATGATCATCGCCTACCTCAACAGTGGCGATTTCTTTGGCGAACTGGGCCTGTTCGAGCCTGCTGGCAGCGAGCAACACCGCAGTGCCTGGGTGCGCGCGAAAACCGAATGCGAAGTGGCCGAAATCAGTTACGAGAAATTTCGCGAACTGGCGCGCCAGGATCCGGAGATTCTCTACGCGCTGGGCAGCCAGATGGCCCAACGCCTGCGCAACACCACACGCAAGGTAGGCGACCTGGCGTTCTTCGACGTCACCGGGCGGGTTGCCCGTTGCCTGCTTGACCTGTGCAAGCAACCTGACGCCATGACCCACCCCGACGGCATGCAGATCAAGATTACCCGTCAGGAGATAGGACGGATCGTCGGCTGCTCCCGAGAAATGGTCGGCCGCGTCCTCAAGGACCTCGAGGAGCGCAGCCTGGTGCAGGTCAAAGGCAAGACCATGGTGGTCTACGGTACGCGTTAAGCCTTGGGCAGGTCAGCCAGCACCTTGGCATAGGCCTGCGACAGGCGCTCGAACCAGGGCGCCTCGGGCGCCACTTCGTGCAAGGCGATATGTGCGTCGGCACGGCAGCGCTGGTCCAGTTCGCAACACTCGTTGAAGCGGTTGACCGCGGCCACCATCGACTCGCGCTCGTTGTCCAGCAGCAATGCGCCATGTACCAGCACTACCGGGCGCTTGCCACCCAGCCCCTGACGCCAGCGTTGTGCGGTGCCCACCAGTTTGCGACCATTGAGGTTGACGTTGTAGCGGCCGTCGCAGAACGCCCCGTCGATCTCACCCACCGACGCCACTGCGCCCCACTCGCGCAGCACGTCGCACAGCGGCAGGCACAGGCGCTCGTATGCATTTTCGATACGGCCATGGTCGCCTTCGCTACGCGGGGCAACGTAGACCAGTGCAACGTTTACCGTCGCATGCGACTGCGGCACGGGCTCGCCGCCGGTTTCGCGCAGCAGCACCGGCCAGCCGGCAATGGCCAGCTCCGCACAGGCAGCCTCGAAATTGTCCAGGCGGCTCATGCGTCGCGGCATGACCAGAGCGTGGTCGGTAGGGCGCCAGAACAGTACGCCACTGTCGCGTTCGCCGCGGCACACGGCGGCCAGCAGGTCCTGTTCGGCGTGCAGGCCTTGTTCGACGGTCAGGGCCAGGGGTTGATCGGTCATTGATCCACCTTCGATATTGATGTCTACGGCCTCTTCCCGGTGAACCCGCGAAAGGCCAGGCCTGGCATACAAAAAAGCCGGCCAAAACGGCCGGCTTTGTTTGGTCAGTCCAGTTGCTGAACAGTCTTCTTCACCAGTTCCGGGAAGAACAACCGCTGCAATTCCAACCCAGGCTGCTCGGCACGCATGAACGCCTCACCCACCAGGAACGAATAAACCTCGTTGATTTCCATCAGTTCCACATCGGCCCGGTTCAGGATGCCGCTTTCGGTAACCACCAGGCGATCACGCGGAATACGTGGTAGCAGGTCAAGGGTGGCTTCCAGGCTGACCTCGAAGGTGTGCAGGTTGCGGTTGTTCACCCCCACCAGCGGCGTATCGAGGATTTTCAGTGCGCGCTCCAGCTCATCGCCGTCATGCACTTCCACCAGCACGTCAAGGCCGACATCCTTGGCCGTGGCCGCCAACTCGGCCATCTTCACGTCCTCCAGCGCTGCCACGATCAGCAGCACGCAGTCTGCGCCCAAGGCGCGGGCTTCGACGATCTGGTACGGGTCGACCATGAAGTCCTTGCGGATCACCGGCAGCGAAACTGCCGCACGGGCCTGCTGCAGATAGGCATCGGCACCCAGGAAATAATCCACATCGGTCAGCACCGACAGGCAGGTCGCCCCGCCTTTCTCATAGCTCACGGCAATTTCCGCCGGCACGAAATGCTCGCGGATCACACCCTTGCTCGGCGAAGCCTTCTTGATTTCGGCAATGACTGCCGGCTGCTTGCGTCCGGCCTGCTCGATCAACGCCTTGGCAAAGCCACGCGGGGCGTCGGCAACCTTGGCCAGGGCTTCCAGTTCAGCGAGGCTGACGCGCGCACTGCGCTCGGCCACTTCCTGGAACTTGCGAGCAATGATCCTTTCCAGCACCGTCGGCACACTCATGCTTCGTTCTCCACCTTGAATACTGCAGTAAAGGCACCCAGTTCCTGCAGCTTCTCCCAGGCCAGCCCGGTGTGCAGTACGTCATGGGCCAGCTCCACACCGGCCTTCAGGCTCATGGCATGGTCAGCGGCATACAGCGCTGCGCCGGCATTGAGCACGATCATTTCGGCGGCCTTCTGGCCGTTCTCGGTCTTGCGCCGCCCCAGGGCGTCGCGAATCAGCTCCAGCGACGCCTGCGGGTTCTCGACCGCCAGGCCGTGCAGACTCTGGCTCTTCATGCCGAGGTCTTCCGGCTCGACCCAATATTCTGTGATCTCGCCGTTTTTCAGTTCGGCGACGAAGGTGGGCGCAGCCAGGCTGAACTCATCCAGGCCATCCTTCGAGTGCACCACCAGCACGTGCTTGCTGCCCAGACGCTGCAGCACCTCGGCCAACGGGCGGCACAGGGCCTGGGTGAACACCCCGACTACCTGATGCTTCACTCCGGCCGGATTCGTAAGCGGGCCGAGCATGTTGAACAGGGTACGCAACCCCAGGTCGCGGCGCGGGCCGGCGGCATGCTTCATGGCACTGTGGTGGCTTTGTGCAAACATGAAGCCGATGCCCAGGCTGTCGATGCAGCGGGCCACCTGGGTAGGCGTCAGGTTCAGATAGATGCCAGCCGCCTCCAGCAGGTCGGCACTGCCGCTCTTGCCCGAAACCGCGCGATTACCGTGCTTGGCCACGGTGCAACCCGCCGCTGCCAGGACGAACGAGGAGGCGGTAGACACGTTGAAGATGTTGGCGCCATCACCGCCGGTGCCGACGATATCGACCACGCCATCGAGGCTTTGCAGCTCGACCTTGTCGGCCAGCTCACGCATTACCGACACCGCACCGACGATTTCGTCGATGCTTTCGCTTTTCATGCGCATGCCCATCAGGAAGGCACCGATCTGCGCTTCGCTGCACTGGCCGGTCATGATCTGGCGCATGACATCGCGCATTTCTTCGGTGGAAAGGTCCAGGTGGCCGACGATACGGCTCAACGCGTTCTTGATATCCATGGTCGATCCTTAGCGGCGGCCGCCGGTCTGCTTGAGGAAGTTGGCGAACAGCTCGTGACCCTGTTCGGTAAGGATCGATTCAGGGTGGAACTGCACCCCTTCGATATTCAAGGTCTTGTGGCGCAGGCCCATGATTTCGTCGAGCGAACCATCGGCATGGGCAGTCCAGGCCGTCACTTCCAGGCATTCGGGCAGGGTTTCACGCTTGACCACCAGGGAATGGTAGCGGGTCACGGTCAGCGGGTTGTTGAGGCCGCTGAACACGCCCAGGTCACGGTGGTAGACCGGGCTGGTCTTGCCATGCATCACCTGGCGGGCACGCACCACGTCACCGCCAAAGGCCTGGCCGATCGACTGGTGGCCCAGGCATACCCCGAGAATCGGCAGCTTGCCGGCAAAGTGCAGGATGGCCTCGATGGACACACCCGCCTCGCTCGGCGTACATGGCCCTGGGGAAACAACGATTCGCTCGGGGTTCAGGGCTTCGATCTGGGCGATGGTCATTTCGTCATTGCGAATGACCTTGACCTCGGCACCCAGCTCGCCAAGGTACTGGACGACGTTGTAAGTGAATGAGTCGTAATTGTCGATCATCAGTAACATCGGGTTAAACCTCTTGAATCTACTGACTTCAGAATTCGACCTTCCTGCGCCCGCCAACAGGCGCGGCTTTGCCCCAAGGGGCGGTAGACAGGAAGGAAAACAGGGGCGGGCCGGGCGGGCCGGCAGGAGATAAAGTCAGGCGCGCCAACGCCAACGGGCATGGGCCTTGATTACGCGCATCAAGAGTTTGCTGACGATCAACACAGGATAGGTCTCGCTCATACGTCACGGCACAGTAGCCTACCGGGGCGACGGGCGCAATATGCCCCGTAAACACGGGGAAACGAATGGACTTGGGAGGGATGCCCTGCGATTTGCTAAGGTCGGGCGGGTTGTCTTGATAAAAACAAAGAAAAGGATGTTCTCCGATGCGAAAAGCTCCGTTCGTACGTTTTACCCTCGCCTCATTGGCATTGGCTTGCAGCCAGGCTTTCGCTGCACCCTCGCCCTACTCCTCGCTGATCGTGTTTGGCGACAGTCTGGCCGATGCCGGGCAATTTCCCGACCTGACCGGCGGTACGTCCGGCTCACGGTTTACCAACCGGGATGGCAACGGCAATTTTGCACCGGTGTCGCCAATGATCCTGGGTGGGCGGCTGGGCATTGCGCCAGACGACCTGAATCCCTCGACGTCGCTGGGCATTCAGCCCGACGGCAACAACTGGGCCGTCGGCGGCTACACCACCCAGCAGATCCTCGATTCGATCACGACGATTTCCGAGACCGTCATTCCGCCCGGCAACCCCGGCGCCGGGCTGGTGCTTCGCGATCGCCCAGGCTACTTGGCCAACGGCCTGCGTGCCGACCCCAACGCGCTGTACTACCTGAATGGCGGTGGCAATGACTTCCTCCAAGGGTTGATCAACAGCCCCGCCGACGCGGTGGCCGCCGGTGCCCGCCTGGCCGCCAGCGCCCAGGCCCTGCAACAAGGTGGCGCCCGCTACATCATGGTGTGGCTGCTGCCCGACCTCGGCCAGACCCCGAACTACAGTGGTACGCCACAGCAAAACCCGCTGTCGTTGCTGTCCGGCGCGTTCAACCAGTCCCTGCTTGGCCAGCTGGGGCAGATCGATGCCGAAATCATTCCACTCAATATCCCGGTGCTGTTGAGTGAAGCGTTGGCCGACCCCAGCCAGTATGGCCTGGCCAATGGCCAGAGCCTGGTCGGTACCTGCTACAGCGGCGAAGGCTGCGTGGAGAACCCGGTGTATGGCATCAATGGCAGCACGCCAGACCCTACCAAGCTTCTGTTCAACGACGCGGTGCATCCGACCATCGCCGGCCAGCAACTGATTGCCGACTACGCCTATTCAATCCTCGCCGCCCCGTGGGAGCTGACCCTGCTACCGGAAATGGCCCACGCCAGCCTGCGCACCCACCAGGACGAATTGCGCAGCCAGTGGCAGAGTCCCTGGCAGGCAGTTGGCCAATGGCAGGCCTTCGTCTCCACCGGCGCCCAGGACCTGGACTTCGATAGCCAGCGCAGCGCGGCCAGCGGTGATGGCCGCGGTTACAACCTGACCCTGGGCGGCAGCTATCGGCTGACTGACGCCTGGCGCCTGGGCCTGGCCGGCGGCGTGTATCGGCAGAAGCTGGAAGCCGGCGAACAAGACTCGGACTACAAGCTGGACAGCTACCTGGCCAGCGCCTTCGCCCAATACCGCCAGGACCGCTGGTGGGCTGATGTGGCACTGACCGCAGGGCATCTGGACTATCGCGATCTCAAGCGCACCTTCGCCCTTGGCGTGAACGACCGCAGCGAAAAGGGAGATACCGATGGCGAAGCCTGGGCGATGTCGGCACGGCTCGGCTACAACCTGGCGGCCGAGAGCAGCGGTTGGCAGTTGGCGCCGTTCATCAGCGCCGACTATGCACGGGTGAAAGTGGATGGCTATGACGAGAAGAGCGGGCGCTCGACCGCGCTGGGCTTCGATGACCAGCAACGCACGTCCCGCCGACTGGGCGTGGGGTTGCTGGGTAGCGTGCAGGTTGCGCCAAGCACCCGGCTGTTCGCTGAGGTGGCGCAGGAGCATGAGTTCGAGGATGACCAGCAGGATGTGACCCTGCACCTGACCAGCCTGCCGGCTAATGACTTTACCCTGACCGGGTATACACCGCACAGCGACATGACCCGGTCCAGTATTGGAGTGAGCTATGAGGTGGCGACGGGGGTGCACCTGAGTGGGAATTACAACTGGCGCAAGAGTGATGAGCTGACGCAGCAGGGGGTTAGCCTGGCGGTCAGTGTCGACTTCTAGGTTGCCGGGGCCGCTTTGCGGCCCCAACCAATCTACCTGGCAGAGGTCTGCTCAGCCAACGCCACCGCGCGGAACATTGCCCGGCGCTTGTTGATGGTTTCTTCCCATTCCAGCGCCGGCACCGAGTCGGCAACGATACCGCCGCCGGCCTGCACATGCAGCTCGCCGTCCTTGATCACTGCGGTACGGATGGCAATCGCGGTGTCCATGTTGCCATTCCAGGCAAGGTAACCGACCGCCCCACCGTAGACCCCACGCTTGACCGGCTCCAGTTCGTCGATGATCTCCATTGCGCGAATCTTCGGCGCCCCGGAAAGCGTACCGGCCGGCAGAATGGCCCGCAGTGCGTCCATCGCCGTCAGCCCTTCACGCAGTTGGCCGGTGACGTTGGATACGATGTGCATCACATTCGAATAGCGCTCGATCACCATCTTCTCGGTCAGACGCACGCTACCAGTCGCGGACACACGGCCGACATCGTTGCGGCCCAGGTCGATCAGCATCAGATGCTCGGCGATCTCCTTGTCATCCGACAGCAGATCGTCTTCCAGCGCACGGTCGGCCTCTTCGGTCGCACCACGCGGGCGGGTACCGGCAATCGGCCGAACGGTGACCAGGTTGTCCTCGACCCGCACCAGCACTTCAGGCGAGCTGCCGACCACGTGGAAGTCGCCAAAGTTGAAGAAGTACATGTACGGCGTCGGGTTGAAGCAGCGCAGCGCGCGATAGAGGTCGATGGGCGCGGCCTTGAAGTCGATCGACATGCGCTGCGATGGCACCACCTGCATGCAGTCGCCGGCCAGGATATATTCCTTGATACGGCCAACGGCGTTCTCGTAGTCCTCGCGGGTATAGCTGGAGCGGAATGCCGGCTCGGCGGCCTGCGGGCCGCTCAGGTCCAGGCCCCGGCGCGGTGTGATCGGCTGGCGCAAGGTTTCCAGCAACCCTTGCAGACGTGCCTGGCCGCGCTCGAATGCCTGCTCTTCGGCCGGGTCGACCAGCACGATGGCGTGCATCTTGCCCGCCAGGTTGTCGAACACCACCACCGCATCCGACACCATCAACAGGATATCCGGCACGCCCAGCGGGTCTGGGTTTGGGCTGGCCCCCAGGCGTTTTTCCACGTAGCGCACGCAGTCATAGCCGAAGTAACCGACCAGGCCGCCGTTGAAACGCGGCAGGCCGGAAATATCGGCAACCTTGTAGCGGTCCTTGAAGGTTTCGACGAAGGCCAGCGGGTCTTCGACGTCGTGGCTTTCCACCTCCACGCCATCTTGCAGAATGCTGACGTGGTAGCCATGGACACGCAGCACCGTGCGCGACGGCAGGCCGATCATCGAGTAACGGCCCCACTTCTCGCCGCCCTGCACCGATTCGAGCAGGTACGAGTTCGGCTGGTCAGCCAATTTCAGGTAGATCGACAGCGGCGTGTCGAAGTCGGCCAGGGTTTCGCAGGCCAGGGGAATGCGGTTATAGCCGGCAGCGGCCAGGCGCAGGAATTCTTCGCGGGTCATGGGTAGCCTCGTGGCAAGCAGCAATGGGTCAGGCAAACGGACAGGCCGGCACGCGCCGGCAGGCAGAAGTCAGGCGCGCCAACGCCAACGGGCCAGGGCCTTGATGACTTTCATCCAGAACTTGCCAGTAACCGCCACGGTGGACTCTCTGTCTTGTGAGGCTTGAAGGTCCGCCAACGTTATCCCAGTGGCTGGGTCTGCGCAACCGGGCAACAGTGCACGCAGGTCGTCGATCACCAGGCTGGGGGCTTCGTCGTGGATCGGCCGGCCGTGGTTATAGCCGTAGCTCAGGCCCACACACTGCACACCAGCCGCCTTGGCCGCCAGCACGTCACTGCGCGAATCGCCGACGAACAACGATTGCTGCGGGGTAACACCGGCCATCTGCATGACGAACAGCAGCGCCGCCGGGTCCGGCTTCTTCTGTGGCAGGGTGTCGCCGCCGATGATCCAACGGAAGTATTTGCCGATCTTCATCTGGTCCAGCAGCGGGCCGACGAAACGCTCGGGCTTGTTGGTGATCAGCGCCATCTCCACGCCCTGCTTGTGCAGCCAGCGCAGGGTTTCCTGCACGCCGGGGTAGACCACGGTCAGCTCGTGGCTTTCGGCATAGGCATCCATGAACAGCGCCACTGCCTGCTCGGCCAGCGCGTCGTCCACGGTGGCGTGGTCGATGCCCCCGGCCAGCGCCCGGCGCACCAATACCTGGGCGCCATTGCCGACCCAGTGACGCACGGCTTCAAGGCCGGCAGGCGGGCGCCCCAGTTCGAGCAGCATGCGGTCCACGGCGGCGGCCAGGTCTGGCACGGAATCGATCAGGGTACCGTCCAGATCGAACATCACCAGCCTGGGCAGCGTCCCCGGGAACAGCTGCTCGAAGCCGCTCATGGGCGCGCCTGGGCCAGTTCGGCGCGCATCCTGGCGATGACTTCCTGGTAGTCCGGGGCGTTGAAGATCGCCGAACCGGCCACGAAAGTGTCGGCGCCAGCGGCAGCGATCTCGCGGATGTTGTTGACATTGACGCCACCGTCGATCTCGAGGCGGATATCGCGGCCGCTGGCATCGATCAGCGCACGCGCCTCGCGCAGCTTGTCGAGGGTACCAGGGATGAACTTCTGCCCGCCAAAGCCCGGGTTGACGCTCATCAGCAGCACCATGTCGATCTTGTCCATCACATATTTCAGGGCGTCCAGGCTGGTGGCCGGGTTGAACACCAGGCCGGCCTTGCAGCCGCCGTCCTTGATCAGTTGCAGGGAGCGGTCGATGTGTTGCGTGGCTTCCGGGTGGAAGGTGATGTAGGTGGCGCCGGCTTCGATGAAGTCACCAATGATGCGGTCGACCGGGCTGACCATCAGGTGCACGTCGATCGGTGCGGTTACACCATACTTGCGCAGGGCGCTGCAAACCATCGGACCAATGGTCAGGTTGGGGACGTAGTGGTTGTCCATGACATCGAAGTGGACGATGTCGGCACCCGCCGCCAATACCTTGTCGACGTCCTCGCCCAGGCGGGCGAAATCGGCGGAGAGAATGGAGGGAGCAATAGCGTAGGGCTGCATGGCGCACCTGTTGGCAGAATCACGGTGGCGCGCATTGTAACCCAGGCAAGCGGATGAGGGCTGATTAGCATCAATCTGTACCGGCCTCTTCGCGGCTGACGCCGCTCCCACAGGTGTAGTGTCAACTCGAAGCCAGCGCAGTACCTGTGGGAGC
>NZ_DGIR01000041.1:20555-126607 GCF_002386445.1 Pseudomonas sp. UBA4617
ACAGGAATAACGCCAGCTTTGGACATTTGAGCAAGACAGCTGGACCGGGCAGGTATTGAAAGCTGCACAAACCCTGCAGGAGCGGCTTTAGCCGCGAAGAGGCCAGCACAGGCAACATACCTTCAGCCAGGCTGCTGGGTCCTCAGCTTCTCGCTGCGCCCGCGCAACCATTCCAGGGTCAGCAGCAGTATCACCGAGAAGGCGATCAACAAGGTGGCCGCCGCCGCAATCGTCGGGCTCAGGTTTTCGCGGATGCCGCTGAACATCTGCCGTGGCAAGGTCGCCTGTTCCGGGCCGGCGAGGAACAGCGTCACCACCACCTCGTCGAACGACGTGGCAAAGGCGAACAAGGCCCCGGAAATGACCCCAGGCGCAATCAGCGGCAGGGTGACCCGGCGGAAGGTCAGCAGCGGCGAGGCACCGAGGCTGGCCGCCGCGCGCACCAGGTTGTAGTTGAAGCCCTGCAAGGTCGCCGACACGGTAATGATGACGAACGGCACGCCCAGCACCGCATGCACCAGAATCAGCGAAGTGAAGCTGTTGCCCATGCCAAGCGGGGCGAAGAACAGGTAGCTGGCCACACCGATGATCACCACCGGCACCACCATAGGCGAGATCACCAGTGCCATGACCAGCGACTTGCCCGGGAAATCGCCACGGGTCAGGCCGATCGCCGCCAGGGTACCGAACACCATGGCCAGCACCGTGGCCGCCGGGGCGACGATGATGCTGTTCTTCAAGGCGCGCATCCATTCGGCCGAGCCGAAGAAGTCCTGGTACCAGTGCAGCGAGAAGCCCTGCAACGGGTACACCAGGAAGCTGCCACTGTTGAACGACAGAGGCACGATTACCAGCACCGGCAGAATGAGGAACAGCAGGATCAGACCGCAGAGAATACGCAGGCTGTAGAACCACACCCGCTCCACGGGCGACATGTAAGGGCTCAGCATGACAAGGCTCCTCAGCTCAGGCGCAGGCGGCTGGCGCCGACCAGCCAGCTATAGATCAGGTACAACAGCACGGTCGCCAGCAGCAACAGCCCACCCAGCGCGGTGGCCATGCCCCAGTTGATGCTGGTGTTGGTGTAGAAGGCGACGAAGTAGCTGACCATCTGGTCATTCGGGCTGCCCAGCAACGCCGGGGTGATGTAGTAGCCGATGGCAAGAATGAATACCAGCAGGCAACCCGCGCCAACACCGGCGTAGGTCTGCGGGAAGTACACCCGCCAGAAGCTGGCGAACGGGTGGCAGCCCAGGGAGATCGCCGCGCGCATGTAGCTGGGCGAAATGCCCTTCATCACGCTGTACAGCGGCAGAATCATGAACGGCAGCAGGATGTGCACCATCGAGATGTACACGCCGGTGCGGTTGAACACCAGTTCCAGCGGCTGGTCGATGATGCCCATCGCCATCAGCGCGCTGTTGATCAGGCCACCGGACTGCAGCAGCACGATCCACGCGGCCACCCGCACCAGGATCGAAGTCCAGAACGGCAGCAGCACCAGGATCATCAGCAGGTTGCTCTGCCGGGTCGGCAGGTTGGCCAGCAGGTAGGCCAACGGGTAGGCCAGCACCAGGCAGATGGCAGTGATCACCACCCCCATCCACAGGGTGCGGGCGAAGATGTCCAGGTAGATGGCCTGGTCAGGGGTGGCCTTGGCCAGCTCGCCAAGGTCGTCGATACGATGGTCGAGCGAGGCCAGCAGGTAGAACGAGGTCACCGTGCTGGTGTTGCGGCGGATCGCCTGCCAGTAGGCCGGGTCACCCCAACGCTCGTCGAGCGCCTGCAAGGCATCTTTGTAGGAAGCGGGCTCGCTCTTGAATGGCAGCGCCCGCGCGGTCTTGGCCAACAGGCTGCGGTAGCCGGCCAGCTCCATGTTCAGGCGCTTGGACAAGTCGCCCAGGGTCTGGTTCTTGCGCGATTCGGCCAAGTCCTGGCTCAGCGCCTTGTACACGTCCTCGCCCGGCAGGCTCTTGCCGTCCCACTGGGTGATGACGCCCACCGTACGCGGCAGGCCGCCAACCACTTCCGGGTTGCCCACGCTCTTGTACAGCAGTGCCGCGATCGGCACCAGGAACACCAGCAGGAGAAACAGCGCCAGCGGCGCGATCAACGCCTGCGCCTTCCAGCGGTTGACCCGCTCGGCGTGCTTGAGGCGCTGCTTGAGACTTGGACCTGCGCCTTCGTTGAGGGGCACTGCAATGGCCATGGCGAACTCCGCAATACAGGCTGAAATAGGGGCCGCCATGCGGCCCCACACACCGGGCTGTTACTTCTTCGCCGCCCAGGCGTTGAAGCGTTGCTCCAGTTGCTCGCTGTTGTCGGCCCAGAAGGCCACGTCGATCTGCACCTGGTTGGCAATGTTCTCAGGCGTGGTCGGCATGTCCTTCTTCACCTCGTCCGACAGCAGGCTCACGGCTTTCGAGTTGGCCGGGCCGTAGGCGATGTTCTCGGAGTAGATCTTCTGCTGCTCCGGCTGCACGCTGAAGGCAATGAACTGCTTCGCCTGCTCGACGTCCTTGGCCCCTTTCGGGATGGCCCAGGCGTCGAAGTCGTAGATGCCGCCGTTCCACACAACTTTCAGGTTGCTCTCTTTCTGCACCGCAGCGATGCGGCCGTTGTAGGCCGAGCTCATGACCACGTCACCCGATGCCAGGTATTGCGGCGGCTGGGCGCCGGCTTCCCACCACTGGATGCTCGGCTTGAGCTCGTCGAGCTTCTTGAAGGCGCGGTCCACGCCCTCTTTGGTCCCCAGCACCTGGTATACGTCCTTCGGCGCGACACCATCCGCCATCAGGGCGAACTCCAGGGTGTACTTGGCGCCCTTGCGCAGGCCGCGCTTGCCCGGGAATTTCTTGGTGTCCCAGAAATCCGCCCAGCTGGTGGGTGCGGTCTTCAGCTTGTCGGCGTTGTAGGCCAGCACCGTGGACCACACGAAAAAGCCCACGCCACAGGGCTGGATGGCGCCTGGCACGTAGTCGGCCTCGTTGCCGAACAGGGCTGGATCGAGTTCTTCGAACATGCCCTCATCACAGCCGCGGGCCAGTTCTGGCGATTCCACTTCCACCAGGTTCCACGACACACTCTTGGTGTCGACCATGGCTTTGACCTTGGCCATCTCGCCGTTGTACTCGCCAGCGACGATCTTGCCCTTGCCGGCCTTCTCCCATGGTTCATAGAACGCCTTGACCTGGGCCGCCTTGTTGGCACCACCGAAGGACACCACGGTCAGGTCTGCGGCCATGGCCTGGCCAGCGGCGAACAGCCCCAGGGCCAGGGCGGTCAGTTTCAACTGCTTGCGCATTATTATTCTCTCCACAGTACAGGGTTGGTGAAGCAATCCATCAATGGGCTTCGGCAATCGGATCGAGCGCGCGGGCGTGCTCCACCTCCCAGCCCAGGGGTACTACATCGCCCACGGCCAGGGCCGGGTCGAGCTCGGCAATGGGCTGCTTCACGAAGAAGTCGCCCTTGCCGCAAACTTCCAGGCGCACCCGCACGTGGTCGCCCAGGTAGATGAATTCGGCCACTCGCCCCGAGAAGCGGTTCACGCAGCGCTCGCTGTGGCCGTTCAGGCGCACACGCTCCGGGCGGATCGACAGGGTCACCGGCTCGCCGGCCTGGCCGACATTCACCGCCAGCGCCTCGACCCGCTCGCCACGCGCCAGCTGCACCTGGCAGCGTTTGCCATCGCTGGCCAGCAAGGTGCCATTGATGCGGTTGTTCTCACCGATGAAGTTGGCCACGAAGGTGTTGCAGGGCTCTTCGTACAAGGTACGTGGGTCGGCGATCTGCTGGATCTCGCCCTGGTGGAACACCGCCACGCGGTCAGACATGGTCAGCGCTTCGCCCTGATCGTGGGTCACGTAGACCACGGTCACGCCCAGGCGCTGGTGGATGTGCTTGATCTCCATCTGCATGTGCTCACGCAGTTGCTTGTCGAGGGCACCCAGCGGTTCGTCCATCAGCACCAGTTGTGGCTCGAACACCAGGGCACGGGCCAGGGCCACGCGCTGCTGCTGACCGCCGGACAGCTGGCCCGGGTAGCGCTTGGCGAAGGCGTCAAGCTGGACCATGTTCAGCACGCGCTTGACCCGCTCGCTGATGTCGGTCTTGCTCAGGTTGCGGACGGTCAGCGGGAACGCCAGGTTCTCGGCCACGGTCATGTGCGGGAACAGCGCGTAGTTCTGGAACACCATGCCGATGTCGCGCTTGTGCGGCGGCACGTTGTTGATCGAACGCCCGGCCAGCTGGATTTCACCAGCGGTGGGGGTCTCGAAGCCGGCCAGCATCATCAGGCTGGTGGTCTTGCCCGAGCCGGACGGGCCGAGCAGGGTGAGGAATTCGCCCTTGCGGATATCCAGGTTGAGGTTCTTGACGATCAGCGACTCGCCGTCGTAGCTCTTCTGCACACCACGGAAGCTGACCAGCGTTTCGCCGGTTGCAGCGTTCGACTTCGCCTCGCTCATGCCTGCACCTTCTTGTTGGATGACTGCGTAGGCAAAAGATTAGAGAAGGCGTATGCGCCCGGAAATCGGGGGTGCTGAGAGAATGCCATCATCCGGATGGAAGATTTGTTGTAGGGATTCCCCTACAAGGATGGCGGATTTGGAATGCTCACCTCCGCCCTGTGGCGTCGCCTGTGGGAGCGGGTTCACCCGCGAAGAGGCCAGCCCGGACAATGCACATGGCAAGCCCGGCCCTTTCCTGGGTGAACCCGCTCCCACAGAGGCCGGTGCCAATTGTGAGAACCCTGTGTCGCAATCAGACCAGCTTGTGCTCCATGGCATACTTCACCAACTCTGCCAGCGAGTTCACCTTCAACTTCTGCATCAAGCGCGCCTTGTGCGTGCTGATGGTCTTGCTAGACAGCGCCAGCTGCTGGGCGATGTCGTTGACGTTGGCGCCCTGGGCCAGGCGCTCGAACACCGAAAATTCGCGCTCCGACAATAGCGTATGCAACGGCCGTGACTCGGTCAGGCCCACTTCGAATACCATGCGGTCGGCCAGCGCCGGGTCGATATAGCGCCCTCCTGCGGCAACCCGGCGAATGGCGGTCAGCAACAACGCCGGGTCGCTGTCCTTGGTGGCATAGCCCGCCGCCCCGGCTTTCAGCGCCCGCGCCGCCATCTGCGCCTCATCGTGCATCGACAACATGAGGATCGCCGGTGCGTCATGCATTGCACGGATCCGCGGGATTGCCTCCAGGCCATTCACGCCAGGCATCGAGATATCCAGCAACACGACTTCGCACGGCGTATGGCGCAGGGTTTCCAGCAGTTGCTCGCCGTTAGCTGCCTCCCCCGCCACCTGCATGTCCTTGGCCAGGCCAATCAACTGCTTGATGCCCTCGCGGACAATGGTGTGGTCTTCGGCCACCAGCACTCGAATCACGATCGCTCTCCTACTCCAACGGAATGGCCACGCTCAGGCTGGTGCCTTCGCCCGGTTCACTGTCCAGCGCCATGCTGCCGCCCAGCATCAGCACCCGCTCACGTACGCCTACCAGGCCGAACGAGGCAGGCCGGGGCTGATCACGGCAAAAACCTTGCCCATCGTCGCTGACGGTCATGCGCAATTGCCCGT
Source organism: Pseudomonas sp. UBA4617 (assembly GCF_002386445.1). Classification (GTDB taxonomy): domain Bacteria; phylum Pseudomonadota; class Gammaproteobacteria; order Pseudomonadales; family Pseudomonadaceae; genus Aquipseudomonas. Next base: position 26,142 of record NZ_DGIR01000041.1, read on the forward strand.
GCTCATGCACCAGTTCGATCTCCACGCTGTGTGCCTGAGCATGACGCATCACATTGGTCAGCGCCTCCTGCAGGATACGAAACAGGCCGGTGGCCTTGGCATCACTCAATGCGGGCAGATTATCCGGTACTTGTACCAGGCAGGGGATTTGCGTGCGCGTCTCGAAGCGCCGCGCCTGCCACTCGATGGCCGAGGCGATGCCGGCATCGAGGATCGGCGGGCGCAAGGCGGTAGCCACGTCGCGCACCAGCTGGAACAGCTGGGCGATCAGGCGCTTCATGCTGTCCAGGCGCTCATTGAGGCCCGGGTCCAGTTCGGCGAAGGCCAGCTCGCACATCGACACTTCCAGCTTGAGTACGGTCAGCATCTGCCCCAGCTCGTCGTGCACCTCGCGGGCGATGCGGGCCTTTTCCTCCTCACGCACGCTCTCCAGATGGGCCGACAATTCGCGCAGTTGCTCCTGAGACCTGGCCAACGCCAACTCGGCCCGCTTGCCCTGGCTGATGTCCCATACCACCCCGTCCCACACCACCCGGCCATCGGCCAGGCGCCGGGTACTGGCCTTGATGTCGGCCCAGCGCTGTTCACCCTGGCGGGTGACAATACGCCCCTGCCAGGACCAGTCCTGGTCGCTGGCCAGGGCCAGGTCCTGTACCCGGTGATAATCGGCGCGGTCATCGGGGTGCACCAGGTTGCGCAAGCCCATCTGCGGGTGCTGGATCTCGCTGGGTGCGTAACCCACCAGCGCCTCGCTGCCCTCGCTGATATAAGGGAACTCGAGGTCGCCCTCGGCCGGGTCGCGCTCCAGGCGGAACACCAGCCCCGGCACGTTGCCGGCAATACCCTTGAGCCGCGCCTCGCTTTCACGCAGGGCCGCCAGGGCGCGGTGGCGCTCGGTGACATCGGCAAGGTAGACCACCAGATACTCGGAATCACGAAAGCGCAGGAAGCTCAGCGACAGCTCCACCGGCAGCAGGCTTTGGTCGGCCCGCCGGCATCGCGTCTCGAACTGGCCGACACCGCCTTCCCCGGTGCGCGCCCCCTTCCATAGCTCCAGCCAGCGGTCCATGGTCAGGTTGGGTTCGAAGGTGCTCAATGGCCGCTCCAGCAGCTCGCCTTCGCCGTACCCCAGCATGCGCTCGGCGGCGTGGTTGGCGTAGCGTACATGACTGTCCCAGTTGACCCAGAGGATGCCCACCGTGCTCTGGTCGATGGCGAACTGGCTCAGGCGCAGTGCTTCCTCGCGAACCTGCCGCTCTGCCAGGTTCTCCCGCGTGGCCAGCAGGCTGCGCTCCAGCTGGCGCTGCTGTCGGCGCTGCCACACCAGGGTTGCCAGCGCGCACAACAGCAACATGCAGGACAACAAGGCCAGGTTCTGCCAGAAACCGGTCGACTCGCTCAGGCGTGGGTACTTCGGTTGCAGCCAACGCTGATGCAGTTGCTCCAGCTGCTTGGCTGGCAGCGCCTGCAGGCCACGCTCAAGCACATCGGCCAGCAGCGGCCAGTCGCGCCTGGAACCGATGCGTAGCAACTGTGGCAAGCCGATGTCACCCACCACAGCCAACTCGCTGAATTCACTCTCGCGCGACAGGCGGCTGAGCTGGGCTTCATCCAGCACCGCGAAACTGGCCTGGCCGCCCACTACCAACTGCAACGCTTCGCGCTCGTTGGGCACCCCTTGCAGGTTGAGGTTGTTGTAGTTGGCGCGTAGGTAGTCCGCCAGCTGGCTGGGCATGCGTACCGCCACACGTTGCTCGGCTTCGAGTTTTTCCAGCTCCACGGCCATGGCCCCGGTGCGAGGCCCGACCACCAGTTGCGGCACGCGCATGTAGGGGTCGCTGAACAACCACAGGCGCAGGCTGGCGGGGGTCTGGGTCAGGCCCGGGGCAAAATCGATCTCACCCGCCCGCAGGGCGTGCTCGAGGCTGGCCTGGTCAGCGAAATTGCGCCAGGTCAGGTCCAGGCGCAGCGCCTGTGCCAGGCTGCTGACCAACTCCACATTGGCCCCGTACAACTGCTGCAGGCGCCGGTCGAACTGGGCGTAAGGCGCCTGCAGCACCAAGCCGACTCGCAGGCTGCGATGGTTGTCCAGCCATTGCTGTTGCGCAGGCTCCAGCACCACCGATGGCTGCGCCTCAGGTTGGGCCAACGCCATCAAGGGCAGCCATAGACAGCCGATAACCAACAGGCGACGCACTCGCTTCATCTACACGCTCGTCTTGGCAAAGGCGGCCATGCGGCATGGCCGTCACGGGCAAATACTATTAGGCTGCCGGAATCATTCTGGCCTTGGGTTGATTCATGTCCACACTTTATCGCACGACGCTGGCAATGTGCTGCCTCGCCTCGTTCCTTCCATTCGGCGCCCTGGCCGCCGATGCCGAACAACCGCCTGCTGCCAGCGAGACACCGGCTGCCCCAGCCCCGCGCCCGCCATTGCTGGAGCGTAGCCAGGAGGACGCCCAGGCGCTTGCACGGCTGGTGCCAAAGGCCGAGCAACAGACGCTGCAAGGCGGTGCCGACAGCTTCCTGGCACTGTGGAAACCGGCCAACGACAGCGACCCGCAAGGGGCCGTGATCATCGTGCCCGGGGCTGGCGAAACGGCCGATTGGCCGAACGCGGTCGGCCCGCTGCGGCAGAAGTTCCCGGATGTCGGCTGGCACAGCCTGAGCATCAGCCTGCCCGACCTGCTCGCCGACAGCCCACAGGCGCGGGTCGAAGCCAAGCCGGCACCAGAACAGGGCGAAAGCGCTCCAGCCAAGGACCTGCCGGCCGATGCCAACGCCAACGTCGCCCAGGCCACCGCGGCCGATGCCGACACGGCAGAAAGCACCGATGCCGAACAGGCCAGCGAGCAAACCGACCCGGCCGATGCCGCGCGCATTTTTGCGCGGCTGGATGCCGCGGTGGCCTTCGCCCAGCAGCACAACGCCCGCAGCATCGTGTTGATCGGCCATGGCAGCGGCGCGTATTGGGCGGCCCGTTACCTGAGCGAAACGCAGCCACCACAGGTGCAGAAGCTGGTGATGGTCGCCGCGCAGACACCGGCGCGAGTGGAGCATGACCTGGAAAGCCTGGTACCGACCTTGAGGGTGCCTACTGCCGACATTTACTACGCTACCCGCAGCGCTGACCGCAGCGCGGCCGCGCAGCGCCTGCAGGCCAGCAAGCGGCAGAAGGACAGCCAGTACCGGCAGTTGTCGCTGATTGCCATGCCCGGGAACAAGGCGGCTGAACAGGAGCAGATGTTCCGCCGGGTGCGGGGGTGGATGAGCCTGTAGGAGCGGCCGTGTGTCGCTAAAAGGCTGCTCTGCCCTTTACAGGCCGCGCCGCTTGCGGATCAAGGCATAGGCCTGGTGCAACTCGCGGGTGCGCTCGGTCGCCTCACGCAGTTGTGCCTCGCTCGCCCCCGTGCCCGCCAGCTTGTCTGGGTGGTGACGGCTGACCAGCCGACGATAGGCCTGCTTGACCTTGTCGCCCTCGGTGTCCGCCTCGACCGCCAACAGCCGCAGCGCAGCCGCATAGGTCATGGGCGCCTCACGCGCACCGGCAGCCTTGCGCGGCTCGTACTCCAGCGACATGGCCTGAACCTGGCGTCGGCTCAGGCCCAGTTTCTGGCCCCAGTCCAGCAGCAGTTCGCGTTCCTTGTTGCCCATCTTGCCGTCGGCCCAGACCATGCGCCAGCAGGCGCGCAGGGTGCCTTCCGCCGCATGTGGCTGCTGGCGGATGCGCCGCAGGTGCCCGGTCAGCCGGTCCTTGCCGGCCTTGCCGCGGTTGAACGCGGCAATTGCGCGCAACCGCGCCTCTTCGGCCAGGTCCAGGCGCACCATTTCCTGACGCGCCTGCTGGATGTGCTGCTCGGCCACCCGGCCATCGCACTTGGCCAGACGACCGAGCATCACGAACAGCAACTCATCGTCCTGCAAGGCCGGGCGCCCGCCCAGGCGTTCACGCAGGTCGTCCCAGCCCTGCAAACGCAGGCGGCGGTCGATAAACTGCCCGAGCAAGGCGCCGAGCAGAGCGCCGGGGATACTGGCGACGGCAAAGCCGGCACCAGCGCCAATCACCGTGCTTGGCCACCACATTTCAGGCACCCTCGCCGATCAGGCGCTCGGCCTCGGCCAGGCGTTCGAGGGTGCCGACATCCACCCAGCGCCCGCGGTAGTGTTCGCCACTGACCTGCCCCGCCGCCATGGCCTGGCGCAGCAGCGGCGCCAGCTTGAAGGCACCAGGCTGGCAGCCCTCGAACAACGCCGGGTGCAGCACAGAGAGGCCGCTGAAGGTGAGCGTGCCAGGCGCATCATCGCCATCGACCAGCTGTCCATCGACCAGGCGAAAGTCGCCACGCCCATGGTGGCCCGGGTTATCGACCAGGACCAGGTGAGCCAGGCCTTGCAAGGGCGCCTGCAACTTTGTGAAGTCATAGTCGGTCCAGACATCACCGTTGACCAGCAGGAACGGCGCATCCCCCAGCAGTGGCAAGGCCTTGAAGATGCCACCGCCGGTTTCCAGCGGCTCGCCTTCCGGCGAATAGCGGATGCTCAGGCCGAAACGGCTGCCATCACCCAGGTGGTCTTCGATCTGCTGGCCAAGCCAGGCGTGGTTGATCACCACCTCGCGGATGCCCGCCGCCGCCAGGGCGCGCAGGTGATACTCGATCAGCGGCTGGCCCGCGACCGGTACCAACGGTTTGGGCGTATGCAGGGTCAACGGCCGCATGCGCTCACCTTTGCCCGCTGCCAGGATCATTGCCTTCATGCACGCGCTCCGGCCTGCAACTCGGCAATCAGTTCGCCCAGCTCCGCCAATTCGGGCCGACGACCGATCACTTCTTCTATATAGGCGAAGAAACGCGGCACGTCGCCCAGGTAGCGAGGTTTGCCATCGCGGTGACAGATACGGGCAAAGATGCCGATCACCTTCAGGTGACGCTGCACCCCCATCAGATCGCTGGCGCGCTGGAATGCCTCGAAGTCAGCCTGCACCGGGATACCGGCAGCCCGCGCCTTCTGCCAGTAATCACGCAGCCAGCCCTCGACCCGCGCCTGAGGCCAGCTGATGAAGGCGTCCTTGAACAGGCAGGTGATGTCGTAGGTGACCGGGCCATAGACCGCGTCCTGAAAGTCCAGCACACCAGGGTTGGGGCTGCTCTGCATCAGGTTGCGCGGCATGTAGTCGCGGTGCACCAGCACCTTGGGCTGGGCCAGGGCGCTATCGATCAGCAGCTGGCTGACACGCTGCCAGGCGGCTTGCTGGGCGTCATTGAAGGCCAGGCCAAGCTCTCGGCCCACGTACCATTCGGGGAACAGCTCGACTTCGCGGCGCAACAAGGCGTCGTCATAGCTGGGCAGTGGCGCCTCCATCGGCAGGCGCTGGAAGGCCAGCAGGGCGTCGATGGCATCGCTGAACAGGCAATCGGCGTTGTCAGCATTGATGATGTCGAGGTAGGTCTGCTGGCCCAGGTCGCCCAGCAGCAGGAAGCCGCGCTCCAGGTCCTGGGCGTGGATCAGCGGCACGTGCACGTCGGCGCTGGCCAGCAGGTGGTCGATGGCGACGAACGGTCGGCAATTCTCCTGTGGCGGTGGCGCATCCATGATCACGAAGCTGTGCCCGGCGCCCTGCCAGCGGAAATAACGCCGGAAGCTGGCGTCGCTGCTGGCCGCGGTCAGGCTGCCGTCGGGCACTTCGCCCCAGGCGTTTTTCCGGAAAAGATCTTTGAGCTGCTCATCGAGCCAGACCGACAGTTGTTGCAGGCGTACATCGTGTTCAGGCATTACAAGGGTCTCCGACGGCCCTAGCCGTCAAGCGGGTCATGCTTTATTATCCAGCATCTTTTTCAGACCATCGAGAGGCGTGCGGCCCCACACGCGGGCAGATGGCACGCAGGAAGCCCGGACTAATAAGATGGCATTGAAATCCCCCGCGTTTCGTAGAAAGTTTCCGTTGCTGGTAACCGGCGGTCTGCTGGCCCTGCAACCTCTGGCCACGTCTTACGTGGTGGCAGCCGAACAGTTCGACTGCCAAGTGTCCGCCTCCGGTGGTTGGGACTGCAAGCCCAAGACCCCAGTCAACAACCTGCCGCCGCGCCCCGTGCATGAGGGCGCTGCCGTCAGCACCGGTACCGAAGCCGCGAGCGAAGGCGAAACGGCGGACCGGCCGATGCTGGTCACCGAAGCCAAGGGCCGTGCCCTGAAGTCGCGCAGCGAAGACTACAGCCACCTGGACTGGGTACCGCGAGAAAAGCTCACTGCCGCGCAGCTGGCCGAAACCGGCCCGTACTGTGGTGGCGCGTACATCGAGCCAACCCGCCCGGGCATGGCCGACACCACGCCGAAGGACGAGTCGCCGACCTACATCAACGCCAAGGTGTCCAAGTACCAGCAGGAGCAGCAGATCGCTACCCTCGCCGGTGACGTGGTCATGCGCCAGGGCAGCATGCAGGCCGAGGCGGACGAGGCCAACCTTTACCAGACCGAAAACCGTGGCGAGCTCAAGGGCAACGTCAGGATCCGTGACAACGGTTCGCTGGTCGTCGGTGACGAGGCGCAGATCCAGCTCGACACCGGCGAAGCCCAGGTCGACAACGCCGAATACGTGATGCACAAGTCGCACATCCGCGGCAGTGCCCTGTACGCCAAGCGTGGCGAAAACGCCATCATCCGCCTCAAGGATGGTACCTACACCACCTGCGAACCGGGCAGCAACGCCTGGCAGCTGAAGGGCAACAACATCACCCTGAACCCGGCCACCGGTTTCGGTACCGCGACCAACGTTACGCTGCGGGTCAAGGATTTCCCGGTGTTCTACACACCGTACATCTATTTCCCGATCGACGACCGTCGCCAGTCCGGTTTCCTGCCGCCATCGTTCAGCAGCACCAGCGACACCGGCTTCATGCTGGTCACGCCGTACTACTTCAACCTGGCGCCGAACTACGACGCCACGTTGTACCCGCGCTACATGACCAAGCGCGGCCTGCTGATGGAAGGCGAGTTCCGCTACCTGACGCCTTCCAGCGAAGGCCAGTTCGGTGGTGCGTACCTCAACGACAAGAGCGACGACCGCAAAGACCAGACTGACTACAAAGAACAGCGCTGGATGACCAACTGGCAGCACAAGGGTGGGTTGAACGAGCGCCTGATGACCGAGGTGGACTACACCGACATCAGCGACCCGTTCTACTTCCAGGACCTGGAAACCGACCAGATTGGTGTTGAATCCCAGGACCTGCTGAACCAGCAGGGCGCGCTGACCTACCGTGGTGACAGCTACACCGCGCGGTTGAACGTGCATGCCTACGAGATGGCCACCATCTCGAGAATCACCCCGTATGATCGCCTGCCGCAGATCACCTTCAACGGTAAGCTGCCGTACGAACCAGGTGGGCTCAACATCGCCTACGAAACCGAGGCAGTCCGCTTCGATCGTGACCTGAAAGACGACTTCGTATTCGACAAGGACGGCAACCCGGACTTCTCCGCCGGTGCAGCAGGCCGTCGCCTCGACCAGAACGTCAGCGGTATTGCCCGTGCCAACGGCAACCGCTTCAATGTGGCACCGTCGATCAGCCTGCCGATGGAGGCCAGCTACGGCTTCCTGACCCCCAAGCTGAAGTATGCGTACACCCACTACGACCTGGATCTGGACAGCCAGGGCAAGGCCCAGGCAATCGCGCAGTCGGCCAACCCGGCGTACGGCAGCTACAACAGCTCGCTGAACCGCGATATCCCAATCTTCAGCGTGGACAGCGGGCTTTACTTCGACCGCAAGACGTCGTTGTTCGGCACCAATTACAAGCAGACCCTTGAACCGCGCATGTACTATCTGTACGTCCCGTACGAGGACCAGAAGGACATCCCGCTGTTCGACTCGGGTGAAACCCTGTTCAGCTACGACTCGCTGTTCCGTGACAACCGCTTCAGCGGCACCGACCGCATCGGTGACGAGAACAAGCTGTCGCTGGGCGTGACCACCCGCTGGATCGAGGACAATGGCTTCGAACGCCAGAACTTCAGCATTGGCCAGGCGTACTACTTCAAGGACCGCAAGGTCCAGCTGCCGGGCATCGACTACCGCACCCGCGACGATGCACAGTCCGACGTATCGCCGTACGCCCTGATGTACAACTACTTCTTCAACCGCGACTGGCGCTTCAATTCGGACTTCAACTGGGACCCGGACAGCCGCAGCACCCGTTCGGGCAGCGCGATGTTCCACTACCAGCCTGAAGACAACCCGAACAAGGTGGTCAACCTCGGTTATCGCTACCGTAACGACACCATCTCCTACGACTCCGCGACCGGTACCTGGAAAGTGGGCGGTGGCGACTACGGCGTCCCGGGTAGCCCGAACTACATCAAGGACTACTACAAGATCCAGCAGCATGACTTCTCGGTCATCTGGCCGATCGTTCCACAGTGGAGCGTCATCGCGCGCTGGCAGCATGACTACAACCGCAACCGTACCCTGGAAGCCATGGGCGGTTTCGAATACGACAACTGCTGCTGGAAGCTGCGCCTGATCAACCGTTACTGGCTGGACTACGACGACTTCAGCCAGGCGCTTCCGACGAACGAAAAAGGCGACCATGGCATCTTCCTTCAGATCGTCCTGAAGGGTCTCGGTGGTGTAGTCGGCAACAAGGTCGAGTCTTTCCTCGACGAAGGCATTCAAGGTTACCGTGAACGTGAAGACCAAGCTTATTGATCGACTGCGCCCAGCGTTGCTGGGCGTCGCATTGCTGAGTGGCGCGGTGCATGCCGCGGTGCAACCTCTTGATCGGGTAGTGGCCATCGTCGACAACGACGTGGTCATGCAAAGCCAGCTGGACCAGCGCATCCACGAGGTGCAGCAGACCATCGCCAAACGTGGCGGCGGCGTGCCGCCGACGGGTGCCCTGGAGCAGCAGGTGCTGGAGCGCCTGATCGTCGAGAACCTGCAGTTGCAGATCGGCGAACGCTCCGGCATCCGCATCACCGACGAAGAGCTGAACCAGGCCATCGGCACCATTGCCCAGCGCAATGGCATGTCGCTGGACCAGTTCCGCGCGGCCCTGGCCCGTGACGGCCTGTCGTTCGACGACGCCCGCGAGCAGGTCAAGCGCGAGATGATCATCAGCCGCGTGCGCCAGCGCCGCGTGGCCGAGCGCATCCAGGTGTCCGAGCAGGAAGTGAAGAACTACCTCAACTCCGACCTCGGCAAGATGCAGATGTCGGAAGAGTACCGCCTGGCCAACATCCTCATCCCGACCCCGGAAGCGGCCAGCTCGGAAGACATCCAGAAAGCTGCGCGCAAGGTCGGTGACCTGTACCAGCAACTGCGTCAGGGCGCCGACTTCGGGCAGATGGCAATCGCCAACTCGGCCAGCGAAAACGCCTTGGAAGGCGGCGAGATGGGCTGGCGCAAAGCCGGCCAGCTGCCGCCGGATTTCGCCAAGATGCTCAGCAGCATGCCGGTTGGCGAAATCACCCAGCCGATCCGCATTCCCAACGGCTTCATCATCCTCAAGCTCGAAGAGAAGCGTGGCGGCAGCGAGAACGTATTGCGTGATGAAGTGCACGTGCGCCACATCCTGATCAAGCCGAGCGAAATCCGCAGCGAAGCGGCCACCGAGCAACTGGCCGAGCGCCTGTACGAGCGCATCAAGAACGGCGAAGACTTCGGCGAACTGGCGAAGAGCTTCTCGGAAGACCCGGGTTCGGCGCTCAATGGCGGCGACCTCAACTGGGTGGACCCGAACAGCCTGGTACCGGAGTTCCGTGAGCAGATGGCCAACGCCACCCAAGGCGAAGTCACCCGTCCGTTCAAGACCCAGTACGGCTGGCATGTCCTGGAAGTGCTGGGCCGCCGCGCCACCGACAGCACAGAGCAAGCTCGCGAACAGCAGGCCCTGAGCGTACTGCGCAACCGCAAGTACGACGAAGAGCTGCAAACCTGGCTGCGCCAGATTCGCGACGAAGCCTACGTTGAAATCAAGCTGCCTGACGCTGACCAGGCTGCCCCGTGAAGCCCCTGCGCTTCGCCGTCACCCCCGGCGAACCAGCCGGCATAGGCCCCGACCTGTGCCTGCTGCTCGCCGCAGACGCCCAGCCGCACCCCCTGATCGCCATCACCAGCCGTGACCTGCTCGCCGAGCGGGCCGCGCGCTTGGGGTTGGTCGTCAAGCTGTTGCCGGTAGCGCCAGGCCAATGGCCCGAACAGCCGGCACCGGCGGGCAGCCTGTACGTCTGGGACACGCCCCTGGCGGCCCGGGTAGTGCCTGGCCAGCTAAACAAGGCCAATGCCGCCTTCGTGCTGCAAACCCTGACCCGCGCCGGGCAAGGCTGCCTGGACGGGCATTTCGCCGGGATGATCACCGCCCCGGTGCACAAGGGCGTCATCAACGAGAGCGGCATCGCTTTTTCCGGGCATACCGAATTCCTCGCCGAACTGACCCACACCGCGCAGGTGGTGATGATGCTGGCCACCCACGGCCTGCGCGTGGCCCTGGTGACCACACACCTGCCGCTGCGCGACATTGCCGACGCCATCACTGCCGAGCGCGTCGAACGTGTGACCCGTATCCTGCATGCAGACATGCGCGACAAGTTCGGCATTGCCAACCCGCGCATCCTGGTGTGCGGCCTCAACCCGCACGCGGGTGAAGGTGGCCACCTGGGCCGCGAGGAAATCGACATCATCGAGCCGACCCTGGCCCGCCTGCGCACCGAGGGCATGGACCTGCGCGGGCCGCTGCCGGCCGATACCCTGTTTACCCCCAAATATCTGGAGCACTGCGACGCAGTGCTGGCGATGTACCACGACCAGGGCCTGCCCGTACTCAAGTACAAAGGTTTTGGCGCAGCCGTGAACGTCACCCTGGGCCTGCCGATCATCCGCACGTCGGTTGACCACGGTACTGCCCTGGACCTTGCCGGCACCGGCAAGGTCGACACTGGCAGCCTGCGCGTCGCGCTGGACACCGCCTACCAGATGGCCGAGAACCGACCATGAACGAGCAATACCAACACCGGGCGCGCAAGCGCTTCGGTCAGAACTTCCTGCACGACGCCGGCATCATCGACCGCATCCTGCGCGCCATCAACGCCAAGGCCGGTGAACACCTGCTGGAAATCGGCCCGGGCCAGGGCGCCCTGACCGAAGGCCTGCTGGGCAGCGGCGCACAGCTGGACGTAGTGGAGCTGGACAAGGACCTTGTGCCGATCCTGCAGCACAAGTTCGCCGGCCGCAGCAACTTCCACCTGCACCAGGGCGACGCGCTGAAATTCGATTTCAACCAGCTGGGTGTACCACCGCGCAGCCTCAAGGTCGTGGGCAACCTGCCCTACAACATCTCCACCCCACTGATCTTCCACCTGCTCAGCCACGCCGGGCTGATCCGCGACATGCATTTCATGCTGCAGAAGGAAGTGGTCGAGCGCATGGCCGCCGGCCCTGGCGGTGGCGACTGGGGACGTTTGTCGATCATGGTGCAGTACCACTGCCGGGTCGAGCACCTGTTCAATGTCGGCCCTGGCGCCTTCAACCCGCCGCCGAAAGTGGACTCGGCGATCGTCCGCCTGGTGCCGCATGAAGTGTTGCCACATCCCGCCAAGGATGCGCAACTGCTGGAGCGCGTGGTACGCGAGGCGTTCAACCAGCGCCGCAAGACCCTGCGCAACACCATGAAGGGCCTGCTCGACAGCGCAGCCATCGAGGCGGCAGGTGTGGACGGTAGCCTGCGCCCTGAACAGCTGGACCTGGCGGCCTTCGTGCGCCTGGCTGACCAGCTGGCCGACCAGCAAGCCTGACTGGATCGGCCTGTTCGCGAGCATGGCCCGCGAACAGGCCGGCACAGACTGTAGATATCCCCAAGTCGCCACACCGCTGGCCCTCCCCCCGCTCAATGGCCTAGACTGCGTTTTTGCGTCAGTTCTCCCAAGGCCCTTGCATGTCCGACCCCCGCTATCAGATCGACGTCAGCGTCGTGACCCGCTACCTCAAAGAACAATCCGACCCGGAAAACAGTCGTTTCGCTTTCGCCTACACCATCACCGTGCAGAACAACGGCTCGCTCAATGCCAAGTTGCTGTCGCGCCACTGGCTGATCACCAACGGTGACGGCGAGGTCGAGGAAGTACGCGGTGCCGGCGTGGTCGGCCAGCAGCCCAACATCGCTCCCGGCCAGAGCCACACCTACAGCAGCGGCGCCGTCATCAGCACCCGCGTAGGCACCATGCAGGGCAGCTACCAGATGTTCGCCGAAGACGGCAAACGCTTCGATGCACAGATCGCCCCCTTCCGCCTGGCGGTACCCGGGGCGCTGCACTGATGGCTACCTATGCTGTCGGGGATCTGCAGGGCTGCCTGCAGCCACTCAAGTGCCTGCTTGAACGCGTCAGCTTCAACCCCGCCGTCGACCGCCTGTGGCTGGTCGGCGACCTGGTAAACCGTGGCCCCGAGTCGCTGGAAACCCTGCGCTTTTTGTATTCGATCCGCCAGTCGCTGGTGTGCGTGCTGGGCAACCATGACCTGCACCTGCTGGCCGTATGGCATAACGTCGAACGCCTGAAGAAGAGCGACACCCTGCGCGAGATCATCGAAGCGCCGGATGCCGACCAATTGTTCGACTGGCTACGCCAGCAAAAGCTGCTGCACTATGACGAGCCCCGGGGCATTGCCCTGGTGCACGCCGGCATTCCACCGCAATGGACCTTGGGCAAGGCCTTGGCCCTGGCTGGCGAAGTCGAGGAAGTACTGCGCGACGATAGCCGCCTGAAGCAGTACCTGGACGGCATGTACGGCAACGAGCCGAACAAGTGGAGCAAGAACCTTTGCGGCGTCGAACGCCTGCGGGTCATCACCAACTACCTCACGCGCATGCGCTTCTGCACTGCCGAGGGCAAGCTCGACCTCAAGAGCAAGGAAGGCCTGGACACCGCTCCCAAAGGCTACAAGCCCTGGTTCGCCCACAAGGAGCGCCGCTCACGCCACGTGAAGATCATCTTCGGCCACTGGGCGGCCCTGCTGGGCCACGTCAACGAACCTGGCATCATTGCCCTGGACACCGGCTGCGTGTGGGGTGGCGCCATGACCCTGTACAACGTCGACAGCGGTGAGTACCACCGCTGTGACTGCGCCGACGACGGCACCCTGCGCCAACCGGCGCAACCCACTACACTCAACGACCACACCTGAAGGAAGTAGTACCCATGAGCGAATTCAAGCGCATCCCTCCCGAGCAGGCCTTGGAGCTTCGCAAGAAAGACGGTGCGGTCGTCGTCGATATTCGCGACCCCCAGGCTTTCGCCGCCGGCCACATTACCGGTGCCAAGCATCTGGATAACCATTCGGTTGCCGAGTTCATCCGCAATGCCGACCTCGATGCCCCGACCCTGGTGGTGTGCTACCACGGCAATTCCAGCCAGAGCGCCGCGGCCTACCTGGCAAACCAAGGGTTTTCCGAGGTCTACAGCGTCGACGGCGGCTTCGAGCTGTGGCGTGCCACCTACCCGAACGAGACCGCCCAGGGCGCTGCCGAATAAATTTTTCATACACACTGCAGCCCGCGCCCTGTGCGGGCTCGCGGCATATCTGACGAACGGTCGGTCGCAACTTCTCCGCCCCTCGCCCTTGACCTTGCGGATAACCAACTATTCTTAAGCGCAGGCCATCCAGAAAAAGGGGAGAGCCGGTACACCGGCGTGCGGGTCATCGGTAGCGTTACAGGGTGTTTGGGGGGTATACAGCAACCGGCAAACCCGGTTGCGTGCCAGCATCAGCTGACTGATCCGGCGTCGTCTCAAGGTATCGAGCGAGGTGACGTCATGAGTATTTTTAGCCACTTCCAACAACGTTTCGAGTCAACGCGCCAGGAAGAACTAACGCTGCAGGAGTACCTCGAGCTGTGCAAAGAGGATCGCAGTGCCTACGCATCGGCGGCCGAACGGCTGTTGCTGGCCATCGGTGAGCCAGAGCTGATCGACACCTCTACCAACTCCAGGCTGTCGCGTATCTTCTCCAACAAGGTCATCCGCCGCTATCCGGCGTTTGCCGACTTCCATGGCATGGAAGAGTGCATCGACCAGATCGTGTCGTACTTCCGCCACGCCGCCCAAGGCCTGGAAGAGAAGAAGCAGATCCTCTATCTGCTGGGCCCGGTGGGCGGCGGTAAATCGTCGCTGGCCGAAAAACTCAAACAGCTGATGGAAAAGGTTCCTTTCTATGCCATCAAGGGTTCGCCGGTGTTCGAGTCGCCCCTGGGGCTGTTCAATGCCAGCGAAGACGGGGCGATCCTCGAGGAAGAATTCGGCATTCCGCGGCGCTACCTGAATACCATCATGTCGCCCTGGGCCACCAAGCGCCTGCAAGAGTTCGGCGGCGACATCAGCAAGTTCAAGGTGGTGAAGCTGTACCCGTCGATCCTCAACCAGGTCGCCATCGCCAAGACCGAACCGGGTGACGAGAACAACCAGGACATTTCGGCCCTGGTCGGCAAGGTGGATATCCGCAAGCTTGAGGAATTCCCGCAGAACGACGCCGACGCCTACAGCTATTCGGGCGCGCTGTGCCGGGCCAACCAGGGCCTGATGGAATTCGTCGAGATGTTCAAGGCCCCGATCAAGGTCTTGCACCCGTTGCTCACCGCCACCCAGGAGGGCAACTACAACAGTACCGAAGGCCTCGGTGCCATCCCCTACTCCGGGATCCTCCTGGCCCACTCCAACGAATCGGAATGGCACACCTTCCGCAACAACAAGAACAACGAGGCGTTCATCGACCGGATCTACATCGTCAAGGTGCCGTACTGCCTGCGCGTCAGTGACGAGATCAAGATCTACGACAAGCTGCTGGTCAACAGTTCGCTGGCCAAGGCCCACTGCGCCCCGGATACGCTGAAGATGCTGGCCCAGTTCACTGTGCTTTCGCGCCTGAAAGAGCCGGAAAACTCAAATATCTATTCGAAAATGCGGGTGTACGACGGGGAAAACCTCAAGGACACCGATCCAAAGGCCAAGTCGATCCAGGAGTACCGCGATGCCGCAGGCGTCGATGAGGGCATGAATGGCCTGTCCACCCGCTTCGCCTTCAAGATCCTGTCCAAGGTGTTCAACTTCGACCCGCATGAAGTGGCTGCCAACCCGGTGCACCTGCTGTATGTGCTGGAGCAGCAGATCGAGCAGGAACAGTTCCCCGCTGAAGTGCGCGAGCGCTACCTGCGCTACCTGAAGGAGTATCTTGCCCCTCGCTACATCGAGTTCATCGGCAAGGAGATCCAGACCGCCTACCTGGAGTCCTACAGCGAGTACGGGCAGAACATCTTCGACCGCTACGTGCTGTACGCCGACTTCTGGATTCAGGACCAGGAATACCGCGACCCGGAGACCGGCGAAATTCTCAACCGTATCGCCCTCAACGAAGAACTGGAGAAGATCGAGAAGCCGGCCGGCATCAGCAACCCGAAAGATTTCCGCAACGAGATCGTCAACTTCGTGCTGCGCGCGCGTGCCAACAACAACGGCAAGAACCCGAGCTGGCTGAGCTACGAAAAGCTGCGGGTGGTGATCGAGAAGAAAATGTTCTCCAACACCGAGGACCTGCTGCCGGTCATCAGCTTCAACGCCAAGGCCAGCAAGGAGGACCAACAGAAACACAACGACTTCGTCACGCGCATGGTGGAGCGTGGCTACACCGACAAACAGGTTCGCCTGCTGTCGGAATGGTACCTGCGGGTCAGGAAATCGCAATAAGGCGGCAAGCTACAAGCCGCAAGCTCCAGGTTGCACGGCGCCGAGCGCGAGCCCGGCGCTGCAGCCTGCAGCGGCGGTGGCTGCATTTTCCTGCAGCCTGAAGCTTGTGGCTTGCAGCTGCTCCAGCTACCGGAGGGACCATGAGCTACGTTATAGACCGACGCCTGAACGGCAAGAACAAGAGCACGGTCAACCGCCAGCGCTTTCTGCGGCGGTACCGCGAACACATCAAGAAAGCCGTCGAAGAGGCGGTAAGCCGCCGTTCCATCATGGACATGGAACATGGCGAGCAGATCAGCATTCCAGGGCGCGACATCGACGAACCGGTGCTGCACCATGGTCGCGGCGGCAAGCAGACCATCGTGCACCCGGGCAACAAGGAATTCACCGCCGGCGAGCACATTCCCAGGCCACAAGGTGGCGGTGGTGGTAGCGGCCGTGGCAAGGCCGGCAACTCCGGCGAGGGCATGGACGACTTCGTTTTCCAGATCACCCAGGAAGAGTTTCTCGAGTTCATGTTCGAGGACCTCGAACTGCCCAACCTGGTCAAACGCCACCTGACCGGTGCCGATACCTTCAAGACCGTGCGCGCCGGTATCGCCAACGAAGGCAACCCGTCACGCATCAACATCGTGCGCACCCTGCGCTCGGCGCATGCCCGGCGCATCGCCCTGACTGGTAGCAGCCGCGCCCTGCTGCGCGAAGCGCAGAAGGAACTTGCACGCCTGAAGGTCGAGGAGCCGGATAATTTCACCGATATCCAGGAAGTCGAGCAGGAAATCGAGCGCCTGAAGGCCCGCATCAACCGCCTGCCCTTCCTCGATACCTTCGACCTCAAGTACAACCTGCTGGTCAAGCAGCCTAACCCCAGCTCCAAGGCGGTGATGTTCTGCCTGATGGACGTGTCCGGGTCGATGACCCAGGCCACCAAGGACATCGCCAAACGCTTCTTCATCCTGCTGTACCTGTTCCTCAAGCGTAACTACGACCGCATCGAAGTGGTGTTCATCCGCCACCACACCAGCGCCCGTGAAGTCGACGAGGAAGAATTCTTCTATTCCCGGGAAACCGGCGGCACCATCGTTTCCAGCGCGCTCAAGCTGATGCAGGAAATCATGGCCGAGCGCTACCCGGCCAGTGACTGGAACATTTACGCCGCCCAGGCCTCCGACGGCGACAACTGGAACGACGACTCGCCGATCTGCCGCGACATCCTGTCCAAGCAGATCATGCCGCATGTGCAGTACTACACTTACGTCGAGATCACCCCACGTGAGCACCAGGCGCTGTGGTACGAATACGAGCGCATCGGTGAAGCCTTCCCCGACACGTTCGCCCAGCAACAGTTGGTATCGGCCGGTGATATCTACCCGGTCTTCCGTGAACTCTTCCAGCGCAGGTTAGCCACATGACCGCCAGAGCACAGAGACGCCAACCCATTTCCACCGGGTCCGAGTGGACGTTCGAACTGATCCAGACCTACGACCGGGAAATCAGCCGCCTGGCCGAGCGTTATGCCCTGGACACCTACCCCAACCAGATCGAAGTGATTACCGCCGAGCAGATGATGGATGCCTACGCCTCGGTCGGCATGCCGCTGGGCTACCACCACTGGTCCTATGGCAAACAGTTCCTCAGCACGGAAAAGTCCTACAGCCGTGGCCAGATGGGCCTGGCCTACGAAATCGTGATCAACTCCGACCCGTGCATCGCCTACCTGATGGAAGAAAACACCATGTGCATGCAGGCACTGGTGATCGCCCATGCCTGCTACGGCCATAACAGCTTCTTCAAGGGCAACTACCTGTTCCGCACCTGGACCGACGCCAGCTCGATCATCGACTACCTGGTGTTCGCCAAGCAGTACATCGCCCAGTGTGAAGAGCGCCATGGCATCGATGCCGTGGAGGACCTGATCGACTCCTGTCATGCGCTTATGAACTATGGCGTCGACCGCTACAAGCGCCCTTACCCGATTTCCGCCGAAGAAGAACGGCGCCGGCAGAAGGAACGCGAAGAGCACCTGCAACGGCAGATCAACGACCTGTGGCGGACCATTCCGAAGAGCGCTGACAAGGGCAATGAGCGCGATGATGCGCGCTTCCCCGCCGAACCGCAGGAGAACATCCTGTATTTCATCGAGAAGAACGCCCCGCTGCTGGAACCGTGGCAGCGTGAAGTGGTACGCATCGTGCGCAAGATTGCCCAGTACTTCTACCCGCAGCGTCAGACCCAGGTCATGAACGAAGGTTGGGCGACCTTCTGGCACTACACCCTGATGAATGACTTGTACGACGAGGGGCTGATTACCGAAGGCTTCATGATGGAGTTCCTGCAATCGCACACCAGCGTAGTGTTCCAGCCCGGCTTCGACAGCCCGTACTACAACGGCATAAACCCCTACGCGCTGGGTTTTGCCATGTACACCGACATCCGCCGCATGTGCGAAAACCCGACCGAGGAAGATCGCCACTGGTTCCCCGACATTGCCGGCAGTGACTGGCTTTCTACCATCAAGTTCGCCATGAGCAGCTTCAAGGACGAGAGCTTCATCCTGCAATACCTGTCACCCAAGGTGATGCGTGACCTCAAGCTGTTCAGCATCCTCGATGATGACCAGCGCGACGACCTGCTGGTGCCGGCCATTCATGACGAGGCCGGCTACCGGATCATTCGCGAGCAACTGGCGGCACAGTACAACCTGGGCAACCGCGAACCGAACGTGCAGATCTGGAGCGTCGATCGCCGCGGCGACCGCTCGCTGACCCTGCGCCACCAGCAACACAACCGTAAACCGCTGGGTGATTCCACCGATGAAGTGCTCAAGCACCTGCACCGCCTGTGGGGCTTCGACATCCACCTGGAAACCGTGCAGGGCGACCAGGTGATGAAGACCCACCACATGCCACCGCGCGGCGAGCACGGCGAAAACGCCGACTACGGGCGCATGGACCTGGCTGTCATCCACCACCTCTGATGCAACGCCATGGCTGCCGACGGGTTATCCTGTCGGCAGTTATGGAGAGCTGCACATGCACATCTACAAAGTCGGCGGCGCCGTGCGCGACCGCTTGCTCGGCCGCCCGGTCAGCGACATCGACTGGCTGGTGGTCGGCGCCACGGTCGAGGAAATGCACGCCAAGGGCTACCGCCCGGTCGGAGCTGACTTCCCGGTATTCCTGCACCCGAAAACCGGCGAGGAATACGCCCTTGCACGCACCGAGCGCAAAAGCGGCCGTGGTTACGGTGGCTTCATCTTCCATGCCAGCCCCGACGTGACGCTGGAGGAAGACCTGATTCGCCGCGACCTGACCATCAATGCGATGGCCGAGGACGAAGCGGGCGTCCTGTACGACCCCTACCACGGCAAGCGCGATCTCGATCAGCGCCTGTTACGCCACGTTTCCCCGGCATTTGCCGAAGATCCCTTGCGCGTGCTGCGCGTTGCGCGTTTCGCTGCCCGTTATGCACCGCTGGGTTTCCGGGTGGCCGAGGAAACCTTGGAACTGATGCGCCAGATCAGTGCTTCGGGCGAGCTGCAGGCGTTGACTGCCGAACGCAGCTGGAAGGAAATCGAGCGGGCGCTGATGGAAGCGCAGCCGCAAGTGTTCTTCCAGGTGCTGCATGCCTGCGGTGCCCTGCCGGAGCTGCTGCCCGAGCTTGAAGGCGATACCCAGGCGCTGCTGGCGCTGGAACAGGCGGCGCTGCACGAGCAAGCCCTGCATGTGCGCTGGGCCTGCCTGCTGCATGGGCTGCCTCCTGCCTCGATCAAAGCCGTCAATCAGCGTCTCAAGGCGCCGCGGGAATGCCAGGAGCTGGCGCTGCTGACGGGGGAATGCCTGGCACAGGGCAACCAGGCACTGGCGCTGCCTGCCACGGCGCTACTGGAGTTGTTGCTCAAGTTCGATGTGTACCGGCGGCCGCAGCGGTTCGAGGATTTCCTGGTCGCTTGCCAGATGATCGCACTGGGCGAGGGCAAGGCAGGTTATCCACAGGCCGATTACCTGCGAGGCGCGGCAGCTGCAGCGCGGGCGGTGGATGTAAAACCGCTGGTGCAGGCCGGGCTGACCGGCCAGGCACTGGGCGAAGCGCTCAAGGCCGAGCGGTTGAAAGCGCTTGAGGCTTACCAGCGCAATTAGGACATAGCGGCCCTTTCGCGGCTAAAAAAGTTGCTCCTACAAGGCTCAAGCCATCCCTATGGAGCGGCTTTAGCCGCGAAAGGGCCGGTACAGGCTCAAGCCGGAGTCAGCTGCAACCCATGCCATTCAAAGGCAACCGGCGCCAATACCTGGTCAATCCGCGCTTCCTGCCACAACTGCGCCATGCTCTTGCCCACTCCCGGATGCACCAGGTCAGGCGCCAGCAGCGATAGCGGCCACAGCACGAAGGCGTTCTTCAGGATCTCGGCGCGGGGCAGCACAAGCCCGTCGAAGGTGCCGAGCAAATCGTCGTACATCAGCACATCGATATCCAGCGGCAGCCCCTTGCGGTCTGGTGCATAGCGGCCGTTGTCGGCCTCGATGAACTTCAGCCGGCGGTCCAGCTCGATCAACGGCAACGCCGTCTGCCCGGTTACCACGAAGTTGATGAACGGCCCGCTCTTGATACCTACCGCCTGGCTTTCGAATGCCGGCGAACAGCGCATGCCGGTGAGGATGCCGGCCAAAGCATCGAGCCCGGCGCACAAGTGCGCCTCGCGGTCGATGTTGCTGCCAAGGCCCAGGTAAACCGTGCTCAGAGACATCCGCGCTCGATCTCCACGCCAACACCACCTCGGGCCGCCGGCACAGCCCCCGGCTTGGTCAGCTTCAACCGCACCCACGGAATGTGGAACTCGTCCATCAACGTTGCCACCAGGCGCTCGGCGAAGGTTTCCACCAGTTCGAAGCGGGCCTGTTCGGCAAACGCCTGGATACGCGCCGACACACTGGCGTAATCCAGTGCCAGGCTCAGGTCGTCACCAGCAGCAGCCGGGCGGTTGTCCCAGGCAAAGCTCAGATCCAGGCGCAAGCACTGGCGAATATCCCGCTCCCAGTCATAGGCACCGATGACGGTATCGACTTCCAGGCCTTCGATGAACACTCTGTCCAAGCACTTCTCTCCACAGCACGACAAGGGCGACTGGCGCCGTTAGAATCAGGGCGTCCTCGCCCGGAATAGTTAGCATGTTTTGGTTACTGGCGCTGCTCGCCTACCTGCTCGGCTCGCTGTCCTTCGCCATTGTACTCAGCCGCCTTGCGGGCAGCCCGGACCCGCGTTCCAGCGGTTCAGGCAACGCCGGCGCCACCAACATGCTACGCCTGGCAGGCCGCAAACTGGCGATCCTGACCCTGCTTGGCGACCTGTGCAAGGGCCTGTTGCCGGTATTGCTCGCCCGCCTTGCCGGGCTGGACCTGCAGGCGCAGGCCTGGGTTGGCGTGTGCGCGGTGCTGGGCCACCTGTTCCCGCTGTACTTCCGCTTCCGCGGCGGCAAGGGCGTGGCGACCGCCGCCGGCATGCTCATGGCCCTGTACGTCCCGGCCGCGCTACTGGCCATCGGCGCCTGGCTGCTGACCTTCTACCTTACCCGTACCAGTTCGCTGGCCGCGCTGATCGCCACACCGCTGACCTTGCCCTTGCTGGCGTGGCGCGAGCCCGAGGCCCTGCTGCCGATCAGCGTGCTCACGGTCATGATCGTATGGCGCCACCGCAGCAACCTGCGAGATCTGTTCGCCGGGCGCGAGCGGCATTTCTAGCCGTCAGACCGGCGGCAACTGCTCCATCGGCCAGCGTGCCTGCACGCTGATTGCCAGGTCCTGCTGCTGGCCGGCCAACAACCGCTGGCAGCCAGCGTAGGCGATCATCGCGCCGTTATCGGTACAGAACTGCGGGCGCGCGTAGTACACGTTGCCCTTGATGCTGGCGAGCATGTCCTCGAGGGATGCGCGCAACGCCTTGTTGGCGCTGACGCCACCGGCGATGACCAGGCGCTTGAGGCCGGTCTGCTTCAGTGCCCGCTTGCACTTGATGGTCAGAGTCTCTACCACCGCCTGCTGGAATGCCAGGGACAGGTCGCAACGGGTTTGCTCATTGTCGTCGCCGGCGTCGCGGCATTGCTGCCAGGTGTTCAGGGCGAAGGTTTTCAGGCCGCTGAAGCTGAACTCCAGGCCCGGGCGGTCGGTCATCGGCCGCGGGAACACGAAGCGCCCCGGCACACCACGCTCGGCCAGGCGAGCGATTTCCGGGCCACCGGGGTAGTTCAGGCCGATCAGCTTGGCGGTCTTGTCGAACGCTTCGCCGGCGGCGTCATCCAGGCTCTCGCCCAACAGCTCGTAATGGCCGATGCCATCGACGCGCACCAGCTGGGTGTGGCCGCCCGAGACCAACAAGGCGACGAACGGAAACTCAGGTGGATTCTGCTCCAGCATGGGCGCCAGCAGATGGCCTTCCATATGGTGCACGCCAATCGCCGGGATGCCCCAGGCAAAGGCCAGCGCCTGGGCACAGGACGCGCCCACCAGCAACGCCCCGACCAGGCCGGGGCCGGCGGTATAGGCAATGGCGTCGATCTCGGTGGCGACGCAGCCGGCCTCGTCCAGAACCTGGCGGATGAGCGGCAACATGCGCTTGACGTGGTCACGCGAGGCAAGCTCGGGTACCACCCCGCCGAACACGCGGTGCAGGTCGATCTGGCTGAACAGGGCGTCGGCCAACAAACCGCGCTCACTGTCATATAATGCGACACCAGTTTCGTCGCAGGATGTTTCCAATCCCAGTACTAGCATGGGTTCGTCCCTTGTGGGGGCTGAATTCGAAGCCGCGCATGATAGTCCCCGTGTCGAATGCCGACCAGCGGTTTTCGATCAGAGGCTTTGCATTCCGGCTTGCTAAGGGTTAACATCCGCAACCCTTGAAAACCGACGTTCTCCAGCACACCTTTGTTTTGCCAGGAGCACGTCTACCCCGGTAATGAATTAAGGTAGCCCTGGATGCCAGCCGTCAAAGTTAAAGAGAACGAACCCTTCGACGTAGCTCTGCGTCGTTTCAAGCGCTCCTGCGAAAAAGCCGGTGTACTGGCTGAAGTTCGTAGCCGCGAGTTTTACGAGAAGCCGACCGCCGAGCGTAAGCGCAAAGCAGCTGCTGCTGTTAAGCGTCACGCCAAGAAAGTTCAGCGCGAACAGCGCCGCGCCGTTCGTCTGTACTAATACAGGCGTTCTACGCAAAGCTTCTGCCCTGCCCGGCTAACCGCCGGGCGATGGCAGTGGTCGCTTCACACTTGAGCAGCTAGCTCAAGGCCCAGCACAAGCTTCTTGCGAACTGCACATGGGCAACCTGCCTGAAACGTCAGAGCTGGTCCTCCTTGTTGTATGACCAGACGTGCACGTCCGACTGACGAGCCCTACGGGGCTGGCGACGAGCACATTTTCCCTCGTACTTCTCCAAGCGGCACCCGCCCCATTCGGCGCGTGAGCGATTAGACTTGCCAGTTGCCAGATGACGAGACTGCCATGGCCGGGCTGATTCCCCAGAGTTTCATTGACGACCTGATCAACCGCCTCGACATCGTCGATGTGGTGAGTTCGCGCGTCCAGCTGAAAAAGACTGGCAAGAACTACTCTGCCTGCTGCCCGTTCCACAAGGAAAAGACCCCTTCCTTCACGGTCAGCCCCGACAAGCAGTTCTATTACTGCTTCGGCTGCGGTGCCGGTGGCAATGCCCTGGGCTTCGTCATGGACCACGACAACCTGGACTTTCCCCAGGCAGTCGAGGAGCTGGCCCGCGCCGCTGGCATGGAAGTACCCCGCGAGCAAGGCCGCCGCGACCACAAACCGCGCCAGCCCACCGATTCGCCGCTGTACCCGCTACTGGATGCGGCCTCGGAGTTCTACCGTCAGGCCCTGCGCAGCCACCCGACCCGCAAGGCGGCGGTGGACTACCTCAAGGGCCGCGGCCTGTCCGGGGAGATCGCCCGCGACTTCGGCCTGGGTTTCGCCCCGCCTGGCTGGGACAACCTGCTCAAGCACCTGGGTGCCGATAGCCTGCAGCAGAAGGTGATGATCGACGCCGGCCTGCTGATCGAAAACGCCGAAACCGGCAAGCGCTACGACCGCTTCCGCGACCGGGTGATGTTCCCGATCCGTGACAGCCGCGGGCGCATCATCGCCTTCGGTGGCCGGGTGCTCGGCGACGACAAGCCGAAGTACCTGAACTCTCCGGAAACCCCGGTGTTCCACAAGGGCCAGGAACTGTACGGCCTGTACGAGGCACGCAAGCACAACCGCAACCTCGACGAAATCATCGTCGTCGAGGGCTACATGGACGTCATCGCCCTGGCCCAGCAGGGCCTGCGCAATGCCGTGGCCACCCTCGGTACAGCCACCAGCGAAGAGCACCTCAAGCGCCTGTTCCGCGTGGTGCCCAGCGTGCTGTTCTGCTTCGACGGCGACCAGGCCGGGCGCAAGGCCGCCTGGCGCGCCCTGGAGTCGACCCTGCCGAACCTGCAGGATGGCCGCCGTGCGCGCTTCCTGTTCCTGCCCGAAGGCGAGGACCCGGACAGCCTGGTGCGCGCCGAAGGCACCGATGCCTTCATGGCCCGCATCAACCAGCACGCCCAGCCGCTGGCCGACTACTTCTTCGAGCAACTTGGCGTCGAAGCCGACCCGCGCTCGCTGGAAGGCAAGGCGCACATGGCGACCCTGGCGGCGCCGCTGATCGAAAAGATCCCTGGCGCCAACCTGCGCCAGCTGATGCGCAACCGCCTGCGCGAGATCACCGGCCTCGACCCGCAGCAGGTCGAGCAGCTGGCGCAACATGCTCCGGCCGCCGGCAACGTGCCGGACTACGACCCTGGCTACGATTACGATGCCATGGCCAGCTACACCCCCGACTACGGCGACATGCCGCAGCACGACTACGCCGCCGCCCATCAGGAACAGGCCTGGAAACCGAACAAGGGCAGCGGCAAGAAGCAATGGGGCGACAAGCCCTGGGACAAGAACCGCAAGGGCGGCAAACCCTGGCAACAACGTGACGAAGCACCACCGCGCGTACCGGCCCCGGTCGAACCGCCGACCCTGGCCGCCCTGCGTACCCTGCTGCACCATCCGTTGCTGGCCGGCAAGGTGGAAGACGCCAGCCACTTCGCCGACGAAGAACACCTGTACAGCCAGCTGCTGGTGGCCCTGATCGAAGCCGCGCAGAAAAATCCTGGGCTAAGCTCAATGCAGTTGATCGCACGTTGGCACGGCACCGAACAGGGCCGTCTGCTACGGGCGCTGGCGGAAAAGGAATGGCTGATCGTGGCCGACAACCTTGAACAACAGTTTTTCGACACTATAACTAGCTTGTCCGCCCGCCAACGCGAGCGCAGCCTGGAACAACTGCTCAGGAAATCACGTCAAAGCGAATTGACCTGCGAGGAAAAATCCCAGCTCCTCGCCCTGCTGAGCCGGAATGTTCCCGCACAAACGCCGACCTCATCTGGCGCGTGAGGCCCATGCTCGGGTATAATCCTCGGCTTGTTTTTTGCCCGCCAAGACCTTCAGTGGATAGGGTGTTATGTCCGGAAAAGCGCAACAGCAGTCTCGTATCAAAGAGTTGATCACCCGCGGCCGTGAGCAGGGCTACCTGACTTACGCGGAGGTCAACGACCACCTGCCTGAGGATATTTCAGATCCGGAACAGGTGGAAGACATCATCCGCATGATCAACGACATGGGGATCAACGTATTCGAGAGTGCTCCGGATGCGGATGCCCTTCTGTTGGCGGAAGCCGACACCGACGAAGCTGCGGCCGAAGAAGCCGCTGCTGCGTTGGCGGCAGTTGAAACCGATATCGGCCGCACGACCGACCCGGTGCGCATGTACATGCGCGAAATGGGTACCGTCGAACTGCTGACCCGCGAAGGCGAGATCGAAATCGCCAAGCGTATCGAGGAAGGCATTCGTGAAGTCATGGGCGCCATCGCCCACTTCCCGGGCACTGTCGATTACATTCTCGGCGAATATGATCGCGTTACCAGCGAAGGCGGTCGCCTGTCCGACGTGCTCAGCGGTTACATCGACCCTGACGACAACATCGCCGCACCGACCGAAGAAGTGCCGATCCCGGGCGCCAAGGCCGCAGCTGCGAAGGAAGAGTCCGACGACGATGAGGAAGAGTCCGAAAGCGGTGACGACGAGGAAGAGGCCGAGAGCGGCCCGGACCCGGAAGTTGCCCGCCAGCGTTTCGGTGCCGTCTCCGACCAGCTGCAGGCCACCAACAAGGTCCTGAAGAAAAACGGTCGCGCGCACAAGGACAGCATCGAGGCCCTGCAGGCCCTGGCCGACCTGTTCATGCCGATCAAGCTAGTACCCAAGCAGTTCGAGGTACTGGTAGAGCGTGTTCGTGACGCGCTGAACCGCCTGCGCCAGCAAGAGCGTGCCATCATGCAGCTGTGCGTGCGTGATGCGCGCATGCCACGCGCCGACTTCCTGCGCATGTTCCCTGGTAACGAAACCGACCAGACCTGGAGCGGTGACCTGGCCAAGCGCAACACCAAGTGGGCTGCCGCCCTGGGTGAGAAGGACGCAGCCATCGTCGCTTGCCAGCAGAAGCTGATCGACCTTGAGAACGAAAGCGGCCTGACCGTTGCCGAGATCAAGGAAATCAACCGTCGCATGTCGATCGGCGAAGCCAAGGCCCGCCGCGCCAAGAAGGAAATGGTCGAGGCGAACCTGCGTCTGGTGATCTCCATCGCCAAGAAGTACACCAACCGTGGCCTGCAGTTCCTCGACCTGATCCAGGAAGGCAACATCGGCTTGATGAAAGCGGTGGACAAGTTCGAATACCGTCGCGGCTACAAGTTCTCGACCTATGCCACCTGGTGGATCCGTCAGGCGATTACCCGTTCGATCGCCGACCAGGCACGCACCATCCGTATCCCGGTGCACATGATCGAGACGATCAACAAGCTCAACCGCATTTCCCGCCAGATGCTGCAGGAAATGGGTCGCGAACCGACCCCGGAAGAGCTTGGCGAGCGCATGGAAATGCCTGAGGACAAGATCCGCAAGGTATTGAAGATCGCCAAAGAGCCGATCTCCATGGAAACCCCGATCGGTGATGATGAAGATTCGCACCTGGGCGACTTCATCGAGGACTCGACCATGCAGTCCCCGATCGACGTAGCCACGGTCGAAAGCCTCAAGGAAGCCACCCGCGACGTGCTCTCGGGCCTCACCGCGCGTGAAGCCAAGGTGCTGCGCATGCGCTTCGGTATCGACATGAACACCG
This sequence comes from Pseudomonas sp. UBA4617, assembly GCF_002386445.1. Lineage (GTDB taxonomy): Bacteria > Pseudomonadota > Gammaproteobacteria > Pseudomonadales > Pseudomonadaceae > Aquipseudomonas. The sequence goes on from NZ_DGIR01000041.1 coordinate 53,125, forward strand.
ACCACACCCTTGAAGAGGTGGGCAAGCAGTTCGACGTGACCCGTGAGCGGATCCGTCAGATCGAAGCGAAGGCGTTGCGCAAACTGCGCCACCCCACTCGCAGCGAGCACCTGCGCTCCTTCCTCGACGAGTGATGACAAACCCCGGCCCAGGCCGGGGTTTTTCTTTCCGCTTCCGGAAACGCCGACATGGACCGTGCAGCCTCCAAGAAAGACTGCACCTTCCACCCCACACCGGCAGCAATGCCCGTCTACACTCGATTCAGTCCCCCTGAATGCGAGGCCGCTATGTCCCTGTTGCCGGCCATCCTGTTGATGTTCCTGGTTTTGTGGAACACAACGGCCGGCGCCCTGACCCTGACAGATGAGGAAAAAGCCTGGCTGGTTGCCCACCCGCAGCTGAGCCTGGGTGTAGACGCCTCTTGGCCACCGTTCGAGTTTCGCGACCAGGAGGGCCGGTACCAGGGATTGGCCGCCGACTACATCGCTACCATCCAACAACGCCTGGAAGTGGCACTCAAACCGGTCGAACCCCACAGTTGGACCGAAGTACTGACGCTGGCGCGGGAAAACCGCATCGACCTGCTGCCCGGCATCATGTCCACCCCCGAGCGCCAGGCCTACCTGGCCTTCACCCGCCCGTACCTCGACTTCCCCATCGTCATCCTCGCCCATAAGGGCGGAGCACAGCCGCGCAACCTCGACGAACTGTACGGCCTGAAGGTGGCCGTGGTGGAAAACTACGCCCCTCACGAATTGCTGCGCACGCATCACCCAGACCTCAACCTGGTGGCCTTGCCCAATGTCAGCTCCACGCTGCAAGCCCTGGCCACCGATGAGGTGGACGCCGTGGTCGGTGACCTCGCATCGAGTATCTGGAGCCTGCGCCAGCTCAAGCTGGACGGCCTCTATGTCAGTGGCGAGACGCCCTACCGCTACCAGCTGGCGATGGCCGCCCCACGCGACAAGAAGGTGCTGGTTGGCATTCTGGACAAAGTGATGGCCGACATGAGCAGCGGCGAAGTCAACCAGATCCAGCAACGCTGGGTGGGCAATGTGGTCGACCAACGGATGTTCTGGTCCGACCTGCTGGTATATGGCCTGCCAGCGGTACTGGTATTGATGGCGGTGCTGGCAGTGGTCATTCGCATCAATCGTCGCCTCAGCTCGGAGATTTCCCGGCGCATCGCCCTCGAACAGGAGCTGCGCAGCAGCGAATATCGCTACCGCAGCCTGGTCGAGGGCCTTTCCGCCATAGCCTGGGAGGCCGACGCCAACGACTTCATCTACAGCTACGTTTCACCTCACGCCGAAGACCTGCTGGGTTATCCGCTGAGCGACTGGTTAAAGCCCGGCTTCTGGGCCAGTATCCTGCACCCGGATGATGCCCTCTGGGCCCAGGCCTACTGCGACAGCGAAACGGCGGCCGGACGTGACCATAGCCTGGACTGTCGGGTGATCCGGGCCGATGGCCAGCCGCTGTGGGTACGCAACATCGTCAGCATGATCGAGCATGGCCACAAGCCGGTGATGCGTGGGCTGATGATCGACATCAGCGAAACCAAGCGCACCGAGAATGCCCTGCGCCTGTCGGAACAGAAGTTCGCCTCGGTGTTCCAGCAGTGCCCCGACATATTGCTGATTGCCCGCCACAGCGACGGCTGCCTGCTGGAGGTGAACGAAGCCTTCGAAGAGCAGATCGGCCTCACCCCGGACCAGGTCATCGGTCGCACCGCCACCGACCTCAAGCTGTGGGGCATCGAAGGCAGCGGCCCGCGCCTGCTCGAACGCTTGCACCAGGGTGGCATCCGCAACCTGGAGATGAGTTTCCGGCGCAGTAACGGCCAACTGTTCACCGGCCTGACCTCGGCCGAAACCTTCGAGCTCGACGGTACCCCCGCGCTGGTGGTTGCGGTACGCGACATCAGCCAGCTCAAGGAAACCCAGGAGCAGCTGCAAACCTCGGAAGAAAAATTCGCCAAGGCCTTCCACGCCTCCCCCGACGGCCTGCTATTGTCGCGCCAGGCCGACGGCCTGCTGCTTGAAGTGAACGAGGGCTTCTGCCGCCTGACCGGTTACGACCTTCACCCGACCCTCGACCAGACCTCGCTGGACCTGGGCATCTGGGTAGACCTCAACGAACGCAAGCGCCTGGTCGACCAGCTCAACCGCGACGGTTTCGTGCGCGACTTCACCTGCCACATTCGCCGTAGCGACGGGCAGATCCGCCTCTGTGAACTGTCCGCGCGACCCCTGCCGATTGCCGGCGTCGACTGCATGCTGACCATCGCCCGCGACATCACCGAGCGCCACCTGATGCAGGAAAAACTGCAACTGGCCGCCACCGTGTTCGAGAACACCGCCGAAGGCGTACTGATCACCGACATCGACCAGCGCATCAGTGCCGTCAACCGCGCCTTCAGCGAAATCACCGGCTACAGCGAGATCGAAGCGCTCGGCCAGACCCCGCGGCTGCTCGCTTCCGGCCAGCACGACAGCGCCTTCTATGCCGCCATGTGGCACCAGCTGACCGCCGAAGGCCACTGGCAAGGCGAGATCTACAACAAACGCAAGAACGGCGAACTGTACCCTGGCTGGCTGACCATCAGCGCCGTGCGCAACAGCGAGCGCGAAATCACCCACTTCGTCGCCGTGTTCGCCGACATCTCCAGCCTCAAGCACGCCCAGGCCAAGCTCGACTACCAGGCTCACCACGACCCGCTCACCGGCCTGCCAAACCGCGCCCTGTTCGAAAGTCGCCTGCAGGCCGTGCTCACCAGTGAACAGCAATCCAACCGCCAGGGCGCGGTGCTGTTCCTCGACCTCGATCGCTTCAAGCACATCAATGACAGCCTTGGCCATCCGGTTGGCGACCTGCTGCTCAAAGGCATCGCCCAACGCCTGAAGGAGCAGGTACGTGACGTCGACACCGTGGCTCGCCTGGGCGGTGACGAATTCATCATCCTGCTGCCCGGCCTGCACAAACCCAGCGACGCCAGCACCATCGCCAACAAGCTGCTGGCCTGCTTCAATGCGCCGTTCCAGGCCGGCGAGCACGAATTCTTCACCAGTGCCAGCATCGGCATCAGTCTTTATCCACAGGACGGCACCGACGTTTCCACCCTGATCCGCAACGCCGACGCGGCCATGTACCGCTCCAAGGCCAAGGGCCGCAACCGCGTCGAAGCCTATACCGTCGACCTTACCGCCCAGGCCAGCGAACGCATCGCCCTGGAGCATGAGCTGCGCCGCGCCATCGAACGCAACGAAATGAGCCTTTGCTTCCAGCCCAAGCTCAGCCTCAAGACCCAGAGCCTGGTAGGTGCCGAAGCACTGATCCGCTGGAGCCACCCGACCTTCGGCGAGGTACCGCCGGAGCACTTCATCCACCTGGCGGAAGAGAACGGCACCATTCTGCAGCTTGGCGACTGGGTGCTGGAGCAGGCCTGCCGCCAGATGCAGGCCTGGAAGCAGCACTACGAGCCTTTCGGCCCGCTGTCGATCAACCTGGCCGGCGCGCAACTGCGCCACCCGCACCTGGCCCGGCGTATCGAACAGCTGCTCAGGCACTACCAGTTGAGGGCCGGCGACCTGCAGCTGGAAATCACCGAGAACTTCATCATGAGCCAGGCAGAAGAAGCCCTGGCCGTGCTGTACCAGTTGAAGAAACTTGGCGTGCAACTGGCCATTGACGACTTCGGCACCGGGTACTCCTCGCTGAGCTATCTCAAGCGCCTGCCGCTGGACATCCTGAAGATCGACAAGTCGTTTATCCGCGGCCTGCCCGACGACCCACACGACGCAGCCATTGCCCGCGCGATCATCGCCCTGGGCCGCAGCATGCAGCTGACCATCATTGCCGAAGGCGTGGAAAACCAGGCCCAGCAGCGTTTTCTGGCAGCTGAAGGGTGCGAACAGATCCAGGGCTACATCGTCAGCCTGCCACTGCCACCCGAGGAGTTTGCGGCAGGGTTCCTTCGCATAGCACTATCGGATCTTTCAGATGGCACAGGTGCGAAACCCTCGTTATAATCCGGCCACTCACTGAGGGCCTATAGCTCAGTCGGTTAGAGCAGAGGACTCATAATCCTTTGGTCCACGGTTCGAGTCCGTGTGGGCCCACCACCTTCAAAGCCACGCAGGGCGTGGCTTTCATTATTGCTTCTCTCTCCCCGAATCGCTCAGCTACGACTGGAAACGTCCACAAAGCGTCCACGCTTCTAGTCGTCCCCACCTTCAGCAGCCTCGGCGTTCTTGATATCCTCCCTCAGCTGCAAGATGTCGCCAATCACCAAGTATGTATAAATCACGTAGCGGTCTGCTTCATCCTGCGATGCGATAACATGATGAGAACCCTTTTGAGCAGCTTGGAAAATTGCATCCAGTCGCTCACCCAAGTAGCTCATGTGGGAGCCGACAATTTCGTTAAAACGAGCGGAGTGAGAGTTCTGCTCAACGTAAGCGACTAAACGATTGATATAGTTATCCGGCCCGAGCTTTATCGTTTTTTGGTTTTTCCCCTCGCCTATAACCTTATCCGCCGTCGGAGGATAAAGAGCGTCAGCTGTATCTTGAAGAATTCGCCTGCAACTATGAACTGCATTCGCCCAGTCCTCATCATTTTCAGACAGCAAGTTGTCATATACCGCAGCGAATTTCTTCATTGCGGTTGGGACGATCTCACCTACTTTGCTATCAACTCTGATCCGCGTGCGCTGAAAAACGTCCTCCGGCACAGCGGAGAATTTGAGCTCATAAAACACACCGCTAACATAATTATGAACATATGCTCGACGCTCAGCTAAAAGCTTCGACTTAATTGTAATAACATCAATATATCCCTTCCTTTCTTTAGCGTTACCCGTCGGATTGAAAACATACTGATTGGGGTTTGCTGACGAAATTGAAAGGTCCGGATCAGCAGCCGCTTTCACACCTTCACGAGCGGCTTCAATTTCCAAAGCTATTTGGTCAAGCGATTCGGTCCGAGCGAACTCTTTGATCTCATCTTCAATTTTCTTCTGATATACGCGCCCAGCAATCTTCGCTAGTGACCAAACTTCAGACGGTATACCATTGGGACTGCTTGGATACCCGCTAGCCTCATACAGCATTATCTGCTGCTTTTCAAAATCACCCAGAAGCCTAGCCAGTCGGCTGGCTTTCAGCGCGATACTGGTTAGCGAGACGCGCCCCAATTCTATATCGGTCAGGATCTCTTCACTTAACGGAAGAGCTACCCCGAGTGCATTATTACTCATGAAATCACCTGCCTACCCTATCAGCCATCGGATTTAGATTTACCAACTCAGCCAAATTGAATCGCCCCTGGTTTCCTAGACACTCTCCAAGCTCAGAAAATAGCGTTTCTCATATTCTACTGGAGACAGCTGCATAGCGCTGCTGTGTCGACGTTTTGGGTTATAGAACATCTCGATGTAATCGAAAATATCACTTCTGGCTTCGTCACGCGTTGCGTAGATCTTTCGTCGGATTCGCTCCCGCTTCAAAAGCTGGAAAAAGCTCTCGGCTACGGCATTGTCATGGCAGTTTCCCCGCCGGCTCATGCTGCTGATTACATTTTGGCCTTCAAAAAGCTTTGCCAATCTGAGCTGCAGAACTGACTGCCTTGATCTGTGTGAATCATTACTTGCTGCTGTGGCTTGCGTCGCCACACGGCCATCAACATCGCGTCGATAGCCAGGTCGCTGCACATCCTTGGCTTCATTGACCAACCAATTACCTGGCGTGAGAAGAGATCCAGCACTACCGCCAGATGAAGCCATCCTTCATGAGTAATATCTGTCATCCAGACCTTGTTCGGCTCGCTGACCTTGATCTGCCGGGCAAGGTGGTTGGGCGAGGCCGCGGTTGGTTTTCCGCTATAAAACCCAGGTCGACGGCGATAGCCTGTTTGCGAACGCAACCCCTCTGCCTGCATCAAACGACCGACTCGATTTCGCCCGCATGTCTCTCCCAGCTCACGTAGGTCATCATGAATTCTGCGGTAGCCGTACACGCCTCCGCTTTCGAGCCAAGCATGTTTGATCAAGCCAAGCAGACGATGATCTTCTTTTGCTCGGGCAGATTGAGGCTCGGCCAACCAGGCGTAATAGCCGCTGGGATGCACCTTTAGGGTTTGGCAAAGGCGCCGCACCGGGTAATCCGTCGAGTGCTTCTTGATGAAGGCGTACTTCAGCCGCACTCCTTGGCAAAGTACGCGGCGGCCTTCTTTAAGATGTCTCGCTCTTCCGTCACGTGCTTGAGTTCAGCGCGCAGCTTGCGCAGTTCGGCTTGCTGGTCATCGTCTTGCTGACGCTGCTCTTGGGGTTTGCTGTAGAGCTTGATCCAGGCGTAGAGGCTGTGAGCGGACATGCCCAAGCGCTGGGCAACATCGGCGACAGGCTTGCCTTTCTCGGTCACTTGCTTGACCGCTTCGATCTTGAATTCTTCAGGGTAACGCTGACGACTCATGGCACCTCCTATTTGGGCTTCATTATGAGGCTAGGAGGTGTCTAGGAAACCAGGGGCGATTCATACTCGCCCTGGGACGGAATCTCAACCAGATCGCCAGGAGCTTGAATGAAGGTCATTACGAGCCGATCACCGTTGCGCGAATCGAGGCGCTTAGCCGTCTTATCAACAAGTATACGGACATCGTAAGTGACGCGATCCGAGCCAGTCTTGAGCGCTGGAGCCTCGAATGATGCCGGGGTTTGCGAGACTGAAGGTCCGAGAGCGATCCACGCTTGGAGACCTTCATGATCGAGGGCGAAGAATACGATCTAGCCAGAACCATTGATGAAGCCATTTCAGTCATCGTGTTCGGCTCTATGCCTAGGAAAGCCCCCGTTGCACCCGGAATCCGCATAAATTACGCAATACTATCGTGCCATCACATGAAGATTCGGTAAGATTCGGTTAGCTCACGACTACCGAAGATCAGAAAATGGAATTCAACCCCTTCGACGCCCGAGTGCAGGGCACGCCGACCAGGGTCACTCGGGTGGCGATGCTCATCTGGTTGATCAAAACGCCTCTACTCAAGGGCTGCATGCACGAGCTTCTAAGGGGCTACTTCGCCCTCAGAGCTAGAAAGCTAGACGCCCGTCATCCTGCACACGGCCGCGACAGGCTACAACATTCGACCATCCTCGCAGCTTTCTTACATCCCACCATCTTCGTTGTAAAAACAAAGGTAACAGATCGGGCATTTTCGGTGGCTGATGCCGGGTGCAGCGAACGCGTAACAACCGTGAACCTAAACTGCCGGGAAGCCGGGCTGGCTAACACCTCGATTGGTAAGCGCCGCCAAAAATTTTTGTCTATGCAAATAATACATGCATTCTGAAAAACTAATAATTCGGTAAAAACAATGATTGAATTTATCTCTCAGAATAACAAGCAAAACCTAATTTTGTTCGTACATGGTTTCTGCGGCGGAGAAGCAACCTGGAGAAATGGAACGGCCAAGTCTTTCCCAGAGCTGCTCCTTGACGACCCTGAAATTTCAGAAAACTACGACATTGCTCAATTTTCTTACTTTACCAAGCTACTGAATCTATTTGCAAAAGCGGGAAAAGTCTCCACAATTCTCAAAAGAGTTTTCTCCACTTCTCATGGAAAACTTGCCAAGAATATAAGTATTGAAGAAATAGGAAATCTGCTGAGAACCGAGATCCGTTTCAGACTACAGTCCTACCAAAATATAATTATTGTTGCTCATAGCATGGGCGGGCTAGTTACGAAGAGCGCGATAATTAGTGACCTGTTAGATAAAAACCCTTCGAAAATAAAGCTATTCATTTCATTAGCTGTGCCACATCACGGAGCGGAAGCAGCGACATACGGAAAGCTAATAAGCGAGAACCTTCAGATTGAAGGGTTGGCCCCGCTTAACGACTTCATACACAAGATCAGTGACGAGTGGCTGAAAACAAGTCTCAGACCTACCACAAAATATTTTTATGGCGCTTATGACACAGTAGTGAAAAAAACCAGCGCAGCTCCATCGGACAAAGAAAAGTCAGATATCATCCCTGTTAACGAAGATCACACAAGTATAACTAAGCCTGAGGGCCCAGGCAGCACAATCTTTATCGCAGTTCGACAAACAATTTTAGATTTTGAAAAAAGCGACCCTGGAATGTCCAATCTAGAACTTCAAGAGCTTCTAGACGAAACCAATTTTGATGACGAACTGTTTGTACTAAAGCTTATCAGCGCAGATATACATAAAACTTCCATAAGAGAGGCCAAAGAAGTCTTTCTAAATGCCGAGTATATTAGAAAAATATTTAACAGCCCATCCGATCAAAAACGCCTCGCCGATCTTTACAAAAAAATCAGAAAAATATACCAAACTAGCTACTCTAAGTATCTTCATGACGGCATTCCCAATTCAGGCCTTTTGTTAACAGACGTCCACGAAGTAATTCTAAAAGAAGACAAGGGCTTTTTAGAAACCTTCATCCCTTTCATAAATGCCATCCATAAGCAAGGAATGCTCCATCAACTTTCAAACTCTGAAGACGAGAATATTTGGTGGACCAAAGACATCCCTGCTTCGTCCTTGAAAAAACTTATAAGCGAGGACAAAAATGAGTAAGCTACCTTACATACAACCAGAGAGAGAGCTTCACTATAATCTTGGCGTGCTATTGCTAGTAATAAGCGGGCTCGCCGTAACAAAAAAACGTAAAAAGGTATTGAATCTAGATAAAATTCAATCTTTCTACTTTCTTACCACTCGCCCTTCCTTACTCAATAGCGTCCTGAAGCTTGCTAACAAAAATCAAATCCTTATAGAAGAAAGGGATTATTACACAGTCGGGACTTTGTCTCCAAACGTCGAAGAGCTGTTCGACCGAGAAAGGATTCTGACTATGCTAAAAATTCTAGCTTCAAAGGACTTCCTATCCGTAGAATATTCCAATAACGATGGTTTTTTATTCGACCTGACTGACATCGGCAAAAACAAAGCCAGCGAATTAACCGAGGGATATTTTCAAAGAATATCTTCCTTCATCAAATTATTATCAGAGCTTCAGTCACAGCCCCCTTCGAAACTCAATGGATATATAAATTCAGCCTTAAGGCAGGAAGCATAATGAATACATCTGAAGGTCTTCTTCTCAAGAATCTAATTCTGCATGGACATCGAAAAGAATATCGAGTCCCTTTCCATCCCGGCATCAACATAATCTATGGCGATGCCGACACCGGAAAATCAAGCATTCTGCGTCTTGTTTATTATTTACTCGGCGGCAAAGAAATCAAGCTGGACAAAGAAATCACCTCCTCGGTAAAACACGCAACTCTTGAACTTCACATCAATGGAAGACCGTACTGCATAAGTCGAGACTTATTCAATCCGTCAAAAGACATTGACGTATACTTCTGCGAGCTTTCAAAAATATCTAATTCTTTCCCGGAAAAATTTAGGTCAAGCGTTACAAAGGGAGATGAGCAAAACAAGAGTCTTTCTGACTTTTTGCTAGAGGCTTTGGAGTTCCCTACTGTTCGGCTGAAGCAAGCACCGACAAAAGACTCGTCAGAAACAGCTCGATTGAGCTTTTTAGACTTATTTAAGTTCATGTATTTAGACCAAGATGATGTAGGCAGCTCTCATATGCTCAACATCGGCAACCCTGTTTTGGAAACTAAAAACAGGGAAGTCTTAAAATACATTTTTAATGTTCTAGATTCTAGCGCTTCGGAACTCGAGGTTGAAATCTCAAAAAAATCAACTGATAAGACACAGCTGATCAGTCAGTATACGGCAATTACTTCATTTTTAAAGCAAACGGAATTCAAAGATACTGAGTCACTTGATGAAGAAATTAGCAACATCGACCTTGTTAAAGCAGAGCTAAAGGATCAAGTATCTGATTTAAACAAAAGAATGACGAGCAATAATGCACTGTACCAAGGGCTGAAGGACGTGCTAAACACAATAAGCCTCAAGATAGATCAGCAAGAAAATACAAAGAAGTCAAAGTTACGTAACATTGAACGATTCACTCGGCTCCTCAACGAGTATGAAAACGATATTGAGCGAATAAAGGCTGGGGTTTCAGCCAGGGAAATCATCGGACGTGACGTCCAAGAGCAAACTAATTGCCCAATTTGTGAAACAGTTATCGAAATCCAAGATCTATCTGAAAAATTTGACTTACCTGACGATAGCCGTTTAAAAAACGAACTTTCAGCTATCACCCGTAGAACTAGGGATCTGAAGCAGCTAATCGCAGAGAACAGAGCTGACCTGGAGATAGCCAACAGCCTTCTTTCAGCGCTTTACACAGAGAAAAACAAAGCTCGCGAGATGATCGACGACGAGCTAAAAACCTCGATATCGCCTTACTTAGCAGAGCGAGATGCGATCATTTCAGAACTTGCCCAGCTTGATGAACGCAGAGGAAAAGCGGTGCATTCTCTGCGTGTAAGAAACACTCAAACAGGAATTGCTGATCAGATAGCGCGCTTAGCAGGAAATATTGAGAATCTTAAAATAAAATTGGAAGAGCTTCGAAAGAATGCGCCTTCGCTCGACAACGTAATTAGAGACTTAGGCATTGACCTCAACAACTTCATAAAAGAAATTAAAATAAAAAACCACAACGGCGTAGGAATTCATTCAAAAACTTTTTTCCCTGTAGTGAGAGGCACTGAGTATCGGAAAATCAATTCTGGAGGTCTGCGCACGATCGTCTCAATTGGTTATCTGACGGCTATCCTTTCTCAAAAGCTACGGAAGGACACCAATCTTCCGGGACTGCTAATGATTGACACCGTAGGTAAGTTTTTGGGTAAGACTCCCGAAAATTCTGCCACAGATCAAACCGATGATCTAAACGAAGCAGATGGAGTTGCGGATCCTGAGAAGTACAAAAACCTATTCGAAGCACTTATTAAAACCGCCGAGCAATTCGACAATAAAAACAAACTTTGCCAGATAATTTTGGTTGACAACGACATACCTCATAACGTTGCCTACGAAATCCAAGGGTTGGAAATTGCACACTATAGGTCAAATGGAGTGAATGGTCTTCCGACCGGCCTTATTGATGACTGGGACTTAGCCGCCCCCCAAAAGCATTCCCTTACACAAATAGATGATGGCCAGATATAAGTGTTACGTCAACGATGCTGGATTTGCCAGGCAGCCAAATTAAATGCGCATCCACTCTGACAGGAGTATTTAATCCTATGGACCTCAGCCACGCCAGCTATGACATGCAGTTCGCTCTGCATCAGGTATGTTCCTCTCCAGATCCGCTCTCAGCATTAAGGGCGTATGAAAGTAACCACCATTTGCTCAAGGACTGGAGGATAATTTATGCCGCGGCTGATGATCGAGGTCCATTTAAACTTAGACGCCAAGAGTTCGCTGACCGAGGCTTTATATCAACCTGTTTTCGCGGAAAATCACTTTGGATATTGGACACTGAAGCAATCAGCACTTTGTCGCCAGTAAGATTTCAAATGGGGTATGGTACGTTTGTTGATTCCAATGCAGCAAGCTTCATTAAGGCACTGGGATATCGCGACAAGCCGTCTTCGGAACTGATTAATCGCGGGCTATCTCTACGAAAAAACCTCAACCGAGAGGAGCTTTCTAACCTAAATCCATATTTGTATCTGTGGGAGGCGCAACGTTCCTGGAGTTCACAAACGATCGAGAACAGCCGCATGACTCTCGCAGCAATCCATGCACTGTCACTAGACCCTAACCCTCTAGACGAGTCTTGGGGCTTACGATTTAGAAAACTTCACAAAGAGCAAGCTGAATATCAGGCAGACCAATTAATTTCTGATTTTCAAAGCCAACTAGATAATGGGTTGAGCGAGGGCATTGAACAACAAGTAAGCCTTGTGGAATGCATGATTTTACGCACCAAAATTATTGAAGCAAGCTCTTCCAAATCATCAGAGTACAAGATGGAAGAGCTTATGCAGTTCATGCATGAAGATCTATCAATTTTTATGCTAAGAGAGTTGATTGTTTGCGCTGACATATTATGTCGAAGCGGCCGATCTGCGCTATCAAAAAAACTCAACTCTTTGCTTGATAAGAAAGACCCACTTGCAATAATAAAGAATTGCTCATGGGATCTTTATTTACCAAGAGCTTTAGATGCAATGGCCAACACGAATACTCTACCTGAAGCTGAATTTTACCTTGGCAATTTAATCACCTTTGATACCGATGTGGCTGACATCCTCAGACTTACAGAGCTACGCGCAATGGCAATGCACCGAAAGTCTTCGCTTACATTCCCTTTCTTTAACGAGGAATTTGTAGACTGGCTACTAGCTCGACTAGGTGAAAGACGCATGAACTCTATTTCAAATATTTTCCAAGCAGAAGCTTTCGAGTTACGAGCAAAGCAACGAAGCCATGAGAAAGTTAAGAACATAATTTTAGAGGATCGAGCTCGTTTACTTTCACTAAAAAAGTCGAAGCACTGAATTCACGGTCCATTCACTTGTAGCGCGCAATCTTAGGAATGCCCGGTACGCCGGTTGCTCAGCCTAACCGTTTGGTAGCAGAGCTACACGTGGGCATTCAGACGCCCCGTACTCCAAGTACCGTTGGATATTTCTACTGAAAATCGGTACGGAAGCGGTACAATGCTCAGCTTGGGCGACCTTCTCAAGATTAAGCTCAACATCCGGAATTACGGGGCCTACAGCTATGCCAAGCTACGTTCACTTTACAGCGCTTTCTCCAGGCATATCAGCTCGCCCAGCAACTCATAATCCTTTGGTCCACGGTTCGAGTCCGTGTGGGCCCACCAGCTACGACGAAGCCGCGCGATTGCGCGGCTTTTGCGTTTCTAGCGCTGCGAAAACGCAAGGTGACTTTGACGTTCCACAACCCGCAATAACCAAACAACCTGCCTTGAAAATAGACAGTGAGCCGAATAGCCGGCATTATCGGCTCATCATATGAGCCGAATAGGCTCGTTAATCGGCTCAGCGAACCTTATGAACGACCCGCTCTGGATCTGGCAGCAGCCCGACTGGCCGCACTTCAGCTGGCAAGCCGAAGCGCTTGCACCGCTGCTGCGCGCTTGCGGTCAGGCACAGGGACGTTTGCTGGGCATGCTCGGCGCGGTGGGGAAGGACAGCGAAGTGCAGAGCAGCCTGGATGCCATGCTGCAGAACATCATCACCTCTTCTGCCATTGAGGGCGAACAACTGAATGTCGGTTCGGTACGCTCATCACTGGCACGGCGCTTGGGGTTGAAGGAAGAAGGCCGCACCACCTCACGCTCCGAAGGCCTGGCGGAACTCCTGCTCGACGCCACCCGTGCCCACCAGCAAGCGCTGGACGAACAGCGACTGTTCACCTGGCACCGTTGGTTATTCCCCCGCGACGAGCAACTGCTGGCTCGACCGTTACACATCGGCGCACTGCGTGGCGATGAGCCGATGCAGGTCATATCAGGCCGGATCGACCGCCCTACCGTACATTTCGAAGCCCCTCCTCGCGCAGGGCTGGAAGCGCAACTGGCAGAATTCCTCGCCTGGTTCGAGCGCAGTCGCAGTGATACGAGCCTCGACCCCTTTGTACGCGCGGGCGTCGCTCATTTGTGGTTCGTTACCTTGCACCCCTTCGATGACGGCAACGGTCGCCTTACGCGCGCAATCACCGACCTGGCATTGGCCCAGGGCGAGCAGCAGGCCATCCGCTTTTACGCCATGTCCGCAAGCATCCTCGATGACCGCACCGGTTACTACCACATCCTCGAGGCCAGCCAGAAAGGCTTCCTGAACATCACCGCCTGGCTGCAATGGTTCCTCGCGACCTTGCTCAACAGCCTGGATCAGGCCCTTGCTCGTATCGATCGCGTGCTGGCCAAGGCACGCTTCTGGCAGGCGCATCGCAGCCAGGCGTTGTCGGTAGAGCAGGTCAAAGTGCTCAATCACCTGCTGGATGGTGGAGAACGTGGCTTTGAAAATGGCATCAGCGCCGCTCAGTACCAAGCGGTAGCCAAGGTATCCAAAGCCACCGCGACCCGTCACCTGAGCGACTTGCTGGAAAAGGGCTGTATCGAACGGCTGCCTGGTGGCGGGCGCAGCACACGCTATCAGATAACACGCTGAGCAGCTGAACCACTCTCATCTGCCGCACTGCTTCATCAGCCCGTAGAACAATGGCCACCCCCGCACCAACAGAACGCGTAAGCGGACTTGACCCTCACGCTACGGGAGGCTTGACCATGCGTATGGTCAACCAGACGTGATGGGATGTAACGGTAATGATGAAACAACAACCCCTTCTCGAGGGCATTCCCCGCCGCCGGTCAGCACTTACCATGGCCCTTGCGCGTGCGGCCCACCAACTTCTCGATGAACCCACGCTATTGCAGGACAGGCACGCGTTCGACGTACTGGGCAGCAGCCTGGCACGGCAAACGGTCGTCGACCCCTATGCCTACAATGCGCCGATGCTCCGTACGCTGCGCGCGGCCGTGGTCGCACGCAGCAAGCTGGTGGAAGACCGAGTGGCCCTCGCCATAAGCGCTGGGCTGCGCCAGGTCGTGATCCTCGGAGCAGGGCTGGACACGCTGTCCCTCCGCCTTCCCGACAGCGTCAGATGCGTTGAGCTGGATCAGGCAGAGATCCAGCAATGGAAACTGGAGCGTTTGCAAGAGAGCGGTGTCGCGATCCCTTCCAACGTCGCCTTCGTTGCCGCAGACCTTGCTGAAGTTCTTTTGCCAGCAGTGCTCGATAAACATGGAATCGACCCGGGACGCCCGACCTTTTTCAGTTGCCTGGGCGTACTTCCCTACCTGGAAACCTCCGTCGCGCTGGCAATGGTCCGCCAGGTTGCCCTTTATCCGTCCCAGAGCGAGATTGTGTTCGATGCGCGCGTTGCACGCGGATTGCTGTCACCGGTCGAGCAGTGGATGGACGATATGGCTGCACGATCATTCGCGGCCGCAGGCGAGCCTTGGCTAAGCGCGTTTGACCCTGCCGAACTGAAAGCGACGCTCCTTTGCAGTGGGTACTGCGAAGTGGAATGCCTGGACGCTGAAGCGATCAACGCTCGCTACTTCGTGCGCCGGCGAGACGGCCTGCAGACATTGGATGGCGGTTTGCGCCTGTACAGGGCCACCGTCGGTTAACGTACATTCGCAACGGGGTCATATGAGGAGACATTGCTGTGCGGCTTAAAGTCGGCGAACTTGCCAGGCGGTCGGGGCTTTCGGTACGCACCCTGCACCACTATGACAGCCTTGGGTTGCTCAAACCGTCAGTTCGCTCTGACGCTGGCTATCGCCTTTATGGCGCGGCAGACATCCAAAGGCTCGGCAAGATCCTGGCGCTTCGCGAGCTGGGCATTCCTCTGGATGAAATTCGCCACACCCTTGATGGAGGCGTGCTTTCAACTCCAGCGGTGCTAGCTGCGCAGTTGGCCCGTGTCGATGCGGAAATAGCACGTCAGCAGAAACTTCGCGCCAGCCTGGAACGTCTACAGCGCGCAATACTTGAAGAGGAACCGTCCGAAGCGGCTTGCCTGAGCACGCTGGAAGCCCTGGCATGCTACCGCCAACACCTCACCGAGGACGATCTCAGCTTGCCTTTGCTGGGAAGCAACGGAAAATTCGCGGCTGCTTGGCAGGGGCGGGTTGATGGCCTTCGCGCTTTGCTTGCAAAGGGCGTGTCACCACGCGCATCGGTTGCTCGTCATGCAGCACGCGACTGGATAGCGCTGTTGGAAAAAGACACGCGGTCCAATGCTGGAATGTTCGTGCGCGTAGATAATCTGCTGGCTTCGCAAAGCGCCGATCTGGCGAATACATGTTTTACTCCACAACTCGCAGAGTACATCCTGAGTGCGTTCTGTGAGCACCGCCTGCTGGTTTATCGCAAGCACCTGACTGCCAACGCCTATAAACATCTGCGACGCACCTACATCGACGTCATGCGCGAGTGGCCGCGCCTGCTGGACAGGTTGGAAGCCCTGCGCAAGGCTCGTTGTCCGACCACGAACGCCGAGGTGCAGGCTATCGCCAGGTCGTGGCTGGACATGCGCCGCAAGCTCGCGCTGGACGACGCTGCCCTCCAGACCATGCGACGGGCCGAGGAGTCGGAGCCAGAGCTGCACATCGGCACCTGGCTCCATCCTGGTCTGCTGACGTTCCTCAAGGGCGCGGTCGCTTCGGTTTCTGCATGTGCCGATGGCCAAAACCCCAACACCTGATTCCCCCCCTCCCGACGCCTCACCTGCTACCAGCACAGCACCTCGTCAACAAAAGCCACTGCGGCTGCCCTTGCCCTGATTGCCAAGGGCTGGCTAGGCTAGCGGGCCAACCGTAGAGACTTGCCATGTCGGATCCCCGCTCCATCACGCTGGATGAAATCGATCGCCAGCTGATCGCCCTGCTGCAGATCAACGCCCGCGAAAGCGTCGCCACCCTCGCCCGCCAGCTGGGTATCGCCCGCACCACCGTCAACTCGCGTCTGGAGCGGCTGGAGAAGAACAAGGTCATCTCCGGCTATGGTGTGCGCCTGGGCCAGCGGGTGCTGGGCGGCGGGCTGCAGGCGTATGTGGGGATCAAGGTGCAGCCGCGCTCGGGCAAGGAGGTGGTGCGGCGCCTGAGTGCCATGGGGCAGGTGCAACAGCTGTGTGCGGTAAGCGGCGAGTTCGACTATGTGGCCTGGTTGCGTACCGACTCGCCCGAACAGCTGGACCAGTTGCTCGACCAGATCGGCAGTCTCGACGGGGTGGAGAAGACCACCACGTCGATCATCCTCAGCAGCAAGGTGGACCGCGGGCAGCCGCTCTGAGCCAGCTGGCGGTCAGGCCTCCTGGCCGTCGAGCAAGCCCTCCAGGATCGCCGAGAGGCTTTCGGCGCAATGCTGCATCGACCAGACCCTGTCACGGCTGCGCTCGGGGGCATGGTGCTGGGCGTAGTCGCTGGCGATCTGGTTGAGGCCACGGGCCAGAAGGCAAGCGTGGACGAGGGCGTCTGCGGCGTCGATGCCGGGGCGGATGGCGAACAGCGATGGGTGGCTGGAGTCGCAGTTGCAGAAGGATTTCTCGGCGGTGGGTCTGAGTTTTTCGGGTTGACCGGAATCAGAACTCTTCATGATGCAATTTCCAAATTGAGACTTGAGGAAACTGCCGGCCAACTCCTTCTCACGGGACTGGGCGGCAGCCATGCACGGGGTGAGAAACCGGCCAACTTGGAAATCCGGCCAGGCCGAAGCCTGCCCGCGCACAGCTGCCATGACACAAGCCTTGGTGCGAAGTTGGAGATGGGTTCTCACACCCGATCGCCCGAACGGGGGCGACCCAGTGAAGTTAACGATGAGGCGTTTCCCACGCAGCCAGACCGAGGCTATAGCGGGCGTAGGGTAATTCTTTAACGCCCGGCGCGGGTGTAGGAAATGGCTGATCACCTCCGACTCAAAGCCCACAGGGAAAGGCGTCTGCTTCGGATAGGCTATCCATCATAAACGTCGAATTAATCGTCATTCAGACGAGATAAGCGACATTTGGACAACACTATGCACCTTAATAACGAACACCCCACTCCCTAAAATGGCCCCAGGCATCTCCTATACTCAGGCTCCGCGCCCAGCGCAGCCCCTCTGGCAAGGTCACTTCCATGAACAAGAAAAACCGCCACCCCGCCGACGGCAAAAAGCCCATTACCATTTTCGGCCCGGACTTCCCCTTCGCCTTCGACGACTGGCTGGAACACCCCGCCGGCCTGGGCAGCATCCCGGCCGAGCGCCATGGTGAGGAAGTGGCCATCGTGGGCGCCGGTATCGCCGGGCTGGTGGCGGCCTACGAGCTGATGAAGCTGGGCCTCAAGCCGGTGGTGTACGAGGCCTCCAAACTGGGTGGCCGCCTGCGTTCGCAAGCCTTCAACGGTACCGACGGGGTCATCGCCGAACTGGGTGGCATGCGGTTTCCGGTATCGTCCACCGCCTTCTACCACTATGTGGACAAGCTGGGCTTGGAAACCAAGCCCTTCCCCAACCCGCTGACGCCGGCCTCCGGCAGCACCGTGATCGACCTGGAAGGGCAGACCTACTACGCCGAGAACCCCGGCGACCTGCCCAAGCTGTTCCAGGAGGTGGCCGACGCCTGGGCCGACGCGCTGGAAAGCGGTGCCCAGTTCGCCGACATCCAGCAGGCCATCCGCGACCGTGACGTACCGCGCCTGAAGGAACTGTGGAACAAACTGGTACCGCTGTGGGATGACCGCACCTTCTACGACTTCGTGGCCACCTCGCGCTCGTTCGCCAAGCTGAGCTTCCAGCATCGCGAAGTGTTCGGCCAGGTTGGCTTCGGCACCGGTGGCTGGGACTCGGACTTCCCCAACTCGATGCTGGAAATCTTCCGCGTGGTCATGACCAATTGCGACGACCACCAGCACCTGGTGGTCGGCGGTGTCGAGCAGGTGCCGCAAGGCATCTGGCGCCATGTGCCGGAGCGTTGCGTGCACTGGCCCGAAGGCACCAGCTTGAGCTCCCTGCATGGCGGCGCGCCGCGTACCGGGGTAAAACGCATCGCCCGCGCTGCCGATGGCCGCCTGGCGGTCACCGACAACTGGGGCGACACGCGGCACTACAGCGCCGTGCTCGCCACCTGCCAGACCTGGCTGCTGACCACCCAGATCGACTGCGAGGAATCGCTGTTCTCGCAAAAGATGTGGATGGCCCTGGACCGCACCCGCTACATGCAGTCGTCGAAGACTTTCGTCATGGTCGACCGGCCATTCTGGAAGGACAAGGACCCGGAAACCGGCCGCGACCTGATGAGCATGACCCTCACCGATCGCCTCACCCGCGGTACCTACCTGTTCGACAACGGCGACGACAAGCCGGGGGTGATCTGCCTGTCCTACGCCTGGATGAGCGACGCCCTGAAGATGCTGCCGCACCCGGTGGAGAAACGCGTGCAGCTGGCCCTGGACGCGCTGAAGAAGATCTACCCGAAGACCGATATCGCCGGGCACATCATCGGCGACCCGATCACCGTTTCCTGGGAAGCCGACCCGTACTTCCTCGGCGCCTTCAAGGGTGCGCTGCCTGGCCACTACCGCTACAACCAGCGCATGTATGCGCACTTCATGCAGCAAGACATGCCTGCCGAGCAGCGTGGCATCTTCATTGCCGGCGACGACGTGTCCTGGACCCCTGCCTGGGTCGAAGGCGCTGTGCAGACCTCGCTGAATGCGGTGTGGGGTATCATGAACCACTTTGGTGGCCGCACCCACCCGGAAAACCCTGGCCCAGGCGACGTGTTCAACGACATCGGCCCGATCGCCCTGGCGGACTGAGACAAGGAGGCAGCATGCGCATCGCTCTGTTCCAGGGCACGCCCAAGCCACTGGACGTGCCCGGCAACCTGCAACGCTTGCGCCACCAGGCGCAACTGGCGGCCGAACGCGGCGCGCGGTTGCTGGTGTGCCCGGAAATGTTCCTGACCGGTTACAACATCGGCCTGGGCCAGGTCGAACGCCTGGCCGAGGCCGACGATGGCCCGGCCGCCATGGAAGTGGTGGAGATCGCCCAGGCGCACCGCATTGCCATCGTCTATGGCTACCCGGAGCGCGGCGCTGACGGCGCGATCTACAACAGCGTGCAGCTGATCGATGCACAGGGACGCAGCCTGGGCAACTACCGCAAGACCCACCTGTTCGGAGAACTGGACCGCTCGATGTTCAGCCCAGGTCCTGACCATTTCCCCGTGGTGGAGCTGGATGGCTGGAAGGTCGGGCTGCTGATCTGCTACGACATCGAGTTCCCGGAGAATGCCCGCCGCCTGGCGCTGGACGGCGCCGAGCTGATCCTGGTGCCGACGGCGAACATGACGCCGTACGACTTCGTTTGCCAGGTGACCGTGCGGGCGCGGGCTCAGGAGAACCAGTGCTACCTGGTGTATGCCAACTACTGTGGTGCCGAAGACGAGATCCATTATTGCGGGCAGAGCAGCATCATCGGCCCTGATGGCAGCCTGCTGGCAATGGCCGGGCATGACGAGTGCCAGTTGCTGGCCGAACTCGAGCATGAGCGGGTGGTACAGGGACGGGCGGCATTTCCCTACCTGACCGATCTGCGCCAGGAACTGCACCTGCATAAAGGTTGACGGCCTGTTCGCGGGCTAACCCGCGAAGAGGCCGAGCCTGCCAACAAATGGGTTAGCATGGCATGCAGCAACCGGAGCCCCCATGCCTGACGCCATCCGCCACCTGACCCTCGCCAACGGCCTGCAGCTGACCCTGCGCCACGCCCCGCGCCTGAAGCGTTCGGCCGCTGCCCTGCGGGTGCACGCGGGCAGCCACGATGCCCCGGGTAAATGGCCCGGCCTGGCCCACTTCCTGGAACATCTGTTCTTCCTCGGCACCCCGCGTTTCCCGCTTGCAGACGGCCTGATGCGGTACGTGCAGGCACTGGGTGGCCAGGTCAATGCCAGCACCCGGGAACGCACCACCGACTTTTTCTTCGAGGTCCCGCCCAGGGCCCTGGCGGGCGGGCTCGAGCGCTTGTGCCAGATGCTCGCCGAACCGGACCTGGGTATCGAGCGCCAACGCCGCGAGCGTGAAGTGATCCACGCCGAGTTCATTGCCTGGTCGCGCAACCCGCAGGCCCAGCAGCAGTTCGCCTTGCTGCAGGCCGCAGCGCCCGGCCACCCACTGAGTGCTTTCCACGCCGGCAACCGGTACACCCTGGCCTTGCACGACCCGGCCTTCCAGCAAGCGTTGCAGGGCTTTCATCAACGCTTTTACCAAGGCGGCCAGATTACCTTGAGCCTGTGCGGCCCGCAGCCGCTGGATGAACTGGAAATGCTCGGCCGACAGCATGCTGCGCAGTTCACAACGAGTGAACGGGTACCTCAGGCCCTGCCACCGCCACTGGCCGCGGCGACCACGGCGCGCGTATTCAGCCACACGCACTTGCCGGTGGGTGCCGAGCAAGCCTTGGAGCTGCTGATCAGTTGCCTTGGCGACAGCCGCCCGGGCACCTGGCTGGCTGCGCTTCGCCAACGCGGCTGGCTGCAGGGTTTCAAGGCCGAGGCGTTGTATGCATACGCCGGGCAATTGTTGTGGCATATCGACCTGCAGCTTGCCGAGGACGCGTGCGGGGAAGAGGTGGATGCCCTGCTGCAAGGATGGTTCGGCTTCCTCCGACAAACCGAAGCCGAGCAATTGAACGCCGAATTCGGCTTGCTGCAGCAAAGCCGCGAACGCAGTGCCAGCGCGCTTGAGCTGGCCCGCCGGGACAGTGCCGGTCTGCCATTTACCGGCCTGGATACAAATACCCTGCAGGCCTTCCGTAGCCTGCTGGCGGGCCTGCCGAGCTGTGTACATGGGCATTGGCATTTGCCCGCCGTAGAGCCCTTGCTCAAGGCCGACCTGCCTGCTGCCAGGCCACAACCATTGCCAGCAGCCCTGAAGATCAGCGACCAGCTGCCGGCCACCCGTCAGTACGCGACGCTGTACCTGCGCTGGCAGGTCCCGGCCCCCTCGCGTCAGCCGCTGTACGCGGTGCTCGAACGCGCCTTGCAACCCCTGCAGGAGCGCTGCGCGCGGGCGTCGGTACAGTTGCAGTTGAGCGCCGCTGGCGAATACTGGCAGTTGCACTGCGCCGGGCTGCCGGCAGCGGTGCTGGGTACCCTGGAACAGGCGTTGGTGCTGCTGGCAGAGCCACCGGACGATAGCTGGCTCGCCCCTTCGACCCCGGCTCCGCCGCTGATACCGATCAGGGCCTTGCTCAAGCAGCTGCCCGACACCGTGCTCGGTGCCTTGCCTGCGCCTGTTCCACCCGGCACGCTGGCGCGGCCTCAGCTCGACAGTCTCTGGCAGCATGCCCGCTGGCACGGCCTGGCGGTTGGCTTCGACGATAGCGCCCTGAACGCCTTGGCAGCGGCGTTGCAGCGTTGCCCTGGTCGGGCCACGGCGCCTGGCCCGCTGCCGGCCTGGGCCAACCACCGCTGGCAGCAGGTCGACGTCCCGGGCAGTGAACGTGCCCTGCTGCTGTTCTGCCCATTGCCGGCGGCGTGGGAAGCCGCTGGCCGCCTGCTTGCCCAACTGCTGCAAGGGCCGGTCTATCAACGGCTGCGGGTAGAACTGCAACTTGGCTATGCGGTATTCAGTGCCTTTCGTCAGGTCGAAGGGGTCGGTGGCCTGCTGTTCGGCGTGCAGTCGCCACATACCAGCCAGACGCAGATACTCGACCACCTGCTCACCTTGCTACGCCAGGGCATTACTTTCGACCCTGCCGCTCGTCAGGCGCTGGCCGGGCAATTCGCGGAACCCGCGATGGCCAACGAGGAAGTCGCCGAATGGGCATGGCAGACATGCCTGGCTAGGCAAACCGGGGGGCTGGATGCGCTGCGCGGGGCGATTCTCGGCACGCAACAAGCGGATCTGGAGCACCTGCTGGGCTACCTCCTCGACAGCGACAGCCGGTGGCTGTGCCTGGCCAATGCCGCCGCACCTGAGGGCGACTGGCTGACCGCAACCGCGTGATTGTTACGCCAGCTGCAAGGGCACTTTTCTTAATAATTAACCTTTCGGTACAGCTATTTCTTGTAAGATAGCGCAATCCCGATTCAAGGGAACCTCCAGCCCATGGCGGTACCCTAGTATTAGCTGACAAACCCAACCCTCATCCGGAAGGAGTAATTCCATGTGGACCAAACCTGCTTACACTGATCTTCGCATCGGCTTCGAAGTCACCATGTACTTCGCCAACCGCTAAGCCTGGCTTACGGTTCAACGCCTCGGCCTGCCGGGGCGTTTTCGTTTATTCGCTACGGTTTTCTGCATAGAGAGTGGCCATGTATATCCAGGTTCTCGGTTCCGCCGCCGGTGGCGGGTTCCCTCAGTGGAACTGCAACTGCGTCAATTGCAAGGGCTACCGTGACGGCACCTTGCGGGCCACGGCGCGCACCCAGTCGTCCATTGCCCTGTCCGATGACGGCGTGCACTGGGTACTGTGCAATGCCTCGCCCGATATCCGCGCCCAGCTCCAGGCCTTTGCGCCGATGCAGCCGGGCCGTGCCCTGCGCGATACCGGCATCAATGCCATCGTGCTGCTGGACAGCCAGATCGACCACACCACAGGCCTGCTCAGCCTGCGCGAAGGCTGCCCGCACCAGGTGTGGTGCACCGACATGGTCCACCAGGACCTGACCACCGGTTTCCCGCTGTTCAACATGCTCAGCCACTGGAACGGCGGCCTGCAATGGAACCGCATCGAACTGGCAGGCAGCTTCGTGATCGACGCCTGCCCCAACCTGCGCTTCACCCCGTTCCCCCTGCGCAGCGCCGCACCGCCGTATTCGCCGCACCGCTTCGACCCGCACCCCGGCGACAACCTGGGCTTGCTGGTCGAGGACACCCGCACCGGCGGCAAACTGTTCTATGCCCCGGGCCTGGGCCAGGTGGATGACAAGCTGCTGAAGATGATGGACGACGCCGACTGCCTGCTGGTCGACGGCACCCTGTGGGAAGATGACGAGATGCAACGGCGTGGCGTGGGCACCCGTACCGGGCGTGAGATGGGCCACCTGGCTCAGAACGGCCCTGGCGGCATGCTGGAGGTGCTCGAGGGCTTCCCGCGCCAGCGCAAGGTGCTTATCCACATCAACAACACCAACCCGATCCTCGACGAGAACTCGCCCGAACGCGCCGAAGTGCTGCGCAGAGGTGTGGAAGTGGCCTTCGATGGCATGAGTATCGAGTTGTAACAACTGCACAAGAGGTGGCAGAAACCCTGTGGGTATTGCCAGGCCGGATAATCGTTTTACAGGAGCCAGCCGAATGAGCGACGCACTGCCAATGTCCCCTGCCGAATTCGAGCAGGCCCTGCGCGCCAAGGGCGCCTATTACCACATTCATCACCCCTACCACGTGGCGATGTACCAGGGCCGAGCCACCCGTGAGCAGATCCAGGGCTGGGTGGCCAACCGCTTCTACTACCAAGTCAACATTCCGATGAAGGACGCGGCGATCCTGGCCAACTGCCCGGACCGCGAAGTACGCCGCGAATGGATCCAGCGCCTGCTCGACCATGACGGCGCACCCGGCGAAGACGGCGGTATCGAAGCCTGGCTGCGCCTGGGCCAGGCCGTGGGCCTGGACCCGGACCAACTGCGCTCGCAGGAGCTGGTGCTACCCGGCGTACGTTTTGCCGTGGACGCCTACGTCAACTTTGCCCGGCGGGCCAGCTGGCAGGAAGCCGCGAGCAGCTCGTTGACCGAACTGTTCGCCCCGCAAATCCACCAGTCGCGCCTGGACAGCTGGCCGCAGCACTACCCGTGGATCGACCCGGCCGGCTACGAATATTTCCGCACCCGCCTGGGCCAGGCCCGGCGTGACGTGGAGCACGGCCTGGCGATTACCCTGCAGCACTACACCACCCGCGCGGGCCAGGAGCGTATGCTGGAGATCCTGCAGTTCAAGCTGGACATTCTCTGGAGCATGCTCGACGCCATGAGCATGGCCTATGAACTGAACCGCCCACCCTATCACTCCGTCACCCAGGAACGGGTGTGGCACAAAGGGATCACCTTATGAGTTTCAATCGCAAGCAAGTGCCGAACTGGCGCCCCGGCTACCGCTTCCAGTACGAACCGGCGCAAAAAGGCCATGTGTTGCTGTACCCCGAGGGCATGATCAAGCTCAACGACAGCGCGGCCCTGATCGGTGGCCTGATTGACGGCCAGCGTGACGTTGCCGCGATCATTGTCGAACTCGAACAACAGTTCCCCGGTGTCCCGGAAGTGGCCGATGACATCGAGCAGTTCATGGAGGTGGCCCGTGCCGAACACTGGATCGTCCTCTCCTGAATTACCGCCCACGCCCGCAGTCGGCCTGCCGCTGTGGCTGCTGGCCGAGCTCACCTACCGCTGCCCGCTGCAGTGCCCGTACTGTTCCAACCCGCTGGACTTCGCCGCCCAGGGCCAGGAGCTGAGTACCGCGCAGTGGTTCAAGGTGATGGCCGAAGCCCGGGAAATGGGCGCCGCGCAGATCGGCTTTTCCGGCGGTGAGCCACTGGTACGCCAGGACCTCGCCGAACTGATCGGCGAGGCGCGCCGGCTGGGTTACTACACCAACCTGATCACCTCCGGCATCGGCTTGACCGAGGCGCGCATCGCCGACTTCAAGAAGGCTGGCCTGGACCATATCCAGATCAGCTTCCAGGCCAGCGACGAGCAGGTGAACAACCTGTTGGCCGGCTCGAAGAAGGCCTTTGCGCAAAAACTGCAAATGGCCCGCGCGGTGAAAGCCCACGGCTACCCGATGGTGCTCAACTTCGTCACCCACCGGCACAACATCGACAGGATCGATCGCATCATCGAGCTGTGCATCGCCCTGGAAGCGGACTTCGTCGAGCTTGCCACCTGCCAGTTCTACGGCTGGGCCCACCTCAACCGCCTGGGGTTGCTGCCAACCCGCGCGCAGCTCGAACGGGCCGAGCGCATCACCAACCAGTACCGCGACAAGCTCAAGGCCGAAGGCAACCCGTGCAAGCTGATCTTCGTCACCCCGGACTACTACGAAGAACGACCCAAGGCGTGCATGAACGGCTGGGGCAGCCTGTTCCTCACCATCACCCCGGACGGCACCGCGCTGCCGTGCCACGGCGCGCGCCAGTTGCCGGTGCAGTTCCCCAACGTGCGCGACCATGACCTGCGACATATCTGGTACGACTCGTTCGGCTTCAACCGCTTCCGTGGCTATGAATGGATGCCCGAACCCTGCCGTTCCTGCGACGAAAAGGAAAAGGACTTCGGCGGCTGCCGCTGCCAGGCCTTCATGCTCACCGGCGATGCCAGCAACGCCGACCCGGTGTGCGCCAAGTCGGCCGACCACGGCATCATCCTCAAGGCCCGCGAGGAGGCAGAAAGCGCCCAGCTCGCGATTGAACAGATGACCTTCCGCAATGAGCGAAACTCCCGTGTCATCGCCCGCGGTTGAATTCACTGCGGCCCAGGCAGTCGCGGCCGGCACCGACTTCGCCGACCTCAAGGTCAGCGCTGCCGGGCTGTTCTGGAACGAGTTCCGCCCCGCCGATGGTGCTTGTCGCATCTGGCATTGGCAGCACCAGCAGGCCCGCTGCCTGACGCCCGATGGTTTCAGCGTGCGCAGCCGGGTCTATGAATACGGCGGTGGCAGTTTCTGCCTGGGTGGCGACGGCATTCTGTTCGTCAACGAGAAGGACCAGCAGGTATACACCCAGGGCCTGGCAGCAACGCCACCGCGCGCCCTGACGAACCACGCGAACTGCCGCTACGGCGACCTGCAGTGGCACGCTGGCCTGGTGCTGGCGGTCGAGGAGCAGCATGGCGAACGGGTCGAGCATCGGCTGGTGGCACTGGCTGAACGAAGCCGGCAGGTGCTTGCCGAAGGTGCCGACTTCTACGCCTCGCCTACCATGAGTGCCGATGGCCAGCGCCTGGCGTGGATCGAGTGGGACCGCCCGGCACAGCCCTGGACGGTCACCCGGCTGATGTGTCGCAGGCGTGACAACAGCGGCCAATGGGGACCCGCGCAATCCGTGGCCGGTGCCGATGAGTCGCTGCAGCAGCCACGCTTCGATGCACAAGGCCGGCTTTACTGTCTGTCCGACCGTAACGGCTTCTGGCAACCCTGGGGTGAGGTTGCTGGCCGCTGGCAGGCGCTGCCTGCCGAGCCGGCAGACCATGCCGCCGCCCCCTGGCAACTGGGCGCGAGCACCTGGTTGGCGCTGGGGCAGCAAGACTACCTGGCCAGCTGGTTCGAAGACGGCTTCGGGCAACTGGGCCTACGCAGCGCCGCTGGCCTGGAGCGATTCGCCAGTGCCTATACGCGCTTTCGCAGCCTGGCCATGGATGACCAGCACCTGTATGCCATCGCCGCATCGCCGATCAGCCCGCCGGCAGTCATCAGCATCAGCCGCAGCAACCACCAGGTCAGCGTACTGGCCGGTGGCGCCGAAGTGCTTGCGGCCACGGATATCAGCCTGCCGCAGCCGATCCACTATGGCAGTGACGGCCACCAGGCCCACGGTTTCTTCTACCCGGCAGCCCGATCACAAGGGGCCACACCGCTGGTGGTGTTCATCCATGGCGGCCCGACCTCGGCCTGTTATCCGGTGCTCGACCCGCGCGTGCAGTACTGGACCCAGCGCGGCTTCGCCGTAGCCGACCTCAATTACCGGGGCAGCAGCGGCTACGGTCGGGACTACCGCCAGGCCTTGCACCTGCGCTGGGGAGAAAGCGATGTGGCCGATGCCTGTGCAGCAGTCGAATACCTCGCCGCCCGTGGCCTGATCGACCGCAACAAGGCGTTCATCCGCGGCGGCAGCGCAGGCGGCTATACCACTTTGTGCGCCCTGGCGTTTCATGATGTATTCCGCGCCGGTGCGAGCCTGTACGGGGTCAGCGACCCGCTGGCACTGGGCCGGGCGACGCACAAGTTCGAGGGCGACTACCTGGACTGGTTGATCGGTGACCCGCAGCAGGACGCCGAGCGTTATCGCCAGCGCACACCGCTGCTGCATGCCGGGCAGATCAGGGTGCCGGTTATTTTCTTCCAGGGCGAACTGGATGCGGTGGTGGTGCCGGAGCAGACTCGGTCGATGCTGGCAGCGTTGCAGGCTAGCGGGGTCGATGCCGAAGGGCACTTCTATGCCGGGGAGCGGCATGGCTTCCGCAAGGCCGGGAACCTGGCGCATGCGCTGGAAGAAGAGTGGAAGTTCTATTGTCGGGTGCTGAGGGCCTGAGGTTTTGGGGCCGCGTTGCGGCCCCAAAAGGTCTCAGCGCTTGGCGATGATGTACACCGCGTGCACGATGCCCGGTATATACCCCAGCAAGGTCAGCAGGATATTCAGCCAGAACGCCCCGCCGAACCCCACCTGCAGGAACACACCCAGCGGTGGCAGGATGATGGCGATGATGATGCGTATGAAGTCCATGCGAGTCTCTCCTGTAGGGGTTACCTCACAGACTAGCCTCCCGCCGCAGAGGTTCCACCGGCAAAAAAAACGCCCCGGGCCGAATGAAACAGGCCAGGGGCGATGCGCAGGAACGCCAGACGGTTCGTAGAATTCTCGGTTTCGCCAGTACGCTATGCCGGCATTTCCCGGCGGGCCTGCTGCCGGGTGTGCAGGCGGGCAAAGGCGCGGGCCAGGCGCAGCAGCATTTCGTCGATGTTGCCCTTGCTCACGGTCAGGGCTGGCGAAAAGCGCACCACATCCGCCTGCGGGGCATTGAGCAGCAGGCCTTCATGCAGGGCTGCGGCCACCAGCTCGCAGGCCAGGTTTTCTTTCAGTTGCAGCGCCCATAGCAGGCCCTGCCCACGCACTTCGCCCTGGCCATAACGCCCGGCCAGGCGGCTAAGGCCTTCACGCAGGTGGCGCCCGTTGTCGCGCACCTGGGCAAGCAAGCCAGGCTCGAGCACGGCGTCCAGAACCGCCAGGCCCGCAGCACACATCAGCGCGTTACCGTGGTGGCTGCCTTGCAGTTCGCCAGGTTCGGCGCAGCACGCCGTGCCCCGGGCCAGCAACGCTGCCAGTGGCACGCCACCGCCCAGGCCTTTGCCCAAGGTGACGATATCGGCGCGCACGCCATAGGTTTCTTCGGCCAGCAGCGCACCGCAGCGACCGATACCGGTCTGCACTTCATCGAGAATCAACAGGATGCCCAGTTCACGGCAGAGGGTTTCCACCCCTTTGAGGTAGTCCTGCGTCGCCGGGATGACACCCGCCTCGCCCTGGATCGGCTCCAGCATGATCGCCACGGTGCGTGAGTCCACCTCAGCGTGCAGCGCCGCCAGGTCGTTGAACGGCACCTTGCTGAAACCGGGCAGGCCGGGCTCGCAGCGATTGCACGGCAGTGGGTCGGATGCCGACAGCGCCCCCAGGCTACGGCCGTGGCAGGCCTGGCTGGCGGTGATGATGTGATAGGCGCCGTTGCGGTGCAGCTGGCCCCACTTGCGCGCCAGCTTGATTGCGCCCTCGCACGCTTCGGCACCGCTGTTGAGCAGGTAGGCCTGATCGCTGCCGGTGCTCTGGCACAGGCGGTCGGCCAATTCCAGCAGCCCACGGCTGTGCAACCCCGCCCCCGGGTTGATCAGCGCCTGGGCCTGGTTGCCCAATGCCTTGACCAGCACGCTCGGGCTGTGCCCCAGGCTGTTGACCGCGCCACCTTGGGTGAAGTCCAGGTAGGCATGCCCTTCGTTGTCCCACAACCAGGAACCCTGGCCACGTACGAATACCTGCGCTGCACGTTCGCAGCCAGGCATCAGTCGCTCACGCGACAGCTGCGACGCTTGCGGCACGGTCACCGGCGCACGCTTGGGCTCGGCGACGGCAGCGAGGGCCGGGCGGCGCAGCTTGAACAGGTTCATCAGGGCTCCAACCAGTCACGGTAGAAGGCGTTGTCGGTGCGGTCCGGATGCCGTCACTCGATATTCTGCCTTTCCTATCAAAAGTGTTTTTCATCCAGGGTAACAATCGAGCCATTCATCGCTGTAACCCTTTGGAATACAGCGATAGACTAGGCCTCGCCGGGGTTTTCGGCCATTTCGTTTTTTCAGCATTTTCGATAAGTATCACTTATGGATTTCCGCCAACTGCGTTATTTCGTCGCGGTGTATGAAGAGGGCCATGTGGGCCGTGCCGCCGAGCGCCTGTCATTGTCCCAACCGGCGCTTTCCCAACAGATCCGCCAGCTGGAACACAGCCTCGACCTGAGCCTGTTCGAGCGCAGCAACAAGCGCCTGCTGCCGACCCTGGCTGCGCATACCTTGTACAACCACGCCCTGCCGCTGCTCGACGGCCTGCAACGCGCCCACCAGGCCATGCGCAACTTCAAGGGCCAGTCGCTGCGAACCCTGGCCATCGGCGTGCTGCAGACGGTGCGCCCCAGCCTGGTGCCGCAACTGCTCGAACGCCTGCGCAAGGCACAGCCGCACCTTGTCGTGCAGATCTACGAATTGTCGGGGCTGGAAATCGAACGGCGCCTGCTCAATGGCAGCCTGGACATCGGCATCAGCTACCTGCCGCCACGCCAGCCGGGGCTACATGGCCTGTTGCTGTATGAAGATGAGCTGCAGTTGGTCATCCCGGCTACACACCCGCTGAAGGACTTCAAGAAAGTATCCATCCGCCAGGCCGCCGAGCTGCCCATGCTGATGTTGGGCGAAGAGTTCCAGATCCGCCAGATCTGGCAGGCGCAACTGGCCAGCCAGGGGCGTCGGCCGCAAGTGCAGGCCGAGATGAACAACATGGCAGGGATACTCGACAGCCTGGCCCATACGGCGCTGGCGACCATCCTGCCAGGCCGGGCCAAGGACGCCGCCGAGGAAGACCAGGCGCTGCTGTGGAAGCCGTTGAGCGAGCCGCGCGTGCCGCTCAAGGTTGGCTTGGTATTTCGCGATGCCCAGCGCCAGCAGGCCTCTGTGGAGCTGCTGCGTACGCTGCTGGAAGAGGAGAGCGACGCACGTTTGGCGGGGGCATCGCCACTGGATGTGCTCGCCTGAAAAACGCGCGCACAAAGAAAACCCCGCCTAAGCGGGGTTTTCCAGACTGTTTCCCTGTGACATCCGTATCGCCCCGCCATCCTGGCAGGTGGTCCTTCGTCGTCTTCCTTGATCTGTACTTTGCGCTTCCTGCACAACGTCCATGTGGGAAAGATTAACCCTGGATCCAATGCGATAACAGTGGTGAAAAGTCACCACGTCATGTAGGAAAAAGCTTACAACGGCAGAGTTGGTCGCATGCAGCCTGGAATCGGGCCGCTACGCGCCCCCAAACCCTGTCAGAACTGCTCAGCATCCAGCAGGTACAGCGATTCACTCCCCGCCTTAACCGCTGCCACCAGCGAATTCACCCGTGGCAGCAACCGCGCAAAGTAGAACCGCGCTGTACCCAGCTTACCGGCGTAGAACGCCGCATCCCCCTCACCTGCCTGCGCCGCACGCGCCATCAACGCCCACATGTAGGCGTAAGCTACATAGCCAAAGGCGTGCAGGTACTCGACCGAAGCCGCGCCGATTTCATTCGGGTTGCCCTTGGCCTGTTCCAGCACCCACTCGGTCAGCCCGTCCAGCTGGTCGAGGCTGACCGCCAGCGGCTTGGCAAATTCCTCCAGCTGGCTGTCGGCACTGGCAATGAACTGGCGAATCTCGTCGGAGAACAGGCGATAGTAAGCCCCACCACTGGCGACCACCTTGCGCCCCATCAGGTCCAGGGCCTGGATGCCATTGGTGCCTTCGTAGATCTGCGTGATACGCACATCGCGCACCAGTTGCTCCTGCCCCCACTCGCGAATGTAGCCATGCCCGCCGAACACCTGCTGGCCATGCACCGCGCATTCCAGGCCGAGGTCGGTGAGGAACGCCTTGGCTACCGGCGTGAGCAATGCCACCAGCTCTTCGCTGCGCTTGCGCACGCTGGCGTCCTCGCTGTACTTGGCACTGTCCAGTTGCATGGCCACGTAGGTGGAGAACGCCCGGCCGCCTTCGATCAGCGCCTTCATGGTCAGCAACATGCGGCGCACATCCGGGTGGACGATGATCGGGTCGGCGGCCTTGTCCTTGGCTTGCGGCCCGGTCGGGGCGCGGCTTTGCAGGCGATCACGAGCGTATTCCACGGCGTTCTGGTAGGAGCGCTCGGCCGAGGCCAGGCCCTGGATACCAACACCCAGGCGCTCGTAGTTCATCATGGTGAACATCGCCGCCAGGCCCTTGTTAGGCTCGCCGACGATATAGCCAACGGCTTCGTCGAAGTTCATCACGCAGGTGGCCGAGGCCTGGATACCCATCTTGTGTTCGATCGAACCACAGGTGGCCGAGTTGCGTGCGCCAAGGCTGCCGTCCTCATTGACCAGGAACTTCGGCACCAGGAACAGTGAAATGCCTTTCGGCCCCGCCGGTGCATCCGGCAGCTTGGCCAGCACCAGGTGGATGATGTTCTCGGTCAGGTCGTGCTCGCCACCGGTGATGAAGATCTTGGTGCCGCTGACCTTGTAGCTGCCGTCTGCCTGGGGCTCGGCCTTGGTGCGAATGATGCCCAGGTCGGTGCCGGCGTGCGGCTCGGTCAGGCACATGGAGCCCGCCCACACACCGGCATACATGTTCGGCAGGTATTTTTGCTTCAGTGCCTCACTGGCGTGGGCGTTGATCGACAGGCAGGCACCGGCGGTCAGCATCGGGTAGAGGCCGAACGCCAGGCTGGAGGCGTTGACCATTTCCTCGACCTGGGCCGAAATGGCCTTGGGCATGCCCATGCCGCCGAACAGCGGGTCGCCGCCCACGCCCACCCAGCCGCCTTCGGCGTAAGTGTTGTAGGCCTCGATGAAACCAGCTGGAGTGCGCACCGCACCTTGGTCCCAGTGGCAGCCCTCTTCATCGGCGGCACGGCTGAGCGGCGCGATGGACCTGGCAGTGACCTTGCCGGCCTCTTCCAGCACCGCCATGGCTGTGTCGGGGTCGACAACCTCGGCCAACCCGGGCAACTGCGCCCACTGCTCGGCCACGTTGAAGACTTCATTCAGTACGAAGCGCATGTCGCGCAAGGGCGCTTTATATTCAGCCATGACAACCTCTCGCTAGTCGGGTCGGGGCGGTCTCGGGGAACCGCGACACTGGGTAACGAGCAGTGTAACCGAACAACTTTTACGAGACATAGGGTCATCACTAGACTGCATAGTCAGTTTCGGTCACGCCATGCGCACTGCGCCACGCTGTGATTGCTGCCCGTGCACCATGACACAATTGCGCCCCGCACTCTTCGCGTTGTACAGCGCCTGGTCGGCGGATTTCAGTACTGCCTCGGGGTTGCGGTGGTCGGCCTGGCGCTCGGCTACGCCGATGCTGATGGTGACCGACACCGTCCCGCCCGTGCTGCCCGCGCGTCGCTGGCGCCCGGCGCTATCGTCCTGCGGGCGGTTATGCTGGTCGCGCAGGTGCATCACGTAATTGGCGATCACTTCACGCACCGCTTCCACGTGCGGCACGCATTCTTCGGCTGTCTTGCCAGCGAATACCAGGGCGAATTCCTCGCCGCCATAACGGTACGCGCGGCCACCGCCGGTCACCTTGGCCAGGCGGCTGGCGACCAGGCGCAGCACCTGGTCGCCGACGTCGTGGCCATGGGTATCGTTGAACTTCTTGAAGTGGTCCACGTCGGTCATGGCAATCACGTAGTTGCGCCCCAGGCGCTGCATGCGCTCGTTCAGCGCACGCCGCCCCGGCAAGCCGGTCAGCTCGTCGCGAAAGGCCATCTGGTAGGCCTCATGAGCTACCGATGCCGCGATCATCAGCATTACCTGGCTGCACATGATGTTGAGGGTGAACGGCAGGATGAAGGTTTGCGGCAACATCCAGAAAATCCCCAGCAGGCCCGAGATCAACGCGGCGTGCAGCGGCCGCGGGGCACGCAGGTATTGCACCACCAGCAGGATGAACACGCCGAGGAACAACGGGTAGACCATCTGGATGAGGCTCATCCACCGGCCATGCAACGACGGCCAGCGAATTTCCGCCAGCCACGTCAGCAGCGCCTCGGGGTAGCTCTGTTCGAGAGCCACCGCCACGCTGCCCACGGCGAACAGCACGGCGCCGCGGGCAACCAGGTCCTGCAGCAGGTGGGTGCGCTCCTGCCAGGCACCGTACAACCCGAACAGGGTGGGCAACAGCAGGCATACCAAATGGAAGGTTACCGCGGCATCTTCGCGCACGCGGCCATGGTCACGGTAGAAGTCGGTCTGGGTATCGAGCAGGAAGTAGGCGATATACACCGTGAGCATCAGGAACAGCTCGCGCTGACGGCGGTACACCGCGCAGTAGGCGCCACCCAGCAGCAGGACCAAGGTGGGCAGGACATTGAACAATGATGTGAAAAAGACACTGAGGTCTCTCACGTAAGCCGCGGCGAGGCCTGCCAGCAACAGGATCAGCGAAGGCAGGAAGTGGCTCGCGCGAACAGCGTTAAGACGAAGCAAGGGTAATCTCCAACCCGGCAGATCAATAGTGGCATTGTGCCCATACTTCATCGGCAGCGCACATGAACAGTTGAATTTCAAATCATGCACCGCTTCTGCAAAGCCACGCGCCGGGCTTGAAACAAAAAAACCCGCCTGCCGGTGAGGGCAGGCGGGTTTCGGTCACAACCGGTGAATCAGTAGGACAGGCCGAAGCTTTCTTCGTCCATCGCCATCAGGTTGTCGGCTCCGGACAGCATCGCTGCCACATGGGTGCGGGTACGCGGCAGGATACGCTGGAAGTAGAAGCGCGCGGTCTGCAGCTTGGCGGTGTAGAACGCCTCTTCGCTGGTGCCGGCAGCCAGCTTCTCGGCGGCCAGGCGGGCGATGTCGGCCCAGAAGTAGGCCAGGCAGGCATAACCGGAATACATCAGGTAATCGACCGAGGCCGCGCCCACTTCTTCACGGTCCTTCATGGCGGCCATGCCGACCTTCATGGTCAACTCACCCCACTCCTTGTTCAGTGCCGCCAGCGGTTCGACGAATTCCGTCACCGCAGTGTTGCCTTCCTGCGCCTGGCAGAACTTGTGCACGATCTTGGTGAAGCCCTTCAGCGCTTCGCCCTGGGTCATCAGTACCTTGCGGCCGAGCAGGTCGAGGGCCTGGATGCCGGTGGTGCCCTCGTACAGCATGGAGATCCGGCTGTCGCGCACGTTCTGCTCCATGCCCCACTCGGCGATGAAGCCGTGGCCACCGTAGATCTGCACGCCATGGTTGGCCGCCTCGAAGCCGACTTCGGTCATGAATGCCTTGGCGATCGGCGTCAGGAACGCCAGCAGGGCGTCGGCCTTCTTGCGCTCTTCTTCATCCTGGCTGTACTTGACGATGTCCACTTGCTTGGCGGTGAAGTACACCATCGCGCGGTTGCCTTCGGCGAAGGCCTTCATGGTCAGCAGCATACGGCGCACGTCGGGATGCACGATGATCGGGTCAGCGGCCTTGTCCGGTGCTTTCGGGCCGGTCAGCGAACGCATCTGCAGACGTTCGCGGGCGTATTTCAGGCCACCCTGGAAGGCCACCTCGGCGTGAGCCAGGCCTTGCAGCGCGGTTCCCAGCCGGGCGGTGTTCATGAAGGTGAACATGCAGTTCAGGCCTTTGTTGGCCGGGCCGATCAGGAAGCCGGTGGCAGCGTCGAAGTTCATCACGCAGGTGGCGTTGCCGTGGATGCCCATCTTGTGTTCGATCGACCCGCAGCTGACGCCGTTGCGCTCGCCCACACCACCTTCGGCGTTGGGCAGGAACTTCGGCACGATGAACAGCGAAATGCCCTTGGTACCGGCCGGTGCATCCGGCAGGCGGGCCAGGACGATATGGACGATGTTGTCGGCCATGTCGTGCTCACCGGCCGAAATGAAAATCTTGGTTCCCGACACCTTGTAGCTGCCGTCAGCCTGAGGCTCGGCCTTGGTGCGCAGCATGCCCAGGTCGGTACCGCAGTGTGGCTCGGTCAGGCACATGGTGCCGGTCCATTCGCCGGATACCAGCTTGGTCAGGTAGGTGTGCTGCTGCTCAGGGGTACCGTGCGCAGAAATGGTGTTCATCGCACCGTGGGACAGGCCAGGGTACATGCCCCACGACCAGTTCGCCCCGCCGACCATTTCGCTCAGGGCCAGGCCCAGCGACTCCGGCAGGCCCTGGCCGCCGTGCTCGACATCATGCGCCAGGCTCGGCCAGCCGCCTTCGACGAACTGCTGATAGGCCTCTTTGAAGCCAGTCGGGGTTTTCACGCCCGCTTCGCTCCAGGTGCAGCCTTCCTGGTCACCCACACGGTTCAGCGGCGAAAGCACCTGCTCGCAGAACTTCGCGCCTTCTTCAAGGATCGCGTCGACCATGTCGGGCGTGGCGTCCTGGCAACCCGGCAGGCTCTGATAGTGCGCCTCATAGCCGAGCAGTTCGTCGCGAACGAAGCGGATATCACGCAAGGGGGCTTTGTAGTCAGGCATTGCGATGAACCTCTAGGTGAGTTCTGTGGGGTGACGCGCGCCGTGCGGCATCGATCAAACAGTTGTTTGAAACTTACGTTTAGCTCCGCCGGATGTCAAGAATGGACTATTGTGTCATTTGCGCCACGAAAAATGGCAAATACGCCAACACTTGTCATGACTACTACAGAAGCGGGTTCACCCGCGAAAAAAGTCGGCCCGGAAAACAGCTGTCAGGGCTGACGCACGCGCGGGGGAACCCGCTCCCTCAGGGGCGCAGGCGTTAATACGGAGGTAGATGCCAGCGATCAGGCGTAGGTATCGATGAACCGGCCGAGCATTTCGTCGGATGCCTTGGCGAGCTTCACGCCAAGCTCGACCTCATGCTTGCCTACGGCCAGTTGCACCGTGCTGGTGGCTAGGTCCATCTGCTGGCTGCGGTCGACCGCGCGCAAGCGTTCGGCCTGAAAGTCGCTGGACTGGCTGGTGGCAGTACGTTCGGCGGTGGTGTTGGCAATCTGGCTGGCGGCCTGATCGACGCGGTTCTGGCCGGTCTGGATTGCGCTCAGGCCCGCGTAATAGGCGGAGCTACCGGTGATTTCCATGTCAGGACTCCATTGACGCTGGATAACGGACAGGCCCAATTAAAGCAGGCTGGGCGCAAAAAGGCCCGTTTAAATCGCTAATGGCCCGATGCCATTTGATAGCCCTTGAGTATTCCTGCAGCACTAATCCAGAAGATCCAGTTGCAGATGCTCAGCCACCATGTCGGCACTGGCCTGCTTGAGCTTGGGCACCCGCCCCAGGCAAGGCGCCGGCAACCGTTCGGCCAGGCTGGCCAGGTTCTCTTCCAGCCGCGAGGTACTAGGTTCGATGATGTTCGCCACCCACCCCGCCAGCTGCAGCCCGTCGCGGGCAATCGCCTCGGCGCTGAGCAAGGCATGGCTGATACACCCCAGCCGCACTCCCACCACCAGGATTACGGGAAGCTGGAGGGCAATAGCGAGGTCCGACAGGTTGTCCTGCCCCGATAACGGCACGCGCCAGCCGCCAGCC
Organism: Pseudomonas sp. UBA4617; assembly: GCF_002386445.1. Lineage (GTDB taxonomy): Bacteria > Pseudomonadota > Gammaproteobacteria > Pseudomonadales > Pseudomonadaceae > Aquipseudomonas. The sequence continues at coordinate 90,111 of NZ_DGIR01000041.1, forward strand.
CCTTCGATCAGGGTGAAATCGGCATGCTGTTGCAGCACACTGCGCATCGCCGCGAGCAGCTCAGGTACCGCAAGGGTAACCCCCGCTTCCCGCGCCGCCACATGCGGTGCGATAGCCGGTTCGAAGGCGAACGGGTTGACCTGCTCGTAGGGCAGCTTGATCGAACTCTCGTCGATCAATGCCTGGGCATCGCTGTTGCGCAGCCCTTTCGCGGTCATCGTGCAACCCGAAGCCACCGGTTTGGCTCCCAAGGTGCTCAGGCCCTGCAAGCGTGCCGCATGCAACAGCCCGGCAGCGATGGTGGTCTTGCCAACGTCGGTATCGGTACCGGCAATGAAATAGGCCTGGCTCATCTCGCTCCCCTTACGCCTGTTGCTTGCGCAACACACCATAGACCACTTGGTAAGTGGCTGGCAGCCCTTGAGGCTGGCGAAACGCCTCGTAGGCCTGCAGCAAGCCCTGCATGCGAGCCCGCCCGGTCAGGCCAGAAGGCCGGCCTGGGTTGAGATTGTGCGCACCCAGCGCCTTCAGTTCGTGGGTCAGGCTGCGCACAGCCGGGTAATGCAGCACATGTGGGCAACACTGCAATTCGAGTTGCTCGAAACCGCTGGCCGCACACAGGCGTTGGTAGTCTTCGAAACGTCGGAAGCGGTTCACATGCACCAGGCCATCCACCGCCTGCCAGCTGGCGCGCAATTCAGCCAGGGTGCCCACGCACAGGCTGCTGAAAGCCATAACGCCACCTGGGCGCAGTACCCGTTGCGCCTCTGCCAGCACGCTGGCGAACTGGTCGCACCACTGCACCGCCAGGCTGGAGAACACCAGGTCGACGCTGGCATTACGCAACGGCAAACGCTCGGCATCGCCAGCGACGTGATAGTGCGCCCCAGCTTGCTCGTTGCGCGCATGGCGCAGCATGCCTTCGGCGATATCCACCGCCACGCCGCTGGCGGCGGCGAAACGCTCGGCCAGCGCCCGGCTGAAGTGACCGGTGCCGCTGCCCAGGTCCAGCCAGCGCGACGGCTGCAGGCCTTCCGGCAACAACCTCAGCAGGTCCTGGCCCACGGCACGCTGCAGCGCCGCCACGCTGTCATAGCTGGCCGCAGCGCGGGAGAACGAGGCCGCCACCTGACGCTTGTCGGGCAGTGCCCCCGGCGGGGTCGGACGGGATAGATCAGTCATCGCCACTCTCATGCAGGAAACTCTTGATGCCCGCCGCCAGCTCCTGCGGGTACTCCAGCAGGAACGCGTGGGAACTGTCTTCGACCAGGCCCACTTCCACATCGGGCAACAGCTCGCTCAGGGCTTTTGCCGCTTCTGCCGGCACCAGGGCATCGCTGCCGGCGAACAGGTGCAGCTGCGGGCCGGCGTAGGCCTGCAAGGCTTCGCGAACATCCAGCTTCGCCAGCACTTCCAGGCCGGTGGCCAGGTACAACGGGTCGGTGTCCGGCACGCCGATACCCAGCTGGCGCAGCAGGGTACGCGGTTGCTGGGCACCGTCGCTGCACAGCGTACGGAAACGCTTGAGGGTGACCTGGGTATGGCTGCGGCAGCCGTCGAGGAAGGTACCGAAGGTATCTTCGGCCATGCTATGCGGCCAGCCCGGGCGCACCACGAAACTGGGGTTGCTGGCCAAGGTCAGCAGGCCACAGCAGTGGTCGCCGCGCTTGTGCGCCAGGGCACTGGCCAGCATCCCGCCGAACGACCAGCCGCCCAACCAGACATCGCTCGGCAGCTTGCGATCGAGGTGCTCGATCCAGGCCTGGACATCGCTGTGCGGCAGCTCCGGCAGGGGCATCAGCTCTACCTGCAGGCGGGTGTCCTGGAGCCGCAGGCTGGCGGCCAGCGGCTCCAGGGACGCAGTGCCCAGGCCCCAGCCGGGCAATAGAACAAGGCGATTACGCATCGGCGTTCTCCAACTGTGGATAACACTCGGCCAATGCATTCAACAATAGCTGCACCTGCGCCTCACTGTGGGCGGCGCTCAAGGTCACCCGCAGGCGCGCACTGCCCGCCGGTACGGTGGGTGGGCGGATGGCCGTCACCAGCAGGCCGCGCTCGCGCAGCATGCGCGACAGGCGCAGGGCCTGCGCGCTGTCGCCGATGACGATCGGCTGGATCGGGGTCGGGCTGTCCATCAATTGCAGCCCGATCTGCCGTGCGCCTTCGCGGAACTGGCGAATCAACGCTGCCAGGTGCTCGCGGCGCCAGGTTTCGCAGCGCAGCAGTTCCAGGCTTTTCAGCGTGGCGCAGGCCAGCGCCGGTGGCTGGCTGGTGGTGTAGATGTAGGGGCGGGCGAATTGCACCAGCGCCTCGATCAGTTCTTCGCTGCCAGCGACGAAGGCACCGGCGGTACCGCACGCCTTGCCCAGCGTACCGATCAGGACCGGAACCTCATCCACGCCCAGGCCGAAGTGCTCGACGACACCGCCGCCATGCTTGCCAAGGGTGCCCAGGCCATGGGCATCGTCGACCATCAGCCAGGCACCCCGCGCCTTGGCGACAGCGGCCAGCGTCGGCAGGTCAGCCAGGTCGCCGTCCATGCTGAACACGCCGTCGGTCACCACCAGGGTATTGCCAACCGCCTTGTCCAGGCGGCTGACCAGGCTGGCCGCGTCATTGTGCAGATAACGGCTGAAACGGGCACCGCTGAGCAGCCCGCCATCCAGCAACGAAGCGTGGTTCAAACGGTCCTGCAGCACGCTGTCACCCTGCCCCACCAACGCGGTGATAGCGCCCAGGTTGGCCATGTAGCCGGTGGAGAACAGCAGCGCACGCGGCCGCCCGGTGAGCTCGGCCAAAGCCTCTTCCACCTGATGGTGCGGGGTGCTGTGGCCGATCACCAGGTGCGAGGCGCCCCCTCCGACCCCCCAGCGCTCGGCGCCGGCCTGCCAGGCGGCAACCACCTCCGGGTGGTTGGCGAGGCCGAGATAATCGTTGCTGCAAAAGGCCAGCAAGGGCTGGCCGTCGACCACCACTTCCGGCCCCTGCGGGCTCTGCAGCAGCGGCCGCTGCCGATACAGGTCTGCGGCGCGCCGTTCGGCCAGGCGCGCGGCCAGGTCGAAGGCCATCTCAGGCCGACGCGGCGTTGTAGAACATCTCGCTGCTGCGCTGCTCGACCAGCGCCTGCTCGATGGCGGCCTGGTGCACTTCGTCGGCGTGTTCCTCGCGGGCTTCGGGCTTGATACCCAGGCGGGCGAACAGTTGCATGTCCTTGTCGGCCTGCGGGTTGGCGGTGGTCAGCAGTTTTTCACCGTAGAAGATCGAGTTGGCGCCTGCCATGAAGGCCAGGGCCTGCATCTGTTCGTTCATCTGCTCCCGGCCGGCGGACAGGCGCACGTGTGACTTGGGCATGAGGATACGCGCCACGGCCAGCATGCGGATGAAATCGAACGGGTCGACGTCCTCTTCCTCGGCCAGCGGCGTACCGGCGACCTTGACCAGCATGTTGATCGGTACCGACTCCGGGTGCTCCGGCAGGTTGGCCAGCTGGATCAGCAGGCCGGCGCGGTCGTCCAGCGACTCGCCCATGCCGAGGATACCGCCGGAGCAGATCTTCATACCGGCCTCACGCACGTAGGCCAGGGTTTGCAGGCGCTCGCTGTAGGTGCGGGTAGTAATGATGCTGCCGTAGAACTCCGGCGAGGTATCGAGGTTATGGTTGTAGTAATCCAGGCCGGCCTGGGCCAGGGCCTTGGTCTGCTCCTGGTCGAGCTTGCCGAGGGTCATGCAGGTTTCCAGGCCCATGGCCTTCACGCCTTTGACCATTTCCAGCACGTAAGGCATGTCCTTGGCCGACGGGTGCTTCCAGGCCGCGCCCATGCAGAAGCGGGTGGAGCCGATGGCTTTGGCGCGTGCCGCTTCTTCCAGCACCTTCTGCACTTCCATGAGCTTCTGTTTTTCCAGCCCGGTGTTGTAGTGGCCGGATTGTGGGCAATATTTGCAATCTTCCGGGCAGGCGCCGGTCTTGATCGACAGCAATGTCGAAACCTGCACGCGGTTAGGGTCGAAGTGCGCGCGGTGCACGGTCTGTGCCTGGAACAGCAAGTCATTGAACGGTTGCTGGAACAGCGCCTTGACCTCTGCCAGGGACCAGTCGTGACGTGTTGTTGCAGTTGTGCTGGCGCTCATCGGTGTTTCCTTGTTTAGGCTGTAGCTGGCGCCGGGACAGGAAAGCCCGCCAGCGCATCACGGTTAGCTCGCATAGTCATGGAAGGCCTATGAACTGTCAACCACACTGGAAAAGGCTGGTTTACAAGTGCTCAATTATTAATCAAACATGTTTACTATGCGACGAGCGTGCCGGGCAGGCCTACCCGCTGTGCGTCGCCTGTGAACAGGCGCTGCCCTGGCTGGATGATCAATGCCTGCGCTGCGCCTTGCCCATGCCGATGTCTGGCCTGACCTGCGCGCAATGCAGCCGCCGCGCGCCGGCTTTCGAGCAAGTGATTGCGCTGTGGCATTTCGGCTTTCCGGTAGACACGCTGGTCAGCCGCTTCAAGCACAAGCGCCAGTGGCCGCTGGGGCGTCTGATGGCGGAGCTGCTGGGCCATGGATTGCTGCATCGCTTTGCAGAGGGGGTGGCCCGGCCCGACCTGCTGTTACCGGTGCCCCTGGCCAGGCGTCGACAGCGCGAGCGTGGTTTCAACCAGGCAGGAATGTTGGCGCGCTGGTTATCGGTGCAGCTCGGGGTACGGTGCGACGAACGGTTGCTGACGCGTACACGCGAAACACCCGCGCAGCAGCAGCTGGACGCCAGGGCAAGGCAGCGCAATTTGCGCCAGGCGTTTGCGCTCACGGGTGAGTTGAAGGGTCAGCATGTCGCCATTGTCGATGACGTGCTGACCACGGGGGCAACCGCGCATACAATTGCCGAGCTGCTATGCACGGCCGGGGCGCGGCGCGTGGATGTCTATTGCCTGGCACGCACGCCCAAACCGGGGTATGCATGACCCAACGATATCTGCCACGGCGCAAACCCCGGGGCCGCTTCACCTGAGCCTTATGACGACTGGATACCATGCCCTTGCCCAGCCTCCTTACCCAGCACATCGCCCGCCGCCCCCAGCGTATCGCGCTGCTGCAGCACGTTGCCGATCAAGGTTCGATCACTCGCGCCGCCAAGGCTGCGGGCATCAGTTACAAAGCCGCCTGGGATGCCATCGACGAGCTCAACAACCTGGCCGGCCACCCGCTGGTCGAACGTAGCGCCGGCGGGCGAGGCGGCGGTGGAGCACGGTTGTCGCCGGAGGGCGAACGAGTACTGCGCCTGTATCAGCGTCTGCAGGCCTTGCAGGCACAAATGCTCGAAGCGGCAGAACAATCCAGTGACCTCGACCTGCTCGGTCGCCTGATGCTGCGCACCAGTGCGCGTAACCAGTTGCAGGGCCAGGTCAGTGGCCTGCGCCGTGAAGGACGGCTTGATCGCGTCAGCCTGACGCTGGGCGACGGGCTGGAGATCGAGGCGCTGATCACCCGCGACAGCACTGCGCGGTTGGAGCTGACGCTGGGGACGATGGTTGTGGCACTGCTCAAGGCAGGGTGGGTGCGGTTGTTGGCGGCAGGGGAAGAGGCCGAAACGGGTAACAACTGCCTGAAAGCGACGGTGCAGGGTGTGCTGGCGGAGGCTGACGGGCCGAGCGAGGTCAGGCTGGCGCTGGGCAACGGGCAGATGTTGTGTGCCTTTGCCGAAGCGGCCTGGCTGGCTGAGCACCGGGTAGCGAACGGCAGCAGGCTACGCGTGCAGTTTCATCCCTCTTATGTATTGATCGGGATTCCCGCGTAGGCGGGTAGCGCGGTTCGCGGGCATGCCGGCGAAGAGGCCGGCACAGGGATAACGCGGTACCATGGGCCTTGTGCCGCTTATCCCCGGAGTTCTCATGTCCCACCCCTTCGACACCCTCACCCCCGACCTGGTCCTCGACGCCGTGGAGAGTCTGGGCTTTCTCAGTGACGCCCGGGTGCTGGCACTCAACAGCTACGAGAACCGCGTCTACCAGGTAGGTATCGAAGGTGCGCAACCGCTGGTGGCCAAGTTCTACCGCCCAGGCCGCTGGAGCGATGCGGCCATCCTCGAAGAGCACAGCTTCACCGCTGAGCTGGCCGACTGTGAGGTCCCGGTGGTTGCCCCGATGCAGCATGACGGCCGCACGTTGTTCGAACACCAGGGTTTCCGCTTCGCCCTGTTCCCCCGCCGTGGCGGCCACGCCCCGGAGCCGGGCAATCTCGACCAACTCTACCGCCTTGGCCAGTTGCTTGGCCGCCTGCATGCCGTAGGCGCCAGCAAACCGTTCGAGCACCGCGAAGCGCTGGCGGTCGAAAACTTCGGCCACGCCTCGCTGAAAACCTTGCTGGAAGGTGGCTTTGTGCCCCGTGACCTGCTGCCGGCCTTCGAGTCGGTGGCCCGCGACCTGCTCAAGCGTGTGGAAGACATTTATGCCCGTACGCCGCACCACCTTATCCGCCTGCACGGCGACCTGCACCCCGGTAACCTGATGCATCGCGACGAGGTGTACCACGTGGTCGACCTTGACGACTGCCGCATGGGGCCGGCCGTTCAAGACCTGTGGATGATGCTGGCCGGCAGCCGTGAGGAGCGCTTGGGGCAACTGGCTGAACTGATCGATGGCTACAACGAGTTCCACGACTTCGATCCGCGCGAACTGGCCCTGATCGAAGCACTACGCGCGCTGCGCCAATTGCACTACAGCGCCTGGCTGGCGCGGCGCTGGGACGACCCGGCCTTCCCGCCCAGCTTCCCCTGGTTCGGCCAGCCACGCTACTGGGGCGACCAGATCCTGGCATTACGCGAACAATTGGCGGCTCTGGGTGAACCGGCATTGAAATTGTTCTAGAAGCACGCCCGCCTCTGTCTACAATAGGCGTCGCTTCATTTAGCTACCTAAGCAAGGATTCTGCATGCACGCCGCAAACCCGCGTCGCGGGTACCTACTGGGCCTGAGCGCCTACATCATCTGGGGGCTGTTTCCCCTGTACTTCAAGGCGATCCAGAGCGTCCCGGCGGTGGAAATCATCGTTCATCGGGTGCTGTGGTCGGCGCTGTTCGGCTCGCTTCTGCTACTGGTGTGGAAACACCCCGGCTGGTGGCGCGAACTGCGCGACAACCCGCGCCGATTGGGCATCCTGGCCCTCAGCGGAGCACTGATTGCCGGCAACTGGCTGACCTATGTATGGTCGGTAAACAACGGCCGCATGCTTGAGGCCAGCCTGGGTTACTACATCAACCCGCTGATCAATGTGCTGCTGGGCATGCTTATTCTTGGCGAGCGCCTGCGCCGCCTGCAATGGCTGGCCGTGGCCATGGCCGCCGTGGGCGTGGCCCAGCAGGTATGGCAGGTGGGCAGCCTGCCATGGGTGTCGCTGGCGCTGGCACTGAGCTTCGGCTTTTACGGGTTGATCCGCAAACAGGCACCGGTAGCGGCACTGCCGGGCCTGGTGGTGGAAACCTGGATGCTGGTACCTCTGGCCCTTGGCTGGTTGCTGCTGCACCCGGCGGCAATGAGTGCGCAGAGCGCGTTCTATACCAGCAGCGAAGCGTTGTGGCTGATGGCCGCAGGGCCGGTAACGCTGATACCGCTGGTGTGCTTCAACGCTGCCGCACGGCACCTGCCGTATACCACACTGGGCTTCCTGCAGTACCTGGCGCCGACCCTGGTGCTGCTGCAGGCGGTGCTGCTGTTCGACGAACATCTGTCCTCCAGCACACTGGTGGCGTTCATGTTCATCTGGGCGGGGCTGGCGGTGTATAGCGTCGATGTGTGGTTGAGTTTGCGCAAGCGTAGCTGAACAAAAAATGACCATTACCCTGCAGGCCGCACGGTTCGTGGCCTGCAGCGACATCTCCAAAGGTTATCCACACCCTCGTCCCCGCGCTTTGTGCACAAGCTGCTGATTTGTGAGTGTTTTTTGAGCAAAGCCGTACAAGGCACGGGTCCTGTGGGCTGGAGAGGTACACCCCCAGGTTATCCACAAGGCCTTCCCCGTATTATCGGGATAACACGGAGGCTGCAAAGCGGCCTGCCGCTCTCTGACTATTCGTGCGGGCGCAGCTTCAATTCCACCATCAAATCATCTGCCAGGCTCTCCAGTTTCTGCTGCAACTGATCCAACGGCAGCGTCAACGGCATGGCCAGCAACGCATCGGCATGAAACAGCGGCTCGCTGCTCATCGGTGCCGGGCGCACTTCAGTGGTAAAGCGTTCGAGGTTAACCCCCAGGTCTGCCAGCAATCGGGTAATGTCACGCACGATACCCGGCCGGTCATTGCCCACCAGTTCCATGGCAATCGGTTTCCAGGTGCATGACGGCTCGATCCCGCTCTCGGCGATCAGCACACGAATGTCATACCGCACCAGCCCTTGCAGCGAGGCCACCAGCTCGTCGTAGTTTTCTGCCGGCACAGCCACCCGCAGGATGCCGGCAAACTGCCCGGCCATGCGCGACATGCGGCTTTCCAGCCAGTTGCCACTGTGGTCGGCAATGCACTGGGCGATACGCTCGACCTGGCCGGCCTTGTCCGGGGCAATCACAGTCAGTACAAGATGATCCACAAGCCCTTCCTCGTGTGTCGGACCGCGCCGGGCGGCGGGAAATCAGGCGATCGACTCAGTATAGGCAAGGCGCGGCAACCTGCCGCAGGGCAATTTGCATGACTAATCGTGTACTGTTTCAAGATTTATCTGGAACAATCCACCTGTTTTTTGCGAACATAGCCACTCCCAGCGTGACCATACGCGACCAACGGGTCGCATAACGGCGCTTTTAGTCTGATTTTGCCCCGCCTACTGCTTCATGTAGTATCCCGTGGCGCGGACTACAAAACGTCGTTTGGATGTCTGCCAAGGCGCCTGTGAAAATACGCACACTGTCTGCCAGCCGGTCTGGCAGGCCGCACCCAGCCGCGCTCGGACGTTACCCGGGCGCATGCACTGGTGCCGTGTTTAGAGAAGCGCTACAGGCTTAATACAGAAGAGCGAAATAGCTGAGCAGAGTGAGGCAAGCAATGACTGGATACGTTCAAGTCGGTGGCCTTCAGGTCGCCAAGGTCCTGTACGACTTCGTGAACAACGAAGCCATCCCCGGGACCGGCATCGTCGCCGAGCAGTTCTGGGCCGGTGCAGAAAAGATCATCAATGACCTCGCTCCAAAGAACAAAGCCCTGCTCGCCAAGCGCGACGAGCTGCAAGCCAAGATCGACGCCTGGCACCAGGCACGCAAAGGCCAGGCCCACGACGCCGCAGCCTACAAAGCATTCCTCCAGGAAATCGGCTATCTGCTGCCACAAGCAGACGATTTCCAGGCCACCACGCAGAACGTGGACGAAGAAATTGCCCACATGGCCGGCCCGCAGCTGGTCGTCCCGGTGATGAACGCCCGCTTCGCCCTGAACGCTGCCAATGCCCGCTGGGGCTCGCTGTATGACGCGCTGTATGGTACTGATGCCATCAGCGATGAGGGGGGTGCCGAGAAAGGCCAGGGCTACAACAAGGTACGGGGCGACAAGGTCATCGCCTTCGCCCGCGCCTTCCTTGATGAAGCCGCACCACTGGCAGCCGGCTCGCATGTCGACTCCACCGCCTACCGCATCGAAGCTGGCAAGCTGATCGTCGCCCTCAAAGGCGGCAGCAATAGCGGCCTGCGCGACGACGCCCAGCTGATCGGCTTTCACGGCGATGCCAGCGCACCGACTGCCGTGCTGCTCAAGCACAACGGTCTGCACTTCGAAATCCAGATCGATGCCAGCACCCCGGTCGGTAGCACCGACGCCGCCGGCGTGAAGGACATCCTGATGGAATCGGCACTCACCACCATCATGGACTGCGAAGACTCGGTCGCCGCTGTCGATGCCGACGACAAGGTGGTCGTCTACCGCAACTGGCTGGGCCTGATGAAAGGCGACCTGGCGGAAAACGTGAGCAAGGCTGGCAAGACCTTCACCCGCACCATGAACCCGGATCGCGAATACGCCGCGCCCAACGGCGGCAGCGTGACCCTGCACGGCCGTTCGCTGCTGTTCGTGCGCAACGTTGGCCACCTGATGACCAACCCGGCGATCCTCGACGCCCAGGGCAACGAAATCCCCGAGGGCATCCAGGATGGCCTGTTCACCAACCTGATCGCCCTGCACAACCTCAATGGCAACACCAGCCGCAAGAACACCCGCACCGGCAGCGTGTACATCGTCAAGCCGAAGATGCACGGGCCGGAAGAAGTTGCCTTCGCCGCCGAGATCTTCAGCCGCGTCGAAGACCTGCTGGGCATGAAGCACAACACCGTCAAGGTTGGCATCATGGACGAGGAGCGCCGCACCACGGTCAACCTCAAGGCCTGCATCAAGGCAGCCGCCGAGCGCGTGGTGTTCATCAACACCGGCTTCCTCGACCGCACCGGCGATGAGATCCACACCTCGATGGAAGCCGGCGCCGTGGTGCGCAAGGGCGCCATGAAGAACGAGAAGTGGATCGGCGCCTACGAGAACAACAACGTCGACGTTGGCCTGGCCACCGGCCTGCAAGGCCGAGCGCAGATTGGCAAAGGCATGTGGGCCATGCCTGACCTGATGGCGGCCATGCTCGAGCAGAAGATCGCCCACCCGCTGGCCGGCGCCAACACCGCCTGGGTGCCTTCGCCGACCGCCGCCACCTTACATGCGCTGCACTATCACAAGGTCGATGTGCAGGCACGCCAGCGCGAACTGGCCACGCGTACCCCCGCCTCGGTGGACGATATCCTGGCCATCCCGCTGGCGCCCGACACCAACTGGTCGGCCGAAGAGATCCGCAACGAACTGGACAACAATGCCCAGGGCATCCTCGGCTACGTGGTGCGCTGGATCGACCAGGGCGTCGGCTGCTCGAAGGTACCGGACATCAACAACGTCGGCCTGATGGAAGACCGCGCCACTCTGCGCATCTCGGCCCAGCTGCTGGCCAACTGGCTGCGCCACGGGGTGGTCAGCCAGGAGCAGGTGGTGGAGAGCCTCAAGCGCATGGCCGTGGTGGTCGACCGGCAGAACGCAGGCGACGCCTTGTACCGGCCGATGGCCCCGAACTTCGACGACAACATCGCATTCCAGGCAGCTGTGGAGTTGGTGCTGGAAGGTGGCAAGCAGCCGAACGGTTACACCGAGCCGGTACTGCACCGCCGTCGCCGCGAGTTCAAGGCACGTAACGGGCTGTAAGTAGCATCTGTACACGGGGCCGCTTTGCGGCCCCAAACCGCTTCAGCTGATCTGCAGCTCTTTCCTCACCAGCTCCAGCAACCTCTCCAGGTCCACCGGCTTCAACAGGAAATCCACCACCCCCAGGTGCATCACGTCCACCGCCTCTTTGACATCGGTGTCGCCGGACACCACGATAATCGACAACGCTGCCCGCTCCGACTCGCGAATCTGCCGGATCAGCTCCAGGCCATCCTCGGGTTGCATGCGCAAATCGGTGATCATCAGGCCTATGCGCGGCTGATAATACAGATAGAGCCTGGCTTCCTCGGCGCCGTCCGCCCCCACGCAGTCGATACCCCGGCTTTTCAGGTAATAGATCAGCGCATCGCGGTTGGCCGCGTTGTCATCCACCACCAGCACCAGTGGCTTGGCCGCCGCCGGCGCATTGGCCAGGGCCAACGCCTCGCGCTCGGCGTCGCTCAGGATGTCGTGTGGCTCAGGCATGGTCATCTCGTCAAAAAAACTCCGCTTCAGCTTTAGGACCACAGAACTTGCGTAACTCGTCCCGCCTTTCGTCGGGTCTTTGACGGGCCGCTCATAGACTTACGTCCAATGGGCACCACCCCGCTGCAAGCCGACCATGGAGGCAGAGAACAACATGGTCGGTACCTATATAGATATATATAGATCGGCATAGCGATACGGTCAGTTTCATGAGCAAAAAGGACGCCTATAGCCAGGCGGGCAGGACAGCAGTGCTGCAGAACATCCAGGGTACCCTGCAGTTCCTGCAGCGCTTTCCGCCGTTCAACCAGATGGAGCACAGCCACCTGGCCTACCTGGTCGAGCAGTGCCAGCTGCGCTTCTATGCCTGCGGCGAAAGCATTGTCAAACCTGCCGACGGGCCGGTGGAGCACTTCTACATCGTCAAGCAGGGCCGCGTGGTCGGCGAGCGCCAGCACCTGGTCAAACCCGGTGTCGAGACCACGTTCGAGATCACCAGCGGCGAATGCTTCCCGCTGGCTGCCCTGCTCGGCGAGCGGGCGACCCGTACCGAGCACCTGGCCGGTGAAGACACCTTCTGCCTGCAGTTGAACAAGGCAGCGTTCATCCGTGTGTTCTCGATGTCCGAGGTGTTTCGCGATTTTGCCCTGCGCGGCGTAAGCAGCCTGCTCGACCAGGTGAACCAGCAGGTTCGTCAGCGCGCCGTGGAAACCCTCGGCACCCAGTATTCCCTCAACACCCCCTTGGGTGAGCTGGCCATGCGCCACCCGGTGGTGTGCAGCGCCGATACCCCGCTGCGCGAGGCCGTGCGGATGATGCACGAGCAGCAGGTAGGCAGCATCGTGGTGGTGGATGCCCACCGCTACCCCACCGGGATTTTCACCCTGCGCGACCTGCGCCAGGTGGTGGCCGCAGCCGATGCCGAGCTGGGCGCGCCGATCGAGCGACACATGACCGCCCGGCCGTTCTACCTCAGCCCCCAGGCCAGCGCCTTCGACGCGGCCATGGCCATGACCGAGCGGCACATTGCCCACGTATGCCTGGTGGAAAACCGCCGCCTGTGCGGGGTGGTTTCAGAACGCGATCTGTTCTCCCTGCAACGGGTCGACCTGGTGCACCTGGCGCGCACCATCCGCCATGCCCCAAGGCTGGAGACCCTGGTCTCGCTGCGCGGCGAAATCAGCCAGCTGGTCGAGCGCATGCTGGCCCATGGCGCATCGTCCACGCAGATAACACAGATCATCACCCTGCTCAATGACCACACCGTGTGCCGCGTGATCGAGCTGGCACTGGCCGAGCGCGGCGACCCCGGCGTGCCGTTCAGCTGGCTGTGCTTTGGCAGTGAAGGGCGCCGCGAGCAAACCCTGCACACCGACCAGGACAACGGCATCCTCTTCGAGGCAGCCGACAGCGCCGATGCCAACGCCATCCGCAGCCGCCTGCTGCCACTGGCGCAATACATCAATCAGTGCCTGGCCCAATGCGGCTTTACCTTGTGCAAGGGCAACGTCATGGCCGGCAACCCGGAATTGTGCCTGTCGCGCAGTGAATGGGCGCGGCGCTTTGCCGGCTTTGTCCGCGAAGCCAGCCCGGAAAACCTGCTGGGCTCGAGCATCTACTTCGACCTGCGTGTGGTGTGGGGCGATGACCAGGGTTGCGAGCAACTGCGCCAGGGCGTGCTCGAACAAGTGGCCGACAACCGTCTGTTCCAGCGCTTGATGGCTGACAACGCCCTGCGCCAGCGCCCGCCGGTTGGCCGCCTGCGCGAGTTCGTGCTGACCCGCCAGGGCAACGACAAGGCTGCCACCCTCGACCTCAAGGTCCAGGGCCTGACGCCCTTCGTCGATGGCGCCCGGCTGCTGGCCCTGGCCAATGGCATCGGCGCCTGCAATACCCTGGAACGCCTGCGCCAGCTGGTGGCCAAGGGCGTAATCGAGGCGCAGGACGGCGCGGCGTATGAGGAGGCCTACCACTTCATCCAGCAAACCCGCATGCAGCAGCACCAGCGCCAGACGCGCGACAACCTGCCGTACTCCAACCGGCTCGATCCGGACAGCCTCAACCACCTTGACCGGCGCATCCTGCGCGAATCCCTGCGCCAGGCTCAACGCCTGCAAAGCAGCCTCGCCCTGCGGTACCAGTTATGAGCCTGTTCACCTGGTTGCGCCCCAGCGCGCCCGAGCTGGACGTTGCCACGCGCCAGCGCCTGGCCCGGCTGGCCAAGCCCGCTCCCCTGGGTGTGTGTACCCTGCGCGAACAGCGTTGGGTAGTGCTGGACCTGGAGACCAGCGGCCTGAACCTCAACCGTGACCAGGTGCTATCGATCGGCGCCGTGGCCATCGAAGACGGCGCCATCGACTTTGCCCAGCAGTTCGAACGCACCCTGCACCGGCCAACGCACAAGACCAACGCCAGCGTGCTGCTCCACGGCCTGGGCCCAAGTGCCCTGGCGGCCGGTTGCGACCCGGCCGAAGCCTTGCTCGACTTGCTCGAGTTCATTGGTAACAGCCCTGTGCTGGCGTTCCATGCCCCCTTCGACCAGCGCATGCTGGCCCGCGCGTTGAAGGAAAGCCTGGGCTATCGCCTGCTGTCGCCGTTCCTCGACATTGCCGAACTGGCCCCGATGCTCAACCCCGACACGGTACTGCGCGAGGCTGGTCTCGATGACTGGGTGGCGCGGTTCGGCCTGCAGGTGGAAGAACGCCACCATGCCAGTGCCGACGCCCTGGTGACCGCCGAGTTGGCGCTGATCCTGTTCAGCCAGGCCCGGCGCCAGCAGCTGGACAGCCCGTTGCAACTGGAGCAGCGACTGCGCGGGTGGCGGCGGCGCAAAGTCCAGAGTCACGGCCTGTAATCGCTTTTGCAGTTCTGGCCTTTCCATGATGGCCATCCGATAAGCGCCCATTGCGCCCTGCCCCTGCCTCTGTAACAATCGCGAATAATTATCGTTAGTTAATGCATTCGTTCCGGGGGCGCTGCTTGTCTTCTGCACAGAGTCCAAATGTCGATCTGGTCGGTGCGCTGTACCGCGACCATCGCAGCTGGCTGCTCGCCTGGCTGCAACGCAGCATGGCCTGCCGCCAACGTGCCGAAGACCTCAGCCAGGACACCTTCGTACGCCTGCTCGGCCGCGCGCAACTGGACACCCCCCGCGAACCCCGGGCATTCCTCGCTGCAGTGGCCAAGGGCCTGTTGTTCGACCACTTCCGCCGCGCCGCGCTGGAACAGGCCTACCTGGCCGAGCTGGCCCTGATGCCGGAAGCCGAGCAACCTTCTCCGGAAGTGCAGCACCTGGTTCTCGAGGACCTCAAGGCCATCGACCGCCTGCTGGGCAAGCTGTCGAGCAAGGCGCGCGCGGCGTTCCTGTACAACCGTCTGGACGGCATGGGCCATGGCGAAATTGCCGAGCGCCTGGGCGTTTCGGTGTCACGGGTGCGCCAGTACATCGCCCAGGGCCTGCGCCAGTGCTACACGGCCCTGTACGGGGAGCCAACGTGAGCAATGCCCCGGTTTCATCCCGCGTGCTGGAAGCCGCGATTGCCTGGAAACTCAGCCTCGACAGTGGCAGTGGCACGCCCGATGACCGCAGCGAATTCATGCGCTGGCATGCTGCCAGCGAGGAGCATGCCCGCGCCTGGCGCCAACTGGGCGCGATGGACCAGCGCGTCGGCGCGGCAGCCGGCCCGGCACGCCAGGCCCTGGTGCAGTCGCGCGTCGGCCTGCGCCGGCGTATCGGCAAGGTTGGCAGTGGGCTGGCCGGCATGTTCCTGCTCGGCTCGCTGCTGGCTTGGGTCGGCGCACCGTCGCTCGCGCCGAGCTACTGGCTGGCCGACCAACGCACCGCCACCGGAGAGCTGCGTACCCTGCGCCTGGAAGACGGCACCTTGCTGAGCCTGAACAGCCATACCGCCGTGGATATCGACTACGCAGGGGAACAGCGGAGCATCGTCCTGCACCAGGGGGAAATCTCGGTACAGACCGGCCATCAGGACCCGCGCCCGTTGCTGGTCAGCACCGACGATGGGCGCCTGCGTCCATTGGGCACGCGCTTCCTGGTGCGCCGTGAAGCCAAGGGTACACGCCTGGAAGTGCTGCAAGCCTCGGTCGCCGCCATGCCGCTGAACAGCGGTGATGAACAGGTGCTGCGCGAAGGCCAGCAAGTGCTGATGAACGCCAACGGCCTTGGCCGGGTCAGCGCGGTAGACGCCGGTGCCGACGCCTGGACTCGCGGCATGCTGGTGGTGGACAACGTGCGTCTGGCTGACCTGCTGGCCGCATTGGGGCAGTACCGCAGCGGTTACCTCGGCGTGGATGCCAAAGTCGCCGACCTGCGGGTGACCGGCAGCTTCCCGCTGACCGACACCGACCTGGCCTTGGCGTCGTTGGTGCCGGTATTGCCGGTGAAGATCCAACGGCTTACCCAGTGGTGGGTGACCGTGGTGCCCAAGTAGCGAGCAGGCCCGTGTTGGAGCGGTTCATCCGCGAACGACGACGAAGCCGGTCCATGCACCGGGTTGGATAGTTCGCAGGTAAACCCGCCCCCACAGGGTCGGCAAGCGCCAAGTTGAAATAATTCTCGATATTTTTCAGATTCGCCCTGTCACTTTTCCAATCTCGCTCGGCAAGGAAGCAGTAAGCACTTACCCGTCGAGGAGCCGCTGCATGTCCCGTGCTGTTGAACGTATCCTGCGCCCAAGCCTGATCGCCCTGGCCATCGCGGTAGCCGCGCCAGTGGTCAGCCCTGCCCTGTACGCCGCCGAGCCAACCGCCGCGCGCGCCTACGACCTGCCCAGCGCCCCGCTGGCTTCCACCCTCAACCAGATCGCCAGCCAGACCGGCATCGCCCTGGCCATCGACCCGGCTCTGGTCAGCGGCCGCAGTTCGGCCCCGGTAAGCGGCCAGTACGACGGCCTGGGCGCGCTCCAGGCCGCCTTGCTCGGCACCGGGCTACAGCTGCAACAGAGCAGCGTTGGCAGCTACAGTCTGGTGCCAGTCCCGCAAGGCAGCCTGGCCTTGCCGGCAACCACCGTGGAGGGGGCCAGCATCAGCGAAAGCGCGTGGGGTCCGGTCGAAGGCTACGTGGCCAAGCGCACAGCCGTCGGTACCAAGACCGATACCGCCCTGGTCGAGGTGCCGCGTTCGGTCTCCGTCGCCACCCGCGAGCAAATGAAAGACCGCGGCGTACACAGCCTCGACGATGCCGTGCGCTACATGCCGGGTATCGTGTCGGCCAGCTTTGGCAGTGACACGCGGTATGACTGGATGCGCGTGCGGGGCTTCGAGCCGACCCAGTTTCTCGATGGCCTGCCGTTGCCACGTGGGGTATACGCCAACCCAAAAGCCGAGACCTGGAACCTCGACCGCCTCGCCCTGCTGCGCGGGCCGGCTTCGTCGATCTATGGCCAGACTCCGCCCGGTGGCCTACTGGACATGGTCAGCCGCCGCCCGCAAGCGGAAAGCGCGCATGAAGTCGAGCTGCAATACGGCAGCGACAACCATCGCCAGATCAACTTCGCCAGCACCGGCAAGATCGACGACGAAGGCCGCTTTCTGTATGGCGTCAGCGGGGTCATCCGCGACGGTGGTACGCAGATCGACCATATCGACGACAAGCGCTACAACATCGCCCCGAGCCTGACCTGGAACATCGACGAAGACACCTCGCTCACCTTGCTCACCCAGTTCACCCGCGACGATACCGGCGCCACCAGCCAGTTCCGGCCAATCCAGGGCACCAAGATCGACATGCCGTTCGGCAAGATCTCCCACCACAAGAACCTCGGTGACCCTGACTACGAATTCTACGACCGCACCTACTACGCGCTGGGCTACGCCTTCGAGCACCGCATCAACGACGTGTGGCAGTTCCGTCAGAATCTGCGCTACACCAAGTCGGATCTGGCCTTCCAGACGATCACGCCCGGTAGTTACAACAAGGACAATCCTCCGGTGAAAGACGACGGCACGGTCAGCCGCATGTCCACCAACACCGACGAGGACATCAGCCAGTTCGCGGTGGATAACAACTTCCAGGCCGACTTTGCCACCGGTGACATTACCCACACCTTGCTGATCGGCCTGGACCACCAGCGCATCAATACCAACTACCTGTCGATATTCGGCTTCAACGTGCCGGACAGCAACGTCAACAAACCGGTTTACGGGCTGCCGATCACCCGTCCGGACCGCTCCACCGCGTTCTACGACTACAACCAGAAAACCCGCCAGACCGGCGTGTATGTCCAGGACCAGATGGCCCTCGACAATTGGCGCCTGACCCTCGGTGGGCGTGAAGACTGGGTGCATACCGGCACCAGATTCTTCAACCAGAGCGATGCCACCAATACCCAGCGCGACAAGAAGTTCAGCGGCAACGCAGCCATCAGCTACGTGTTCGATTCAGGCTTCGTACCCTACCTGTCGTATGCCGAGTCGTTCCAGCCGTCCAGCAATGCCAGTGTGTCGGCAACCGACTCGTTCAAGCCCACCGAAGGCAAGCAGTGGGAACTGGGCGTGAAATACCAGCCTCCGGGCTCCAACACCCTGCTGTCGGCGGCCGTGTATGACCTGACCCAGAAAAACGTCTCGGTGACCGACAGCGTCGGTGGCGTGACCATCACCAGCCAGACCGGCGAAGTGAAAGTGCGTGGCCTGGAACTCGAAGCAGTTTCCGATGTGACCGAGAACCTGAAGCTGATTGCCGCCTACACCCTGGCCAAGTCGGAAGTGCAGGACGGCGATTTCAAAGGCAACCGCCTGCAACTGATGCCCAACCAGCAGGCGTCGGTGTGGGGCGACTACACCTGGCATGCGGGCGTACTCGATGGCTTCGGCATTGGCCTGGGTGCGCGGTATACCGGCAATTCCTATGGCGACCAGGCCAATACCTACCTGGGCAAGGCCAACGCCTACACGGTTTTCGATGCTTCCGTGCATTACGACCTGGGCCGCCTGAACAACAGCCTGAAGGGCGCTTCAGTGGCGGTCAATGCCACCAACCTGCTGGACAAAGACTACCTCTCCACCTGTGACTCGTACTACTGCTACTACGGTGACGAGCGTAGCGTCGTGGCCAGTGCCACTTATAAGTTCTGAGTGCACTGGGGCCGCCTTGCGGCCCCAGGCACCAACAGGCAAGCAATCGGTACCGTGATGAAAAGCCCAACCATCCGCCGCTGGTCGGTGATCCACACCTGGAGCAGCCTGATCTGCACACTGTTCCTGCTGTTGCTGGCGCTCACCGGCCTGCCACTGATCTTCCACCACGAACTCGAACAGTTGCTCGGCGACGCGCCCGAACTGCGCGAAATGCCGGCCGACACCCCGCATCTGGACCTTCAGCAACTGCTGGCCAGCGCCGAACAGCATCGCCCAGGCGAGGTGGTGCAGTACTTCGGCTACGACGAAGACGAACCCAACGGCGTGATAGCCATCACGGCTGCCACCGCCGGCACCGAACCCAACGCCTCGCATACCTTCATGCTCGACGCCCGCACCGGCGAGCCGGTGCCCATGCCCGCCGCCAATGGCGGCTTCATGATGGTGATGCTGCGCCTGCACGTCGACATGTTCGCCGGGTTGCCCGGCAAGCTGCTGCTGGCCTCGATGGGCGTACTGTTCATGGTCGCGATCATTTCCGGCATCGTGCTCTACGCGCCATTCATGCGTCGCCTCCAGTTCGGTACGGTACGCCATGACAGGTCCCGCCACTTGCGTTGGCTCGACCTGCATAACCTGATCGGCATCGTGACCTTGGCCTGGGCACTGACGGTAGGGGTCACCGGAGTCATCAGCGCGCTGTCCGACCTGGTCATTGCGGCCTGGCGCAACGACAGCCTGGCGGCCATGGTTGCCCCTTATCGTGACGCCCCACCCCTCACCGAGCGCGCCTCGATCAGCCAGCTGCCAAGCATCGCCAGGCAATCCACCCTTGGCATGCGTCCCGACTTTATTGCCTTCCCCGGTACCCGTTTCTCCAGCGAGCATCACTATGCGGTGTTCATGAAGGGCACCACGCACCTGACCTCGCACCTGCTGACACCGGTGCTGATCGATGCGCGCACCCTGCAAGTGACCGCCGTTGGCGCTCGTCCCTGGTACATGGATGCAATGGGGTTGTCGCAGCCGCTGCACTTTGGTGATTACGGCGGCAGGCCCATGCAGATCCTCTGGGCCGTGCTCGACGTGCTGACGATCGTGGTGCTCGGCAGTGGCGTCTATCTATGGTGGGGCAAGCAACGGCGTGCCAGGGCGGTAAAGGCATGAGCCATCGTTCGCAATCTTCTGCCAAGGTCTTTGCCTGGCCGGCAGCCATTGCCCTGCTCGGTGCACTGGGTTTGTTCGCGGCCCTGCTCGGTGACGGCGCCTGGGACATGCTTGCCTGGTTCGGCCTTGGCATCCCGGCATGGCTAGGCCTGCGCAGCCTGCTGTGGCGGTGAGGTAGCCAGCTACCGCCCGGCCACCGCATCGGCCCGCAAAATGCCTGCTCCCATTCGCCAGGAGCTCAGCATGCTACCCCTGCAACGTATCGACTTCCTGAACCTGCAAGTGCTGGAGCTGCTTGCAAAGATGCCGGCCCCTGGCCTGCCACAGCCATCACGCCAGCAGCTGCATGGCGAAATTGCCGAGTTCTGGGCCGCTGTCGATCGCCAGGGCCGTTCGCGACGCGTTCGGCTTGCCGACATTCGTCGTGCAATGATGCATGCCGAAATTGCCCTGCGCCTGGCCGACCAGACGCTGAGCACAGACCTGGCTACCGTCATCACCACTTTTCTCGACCTGCCCTGCGCCTGGCAGCGCAGCGCCCAGCCACGGGCACAGCGCGCCCAGGCCTACCGCCCCACCCTCTCGCGCAGCAGCCCGGCATGGCGAGCGAGCCTCCCCGGCATGTTCGTGATCGTTACCGGTCAGGAAGAAGGTAACGACCTTGAGCCCGGCCAGGCGACAGGCCCGGTAATACTCTGCGGACTGTCCCAAGGCATTGAAACCTATTCATCACTGGGTGACTTGCACCACGAACTGTGCGAACGCCTCGACGACCCGCTGCAGCGCTCCCCGCTGCTGCAGTTGCTGGTAGACGAAGGACGCATCGAAACCGCCGGGCAAGCCGACCGCCTGAGTTACAAGTGGTACGCCGATGACCCCCTGCTGGATCAGGTCGATAGCCTGCTCGATGCGCAGCGCCTGCGGCTCAACCTCGTCTGGTCGAGGCTGCCGCCAAATGCAACTGTGGCCGTCGACGATTTGCGCAAAGCCATGACGCTTGCGGAGGAATCCGGTAGCAAGGCCCTGCTCGATACCCGCTACGCCATGCTCCTTGAGAAAAACCTTCCCGACTGGCTACGCTCGGCAAGTCCGCAGGCGCTCACTCACATCATGCAAAGCATGCAGGAGCTTGTTGCCGCCGGCCAAAGCGTTGCGGCCCCCGGCATTCTTACCCTCAGGCAGTTCAAACAGGCCAATACGTTGCAAGCCTGGGCCAGGGAACGCGTGCGATCCAGGCTACGCAACGATCTGGGGCTGACGATTGCACCTTCAAATATCATCGTCAACGTCGTTCACACGCGTCAGACCGGGCCTTGGATCAACCCGCTGAATCCCTCGATCTACGTCACCTGGCGAGGTTTCCAGAGGGTCAATGGCGAGCTGGTGGAAGCCGTACGCATGAGTTATCCGCTGGATGAACTGGCCGTACGCAACCTGGCATGGTTCGACTATGACTTCTGGCTGACCGCGCGGGTGACGGCCCGTGACGGTACAAGCCTTCCAGCAGCACTGAGCCCTGCATACATCAAGGCGCTGGTCAGAAGTCTGAATGTGGGGGATGGCTATGCGAGCTACCTGCGTACCCAACTGATCGACTCATCTGCGGGAAGGTGGCGACTGCACGCCCACGCCAAGGTCAATCGGGCCCGCATGCGCGCCGAAGCAGCCAAGGCGCGCTATGCAGGGCACTTGTCGCAGGCCTGGTCGGAACGGGACTACCGTTGGATAGAGCAAGTACTGGCACAGCCGCACAATGCCCTGCGCCCACCCGTGGATGGGCACACCGTGGTGGTCCGCCAGCTCCTGGTCCATCAACATACGGTGCAGGGAGTGCTGCTGCTTGCCAGTAACTCGCCCAGCGTCAGCTCGTTCGTGCTCTATACGCCCGACGCACCCGACAGGCGTGCCTGGCGGTCATTTTCAGGGCCACGTGCGTTGCTGAAGCTGCTTCGCGACAAACCACCACTGCGCACCTATATCGCACAACGTCTCATGCTTCTGCCACCCTCCTGGGTCGAGGATCTTCTGCGCAACGGTGGGCTGGGCAAGCAGTTGCAAACCCCCGCCATCAACGACGACCTGTTCTACAGTTGCTACATGGCTGAAGTTCGCAGCCTGCTGGCAGCGGCTGACAGTGACAGCCGCAGTACAGCCGAGGTCGATGCCGAGCAAGCGCTGTCGTTAAGCTGGACCCTGCTGGACCTGATCAGCATCGTTCTACCGGTGAAACTCATGATCCCGCTTTCACTTGGGCGCATGGCCCTGGAAATCTGGAACGGCGTCGAAGCGTATCGCCGCGAGGACCTCAACGGAGTACTGACTCATGCCTACAATGCCCTAAGCCATATCAACGATGCCGGCACCAGCCTGGCCAGTACCGGGCTGATGCGCCGCCTGATGCGCGGCATGCCCAAGCAACCACCATTGCCGCTACCACTGCGTTTCAGCATCAACCCGGAAACCAGCTCCCTGCGTTATCGAATCGACGGCGTGCATGGCGAGCAAGTGTATGAGAAGGCATCAGCCTTTGAAGGATTGTCCGAGTACTTCATTCAGGACCGCCACGGTCGCTACTACAAGGTTTCCTTCGATGGCAGCCGCTGGCGGGCGATCGACCCGGACGTGCCCGACGCCTACCTCACGCAGCCCATCAAGCGCCTGGCCAACGGTGACTGGGTGATCGACTCGCCATTGCTGTGGTACGACGGCCTACCGAACCTGGAACGTCTGTTTGATGATTGCCGCCTGAAGGTGCACCTGCACGGCACGTTGGCAGGCGAACCTGAAGGTCTGTTCCAGGCACACGATCAGCTGTACCTGCAGACCCGCAGCGGGCAACTGCCATTACGTCGGCACCTGTTGCCCGACCGCTACCATTTACAGATACCCGAGGCCGCCCAGGCCAAGGTCGTGCCCTGGGCGACCTTGCGCTGGCTGCACGGCCAGTGGCGAATCCGCGTGCGCCAGGCAGGGCGCAGCAGTGAGTGGCTGCCGTTGCCGGATGCCTACTCGGCAAGCCTTGGCAGCAGCCGGTCGAGCCGCTGATACAGGCCACTTCCGCTCGGCCAGTTGCGCAGGAGCCGCGCCCGGTCACGGGCGTAAGCCGGGGCGAAGCTGAGCTGAGTGGCATGTTGGCACATCGCATCGAGGTCGATCAGCGACCAGCGGCCTTTGTCCCAGAACAGGTTGTGGCCCTTGAAGTCGCCGTGGCTGATACGCTCGCGAATCAGTTGCTGCATCACATGCACCAGCGCATCCACCTGCTCTTCGGGGGCATTGCCATCCTCCACATAGGGCGCGAAGCACTCGGTCAGGTCCGGGCCATCGACATACTCGGTGACCAGATAGGCACGGCTGCGCAAGCCCATCACGCGTTGCTCCAGCACCGCCAGCGGACGTGGGGTGGCTATATCGAGAAACTCAAGGCGATGTCCTTCGATCCACGAATGCCAGGCCCGGCTCGGGCGCCAGAACCGCTTGATCCAGTGTGCGGTGTTCTTGATGTTGTAGCGTTTGAGCACCAGCGTACGGTCGCCTACCTCGATGCGCGCGACACTTGCCGCACCTCCAGTCTTGTACAGGTGGCCCCGGTCGATCCACTGGTCAGCCTGCGCCAGCACCGGCAGCATGGCTTCGACTTCGGCGCGCCGGATCGCGCGCAGGCCTGACAGGCTGCGCTGGACGCTGAACAGGCTGCATTCGCGACCGGCCTTTGCCAGGTAGTCCTTCTGGCGCCAGTTGCGCACCTTGTCCACTTGCTTCTGCAAGGCTTCCAGCGGCAGCGCATGTTCGGCGTTGGCCAGCAAGTAATGCACCAGCAGCTCCTCGATGAACGGCTCCAGGCGCTTGGGCAACTGGGCGAAGAACACGCCGAGGTTTTCCAGGACCCGCGGGCGCGACAGCTGCTGGCCTGGCGTTTCGGCCTTGATGCCGGCGCCGTCGATCAGGTACAGCTTGCCGCCGTGGCGTAACAGGTTGTCCAGGTGCAGGTCCTCCTGCCACAGGCCCTTGGCATGCATGTGTGCCACAGCGGTGAGCGCCTCGCCCAGCACCAGGTGCTGCTCATCGGCCAGTACCGGCAAGTCTTCCACTGCCGCCCAGGCATCGGCCAGGCTCTCGGCAGCGTCGAGAAACTCGAACAGCAGCCAACCGCCCTCGCCTTCCTTGAGCCCATCGGCCAGCAGTTTCGGCGTGGTCAGGCCCTGCTCGGCCAGCAGCTTCACGCCCTGCAGTTCTCGCTGGAAATGCCGGGCGGCGCTGCCACCGACCATGAGCTTGGCCAACACCGGCGTGCCGCGCCAAACCCCGGCGCCCACGTAGCGCTGGCCTGGCAGCACGCGCAACAGGCTGAGCAATTGCAGCTCAGCGCTGCCGGCCGCGTCGGCCAGGGTGATGCTCAGGGGCAGCGATGGGTTGCGCCCGGCCTCTTTCAGTTCAGACAAACGCATCAGCGGGCCTCTTTTTCACGACGGCGTTGCGTCAGGCGTTGCAGCCAGGTATCGACCAGCGTGCCACCGGCTGGCTGCGCCAGGTAAGTGGCCAGCAACGTACGTACATCGTGCTCGTTCCAGGACCGGGCACGGCGCAATAGCGGCTCCAGGTCCTTGAGGCGGTCACGCATGCCGAACAGCAGGGGACGGGTCTTTTCCAGGTCGATCAGTTGTGCGTCCCAGCCATCCCGGCGCTGGCGCAGGAAGATGTGCTTGGGGTAGAAGCAGCCATGCACCTGCCCGGCACTGTGCAAGGTGCGCGCCAGCTGGCCGCAGGCCTGCAGGACGCCATTGCGTTCGGCATGCTCCAGTTGTGCCCAGCGGGCCAGCAGGCTGTCGAGGTCGACCCATTCGTCCAGGGCGCGCGTCATCAGGATGGCCCGGTGTTGGCCGCCTTGCTTGCGCTCGCCATAGAACACCGCCTGCAAGGCAGGAATGTGCAGCTTCTGGTAGCGGCTGATATTGCGGAATTCACGGGCGAAGGTTGGCTCGCCGAATGGCCGGTGCAAGGTCCGGGTCAGGTAGTCGCACTGGCGCTTGAGGTAATAGCCCTTGCCTTCGAGTTCCAGGCGAAACACGCTGCTCCAGCCGCCACGACCGGTGTTCGGTTCATCCACGGCATCCAGTTGTAGCGCCCACAATGCCTCGAAGTCGTCCAGGCCGTGGCGCTTGAGCAGCGCGTGGTCCGCGCTGGCCAGGTAATCGGTCATTCCCTTCCCTCGAAAAAGCCCACCACCTGGCGAATGCGCTTCTTGTCGCGCACATTCAACCGGTCGCGGCCACGGTATTGCAGGTAGAACCGCAGGCGTTGGGTCGCCGACAGGTGGTACTTGGCCACTTTGTCCAGGCATGCCAGGTCCTTGATCATCCGGTGCCGCCACATGAAACCGCGCCAGAAGTCGCCGGTGGGGCAGTCAATGAAGAATAGCGTGCCTTGGTCATCGACCAGCAGGTTGCGCCATTTCAGGTCGTTATGAGCGAAATGGTGCTTGTGCATGACCCGGGTATGGCGCGCGAGCTGGGTGCTGACATGCCCGACCCAGGCGCGGTCGCCCAGGCGTGCATCGTTGCGCTCGGCCAGCGCCGACAGGTCTTCGGTACGTGGCAGCTCACGGGTAATCATCGCCCCCCGCGCGAAGGCCAGGCCATTGCGCTCCAGGCCCCAGGCCACCACCTCGGCGGTGGGAATGCCCCACTTGGCGAACAGCTTCAGGTTTTGCCATTCAGCCTTGATCCGCGGCCGCCCCAGGTAACGGCGCATGTGCTTGCCGGCCCCGGTGTAGCGCTTGACGTAGTAATTGACCCCGTCACGCGTGATGCGCACCACTTCGCTAAGCGGATCACGGGTCAGGCGTTCGCCTTGCAGAGCAAATACCGCCTCGAGGCTGCCGAAGTCCGCCGCCAGGTGTTCATAGCCCGGCGCCAGTGTCCAACCCGACATCAGAGTGCATCCCCATAGCGTTGCTTGCGGTCATAGAGTTTCTGCGCCTTGCGCTCCAGCCACGCGAGCAGCGCTGCCTCGTCCTTGAGCACCTGCCGCAGCGGGCGCTGGAAATACCCACGCAGGAAGCGCAGCTTGTCGCGCTGGGTGAGGCCGATGTCCAGCGCCGAGAAGTACAGCGCGGCCAGGTCCTTGTCGCGCCAGCGGCGGCTGATTTTCGCCCTGGTCTGCGCGCGGTGCAGGTCGATAACCGACAGTCTGAAGTCATCCGCCGTCACCGGACGGTCGGTATGCAGCAGGAAGTGGCAGATGTAGCAGTCGCGGTGGTTGACCCCGGCACGGTGCATGCCGCCGGTCATCCTGGCCACCTCGGCGATCAGCGCGCGCTTCAGGCGCGGCTCGGGGGGTTGCCGGACCCAGTCGATGCTGAAGTCTTCCAGGCTGATGGTCGGCGCCAGTTCTTCGGTGATGATGAACGAATGTTGCGCGGCCGGGTTGCTACCACGCTCGCCATAGGCAACCGCCGTCATGGTCGGCACGCCAACCTCGTGCAAGCGCTGGATGGCCTGCCATTCCTGGCCAGCACCCAGTACCGGCAGCTTGGCAGTAAACAGGTTCTTGAAGATCTCGCCCCAGCCGATGCCGCGGTGAATCTTGACGAAGAAACCCTCTCCGGCGACCTCGGTGCGCAGCGTACGGCGCCCTTCCAGCTCGCGGTAGACCTCGCCTTGCAGCGCTTCCACGGCATCGAAGGCATCCCGCCCGGCCCACAGGTGCTTGAACGGTTCGGCCAGTATCAGCTTCATGCGGACTCCTGCCCCAGGATCACGTCGGCAGCGTGCTGCGGCATGCTGTACAGATCGGCGGTTTCAGCAAACACCAGGCCGTTGCGCGACCAGCTGGCACGAGCCTGCTGGTCTTCGAGCATGCGCTGCAGACAGGTATTGAGCTGCTCTTGTTCGAACGGCTCGTCCAGCACCAGGCCAGAGTCTGCCTCGGCGATGTAGTGGGCGTAGCCGCACACCTTGGAAACCAGCACCGGCAGGCCGGCCACCAGCGCTTCGAGCAGTACCGTGCCGGTGTTCTCGTTGTACGCCGGGTGGATCAGCAGGTCGGCGCCCAGCAGGAAACGCGGGATGTCGCTGCGCCCCTTGAGAAACTGCACCTGCTCGCCCAGGCCCAGGGTAGCGCTTTGCAACTGGAACACCTTCGGGTCGTCCTGGCCGATCACCATCAGCCTGGTCCGCTTGCGCAGGGCCGATGGCAGTGCGGCCAAGGCCTTGAGGCTGCGGTCCACGCCCTTGGTCTTGAAGCCAGAGCCGATCTGCACCAGCAACAGGTCGTCATCGCCGAGGTTGAACTCCTTGCGGAACTCGGCGCGGATCTCGGCAGCGTTGGCCGGCGCGCGGCGGTCCTGGGAAATGCCTGGCGGCAGCAGATGGAAACGTTCCACCGGGGTGCCGTAGTGCTTGATGAACAGCGGTTGCTGCACTTCGGAAATCATCAGCACTTCGGTATGCGCGTCCTTGGCGAACACCGCACGTTCGTACTCGGCGAAATGCCGGTAGCGACCCCAGCGGCGGTACAGGCCGCCACGCAGGGTCTGCGCCTTGTCCTCGAAGCAGCCGTCGGCGGCGTAGTACACGTCCAGCCCCGGCATCTTGTTGAAGCCGACCAGGCGATCGACCGGGCGCTTGGCCAGGTCGGCAGCCATCCAGGCGCTGAGCTTCTCGTTGCGACGGTGGTTGAAGATCGCCTTCACCGGCGCCACCAGCACTTCGAAGCCTGGCGGAATGTCACCCTCCCAGATCAGGGTGTAGACACGGATCTGGTGGCCCCGCTTCTGGCACTCCAGGGCAATGCGCATGAAATCGCGCTGCAGCCCGCCGAAGGGGAAATATTTGTACAGCACGAAAGCCAGTTGCATCAACGGACATCCTCAGCCAGCAGCAGCGCGCTCAAGCGGCTCGCCACATGCTCGGGATTCAGGCGAGTGAAGCACAGCGGCCACTCGCGTTTCAGATCGTACCGGCGCAGGTCGTCGGCGCTCGGTTTGTAAGTGCACTTCTTCTGCAGGCAGGGAGCGCATGGCCAGTCACTGGCCTGGTGAATCTGGGTCCGTCCGTAGGCGCCGGTCAGCCCCGGGTTGGTCGGGCCAAACAGCGAAATGGTGGGCACATCGAGGGCCGCCGCCAGGTGGCCCAGGCCGGTATCGACGGCCACGCAGGCCTTGGCCGCCGCGAGTACGCGGGCAACACCGGCCAGGTTCAATCTGGGGAGCACCTGGCAATTGTTCAAGCCCTGGGCAATGCGCTCGGCCCGCGCCTTCTCGGCCGGGTTGCCCCACGGCAGGCGCACTTCCAGCCTGCGCCGGCCCATGCGCTCGGCCAAATCGCGCCAGTAGGCTTCGGGCCAGTGCTTGGTCGCCCAGGTGGTGCCATGCAGGAACACCACGTAAGGAGCGGCGGGCGGCAGCTGCAGGCGGTCAAGGTCAAGGCCGTAGTTGCCGATGCCTTCCGGCAGGTCGTAGGCCAGGGCCATGGCGAACAGCTGGCGTACCCGTTCTACTGCATGCTGGCCGACGGCAACCGACAGGCGCCGATCATAGAAGCGGCTGGCCCAGCCTTCGCGGGCCGAGTAGCGATCCAGCCCAGCCACCGGCGCTTTTACGTAGCGGGTCAGCCAGGCCGACTTGACCAGGCCCTGGGCGTCGATCACCAGATCGTACTGGCGCTCGCGCATTCGTTGCTTGAACGCTTTCCACTCGCCGCTCTTGATGGTTTGCCACAGGTTCTTGCGCCAGCGACGGATGGCCACCGGGATGACCTGGTCGACCGCCGGGTGCCAGCTGGGGATTTCGGCGAAGCCTTCTTCCACCACCCAGTCGAAGCGGATACCGGGAATGGCGTGGGCGGCATCGGTAAGCGCCGGCAGGGTGTGGATCACATCACCCAGCGACGAGGTCTTGATGATCAGTACCCGCACTTAGTCGACCTCGGCCACGGTATCGATCAGCTCCGGCCCGCTCAGGCGGTGCAGGGCGGTAACGACGTTGCCCGGCTCCAGCAGGCGCAGGCAGTTGTAATGGCCGAAGCGGCAGGTACGGTCGAAGCACGGGCTGCACTCGATGCCGGTGCGCACCACCTCCACGTGCTCGGCCAGCGGCGGGGTGAAGCCCGGCGATGTCGAGCCGTACACTGCCACCAGCGGCCGGTTCAGGGCTGCGGCCACGTGCATCAGGCCAGAGTCGTTGGACACCACGGCGTCGGCGCAGGACATCAGGTCGATGGCCTCGGCCAGCGACGTTTCCCCGGCCAGGTTGGACGACTCTTCACGCAGGCCCGGGATCAGCCGGTCGCGGATCTGCTCACCGACCGGGTGATCGTTCTTCGAGCCGAACAGCCATACCTGCCAGCCTTGACGGATCATTGCATCGGCCACGCTGGCATAGTGCTCGGCCGGCCAGCGCTTGGCCTCGCCGAACTCGGCGCCGGGGCACAGCGCCAGCACCGGGCGGTCCAGCTCCAGGCCGAACTTGGCCAGGGCGGCATCGCGGCTCTGTGCTTCGATCTGCAGGCTGGGGCGCGGATACGGTTGCGGCAACTCGGCACCGGGCGCGTAGGCCAGGGCCATGAAACGCTCGATCATCAGCGGATAGCGGGCCTTGTCCAGCTTGCGCACGTCGTTCAGCAGGCCGAAGCGCATCTCGCCGCGCCAGCCGGTGCGTTTCGGGATACCGGCAAAGAACGGCACCAGCGCCGACTTCAACGAGTTGGGCAGCAGGATGGCCTGGTCATACTGGCCGGCCAGGGACTTGCCGATGCGTCGTCGCGTGGCCAGTTCCAGCGCGCCGTGGCCGAGCGGGAAGCTCAAGGCCTGACGGACCTCGGGCATGCGTTCGAGGATCGGCCGGCTCCACTCGGGGGCGAGCACATCGATCACGCAGTCGGGATGCTGCTGTTTCAGGCACTGGAACAGGGTCTGCGCCATCACCATGTCGCCGACCCAGCTGGGGCCAATGATCAGTATTCTCATGCTTGGTCCAGAAACACTCGGGGAGGCGACAGGCTGCAGTACAGCCTGGCCTCCCCTCTTTATATTCAGGCTATGTGGCCGACAGTGTACCACTCAGGCATATCCGTCGCTGATCACAGACCCTGTGGGAGCGGTTCACCCGCGAACACCGGCGAAGCCGGTGCCATGCACCGCGCCGTCTTCTTCGCGGGTAAACCCGCTCCCACAGGGCCGGCGCAGGCCTTCAAGTCAAACCCAGTTCACCCCAGATCCGCCGCACCTCACGGCGTTCATCGGCAAACTGCGCGGCGTCGATCACCCCGGCCTGCTTCTGCAGGGCCTGGCGGTGCGAGGCAGAGCGAAACGCCTTGTACACTTCACGCAACAGCACCGCGTCACTGGCCGGCATCAGACCTGCCTGCTCCAGCTCTTCCAGAATGCGGATGTTATCGGTCCATCGAAGCAAGGCCGGATGGTCATGCGACCAGGCCAAGGCGGCGTATTGCACCATAAATTCGATATCGACGATACCGCCGGCATCCTGCTTGATATCGAACGGCACACCGGGCTCGAACGCATTGGCCGCGGTGCCGGCAGCGGTGGCCTTGGTGCCAAGGTTGTCGCGCATCTTGGCGCGCATTTCGCTCACTTCGCTGCGCAGTTTCTGCAGATCGCGAGGCTGGCCCAGCACCTTGGCGCGCACGCCTTCGAACGCTGCCCCCACCTGCGGGCAGCCCACCAGTACCCGGGCCCGCACCAGGGCCTGGTGCTCCCAGGTCCAGGCTTCGTTCTGCTGGTAGCGCTCGAACGCGCCCAGCGAGCTGACCAGCAGCCCGGCGGCCCCGGACGGGCGCAGGCGCATGTCCACGTCATACAGCTGGCCGGAGTTGGTCTGGGTGGCCAGCAGGTGGATGATGCGCTGGCCCAGCCGGGTGAAGAACTGCGCACCGTCGATCGGCTTGGCGCCGTCGGTTTCCGCCTGCGGGTCGCCGTCATGAATGAACACCAGGTCCAGGTCCGAGCCGTGGCCGAGTTCCAGGCCACCGACCTTGCCGTAACCAATGATGATGAAGCCCGGGTCGCACAGGCTGCCGTCACTGCGCTTGGGCTGGCCATGACGGGCCACGGTCTGGCGCCAGGCCAGGGCCAGCACCTGGTCGAGGATGGCTTCGGCCAACCAGGTCAGGTAGTCGCTGACCTTCATCAATGGCAGGTTGCCGCTGATCTCCGAGGCAGCCACGCGCAGGCTGTGGGCCAGCTTGAAATGGCGCAGCGCTTCCATTTGCTGCTCCAGGTCGTCCTCGGGGATACGCGTCAGGCGCTCGCGCAGCTCGCTGGCAAGTTCCGGCGCCAGCGGCGGGCTGTACAGGCGGCCTTCGTTGAGCAGCTCATCGAGCAGCAGCGGGTAGCGGGCAATTTGCTCGGCGATCCAGGGGCTGGCGGCGCAGAGAGTCAACAGGCGGCCCAGGGCGCCGGGGTTTTCGGTCAGCAGCACCAGGTAGGCAGAACGCCGCGCCACGGCTTCGACCAGCGGCAGCACACGCTCCAGCACCAGGTCGGGGTCGGCATGTTCGACTGTCTGGGCCAGCAACCGGGGAATAAAGGCATCCAGGCGCTCACGGCCGATACGCTGCATCGAACGCAGCTGCGGGCTCGAACGCAGCGCAGCCAGGCGCCGCAGGGCGTCGGCGGGCTGCTTGAAACCGGCCTCTTCCAGTTGGCGGCCCGCAGCCTCTTCATCCTGCGCCTGCTCCCACAGTGGCGACCATTCACCACCTACCACCAGTTCGCCTTCGCCGTCGTCGTCGTCCGGGTCGGCGATCACCTGGCGGAAGTGCCAGTCGATACGGCCTCGCCAGTACACCAGCTGGTCCTGGAAGCTCTGCCAGTCGACAAAGCCGAGCATGTAGGCCACCCGCGCCTGGTCAAGCTCGCTGTCCGGCAACATTTGCGTCTGGCGGTCGGCGATGGCCTGGATGGCGTGTTCGGTATAGCGCAGGAACTCGTAGCCCTCGCGCAGCTCGGACACCACGGCGGGCGGCAGGTAGCCCTGGCCTTCGAGGGTGGCCAGCACTTTCAGCAATGGCCGTTGCTGCAGGCTGAGGTCGCGCCCACCGTGGATCAGCTGGAACGCCTGGGCGATGAATTCCACCTCGCGTATGCCGCCGGCGCCCAGCTTGATGTTGTCGGCCATGCCCTTGCGCCGCACTTCCTGCTGGATCAACTGCTTCATGGTGCGCAGCGCTTCGATCGCAGAGAAGTCCAGGTAGCGGCGATACACGAATGGCCGCAGCATCTCCTGCAACTGTGCGCCGGCGGCCTGATCACCAGCCACCACGCGCGCCTTGATCATCGCGTAGCGTTCCCAGTCGCGGCCCTGGTCCTGGTAATACTGCTCCAGCGCATTGAAGCTGAGCACCAGTGCGCCAGCCGAGCCGTAGGGGCGCAGGCGCATGTCGACGCGGAACACGAAGCCGTCCACGGTGACCGGGTCCAGTGCCTTGATCAGGCGCTGGCCCAGGCGGGTGAAGAACTCCTGGTTATCCAGCGAGCGCTTCACCCCTTCGGTTTCGCCGCCTTCGGGGAAGGCGAAGATCAGGTCGATGTCCGACGACAGGTTCAGCTCCACCGCACCCAGCTTGCCCATGCCCAGCACCACCATGTGCTGCGGTTGGCCGCTGCGGTTGCCGATCGGCGTGCCAAACTGCTGGCAATGCCGCGGGTACAGCCATTGATAGGCCGCATCAATGGCGGCATCGGCCAGGTCGGACAGGTCGCGGCAGGTTTCACCCAGCGCGGCCTGGCGGGTGATGTCGCGCCAGATGATGCGCAACTGCTGGCGGTTGCGCTCGCGACGCAGGTTGCGCGCCAGCTCGTCCTCGCTCTGCGCCGCCTGGGCGGCTGTGGCGATGTGCCCACGCAGCTCACCCATGGCGTACGGCCGGTCCATCTCGCCACTGGCCAGCAAGCCAAACAACATGGCCGGCTCGCGCCGGGCCAGGCCAAGCACGAAGTCGCTGGCAGCGGCTACCTGGTCGAACTGTTGCCGGTGCGCCGGGCCCCAGGCCTGCAGGTCGAGTTCCGGGTGAAACGCCACGGCATCGCGAAGGAATTGCTGGTTGCGAGCGACCAGCGGTTGCAAGGTGGCGGGCAGATCGGACGGCAAAGGCAGGCGCATGGTCTATCCTTGATCGGCGTGAAATAGAGGGGAAAAAGCGGCCAAAGGGAAACCGGACCACGGTTGGACTGTCGTACAAAAGTTGGAAATAGCTGAAACAGCCTTAAAATTGGCAACAACCATCAAAAATTACCCGCTAGCGCCACAATGCCAACCAACATGAACGTTTTTCCTCACAAGCCAGCATGCGACGAAACGTCGCACGAATGTAGTTTTACTACTACCCCTGTCGTGTAAAAGCATGAAATGCGAAAGCAAATGTAGTAAAACTACACGGCGCCGGAGGACACCCCGGTAATCCAAGAATTCACGACGTCTGCCCATAAGGCCAGTCGCAAACTCAGGCAATCGATTCTGGTTGCCTTTCCGCCCTGGAGCAAGCCATGCAAGACCTCGATCCAATCGAAACCCAGGAATGGCTGGATGCCCTGGAGTCGGTCCTCGACAAAGAAGGCGAAGACCGCGCTCATTACCTGATGACCCGTATGGGCGAGCTGGCCACCCGTAGTGGCTCCCAGCTGCCATACGCGATCACCACGCCATACCGCAACACCATCCCTGTCACCCACGAAGCACGCATGCCTGGCGACCTGTTCATGGAACGCCGCATTCGCTCGATGGTGCGTTGGAACGCCCTGGCCATGGTCATGCGTACCAACCTGAAAGACTCGGACCTGGGCGGACACATCTCCAGCTTCGCCTCCAGCGCCACCCTGTACGACATCGGCTTCAACTACTTCTTCCAGGCCCCGACCGAAGAACACGGCGGCGACCTGATCTTCTTCCAGGGCCATGCTTCGCCAGGCGTCTACGCCCGTGCCTTCATGGAAGGCCGCATCAGCGAAGAGCAGATGAACAACTTCCGTCAGGAAGTGGACGGCAAGGGCCTGTCTTCGTACCCGCACCCCTGGCTGATGCCTGACTTCTGGCAGTTCCCGACCGTATCGATGGGTCTGGGTCCGATCCAGGCCATCTACCAGGCACGTTTCATGAAGTACCTGGAAGCGCGCGGCTTCATCCCGGCCGGCAAGCAGAAGGTCTGGTGCTTCATGGGCGACGGCGAGTGCGACGAGCCGGAATCCCTGGGCGCGATCGCCCTGGCCGGCCGCGAGAAGCTGGACAACCTGATCTTCGTCATCAACTGCAACCTGCAGCGCCTCGACGGCCCGGTTCGCGGCAACGGCAAGATCATCCAGGAACTCGAAGGCGTGTTCCGTGGTGGTGGCTGGAACGTCAACAAGGTCGTCTGGGGCCGCTTCTGGGACCCACTGTTCGCCAAGGACACCAACGGTGCCCTGCAGCGCCGCATGGACGAAGTCATCGACGGCGAGTATCAGAACTACAAGGCCAAGGACGGTGCGTACGTCCGCGAGCACTTCTTCAACACCCCAGAGCTCAAGGCGATGGTCGAAGACCTGTCCGACGACGAGATCTGGAAGCTCAACCGTGGCGGCCACGACCCGTACAAGGTCTACGCGGCGTACCACCAGGCGGTCAACCACAAGGACCAGCCTACTGTCATCCTGGCCAAGACCATCAAGGGTTACGGTACCG
The DNA here is from genome assembly GCF_002386445.1 of Pseudomonas sp. UBA4617. Taxonomy (GTDB): domain Bacteria; phylum Pseudomonadota; class Gammaproteobacteria; order Pseudomonadales; family Pseudomonadaceae; genus Aquipseudomonas. The sequence goes on from NZ_DGIR01000041.1 coordinate 124,739, forward strand.
GTGCCGGCGAAGCCAAGAACACCGCGCACAACACCAAGAAGGTCGACGTCGACAGCCTGCGCCACTTCCGTGACCGCTTCGACATCCCGGTCAAGGATGCCGACCTGGAGAACCTGCCGTTCTTCAAGCCGGAAGAAGGTTCTGCCGAAGCCAAGTACCTGGCCGAGCGCCGTGCTGCCCTGGGCGGTTTCGTGCCACAACGCCGCGCCAAGAGCTTCAGCGTGCCAACCCCGCCACTGGAAACGCTGAAAGCGATCCTGGACGGCTCGGGCGACCGCGAAATCTCCACCACCATGGCCTTCGTGCGTATTCTGGCGCAGCTGGTCAAGGACAAGGAAATCGGCCAGCGCATCGTCCCGATCATCCCGGACGAAGCCCGTACCTTCGGTATGGAAGGCATGTTCCGCCAGCTGGGCATCTACTCGTCGGTCGGCCAGCTCTACGAGCCGGTCGATAAAGACCAGGTGATGTTCTACCGCGAAGACAAGAAGGGCCAGATCCTCGAGGAAGGCATCAACGAAGCCGGCGCCATGTCGTCGTTCATCGCTGCCGGTACCTCGTACAGCTGCCACAACCAGCCGATGCTGCCGTTCTACATCTTCTACTCGATGTTTGGCTTCCAGCGCATCGGTGACCTGGCCTGGGCCGCTGGCGACAGCCGTACCCGTGGCTTCCTGATCGGCGGTACCGCCGGCCGTACCACCCTCAACGGTGAAGGCCTGCAGCACGAAGACGGTCACAGCCACATGATGGCGGGCACCATCCCGAACTGCCGCACCTACGATCCGACCTACGGCTACGAGCTGGCGGTGATCATCCAGGACGGCATGAAGAAGATGACCGAAGAGCAACAGGACATCTTCTACTACATCACCGTGATGAACGAGTCCTACCAGCAGCCAGCCATGCCGGCCGGTGTCGAGGAAGGCATCATCAAGGGCATGTACCTGCTCGAAGAAGACACCCGCGAAGCCGCGCACCACGTACAGCTGATGGGCTCCGGCACCATCCTGCGCGAAGTTCGCGAAGCGGCGAAGATCCTGCGTGACGAGTTCAACATCGGTGCCGACGTGTGGAGCGTGACCAGCTTCAACGAACTGCGTCGCGACGGCCTGGCAGTGGAACGCGCCAACCGCCTGAAGCCTGGCCAGAAGCCACAGCAGACCTACGTCGAGCAGTGCCTGAGCGGCCGCAAAGGTCCGGTCATCGCCTCTACCGACTACATGAAGCTGTTCGCCGAGCAGATCCGCCAGTGGGTACCGAGCAAAGAGTTCAAGGTCCTGGGTACCGACGGTTACGGTCGCAGCGACAGCCGCAAGAAGCTGCGTCACTTCTTCGAAGTCGACCGCCACTTCGTGGTGCTGGCCGCGCTGGAAGCCCTGGCTGACCGTGGCGAGATCGAACCCAAGGTTGTGGCTGACGCCATCGTCAAGTTCGGCATCGACCCGGACAAGCGCAACCCACTGGACTGCTGAGGAGTATTTTTAAGTGAGCGAACTCATTCGCGTACCTGACATCGGCAGCGGTGAAGGTGAAATCATCGAGCTGTTCGTCAAGGTCGGTGACCGTATCGAGGCTGACCAGAGCCTGCTGACCCTGGAGTCCGACAAGGCCTCCATGGAGATTCCGGCGCCGAAAGCCGGCGTCATCAAGGAGCTGAAGGTCAAACTGGGCGACCGCCTGAAAGAAGGCGACGAGCTGCTGGTCCTGGAAGCCGAGGGTGCCGCTGCTGCGGCCCCCGAGGCGCCTGCCGCCGCTCCGGCGCAAGCTGCTGCGCCGGCTCCGGCCGCTGAAGCCGCCCCAGCGCCTGCTCCAGCCGCAGCCCCGGCTACCGCCAGCGTGCAGGACATCCACGTGCCGGACATCGGC
>NZ_DGIR01000037.1 GCF_002386445.1 Pseudomonas sp. UBA4617
CTGCCCGGTCGACTACAGCGAAAACGACCGCATCCTCAACAGCGAGCTGCGTGAGCGCGCGCTGGCGGTGTAAAACGTAACAGTCCAGTTGATGGCTCTCCGGCAGCCACAGATATCTCCGATCCTGTGGCTGCCGGCTGGTGGTAATCAATAACCCCTTCACCCATTGGGTCATTATTCATTTATCGGGCTCGCAGCGCTGGATGAAAGTCTTATGTTTCTAGACATCGGACTGAGCGGCACCTCGCTGTACGACCACCTATTGCAACGAGAGGAGGACGATGCAACGAAGCTGGCCGCATTTCCGACGCGCAGTTGGGACAGAAATGCGTGAACGAGCTTGATCGAATTCTGCTGCGGTGTAGCAACATAGGCGAGGCCATATCACCCTACATTGAGACTCGCAACATCCGCATACAACGGTGGATGACAGATAAGAACGCCTTGGGATGTGCAAAGCTGTACCGGGCAGGCACTTATTACGATGCGGTAAACCTGATGAAATACAACCGCGATTTCAGCGCCCTGTCAGGCCTGTATCTGGCTGGAGAGTCCTTCTCTGTTGACGCCGGCTGGACCGAGCCGTGTTTACGAACGGCTGTGGATGTCGTGATCAACCTTTGCGATAGAACATCAGCACAGTTTCACGGTGGTTTCACCCTGGACCATTACCCGCATTATCAAGTCAGGATCCAAGGCTGTTAGCGTGTTGATTGTAGGGCCATTCCTACAATGTCTCTTTTCCTTTCCTTCGAGCTGGTGGGAGTGTCCTGACTGTCACTCCCCAGCCCAGCCCCGTTTTACTGGCGTCCTTCCAAAACAACCACAACAAGGAAGCTGCCATGTCTGCACACTGTCCCGCCGTCAGTCCAGTTCGCATCGCCGTCATTCAATACGACCCGCAGGTCGGGCTTGAGCATTGCGACGGCAACCTGAGCAAAGGCCTGGCATTGGCCCGTCGCGCCGCGCAAGAAGGCGCCAACCTGATCGTGCTACCTGAGCTGGCCAACACCGGCTACACCTTCCACACCCGCGCAGAAGCCTATGCCCACGCCGAAACGCTAGAGGCAGGTATCAGCCTGAACGCCTGGGCGGATTTTGCCAGGGAATATCAGGTCTACCTGGCCGCAGGTTTTGCCGAACGCGACGGGCTGAAGCTCTACGACAGTGCCGTACTGTTCGGCCCTGAAGGCCTGCTAGGCCATTACCGCAAGGCCCACCTATGGAATCAGGAGAAGCTCTGGTTCACCCCTGGCAACCTGGGTTTTCCGGTATTCGAGACACCGATCGGGCGTATCGGCCTGCTGATCTGCTGGGACATCTGGTTCCCTGAAGTGCCACGGCTGATGGCAGCACAAGGTGCCGACATCATCTGCAGCCTGAACAACTGGGTGTGGACCCCACCACCGTTGTTCGATGACACGGGGCGCTGCATGGCTTCCTACCTGACCATGACCGCGGCACACGTCAACAACCTCTACATTGCCGCAGCCAACCGCATAGGCCATGAGCGGGGTGGGCGCTTCCTCGGTTGTTCGTTGATTGCCGGTAGCAATGGCTGGCCCATCGGCGAGGTGGCCAGTGCCGAAGAGGAGAGCATTGTCTTCGCCGATGTCGACCTCAGCAGTGCCCGCTCGGCACCGATCTGGAACAGCCTCAACGACCTGCCTCGGGACCGCCGTACCGATCTCTATGACGCGACCCTTGGTTACCGCCTGCATGCCGCAATGCCGCGTTGAGGAGGTGGCACATGAAAACCTTGCATGCTCTGGATCGGAAGCATTTGCCCCTGGTGCTGTTCGTCAGCCTGCTGGGGGCACTGGCTGCCAGCCTCGCCCACGGCCAATGGCCGGACTACACGCAACTGGCGGCGACACTCGATCAGCCACTGAGCCGGCTGCGCTGGATCGTCGGTGATATCAGTGAGGTGGCGTTCTACAAGCACGAACTGCCCGCCCTGGGCTTGCTGCTGGGGGCTTGCCTGGCGCACCTGGCCCATATGCACGGATATCGCTGGCAGGGTTTTGCCATCTGCTATGGCAGCGGACTATGGCCATGGGTGTTTACCAGCTCGCTGTTGGGCCTGCTGCTCAGCCACGCGTTCTGGGGCTGGACCTTGGCCAGTGGCACCTGGCAGCCGACCTTCGTTGCCTTCGTATCGTTGCCGGCAGCCATGGTGCTGCTGTACGGCGCGGGCTGGCGGGTCACGCTCAGCGGCGCACTGCTGGGAGCGTTGCTGGTCACCCCGGCCAGTCTGTTGATGGTCAACTACCTGTGTTATCCGTTGCAGCTGCCGGTGGTAATCGGCAACGTCAGTGGCATGGCGTTGGCAAGCCTGGTGGCGTTCATGCTGTGCCGGCGCTTTCCGTCATGGGTGCGGCACAGCCACAAGCCTGCAGTACGCGACCCCGTTGCTGCGCAACCCGATTACGGCGTTGTCTGGACCTTGCGACGGGTTTTGGCCGATTTCAGCGAAGCGCCATTCTTCGGTAATGAGCTGGCCAGTCTCGGGCTGCTGCTGGGCGTGCTTCTGGCTTACCTGCTGGCCCCGGCAGCGCCGGCCTACGGTTCGCTGCTGCTGATACCAATGGTTGCCGGCCAGGCATTGGCATCATTGGTCGGGGTTCTGCTCTGGCATGGTCAATGGCAGGCGCGCGGTTGGTATCCCACTTACATCCCCATCGTCTCGATCGTCCCGGCCGCAGTGCTCACCCATGGCGGTAGCTGGCAAGTAGTGGTGGGCAGCGCAGTGCTGGGAGCGCTGGTGGCTCCGCCATTGGCAGCGGCCATTACCCAGCGTTTGCCGGCCTACATGCATGGCTACATTGGAAATGTGCTGTCGATGGCCATCAGTACGCTGGGGATTGTGCCGCTGGTTGGCTGGTTTGCGGGAGGTGCAGCATGAGCGAGCAAACGCATCTGCCCAAGCTGTCGATTGCCAGCCTGGGGGGCACGGCAAGCATGCAGGCAAGCGCCCATGGCTGCGCGGTGGTGCCCAGGCTTGGTTGCGACGCATTGCTGGCAAGCGTGCCGCAACTGCGCGAGATGGCCGAGCTTGAAATGGTCACGCTGGGCCTGCTGCCCAGTGCCTCGCAGGGCTTTGCGGCGCTGCTTGAGGTGCTGGCCTGGGCGCACGCAGAGGTAGAGCGTGGAGCGCAGGCGGTAATTCTGACCCAAGGAACCGACAGCCTTGAGGAAACGGCGTATTTCCTCGATCTGCTATGGCCGTTCGATGCACCAGTCGTGATGACCGGTGCCATGCGCGCGGCCAGCCAGCCGGGCTGCGACGGCCCGGCCAACCTGCTGGGTGCGGCGCAAGTTGCCCTGGCGGCGGGCAGCCGTGGGCGCGGCGTATTGGTGTTGATGAATGAACAGGTCCACAGCGCCGCAAGGGTGCGCAAGACCGCCAGCCTGTCGATGGCTGCATTCGAGTCGCCCGGTGGTGGCGCGCTGGGCGATGTCGTCGAGGGCGCGGTGGTCTATCGCCAACCGGCTACACGGCGGGAGGTACTGCCGCTACCGCAACGCACCGAACATCGCGTTGCACTGCTGGAAGCGTGCCTGGACGCGGATACGGCGTTGTTACAGGCGGTTGCCACGCTCGGTTACGAGGGGCTGGTCATTGCCGGATTTGGCGCAGGGCATGTTTCCGCTTGTTGGGCCCAGGTGCTGGATACGCTGGTGCCCGCCTTGCCGGTGATCGTCGCCACCCGCACAGGCAGCGGCCCTACAGCCCGCGCCACCTATGGCTTTGCCGGAGGCGAGGTCGACCTGCAAGGCAAAGGTGTACACATGGCCGGGCAGCTTTGCCCGCGCAAGTGTCGCATTCTCTTGTGGTTGCTGATCGGTAGCGGCAGGCAGCACCTGCTGCACAGCCTGTTGCCAGGCTGACCAAACTGCCCGCGGGTCGACAACCGCGGGCAGCCCTTGGGCGGTTCTGTGCTAGGGTGCACACACTTTTGCTTCTCAGGATGTCCACCCATGCTACCCGCCCTCAGCGAAAAAGAACTCGACCGCCTTGAAGACCTGCTGATCACCTACGGCAACGATTACTCGGTGTTGAACCTGGCCGAGCTCAATGGTTTTTTCACCGCACTGGCCAGCTCACCGGTCACCGTCATCCCGGAGCAATGGCTGCCCGTGGTGGCAGGTGGCAAGGTGCCGAAATTCAAGAAACCGGCGCACGAAGAGGCCTATACGGCGTTGATGCTGCGCTACGCCAACCAGGTGGCGGAAGAACTGGGTGATAACATCGACCGGTTCGAGCCGCTGTTCGAGGAAAGCGAAGGCGAGCAGGGCATGGTGATCGTGATGGAGGAGTGGTGCTTTGGCTACATGCGCGGCACTCAGGTCGCTGGCTGGAAGCCGCTGCCTGCGGAGCAGGACCAGTTGCTCAAGGCCATTTCGCTGCATGGGCTGGAGGATAACTTCGAGCTGCTGGACCAGATGGGCGAAGACGACATCCAGGCCTGCGTACCGCAGGTGGTCGAGGCTGCACGCGGGCTATTCCGGTACTTCAAGCTGCACTGAATCCAGCGGGTGCCCTGAGGCGGATGCTTGCGGGGGCTCTGGTCGGCGCCTGTGCCACGATTATTCCGCCAGGCGAAATTATGGTTTCCCTGGCGCACTGATTCTGTTGCCAGGCGAACCCGTGCAGCATGTGCTCCATCAGCCCACCCCGGAGCTGACCAGGAGCCAAGCCCATGTCGAACCCGATCAAGCTTTACAACTTCCCCAAGTCCGGCCACGCCCACCGCATCGAGCTGATGCTTTCGCTGCTGAACCTGCCTACCGAGCTGGTCCTCGTCGACCTGGCCAAAGGTGCGCACAAACAGCCCGACTTCCTTGCGCTGAACCCGTTCGGCCAGGTGCCGGTCATTGATGACAACGGCACGGTGATTGCCGATTCCAACGCTATCCTTGTCTACCTGGCGAAGAAGTATGGCAATGGCACCTGGCTGCCCGAGGAGCCTGCCGCCGCCGCCCGCGTACAACGCTGGTTGTCGGTGGCTGCCGGCCCGCTGGCATTCGGCCCTGCCGCCGCCCGCCTGGTGACGGTATTCGGTGCTTCATTCAATACCGATGAAGTGATTACCCGCGCCCACACCTTGCTCAAGGTGATCGACGCCGAACTGGCCAAGGCACCCTTCCTGGCGGGTAATACCCCGACCATCGCAGACATCGCCAACTACTCGTACATCGCCCACGCACCAGAAGGCAACGTGTCGCTGGAGCCCTATGCCAACGTACGCAACTGGCTGGCAAGGGTCGAGGCGCTGCCGGGCTTCGTACCGATGCCGCGTACCGTGATCGGCTTGCAGACCAGCGCCTGACACTTCGCCACGACGAGGAACGCCGCCATGCAACAGAACCCGGACCACCGCCCCTCGCCCTGGCACGCGGGCGAGAAAACCCTGCAGGAAAAGGTCGGTGTCGCGGAGCGCATGGAGGCGTTCGGGCAGAAGGTGATTCGCGACTACATGCCCGAGCAGCATCGTACCTTCTATCATCAGCTGCCGTTCATGATCGCCGCCAGCGTGGATGCCCTGGGCCGCCCTTGGGCGACCGTGCTGGAAGGGCCGGAAGGCTTCGTCAGCTCGCCGCACCCTCGGCAGCTGACGATCGACACCCAGCTGCCGGCAGACGACCCCGCTACCGCCGGGCTGAGTGCCGGGCAAGCGGTCGGCCTGCTGGGCATCGAACTGCATACTCGTCGGCGCAACCGCCTCAACGGGCATATCCACCAAGGTGTCAACGGCCAACTGCAAGTCACGGTCGAGCAGTCGTTCGGCAACTGCCCGCAGTACATCCAGTTGCGCGAGTACACGCGCGTCGTCGAGCCCGCCCAGGGGCGTGTCGATGCGGCGATGCTGGATGCAGCGGCTGTCGGCATGATCCGGGCAGCCGACACTTTTTTTGTCGCCAGCTATATCGAGCATGGCGATGGCCAGCGTTCGGTGGATGTCTCCCACCGTGGCGGCCGGCCTGGCTTCATCAAGGTCGAAGGCAACCGCCTGACCATTCCCGACTATGCCGGCAACCTGCATTTCAACACGTTGGGCAACCTGCTGGTGAACCCACGCGCAGGGTTGCTGTTCATCGACTTCGCTAAGGGCAATGTGTTGCAGCTCTACGGACGCACCGAAATCCTCCTGGACAACCCCGCCAGCCAGGCGTTCGAGGGCGCCGAGCGCTTGTGGACGCTGGATGTCGAGCAGGTGGTGTGGCGCCCGGCTGCCGTGTCTCTGCGCTGGCCATTCAAGGAATATGCGCCGACCAGCCTGGCGACCGGCACCTGGGAAGAGGCCGAAGCGCGCCTGCAGCGACGTCAGCAGCAGCGCCAATGGCAGCCGTGGCGTGTGCTGCGGGTAGAACAGGAAAGCCGCGATATCCGCTCGTTCTACTTGGAACCGCCTGCCGGCAGCAAGGTGACCTTTGCCGCGGGGCAGCATGTGCCGGTGCAATTGCAGTTCGCTGGCGAGGCACCGCTGATCCGCACCTACAGTTTGTCCAGCGCGCCTTCCGACCGCTACCTGCGCATCAGCGTCAAAGCCCAGGGCCCGGCGTCGCGGCACTTGCATGAGCGCATTGGCGCCGGCGATGTGCTGAATGTACGCGCGCCGATGGGCAGCTTCGTGCTGGACCCGCACAGCACCCGGCCGCTGGTGCTGATTGGCGCGGGAGTGGGAATCACGCCATTACTGGCCATGCTGCGCGAGCAACTGAGCAAGGGGCAGGCACGGCCCGTCCACCTGTTCCATGGCGCGCGCAGCCTGGCTGACCTGCCGTTTGCTGAGGAACTGGCACGCTTGCGACAGCAAGCCGGCGGCCTGCTTCAGGTGCACCGTGCCCTTAGCCAGCCGGAAGAGCACGCGCTGATCGGCCGTGATTACCAGTTCGCTGGTCGGCTGGGGATCGAGCAGGTCAAGGCAACGCTGGCGCTGGGCGACTACGATTTCTACCTGTGCGGCCCGGGAAGTTTTACCCAGCAGTTGTATGAGGGGCTGCGCGGGGTGCATGTACCGGATGCGCGGATCCACGCCGAAGCCTTCGGCCCTTCGACGCTTCGGCGGCACACCGACGCGGGCCAGCCCAGCCTGCAGCAGCCGCCTGCGGCCAGCGAGCCGGTGCCAGTATACTTTGCCGCTTCGGCCAAGGAGGCGCGCTGGGCGCCCGGTAGCGGCACGCTGCTGGAGCTGGCCGAGGCACGCGGATTGGCCCCGGAATTCAGTTGCCGAGGCGGATCGTGCGGTACCTGCAAGACCCGGCTGGTGAGTGGCCAGGTGCATTACCCGAACCCGCCGGCCGAATTGCCGGAAGCCGGTTCGGTGCTGATCTGTTGTGCCGTGCCGGCGGAGGTGGAAGAAGGCGGGCAAGCGTTGGTATTGGATGCCTGATTCGCCTGCCTCTTCCGCGGGCTGTTGCAGGCGCGGCCCGTGGCCGCAACAGGCAGCAGAAAACGCCCAGATGAAAGATAATCCCGGCACCTCATGCCCACCAGGAGCCCGCATGGACCAGATCCACCTGATGAAGGTGTTCGTCGCCACCGGCGAACTGGAAAGCTTCGCCGCCGCTGCTCGGCGCCTGGACATTTCCCCGGCTGCGGTCACTCGCGCCGTCAGCGCCCTGGAAGAACAGCTCGGAGTCAAGTTGCTGCTGCGCACCACCCGCAGCGTCCGCTTGACCGAAGCCGGTAGCCGCTACCTGGAAGACACCCGGCATATCCTCGCCAGCATCCACGAGGCCAACGAAGCTGCCGCCGGCATCAACTCGACGCCCAAGGGCGACCTGGCCGTCACCGCGCCCATCCTGTTCGGCAAGAAATTCGTCATGCCGTGTATCGTCCGTTACCTGCAGCAGTACCCTGAAGTGGATGTATCCGCGTACTTCCTCGACCGCATCGTCAACATGGTCGAAGAAGGCATGGATGTGGCCGTTCGCATCGGCCCCTTGCCCGACTCCGGGTTGAAAGCGCTGCGGGTGGGCAGGGTCCGGCGCATGCTGTGTGCCTCTCCCGAATACCTGGCGCGCCATGGCGTGCCGAAGCACCCGTCCGACCTGGCCGGGCATGCGGTGATCGGCACCACCAACCTGTCGCCACGCGCCGGCTGGCGCTTCGGGGTGGCCGAGGAACCGACCCTGGTGCGCGTCAAACCCCGCTTGACCGTTACCAGCAATGACGGGGCGATCGCCGCCGCCAGTGGCGGGTTGGGCATTGCCCGCCTGCTGTCGTACCAGGTCGCGGACGAACTGGCCAGTGGGCAGCTGCAGGTGCTCCTGGCCGAGTACGAGGAGGCGCCTTGGCCGATCCATGTGTTGCACCGGGAGAGCAAGTACGGTTCGGCCAAGGTCCGGGCGTTCATCGACATGCTGGCGCAGGCGCTGAGGGCTCAGCAGCTGGATTGATACCCCGGCACCCCTACAGCGCCTGGTACTGCATTGTGAATGTCAGGCTCATCGCCTCTCCTTGCTGCAACAGGCGTAACCCCGGCCGCCCCGGCAGGTGGTGCGCATTGACCGGATGGCTGACCGGTTCGAAGCAGAAAAAACCTTGCCCTTGCGGGCAGAACAACAGGAAGTGCTGCGCGCCGCTGGCACGGCACGCCAGTCGGTAGCCGGCGCTGGGTTGTTCGATCACGCATTCTCCCGGCCAGCCACTGAAGGCGTGGTCAACGATCGCCTCGGCAAAACCCCCATCGTATTGAAACACCATCGATGAGGTACCGGCGCCTGATACGAAGGCAAGCGTCCCATGTCTGCCAGCCACACCTTGTGCGCTGGCGCATACAGCCTGGTGTCGGGGTATCGGGGAAAGTATGGATGCAGCCCCAACCCATACCAGGTCGCCTGCGTATCCAGATGGGTAACCTGCAGGTCCAGCTGCAGGGCGCCTTCATCCAGATGAATGTCCAGCGCTGCCTGGTAGGCAAAGGGTACTGCGCTGCGCAGCGTCAGCCGCGCATGCCGTTCGCTGTGCCGGGCTACCTGCCAGGCCTGCTGCCAGGCACTGCCATGGATCGGGTAGGGATCATGCGTGGTATTCGGCGCCAATGCCTGCCAGCCCCCGGGCCGGGCAAAGCCACCCTCGCCGACGCGGTTGGACCAAGGCGCCAGCGGGTAGCAGGCCAGGCGGCGTGGGGAACCGCTGGCCAGCGCGTCGCAAGCAGAATGGCGCAGCAATGCCTGGCCGGTCGCCTTCACTTGCCAGTTGACCAGGCTGGCGCCCAGTTCCGGGGCCAGGCTCAGGCGGGTCAGGCGGTCGTGCAGATGCACTTCGGTCACACCCATGCAAGGCTCCTTGCCCGCTTTCCGGTCACAGCACCACACCCGGCAGCCACAGCGAAATGGCCGGAATGTAGGTCACTGCCATCAGCACCAGGAACAGCGCCAGGTAGAACGGCAGCAGGGCCTTCACCGTCGACTCGATGCTCACCTTGCCGATGGCCGAGCCGACGAACAGCACAGCCCCTACCGGCGGCGTGATCAAGCCGATGCCCAGGTTGACCAGCATGATCATGCCGAAGTGCACCGGGTCCACGCCGATGCCGGTGATTACTGGCAGCAAAATCGGCGTGAGGATCAGGATCAGCGGTGCCATGTCCATCACCGTGCCTAGCAGCAACAGCATGAAGTTGATGCACATGAGGATCACGTAACGGTTGTCCGACAGGGTCAGGAATGCCGTGGTGATCTTCGACGGGATCTGCATCAGCGTCATCACGTAGCCGAAGCTGGCAGCGAAGCCGATCAGGATCATCACGATAGAGATGGTCCGTACCGTGCGGTGCATCAGCTTGGGCAGGTCGCGCCACTTGTAGTCGCGGTAGATGAACATGGTCACAAAGAACGACCACACCACTGCCACAGCCGCCGACTCGGTCGCGGTGAACACGCCCGTCAGAATGCCACCGAGGATGATCACCATGGCCATCAGCCCCCACAGCGCCTCACCGGCAATCTTCAGCGCCTGGCGCAGCGGTATGACTTCACCCTTCGGGTAGTTGCGCTTTTTCGCGAACAACAGGCACAGGCCCATCATCACCGCACTCAGCAGCAGCCCCGGCATCACCCCGGCCATGAACAGCGAGGCGATCGACACCGAGCCGCCGGCAGCCAGCGAGTACAGCACCGAGTTGTGGCTGGGCGGTGTCAGCAGCGCCTGCACCGAGCCACTGACGGTAACCGCCGTGGAGAATTCACGCGGGTAGCCCTTGCGCTCCATTTCCGGAATCAGCACCGAGCCCACCGACGCCGTGTCCGCCACCGACGAGCCGGAAATCGCCCCGAAGAACGTCGAGGCCATGATATTGACCAATGACAGCCCACCGCGCACGAAGCCCACCAGCACCCCGGCGAAGGCTACCAGCCGTCGCGACATGCCGCCCTCGGCCATGATCGCACCGGCCAGCACGAAGAACGGAATGGCCAGCAGCGAGAATTTGTTCACCCCGCTGGCCACCTGGATCATCATCGCATGCAGCGGTATGTCGATCCACCAGGCGCCGATCAGCGCTGACAGGCCCAGGGCGTAGGCCACCGGCATGCCGAGCAGGATGAGCGCTACGAAACTGCCCAACAGAATCAACGCATCCATCTATGCCGCTCCTTCGTTTTCTTCAAGCTGCTCGAAGCGCACCACCTTGCGGTGGCTCTGATCGCCCAATAGAAGTTTTTCCACCACGAACACCAGGGTCAGCACCCCGCCAATCGGGATTGGCGCGTAGGTCATGCCCACCCGCACACCCGGCAACGACGCCATAAACTGGTTCCAGGTGGTGATACACAGCTTGAAGCCGTAGTACGCCATGAACACGCACACCAGGATCATCAGCACCTGCACCAGCAGCGCGACCAGTTGACGCGGCACTGGCGGCAGGCGCTCGGTGATCATGCCCACTGCCATGTGCGCCCCGGCCCGGTAGCTGGCGGCTGCACCGACGAAGGTGAATACCACCATCAGCAGGATGGCCACCGGCTCGGGCCAACTCGAGCCGGTGCCCAGTACGTAACGGGCGAAGATGCCCCAGGGGATGATCAGCGACATGGCCAGGATCGACAGGCCGGCGACCCAGATGCAGCTGCGGTACAGCGTGTCGTTCACACGCAGGACAAGGTTTTTCATGGGCATCACCAAAGCGGCAGGGCGGGGCCCGCACTGCCGAAGTCGTTCGGGAAGGGCCGCGGTTACTGGACGGCGTCGATACGCTTCATCAGGTCGGCATACTGCGCGCCGTATTTTTCGCGTACCGACGCGGTGGCGTCGTAGAACGGCTTCTTGTCCACGCTGATGAACTCGACACCGGCGGCCTTGAGCTTCTCTTCGCTGGCAGCGGACTTGGCGTCCCACAGAACGCGCTCTTCCATCTGCGCCTCGCGTGCCACCTTCTTCACCAATGCCTGCTGCTCGGGGGTGAGCTTGTTCCAGGTGGTCTTCGACATCACCACCGGCTCCGGCAGGATCAGGTGGCCGGTCAGGGTGTAGTATTTGGCGTTCTGGTAATGGTTGTGTTCGAGCAGGGTCGGCGGGTTGTTCTCGGCACCGTCGATCACCCCGGTCTGCAGCGCGCTGAAGATTTCGCCGGTGTCCATGGCGATGCCGTTGCCGCCCATGGCGTTCATCATGTCGATGAACAGCGGGTTGCCCTGCACGCGAATCTTCATGCCCTTGAGGTCTTCCAGGCTGCGCACCGGCTTTTTCGTGTAGATGCTGCGCGAGCCGCCGTCCATCCAGGCCAAGGCCACCAGGTTGAAGTCGGAGTTGGTGATCTTGTCGAGGATTTCCTGGCCGATCTCGCCGTCGATGACCTTGCGCATGTGCTCATGGTCACGGAACACGAACGGCATGTTGAACACGTTCACGTCCGGCACCACCGGGCCGACGATCCCCAGGCTGACGCGGGTCATCTGCACGGCGCCGATCTGCGCCTGTTCGATGACCTCCTTTTCCGAACCCAGCACACCGCCGGCGAACATCTTGAAGGTGATCTCGCCATTGCTGGCCTGCTCCAGCTTGTCGCCCATGTTCTGCTCGGCGACCACGGTCGGGTAACCGGCCGGGTGGATCTCGGCGAACTTGATGTCCAGCGCCGAGGCGGGCAGGGGCAGGCTGAAGGCGAGAGGGAGTACCGCGAGCAGCAGTTTGCGTTTGAACGTCATGGTGAAACTCCGTGGTTTTTATTATCCGGTTTCGGGCGTGCAAGTATCGGGCGGCATGTGGCTCAGCCCCGGTAGGCAGGCTCCTCCAGGCCCTTGGTGCCAGGGCTGAGGGCAAACACCCCACCAGCCAGGGGCTGGTCGCTGAGGTCGATGCCGGTGGGGCGTATCGAGGTTACGTACAGGGTGTCCAGGTTGGCGCCGCCAAAGGCGCACATCGACGGCTTTTTCACCGGTACGCTGAGTGAGCGGTCGAGGCGGCCGTCGGGGGTGAAACGGTGGATCTGGCCGGCGTCATTGCCGCAGATCCAGTAGCAACCATCCTGGTCGATCGCGGCGCCATCAGGGCGGCCGGGGTAGCCGCGCATGTCGACGAACAGCCGTTTGCCATGTGGCGTGCCGCTGTCGATGTCGTAGTCGAACACCCAGATCTTCTGCACGCTGGGGTGCGAGTCGGACAGGTACATGCGCCGGCCATCAGGGCTGAACGCCAGGCCATTGGGCACGATCATGCCGTCCTGCTGCAGGTGTAGCCGGCCTTCGCCGTCAAGCCGGTACAAGGCGCCGACATGGGCGCCTTGCTGCATGTCCAGTAGCATGCTGCCGGCCCAGAAGCGGCCCTGGCGGTCACAGCGGCCATCGTTGAAGCGCATCCCGGCCTGGGCGTGCTGCACACCGCCGAGCAGGCGCTTGTCCAGGCTGCCGTCAGCCTTCGCCCGCAGCGCAAAGATGCCGCTTTCCATGCCGGCCACCCAGCCTTGGCCGTTGCGGGCGATGCAGGCGAGCATCTCATCGGTTTGCCAGACCTGATGCACGTCATCGGCCGCCTGCCAGCGGTGCAACTGGCGTGCAGGAATATCGACCCAGTACAGGGCCTGTTCGTCGGGGTGCCACACGGGGCTTTCGCCGGTGCCATTGCGGGCGTCGACGATCAGTTCGCAGTTCATGGCCTTGCCTCCTGGCATGCGTAGGGTCAGTCGAACGGGCCTGCCGCGGTGAAGGCACCGCCCTGATAGACCATGCTCGGGTCATCGGCGGCAGGCGCCGGCTGGGCTTCCACGGCGCTGCGGAAGGTTTCGGAACTGTCCTTGGGCTGGTAGCCCAGGTGCGCGGCATGACGGTTATCCCACCATACGGTGCGGTTGTCGGATGCGCCGTAGA
This sequence comes from Pseudomonas sp. UBA4617, assembly GCF_002386445.1. Taxonomy (GTDB): domain Bacteria; phylum Pseudomonadota; class Gammaproteobacteria; order Pseudomonadales; family Pseudomonadaceae; genus Aquipseudomonas. The sequence goes on from NZ_DGIR01000037.1 coordinate 13,315, forward strand.
CGATGGTGTGGCCAACATCGGGCGTGAACAGACCGCGCCCGATCAGTTGCACCAGGTCGTCATAGCTCAGCCAGGTGCAGAGCATGCGCGGGTTCTGTGGCTGAGGGAACGAGGAGCCGATGCGGATGCTGACCGTCTCGATGCCGTAGCGGTCGAAATAGAAACTGGCCAGGTCTTCGCCGTAGCACTTGGACAGCCCGTAGTAGCTGTCGGGACGGCGCGGCGAATGCGCGTCGATGCGTTGGTCCTGGCGGTAGAAACCGATGGTGTGGTTGGAACTGGCGAAGATGATGCGCCTGACGCCGTGCTTGCGGGCTGCCTCGTACACGTGGAACACGCCGCAGATGTTCGGGCCGAGGATGTCTTCGAAAGCATGCTCGGTGGAAACGCCGCCAAAGTGCAGGATGGCATCCACGCCCTCGACCAGGGCATGCACTGCCGCTTTGTCGGCCAGGTCACAGACGATGACTTCTTCATGCGGGCCCGCAGCGGGTGCCATGGGCTTGATATCGGAAAGGCGCAGGACCTCGGCGTAGCCTTGCAGGCGTTCGCGAAGGACCTTGCCCAGGCCGCCTGCCGCTCCGGTGAGCAGCAGGCGATTGAAGGGAGTGGTGGTCATGGCCGGCTCTTTTTGTGATTGTTGTAAGTTGTCGTATGACTTGGCTGATTATTGTGGCTGCTTCAGGTGGTTGTCAATCACACATCACAGCAGCGACAACGGGTAGTTGAAGATCAACCGGTTCTCATCGAACTCGTTGTTGCTGTAATCCCGCCGAATCGACGAGTTCCGCCATTTCACGCTCAGATCCTTGAACGGCCCGCTCTGGATCACATACGCCAGCTCGGTCTCGCGCACCCATTCCTTGCCGTCGGTCACGCCACCGCTGTGAACATCGCGGCCACTGATATAGCGGTTCATCAAGGTCAACCCCGGCACCCCCACGGTGACGAAGTTGAAGTCATGGCGTACCTGCCATGAACGCTCGTTGGCATTGTCGAAGCTGGAGTTGTAGCTGTCGTTGGCCAGGGTCCCGCCACTTGTGCCGTTGACCCGCATCCAGGTATCGCCATCGACCTTCTGCAGGCCGACCCAGAAGGTGTTGCCGGCGTACTTCGCCGAGAACATGCCTGAGTAAGTCTTGTTGTCCAGTTCGCCGGCCCGTTCGGAACCGTCCTCGTCGCCATGGAAGTAGCCCAGGTTGGCGCCCAAGGTCCAGGCACCAAGCGGCTGGCTGTGGCTCAATTGCAGGTACTGCTGCTGGTAGACGTCCTTGAGTACCGCGTTCCACAACCCTACCAGGGTACGGTCCTGGTTGAACTTGTATTCGCCGCCGGCAAAGTTGAAGCGGTCCGACACGCCAGCGCCGTAGCTCATGTCGTCCATGCTGGCGTCGTTGCGCGGGCTGTTGCCGCGAAATTGCCCGCCGTACAGGGTCAGCCCGGCGATCTCGTTGGAGGTCACCTGCCCGCCACGGAAGGTCTGCGGCAACGAGCGCCCGTCATCCGAGCGCAGTATCGGCAGCACCGGCATCCATTCACCAACCTTCAGTTCGGTCTTCGAGACCCGCAGCTTGCCCGCCACCGCCAGGCGGCCATAGTCATCTGCCGGCTTGCCATCGTCATGGCGTGGCAGCAGCGCCGTACCATAGGTGCCACCGCCGCCGTCGAGCTTGACCGACCACAGCCCCAGCACGTCCACACCGAACCCGACCGGCCCTTCGGTAAACCCAGAGCGGGCATCGAGGATGAAGCTTTGCGTCCATTCCTCGGCTTTGCCCTGCGGGTTGCCAGGGTTGGTGAAGTTGCGGTTGATATAGAAGTTGCGCAGCCCCAGCGTGGCCTTGGCATCGTCGACAAGACCGGCGGCGAAGCTGGTGCCCGGCAGGCTGGCGATGGCCCCCGCACCCAGCAGGGCGAAGGGCAGGGTTTGGCAGATTTTCATTATTGTTGTGCTCCCTAAGGGTGTGGCAACCCGTCCGTCGGGCACGCGCAAGCGGCCTGCGGCGAGGACGGGTAGGTGACGGGCCGGTCAGGGCCGGGGGTGGATACGCGGTTACCGGGCGCTAGGTACTTGCAGGCCTACGCCAGCTGGCCAGGACAACAGGAGGGTGCATTAGACGGGGATACAGCGGGGTGAGTGCCGACATGGGTTCGTCCACGGATTGTTGTTTTTGTTATGTGTTGTCGTACAACTGTGGGCGATTATTAGCAAGCGCCAGCGGGGCTGTCAACGCTCCGCGTCGTGCAGCAGGGAAGCAACCAGGACATTGCTGTTCCAGCCACGCTTTGGCTCTTTCACTGAGGAAGTACCCGCGATAGACATCCCCTTTGAAGAAATCGGCTTTTTCGTCGGCCTTGAGCACCTGCAGATACTGGCCGAGGTCGGCAGGTTCGTGCCGTGGGTCCTTGAGCAGGTTGAGCTTGCCCACGACGAATGCCTGCCAATACGCCGGCATGCGTGCGGCAAGCTCCGGGTCATGCGGCAGGCAGTCGATGATCGAGGTCGGGCCACCTTCCAGCTCGAGGTAATCGGTGATGGGCTTGCGGGTATCCCAGTGCAGCCAGTCAAGCTGCACGATGTGGGTTTTTTCCAGGTGCTCATACCGACTGATGCCTTTCAGGCCGCTTCGTTCCAGGGCTTCCTTGACCGGCTGGGTGAGCACCAGCGAACCCGAGCGGATATACGCAGGCGGCGTGTACGGCCCGGCGCGCCTGATGCTGTCCACATCGGTGTCTTCATCCCAGGCAATCATGCCCTGGAGCAGTACCGCGCCCCAGTCTCCCCAAGGCGTTGGCAGGTTGTCCATATGGTAGATGTTCATAGCTGGCGGCTGATCCTGGCCGGCCGTTCAGGCGTACTGAACGAAAAAGAACCCGGCTTCGTCGCCTTGGTTTTTCCGCCGGGCTTGCTTGTCCAGATAGATGTAACCGATGCCATCCAGGAAGACCCCTTCCTGCTCGGGAGCCCAGCGGCTGATTTCATAGTCGGTCAGTTGCAAAAGGAGCAAGTACCGGCTTGGAACATAAATGGGATCTTGCATCCAGGCTGCTCGACCGAGTTGCTTGCTAATGCCCAGACCGGAGTCCTCGTCATCGTGCTCTTCGGCGAACTCCTCTTCGGTCATTGGCTCGAAGTCGATATAACGGCGCTCCAGCAAGAGCGTTCCAGGCGGGGCGGTTAACTCCTCCTCACACAGCCGGTGGAGAATGAACCGTGCATAACCATTGTGGATACCGGGTAGCTCCGCTTGCTCATGAAGTGAGTAGCGGTTGACAACAGACTGCTTGAAGCCGCCGGCGCGCTGTTTTCGAGCTGTGATGAATACCGTGGCAGCCATGCCGGGCGGAAAGATTTTAGCCGGCAGGAAGTTTTCCGTGACCGTACACAGAGGCGTCATCGGCTCCTGGGTGTCGGGCGCCAGAGGCCACAAGCCTGGGTCGTCCATGCGGACGCTGCCTCCCACTTGCCCGAGACCTTTGTCTTCTTCGGTGAATATAATCTTCATGGCTCAGGTGAACTGAATGAAGAAGAAACCGGCGTCGTCGCCTTCCTTGCCACGGCGCGCCTGCATGTCCACGAACAGATAACCAATGCCTTCGCCGAACAGCCCAGCATGCTGCGGGCTGGCTTCGGCCACGTCGGCGTCCACCAGTTGCATCATGAACATGTAGCGCTGTGGTTCGTAGATCGGGTCCTGCAGCCAGCAGGGGCGGCCGCTGGGTTTGCTCAGGCCGATCCCGCTGTCCTCGTCCTCATGCTCCTCGTCATGCTCCTCGTCAGTCATTTCTTCAAAGTCGATGAACGCTCGTTCCAGCAGCAAGGGGGGATTGCTGGGCTCCAGTGGCTGGCTGGCGAGCTCATGCAGGATGACCCGGGCAAAGCCGGCGTTGATGACGTTCTGCAGTTCCGACTGCTGATTGACTGTATAGCGACGCTGGAGCGGGCGGCTGAAGCCACCGTCCTGCTGTTGCTCGACGGCGAGGAAAACCGTGATAGCCATGCCTGGCGGGACGAACCGGGCCGGTTGGAACTGTTCGGTCAGGGTCAGGATGGGCGTCATCAACCCACCGGTTTGCGGGTTGGCCGGCCACAAGGAAGGGTCCTTGAGCAAAGGCGCACCACCGATCTGGCCGAAGCCGCGGTCTTGTTGGGACAACACGATTTTCTTCATGGCTAGTAACACCCTTTGCTTTTGGCGAACGACTTGGCGTAGCGCCGGGCCGTTCTGAGTTGTTGGATTGTGACATCTCCCTGAGTCACCAGCGATTGGTAGATGGCCTTGGACATCAGGCGGATCTCAAGCTTGCCGCTTTTGAGCATCTGGTTAGGCTTGAGGCCCATTGCCTTGCGCAACCGGTTCTCTGCGGCATGCACCTGGTCATGATGCTTGGGCGTCAGGGCAATCGAAGGGTTGCCGCGCATCCGGCGTCCTTTCGGTGCCAGGCCGGCATCCTGCAAGAACTTGTTACGCAGAATTTCATGGGCTTCAAGGCCATCGCCACGGTGCGCCTTGGCACCATAACCTGCGGTTTCGCCTTCCTTGAGCAGCCCCCATGGGTCAATCCACGTGAATGGGTTCGGTGCATACTCGTAAAGGTTCAAACCACCGGCCAAACCGATTGGGTCTGGCTGGGTAAAGCGGCCTATCTCCGGGTCGTAGAAGCGGAACAGGTTGTAGTGCAGGCCGGTTTCGCGGTCCAGGTACTGGCCCTGGAAGCGCAGGTTCTGATCTTCCGGCAGACGGCTGGCCCGCTGTTCATCCCAGCTTGCACCCCAGCTCAGGTAGCGCGCCGACCACACGACCTCGCCGGTGTCATCGGTCAACTGTTCCGGCAGGCCATTGATGTCATTGTGGTAATGCAGCACCTGCTGATGAGCACCCTGGCCATCCACCCGGGCCAGCGGTTCATGGCCATCGTCTTCGTACAGGTACAACGCCTGCCGGCCATTGTGCTGCTCACCGAGCAGACGCAGGCCACTCCAGCTGAAACGGGTGCGGCCAACCACTTGGCCGTCGAGCGTCGATTCGATCTTCTCGGTGCGCCGGCCCATCGGGTCGTAGCGCATGTCGATGATGCGTTCCCGTCCAGGTTGCAGGTTGCGCACCTGGACCAGCCGGTGCTCGGCGTCGTAGCGAAAATGCTGAGTACCGCGTCGGCGGCTGCGTTTTTCCACCAGGCGGCCGAAACCGTCGTAACGATAGCGCTTGTCCTCGAAGGTGAGCACGCGGTTGTGCCGGACCAGCCCGGCGCCTGCCGCCAGCGGGTCAAGCAGGTTCCCGGCCGGGTCGTAGCGGAACGCTTCGCGCTGGCCGGCGGGGCTGTCCTGACGGCCCAAGACATGGCCGCAGCCATCATGCTGATAAACCTGCAGATACCCGTTGCCGGGGTGCTGCACCTCGCGTACGGCCAGTTGGTCGGCGGCGTCGAACTGGTACCGCTGCTGGTCTGGCGCCGGCAGCCGGCTGGGCTGCGCTGCCGGGCGACGGAGCAGGGTGCGCAGGCGTCCGCCACGGTCGTACTGGCGTTGAATCGCCAGGTTGCCCTGCAGGCGCAGCGTCTCCCGGTGAACACGGTCACGCTCGAAATCGCACACCGCCTGGCCATCGAGGTTGATCTGGTGCAGGTGCCCGCTGCCGTAGTACAGGCGGTTGATCCAGCGGCCGTCGGGTACTCGCGTGCGGGTGACATTGCCGAGCGGGTCATACTGGTACTGCACGCTGCCCTGCGCGCTGTGTTCCTCGAGCAACTGGCCCAGCGCATCGAAGGCGAAGCCCAGTTCCTCTACCTGGCCATCCACAGTGGTACGACGGATCGCAAACACGTTGTCCAGTGGGTCGTTGCAGTAGTCGGTGCGTCCCTCATCGGTATGGCGGGTCAGCAGGCGGCCGCCTGCGTCATAGGCCATGCGGTGAATGATGGGTGCCTCGTCGCTGCCCGGCGCAGGCAGGAAGGTGACCTGGACAAGATTGTCCAGCGGGTCGTACTGGTAGCGCCGCAGGCCACCGTCCAGATCGCGCTCGGCGATCAGCCGGTCGCCTGCATCCCATTCGAAACCGTAGGCCTCGCCATTTTCGTTGTACAGCGCAAGCAGGCGCCCATAGTCGTCATGGTGGTAGCGGACTTGTCGACCGAGCGCATCGATGCGCAGCTGCAACTGGCCACGGCGGTTACGCCGGTATTGGGTCACGTGGCCTGCCGTGTCGATGTGCTGGGTCAATAGGCCGCTGGCATCGAGGGCGAATGTTTCGCTGCGGCCATCGGGCAAGGTCACGCTGCGCAAGCGGCCTTTGTCGTCATGCCGGTAGTCGGTGCGCTCGCCCTGGGCGTCGGTAATCGATTGCAGATGGCCCAAGGGGTCGTAGGCGAGGCGGGTCAGGTAGCCGGAGCAGTCCCGCTGTTCGACCAGCAGGCCCCGTTCGTTCCAGCGCAGGTGGCGGCTGGAACCGTTGGCATCGATGATTTCGACAGGGTTGCCCTGGCTGTCATGGCGATAGCGGGTGTGCTGGCCCAACGGGTCGGTCTGGCGCGTGCAGTTGCCCCGTTGGTCGTAGGCGAAGGTCCAGCGCTGCCCTGCCGGGTCCGTCTGGCTGCGCGGCAGCGACCAGTGTTCGAGCCATTCGGTCGACTCGCTACGCCCCAGCGGGTCGACGGTCTCGGCAAGGTTGCCCGACTCATCGTAGAAGAACTGCCAGCGGCCATCCATGGGGTCGCTGGCCGCGAGCAGCTGGCGCTCGTCATTCCATTCGAAGCGCCAGGTGCGCTCAAGGGCATCGGTATAGGCGGTGATCTGGTACTGCTGGTTCCAGTGGCGCACGGCAACGCGGCCAAGGCTGTCGGTCACCCGGGTAATGCCGGCGGCGACATCGTATTCGAAGGCGTAGCTGTCGCCGCCGTTGGTCCAGTGCCGCGCCACCCGCCAGCCGTCCTCATGCTGCGCCCACTCGTAGTAGCAACACAGGCCGCCGCCAGTACGGTGTTCGATCATGCGTCGGGCAGCGTCGTAGGCGAAGCTGCGCAGCGGCTGGCCTGCGCCATCCTGTACCTGAGCGAGGTCACCGTTGGCGTCGTAGCCATAGCTGGCCAGCCGTTGCAATTCGCCGCTCGCCGCGTGGAAGTCGATGTGGCTCACCCGCTGCGGCCATTGCTCGCTGTAGCCGAGCCTGACACGCACCTGGTCGAAGGTGTCGCGCAACTGGCAGAGGCGGCCCTGCTGGTCGTAGTCCAGGTAGATCCGGTTGTCATTGCGATCACCGATCTGGCTCAGGCGCAGTCGATCGGGCCGCCCCGGGGTTGGCTGGAACAGCCGATACTCGCCTTCGCGACTTTCGGTCAGCAGTTCGCCGTTGTGCGCCCGGCGTACGCTCAGCCCTTCACCGACGCTGAACACCGCATCGCCCAGGGTAATGATGCCCATGTCCACCCGGCGCGCCTGCTCGTCGACCAATACCAGGCGGTCGTCTGCATCGACCTGCACCGAAACTTCATAGGGCAGGCTCCAACCCGCGCCGAACAGGCCATCGACACGCTCGTCGTGGCTGTTGTAGAAGCGTTGCCAGGCGATCGGCAGGGTGGCTTGCACGGTGAAGTCGAGGTCTTCCTCGCCACACAGGACCTTGCCCCCGGTGGCTGCATGTACCGGGTTGGGCGAACCGGCCATGGCCTGGGTGAGGGCGCTGGTCACCTGGCCGGTAACCACGCTGCTCACGCCGCCCACCAACATGCAACCGAACTTGCTGTAGAACTTGCCGCCACGCCCGCGCAGCAGCATCAATGCGGTCACCGCCAGGCCGATGCCGGGCGTCTTGCCGCTGCGAATCTCGCGCACCACGATCGGCTCGCCGCCGATGCGCACGTTGTTCGACACCAGGCCGCCATCGACGATCACCGCCTCGCAGGTGCTGCGGTCACCGCTGCGGCAGGCCGGGTGGCCATTGATCAGCACCTTGCTGGAACCCTCGGCCAGATACTGCGGTGGCATCGGCGGGTGCTTGCTGCACAGGACCTTGTCGTCCGGTACCGGCAAGGTATTGGCGGCGGGCGTGGCCACGGTCGGCCGCCACATCTGCGAGAAGAAGCCCTTGGCCATGTCCAGGAAGCTTTCCTCCTGGGCCTCGGCGCCTTCCGCACCGGCTTGCTCCAGCGCTGCCGGCGGGCCAGTGACGATGCCGGCCGCGCGCGCCGCGCGCTTGCCATTGGTGCGGGTGTCCGACGAGCCACTGATGATGGTGGCCTGCACCGATGGCGGGAACAGGAAGTTGCCGATGCCCTCGCATAATCGGCTCAAACCCGTATCGGCACCGGTCTTGGCCATGACCACGCCGACCACCAGGCCGACCACCGCGCCCAGCACGAAGCAGCCCAGGCCGCCGGTGGCCACGGTCAGGCCGAATGCCGCTGCCACGGCGGCAGTGGCCAGGGCGCCGATGGCCACGGTGGCGGCAATTTCCAGCACCCCGCCGACGATGTCGGCCATTATCGAGGTGTGCATCAGCGCGTCGCCTTCGCGGGCGGCCCACAAAGCGTCGGACATGGCTCAGGCTCAGCCCAGGTTGTCGAAGTCGAGCGACTGCTTGATGGCTGCCCAGTGCGCCGCTTCGGCCGCGCCCAGCGGGCTGGCCTTGACGTAGCTCAGGGCAAACATCTTGCGCGTGCCGGGCAGCACCAGCGCCAGCTGGTACTGGTGGACCTTTTCCTGGCCCTTGCTGAACTGGCTGCTCAGTTCGATGGCGGCGATCGCCTGGCCGGCACCCACCTGCACGGCCTGGGCCGGCTGCATGCGCAGGTCCTTGACCTGTTGCTGCAGGCGCTGCAACTGGCCGTCGAAATTGCTCTGCAGGGTCTCGCCCTCGGCCAGCAGGCTGCGGCTGATGATCAGCGAGGTGGCCAGGGCCTCGAAGCGCAGGATGTTGATGCTGCTGTCCTGCACGGCGGCATCGGGCAGGGCCAGGCGGAATTCGTTGACGCGATAACTCATGACAGGTCTCGTTACTGGTCGGAGCCGGAGAAGATCGCCTTCACCGAGTCGTCGATGGTCTTTTTCACACCCTGGTTGTCGGGTGCTGTCTGCGCACCGCTGCCGACGTTCAGGTCGAGGGTGCCGTCGGTATTGATCTCGCCGTTCTGCCTGGCATGGAAGCTGAACTGCTCGCAGCTGATGTTGATCTGGCCGCTGGCGTTGAGCTCGATCACGCTCTTGCCACAGACCAGCCGCAGGTTTTCCCCGACCTCGATCAGGTAGCTGGTGCTGACGCTGTCGGTCTTGCTGGCACCGACCAGCAACATGTCGTCGCGGCGCACGGCGCGGATGCGGTCCTGGCCGATGGTGATGGTTTCCAGCATGCCCACCGTCTGGGTGCGGTTGATGCCGACGGCCAGTGTCTCGGACTGCTCGACCACGGTGTCCATGTTGCGCTCGGCATGGATGTACAACTGCTCGGCGCCTTTCTTGTCCTCCATGCGGATTTCATTGAAGTTGGCCGGGCTGCCACCCTTGCTCGAGCGGCTCTTCATGCCGCTTTGCGTGGCATTGGCAGGCAGGTCGTAGGGCACACTCTGTTCGGCGTTGTACACGCGGCCAGTGATGATCGGCCGGTCGGGGTCGCCTTCGAGGAAGCTGACGATCACTTCCTGGCCAATGCGCGGGATCTGCATCGAGCCCCAGTTCTTGCCGGCCCAGGCCTGCGATACGCGGATCCAGCACGAGCTGTTCTCGTTGGACTGGTCGTGGCGGTCCCAGTGGAAGTGCACCTTGACCCGGCCATACTGGTCGGTCCAGATCTCCTCGCCGGCGGGGCCGACCACCACGGCGGTCTGGGGGCCCTTGACGATCGGCCGCACGGTACTGCCCTGCGGGCGGAAACTCTGCTGGGCGTCGATGCAGCTGAGGTTGCTCTCGAACTGCGCGGCGCCGCTGCCGGTACCGCTTTCCAGGCGCTCCTGATGCACGTAGTAGCGTGCGCCGACGATCAGGTATTCGCGGTTCTGGTCCTGGCGGGTGAAACCGCTGAGGCTGAACAGGTGGCCGCTGCCCAGGCCGCGGGCATTGCCGCGCAGCTCGACCCGCTCGTGCAGGCTCTGCAGCGACTCCAGGCGCGTGCGCGCGTAGTGCTCGCCGTCCTGGCTTTGCTGGTAGGCGCCGGGGTAGTCGTACAACGGGTAATCACCGGCCTGGTGCGGGCGCGGCATGGCCGAGCGCACGTCGATGCGCGCGCTGGGGCGCTGGAAGTCGTAGTCGTTGAGCTCCAGCGACCCTGGCTGCACTTCCTGGGCCAGGTGCCAGTCGTTGATGTGGTCACGCTCGCGATGCTGCCCGTCCGGCGGGTAGTAGGGCACGCTTTCGTAGCCAGGCATCTGCGGGTGCGCGCCATAGGCATCGGCCAGCACCAGCACGTGGCGCTGCGCTTCATGGCGGAAGAAGTAGTAGATGCCTTCCTCTTCCATCAGCCGGCTGACGAAGTCGAAGCTGGTCTCGCGGTACTGCACGCAGTATTCGCGTTCGCGGTAGCTACGGCTGAGGGCATCCTCGAAGTCGGAAAAGCCCAGGTCGCGGAACACCTGCTTGATGATCTGCGGCGCGCTCAGGTGCTGGAAGATGCGGCAGTCGCTGGTGCGGGTCAGCAGCCACAGCCACGGGCGCAGGGTGACCCGGTAGCTGGCGAACTGGCCCCGGTCCACCGACTGGCTGCAGCGGGCGACGATGCCGTGGAAGTAACGTGACGTGCCGAGGCTCAGCTGCACGCTGAGGCTCATCGGCTTGCCCAGCAGGGCGTTGAGGTCGATGGCCGGGTCGTCGCTGGTCAGCTGCAGCTCATAGTCGAACAGGCGGCCGAGCTCGTCGCTGCCGCCCATTTCGGCCAGGATCAGCTTGTCCGGCCCCAACGGGCTGTTGATCTGCGCCAGGCGCGTGAACTGCGTGAACAGCATGGTCGGTCCTGTCAGTCGGCTGCGCCGAAGTCATAGTGCAGGTCATTGTCGCGGCGGCTGATGCGCACACTGGCCAGCGGCTTGCCTTCGAGCATGCGGGTGAGGAATTCGCGGCTCATGTCCGGCAGCAGGCCGTTGGTGAGGATGGCGTCGATCATGCGGCCACCGCTTTCGGTTTCGCTACAGCGCGAGACGATCAGCTCCACCACCTCGTCGTCGTAGGCAAAGCCGACCTTGTGCGTGCCTTCCACGCGCTTGCGAATGCGCTCCAGCTGCAGGCGGGTAATGGCCTTGAGCATGGCGTCGCTGAGCGGGTAGTAGGGAATGGTCACCAGGCGCCCGAGCAGCGCCGGCGGGAAGATCTCCAGCAGCGGCTGGCGTAGCTGGCTGGCCACCGCCTCCGGGTCGGGCAGGGCCTGCGGGTCGCTGCAGGTGCGCGCGATCAGCTCAGTGCCGGCGTTGGTGGTGAGCAGGATCAGGGTGTTGCGGAAGTCGATCTGGCGGCCTTCGCCATCCTCCATCACGCCCTTGTCGAACACCTGGAAGAAGATCTCGTGCACGTCCGGGTGGGCCTTTTCCACCTCGTCCAGCAGCACCACGCTGTACGGCCGGCGACGCACGGCCTCGGTCAGCACGCCGCCTTCGCCGTAACCGATGTAGCCGGGTGGGGCGCCCTTGAGGGTCGAGACGGTGTGGGCCTCCTGGAACTCGCTCATGTTGATGGTGATCAGGTTCTGCTCACCGCCGTACAACGCCTCGGCCAGGGCCAGCGCGGTTTCGGTCTTGCCCACCCCGGAGGTACCGGCGAGCATGAACACGCCTATTGGTTTGTTCGGGTTGTCGAGGCCGGCGCGGGAGGTCTGGATGCGCTTGGCGATCATGCTCAGCGCATGGTCCTGGCCGATGATGCGCTTGGCCAGCAGGCTGTCGAGGTTGAGCACGGTCTCGATCTCGTTGCGCGCCATGCGCCCCACCGGAATCCCGGTCCAGTCGGCTACCACCGAGGCGACTGCCTGGTAGTCCACGGTCGGCAGTATCAGCGGGTTCTCGCCTTGCAGGGCGCTCAGGCGCTGCTGCAGGTCGGCAAGCGTTTCGCGCAGCTCAGGGTTGCCTGGCACGGCAGCGTCCTGGTCGACCACCCCGGCTTGCTCGCGCAGTTGGGCGCGGGTGGCCAGCAGCTGGTCGACCAGGGCCTTTTCCTCGGCCCAGCGGCTTTCCAGGGCGGCCAGGCGCTGGCGCTCCTCGGCCAGCAGGCTGTCGGCCTGGGCCTGGCGCTGCCCGGTGGGCACGCCAATGGCGGCTTCACGGGCGATGATCGCTTGTTCGACTTCCAGCGCCTCGATGCGTCGGCGGCTGTCGTCGACCTCGGCCGGCACCGCGTGCAGGCTGATGGCCACGCGTGCGCAGGCGGTATCGAGCAGGCTCACCGACTTGTCCGGCAGCTGGCGCGCCGGGATGTAACGATGCGACAGCTTGACCGCGGCCTCGAGGGCTTCGTCGAGGATCTGCACCTGATGGTGCTGTTCCATGGTCGAGGCCACCCCACGCATCATCAGCAGGGCCTTGGCTTCGCTCGGCTCGTCCACCTGCACAACCTGGAAGCGGCGGGTCAGGGCCGGGTCTTTCTCGATGTGCTTCTTGTACTCGGCCCAGGTGGTTGCCGCTACCGTGCGCAGGCTGCCACGGGCAAGTGCCGGCTTGAGCAGGTTGGCCGCATCGCCGGTGCCGGCGGCGCCACCGGCACCGACCAGGGTATGGGCTTCATCGATGAACAGGATGATCGGTTTGGGCGAGGCCTGCACATCCTCGATCACCTGGCGCAGGCGCTGTTCGAACTCGCCTTTCATGCTGGCGCCGGCCTGCAGCAGGCCGACGTCCAGGCTGCGCAGCTCGACATCCTTGAGTGCCGGCGGCACGTCGCCAGCGACGATACGCAAGGCGAAGCCTTCGACCACGGCGGTCTTGCCGACACCGGCCTCACCGGTGAGGATCGGGTTGTTCTGCCGGCGGCGCATGAGGATATCGACCAGTTGGCGGATCTCCTCGTCACGGCCGACGATCGGGTCGAGCTTGCCGCTGCGGGCCTGTTCGGTCAGGTCGACGGTAAAGCGCTTGAGCGCTTCCTGCTTGCCCATCGCTGCCGGCGCCACGGCGCCGCTGGCCTCGCCAGGCTGCGCAGCACTGAAGCCGTCGGTGGCGCCCAGATGGTTCTCCGGCGAGTCGCCGACGTATTCGCTGAAGCGCTCGCTCAACGCCTCGACCTTGAGCTTGGCGAACTCGCCCGACAGCCCCAGCAAGGCATGGCGCAGGCTTGCTGTCTTGAGGATGCCGACCAGCAGGTAGCCGCTGCGCACCTGGCTTTCACCGAACATCAGGCTGCCGTATACCCAACCACGTTCGACCGCCTCTTCCACCTGCGAGGACAGGTCGGTGATCGAGGTCGAACCGCGTGGCAGCCGGTCCAGAGCGTCGGTCAGGTCGCGCGCCAGGCGCGCCGGCTCGACATCGAACTGGCGCACGATGCGGTGCAGGTCGCTGTCCTGCAGTTGCAGCAACTGGTGCAACCAGTGCACCAGTTCGACATAGGGATTGCCCCGCAGCTTGCAGAACACCGTGGCGGCCTCGATGGCCTTGTAGGCGATGCTGTTGAGTTTGCCGAACAGCGCGGCGCGGCTGATTTCACCCATGGTCCTGGTTCCTTGTGTGGTGGGCGGCGGCCGGCTGGTCGGCATAATAGCGGGCCAGCTTCAGGTCGCGTGCATCGTGCGGAGGGTGGCCGAGCCAGGTATCGAAACCCAGGCGTTGGCCGGCATTGAGTTGCAACGCAGGTACCTGGTCCTGCGCGAGGATCAGGTTGAGATCCCAGTCCAGTTCCTGGCCCAGGTATTCGGCGACCCATGCCGCCAGTTCGACGAACGCCCGCCCGCCGGGCAGCAGGGCGTGGTACTGGTCGAGGCTGAGCGGGCCGAGGCACAGCCGGAACTTGTGCTGGCGGTCCCAGACGTAGCGGCCCAGGCACAGGTCCACGCCCAGGCGGTTGGCGCGTACGCCGAGTTGGCTGCGTTCGGGCAGTTCAAGCCATTGGCCGACATATTCTTCCAGGCTCACCGGCACGCCGAAATACCCGGCCAGGATGCTGCACAGGCCGTCCGGGTAGCGGGTTTGCGCGCTCAGGTGGCCGGACCAGTGCAGTTTGGCGGTGTCGGCCAACGCGCCCTGGCCCTGCAGTTCCGGCTGGCCACGGCCGCTGAGCGCGGCCAGGCGCGCGGCCCAGTAGTCGTCGCCCGGGCGATCGTGGCTGACCGTCGGGCGTGCTTCGGCCCAGGCGCGGTAGAAAAGGCTCAGCAGGCGGTGGTGGAAGACATCGAGGAACGCCTTGCTGGTCGCGTCGGCATGGTTGCGCTGGCGCTCGCGCATGTATTCGGTGAGGTGCAGCGGCAACGGCCCGTTGGGGCCACCGAGGCCGAAGAAGAACTGCTCCAGGCGCGCCGGCTGCTCGCCGTCGGCGCTGACCGAAGCCAAGGTCGCCGGGGCGAACCCGCAGTCCAGGCGTTGGCCCAGGCGCACCGGCTCGTCGGCCAGGCGCAGCGAATGGCCAAAGCGTGGCAGCTCGGGGTACTGCGCCTCGAGGCGGCGCAGCGCCTGGAAGAAGTCGTACGCCCACGGCTCGTCCTGCATGGCCTGCAAGGTATTCATAAGGTCGGCCTGCGCCCCGGTTTGGCCGCCCAGCGCATGATCTCGCCACGTTCACTGGTGCGCAGTACCGTTTCGGTGAAGCTGTTGATCGACACATAGCGGGTCAGGAACCGTTCGAACACCGCGCCGAGCAGGAACACGCCGGTGCCGCGGAAGGCGTTTTCGTCGAAGGTCAGGGTAATCTCCAGGCCACGCCCGAAAACGATCGGTCCGGGCATCGGCAGGCGTCGGGTGCAGGGTTTGCTGCTGACCTCGCGCAGGCCGTCGATCTGCAGGTTCAGCGCGCTGTCCTGCGGGTCGCCGTACAGGCGCAGCAATTCGCGCAGGGCGGCGGCGCCCTGGCCATGCTCGGCCAGCGACAGGTAGTTCAGCGACAACTGGCTGATCAGGCGCCAGGCACGGTTGTCATGGGCGTGGCTGGCCTTGGGCCGGCTGGGACCGGCCAGGCAACGCACACCAGCGACCGGTGCGCTGTCGGCCAGGCTGAAGTCGCTGCGCCCGTCGCCAACGTTCATGAACAGGGGCAGGTCACGGTTGCTGCACAGGGCGCTGATACCCAGCTGGCGCAGGTCGTGGCGGTAGGGCGCCTGCTGGCCGTCGACCAGGCTGATGAACGTCTCGCTACCCATGTAGCTGGAGCGCGTGCCGTTGCGGCGCTGGTCGCTGGACAACACTCGCGGCTCGCGACGCACGATGTAGTAGGCCTGGTCACGGCCATAGCGCGACGGGTCGCGCACGGCGTAGAACGGCAGGAATTCCTGGTCCGGGCCGGTACCGTGGCCGGTAACCCGCTGCAGCGAATGGATCTCGAAATCGGTGGGCCGGGTACGGTCGGCGATCACGTGGTGTTCATGCACCCGATCGGTCAGGTGCAGGCGGTCGACGCGCCGTGGGAACAGGTTGATCGCCGGGGTGCAGAACGGCACGAACTGGCCGGCACCGACGCTGCTCTCCAGGCTTTGCTCGAAACGCTCGAACAACACCAGCACTTCCAGGGTCTGCCCGGTGCAGCGCTGGACCGCCCGCTCCAGCCCGGTGAAATCGACGAACAAAAACCGCTGCGGCAGGGCGAAGTATTCCTGCAGCAGGCGGTAGCCCTGGAAGGCCTGGGGCACCACCGGCAACGCTGCTTCGCGGTCGTCGAAGCCACACGGGCGCAGCGCCTGTTCGAGCGGAATGCGTTCTACCCAGTCGGCGCCGGGTTGGCGCACGAACACTGCGCAGGCGCTGCCCAGCAGTTGCTCGTAGAGGCGGAACGGCGTCTCGTCGGCGCCATTGAGGTACAGCGGCAAATGGCTGAGCGGCAAGCTGCAGAACGGCAGCTCGGCGCCACTGCGCAGGGTCAGGCGCAGGCCGGCGCGGGCCTGTGGCACGCTGCCGGCCAAGCGCCCGAGCACCGCGCCGGGGTTGCCGAAGTACTCGGCGCGGGCCACCTGCAAGGGCCACAGGGTAACGTCCTGGGTGCTGCGGAACTCGCACGGCGTTTGCGAGTTGCGTCCCAGGTTGGCGCGCAGCACGCTGTCCCGCGGCAGGCGGAAGCCGGCGGCCAGCGAGCCCTCGTCGGGGTCGGTCTGCAGTTGTACCACGGTCATCGACGGGGTCGGCGCCAGGTAGTGCGGGTAGGCGATTTCCAGCAGGTTGTGGGTGAAGGTCGGGTACTCGGCGTCCAGCTTCAGCTGCACCCGTGCGGTAAGGTAGGCGAAGCCTTCGAGCAGGCGCTCGACATAAGGGTCGGCACACTCGATCCCGGACAGCGTCAGGCGCCCGGCGATCTTTGGGTACTCCTTGGCGAACTCCGCGGCACTTTCGCGAATGTGCTGCAGTTCCTGGTTGTACAGCTCCAGCAGGCGCGGGTTCATGCACGCCTCCGGCGTTCGGCCGGGGCCACGCGGACGTGGCCGGACTCAAGGTCCACCTCGGTCTGCAGCAGCAACGGCAAGGCCGCCGGCTGGGCCCACAGGTCACCCTCGATCTCGAAACTCAGGGCGTTGGCATTCATCTCGCCGGGGGCGGCCTGGGCACGCACCTTGAGGGTGTGGGCGAGAATACGTGGCTCGTAGGTGGCGATGGCCTGGTGGATGATGCGCTCCAGGGCGGCCAGGTCAATGTTCGAGGCGCTGTTGCCGGCCAGGGCCGGCAGGCCGTAGTTGATCACCGACGCACCGGCCGGGGTGCCCAGGGTGGCGGCGCTGTCCAGCAGCGAGGTGGTGTTGAGCAACCAGGCAAGGTCGCGCAGGACCGAAGCCTTGAGCTGGTGCAGGCTGAGCACGCGTTTGTCCGGGGCCTCCTGCGGGTTGCCCGGGTCGTCGTCGGTCAGACGGTCCAGCAGCGAGGGCTGCAGACGGTCGCGGGCGGCGATATCGGCTACCACTCGAACAGCCCCACGAAGTTCTTCTGGTCTACAGGGCCGTTCGAGCAGCTGCCGCCATGGGCCACGATGGATGCCTCCAGGCGCTCGCCCAGCTGGCGCACGGCCTGGTACTGGCTAGCGCAACGGCCGGGTTGCGACGGGTCTGCCTGCACATGGCTGACAATGATGATCTGCGCGCCATTGAACTGCTCCACGCGAGGCTTGCCGCTCTCGCGCTCGGGGCTGAGCTGGCAGGGCCAGGGCATGTCCAGTTGCAGCAGCGAAGCGTCGGCCTGGCGCAGTGCGCAGCGGCCCTGGTGGCTCACCAGCGCCAGCTGTTTTCCGCCAAGGGAGACTTCAGGCGGCATGCTCGACGACGGAGCGGGGGCCTGCGCACAGGCATTCAGGGCGAACGCGGCCAGCAGGGCCGGCAGGGCTTTGCGCACACGGTTCATTTCAGCTCCCAGAACCAGACGGCCTTGGAACGATGGGCCTGGTCGGCGAAATAGCCCGTGACCCGGCCTCTGTCCCACAGGTCGATGTGATCGCCGGTACGGTTGTCGAATGCCTGCCCGGCACGGGCAAAGCAGTCCTTGAAGAAGATGATGCCGCGCTTGTCGCTGAGCTTGAGGCGGTCGCTCGCGCTACCACTCAGTTGCAGCGGGGCACCGAGATGGTGCCTCCACAGCCAGTTGGCCAGCGACTCGGCGCCCCGGGCATGGCCATGGGCACAGCGGGGGTCGCTGTAGGTGCCGGCATTCACCTTGATGGTATGTTCGCCATTGAGCGCGATGCTCATGCGAATGGCGCACTGGTTGTCCCAGCCACCGTCGCAAGGCGAGGAGTCGGTTGGGTAGGCGTTCCAGAGGTTGATGAAAGAAGGCTTGGCCATGGGTTTCACCGTGAGCGGGTGAGGGTACGAAAAGGCGCCCGCGCCAGCCAAGGCGGCGCAGGCGCGGTTGGTCAGATCTTGACGTTGGAACGGATGTTCCAGCCGTACTTGATCGGGCCGCCTTCCTTGGTGCCGTCGGCTTTCTGCGGCTGATAGTCGACGGTGACCTTGGCGAAGTTCAGGGTCACGTTCTCGGTCAGGCGGTCGTCACTGCCCGAGCCACCGGTGCTCAGCGAACTGATGATGACTTCTTCGAGGTTGATGATCAGGTACTCGACCTGGCTCTCGCCGCCGGCCTTGCGCACGGTCAGCTTGACCTTGTCGATGTGCTTGCCGCTGGAGCAGTGGGCCATCAGGTTGGGGGTCGACTTGTCGATGTACTTGGTGATCGACAGGTCCTGGATGTTGACCTTGCCCGAACCGCCACCGCTACCCATGTGCATGTTGCCGGACTGGGACATGCCCCAGCTCCAGTTGAGCACGTCGATTTCGTCCTTGTGGCCCTTGTCGTGGGACTCGCCCTTGATGTCGCCGATCTTGATGAAAATATCTACAGCCATGATGTCCTCGGTATTGCGCGTCAGGTTGGCGGTTGGGTGCAGTTGGGGCTGTCAGGCAGCCCCGGAGGGCTGTCAGGCCCCTTTGGCCGATGGCAGCTTCGATACCAGGCGCAGCGACACGGTCAGCCCTTCGAGCTGGTAGTGCGGGCGCAGGTAGAAGCGCGAGTTGTAGTAACCCGGGTTGCCTTCGACGTCCTCGACCACGACTTCGGCCGCGGCCAGCGGGTGCTGGGCCTTGGTGGTCTCGGTGGAGTGCGCCGGGTCGCCGTCGACGTAGTTGAGGATCCAGTCCTGCAGCCAACGCTGCATCTCGTCCTTTTCCTTGAACGAGCCGATCTTGTCGCGAACGATGCACTTCAGGTAGTGCGCGAAGCGACAGGTGGCGAACAGGTACGGCAGGCGTGCGGCCAGGTTGGCGTTGGCGGTGGCGTCCGGGTCGTCGTACTCGGCCGGCTTCTGCAGCGACTGGGCGCCGATGAACGCCGCGAAGTCGGTGTTCTTCTTGTGCAGCAGCGGCATGAAGCCATTCTTGGCCAGCTCCGCTTCGCGGCGGTCGGAAATGGCGATTTCGGTCGGGCACTTCATGTCCACGCCACCGTCGTCGGTGGGGAAGGTGTGCGCCGGCAGGCCCTGCACCTCGCCACCCGACTCCACGCCACGAATGCGCGAGCACCAGCCGTAGTACTTGAACGAGCGGTTGATGTTCACGGCCATGGCATAGGCGGCGTTGGCCCAGGTGTACTTGCTGCTGTCGGCGCCATCGGTGTCTTCTTCGAAGGCGAACGCTTCGACCGGGTCGGTCTTGGCACCGTACGGCAGACGTGCCAGGAAGCGCGGCATGGTCAGGCCGATGTAGCGCGAGTCTTCGGACTCACGCAGCGAGCGCCAGCCAGCGTATTCCGGAGTGGTGAAGATCTTGGTCAGGTCGCGCGGGTTGCTCAGTTCCTGCCACGAGCCCATGCCCATCACGGTCGGCGAGGCGGCGGCAATGAACGGCGCGTGCATCGAGGCGCAGATCTTCGACATCTCGCCCAGCAGCTCGACGTCGGGCGGTGACTGGTCGAAGTAGTAGTCGCCGACCAGGCAGCCATAGGGTTCGCCGCCGAACTGGCCGTATTCTTCCTCGTACAGCTTCTTGAAGATCGGGCTCTGGTCCCAGGCGGTACCCTTGAATTTCTTCAAGGTCTTGTGCAGGTCGGTCTTCGACACGTTGAGCACGCGGATCTTCAGCTGCTCGTCGCTTTCGGTGTTGTTGACCAGGTAATGCAGGCCACGCCAGGCGCTTTCCAGTTGCTGGAAGTCGTTATGATGGATGATCTGGTTGACCTGGGCAGTCAGCTTGGCGTCGATGGCGGCAATGATCTGCTCGATCGAGCCGATGGCATCGTTGGACACCAGGTTGGTCTGCGCCAGGGCCTGCTCGGCCAGGGTACGCACGGCGCTTTCGACCGCTTCCTTGGCACGTTCGGTCTTGGGCTTGAATTCCTGCAGCAGCAGGTTGGCGAATTCGCTCGGGTCCTGGGTGGCAGCGGCCGGCTGGGCCTGGGCGTCGCGCAGTGGGTCGTTCATGGGCTGTCTCCTCAGGCCTTGGGCTCGTTGTCGACGGGTTTCGGCGCGCTGGCCAGGGCCTGCAGCAGGGTCGGGTCCTTGATCGCCTTGAGGATGATGTCCTCGGCACCGGTCTTGCCGTCCATGTAGGTCAGCAGGTTGGCCAACTGGGTGCGGGCCTCCAGCAGCTGGTTCAGGGCATCGACCTTGCGTGCCACGGCGGCCGGGCTGAAGTCGTCCATGCTCTCGAAGGTGATATCCAGGCTCAGGTTGCCTTCGCCGGTCAGTTCGTTGGGCACGTTGAAAGCCACGCGGGGCTTCATCGCCTTCAGGCGCGAGTCGAAGTTGTCGACGTCGATTTCCAGGAACTTGCGCTCGGCCACTGCGGGCAGCGGCTCGGCCGGCTTGCCGGCCAGGTCCGAAAGCACGCCCATGACGAACGGCAACTGGACTTTCTTCTCGGCGCCGTAGAGTTCGACGTCATATTCGATCTGCACCCGTGGCGCACGGTTGCGCGCGATGAATTTCTGGGAGCTGTCTTTCGCCACGTTGTTCCTCCTGGTCGCCGATGCGGCGGCGCTGTTCGTTGCGGGCGTCGGTGTTGAGGCGGGCCGAGGACGTCAGTTGTCCTCGGGGCCGCGCAGGTTCTCGAATTGCGACCAGCCATCGGGGATCAGGTCGCGAACAATGGTTGCGAAATCGGCATTGACCAGCTTCTTCGCCCGGTGCAGCAGCACCGGCAGCGGGCTCGATGGCTCGTGGCGGGCGTAGTACTGCAGCAGGCGGTCAAGGCTCTGCTGCACGTCTTCGCGGCTGTTGACTTCGCCAGGGCGGGCAGCGGGCCGTGCGGTCGGGGTGGCACTGGTGATCACCGGCTGCGGGTCATCGTGCCCGGCGGGTGGCGCGTCAACGGTTTGCGCGGGCGGGCCGGCGCCGTCGGGGCAGTAGTCAGCCAGCACCTGCTGCACCTGGCGCAGCGGCTGACGCAGGGCCGACAGGTCGATGCCACGGTCCGACCCGACCTGGTCGTTGACCCGGCTTTCGATGGCGTCCACCGCCTCGCGGGCCAGCCGCAGCGCCTCCTGGCACTGTTGCAACTGGTCGGCGTCGGCGTCACGCAGGGCGGCGGCCAGTTCCTCGGCACTGAGCTGTTCGCTGGCGAAATGCTGCACGCCTGCGGCGTGCAGGGCCGCGCGCAGGGTGACCGGGCCGAAAGCGCGCGAACGCACCAGCACGGCATCGCGCAGCAGCGCGATGTTGGTATCGCAGGTGAGGCCGGCCAGGGCATTGACCCGTACCGTGGGGTCGTTGTCGTCGGCAGCGTCCAGTTGCGGGTGCAGGTACAGCCAGTACTCGGCGAGAAGGTCGCGGATCAGCTCCAGGCTGGCGGCCAGCCCCGGGAGGCCGTGCAGGGCCAGGTTGGCCTGCAGCAGGAAATGGGTGATGCGCAGGTCCTTGCTGCGTTGCAGCAAGGTCGTGCTGGCTTGCTCGATATCGCGCCACTGTGGCGGTTCGGCGGGCTGGATGGCGTCGCCCATGACGCGCTCGGGGCGGCCCTGGGCGTCACGCTCCAGTTGCAGAAACTCGGCGTCATATTCGAGGTCATCGCCGCAGGGGAAGTCAGCGGAAACAGCGGCGAGCAACGGCGATGCGTTCACCAGAATTCGATCTCCCTATCGGCCCTTGGTGAGGGCGTGTTGTTGTGCGAAGTTGCAAGTGTGAACTGGCGCACAAACTTTCCAAAGAGTGCCGGCGTGATATCACAGTGATATTGTTTTGGCACTTCGAAGTTGCGCATTTATGGTTTATTTATTCGCGAGTGTCAAGGTAAGCTACGCGCCCCCGAGTGTCACTTGTGACTTCGTTGGCAGTAACCGAGCACCGCTCGTCCGGTTCCCTTCGGCTGGCCTCGGCAGTGGCGTTGCATACCCGTCGTATAGTCGGTGCTTTGCGCGAAGCCCCCGAGAATCAAGGGGTGCAGCAATATTTGAGTGGCTGCGGAAAATACCTCAAATGGATGGATCGACGTTTAAAACGGATGCAAGGAGGCATGATGGCACTTTGCCTAACTATAACCAGTTACCACAAGATTACCCCGGGGCAATGCCCGGAGATGCGGCTGGAAACCGGTGCCATCACGCTTGGCCGTTCGGCGGACAACGACTGGGTACTTCCCGACCCGGAGCGGTTGGTGTCGGCCAGGCATTGCGTGATCCAGTTCAAGGATGGGCGCTATTATTTAACCGATGACAGTACGAACGGTGTGGAATTAATTCGCGCCGGTATTCGCTTGCGTCGCGGTAACAGTGAACCGCTGATGGATGGCGAAGTTATCCGCATCGGTGAATACGAGATTCAGGCGCGCATCGACGCGAGCTTGCCCGGCACCCTCGATGGCGAGCCCCAGGCGCACAGTTTCGAAGCGCTGATGGCCAATCAGGTAGCCGCCCCGGTCGTCCCCGCCCCGGCGATTTCCGGTGCGCCGGCAGCATTTCTGCAAGGCGCGTCGAACCATGACACGCTGCCTGACATTTTCGACTTCCTCGGCCCCGCGAGCGTGCCGCCAGCCAGCCAGCCCGACCATGTACCTGCCCAGCAGCACGACTTCCGCCCGCCAACCCCGGTGATCCCGGCTGCGCCGGCCGCCGCCGCGGCAGCGCCGGGGATGATCCCGGAAGACTGGGACCTGCTCGGCTCGACCCCGGCACCGGCGCCAGCCGTGGTGCCAGCGCCAGCAGCGACCTTGCCACCGATACCGACGGCGCCGCAGGTGCCAGTTGCACCGGCAGTTCCAGCACAGCCGACGGCGAGCGCAGCGGGCGCGCCAGCGCCTGTTGCGGCCGCGACCAGCGACGCGTTGCTGCAGGCATTTCTGCGTGGCGCTGGTATCGAGCACCTGCGCATCGACGCCGGCGATGCCGCCGCACAAATGGAGGCCATCGGTCGCAGCTACCGCTTGATGGTCGAGGGCCTGCTCGACGTATTGCGTGCGCGCAGCAGCCTGAAGGGCGAGTTTCGCATGCAGCAGACGACCATCGCCCCGGTGCAGAACAACCCGCTGAAATTCGCGCCCAATGCCGACGAGGCCTTGCTGCTGTTGCTGCGTCACGGCAACCAGGCGTTCCTGGCGCCGGACCAGGCCGTGCGCGAGAGCTTCGATGACCTGCGCGCCCACCAGCTGGCGGTGATGGCGGGGGTGCAGGCGGCGATCAAGCACCTGCTCGACTGTTTCCAGCCGGCGCGCCTGGAGCAGCGCCTGGCACCTGCGGCCGGGCTGGCCAAGCTGTTCGGTGGCTCGCGCCAGGCGCACTGCTGGCAGCAGTTCACCGAGCTTTACGGGCAAATCTCCCGCGAGGCCGAAGATGATTTCCAGGAGCTGTTCGGTCGCGAATTCGCCCGCGCCTACGAGGCCCACAGCAGCCGTTTGCAACGTAGCTGAGCACGCCCGGGAAGACCACCGTACGTCATGAGGACAAGGATGAAAGCAACACGACTGGTCGCGGCCCTGAGCCTGATGCTGCTCGGCGCCTGCAGCAAGGACGAGGCCGTTGCCCCCGTCGCCGACAAGGCTCCGGCCAGCCAGGCCGTGACCCTGTATTTCACTGCCGCCGCCGGGCTCAACCCGGGCCCTGGCGGCGCGCCTGCACCGGTACGAGTGCGCCTGTACGAGCTGAAGAACAGCGCGGCCTTCGCCCGTGCCGATTACTTCGCATTGGCCGAGCGCGCCCAGGCCACCCTCGGCGCCGACCTGATCGACCAGGACGAAGTGCTGCTGCAACCGGGCGGGCAATTGCGCCTCGAGCGTCCGCTCGATGCCGCCACTCGCCAGGTCGGCCTGGTGGTCGGCTATCGCGAGATTGACCAGGCCCAGTGGCGCAGCGTGTTGCCAGTGCCGCCGCGCGACTATCAGATCAGCCTCGATGTGCGCGCTGTGCGCAGCGCCGTGGCCACCCCCCAACCTGAACCTGCCCGCTAGGCAATCGGAGTCCCCATGTCCTGGAACAATCGCGTGGTCTGGTCGGAAGGCATGTTCATCACGACCCAGCACTTCCAACAGCATGATCGCTACCTCGAACACTTGGTCGATACCCGCAGCCGCCCGTTGAACGTAGCCGCCTGGGGCTTCTCCGAACTGCTGCTCGACCAAGGCCTGCTGGCCCAGGGCAAGGTGGCGATTCTCAGCGCTCGCGGCCTGCTGCCCGACGGCACGCCGTTCGACATCCCCCGCGACGACCTGCCGCCGGCAGCGCTGGAAGTGCCCGACGACCTGCGCGACGGCGTGCTGTACCTGGGGCTGCCGCTCAAGCGGGCCGGGGCCCGCGACACCGTCGACGAAGGCGAGGCCGTGGCTGGCGCCCGCTACATCAGCCGGGTCAGCGAAGTGCGTGACGACAACGCGCCGTTCGAGAACCGTGCCCCGCTGGCTCTCGGCAGCCGCGCCCTGCGCCTGTTGCGCAGCGAGGACGGCCTGAGCGACTACGCTGCCCTCGGCATGCTGCGCATCCGCGAAAAACGCGCCGACCGCGCGCTGGTGGTGGATGACAGCTACATCCCGCCGGTACTCGACGTGGCGGCCAGCCAGCAGCTGTCCGGTTTCTGCGGCGAGTTGCTGGGCCTGTTGCACCAGCGTGGCGAAGCACTGGCTGGCAGGGTAGTCGCCTCGGCCAATGGCGGCGCGTCGGAAATTGCCGACTTCATGCTGCTGCAATTGGTCAACCGCGCCCAGCCGCTGGTCGAACACCTCAACCAGCTGAGCCCGCTGCACCCCGAGCGGCTGTACAGCGAGCTGGTGGCGCTGGCCGGCGAGTTCGCCACCTTCACCCGTGATGGCCGGCGCCCACACAGCTTCCCGGCCTATCAGCACGACGACCTGGCGGCGACCTTCGCGCCAGTGATGGCCGCCTTGCGCGAAGCCTTGTCGACGCTGATCGACAGCAAGGCGGTGGCCATTCCCATCGTCGAGAAGGCCTACGGCATCCACGTGGGCATGCTCGCCGACCGCAGCCTGCTCGATAGCGCCAGCTTCATCCTGGTGGTGCGCGCCGACGTCCCCAGCGAGACCCTGCGCAGCCGCTTCGGCCAACAGAGCAAGATCGGTTCGGTGGAGCACATCCGCGACCTGGTCAACCTGCAACTGCCGGGCATCGGCCTGCTGCCGTTGCCAGTGGCGCCACGGCAGATTCCGTTCCATGCCGGTTCCACCTACTTCGAACTCGACCGGGGCAGCGAGCACTGGAAGCAGTTGCAGCACTCGGGTGGCTTTGCCTTCTACGTCGCCGGTGAGTTCCCCGGCCTGAGCCTGGCCTTCTGGGCCATTCGAGGATAACCCGCGATGCACCCGGACGATCCGCAGGCCAACGACCGTACCCAGTTCATGCCGCGCCCCGGTGGCCGCGCCGCCCCGCAGCCTGCCGCGGCAGCGCCGCAGCCGTCATTGCAGGTGCCAGCCGAACCCCTGGCGCCTGGCCAGGGCGTCGGCCTCAACCCGCTGGAGCAGGCGGCCGGGCCATTGCTGGCCTTGCTTACCCGCCTGCGCAACACCATCGCGCACTCGGCGCCGGCCAGCCTGCGCGCGCAGTTGCTGGCCTATCTGCGCCAGTTCGAAACCCGCGCCGAAGCCGCTGGGGTGGTGCGCAACGAGGTGCTGCTGGCGCGCTACGCGCTGTGTACTGCGCTGGACGAGGCGGTGCTCAGCACGCCGTGGGGCAGTGCCAGCGACTGGAGCCGGCAGAGCTTGCTGATCACCGTGCACAACGAGGCCTGGGGCGGTGAGAAGGTGTTCCAGCTGATGGAGCACTGCTTGCAGAGCCCGCGCGAACGCCTCAACCTGCTGGAGCTGTTGTACCTGTGCACCAGCCTCGGCTTCGAAGGCCGCTACCGGGTCATGAACGATGGCCGTGCCCAGCTCGAAGCGCTGCGCGAGCGCACCGCGGCGGCGATCCGCAGTGCCCGTGGCGAGCGTGAGCGCGAACTCTCGCCGCACTGGCGCGGGGTGACGGTCAGCCGTGACCGCCTGGCCCAGTTCGTGCCGCCCTGGGTGGGCCTGGCAGTGGCCGTGGCGCTGCTGTTGCTGTTGTTGTTCGGCCTGCGCCTGAAGCTGGCCGCCGATGCCGAGCCGGTGTTCCGCGGTATCCATGCGCTGGGTGAAATTCCGGTGCAAGCCATGGACCGCCCGGTGGTGCAGCCCAAGCCGGTGGAGCGCCCACGCCTGGCCGGGTTCCTCGCCGAGGACATCAAGGCCGGCCGGGTCGCCGTCGAAGACGCGGTCGACCGTTCGGTGGTGACCATTCGCGGCGACGAACTGTTCGCCAGCGCCAGCGCCAGCATCAAGGGCGATTTCCAGCCGCTGATGCTGCGCATTGCCGAGGCGCTGGCCAAGGTCAAGGGCAACGTCCGGGTCACCGGGCACAGCGACAACCAGCGCATCGCCACGCTGCGTTTCCCGTCCAACTGGGCCTTGTCGCAGGCGCGCGCCGAAGAGGTCAAGGGCATCCTCGCCGCGCGCACCGGGCAACCCGAGCGCTTCAGTGCCCAAGGGTTGAGCGACACCGAGCCGCTGGTGTCGAACGACACCGCGCAGGGCCGGGCGAAGAATCGCCGGGTTGAAATCACCGTTCTGGCGGAGGGCGTCGAGTGAAGGCGTTTTTCAGTTTTGTCATTCGCTGGGTAATCCCGCTTCTGGGCCTGATTGCCCTCAGCCTGATCATCTGGTTCGTCGGGCCGTTGCTGGAAATGCTGGCGCCGCCGGCGCCACGCTGGTTGTTGATCATCCTGCTGTTCGCCCTGTGGGGTGGCTACCGCGCCTGGCGCATCGTGCAGGCACGCCGACAGGCGGCCAAGGTCATGCAGAGCCTGGCCGCAGAGACCGCTCCCGACCCTGCCAGCGTGGCCACCAGCGAAGAGCTGGCGGCGCTGCGCCAGCGCATGGACGAGGCCCTGGCCCTGCTGAAGAAAGCCCGCCTGGGCGGCGACGAACGGCGCAATCTGTACGAGCTGCCGTGGTATGTGATCATCGGCCCGCCCGGTTCGGGCAAGACCACCGCGCTGGTCAATTCCGGGCTGCACTTCCCGCTGGCCGCGCAGCTGGGCGAGGGCGCCATCCGTGGTGTCGGCGGCACGCGCAACTGCGACTGGTGGTTCACCGACCAGGCCGTGCTGCTCGACACCGCCGGCCGCTACACCACCCA
Organism: Pseudomonas sp. UBA4617; assembly: GCF_002386445.1. GTDB lineage: Bacteria > Pseudomonadota > Gammaproteobacteria > Pseudomonadales > Pseudomonadaceae > Aquipseudomonas. Next base: position 40,474 of record NZ_DGIR01000037.1, read on the forward strand.
GGACAGCCACGCCCAGGTCGACAAGGCGGCCTGGCTGGGCTTTCTCGACCTGCTCAAGACCCAGCGCTCGCGCCGCCCGATCGACGGCGCGTTCATCGCCATCAGCCTGTCCGACCTGCTGCTGGGCAGCGATGCCGAGCGCGCCGCCCATGCCGCGGCGATCCGTGCGCGCATCCAGGAACTGTACAGCCAGCTGGGCGTGCGCTTCCCCGTGTACCTGATGCTGACCAAGCTCGACCTGGTGCCGGGCTTCATGGAGTTCTTCGACAACCTGGGCAAGGACGAACGGGCCCAGGTGTGGGGCATGACGTTCCCGCTGGACACCCTCGAACAGGGCGGTGACGGCCCCTTGGCGCAGTTCGACAACGAGTTCGGGTTGCTCGAACAGCGCCTCGGCGAGCGCCTGGTCGAACGCTTGCAACAGGAACGCGACCCGGCCCGGCGCGACCTGATCTACGGCTTCGTGCAGCAGTTCGCCGCCCTGCGTGGCAACCTCAAGCTGTTCCTCGACGGCATCTTCAAGCCCAACGCCTTCGAGGCGCGGGCGCTGCTGCGCGGTGTGTACTTCACCAGCGGCACCCAGGAAGGCAGCCCCATCGACCGGCTGATCGGCAGCATGGCCCAGAGCATGGGCCTGGACCGTGCGCACCTGGCACGCCAGAGCGGTAGCGGGCGCAGCTATTTCATCGAGCGGCTGTTCACGGCGGTGGCTTTCGCCGAGCGCGGCCTGGTTGGCAGCAACCCCAAGGTGGAGCAGCGGCGCCGGTGGATCGCTCGGGGAGCGCTGGCCCTCAGCGTGGCGCTGGTGCTGCTGGTCGGTACCTTGTGGACTCTCAGTTACCGCGCCAACCAGCAATACATCGCCGAGGTCGACAGCCGCCTGCAGCCGCTGGGCAAAAGCGTGCAAGGCCTGAGCCCCGCGCAGCGCAACGTGGTCGACGTGCTGCCGCTGCTCAACGCCGTGCGCCACCTGGCCGACGATCCACCCAGCTGGGCCGAGGGCCTGGGCCTGTACCAGGGCGACATGCTCGAAAGCGAATCGCAGAGCCTGTACCGCAAGCTGCTGATCGCCATCTTCGCCCCGCGCCTGGTCACCCGCATCGAGGAGCAGCTGTATGCCGGCGGGCCATCCGATTACCTTTACGAAGGCCTCAAGGCCTACCTGATGCTGGCCGATGCCGAGCACTACGACCCGGACTTCATCAAGGCCTGGATCACCCTCGATTGGGAGCGCCAGTTGCCTCGCGACCTGGCGCCTGACCTGCGTCAGGCCCTGGAGCAGCACCTGGCGGCGCTGTTCGAGAAACGCCCGCCGAATGCACGCCTGGACCAGCGCCTGATCGACGATACCCGTCGCCAGTTGCAGCAACTGCCGGTAGCCCAGCGGGTGTACGACCGGGTCAAGCGCCAGAAGCTGCCAGGCGGGGTCGACGACTTCCGCGTCAGCGACGCTGCCGGGCGCGATGCCGCCCTGGTGTTTCGTTTCAAGAGCGGCAAGCCGCTGAGCGAGCCGTTGTCGGGGCTGTTCACCGTGCAGGGCTACCGCCAGGTATTCCTCGCCGCCAGCCTGGCGCAGAGCACCACCCTGGCCGAGGAGCGCTGGGTACTGGGCCGCGCGCCGGGCGAGGCGGGCGATGCCCGGCGCCTGGCCGACGATGTGCAGCAGCTCTACTACCAGGATTACATCCGTCACTGGGATGCCCTGCTCGACGACCTGGACTTCGTGCCGATCACCAGTGTCGGCCAGGCCGCTGACGTGTTGCGCGTGTTGTCCGGACCGACCTCGCCGATGAAGCTGCTGCTGCAGGCGGCGGCCCGTGAAACCAACCTGGCGCAGCCGACCACCCTCGACAAGGCCCAGGACAAGGCCCAGCAGGCCGGTGTCGACCAGTTGCGCCAGCGCCTTGGCGGGTTGCTCGGCGACGCGCCGCTGCCGGTCGACAGCCCCGCTGCACGCACGCAGGACCCGGTTACCGCGCACTTCGCCGAGCTGGCCACGCTGGTCGGCAGCGGCGAAGGCCAGCCCGCCGCTATCGACGGCTTGCTCACCGACCTCAATGCGCTCTATGTGCAGGTCAGCGCCATGGTCGGGGCCAGCGGCGACGCCTTGCTCGGCGAGGCCAAGAACCAGGCCCAGGCTGCGGCGCAACGGGTGGCCCTGGGCGCGGCACGCCAGCCCAGGGTGGTACAGAACCTGGTCAGCTCGGTACTTGGCTCGACCCACGGCATCGTCATGGGCGGGGTGCGCAACCAGCTCAATGCTGCCTGGGCGAGCGAAGTGCTGAATGTCTACCGCCAGTCGCTCAGCGGCCGCTACCCGTTGGTGGCCGGCAGTGCGCGTGACGCCACGCTGGAAGACTTCGGCCAGTTCTTCGGCGTCGGCGGGGTGATGGACAACTACTTCCGCAAGTACCTGCAGCCCTACGTCAATACCTCGAGCACTCCATGGAGCTGGCAGCCGGGCGCGGCGCAGAAGCTGGGCATCGGCAGCAACGTGCTGTACACCTTCCAGCGCGCGGCGAGCATCCGCGATGCCTTCTTCCGCAGCGGCAACGGCTTGCAGCCAAGCGTACGTTTCGAACTCAAGCCGGTGGCGATGGACGCGAGCATCACCCAGTTCCTGCTCGACCTCGACGGCCAGCAAGTCAGTTACGACCATGGCCCAAGCCGCCCGGTGGCGCTGCAGTGGCCCAACCCCAACAGCATCGGCGTGGTCCGTCTGTCGATCGCGCCGCCAGCGGCCAGCGGCCGTTCGGGGCTGACGGTGGAAGGCCCATGGGCGTGGTTCCGCCTGCTCGATCAGTCCGACCTGGTGGCCGGCAGCTCGCCAGAGCGCTTCAACCTGCGCTTGCGCGTGGAGGGTGCCAGTGTGTCCTACGAGCTGCGCGCCAGCAGTGCCTTCAACCCGTTCCGCAGCCGAGTGGTCAGCGGTTTCAGCCTGCCGGAGCATCTGTGAACGACGTCGGTTTCTACGGAAAACTGGCCTGCCGCGGCGACTTCGTCAGCCGCGGCTTGCCGCAGACCTTCATCCAGCCCTGGGACCAGTGGCTGGCCGCCGGTATCCAGGCCAGCCAGCAGGCGCTTGGCGAGGGCTGGCTGCAGGCCTACCTGGTCAGTCCTTTGTGGCGCTTTGCCCTGGCACCCGGGGTGTGTGGCCCGGATGCGGTGGTCGGCGTACTGATGCCGAGCATCGACCGGGTCGGGCGGTACTTTCCGCTGAGCGTGGCGCAGGTACTGGAACCCGGCGTGGCGATCGCAGGGATCGTCGGCGGTGCCGATGAGTGGTTCGAAGCTGTCGAGGCAGCGTTGCTGGGCACGCTTGAAGCGGATGCGTCCTTCGAGCGTTTCGAGGCGGCCTTGCAGCCGTTCAGCCAGGCCAGGCCGCTGCTGCAGGGGCCGCGTGTGACCGTGGGCGGGTTGCAGCGGCTGGACGGCGTTACCCCGCAGGGCCGGGCCCTGGCGCTGGCCGAATGCGCCTGCCAGGGCATGAGCCTGTGGTGGGGGCAGGGCAGCGAGCGAATCGCACCTGGCCTGCTACGTAGCCAGGGCCTGCCGGGCAGCGACCAGTTCGCCGCGTTCCTGCTCGGCAGCGAGGCGCAACCCGCATGAACCGTGTGCACTACAGCGCTGCCAGCTACAGCCATGTGGGCATGGTCCGCAAGATCAACGAAGACGCCTGCCTGGAGCTGACCGGGGATGGCTTGTGGGCCGTTGCCGACGGCATGGGCGGGCATGCCGCCGGTGACTACGTGAGCAGCCTGGCGGTGGACAGCCTGCGCCAGTTGCCGCTCATCGATGGGCTGGAAGATTTCGCCCAGGCCTTGCGCGACACCCTGGCCCGGGTCAACCGCGTGGTGCGTGACGAAACCCTGCGCCGGGGCGTGGCGATGATGGGCAGCACGGTGGTGCTGCTGGCCGCACGCGGCGACCGGGCCGTGGGCTTGTGGGCCGGTGACAGCCGCCTGTATCGCCTGCGCGATGGCCGCATCGAACGCCTGTCGCATGACCATAGCTATGTCCAGGAACTGCAGGACAGCGGCCTGCTCAACGAGGCCGAAGCGCGCGTGCACCCGCGCGGCAACATCGTCACCCGCGCCATCGGCGTGGAAGACCAGCTCGAACTGCAGGCGGTGAGCGTGCAGGTACAACCCGGCGATACCTACCTGCTGTGCAGCGACGGTTTGAACAAGACTGCCGAAGACCACGAGATCGCCGACGTGCTCGGCCACGCCGATCCCTACCAGGTGGTCCGCAGCCTGGTGCACCTGGGGTTGACCCGTGGCGCCCCCGACAACATTACCGCGGTGGTGGTGAAGGCGAATTGATGAGCACCCTGAACATGCAGATCCCCGGATTCGACATCGACAGCGAGATTGGCCAGGGCGCCATGGCCAGTGTCTACCTGGCCACCCAGCGCTCCCTGCAGCGCAAGGTAGCGCTGAAGGTAATGGCCGCGAGCCTTGCCGCCGACCCTACCTTCTGCGAGCGCTTCCTGCGCGAAGGGCGCACGCTGGCGCGGTTGGCGCATCCGCACATTGCCACCATCCACGACATCGGTAATGTCGGTGAGCTGTACTACATGGCCATGGAGTACCTGCCCAGCGGGACCCTCAAGGAGCGCATCGCTGCCGGGCTTACCCCTGAGCAAGGCTTGCTGTACGTGCGGCAGATCGCCCAGGCGCTGGGTTATGCCCACGCCCAGGGGCTGGTGCACCGCGACGTGAAACCGGCCAACATCCTGTTCCGTGCCGACGGCACGGCGGTGCTCTCCGACTTCGGCATCGCCAAGTCGCTGGATGACCGCACCCAGTTCACCCAGGCCGGCTTCGCCGTCGGCACCCCGAGCTACATGAGCCCGGAGCAGGCGCGGGGCATGGACATCGACGGCCGCGCCGACCTGTATGCGCTTGGGGTGGTGCTGTACGAGATCCTCGTCGGCGAGCTGCCGTACCGGGGCAACGATGCCTTGTCGACGGCATTGGCCCACCTGACCGAGCCGTTGCCGGAGCTGCCCATCGAGCATGGGCGCTATCAGGACATCCTGCGCGGGCTGCTGGCCAAGGACCCTGAGCAACGCTTCGCCGATGCCGCAGCGTTGCTGGCTGCACTCGACCGCCTGCCAGCCGACAGCGCGGAGCGCACGGTGATTCGGCCGGTGCCGGGCGCGCTGGCGGGCAAGGCCGAACTGGGTGGGCTGACACCGGTGTCCATCGATATCCCGCAGGCTACGGCAAAGCCGGTCGCTGCGCCTGCACCTGCACCTGCGCCGGAGCCGGAGCCGACCCGGCCCGCTGCGCCGCCGCAACCTGCCCCGCGCAAGCCGGCCAAGGCCCTGCTGGCCGTGGCAATCGCCGTGGCGCTGGGCCTGGGCGCGACCTTCTTCTGGTTGCGCTCTGGCAATGAGCAGCCGGTTGCGCAACCACCGCTGGCGCAAACCGCGAGCGACCCGCTGGCGCCGACCGCGCCGCCGCCAGCTGCCAGCGAAGACGGCCGGCCATTGTTGATGCCAGGCAAGAAAACCCTGTTCCAACGCGTGCTGAGCAAGCCTGAAGCGCAATTGCTGGCCCGCCCCGGCGACAGCGCGGGTGAGCCGCTGCCGGCCTTCTCGGTGCTGTACGTGTACCAGCGCAAGGACATCGACGGCCAGCCATGGCTGGAAGTGGGCGCCTCCAGCAGCGGCCAGCGCGACGGCTGGTTGCCGGCGGCGCAAACCAGCGACTGGAAGCAAAGCCTGGTGCTGAAATTCACCGAGCGTTCCGGCCGTTCGCCAGTGATGTTCATGCGCCAGGCCGAGGACCTGCAGCAACTGCTCGACGACACCGGCAAGGCCCGCGCCGACCTGCTCAAGGCGCAGAACCAGCCCGACCAGGTACCTCAGGTGCTGGCCTTGGAGCCGGCCGCCAGCGCGGTGCCACAGAACCAGTTCTACCTGATGCCGATCTTCGACTACCGGGAAAGCTTCGGCGCCGACGGCCAGCCGGTGCAGTTGCTCAACGTCGCCTCGATCGACCCTGGCAGCAGCGCCCGCAGCCAGGCGGCCACGGCTGCCGGCGCGGCGGTGGCGACGGACAACCGCTTCCGTACCGGCATCGTCCTGGTGGTCGACACCTCGGTGTCGATGCAACCCTACATCGACCGCGTGCGCCAGGTGGTCAGCGAACTGCAGGCGCAACTGGCCGCACGTGGCGAACTGGACAACGTCAGCTTCGGCCTGGTGGGCTTTCGCAACAGCGTCAAGCGTACCCCGGGCCTGGACTACCTGAGCAAGACCCTGGTCAGCCTGGAGGAGGGCCGCGACCCGGCGCGCTTCCTCAAGGCCGCGTCGCAGGTCAAGGCCACCAGCGTTTCCAGCCACTCGTTCAATGAGGATGCCTTTGCCGGGGTGATGCAGGCCGTGGAAGGCATGGACTGGTCGGGCTATGGCGGGCGCATCGTCCTGCTGGTCAGCGATGCTGGCGCCCTGCGCAAGAACGACCCGTACAGCAGCACCCAGATGAACGAGGCGGAGGTTCGCCAGGCCGCGCTGAGCAAGCAGATCAAGATCTACGCCTTGCACCTGCGCACCCCGGCCGGGGTGAACAACCATGGCTCGGCCGAAAGCCAGTACCGTGTGCTCACCGCCGACAGCAACCCGCAGATCGGCGACCTGTACGTGGGCGTGCCGGGCGGCGATGTAGGCGCCTTTGGCGAGCGCGTGCGCGAAATCGGCTCGACCTTCGCCGAGCTGGCGCACCAGGTGCGTCAGCAGCAGCCACAGCCGGTACCCCGGTTGGCCACGGGCGCCAGCCTGGCGGCCAAGTCGCAGGCGATCGGTTACGCCATGCACATGGACTTCCTCGGTCGGCATGCTGCCAGCCAGGCGCCGCAGCTGGTCAGTGCCTGGACCGCCGACCGCGACCTGACCAACCCGGCACTGCCGAGCCTGCAGGTGTGCGTGATGCTGACCAAGTTGCAGCTCAATGACCTGCAGCAATCGCTGAAGCTGATCGTCGACGCCGCGCGCAAGACCCGCAGTTCGCCAGGTGATTTCTTCAACGAGATTGCCAGTGCCAGTGCCTACATGAGCCGCGATCCGGGTGCCCTGCGCAAAGGCGCCAACCTGGCCCAGGGCGGGGTCCTGGGCGAATACCTCGAAGGCCTGCCATACCGCAGCAAGTCGCTGAGCATGACCGAGGACCTGTGGTTGTCGCTGTCGGTGGCCGAACAAGAGGACTTCATCGACGAACTGGACTCGAAGATCCGCCTGTACGAAACCTTCCACAACGACATGGCCAACTGGGTGCGCTTCGGCAAGGCCGAGCCGGGCGATGCCCTGTACCGTGTACCACTGTCGACGCTGCCGTGATGATCAGCCTGCACGGGGTGCGCAAGACGCGCGGGCAGGGTGCCCAGCGCTACAGCCTGCAGATCGATCGGCTGAAGCTGGCGGCTGGGGCACGGGTGGCGCTGGTCGGCCCCAGCGGCTGCGGCAAGAGTACCTTGCTCGACCTGCTGGCGCTGGTGCTGGCGCCGGATGCCGCCGAGGGCTTCGTCTTTGCTGGCTTCGATGTGGCTGGCCTGTGGCGCCAGCGCCGTCTCGACCAGCTGGCGGCGCTGCGCAGCCGCCAGCTGGGCTATGTTTTGCAGGCCGGCGGCTTGCTCGGCTTCCTCGATGTGCGTGGCAATATCAGCCTGCCCCGGCAGCTGTTGGGGCTGGGCGAGGACGGCAGTGTCGAACGCCTGGCCGAGGCGCTGGATGTACATGACCAGCTGGCCAAGAAGCCTGCCGCGTTGTCGCTGGGGCAACGCCAGCGGGTCAGCTGCGCCCGGGCCCTGGCGCATGCACCGGCGTTGCTGCTGGCCGACGAGCCTACTGCGGCGTTGGACCCGGTGAACGCCGAGCGGGTCATGCAGTTGCTACTGCGCGAGGCCCAGGCACGCCAGGTGACCTGCGTGCTCGCCACCCATGATGAAGCATTGGCGCGCCGGGCCGGGTTGAACGTGCTGCGCATGGCCTGCCGGCGCGATGCCGACGGCGGCGTCACTGCCAGCCTGGGGCAGGCCGTCTGATGCGCCCGTGGCTGATCGCCGGCCTGGCCTGGCAGGACTACCGCAACGATGCGCGGCTGTCGGCGTGCAGCGTGCTGGCACTGGTTGCGGTGATCGCCCCCTTGCTGGTGCTGTTCGGGCTCAAGTTCGGCCTGGTCGGCAGCCTGACCGAGCGGCTGCAACGCGACCCGAGTGTGCGCGAAATCACACCCCTGGGCGGTGGCCGTTTCCATGCCGATTTCATCCACGCCCTGGCACAGCGACCGGACGTCGCCTTCGCCATTGCGCGGACCCGGCAGATTGCTGCCACCGCCGAGCTGTTGCTGCCTGCCCGAGGGCGCGCGGTGACTGTCGAGATGCTGCCAACCGCTGCCGGTGACCCCTTGCTGCAACAGGTGCCGCCACCGCAGGGCCTGCAGCAGGTGGTATTGAGTTTTACCGCTGCCGAGAAGCTCGGTGCCGCGGCCGGTGATGAGTTGCAGGCCAGCTTCAGCCGCCAACAGGCCGGCCAGGTGCAGTGGCGCCAGACGCGCCTGCAGGTGGCCGCGGTGCTGCCGCTGGCGGCGTTCGAGCGCGATGGCCTGTTCGCTTCGCTGGCCCTGCTCGAAGCGGTCGAGGATTACCGCGACGGGCGCGCTGTGCCGGCGCTGGGCTGGCCTGGCGAGGCCGCAGGCAGCGATGCCGGGCGGATCTACCCGGCGTTTCGCCTGTATGCCCGGGGGCTGGCCGATGTCGAGCCGCTGCGCGCCTATTTTGCCGAACGCAAATGGCTGGTATCGACCCAGGCGGCGCAGATCGCCCAGGTGCAGGCCCTCAGCCGCAACCTCGACCTGGTGTTCTGGATCATCACCAGCCTGGCCGTGGCCGGCGCCGTGGCCGCGATCGCTGCTGGCGCGGTGGCGGCAGTCCAGCGCAAGCAGCGCGAGCTGGCGGTGCTGCGCCTGCTGGGGTTCGGTACGGCCGCGCTGCTGCTGTTCGTGGTGCTGCAGGCGCTGTACAGCGGCGTGCTGGCGGCGGCAGCTGCCGGCGGCCTGTACCTGCTGGCCGAGCAGGGCCTCAACCGGATCTTCACCCAGGTGCCCGGCGAGTACGCCAGCCACCTGTTGCCGATGCATTACTTCGTTGCGTTGTCTGCGGTGCTGCTGGCCAGCGCCGCCGCTGCTGCCGTGGGCGGCTGGCGGGTGACGCGCATCGATGCCAGCCAAGGAATCCGTGATGTCTGAACTTCGCCTCGGGGCTGCGGCCCTGCTTCTGACCACGCTGGGCCTGGCGGCCTGTTCGCCGGGCGCCGAGGAGCTGCCAGCCAGACCGGCCAAGCCAGTCGACACCGCTGCGGCCAGTGCCCCGGCAGCGGCGGTCGATACCAGCAAGCTGGACAACCCCAAGCCTCTGCCCGGTGACGTCAGCCTGCCGCTACCGTGCGGCGGCGAGTTGGTGCTGCGCAGCGTCTATGTACTGGCCCAGGGCAGCCTGGACGACCGCGAGGTCAACCTAGGCTACCCGTTCAGCGAAGGCGAGGCCGGCTACCAGCAGTCGTTCATTTCCGGTTATCGGCGTGACTTCATCAATGGCCAGTTCAGCCTTCAGGACCTGTCGCCCGAGTGGCAGAAGGCAGTTGCCCCCGGCCTGCCCAAGCTCGACCAGGCCGGCCCGCTCAAGCCGATGATGTATTTCATTGGCAAGTACGAGGTCAGCGCCCGCCAGTATGCCCAGGTAATGGCCCAGGTCCAGGCGCTGGCCAGCGGCGAGGCGGCGCCGGCCTGCCAGCCCGACACCACGGCGGCCGGGCGCCTGCCCAAGGTCAAGCTGTCGCGCTTCGAGGCCGAACGCTTTGTCGCGGTCTACAGCGCCTGGCTGCTCAAGTATCACCGCGACCTGCTGCCGGTCAGTGGCCGGGGCGGCAAGGCCGAGGACGGCGGTATCGGCTTCGTGCGCCTGCCCACGGAAGTGGAGTGGGAGTTCGCTGCCCGTGGCGGTTCTGCGGTAAGCCGCCAGGAACTGGAAGGGCGGCTGTTCCCGCGCAAGGTCCAGGGCAGTGACAGCGATGGGCCGCTCAGCGACTGGGCGGTGTACAACCAGGTGGCTGGCGGCACCGGGCAGGCGGCACGGCTGATGCCGATCGGCACCCGGTTGCCGAACCCGCTGGGGCTGTTCGACGTGATCGGCAATGCTGCGGAAATGGTCCAGGAGTCGTTCCAGCTGGTGCATGCCGGCCGCCTGCAGGGCGCCTATGGCGGCTTCGTGGTCAAGGGCGGCAACTACCTCGAAGGTGAGGGCACGCTGTTCACCGGCATGCGCCGCGAGTACCCGCTGTTTGGCGCTGACGGTACCGAGCAGCGCAACGAGACCACGGGCTTCCGGGTGGCCATCGGGGCCCTGTCGGCGCCCCGTTCTCGTTACCAGGAACTGTTCGAGCAGTGGCAGAAGCAAGGGCGCCTGGCCAGCCTGACCGACGACATCGAGGCCGCCGAGGACCCGACCAAACGCCTGGACAGCATCATCGCCGCCACCACCGACCCGCGCCAGCAGGCCGAGCTGGGGTTGGTCAACGAAGAGCTCAAGCGCAGCGTGTCGCTGATCGGCCGCCAGCGCGAAGAGGCGGCCGGCAACCTGATCCAGTCCGCCGCATTGGTGGCCGAGACCATCAACAACTACAACATCCGCCTGACCAACCTGCGCAACACCCAGGCCGAGGCCCAGGCGCGTGGCGACCAGACCACCGTGCGCATGTATGCCGCGGCCATCAGCAACGGCCGCGCTGCGCTCGATGGCGCCGTGGCGATCTACATCGACAACCTGGCCAGCGGCACGCGCTACACCGATGCGGTGATCCAGGCGCAGTTCCAGCGGGTCAAGGAAGAACTCAATCGCAAGCCGGTCCTGGGCCAGAGCCTGGTGAGCCGCGCGACCCTGTTCGTTCGCCACGTTGGGGAGTACCGCCAGAACCGGCGGGCCGACCCGGCGACGATCCTCAAGGAGCTCCTGGCATCGGCCGCCGCGCGGCCTTCGTAGTGGCTTCTGCCTGACGCAAGCGCGGGGTGGCATGAAGCCCCCCGTTTTAACCACCCACGTGAGAGAGTGACATGTTCAAGACCATCTTCACGGCTTCCCATGCCCGTTCCGCCCTGCTGCTCGCCGCAGGTTTCAGTACTGTCCTGATGGCGGGCTGCTCCAGCTCACCCGTGTCCAAGGTGGGTGCCACGACCAAGGTCGAATACTACCCGAGCTGCTACGAGCCCGTGCAGCACCTGCGCGCCACCGACGGCGACATGACCCGCTCGGTAGCGACCGGCGCCGTTATCGGCGCCCTCGGCGGTGCCCTGACCGGCGCCCTGGTCGACGGCGACAACCGCGGCCGTAACGCTGCCATCGGTGCGGCGGGCGGTGCCCTGGTGGGCGGCGCGGCCGGTTACTACACCGAGCGCCAGAAGCAGATCAGCGACGACAAGCAGCGCATTGCCTCGTACGCCACCGACATCGACAAGAGCGCCGCCGACCTGGACCGCACCACGGCCTATGCCAAGGCTTCGCAGACCTGCTACCAGCGTGAGTTCACCAGCCTGATCGAAGGCCGCAAGGCCAACCGCATCAACGACACCGAAGGGCGCAAGCGCCTGGCCGAGATCGTCTCGGGCCTGCAGGAGTCGAACAAGCTGCTGGCCACCGTCAACGGCCGGGTCGCGGAAAACCTCGACAACTACACCCAGGCCTACGAGCAGGACCTCAAGCAGGTTGGTGTGGCGCGTACCGACGTAGCGACCGTGGCCGAACCGCCCAAGACCACCACTGGCAAGAAGAAGACCCAGGCCGTCAAGGTGAACAACAACGTGCCGCAAGAGGCGGTCGCCACCGAGAAGACCCTGCAGAAGGCCACGACCAAGAAAGCCGAGGCCCAGCAGGTGGCCAATGCTGGCGTCGACCAGGTCAACAAGATGTGCCGCAGCCCCGACATGGGTGACTGGGCGCCGGTGCCTTGCCCGAACGTGTAACCCACGCTCCGTTGCGCTTGCGCCGGTGCACGTGCCGCCCCAGGCAGGTCGCCTGACCTGCACGGGGCGTGCGTGGGCCGGCGCAGCGGCTTTTCGAATCAAGGAGAGTTGTCGTGACCGACCTGATGTCCGGCGTCCTCGGCGGCTACCAGCAGCAAATGGCCCGCCAGCGGCTGCTGTTGACCGTCGACCAGCAGAAGTTGTTCAGGGCCATCGATTCCGACCCGGGTATCGTTGGCGCGGGTGTTGTCTACATCGATGCCCAGTACAACGTGATCGTCCTGCGCGAATTCAAGCCGATCTGCAGCATCGCACCCAAGCGCGTGATCCTGCAGGAGGCGCCACCTTACAAGTCACCTGAACAGTTCATGACTCAGCTGCAGACCGGCGCACGTGAGCGCAAGGTGATGGCAGAGGCCGTGAACGCCAGTTTGAGTTGCCTGTCGGCCTATCTGGGTTGGGTCGTCATGTTCAGCGGCACCATTGCCGTACCCTTCACTGCCGGTGCCAGCATGGTATTGACGGCAGTCGGTTATGCCGCCGCAGCGGCAGGGACCGGGCAGTGCATGATGGGCGGGTACCGGGTGTTCAACGAAGTGTTCGACCCTGGGCAGAACGACTGGCTCGACAGTAATGACACGGTCCAGACGGTAATGAGCATACTCGACGGCGTAGCGCTGGCCGGTGTGGGCGCATCGAGCCTGAACACCGTGCGTTTCCTGCAGGCACGCAAGGCGGCGACCGGCAAGGGCTGGAGAGAGCTGTTCCAGAGCCTGTCGCGGCAGCAGCGCAAGGCCCTGGCCGAGGAACTTCTGCAGATCAGGCACCCGTCGCTCACCGCCAAGCAGCTGAAGCTGAAGCAGGCGGCGGGTACCGCGATCAAGCGTTTCACCCCTACCCAAATCCAGCACGCCACGCGTACCTTGATCAAGGACTCGATTGGCGGCTTGTCGGGTTTTGCCAGCAGTAGCTTCGTGCAGTCGGTTGCCGTGGGGCTTTACGAGGAAATTGACGAATGACCCATGGCCAGGAACTGCAAGCATTCCTTTCCCGTTATTTCGGCGTGTTCATTGCCGAGTTCATGCTGTCCTGCTTTGCCATTGGCGGCTGTGTTTCACTGGTGTTCTCCACTTATTTGCGCAGTCCTGACCGACCGCTATCGGTGCTGGCGTTGGCGCTGGCAGGGATGGTCAGCGCCGCTTCGCATATCGCCCTGGTGCGTGGCTACGCTTGGGGCCTGTGGGGGCTGATCGGGCTGAACGGGCTGGCCGTATTGGCTGCGTTGCCCAGTTACGGCTACCGGCCGCACATGGGCGGTTACGTCTCGGTTCTGCTGTTCGGGCTGCTGGCCTTGCTGGTCATCAATACCCAGCGCTACCGGGAAATGCGCGTGCGCCTGGTAGGGTACCGGGAAACCCGCAGGGCCAACCGCCAGGCGGGGAAAGCCGGCAAATGATGGCTCAACGCTGCTTTAGCGAGGCTTGTGAATGAATGTGCGCCGAATACGTAGCGGGTTCGCTGCTTTGCTGTTGCCCTTGCTCGTTGCCTGCAACGGGCACAAGGTCGAGCGCGTGGTGGTTTATGAGAACAACGTCCATCACTGGCGCATCGAGCACGTGGTGGAGCAGAACTGGCCGGTGGGGCCTCGCCAGTATTACCAGGTGTTTCTCAAGGACCGCCTGCTGATCCTGCCGGCCAATGTGTTCAATGACGAGCGCGACATTAGTGAGTTCGTTGCTGCGGGCGGTTTCGACATCAGCAACTGGCGCAACGACACGATTATCGTGGCGTTCGAGAACGTGCAGAAGCGCGAAGGTGGCAACGAGCATTTTGTCCGCTCGCTGATGATCACCCCGGAGTACAAGGACGGGGAGGTGATACTGACGGATATGGCGACCCATATGCAGATCGTGGTGCAGCGGGTGGAGCCGGTTGGGGAGGGGAAGTAGCGGGACAAATGTATCGTAATGGCGGACATCTTGAACCATGGCCTCGATCAACAACCGCTTGGAGGATGAACTCAAGGCCTCGCTATGGCACCGGCTACGCCGGTGTTCGCGGGGCAAGCCCGCTCCTACAGGTACAGCGTTAACTCTAAGCCATCGCAGTACCTGTGGGAGCGGGTTCAACCCGCGAAGAGGCCCGCCCAGGCAAACCCGGCGGTTAAACCCCATGCAACCGCAGCGCCCGCTACGCACATTCCCGCCAACTCAATTTCGGCTTCTCTACCGGCGGCAGTTGTTCCACTTCCCTGCCAGTACCACCGGCATATCCCGCATCCTCAGTCGTGGCACGGCCACCACCTCATGCTTCAGCCACCAACGCAAATGCCGGTTCTCCGGGACATGCCTTGCAGGAAGCTTCCTCTTCGACTTTATTTCCTGCCAATAAAAAAGGCTGCCAATCGGCAGCCTTCTCTATGCTTCGCTAGGATTATCAATCCCAGCTCAACGCCCCGCCAGTCTGATACTCGATCACACGCGTCTCGAAGAAGTTCTTCTCTTTCTTCAAGTCCATGATCTCGCTCATCCACGGGAACGGGTTGGTGGTCCCCGGGTACTCTTCCTTCAGGCCAATCTGGGTCAGGCGACGGTTGGCGATGAACTTGAGGTAGTCCTCCATCATCGCCGCGTTCATGCCCAGCACGCCGCGTGGCATGGTGTCACGGGCGTATTCGATCTCCAGCTGGGTCCCTTGCAGGATCATCTGGGTGGCTTCTTCCTTCATCGCCGCGTCCCACAGGTGCGGGTTCTCGATCTTGATCTGGTTGATCACGTCGATACCGAAGTTCAGGTGCATCGACTCGTCACGCAGGATGTACTGGAACTGCTCGGCGACGCCGGTCATCTTGTTGCGGCGGCCCATGGACAGGATCTGGGTGAAGCCGCAGTAGAAGAAGATGCCTTCCAGCACGCAGTAGTAGGCGATCAGGTTGCGCAGCAGCTCCTTGTCGGTTTCGACGGTGCCGGTGTTGAATTCCGGGTCGGAGATGGCGCGGGTGTACTTCAGGCCCCAGGCGGCTTTCTTCGCCACCGACGGGATCTCGTGATACATGTTGAAGATCTCGCCTTCATCCATGCCCAGCGACTCGATGCAGTACTGGTAGGCGTGGGTGTGGATCGCCTCTTCGAAGGCCTGGCGCAGGATGTACTGGCGGCACTCCGGGTTGGTGATCAGGCGGTACACGGCCAGGGCCAGGTTGTTGGCCACCAGCGAGTCGGCGGTGGAGAAGAAGCCGAGGTTGCGCATGACGATGCGGCGCTCGTCTTCGGTCAGGCCGTCCATGCTCTTCCACAGGGCGATGTCGGCGGTCATGTTGACCTCTTGCGGCATCCAGTGGTTGGCACAGCCGTCCAGGTACTTCTGCCAGGCCCAGTCGTACTTGAACGGGACCAGCTGGTTGAGGTCGGCGCGGCAGTTGATCATGCGCTTTTCGTCAACGCGAACGCGGGCGCTGGAGCCTTCCAGCTCGGCCAGGCCTTCGGCGATGTCGAGGTCGTTCAGGGCAGCCTTGGCGCGCTTGACCGCGTCGGAGTCGTCGGCACTGGCGGCACGGGCTTCCAGGGCGGCAGCACCACCGGCGCTGTCGAGCTTGTCGAGGGTGGCAGCGGCAGCGGCCTGCGCAGGGGTATTGCCTTTGGCGGCGACTTCGCCGTCTTCCTTGTCGAATTCGTCCCAGCTCAGCATGGTTTGGCTCCTGCTTGAGGGTTGCCCCGGGGCAACCGGTTGGATGTTAAGAATGTGATGCCTGACGCAAGGCCGTTACGGCGAATGGACAGCTCGAGAGGCTGACTCTCGTTACATCGGGTGTGTTCTGGCTTGTACCTGGCCAGGCCTCTCGGAGGGGCCAGGGACAATTGATAGGTGCCCTTTTCAGAGGGGGCGCAGTATACCGGAATTCGCCTTCGATCGGGACGCGTGTCTGGCAGGCGAGGGTAACTTTTTCGACCGGTCTGGCGTGCATCCGTTCACCAAGCGGGTGTCATTGGGTACGGGGAGGAAGTGTAGCGGCAAAATGTGGAAGGCACTATATGTTGTGCCTATTTATTTTCCGGGCACAGGATGTGGGGTTGGCGCGATCTTTGTAGGAGCGGCCTTGTGCCGCGATAAGGTCCGCAAGGCGGCCTCGAAGATTCGTGTGGCGGAACTGCCATCCCCGGACGCTTCGCACCCCATCGCGACACAAGGTCGCTCCATTGGCGGTGTTAACTGCGAGGGTTATGCAGCGTTTCGACAATGTGCGTCTTGGGATGCTTGCGGGCCTGTTCCACCGAAGTGAAGCGGCCGGTTTCCGCATTGCGGCCGATCTTGCGAGTTGCCACTTTTTTCCGCGCCATGGGTTACGTCCTTTTGAGTGGTCCTGTTCTTTTACCGAACCGCGCGAGCGCAGGGCAAAGGGCAAGGTTTCTTCGGGACGCGGATACAAAAATGCCGCGCGGGGCACCCGTAGGCACCCCGCGCGGCACTCAGGCCTTACTGGCAGGCTTCGCAGTCAGGCTCGTCGATCGCGCAGGCCTTCGGCACTGGCGCTGGGCCGGCTGCCTGGACCGGGGCGCTGTCGCCGCCGCTGGAAACGGCGTTGAGCTTGCCGGTGTTGATGGTCGACTTCTCGGTGCTGGTCGCGGCCAGGGCACGGAGGTAGTAGGTGGTCTTCAGGCCACGGTACCAGGCCATGCGGTAGGTCACGTCCAGCTTCTTGCCCGAAGCGCCGGCGATGTACAGGTTCAGCGACTGGGCCTGGTCGATCCACTTCTGGCGACGCGAGGCGGCATCGACGATCCACTTGGTCTCGACTTCGAACGCGGTGGCGTACAGGTCCTTCAGCTCTTGCGGGATACGCTCGATCTGCTGCACCGAACCGTCGTAGTACTTGAGGTCGTTGATCATCACCGAGTCCCACAGGCCACGGGCCTTCAGGTCGCGGACCAGGTACGGGTTGATCACGGTGAACTCGCCCGACAGGTTCGATTTCACGTACAGGTTCTGGTAGGTCGGCTCGATCGACTGCGATACGCCGGTGATGTTGGCGATGGTCGCGGTTGGCGCGATGGCCATGATGTTCGAGTTGCGAATACCTTTCTTGACGCGCTCGCGCACCGGGGCCCAGTCGAGGGACTCTTCCAGGTTGACGTCGATGTACTTGGCACCACGGGCCTCGATCAGGATCTGTTGCGAATCCAGTGGCAGGATGCCCTTGGACCACAGCGAACCCTGGAAGGTCTCGTAGGCACCGCGCTCGTCGGCCAGGTCGCAGGACGCCTGGATCGCATAGTAGCTGACCGCTTCCATCGACTTGTCGGCGAACTCGACGGCAGCATCGGAACCGTACGGGATGTGCTGCAGGTACAGCGCATCCTGGAAGCCCATGATGCCCAGGCCGACCGGGCGGTGCTTGAAGTTCGAGTTACGCGCTTGCGGCACCGAGTAGTAGTTGATGTCGATCACGTTGTCGAGCATGCGCACGGCGGTGTTCACGGTGCGTTGCAGCTTGGCGGTGTCCAGCTTGCCGTCGACGATGTGGTTCGGCAGGTTGATCGAGCCCAGGTTGCAGACCGCGATCTCGTCCTTGTTGGTGTTCAGGGTGATCTCGGTGCACAGGTTCGAGCTGTGCACCACGCCCACGTGCTGCTGCGGCGAACGCAGGTTGCACGGGTCCTTGAAGGTCAGCCACGGGTGGCCGGTCTCGAACAGCATCGACAGCATCTTGCGCCACAGGTCTTTGGCCTGGACGGTCTTGAACACCTTGATCTTGTTGTACTCGGTCAGGGCTTCGTAGTACTCGTAGCGCTCTTCGAAGGCCTTGCCGGTCAGGTCGTGCAGGTCTGGCACTTCCGAAGGCGAGAACAGGGTCCATTTGCCGTCATCGAAGACACGCTTCATGAACAGGTCAGGGATCCAGTTGGCGGTGTTCATGTCGTGGGTACGACGGCGGTCATCACCGGTGTTCTTGCGCAGCTCGATGAATTCTTCGATGTCCAGGTGCCAGGTTTCCAGGTAGGCACACACGGCGCCCTTGCGCTTGCCACCCTGGTTGACGGCAACGGCGGTGTCGTTGACCACTTTGAGGAACGGCACGACGCCCTGCGACTTGCCGTTGGTGCCCTTGATGTACGAGCCCAGTGCACGTACCGGGGTCCAGTCGTTGCCCAGGCCACCGGCGAATTTCGACAGCATGGCGTTGTCGTGGATCGCGTGGTAGATGCCCGACAGGTCGTCCGGCACGGTGGTCAGGTAGCAGCTGGACAGCTGCGGGCGCAGGGTGCCGGCGTTGAACAGGGTCGGGGTCGAGGCCATGTAGTCGAAGGACGACAACAGGTTGTAGAACTCGATCGCGCGGGCTTCCTTGTCTTTCTCTGCCAGCGCCAGGCCCATGGCCACGCGCATGAAGAATACCTGCGGCAGCTCGAAGCGCACGCCATCCTTGTGGATGAAGTAGCGGTCGTACAGGGTCTGCAGGCCCAGGTAGGTGAATTGCTGGTCACGCTCGTGGTCGATGGCCTTGCCCAGGCGCTCCAGGTCGTAGCCTTTCAGGGCCGGGTCCAACAGCTCGAACTCGACGCCTTTCTCGACGTACGCCGGCAGGGCCTTGGCGTACAGCTCGGCCATTTCGTGGTGGGTGGCGCTCTCGGCGACGCCGAGGAAGCCCAGGCCTTCGGCGCGCAGGGTGTCCATCAGCAGGCGGGCGGTGACGAACGAGTAGTTCGGCTCGCGCTCGACCAGGGTACGGGCGGTCATCACCAGGGCGGTGTTGACGTCCTTGATGGCTACGCCGTCGTACAGGTTCTTCAGGGTGTCGCGCTGGATCAGGTCGCCATCGACCTCGGCCAGGCCTTCGCAGGCTTCGCTGATGATGGTGTTCAGGCGGGCCATGTCGAGCGGCGCCAGGCTGCCGTCGGCCAGGGTGATGCGAATGCTTGGGTGCGGCTCGACCACGGCTTCGCTGTTGACGCGGGTGGCACGCTCCTTGGCGCGCTGCTCGCGGTAGATCACGTAGTCACGGGCGACTTTCTGCTCGCCGGCGCGCATCAGGGCCAGTTCGACCTGGTCCTGGATTTCTTCGATGTGGATGGTGCCACCCGATGGCATGCGACGCTTGAACGTGGCGGTGACCTGCTCGGTCAGGCGCGCGACGGTATCGTGGATGCGCGACGAAGCGGCGGCGGTACCGCCTTCAACTGCGAGGAACGCCTTGGTGATGGCCACGGTGATCTTGTCGTCGGTGTAGGGGACGACAGTGCCGTTACGCTTGATCACGCGCAGTTGGCCGGGAGCGGTGGCAGCCAGATCCTGGGTGGAATCGGCGGCCTGCGGCACCTTGGCCTGCGGGTTCTCGCGAGTCGTATCGGTTTGCATGGGTGGGTGTCTCCACAGTTTCTATATTGTTCAGGCGCCTTTTGGGCGCCCACCGTTCCGTCCACTTGCTCGATGGCCTGGCAGGGGCTGCGCAAACGCATGCGCATCCGCCCGCACGGGCGTACCGACTTCGGGACAGACTCAGGAATAAGGGGCAATGGCTTGCCGCTCCCTGGCCGAAGTCAAAGGTTCTGGGCCGTGCCCAAAAACTGTTGCTGATGGATGCCAGGCCTGGCCTGCCTCACCCATACCCGAACAAGGCCCTGGAAGGGCTTGCCTCGGTCGCCTCCGCAGGAGCGGTTTGGCTGCTGGAATCACTTGAAGTTCAGCCGAAAAATCGCTTGATTTTGCGGGTTGACTTTTGTGTGTGATTTTGCACGAACCCCAATATCTAGTGGTTCGCTGCGATCGGGATACAAGATAATGCGGTATCCGGGGCTTTGCAAGGCGATCGCTTGTGGATAACTTGTGCGTACTTTGTGAGTGAATGGTGGGTATTCGCTGTAGGCCTTGTGCCAAGTGGTTTGCAGTATTTTTCTGCGTTTTGGCGCCCCGGCGCATAATTTTTCGGGCGCGAACCGTATCACAAAAAACGGTTCAGTCGAGGGGGCTACAGGTGTATGTCTGTAGCTGCCTGGCGCCTGCGAGATCGAGCGCCGC
>NZ_DGIR01000039.1:0-52877 GCF_002386445.1 Pseudomonas sp. UBA4617
CTTGTCCCGCGAAGAGGCCCGCACAGGCGATAAAAACGGTCAGTCATGCTTTTTCATCAGGTGCGGCGCCAGGTTCAGCTCGCGCCCACGCCGCAGGCGAATGCGGCTGCGGCGCCAGAAGCGCACGCCCAGCCACAACAGCAGCAAGCCAGCCACGCTCAACACCCCGGACAACGGCTTGTTGGCATTGAGTTCCGCAAGGGCAGGGTAGTTGCCCAGCAGGCCGGCGACACCGGCCATCGCCAGCAGCACGCCCAGGGTGGCCAGCAAGGCCGACAGGCCGGCCGCCAGCCGCGCGCCCCAGTTACGCGGTTCGCGCGGGCGCAGGCGCTTGGCGTCGAAACTGCCTTTGAGCTTCATTCCGCTCTCCTCTGTGGATATCCGGAATTCGACCTGGGGCTCACCATCGCGTTCAGATCAGGCTGGCGGTGGGGGCCACGCAAGCGAAGTTGTCGGCCATCACGGCCATTTCGCACTGGTGAATCTGCGCGGCCGGGATCACCCCATCCTTGAATGCCAGGTCGCGGGTCGCCGAAGCGTCTTCCACCAGGGTGCAGCGGTAACCATAGTCCTTGGCACGGCGTACGGTGGTGCTGACGCTGGAATGGCTCATGAAGCCGCACACGATCAGGTCCAGATGGCCCAGTTCCTGGAGGGTCTCGTGCAGCTTGGTGTTCTTGAACGCGTTGGGCATGCGTTTTTCAATGACGATTTCGCCTTCCAGCGGCTCCAGCCCCGGGATGAACTGGCCGGCCGGCCCCTGTGGGTCGAAGCGACCACCGACGGTGCCCAGGTGGCGAACATGGATGATCGGACGGCCGCTCTTGCGCGCGGCGTCGAGCAACCTGGCGATGTTGGCCACGGCCTCGTCCATGCCCGACAGCGCCAGGGGCCCGCTGAGGTACTCCTTTTGCGCATCGATGACGATCAGGCTGGCGTGGCTCAGCTTGGCCGGCGGGTAATCGCGGCCAGTGAGGCGGAACATCGTGGTTGGAACGGACATCAAGGGCTCCTTGGATAGGGCTTTTGTATACCTATTGTCCCCTGCCTTGGCGCCAATGGGAATGGTTGACAATGCAAGCAGCATGATTACTGGCCTGTGGCCGGACGGCAGGCAGCCGGAAGGAACAAATGTGCGGTCGGGGCTGTTAGACTTTTGTCCGGTCTGAATTAGGAGTACCCCGTGATCACATCCCGCCTGCGCACGCTGCGCGACTACATCCGCTGGGCGGTCAGCCGCTTCCACGAGCACGACCTGTTCTTCGGCCACGGTGCCGACAACGCCTGGGACGAGGCCCGCCTGCTGGTGCTCGGCGCGGTGCATCTGCCGTGGGAGGTGGCCGACAGCTACCTGGACTGTCGCCTCGAGGACGACGAGCGGGTGCGCCTGCAGCACCTGCTGAAGCGCCGTATCGAAGAGCGCGTACCGGCCGCCTACCTGTTGGGCGAGGCTTGGTTCTGTGGCATGTCGTTCATCGTCGACCCGCGCGTGCTGGTGCCGCGTTCGCCGATTGGCGAGCTGATCGAGAAGCGCTTCGAGCCATGGCTGGCCAGCGAGCCGGCGCGCATTCTCGACCTGTGCACCGGGTCGGGCTGCATCGGTATCGTTGCAGCCGATGTGTTCCCCGACGCCGAGGTGGTGCTGGCCGACCTGTCCTTCGACGCGCTTGAGGTGGCCAACCAGAACATCGAGCGGCATGGCCTGGACGGGCGCGTGTACACCGTGCAGGGCGACGGCTTTGCCGGTTTGCCTGGGCAGCGTTTCGATCTGATCCTGTCCAACCCGCCGTATGTCGATGCCGAGGACTTCGACGACATGCCCGCCGAGTACCACCACGAACCCGAACTGGGCCTGGCCTGCGGCAACGACGGCCTGGACCTGGTGCGGCGCATGCTGGCCGAAGCGGCCGACCACCTGACCGACAAGGGCTTGCTGATCGTCGAAGTGGGCAACAGCCAGGTGCATGTCGAGGCGCTGTACCCTGAGGTGGACTTCGCCTGGCTGGAGTTCGAGCGCGGCGGGCACGGCGTGTTCATGCTGACCGCCGAGCAGTGCCGTCAGCACCAGCAACTGTTCAAGGCCCGCGTCTGACACCTGGCCCCCCACCGCCACAGTTACCGCGCTGCCGTTGAATGCAGTGCGGTCCTGTGGGAGCGGGTTACCCGCGATGCAGTCTCAGCGGGTAGCGATCCAGATCAGCAACCCAGCCTGAAACACCGCAAAGGCCACCAGGCACGTAATGGTAAAGCGCAGGCCACTGTCTTCGCGCTGGTACTTGGCCACCCGTTCATCACGCTCACGCAGTTGCCCTTCCTTTTCCTGCAACTGCTGGTCAGCTTGCTGTAGCAAGCCGGCAGCGTCCAGGATCTCCACCCGCTGCACATGCTCGCTGTTCCAGGCGCCTTTGAGCTGACCCACCGTCGTTTCCACGGTACGGCCCTTCAGGTGCTGGCTGTCTTCGTACTCCACCTCGATGCCCATCGCCCGCAGACAGTGGTCGCGGCGCAGGCGCGAGTCTTCGTTCAGCGCATCCTTGCTCGGCAGCGCCACACCCTCGACGCGGTAATGCGACCACTTGCGCTGCAGCCACTGCACGGCCTGGGCCAGCAGGAAGCGGCCCAGGCCACGGTTCAACGGTTCCAGTTGCAAGCCGGTTTCAGCGCCAATGCGCACCAGGCGTTCGGTGTGGTCGACACGGATGTCCAGGCGGTTCTGTTCCTTGTGCACCTTCTGGCCCGGCAGTCTGATTTCCATGCGCAGCAGGCTGTGGGCCTTGTCATGGCGCTCGGCGTAGCCGAACTGCACAAAGCGCAGCGGCCGTGCGCCGGTACTGCGGTCGGTGGGCAGGGCGGCCAGGCGCAGCAGCTGGAAATGTTCGGTGGTCAGCTCGGCCCAGGGCAGGGCCGGGCTTTCCTGTAATTCTTCGGCCGGCTCTGCGGCAGCGGGGGTGGTGGTCATCAGGGCTTGTCCTCGGCTATGCCTGCTGTATCGGCAGGCAGGCCCCAGACCTGAGCCCGTTCACCTCACGCCGAAGGCAAGTGCTGGATGAACGTCACGATCCGTTCACCCAGCTCGCGCGCCAGCGGCAGCTCGGGGTTGAGGTAGCTGTCGCGCTGCTGGCTCATGCCCTTGGGACTGATGCGCAACATATGGTTCATGCCGTCGATCAGGACCAGCTGGGCATCCGGCTTGGCTGCCTTCAGCCGTTCGGCATCGTCCACATCCACCTGCACGTCGTTGCGCCCCTGCACGATCAGCGCGGGCATGGGCAGGCGTGCGAAGGCCGCCGCCGGGTTCTGCCGGAACAGCGAAATCAGGTAGGGCTGCACGCTGGGGCGAAATACCTGGCGCAACGGAGCCGGTACTTCCAGGCTGGTCTGCCCGGCCTGCAGGCGGTCGAGCAGGGCGCTGCCACCGGCCAGCTGCGCCGGCGGCAGGCGCTGGGCCAGCTGTTCGCGCAGCACCTCGGCCAGTGGCCGGCCACTGCCGGCCAAGGTAATCACCGCGCTTGCACCGGCCTGCTCGGCAGCCAGGCTGGCGATCAGCGCACCTTCGCTGTGGCCGACCAGGATCAGCGGGCCAAAGCGCGGGTCGGCCTTGAGCTTGTGGCTCCAGGCGACCACATCAGCCACGTAGCGCTCCACGCTGAGGTCGCGCTCGTCGGGGGTGGCCGGCTGGCTGGCGGCAACACCGCGCTTGTCGTAGCGCACGCTGGCGATGTGTTCGTTGGCCAGCAGCAGGGCCAGGCGCTTGAGATTGTCGATCCGACCCGAGGCCGGGTTGTTGCCGTCGCGGTCGGTGGGGCCGGAGCCGGCGATGATCAGCACGACTGGCGGCGGGGTGGCTTGCTGCGGCAACAGCAGGCTGCCGTGCAGCACGCCCTGGCCGGTATCGAGGTCGATCGGGCGTTGCAGCACCGTGGGGGCGGCCTGGGCCAGGCTGGTGCACAGCAGGAAGAACAGGGCGACGAGGCGCGACATCATGCGGTACTACAGTAGGGAGATGTCACTTTGACCCTATGTTCGGGCGAAGGTTCTCGGCCTGGGCATGGCAGGCTCGGCCGCTTCGCGGACAAACCCGCTGCCACAGGTTCACGATGCCCAGCACAGGCAAGCAATCCATCTGTATACTGCCGCTTTCGTTCACTTCAGGCAGATCTCGCGGAGCGTCCATGTCCGGCAATACCTACGGCAAGCTGTTCACTGTCACCACCGCAGGCGAGAGCCATGGCCCGGCGTTGGTCGCCATTGTCGATGGATGCCCGCCGGGCCTGGAAATTTCCCTTGCCGACCTGCAGCGCGACCTCGACCGGCGCAAGCCCGGCACCAGCCGGCACACCACCCAGCGCCAGGAAGCCGACGAGGTTGAAATCCTCTCCGGCGTGTTCGAAGGCCGCACCACCGGCTGTTCGATCGGCCTGCTGATCCGTAACACCGACCAGAAGTCCAAGGACTACTCGGCGATCAAGGACCTGTTCCGCCCGGCCCACGCCGACTACACCTACCACCACAAGTATGGTATCCGCGACTACCGCGGCGGTGGTCGCAGCTCGGCCCGCGAAACCGCGATGCGTGTGGCCGCCGGCGCCATCGCCAAGAAGTACCTGGCCACCCAGGGCATCACCGTGCGTGGCTACATGAGCCAGCTGGGGCCGATCGAGATCCCGTTCAGGAGTTGGGAGGCGGTGGAACAGAACGCTTTCTTCAGCCCCGACCCGAGCAAGGTGCCGGAGCTGGAGGCCTACATGGACCAGCTGCGCCGTGACCAGGACTCGGTAGGCGCCAAGATCACCGTGGTCGCCGAAGGTGTGATGCCGGGCCTGGGCGAGCCGATCTTCGACCGCCTGGATGCCGAACTGGCCCACGCGCTGATGAGCATCAACGCAGTCAAGGGCGTGGAAATCGGCGCCGGCTTCGCCAGCGTGGCACAGCGTGGCACCGAGCACCGTGATGAGCTGACCCCGCAAGGCTTCCTCAGCAACAACGCTGGCGGCATCCTCGGCGGCATCTCTTCGGGCCAGCCGATCGTTGCCCACCTGGCACTGAAGCCGACCTCCAGCATTACCACCCCCGGCCGCTCCATCGACATCGACGGCAACCCGGTGGACGTCATCACCAAAGGCCGCCACGACCCGTGTGTGGGCATTCGCGCCACACCGATCGCCGAGGCAATGATGGCCATTGCGCTGATGGACCACCTGCTGCGTCATCGCGCGCAGAATGCCGAGGTGAAGGTGAACACCCCGGTGCTGGGCCAGCTCTGATTCGCCAGTACCGGCCTTTTCGCGGGTAAACCCGCTCCCACAGGTAACTCACGGCCCTCAAGCCCAGTGATATTCCTGTGGGAGCGGGTTCACCCGCGAAGAGGCCGGCACAGGTCCCCAAAAGGCCACCCCATGCAAGCAGTTCCGTACTGGCGCCTGTCCAGCTTCTACCTGTTCTACTTCGCCCTGCTTGGCTCCACCGCGCCGTTCCTGGCGCTGTACTTCGACCACCTGGGTTTCTCCCCGGCGCGTATCGGCGAGCTGGTGGCCATACCCATGCTCATGCGTTGCGTCGCGCCCAACCTGTGGGGCTGGCTGGGCGATCGCACCGGCCAGCGCCTGATGATCGTGCGCCTGGGCGCGCTGTCGACCTTGGCCACCTTCGCCCTGATTTTCTTCGGCAAGAGCTATGCCTGGCTGGCACTGGTCATGGCCCTGCACGCATTCTTCTGGCACGCAGTGCTGCCGCAGTTCGAGGTCATCACCCTGGCTCACCTGCATGGGCAGACTGCGCGTTACAGCCAGGTACGTCTGTGGGGCTCGATCGGCTTCATCCTCACGGTGGTCGGCCTGGGCCGGCTGTTCGAGTGGCTGAGCCTGGATATCTACCCGATGGCCCTGGTCACGATCATGGCCGGCATCGTCGCCGCCAGCTTGTGGGTGCCCAATGCACAGCCGCTGGAGCAGGGCGGGCGCCGTGGCACCGGCGGCTTCCTGCAGCAGTTGCGTGCCCCCGGGGTGATCGCGTTCTATGCCTGCGTGGCGTTGATGCAACTCAGCCACGGGCCTTATTACACCTTCCTCAGCCTGCACCTCGAACACCTCGGCTACAGTCGCAGTGCCATTGGCTTGTTGTGGGCGCTTGGGGTGGTGGCCGAAGTGCTGGTGTTCATGCTCATGAGCCGGATCTTCGCGCGCTTTTCCGTGCATCGGGTGTTGCTTGCCAGCTTCGTGCTGGCGGCGCTGCGCTGGCTGCTGCTGGGTAACCTGGCCGGCGAGCCGACGGTGCTGGTATTCGCCCAACTGCTGCACGCCGCCACCTTCGGCTGCTTCCACGCCGCCAGCATCGCGTTCGTCCAGGCCAGCTTCGGCGCCCGCCAGCAGGGCCAGGGCCAGGCACTGTATGCGGCGCTGTCAGGCACCGGCGGGGCGCTGGGGGCGTTGTATTCGGGCTACAGCTGGAAACTGCTGGGGCCCACATTCACCTTTGGTATGGCCAGTGCCGCAGCCTTGGCCGCAGCCGTTATCATTACCCTTTGTTCGCCACCGACCAGGACCCGCCCCTGATGAGCATTCTCAGCGTTTTCCACATTTCCAGCCCGGACCTGCCGAACAAGGTGCTGACCCATCACGCTGACATCGCCGCCACCCTGGCGGAACAGGGCGTGCGTTTTGCCTATGCCGAGCATGGCCTGCGGGTGCGCCCGGGCACGGCCGAGGAAGAGGTGCTGAACGCCTGTCGGGCACATCTGGACCAGTTGATGACAGCGCACGGCAGCAAAGCCTTCGTGGTGCTCAACCGTGACGGTGCCGACCCGGCGCAGGTAGACATGCGCGATGAGCACGTACATGACGCTGACGAGGTGTTTGCGGTGATCAGCGGGCGGGCGCAGATTGGCCTGCGTCTGGGCGATTGGGTGTATTCGCTGCTTTGCGAGAAGGGTGACCAGCTGGTGGTGCCGGCGGGGGCCCGGCGCTGGGTGGAACTGGGAGATACGCCGTTTTGCCTGGCGCTACGCCTGTATGCCAGCGAGCAGGGTGCACAGCCGCGCTTTACCGGGGATGAAAGTGCCAGGGCGTTTCCGGGGATCGACGAATTCTAGTGGCCCTTGCCGGCTGTTCACCGGCCGTCCGCGAGCTTGCCCGCGAGGCGGCCGGTGAAGCCAATCCAAGACTCAGCGATAGGTTGGCAAGGCGAAGCGCTGCTGGCTTTGCAGCATGGAAATCACCGGCAACTCGCTGGCCTGCTCGGCCAGGTCGCGGCGAATGGCGCTGATCGCCCACGACAGCTGTTCGGCGCTGTGCAGTTGGCCGTAGGTCAGCACCCGACGGGTGACCTTGCCGTCGGCCGCGCGCAGGGTCAACAGGATGCCGCCGTCCGGGCGGGGTTGGGTGGTGACTTGGTAGGCCGGAAACACCGAGACGAACTTTTCCTGGATGAGGTCCATATCAACTCCTGGCAGGTTAGTGGCAATCGTGAACAGGTAGATTGCAGTGAGCGTGCCAAGAGTTTTGTTTTGAAAAAGTCCTTTAAAATCAGGAAGTTAATAAGATATTGAAAGCGCTTGGCCGTGCAATCTGCAAGGTCGTGCATTTTGCACAGTGCATTTTGCACGGCCCACCTGTTGCCTATCGGCTCGATAGAAACTGAACCTTTGACCGATAACCGGGGCCTGACAAACACTTGGGCAATGATTGATGCCAGGAGGTTCCCGATGTCCACCCAAACTGCCCCCGCCACCATGAGCGAAGACGAAGCGGCTGCATTCGCCGAGCAGGTGTTCGAGCGTGCCCGCCAAGGCGATGCCGAGATGCTCGGGCGCCTGCTGGCCAGCGGCCTGCCGGCCAACTTGCGCAACCACAAGGGCGATACCTTGCTGATGCTGGCCAGCTACCACGGCCATCATGAGGCTGTGCGGGTGCTGTTGGCACACGGCGCCGACCCGCTGATTGCCAATGACAACGGCCAGTTGCCCATCGCCGGTGCCGCGTTCAAGGGCGACCTGGCCATGATCCGCCTGCTGCTCGAGCACGGCGTGCCGGTAGATGCCGCCGCGCAGGATGGCCGCACCGCCTTGATGCTGGCGGCCATGTTCAACCGCGGTGAGATTCTCGATTACCTGCTGGCCCAGGGCGCCGACCCGGCGCGCCAGGATGCTCGCGGGGCCACTGCGCTGATGGCGGCGCAAACCATGGGTGCAATGGACGCCGCAGCACGGCTGCAAGCGCTGGCCGGCTAACCGCAAGAGGGCGTTTGCGGCTATCCTTGGCGACTTTTCACCCGTCGCAGGCCCCTTTCATGAAAACTCAGTTGCGCGAATTCATCAGCCTCATTGGCGCTGGCTGCATGCGCGAGGAAGACATCGAGCGCATCGCCGACGAGGCCGCCCAGGCCTACGCCGACCCGGCCGCCTTCCTGGCCGCCAACCCTGACATCAACTACGACGACAGCTTCCCCATTCCGCTGGGCGAATGGGTGGTGCTGGGCAGCCTGCCGGACACCGTGGTGTTCCAGGCCGACAGTTACCAGGACCTGTTCCAGCAGATCAGCGCTTCGTTTGACCAGAGCGTACCGTTCACCCTCAAGGCCAAGCAGCTGGCCCGCACCGAGCCGCTGACCGCGCTCAACCGCATTCAGGTGCAGATGGGGGCGCTGAATAAAGAAGCGGGTGGGTATGTCCTGCTCAATTTCAGCCAGTTGCTGGACGACGAGCTGCAGATGGTGATGGTGGGGCAGAACGACCTGGCACGGGTGCTGGAGCTGGGGGCAGAAGTCGGCATCAGGGTCGAGCCAGCCCTGGAAGCCTTGAAGGTAGCGGTACACGTCTGATTGCATCTTTGTCTCTGCGCGGATCAATCCGCTCCTGCAGGCCCGGTGGTATCCCTGTAGGACCGGATCATCCGCGATGAGGCCGGCCCAGGCAGCTGATAACTTCAGCCTAGCGCCGTATCCAGAAACATCATCACTGCAAAGCCACCCATCAGCCCCAGGGTGGCCGTGGTTTGGTGCCCGTTGCGGTGGGTTTCGGGAATCACCTCATGGCTTACAACGAAGATCATCGCCCCCGCCGCCAGACCCATGCTGATCGGGTAGGCCAGGGCGAAGCCGGTCGAGATGCCCAGCCCGATCACCGCGCCGAGCGGCTCCATCAGCCCCGACCCGATCGCCACCAGTGCCGCTTTCAGGTTCGACAGCCCCGTGGCCCGCAGGGCCAGTGCCACGGCCAGGCCTTCGGGAATGTCCTGGATGGCGATGGCGGTAGTCAGCGGCAGGCCGGTGCTCATGTCACCGTTGGTGAAGCTCACGCCGATCGCCATACCCTCCGGCAGGTTATGCAGGGTGATCGCCAGCACGAACAGCCACACGCGGCTGAACCGTTCGGTTTCCGGCCCGGCGACGCCGATGCGTTCATGCTCATGCGGGGTGAAACGGTCCAGGCCGAGCATCAGCAGCACGCCCAGGGCCATGCCCACGACCACGGTAAACGCCGCAGCAGGGCCGTTGCCGGTGATTTCCCGGGCAGCATCCAGGCCCGGTAGAATCAGCGAGAACGAACTGGCCGCCAGCATCATGCCGGCGGCAAAGCCCAGCATCACGTCCTGGCTGCGCGTGCTGACGTCACGCAGGACCACTGCCAGCATCGCACCCAAGGCGGTCGCGCCGAAACCGGACAAGCCGCCCAGCGCTGCCAGGTGCAGGTGCTGGGCATGGTCCCCCTGAATCGCGTTCCACAGGCTTGCCCCCAGCAATACCAGCACCGCCAGCAGGCTCAGCGCCAGCCCGGCGCCGATCCACGGGCTGCTGTGCATCTGTTGGCGCCAGGCACTGACGGGTGAGGGCGGGGTGATACTGTGGGTGTGTGCGGGTGGCATGGCAACCTCGAAATCGGTGGATGCTTCAGTTTATGCAGTGACCCGCGCAAATGGCCAAGGATTCCCCTCTATCGACGTAATAGCTGGCTATGCTGTGCGGTAAAGCCTCTGGACAGGAGTTTGGGCATGGGGTCGACTTTCAACAGCCTGGTCGGGCTGATCATCCTGGCACTGGATATCTGGGCCATTCTGAATGTCATCAAGAGCAGCAGCGAGGTGGGTATCAAGGTGCTGTGGATCTTGCTGATCGCCTTGCTGCCGGTGGTAGGGCTGGTGATCTGGGCGATAGCCGGGCCACGGGGGAATGTGCGTATCTGAGCGCCGTTACAGACAAAAACGGCAACACCTTCGTGACAAAATTTTCACATCGGGTTAAAGAGAATTCGCCCCCGCACAAAGCTGCGTTGGTAAACTCCTGCACCATTTTCGCAAACCCGCCATCCTAGGACCTTCCCATTCATGGCCAACCCTGACGCCTTGAAGCAACGGGGCGCGCGAGCGCCGTTCACGCCGACCCTGAAATCCCACCTGGCCTTCACCCTGCTGAGCGGCCTGGTGATCATGTTGATGCTCAGCCTCGTACGCCTGGCGTTGCTGGTCTACAACAGCGACATGATCGGCGAAACGCCCTATGCGACTGTCGCCGAAGGCTTCCTCAACGGCCTGCGCTTCGATTTGCGGGTGGTGGTGTACCTGAGCATTCCGTTGCTGCTGGCCATCCTCAGCCCCTGGGCCATGGCCCGGCGTGGCGTGTTCCGTTTCTGGCTGACCATCACCTCGAGCGTGGTGATGTTCCTCGGCCTGATGGAAATGGACTTCTACCGCGAGTTCCACCAGCGCCTCAATGGCCTGGTCTTCCAGTACATCAAGGAAGACCCGAAGACCGTGCTGAGCATGCTCTGGTACGGCTTCCCGGTGGTGCGCTACCTGCTGGCCTGGCTGTTCGGCACATGGTTGCTGAGCCTGCTGTTCAAGGGCATCGACCGCATCACCCGTGGTACTGGCACCGGCGATGTCACCCTGCAGCGCCGCGTGGCGCCGTGGTACAACCGCCTGGCAGTGTTCATGGTGATTCTGCTGGTGGCGGTGGTTGCCGCGCGTGGCACCCTGCGCCAGGGCCCACCGATGCGCTGGGGTGACGCCTTCACCACCGACTCCAACTTCGTCAACCAGCTGGGCCTGAACGGCACCCTGACTCTGATCGATGCCGCCAAGAGCCGTTTCGGCGAAGACCGCGCCAACATCTGGAAGCCGGTGCTCGAGCAGGATGTGGCCACGCAAAGCGTGCGCGAGCAGCTGCTGACCGCCCACGATACGCTGGTCGATGCCGACGAGGCAGCCATCCGCCGCGACTTCGTGCCGCCGGCCGAGCGCACCCTGCCGATCAAGAACGTGGTGGTGATTCTCATGGAGAGCTTCGCCGGCCACTCGGTCGGTGCGTTGGGCAGCCCCAACAACATCACCCCGTATTTCGACAAGCTGGCCAAAGAGGGCCTGCTGTTCGATCGCTTCTTCTCCAACGGCACCCATACCCACCAGGGCATGTTCGCCACCATGGCCTGCTTCCCCAACCTGCCAGGCTTCGAATACCTGATGCAGACCCCGGAAGGCGGGCACAAGCTGTCCGGCCTGCCGGCCCTGCTCAGCGCCCGCGATTACGACGACATGTACGTTTACAACGGCGACTTTGCCTGGGACAACCAGTCCGGGTTCTTCGGCAACCAGGGCATGACCACCTTCATTGGCCGTAACGACTTCGTCAACCCGGTGTTCTCCGACCCCACCTGGGGCGTGTCCGACCAGGACATGTTCGACCGTGGCGCCGAAGAGCTGGCCAAGCGCGACGGCAAGAAGCCTGTCTATGCACTGCTGCAGACCCTGTCCAACCACACGCCGTACGCGCTGCCCAAGGACCTGCCGGTAGAGAAGGTCACCGGGCAAGGTCGCCTGGACGAACACCTTACCGCGATGCGTTATTCGGACTGGGCGCTGGGGCAGTTCTTCGAGAAGGCGCGCAAGGAGCCGTATTTCAAGGAGACCCTGTTCGTCATTGTCGGCGACCATGGCTTTGGCAACCACCAGCAGGTCACCGAGCTGGACCTGGGCCGCTTCAACGTGCCGTTGCTGCTGATTGCCCCGGGCATCCAGGAGAAGTTCGGTGCGGTCAACCACACCGTAGGCACCCAGGTCGACATCGTGCCGACCATCATGGGCCGCCTGGGTGGCCAGGCCCGGCACCAGTGCTGGGGTCGCGACTTGCTCAACCTGCCTGAGGGCGACCAGGGCGTGGGCATGATCAAGCCATCGGGCAGCGAGCAGATCGTCGGCCTGGTGCAAGGCGACCGCATCCTGATCGAGTCCAAGGACATGACCCCGCGCATGTACCGCTACCAGCTGGGCCGCGAGTTCAAGGCCGAACTGATCGAGAGCCCGGACCAGCCGGAAATGCTGAAGAAGCTCGAGGCGTACATCCAGACTGCGACCAAGAGCCTGCTGGACAACACCGCTGGTGTAGTGCACGGTACACCGAAGTAAGGCTGCAATCAGGGCCGCTTTGCGGCCCATTCGCCGGCAAGCCTCCCGACTGAACATTCTTCCTGCCCCAAGGTCATTTATTCAGGCATCACACACCTGTGTTCCTTGAATTGAGAGGGCTCGTTCAATGAAAGAGTGGGAAGTCATCTTTGCCGACCAGAAAGGCGAACCGTCCTCGCTGGTGCTGCATGCCGAGTATTGTCCCAGTGAAGAGGACGCTGCCCGGGCGATACGCTCGCAGCTGTTCCCGGTAATGGATGAGCTGGACCTCAACGACTTCCAGGACCGTACCATTTCCCCCACCGCCCGCTGGCTCAAGGAGCAGAGCGGCGTGACCATCACAAGTATCCACGAAGTGCCCTGATCCGCTCGTTTGCGTGGTGCCCTGGCAGGCACTACGCTGGTGAAAGGTGTCTGTTGTTGTGCAGGTAGGCGCCGCATCCCTTCGCGTCTTGCATCAGCTCGAACTGCCCGGCCACTGCCGGCAGGTGCGTAGTGCACGGAAAGTCTATCCATCGCATTATTCAGGAGGACGATTCATGAGCAGCCAGAACGACGATATCAGCAGCAACGTCTTGCGCCAGATGAAAGCAGGCGGTTTCGACTTCACCCAGATCCACCCTATCGAGTTCTACGCGGTATTTCCCGACGAGGACGGGGCTCGTCGCGCCGCCGGGCAGTTTCGCGGCGAGTCACTCAACGCCCAGGTGAAGGAGCGGGGTGACGGGGCCTGGCACCTGGAGCTGAGCAAGGTCATGTATGCCACCTACGGTGGGATAGGCGACTTCGAAGAGACCTTCGAACAGCTGGTAACGCCCTATGGCGGCGAGGTGGAAGGCTGGGGGGTCAAGCAGGAGCGGGTCATCGCCTGAACGTATTGTGCTACTGCTTCGCGGGCAAACCCGCGAAGCAGGTCGTGCAGCGCTCAAGGCTTGCGCTTGGCCATGTGCGCCAGGTAGGCCAGCAGGTTATCCAGTTCCTGTTCGCTCAACACACTTTGCGCAAACCCCGGCATTTTCGCCTGCGGCCATTGCCTGAGGTTCTGCGGGTCGCGAATCAACTGCCGCAGATACCCCGGCTGGAAGTACTCGGTCGGGTTGTGCGGCACATTCAGGTCTGGGCCCAACTGCGCATCACCCGCGCCGTTGAGCCGGTGACACGCCAGGCAGTTCTGCTGGAACAAGGCAAAGCCCCGGCGGACCGGGCTGTCGGCTGGCAACTTCGGGTCGGGCAGCAGCGCCGGGAAGCGCGCCTCGACGGAGGCGAGCTTGCGAATCGTGGAAATCTGGAACGGCCACTGTTCCGGGCGGATACCGCTGGCCTGCGGTGCGGTCCACACCAGGTAGAACGGTCCGGCACTCGGTTTGCCCTGACCCAATGCCGGCCACGGCTTGCCCGGGTCCTCCACTGCCAGCCAGGCCTGTGCCGGGCCGTGTTGCAGCAACGGCGCGGCCGGCATTTCGGCAGCAAACCCGTCCAGCGCTACCGCCTGCAGATGGTCGCTGGCGCTGACACCTTCGAGCAGCACGGCCAACGGTACCGCCCGATAGCGCATGGGCCGCTGATAGGAAACGTCCTGGTCAATGCGGATGTCCCGCGCCTGCGGGTGGGCCAGCAGTTCGGCACTGCTCCACTGGCGCGGCGTGGCGCCCAGTTCGAGCTGCAGTTGCGCCGCCGACAGCGGCAGGCTCAGGAACAACGCTAACAATACCAGGCAGTGGCGCATAGGTGATCTCCGACCATCAAGGCCGGCAGGTTACCTGTACGTTGCCTGTTGACGCCACAGCGGCAATCAGCCGAACAGCCGTGTCAGGTTCGGCAGGATCAGCAGCAGCGTCGTGGCGAAAAGAATGAGCCCAGCTTGGCGAATTTTCGATTGTGTGAACATGGCGGACCGCCTTCTTGTTGTTATTCCTGAATACCCGTTGGCTTCCCTGTCGAGCGTCGGGTCGATCGCAGTGGCGTTGTGTGACGCCGGAACTGCCTGCCTCTTGAAAGTGGATATACAACCAACAGTAGGGTGTGCGTCATCCATGTTTGAGAACCCTTTGTTCTAATAATTTTCAGTCGCAGCTCTTTCAGCTATGAGGCCATGTGCCATCCGGCTGGCATCCTCTCGCTAGACAGTGGCGCAAGTACCAGCAGGGCGCCGACGAAATGTGACCGTTCGTCAGTACGCCCTACTTGCTTGTACGTGTCTTTCGCGTCAGTCTCTACAGCAGATTTCCACCCATGTCGTTCAGGACTATCCCTATGTCGTTACGCATCTGCATCCTTGAAACCGATGTCCTGCGACCGGAGTTGATCGCGCAGTACCAGGGCTATGGCAGGATGTTCGAGCAGCTCTTCTCGCGTCAGCCAATCGCTGCCGAATTTCGTGTGTACAACGTGATGAACGGCGACTACCCCGCCGACGACGAAGTGTTCGATGCGTACCTGGTGACCGGCAGCAAGGCAGACTCCTTTGGTACCGATCCATGGATCCAGACGCTCAAGGCCTACCTGCTGAAACTGTACGAGCGTGGCGAGAAGCTGCTGGGGGTATGTTTCGGCCACCAGCTGCTGGCGTTGACCCTGGGCGGCAAGGCCGAACGCGCCGAGCAGGGTTGGGGCGTGGGTATTCATCGCTATTCGCTGGCGGCCCATGCGCCCTGGATGGACCCGGAAGTGTCGGAGCTGACCCTGTTGATCAGCCACCAGGACCAGGTTACCAAGTTGCCCGAGGGTGCCACGGTGATTGCATCCAGCGATTTTTGCCCGAACGCGGCGTACCACATCGGCGACCAGGTGCTGTGCTTCCAGGGCCACCCGGAATTCGTCCACGACTATTCTCGTGCGCTACTGGACGCGCGCCAGCAATACCTGGGGGATGAGGTGTACCACAAGGCAGTGGCCAGCCTGGCCACCGAGCACCAGGGTGACCTGGTCGGGGAGTGGATGCTGCGCTTCATCCAGCACCCCATCAGCAAGCACGACGCGGCGTAACGGTCGGCGCCGTACTGCGGCCCCGGCTTCTAGAGCCAGCCCGACTTCTTGAAGCTGGCATACAACCCGGTGCAGCCCAACCCGATCACCGCCAACACCGCGAAATACCCGTAGTGCCAGCCTAGCTCCGGCATGTTCTGGAAGTTCATGCCGTATATTCCGGCAACCGCTGTGGGGAACGCCAGGATCGCCGCCCAGGCGGCGAACTTGCGCTGCACGATGCTCTGCCGCGACGACTCCAGCAACATGCCGATCTCGATGGTCTGGCTGGCGATGTCGCGGATGCCGGCCAGGTCTTCCATTTGCCGTGTCACGTGGATCTGCACATCGCGGAAGTACGGGCGCATGTTCTTGTCGATGAACGGGAAGCTCAAGCGCTGCAGCTCCTCGCTCACCTCCACCATCGGTGCCACGTAGCGGCGCAGGCGCAGGATGTCGCGACGCAGGCTGTGCAGGCGGCGGATGTCGTCCTCCTGCAGGGAGCCGCCCAGCACGCTCTGTTCCAGCTCTTCGATCTCGCCATGAATGGCCTCGCTGACCGGCTGGTAGTTCTCGGTGACGAAATCGAGCAGGGCGTAGAGCACGAAATCTTCGCCGTGCTCCAGCAGCAGTGGCCGCGCTTCGCAGCGCTGGCGCACCAGGGCGTAGGATTTCGAGTGGCCGTTGCGGCAGGTGATGATGTAGCCATTGCCGGCGAAGATGTGGGTTTCGATGAACTCCAGTTTGCCCTCGTGGCGCACTGGCGAATAGGTGACTATGAACAGGGCGTCGCCGAAGGTTTCCAGCTTGGGTCGGCTGTGCTTTTCCAGTGCATCTTCGATGGCCAGTTCGTGCAGGTTGAACTGCCGCTGCAGGTTGGCCAGTTCTTCGGCGTTGGGCTCTTCCAGGCCGATCCACACGAAATGCCCCGGCTTGCGTGCCCACTCGCTGCCTTCGTCGATGCTGATGTTGGTAACCTTTCTGCCGGCGCTGTACACCGCCGATGCCACGACTCGACCCATGGTTGTTCGCTTATTCCGGTTGGACACGGTGTACAGCTTGGGCTGTACCTGGCGCAAGAGCAACCTAGCCTTCGCTCAGTTCGCCTTCCATTCGGTCAATACACTGCTGCATCTGCACTCGGCACTGGTCGATCAATACCGGCAGGTCCTGCTGGGTCATGCCGGCAGTGGCGATCGGCGGCAGCGAACGCACGATCACCGTGCGCCGACGCCAGCTATTCAGGCTCAGGCGCCCTGCATAGCGGCTGACGCACACCGGCACGATCGGTACACCGGCCTCGATGGCCATGTGGAATGCGCCCTTCTTGAACGCCAGCAGCTGTTCGCCGGCATTGCGTGTGCCTTCGGGGAAAATCCAGATCGAGGTTGCGTCCTGCAGTACCCGGGTGGTCTTCTGCAGCGCCTTGCGTGCCTGGTAGGCGTTGTTGCGGTCGACCAGCACGTTGCCGCCCAGCCAGAACAGCTGGCCGAACAGCGGGATCCAGCCCAGGCTCTTCTTGCCGATGGCTACGGTGCGCTGGGGCACCACCTGGCCCAGCACGAACAGGTCGAAGTTGGACTGATGGTTGGCAATAATCACGCAGCCGGGCGGCTGGTCCCACAGCGGGCCCACTTCAGCCCTGACCTTGATTCGCATCAGCCAGGTGGCAGGCAGGCTGTAGAGGCGGGCGAACAGGCGGCTGTTGTCGGGGTTGAACGGGCGGCACAGGCCAATGACCAGGCCCATGGCACCAACTACGAGAAAATGCAGCGCCAGCAGAAGCATGCGAAGGGAGTAGAGCATGGTACGACTCACACCAGACAGTCGCGCGCAGTGTACGGCTGTGCACTGGCTGGGGCAAACCCCGGTGTGAGTCGGTACCCGCGAAAGGGCCCGTGCGGCTAGCCCATGTGCTGCTGGTCCAGCTCGATCGCCTTGTCCAGCGCTTCCAGCAACCCTTTGCGCACCTTCAGCTTGGTGTTCTTGTGCGCCAGCATGTTCAGCTTCTTCAGCTCGCGAGCCGCTGACAGTGCGGCCTCCTGCAGTTGCTCGGCAGGCACCACCTTGTCGAGGAAACCGGCGTCTACTGCGCCTTGCGGGTCAAACACCTCGGCGTTGATCACCGCGCGGTGGAAGGCCGAACGGCGCAAGCGGTCGCGGGCCAGCTCGATACCGGCGTGGTGCATGGTCATGCCGATCTGCACTTCGTTCAGGCAAACCTTGTAGGGGCCTTCGACACCAATGCGATAGTCGCCCGACAGTAGCAGGAAGGCGCCCTTGGCCACGGCATTGCCCGGGCAGGCGACCACCACCGGGAACGGGTGCGCGAGCAGGCGGCGGGCGAGGGTGGAGCCGGCGGTGACCAGGCTGATGGCTTGTTGCGGGCCGCTGGTCATCACCTTGAGGTCGTAGCCGCCCGACAGGATCCCCGGCTGGCCGGTGATGATCACCACCGCGCGTTCTTCAGTGGCGCGGTCGAGCGCGGCGTTGAACGCTGCGATGACGTCTGGCGAAATGGCATTGACCTTGCCGTTGTTCAGGGTCAGGGTGGCGATGCCGTCTTCGGCGTGGTAGTTAATCAGCTCGCTCATGGCAGAGTCCTTTTGTTGGCGTGGCGACGACGTTACCCAGCGCCAGGGGCGAGGTAAAGCAGCAAGGCTGACCGGTCGGTCAGCGTTCGCTGCGGCGCAAATGCAAATACATGAAAAAACTGAAAAAAATGCTTGCCAAAGGAAAGACCTTCCACTAAATTAGCGCGCCTCGACAGGCTGAAAGGCTTGAAGAGAAAACGGTGAAGTGTCCGAGTGGTCGAAGGAGCACGCCTGGAAAGTGTGTATACGAGAAATCGTATCAAGGGTTCAAATCCCTTCTTCACCGCCACATTCTACGAAGAGCCCCCGCGCTGAAAAGCCGGGGGCTTTTTGTTTTCGGGGATTTCCTCGCAGCCCATCGTGTTGGGCCTGACGCGGTCCGCGAAGCGGTCGGGTGCCGCGATGGGCCGCAAAGCGGCCCGAACCTTTCAGAAACTCACCGAGGCCGAAAGCCGGGCAGTCCGCGGAGCCCCCTGGAACAGGTAGTTGTCCCCCAGGTAATCACCCACATCGCGCCAGTAGCGCTTGTCGAACACGTTATCCACCGTCAGCCGCAGCACCGTTTCATACCCTCCGACCTGCAGGCGGTATCGGCTGCCGAGATCGAACACGGTGTAGCCGCCTACTTCCACGTTGCCCGCCTGACTCGCGTACTTGCTGGCGCTGTAGCGCGCGCCGCCGAGCAAGGCCAGGCCCGGTACCGGCAGGCTGTATTCCGCCTGCAGTGCCGCGCGCAACCTCGGCACGTTGATCGCTTGGTGCCCTTCGTAGGCATCGGTACCGCTGTTCTGTACCCGCGCACGGATGGCGGCGGCGCTCGCCAGCACTTGCAGGTTCGAGGTCACCCAGCCGCTGGCAGCCAGTTCCAGGCCGGTATTCTCCTGCTGGCCTTGCTGGACGTAGGTGTAGTTGCCAGCACCGTCCGGACGTGCGTACTGGTATGCCTGGCGGATTTGGAACAGCGCGGCGCTGAAGCTCAGGCCTTGCCAGTCGTGCTTGAGGCCCAGTTCCAGTTGGTGCGAGGTAGTAGGCGCCAGGATTTCCGAAGCGTTGCCGGCAAACCAGGGGGCGGTGCCACCGGCAGACAGGCCCTTGGCGTAACTGGCATAGACCGTGGTATCCGGCAACGGCTTGTAGATCAACGCGGCATTGGGAAGCAGCTCGTACTGCCGGGTATGGCGGCCGGCCACACCGTTTTCGTCCCAGGTCTTTTCATCCAGGCGAACTTCGCGAGCGCCCAGCATGGCCTGCCACTGCTCGTTGAAGCGGATACGGTCGCTGATGAACAGGCCATACTGGCGGCTGTCCAGGCGGCGTTCGCTGGCACCGACAGGCTTGTCGGACGGGACGAGCGCTGGTGCACCGGTCTGGATGTTGCCGGTGCCAAGCCACTCGTTGTAGTACGGGCGTTGATCGAGGGTGCGGCGCTGCACGCTGGTCCCTAGCGTCAGCTCATGCCCCAAGCCCAGCGCATCGAAGCGGCCATTGAGCAGGGCCTGCGCCTCGTCGGTGCGTCGTGTATCGTCGGGGCTGCGGAAATCGTAGATATCGTAGTCGCCGTCGCTGCCAAAGAACGCGCCCTCGCTCGACCCCCAGGCAAACGCGCTGTAGTCATCGATTACCACCTTGCTGCGCGAAGCACTCAAGGTTCCGCTCCAGGCTTCGTTGAAGCGGTACTCGAAGCGCCCGCCCAGGTTCAGCGAGTCGTTCTGCACCGGTTTGGCCCAGCGCTGGTAGGCGAGGCGCTCGTCGGGGTCGATGCCGTGGGGCACTTCGCTTCCACCGAGCAACTGATAACCCGGGACCGAGTACTGTTCACGGTGCTGGTATTCGGCATCCAGCTGCAAGGTGGCATCAGCGTTGAGCTGCCAGTCGAAGGCCAACGAAGCGAAGTCGCGTTTGCCGTCGGCATGGTCGACATAGCTGCGGATGTCTTCATGGGCCAGGTTGGCGCGCAGGCCGAACTGCCGTTCGCTGCCGAACCAGCCGCCCAGGTCCGTAGCCAGGTAGCGTTCGCCTTGTTCATTGGTCGATACGCTGACGCTACGCACGTCTGCGGCGCGCTTGGTCACGTAGTTGACCAGACCACCGGGCTCCGACACGCCGCTCTGCAGCCCGGACAGCCCTTTGAGCAATTCCACCTGCTGCTTGTTCTCCAGGGCGACGTTCTGCTCGCCGGTGATGGTCTGGCCGTTGATGCGGTAGCTGCTGGCCGCATTCAGCTCGAAGCCGCGGACATTGAAGTTTTCGTAGTAGCCGATGGGGGCATAGCTTTCGCCCACCGAGGCATCGCTTTGTAACAGCTGGCTGAGCGTGCGCACCTGGCGGTCTTCCAGCAGCTGCTGGTTGAACACGCTGATCGCAGCCGGGGTGTCGAGCAAGGGCGCGGGCTGGAAGCCGCCTACCGCCGCCTGGCGTGCCTGATAGCCGTCGTTGTCGTAGGTCTCGGACACCTGCACCGGGGCCAGCAGCACGCTGGCTTCGGCAAGCGCATGGGGGCAATGCAGGGCCAGGCCCAGGCTGAGCAGGCTCAGGGGCAGGCGAGGGGGACGCGGGGGCATGCAGTGGGCTCCTGGAGGCGCAACTGCTGTGCCGGGTGTACTCCGCTTGGGGGTCGGCACAGCCATGAAAAAGGCGGCATCTTACCGCCGCCTTCAACATAAAACGATCCGCGCCTTGTGCGATCCAGTCAGCCTTTGCCGGCGGGCCGTCTGTGCTGTCGCCAGTTGTCATCGATCTTCGACCAGGTCTTGCCATCGGTAATGGCCATGAGCTTGCGTCCGTCCTTGAAGGTTGCCAGGAAGGTGGCTTCTTCTTCCTTGCCGCCTAGCCACAGCCCGGCCAGCAGCCCCACCGGCCCTGCCACCAGCGCGCCGGCCACGCCCCAGCCCAGGGCGCTGCCCAGGCTACGGCTGGATTCGAGGCTCGCCAACCGCAGGTCACTGATGCGCGCCAGGGAAATCCGCTCGCCCGGAGAAGGGCTGCGGGGGGTCTTGAGCGTGAGCGATCCGTTGCGATACT
Source organism: Pseudomonas sp. UBA4617 (assembly GCF_002386445.1). Taxonomy (GTDB): domain Bacteria; phylum Pseudomonadota; class Gammaproteobacteria; order Pseudomonadales; family Pseudomonadaceae; genus Aquipseudomonas. The sequence continues at coordinate 20,972 of NZ_DGIR01000039.1, forward strand.
CGCCTTCACCTTGCAAGAAATCGCCGGATTGCACCGTGAGTCTTGTCATAACGTCGTCCTGTCAGTGAAAGGGCATTGACCAACGCTTACTGAGCGCTGGCCGGGCGGGCAAGTCAACGGCCAGACGACGGAGGGTAGTGCGGTCGTTTGTCGCCATGGCCGATGCCCGCCCTCAACCCAGCGCGGATTTTCAGGCCATCTGCAACAGATGCTTGCGCTTGCGCTCGGCTAACCCCCACGCCAGCAATGCCAGCGACCCAATCACCAGCCCTGCGACCACGATGCCCATCCAGCCCTGATACTGGAACAGCTGCGTGCCCAGCAACGAGCCAAGTGCCCCGCCAATGAAGTAGCAGGTAATGTAGCCGGCGTTCAGCCGTGTACGCGCTTCGGGGCGCAGGGCGATCACCGCATTCTGGTTGCTCACGTGCACCAGTTGCACCGCCAGGTCGAGCATCAGCACGCCCAGCAGCAAGGCCAGCAACGACTGTTCGGCAAAGCCCAGCGGTACCCAGGACAGCAGCAACACCACCAGGCCAACCGTGGTGCCCAATGCACCCTTGCCGCGGTCGGCCAGGCGCCCGGCCCAATTGGCCGACAGCGCACCCGCCGCACCGGCCAGGCCGAACAGGCCGATCACTGCATCGGAATAGTGGTACGGGCCTTTTGCCAGCAAAAACGCCAGCGGCGTCCAGAACAGGGCGAACAGGCTGAACGCCAGCAGGCCGAGCAGCGAGCGCAGGCGCAGCACCGGCTCTTCGCGGAACAGGCGGAACACCGAGCCGATCAGCGCCGGGTATTTGAGCCCGGCATGGCTGTGGTGTTGCGGCAGGCTCCGGTGCAGCGCCACGGCGGTGATGGCCATCAGCGCGGCGGCCAGTACGTAGATGCTGCGCCAGCCGCCCAGCTCGGCCATGAAGCCGGCGGCGGTGCGCGCCAGCAGGATGCCCAGCAGCAGGCCGCTCATCAGCGTGCCGACCGCGCGCCCACGTGAATGAGGCTCGCTCAGGGCCGCAGCCATGGGCACCAGAATTTGCGCCACCACCGAGAACAGCCCGGTCAGCGCCGTGCCGAGGATCAGCCAGGGCAGGCTCGGTGCGCAGGCACTGATGACCAGGCCCAGGGTGGCAATTGCGGTCATCACGGTAATCAGCCGCCGTTGCTCGAACAGGTCGCCCAGCGGTGCCAGCAGCAACAGGCCGGCGCCATAGCTGAGTTGCGCGGCAATGACGATGCTGCCTGCGCTGGCGGTGCTCAGGCCAAACTGTTGGGCGATGCTGTGCAGCAGGGGTTGCGCGTAGTAGTTGCTGGCCACGGCCAGGCCGGTGGCGGTGGCCATCAGCAGAATGAGTGCGCGACTCAGGGTGGGGTTGTACATGCGGTTCTCGTGGCAGTGAGGTGGAGGGCAACCTGCGCCGGCCTCTCTTCACTTGCCGGGAAGAGGTCGGTACAGGAAACCGTTGAATCAGGCTGCAAACCCGCCGTCGACAGTCAGGCTGGCCCCGGTAATGTACCCTGCCTCAGGCCCCGCCAGATAAGCCACGAAGCTGGCGATCTCGTCCGCCTCGCCATACCGCCCGATCGCCATCAGTGGGATCAGGCTTTCGGCGAACTCACCGCTGGCCGGGTTCATGTCGGTGTCCACCGGCCCAGGCTGCACGTTGTTCACGGTAATGCCCTTGGGCCCCAGGTCACGGGCCATGCCGCGGGTCAGGCCGACCAGTGCCGACTTGCTCATGGCGTAGGGCGCGCCACCGGCAAATGGCATGCGCTCGGCGTTGGTGCTGCCGATATTGATGATGCGCCCGCCCTGGCCCATGTAGCCCGCCGCCGCCTGGCTGGCGACGAACACGCTGCGCACGTTCACCGCCAGCATGTGGTCGAAGTCGGCGAGGTCGAACTCGGTCACGGGCGCCACCGCCAGGACACCGGCGTTATTGACCAGGATATCGAGCCGGCCGAAGGCCTTCACCGTGTCATCCACTGCCAGTTGAACTGCCGCCGCGTCGGCGCTGTCGGCCCGCAGTGCCAGGGCTCGGCCACCGTTTTCGGTGATTTCCCGCGCCAGTGCTTCTGCCGGGCCGGCGGAACTTACATAGGTGAAGGCTACCTGCGCGCCTTCACGGGCCAGGCGCCGCACGATGGCTGCGCCGATGCCGCGGGAACCGCCCTGTACCAGGGCCACTTTGCCTTCGAGGGTGTGTTGCTTGGACATGCTGATCTCCTGCTGGAAGCCAGGCTGGGATGCCTTGGATGGGCGCAGTATCGGCGCTCGATTACCTGCTGATAAGATGGCAATCACTATCAGCAGAGTAAACCTTTGGTTTCTAATCATGGCCATGGAGTCGTTCAACGCTTTGGAGTGTTTCATCCGCAGCGCCGAAGTCGGCAGCTTTGCCGAGGCTGCCAGACGCCTGAGCATCACCCCGGCGGCGGTAGGCAAGCATGTTGCCCAGCTGGAGGCGCGCCTGGGGGTGCGGTTGTTCCAGCGTAGTACCCGCAAGCTGACCCTGACCGAGGCAGGGCAGCGATTTCTCGGGGAGGTCAGTGACAGTTTCCGCACTATCCAGTACGCCGTGGCCAACCTGGCCAGTGCCGAGGGCCAGCCGGCCGGGTTGTTGCGGGTCAGCATGGGCACGGTGTTCGGGCGTTTGTACGTGCTGCCCCTGCTGGGCGAGTTCCTGCGTCGCTACCCGGGCATTATCCCGGACTGGCATTTCGACAACCGCCAGGTCGACCTGATCGGCCAAGGCTTCGATGCGGCGATTGGCGGGGGCTTCGAACTGCCGCCGGGCGTGGTGGCGCGCAAGTTGACCCCGGCGCATCGGGTACTGGTGGCGGCGCCAGCTTATCTGGCCCGCCATGCACCGGTCACGCAGCCGCAGGCCCTGCAGCGGCATGACGGTATCCTGATCCGCTCGCCGCAGACCGGGCGCGTGCGATCGTGGCCGTTGACCAGCCGCTGGCAGGAGCAGCAGCCTTTGGCGTTGCGTCAGGCGATGACCATGAGCGATTCGGATGCGGCTTGTGCGGTGGCCGAGCAAGCGCTGGGGATTGCCCTGGTGAGCCTGCCGTTTGCGGTCCCGTATCTGGAAAGTGGGCGGCTGCGCCGGGTGTTGCCGGACTGGTATGTGGACGATGGGCATATCAGCCTGTATTTCGCCGAGCACAAGCTGTTGCCGGGCAAGACCCGGGCGTTTGTCGATTTTGTGGTGGAGCGGTTCGCTCAACAGGGCCTGGCCGGGCGGTTCGATGCCTTGCAGGCGCTTTGATGTCCAGGTTTGAAGCGCCCCTACGACGACCGCATTGGCCGCGCCTTGGCGAAGGAACCCCTCAGGCTACATCGACAATCCACAATGTCTGCGTCCCCAGGCCCAGCTCATCTTCCACACGCTTGCCGACCAACTGCTGCCCCAGCGGCGATCGCGGGGTAATCACCGTAACCAGCCCATCCGCCTCGCCAATCTTCAACCCTGCCGCCTCGGGCCCCAGGAACAGACGCCGCTGCCCGCCAGCTTCATCTTCCAGCGTCACCAGGTTGCTCAACTGCACGCCGCGCGCCGGGTCATAATCGCGCAGCAGCAATTGCTGGTAGGTTTGCAGCGCCGAACGTATCTCGGCACTGCGGCGGGCCTGGCCGGTGGCCAGGTACGAGGCTTCCAGGCCCAGGGTGTCGTACTTGTTCTCGGCGATGTTCTCCTCGGCGGTAGCCGCTTCATACGCAGTCTGTGCCGCGCGGGTCAGCACAGCCAGGTCATGCTCGAGGGTGGCGACGATCTGCGCCAGCAGGCGGGTCTTGTCCATGATCAGTAACAGAACTCCAGCACATTGGCCTGGCTTTTGTCAGTGGGCGCAGTGCGGTTCTGCTGCAGCCAGAACTGGCACTTGGGGCTGTTGAGGTTGCGCGGGTTGCCCTGGGCGGCCTCGGCGGCCTGTTGCTGTTCCTGCTTGTGCAGGATGTCCTGGTAGCGCTCGAACATTTCAGCCTGGGCATCCGCCGCCGGGGCTGGCGGTACAGCTGGCCGGGAAACGCCGGGCACTACCGCCTGGGCCAACGGCTGCACCTGCTCTGGCCATAGCTGCAAGGCCAGCCACAGGCTGGCGGCGATGGCCACGGCGCCCAGCCACAGGCCCAGGGCAACGCACAGGATCAACGGCAACGGCTTGAGGGAGATCTTCAATTCACGGTGGCGGGGCATGGCACTGTCCTGGCGGGGTGGGTCGGGGGCATTGTCGCATGCGTTTGGGCTTTTTTCCCCGCAGGTGCTTTTGTCGGCGACAATTTATCCGCAGAATTTGCGGTTTTTCCGCTGGGCGAGGGCAGGGCACATGAAAGTCACCTGGGACATCTTCTGCACCGTGGTCGACAACTATGGCGATATCGGCGTGACATGGCGCCTGGCGCGCCAGCTGGTTGCCGAGCATGGCCTGGCGGTGCGCCTGTGGGTGGACGACCTGGGCGCGTTCGTGCGCCTGTGCCCGGGGGCCGATGCTGCACTCGACCAGCAGTGGCAGCAGGGCGTCGAGATACGCTGCTGGCCGGTTGACTGGCAGACGGTGGCCACTGCCGACGTAGTCATCGGCGCCTTCGGCTGCCGCTTGCCGGTTGGCTACATCGAAGCGCTGGCCATACGACCGCTGCCAGCGCTATGGCTGAACCTGGAATACCTCAGTGCCGAAGACTGGGTGGAGGGGTGCCACGGCTTGCCGTCGCCGCAAGGCAACGGCTTGCGCACGGTGTTCTTCTTCCCTGGCTTCACTGCGGGGACTGGCGGCCTGCTGCGCGAGGCGCCCTTGCTGGCCCGTCGCGCCGCATTCGAGGCCGACGCGGCGCAGCGCGCTGCGTTTCTCGCCGGGCTGGGTGTGCAGTTGCACACCGGCGCTCGGCTGATCTCGCTGTTCGCCTACGAAAACCCGCACCTGGCCGGCTGGCTGGACGCCCTGGCCGAGGATACCCGGCCCAGCCACCTGCTGGTGCCGGAAGGGCGTATTCTCGGTGACCTGTGTGCCTGGCTGGGCGAACCTACGCTGCCGGTGGGGGCGGTACGCCAGCGTGGTGCGCTGACCGTGCAGGTGCTGCCTTTCGTCAGCCAGGACGATTACGACCGCCTGCTCTGGTGCTGTGACTTCAACGCCGTGCGCGGCGAGGATTCGTTCGTGCGTGCGCAATGGGCGGGGCGGCCACTGCTGTGGCACATCTATGTGCAGGAGGAGAACGCACACTGGGAAAAACTCGAAGCGTTCCTGGCGCTTTATCGCCAGGGCTTGCCGGACGCTGCCGCCGAAGCCCTGGTCGATCTGTGGCGCGCCTGGAACCTCGACAGCCGCACGCAGCGCGACATGCACGCGGCCTGGGCCAAGGTGCTGGCGCATTGGGACGAGCTGCAGGCGCATGCCCGCCACTGGTGTGCCAAACAGGCCGCTCAGCCGGACCTTGCCATGACGCTGGTACAGTTTTACCGAAATTGGCTATGATACGCGGCCTCGATTTTTATAAATCCATCCAGATTCGGATACTGCGTAATGAAAACTGGTAAAGAACTGAAACCCGGCACCGTACTGCGGATCGACAACGACCCGTGGCTGGTACAGAAAGCCGAATTCACCAAGTCGGGTCGCAACAGCGCGATCATGAAGACCAAGCTGAAGAACCTGCTGACCGGCTACAAGACTGAAACCGTCTACTTCGCCGACGACAAGCTGGACGACGTGATCCTCGACCGCAAGGAAGTGACCCTGTCCTTCATCAGCGGTGACGCCTACACCTTCATGGACACCACCGACTACACCATGTACGAGCTGAACGCCGAAGACATCGACGCCGTTCTGCCATACATCGAAGAAGGCATGCAGGACGTCTGCGCCCTGACCATGTACGAAGAGAAAGTGGTATCGGTAGAACTGCCGACCACCATCAGCCGCCAGGTTACCTACACCGAGAACGCTGCTCGCGGCGACACCTCGGGCAAGGTCATGAAGCCTGCCAAGCTGGCCAACGGTACTGAAGTACAGGTTGCCGACTTCATCGAAATCGACGAGTGGATCGATATCGACACCCGCGACGGCTCCTTCAAGGGCCGCTCCAAGAAGTAATACTTCTTGTGGAACGCAAAAACCCGGCCTTGGCCGGGTTTTTTTGTATCTGGATCGTTACCTGCTGACGCAAGTCTCTAGAAGCGGCCTTGCGTCGCGATGGGCTGCAAGGCCGCTCCTGCATGTGAGCCTCAGACAGTGACGTGAAGGCGTACGTCCACGTTACCGCGGGTTGCGTTGGAATACGGGCACACCTGGTGCGCCTTCTCCACCAGCCCTTCGGCCTCGGCCTGTGCCAGGCCCGGCAGGTTGATGTGCAGGTCGATGTCCAGGCCGAATCCGCCCGGAATCTGGCCGATGCCGACCTTGGCGGTAATCGAGGCATCCGCTGGCAAGGCTTTCTTCTCTTGCACGGCCACGAACTTCAAGGCGCCGATGAAGCATGCCGAGTAACCGGCGGCAAACAGTTGCTCGGGGTTGGTGCCGTCCCCGCCAGCGCCACCCAGTTCCTTCGGGGTGCTGAGCTTGACTTCCAGCTTGCCGTCGCTGGCGCGGGACTTGCCGTCGCGCCCACCGGTGGAGGTAGCTTCTGCGATGTACAGCGGAGTGACCTTTTGCATCTTGAGCCTCGCTAACGTGTTGTGCGCTTCCGCTCTGGGAAGGGCGCGGGTTGGTGTGGGGATTAAGTTAGCGCGCAATTAGTTAGTGCGCAAGATAAATTATGACCGTTCGTCCGGACAGCCCTTTCTCAGCCCGATTGTCAGAGGGTCTTCTGCAGATTCTCGCGCAATGTCAGCAGGTCGGCCTGCAGCTGTTGCAGTTGCTCCAGGCTGCGGCCACTGGCCTTGAGAATGCATTGTGGCACCTCCCTGGCCCGTTGTTGCAGAGCGCGGCCTTTGTCGGTCAGTTGCACCAGCACCACCCGTTCGTCTTCGCGGCTGCGGTTGCGCTGCAACAGGCCTTCGCTTTCCAGGCGTTTGAGCAACGGGGTCAGTGAGCCGGGGTCGGTAAGCAGGTGCTGGCTGATCTCGCCCACGGTCAGGCCGTCGTGCTCCCACAGCACGAGCATGGCCAGGTACTGCGGGTAGGTCAGGCCCAGGGCCTGCAGCAGCGGTTTGTAGACCTTGGTCATCAGCAACGAGGTGGAGTGCAGGGCGAAACAGACCTGGTTGTCCAGCAGCAGCTCGTCACAGGAGGCTTGGGTGTCGGCGTTCATGCAGGTCCTTGAAAGTAATCAATGGGTAAGTCTGGCACGCTGATCATCAGTGCGCGCGTTACTTGTGCAGTTCACTGTGCAAGGCCAGGTCCCAGGGTGGAATCGGACTGAACCGGCTCTTGAGAAATTCGAGCAGCAAACGGCTGCGAGAGTTCGTTTCATGTTCCAGACGTAGCGCGTAGATACCGCTGGTTTCAGCCGGGGGCAAGCCGCCGTCGCAAAACAGCGGTATCAGCTCGCCGCGCAGCAGGTATTCGCTGATCAACCAGGTAGGCAGGTGGGCGATGCCCAAGCCGGCGAGAGCACCGAACAGCAGGGTTTCGGCGTTGTTCGCGGCCATGCGCATGCGCGCGGGGCGGTACAGGCGGGTTTGCCCGGCTACATTGAAGCGCCAGGCAAAGGGTGGCGCCAGGCCATCCCAGTCCAGGCCGTCGTGCCCAGGCAGTTCACTGGGGCAGGTGGGTATGCCGCGGCTGGCCAGGTAGGTGGGGCTGGCGCAGGCAATACGCACCATGTACGCGAGTGGCGTGGCGACCAGTCGGGTGTCGGCCAGAGGGCCGGCGCGCAGTACCAGGTCGACTTCGCCGAGGTGGCTGCCATGCAGGTCGACGAAGCTGTCGATCAGGCGCAACTTCACGTCCAGCCCCGGGTAGGCCACCAGGAAGTCGGCAATTGCCGGTGCCAGGTGGCGACGACCGAATGCGGCAGGGGCGTCAATGCGGATCAGGCCTTCAGGGGCACTGCTCAGCGACACCGCTTCGGCGCGAGCCAGGCGCAGCTCTTCGATGATGCGCCTGGCCCGTTCGGCGAAGGCGTTGCCCGCGGGGGTGACGCGTACGGCGTGAGTACTGCGGGTGAACAGGCGGCTGCCTACGGCGCTTTCCAGGTTGTCGATACGCCGGGCTACGGCGGATGGAGTCAGCGGGTGGCGGCGGGCGGCAGCAGAAAAGCTGCCGGTTTCAAGCACATCGAGGAACAGGCTCAACTGGTCGGTCAGAATATCAGGGCTCATGGCTGCCTTGCTTATGCGGATAGCGCACAGCCATTTTGCGCTGCTGTGCGTTTCCCCGCCAGCCCGCAATGGTTAGCATGCTGCATCATGTGAACAGGTAGTGAGGCCCTGATGATCGAGTGGGTGTTGTATGTCGTGCTGGGCGCTGCCTTGGGGACCATGGGTGGCCTGTTCGGCATTGGCGGCGGGTTGATCGCGATTCCGGCGCTGGGCGTGCTGTTTGGCCTGGACCAGCAACTGGCGCAGGGTACGGCGCTGGTGATGGTGGTGCCGAACGTGCTGCTGGCGCTGTGGCGCTATCACCAGCGTAACCGTATCGAATTGCGCCATGCCGTGCCGTTGTCGTTATGCAGCTTCGTGTTCGCCTGGCTGGGGTCGATCTGGGCAGTGGGGCTGGATGCGCATTCCATGCGTCTGGGCTTTGTCGGCTTCCTGGTGGCGCTGGCGGTATGGAACGTGGCGCGGATGTTCATGAAAGTCTCGCCGCCAAGCGCCGAATTGCGTCATGCCTGGCCGTGGCTGGGCGTGCTGGGCAGCTTTGCCGGCACCATGGGGGGCTTGTTTGGCGTGGGTGGGGCAGTGGTGGCCACGCCGATCCTGACCAGTGTGTTCGGCACAACCCAGGTGGTCGCGCAGGGGCTGTCGCTGGCGCTGGCGGCGCCGAGTACCCTGGTCACCTTGCTGACCTATGGGGTGCACCACAGCGTCGACTGGGGCGTGGGCATCCCGTTGGCGGTGGGCGGATTGCTCAGTATCAGCTGGGGCGTGAAGCTGGCCCATGCGTTGCCGGAGAAGGCACTGCGGGCGATGTTCTGCGTGTTTCTGGTGGTGTGTGCAGTGATGCTCGGGTTTGAGCTTTGAGGGCTTGGGGCCACTTTGCGGCCCTATCGCGACGCAAGGCCGCTCCCGCGGCAGCCCCAGCTCACTTGAACCCTTCGACGATGTAATCGGCCATGCAATCGGTGATCGGCGATGCGCTCTGGGTACTGCGCACCAGCATCACATTGGCCACCGGCAGTTGCGGCAGCCCTTCGCTCTCGCCCAGTATGCGCAGGTTCCCGCCAATCAGGCTCTGCAACTGCGCCGTTACCGCCAGCCCGGCCGTGACGATGGCAAAGATTGCTGCCAGGCTCGGGCTGGTATAGGCGATGCGGTAATCGATGCCCTGGGCCTCCAGGGCGTTGCAGGTCCAGGCCCGGCAGAAACAATCGCTGTTGAACAATGCCAGCGGGATGGGCCGTTGCTCTTGTGGGCAGAAACCCTCGGCGGCGGCCCATGCCAGGCGTTCCTGGCGCAACAGCTGGCCAATCTCGTTGCCCGGCTCGCGGGTGACGATGGTCAGGTCCAGGTCCTGGCGCAGCATCAGTTGCTTGGACGATTCGCAATGCACCTCTACCTGCACCAGTGGGTAGGCCTGGGCAAAGCTTGACAGTATGGTCGGCAGAAAGCGCATGGCATAGTCGTCCGGCGTGCCGATCCGCACCATCCCGACCATGTGCGGCATGCGCAAGGTATTGAACACCTCGCCGTGCAATTTGAGGATACGCCGGGCATAGCCCAGCAGCACCTGGCCTTCGGCAGTCAGCCGTACCTGACGGCCGTCGCGCTCGAACAGCTGCCGCTGCAAAATGTCTTCTTCCAGGCGTTTCATCTGCATGCTCACCGCCGACTGGGTGCGGTTGACCACCTCGCCGGCGCGGGTGAAACCGCCTTGCTCGGCGATGGCGACAAAGGTGCGCAGGACGTCGGCGTCGAGACTCTGGTACTGGGACATTGCATCAATCTCCGAGATGCATGGCATCAGAAACATTCGTTGGATTGATCTTATGCCTGGCGGCAGACTGGAGCCAACAAAACGGAGGGCTTCACGATGAAAGGTCTTGTCAGCAGCATCCAGCAACCTGGCTTTTCCCTGAACCATCTGTTGCATGCGGCCGCACAGAAGGTGGCGCGGTGGTTGCAGCTGTACCGCCAGCGCCAGCAGTTGGCCAGCCTCAGCGATGCCACCCTGCATGACCTGGGGTTGAGCCGGGCCGACATTCAGCAAGAAGCCGAGCGGCATTTCTGGGATGATCCGCTGCGTAAGTAGGGCAGACCGATGCTGGCTCTTCGCGGGCTCGCCCGTTCTCACAGGTAAAGCACTGCTCTCGAAGCGTGTGCCCCTGTGAAAGCGGGCGAGCCCGCGAACGCTTCTAGCGCCGCACCTGCTTGAGGGTTTCGGCGATCAGGAACGCCAGCTCCAGCGACTGGTCGGCATTCATGCGGGGGTCGCAGTGGGTGTGGTAGCGGTCCGACAACGCATCTTCGGTAATCGGCCGTGCACCGCCGATGCATTCGGTCACGTTCTGCCCGGTCATCTCGATGTGGATGCCACCGGCATGGCTGCCCTCGGCCTGGTGCACCTGGAAGAACTGCTTGACCTCGTCGAGTATCTGCGCAAAGTCGCGGGTCTTGTAGCCACTGCTCGCCTTGATGGTGTTGCCGTGCATCGGGTCGGAACTCCACAGCACCTTGCGCCCCTCGCGCTCGACCGTGCGGATCAGCCCGGGCAAGTGGTCGCCAACCTTGCCGGCGCCCATGCGCACGATCAGGTTCAGGCGCCCCGGGTCGTTGGCCGGGTTCAGCGTGTCGATCAGGCGAATCAGCTCTTCGGGGTTCATGCTCGGGCCAACCTTGACCCCGATCGGGTTGTGCACGCCGCGCAGGAACTCCACATGGGCACCGTCCAGTTGACGGGTGCGGTCGCCAATCCACAGCATGTGCGCCGAGCAGTCGTAGTAATCGCCGGTCAGGCTGTCCTGGCGCACGAACGCTTCTTCGTAGTTCAGCAGCAACGCTTCGTGGGCGGTAAAGAAGCTGGTTTCGCGCAGTTGCGGCGCGCTGTCCAGGCCACACGCGCGCATGAACGCCAGGGTTTCGTCGATGCGGTTGGCCAGCTGGTGGTACTTGTCCGCCAGCGCCGAGTTGGCGATGAAGTCCAGGTTCCACTTGTGCACCTGGTGCAAGTCGGCAAACCCACCCTGGGCGAAGGCGCGCAGCAGGTTGAGACTGGCGGTGGCTTGATGATAGGCCTGCAGCAGGCGCTCCGGGTCGGGGATTCGGCTCTTGGCGTCGAAACCGATGCCGTTGACGATATCGCCCCGGTAGGCCGGCAGGGTGATGTCGCCGATGGTTTCATCGCCCGAAGAGCGCGGTTTGGCAAATTGCCCGGCCATGCGCCCGACCTTCACTACCGGACAGCCGGCGGCAAAGGTCATGACGATGGCCATCTGCAACAGCACCTTGAAGGTGTCGCGGATTTTCGCCGCCGAAAACTCGGCGAAGCTTTCGGCGCAATCGCCGCCCTGCAACAAGAATGCGCGGCCTTCGGTGACCTCGGCAAACTGCCGGCGCAGCTCGCGCGCCTCGCCCGCAAACACCAGCGGCGGGTAGCTGGCCAGGGTCTGTTCGACCTTCAGCAGCTGCGCCGCATCGGGGTAGGTCGGTTGCTGCTGGATCGGCAGGGCGCGCCAGCTGTCAGGGCTCCACGGTTGGTTCATTTCAGGCTCGGTCTTGTCAGTTGTAGGCTACGGGCCATGTTAACAGTTGGCGCTGTGCTTGTTGCATCGGGGGCGTTGGCGGACAATGCGCGTTTTGCGGGTTGGATGGTGAGCATGGCGGAACGGCAAGAGCGGCTACTGGCACGGGTGGAAGATGCCTTTGGCGTCATCAGCGTGTACGAAGTGGACGACTACCGCTTTCTGGAGTTCGGTGATGCGATCGAGCAGAGCTGCGTGTTCACTGCCGACCCGAGCTGGCTGGAGTACGACTATACCCGCGCCATGCTGGTCGGGGCGTTGTGCCATGAGCAGCCGGAAAGCGCGCTGTTTCTCGGCCTGGGTGCCGGCACGCTGACCCAGGCGTGCATGAAGTTCCTGCCGCTGGACGACATCGAGGCCATCGAGCTGCGCCCGGACGTGCCACGCCTGGCCATGGAGTACCTGGGCCTGGACGATGACCCGCGGCTGTATGTGCGCATTGGCGATGCCCTGGAGCTGCTGCCCACGGCGGAGAAGGCCGACCTGTTGTTCGTCGACCTGTACACCGACCATGGGCCTGGGGTAGGGCACCTGGCATGGAATTTCCTTGAGAACTGCCAGCAGCAGCTCAACCCGGGCGGCTGGCTGGTGATCAACCAGTGGGCTACCGATGACGGCAAGCCGCTGGGTGCGGCCTTGCTGCGCGGCCTGTACCACCGGCATTACTGGGAACTGCCGGTGAAGGAGGGCAATGTGATCCTGCTGGTGCCGGCGGACCTGGAACAGGCATTGGACCTCGGCGGGCTGCGTGCACGCGCCGAGGCCCTGGCGCCGCGGTTGGGCTACAGCCTGGAAGGGTTGATCCGCGAGATTCGTCCGGCTACCTGAGTGGCTGCGCATCCTTGGCGACACAGGGTCGCTCCCGCAGCGACACTGTCAGTGTGCGAAGGATTATCGATTCAGCTTGCGCTGATTGGTGGCCCGATACTGGCCGCAAATCGCGAAAATTTTCCTCACTTCTTTGCACCATTTCGGGTATAGTACGCGCCGGTCTTTTAGCGGGCCGCAAAATCAGGTGGTGCAAACCCTCCGAGTCCAGCTTCGGCTGCGCGTCCGCTAGGCGGACCTTCCCACGTTTTCTTTTTCAATCGTTTTCGCAAATCCCCGCCGCCAAAGCTGCCTGGGTGACCTGTCGGTCTTTCATGGCTTGTGCAGCTTTGGAGCATGGGTCTTTGCGGATGCACCTAGAGGCAGACCCATGACCCAGGAAACCGGCGGCTTCGCCGCTCTCGATCTCAATCCGAACATTGTTGCTGCCGTTCTGGCGACCGGCTATGAAGAGCCATCCGCCATTCAGCAACAATCGATCCCGATCATCCTCGCCGGTCACGACATGATCGGCCAGGCGCAGACGGGCACCGGCAAGACCGCTGCCTTCGCCCTGCCGATCCTCAACAAGATCGATGTGAGCAAGCGCGAACCGCAAGCCCTGATCCTGGCGCCGACCCGTGAGTTGGCGCTGCAAGTTGCTACCGCTTTCGAAACCTACGCCAAGCAGATGCCGGGCGTGAACGTGGTCGCCGTCTACGGTGGTGCCCCGATGGGCCCACAGCTGCGGGCGATCCGCAATGGCGCGCAAATCGTCGTGGCCACCCCGGGTCGCCTGTGCGACCACCTGCGCCGTGACGAAAAGGTGCTGTCCACCGTGCAGTACCTGGTCCTGGACGAAGCCGACGAAATGCTCAAGCTGGGCTTCATGGACGACCTCGAAGTGATCTTCGATGCCATCCCGGCCAGCCGCCAGACCGTGCTGTTCTCCGCCACTCTGCCGTCGTCGATCCGCTCGATCGCCGAGCGTCACCTGCGTGAGCCCAAGCACGTCAAGATCCAGAGCAAGACCCAGACCGTCACCGCGATCGAGCAGGCTCACCTGATGGTCCACGCCGACCAGAAGATCCCGGCTGTGTTGCGTCTGCTGGAAGTGGAAGAGTTCGACGCGCTGATCGCCTTCGTGCGCACCAAGCAAGCCACCCTGGATCTGGCCGCCGCGCTGGAAGCCAAGGGTTACAAGGCTGCCGCGCTGAACGGCGACATCGCCCAGAACCAGCGTGAACGCGTCATCGACTCGCTCAAGGATGGCCGCCTGGACATCGTCGTCGCCACCGACGTCGCCGCCCGTGGCCTGGACGTACCACGCATCACCCACGTATTCAACGTGGACATGCCGTACGACCCGGAGTCCTACGTGCACCGTATCGGCCGTACCGGCCGCGCCGGTCGCGATGGCCGCGCACTGCTGCTGGTCACCCCGCGTGAGCGCCGCATGCTGCAGGTCATCGAGCGTGTTACCGGGCAGAAGGTGGCCGAAGCGCGCCTGCCGAATGCCCAGGCCGTGCTGGATGCCCGTATCAAGAAGCTGACTTCGAGCCTGGCGCCGCTGGTAGCCGAAGCCGAAGCCACCCACGGCGACCTGTTCGACCGCCTGACCAGCGACCTGGGTTGCAGCGCTCGTGCCCTGGCTGCGGCCCTGCTGCGCAAGGCCACCAATGGTCAGGCGCTGGACCTGGCTGCAGTCGAGGGTGAGCAGCCGCTGGTGCCGAGCTTTGCCCCGCGTGGTGAGCGAACCGAGCGTGGTGAGCGTGGCGAGCGTCCGGAGCGTGGTGACCGCGAGCGCCGTGCGCCGATGCCGCTGGCCGAAGGCCGCGTGCGTTGCCGTACCGCCCTGGGTGCCCGTGACGGCATCGCGGCCAAGAACCTGCTGGGTGCGATCCTCAACGAGGGTGGTCTGGCGCGTGACGCCATCGGCCGCATCCAGGTGCGCGACAGCTTCAGCCTGGTCGAGCTGCCGGAAGACGGCCTGGAGAAGCTGCTGTCCAAGCTCAAGGACACGCGCGTGGCTGGCAAGCAGCTGAAGCTGCGCCGCTACCGCGAGGATTGATCCTGGCGCAATGAAAAAATCCCCGGCCTAGGTCGGGGATTTTTTTTGCCCGCCAGGGCCTCATCGCCGGCAAGCCGGCTACCGGTACAGCGTCAAGTCGAAGCCATGTTGAAGCGGACTCATCCACGAAGCAGGCGACGCAGTGGATGGCACAGGCTTCGCCCGTGTTCGCGGGGCAAGCCCGCTCCCACAGGTAGGAGCAACTGTCTTGCTCAATTTCCAAAAGCTGGCGCGGTCCCTGTAGGAGCGGGCTTGCCCCGCGAATACGGGCGAAGCCCGTGCCATCAACCGCGGTGTCTTCTTCACGGGTAACCCGCTCCCACAGCAACCCAATGTTCAAGCCTGCGGTACTCCTGTGGCAGCTGGCTTGCCGGCGACAAGGCCCTTCAGCCGAACCGATAGATGTCCATCCCCAGCGCCCCCAAGGTAAACCCCTGGTGCACCACCGCAAATTTGCCACCCGCCCCAAGGGCAAAGAACAGCGGCAGCAAATGCTCATCGCTGGGATGGTTACGCACCGCACTCGGTGCCAGCTGTCGATAGCCCAGCAGCGCTGCCTGGTCATCCGCTTGCAGCTTTTCCACCACCCAATCCCTGAACGCGCGTGCCCAAGGCTCGACCACCTCCGGCCCGGCGTGCCAGTCCAGTTCACCCAGGTTGTGGGTGATGCTGCCCGAGCCGATCAGCAGCACGCCCTGGTCGCGTAGCCCTGCCAGCGCCTGGCCCACCTTGAGTTGCAATGCCGGCCCCAAATGGCTGGGTAGCGAAACCTGCACCAGGGGAATGCTCGCATCCGGGTACATCAGCGACAACGGCACCCAGGCACCGTGGTCGAACGGGCGCTGCGGGTCCAGGCGGGCCGGCAGCCCGGCAGCGCTCAGCAAGGCGCTGACCTGCCCGGCAAGGGCGGGCTTGCCCGGCGCCGGATACTGCACGGCATATAGCGCCTGCGGGAAGCCATAGAAGTCATGCCACGTCTCGGGTCGTTCACTGCCGGTCACCAGCAGTTCGCGGCTTTCCCAGTGCGCCGATACCACTACGATCGCTTTCGGCCGCACCAGGCTGGTGGCCAGCCCCGCCAGCGCCGGCCCGCTGGCCCCGGGTTGCAGGGCAAGCATGGGGGAACCATGGGAAATGAACAGGCTGGGCAGCATGGCGGGGTCCTGGCGGTTAAGATGTATTCATCTTCGAACAACTACAGATCGAAATCCAAACCAAGTTTTACCGAGCAATCATCTAAAAAACTGGAGTGATCATGGAGCCAGCGTTCTGGCAGCAGCGGTGGGCCGACAACCAGATCGGTTTTCATCAGGCGCAGGTGAACCCCTACCTGCAAAAGTATTGGGCGCACCTGCAGCGGCTGCCGGGTAGCCGCGTGCTGGTGCCGCTGTGCGGCAAGAGCCTGGACCTGGCCTGGCTGGCCGGGCAGGGGCATCGGGTGGTGGGCATCGAGCTGTCGCGGCGGGCGGTGGAGGATTTCTTCCGCGAACATGGGCTTGATGCCGAGGTGCAGCAGCGCGGGGCATTCGAGGTCTGGCGCAATGGTGATCTGGAGCTGTGGTGCGGTGATTTCTTTGCTCTGCAGCCGGAGGATGTTGGCGACTGTACAGGAGTGTATGACCGGGCGGCGGTAATCGCGCTGCCGCCGCAGATGCGTACGCGTTATCTGCAACGATTGTCGGCATTGCTGCCGGTGGGGTGTCGCGGGCTGGTGGTGACCCTGGATTATGACCAGGTGCTGCTGGACGGGCCGCCATTCTCGGTCGAGGATGAAGAGCTGCGTCAAGGCTTGGCCGGGTGGCAGGTGGACGAGCTGGAGGTTGCAGAGGTCATCAAGCAGAGCCCGAAGTTTATGCAGGCGGGCATTACCAGCCTGTTGGAGAGGGTGTACCAGGTAAGCCGCTGATTGCTGTGTTGCCGGTGCTGGCGTGTGCAAAAAAGGGCGACCGAAGTCGCCCTTTTTTGTCACTGGGTGGATCAACCGCGACGGCGCAGGGCTTCGATACGGTCTTCCAGCGGCGGGTGGCTCATCAGCAGGCCGGCCAGGCCGTGCTTGAGGCCGCCATTGATGCCGAACGCCTTCAAGGTGTCGGGCATGTGCACGGGCAGGCCTTGCTCCACGCGCAGGCGCTGCAGGGCACCGATCATCGCTGCGGTGCCGGCCAACTGGGCACCAGCCTCGTCGGCGCGGTATTCGCGGCGGCGCGAGAACCACATGACGATCATGCTGGCGAGGATGCCAAGGATCAGTTCGGCAACGATGGTCGCCACGTAATAGGCAATACCCTGGCCTTCTTCGTTCTTGAAGATGACCTTGTCGACAAAGTTACCGATGATGCGGGCGAAGAACATCACGAAGGTGTTGACCACACCTTGCACCAACGCCAGGGTGACCATGTCGCCGTTTGCCACGTGGCCGATCTCGTGAGCCAGTACCGCGCGCACCTCATCGGGCGAGAAGCGCTCCAGCAAACCCTGCGATACCGCAACCAGCGCGTCGTTGCGATTCCAGCCGGTGGCGAAGGCGTTGGCTTCGTACGCCGGGAAGATACCTACCTCGGGCATCTTGATGCCGGCCTCGCGGGACAGCTCCTCGACGGTTTGCAGCAACCACTGCTCGTGGCGGGTGCGCGGCTGGCTGATGATCTGGGTGCCGGTGGTCATCTTAGCCATCCACTTGGAGATGAACAGCGAGACGAGGGAGCCGGCGAAGCCGAACACGGCGCAGAACACCAGCAGGCTGCTGAGGTTCAGGTCGACCCCGTTGGCGGCCATGAACCCGTTGAAACCAAACAGGCTCAGGGTAATGCTTGCAACCAGCACCACCGCGAGGTTGGTGGCTACAAACAACAGAATGCGCATCATGGTTGTTACGTTCTCCTGACGGATGAGTTGTCGCTTACTGCGGGGTATATAAGGTGCCGGCCGTGCTGATTCAATCGGGTGACTATTTCAAACTGTGTACGGCGGAGTATGGCAGAGGATGGCAGGGGGGCTGTGGGATAGAGCGTTGCAGGATGTAAGAAGCGGCTTCATGCCTTGAGCGTTCCGGCGGCGTTCAGATCGAGCGCCGCGCGGGCGGCGTCCGAACTCCCGGACTCCGCAAGGCCCAAGCCATGCACCAAGGCTGACTACCCTGGCGTAGGTCCGGCACGTGGGCGGCGCGCGATCTCGCCCCCCCAACACCCCGTCGAACCTTACTGCGAATACCCCTTCAGGAAACTGCCAATCCGCCCGATCGCCGCTTCCAGGTCATCCACCCGCGGCAAGGTCACCACCCGGAAGTGGTCCGGCCATGGCCAGTTGAACGCCGTACCCTGCACGATCAGCAGCTTTTCCGACAGCAGCAGGTCGAGCACGAATTTCTCGTCGTTGTGGATCGGACACACCTTCGGGTCGATCTTCGGGAACGCATACAGCGCGCCCATCGGCTTCACGCAGCTCACCCCCGGGATATCGTTGAGCAGTTCGTAGGTGCGGTTGCGCTGTTCCAGCAGGCGGCCCGGTGGCAGCACCAGGTCGTTGATGCTCTGGTAGCCGCCCAGCGCGGTCTGGATGGCATGCTGCGCCGGCACGTTGGCGCACAGGCGCATGTTGGCCAGCATGTCGATGCCTTCGATGTAGCTCTGCGCGTGGTGCTTGGGCCCCGAGATGATCAGCCAGCCGGAACGGAAGCCCGCCACCCGGTACGACTTGGACAGGCCATTGAAGGTCAGGCACAGCAGGTCGGGAGCCAGCGAGGCGGTGCTGATGTGCACGGCTTCGTCGTACAGGATCTTGTCGTAGATCTCGTCCGAGAACACCACCAGGTTGTGCTGGCGGGCCAGCTCGAGCATGCCCAGCAGCAGCTCCCGGGAGTACACCGCGCCGGTCGGGTTGTTCGGGTTGATGATCACCAGCGCCTTGGTGTTTGGGGTGATCTTGGCCTTGATATCGTCAAGGTCGGGGAACCAGTCGGCCTGTTCATCGCACAGGTAGTGCACCGGCTTGCCGCCGGCCAGGCTCACGGCAGCGGTCCA
This sequence comes from Pseudomonas sp. UBA4617, assembly GCF_002386445.1. Classification (GTDB taxonomy): domain Bacteria; phylum Pseudomonadota; class Gammaproteobacteria; order Pseudomonadales; family Pseudomonadaceae; genus Aquipseudomonas. Next base: position 39,708 of record NZ_DGIR01000039.1, read on the forward strand.
CAGCGGGTAGTCGGGGGCCGGGATCAGTACTTCGTCGCCGTTGTTCAGCAGCGCCTGCATCGACATGACGATGAGCTCGGACACCCCGTTGCCGAGGTAGATGTCTTCTATGGTGACGCCTTCGATACCCTTCTGCTGGCAGTATTGCATCACCGCCTTGCGTGCACTGAACAGGCCCTTGGAGTCGCTGTAGCCCTGCGCGGTGGGCAGGTTGCGGATCACATCCTGGAGAATTTCGTCAGGCGCCTCGAAGCCAAACGGCGCCGGGTTGCCGATGTTCAGCTTGAGGATGCGATGGCCTTCCTCTTCCAGGCGCTTGGCGTGCTTGAGCACTGGGCCGCGAATGTCATAGCAGACATTGGCGAGCTTGTTCGATTTGCTGAACTGCATGATGGGATCCCGATTGAGAAAACGCGCAACGCCCCGCCGAAAGGTTTGAAAGGGCAGGAAGCGGGTGCCAGACTGAACGCCTGGCACACGAAGCCAACTAATATACGTGCCACCCGCGCCCCGGAAAAGACGGTGCGCGGTGAAATTCAGCCTGCCGAGGTCCCTACATGCAAAAGATCGAGAAAACCCTGGAAGAATGGCGCTCGATGCTCGACCCCGAGCAATACCAGGTATGCCGCCTCAAAGGCACCGAGCGGCCATTCAGCGGCAAGTACAACAGTGAACGCCGTGATGGCATCTACCACTGCATCTGCTGCGGCCTGCCCCTGTTCGATGCACAGACCAAGTTCGATTCGGGCTGCGGCTGGCCGAGCTTCTATGCGCCCATCGAAGACAGCGCAATGATCGAGATTCGCGACACCTCCCACGGCATGATCCGCACCGAGGTCACCTGCGCCCGCTGCGATGCGCACCTGGGCCACGTGTTCCCGGACGGCCCGCCACCGACCGGCCTGCGCTACTGCATCAACTCGGTGTGCATCGACCTGCGCCCGCGCGACTGACCGGAGCCCGCCACATGGCTGAATCGATGCTGGATATCAAATGCGTGACCTTGGGTGGCGAGCACAAGACGCTCGGCGACTTCCCGGGCAAGGCCCTGTTGGTGGTGAATACCGCCAGCCAGTGCGGCTTTACCCCGCAATACAAGGGCCTGGAGCAACTGTGGCAGGCCTATCGGGCACGTGGCCTGGTGGTGCTGGGCTTCCCCTGCAACCAGTTCGGCCAGCAGGAGCCGGGCGATGCGCGGGAGATCGCCCAGTTCTGCGAGCGCAATTTCGGCGTGAGTTTCCCCTTGTTCCGCAAGGTCGAGGTCAACGGCCCGGGTGCCCACCCGCTGTTCGTCGAACTCAAGCAGCGCGCCCCAGGCCTGCTCGGTTCGCAGAAGATCAAGTGGAACTTCACCAAGTTCCTGGTCGACCCGGCCAGCGGCCAGGTCAGGCGCTATGCCCCCACCACCAAGCCGCTAGCCCTACAGGCAGACATCGAGCGCCTGCTCAGCCGTTGACCGGCACCCAGTGGTCGATCAGCGCCAGCAGCTCTTCGCGGCGGAACGGCTTGGCCAGGTAGTCGTTCATGCCTGCCGCCCGGCAGCGCTCGCGCTCCTCGGGCATGGCATTGGCGGTCAGGGCGACGATCGGCAGGTCGGGCCAACGGCCGCTCTGGCGGATACGCCGGCTGGCCTCGTAGCCGTCCATCACCGGCATGTTGCAGTCCATCAGCACCAGGTCGAACGTGTCCTGTTCGAGCATTTCCAGGGCCTCGGCGCCTTGGGTCGCCAGTTGTACCTGGCAGCCCAGCTTGGCCAGCATGCCCTTGGCCACCAGCTGGTTCACCGGGTTGTCCTCCACCAGCAGGATCCGCGCGCGGCCTTGTTCCACGGTGATGACCGGGCTGGCAAGCGGGTGTTCGGGCTCGAAGCCTTGCAAGGTGCGGCGCAGGGTGTGGTACAGGGCGTTGCGCGCCAGTGGTCGGGCCAGTTGATGCAGCGGGGCGAGGGCGACCGATTGTTCACTGGGCAGAAAGTTGCCGTAGGCGGTCACCAGCAGGATCGGGATCTTCAGCGCTGGGCGCAGTTCAAACAGGCGGTCGAGGTCATCGGTGATCAGCAGGTCGATGTCGGCGGCATCCAGCGTGGCGCTGCTGTCATGGCGCTGATAGGTCAGCCCCCAGGCGGGCAGCAGGTCCTGGAGTAACTCATCAAGCCCGCTGCCGGCCATGCTCAGTGCCGCCACCCGCCCTTGCAACGGGGCCGGGGCGATGGCCTCGGTGTGCACGGCCAAGGGCAGCTCGGCACTGAAGCGGCTGCCAAAGCCTGGCCGCGAATCAATGTGCAGGCGGCCCTGCATGGCCTTGCACAGGTTGTGTGTCAGCGCCAGGCCCAGACCGGTGCCGCCAAACTGGCGGGTAATGCCGGCGCCGGCCTGGGTGAATGGCTGGAAGATCCTGGCCTGGGCTTCTTCGGGGATGCCGATGCCGGTATCGCGCACTTCCAGGCGTACGCCGCCGACAATGGTGGTCAGGCGCACATCGACGCGGCCGAAACGGGTGAACTTGAGCGCGTTGGACAGCAGGTTGCTGACCACCTGGCGCACCCGCGTCGGGTCGCCCAGCACACTGCTGGGAAAATCGCGGGCAATCAGGCAGGTCAGCTCGACACTCTGCGCGGTGTTCTGCGACAGCAGGTTGGCGGTGTCCTCGACCATCGAGCCCATGTCGAACGGGATACGCTCCAGTTCCAGCTGGCCGGCATCGAACTTGGACAGATCGAGAATATCGTTGAGCAGCTCGACCAATACCTTGCCGGAGTCATGGGCGATGGCCAGTTGCTGGCGCTGCTCGCTGGGCAAGGGGCTGTCAAGGGCCAGGGCAATCATGCCGAGCATGCCGTTGAGCGGGGTGCGGATCTCGTGGCTCATGTTGGCGAGGAACGCGGAACGCGCCTGGGCCATGTCCAATGCCCGGCGGCGGGCCTCTTCCAGTTCCTGGTTGGAGCGGCTCAGGCTGTTGTTGCTGGCTTTCAGCTCATTGGTGCGCGCCGAGACGATGTCTTCCAGCTCGTTGAGGTATTGGGTCAGGCGGTTTTCCGCGTTGCGGCGCTGGTCGATCTCGGTGGCCATGCTGACGAACTGCTGGTTGGCGACTTTCACCAGCACACCGATCTCATCGTTTTCGTGGCCGTGCGGGCAGTCCAGGCGGGTTTGCCGAGGCTTGCGCGGGTCGCGCCCACTGAGCGCGCCGATCACGGTCACCAGCGGCTTGGTCAGCATCATGTAGAACAGCCCCAGCAGGATGCCGGTCAGCACCAGGCTGCGCGCGAAGCCGTTGACCAGGGTGACACCGGCGCGGTCGAGGAAACGGGCGCCGAAGGCGTAGGTGTCCACCTCCAGGTACAGGTTGCCGAGGTCGTCGTAAGGCATGTGGGTCAGGTACAGGCGATCCTCGAACTGGCGCTGCTCGCCGAACAGGAAGTCGCTCAGCGAGCGGTAACGGTCCTCCATGCGTGGACGCTCGACATCGGCCAGCACCATGCCGTTGTTGTCGCTCAGCCGCGCGCGGATGACCGCCGGCGATTGCAACAGGCCGCTGGTCAGCTCCAGGGCCAGTTCCGAGTCGATGTTGTAGGCGATGCGCGAGGCCGGATTGTGGCTGATTTGCAGCAAGGCGCGCACTTCTCGGTTGATGGATGCGTCTTCGCTGGCATAATCGATGCCGATCTGGATGAGACTGAGCAATGTTCCCAGGATGAAGCCGACCAGGACTGTCAACCGGGCTTGCTTGTATGACAGGCGATTGGTGAACTTGATATCCATGAGTGCCGAGCCGGTTCCACGTTCCTTGCGCAGCGCAAGCATAGCCGATCACACCCGGCTTCTGGTGGGTCTGTCTGTTCATTTCAGTTGGTCGCCAAGCGGGGGCCGCTTTGCGCCCCCTAATAACTGAAATTTGTAGGAGTCTTCATGGACGCCCGCTTGATAGCTTTCCTGGACCGCGCCGAATCGGTACTGGCGCGCCTTGAACCCCTGTTGCCGGCACAACGCCCGGACATCGACTGGGGCACTACCTTGGCCGCGCGCTGGCAGCGTGATGGCCGCAGCGGCTACCTGCTGCCGCTGGAGGTCAGCCTGGACATCCGCCTGAGTGACCTGATCGGTGTCGACCAGCAGCGTGACCAGCTGGGCCGCAACACCCACCAGTTCATCAACGGCCTGCCCGCCAACCATGCGCTGCTGTGGGGCTCGCGCGGCACCGGCAAGTCGTCGCTGGTGCGGGCCCTGCTGGCCGAACACGCCGGTGCCGGCCTGCGCCTGATCGAAATCGAACGCGACCACCTGGCCGACCTGCCGCGGGTGGTCGAACAACTGCAAAAGCTGCCGCAGCGCTTCATTCTGTTCTGCGACGACCTGTCGTTCGAAGCCGGGGAGGGCGACTACCGGGTGCTCAAGAGCGTGCTCGATGGTTCGCTGGAACAGGCCCCGGACAACGTGCTGCTGTACGCCACCTCCAACCGCCGCCACCTGGTGCCGGAAAAACAGAGCGACAACGAAAACTGGAAAATGGTCGACGGCGAGCTGCACCCCAACGAAGCGGTGGAGGACAAGATTGCCTTGTCCGACCGTTTTGGCCTGTGGCTGTCGTTCTACCCCTTCAGCCAGGAACACTTTCTCAACGTGGTCGAGCACTGGATCGGCCAGCTGGCGCGCCCGGCCGGCCTGCGCTGGCAGCGTGACGAAGCTCTGGACATCCTCGCCGTGCGCTGGGCTACCGGCCGCGGTAACCGTAATGGCCGCTGTGCCTATCAGTTCGCCCGCTACTGGGTCGGGCTGCAATTGCTGGAGCAAAGTAAATGATCGACCTCAATGCCAGTGGCGCCGGACTCGACGGCTACGACCTGCTGGCGGCGCAAGTGCAGGCGCTGTTCGCCGACGAGCGCGACTTCATCGCCAATGCCGCGCAGTTCTCGGCGTTTCTGTACAACCAGGTGGACGACCTGAACTGGGCTGGGTTCTACCTCAATCGCAACGAAGAGTTGGTGCTCGGCCCGTTCCAGGGCCAGGTCGCCTGCGTACGCATTCCGTTCAGCAAGGGCGTGTGCGGGGCAGCGGCGGCTACCCGCCAGACTCAACGTGTGGAAGACGTGCATGCGTTCCCGGGGCATATCGCCTGTGACAGCGCGTCGAACAGCGAGCTGGTGATCCCGCTGGTGAAGGAGGGCAGGTTGATTGGTGTTCTGGACCTGGACAGCCCGAAGATCGGCCGTTTCAGCGAGGCGGACCAGGCAGGGCTGGAACGGTTGGCGGCGATCTTCCTGCAATTGACGGACTGTTCACTGCCCTGATTGATTGGCATAGCCAATACCCATAAAGGCCCAGTTCCGGGCCTTTTCTTTTCGCTACCCACAGCCATTTGTCCTGCCGCGGGTGTATTACGCACCTAGCATTTCTGTCAGTTTTCAAAGTTCAAACCTGGGCGTCCAATGGTGTGCAACTGACGGCAGCCTCTTCGCTGCTGGTTGTTATCCGCACCTATTCGACTTCAACTATCCGGCCCCTGAAGTACCGGCAATCGTGAAAGGCCAGGACGGGGAGGATAACCCGGATGGCATCTTGTTGCGTACTGCGCTGGACGAAGATCTCGAAGTCATCGTAGACAAATGGAAAAACAGGGCGCGGTTAATAACAGGGGAATGGTCGCAATATACAAGGGTTTGAGCTTGAACGCAGTAACCGCAAATGCTTCTTTCATGGGGGAATTCATGTGGGTAGAGAGGAAAAATTCAGAAAAATACCCTAATAAAGCCATCCTTTTTGGCCACTGCAGAAATCTACTTCCATGATAAATCAGCAGTCGTATCCCGCCACCTGACAGTTTTATCAGTAGACAGCCCAGGCGACAGCTGGCAGACGTTTACCGCACTAGTAATTTTGCCAGTTGGAAAAGTGTTGATTGCAACGTTCACTGTTGTTTGTCCCCGTCACTGGGTGGCGGCAGGTAACAGCCGTTCAATGGCGCAATCACTTTTCCCATGAGGCTTATTCATGAACCGGTTCTCTGCAAGGCTCTTTCCTCCTCCTGCCGATGGCTCTGTTCCGTTGGTTTTACGGCCATTGCTGATTGCCGGGATGAGCACGCCCGTCGCATCAGCCGATGGCGGTATCAATATCAGCACGATCGAAGAAGATCCCAAGGGTTTATTGTCTGCCATCGACCCTTATCTGGATATGTACGAGGGAGACGTGCTGACGGTGTATATCGAAGGCAACCCGCTGCCTCCTATCGACGTTAAAGAGACTGATGAGGGGAAGCGGATTTTTTTCCACCTGCCGGCCGACAGGTTCAATGTCGAGTGGGTAGAGAACATTCACTTCGAAGTGCTGCGCAAGGACGCGACGGCGCCCGAACCGTCGGCACCGCTGCGTCTGCGGGTGAAGCAGTACCGCCCGGGCGGCGTCGACAAGGAACCGCATCTGCCTGGGCACTCGGAATTGCCACGACCTAGGGTCCCGCAGGATGTCATCGACAATGGGGTCACTGCAGAGTGGGCTGCCAAGGGCGTGCCGGTAACTATCGATGTCTACCCTGACCGTGCCCCGCAGGATGTGGTGGTGCTGGATTGGGGCAGCGTGAAAGTACCGCGGGTAATCAGTGAAGCCGAAGCGGCAGGTAACGACCCGGTGGAGATTCTGGTCGGACAGGACGTTATCCTTGCCGCGGGTGACTCCGACGCATTGCAACTGAGCCATTGGCCCCACGATGAAGTGTGGAACTTTGCCAGCGACCGGTCGCGCCCCACCGTTATCACGGTGGAGGCGGGGGCCTGGCGGCTGGAAGAGCCGATCATCAAGGAGGCGGTCAACGGTGTGATCGACCTGGCCGAGCTCAAAGCCAGTGATGTCACAGTGTTTATCCGTACAAACCAGTCTCCGATTGCAGTAGGCGACAGCATTGAATTCACCTGGGTCGGTACGCTGGCCAGCGGAGAGCAGCTTGAGCATCGCCAGACGCTGACTGTCGAAAGCGTACCGGCGCTTCTCGAAGCCAAGGTTCCCAATCGCCTGGTACGAAGCACGGCCCAGGGTACGGGAGACGCATCCTATGTGCTGCGGCCGGCGGATGGTTCTCCAGCGCAGTCGTCGAAGCGGGCATTTGCCCGAATCGAAGGTGACATCTATCAACTGCCGGCGCCGATCGTGCTGGAAGCCATCGAAGACCTGATTGACGATCGTACCGAATCGGCTTGGGTGCTTGCCGGGCCTTACCCGGGCATGGGTAGTGGTGATGTGGTCAACCTGGTCTGGCGCGGCACGCGCGCGAACGGCACTCCCTACCTTTACGAAGAGGAGAAGCTGGCCACAGGCAAGGAAGAGCCATTGCAGTTCCACATTGAACGCGAGCACATCGAGGCACTCGCCGGCGGTACGCTGGAACTCTACTACCGGGTCGCCAATGACAGTGCGGCGCTCTACGGGGTGCGCGAATCCGATCGCAGCTATTACCGGGTGACCACGCTGCGCCATACCTTGCCTGCACCTGAGGTGCTCGAGTCGGATGGCGAAGTGCTGGACCCGGAATGGATCTTCCCCAATGGCGCTACCCTGCATGTTGGTTACACCGATTGGCTTGAGGACGATATCCTGACGTACTACTGGCGCAGCGTGTACCCGGACGGTACGACCAGTGACTGGCTCGAAATTACCCAGGGCCAAGTGGGGAGACCGGTGGATTTCCGTATCAGCCCAGCAGTGGTGGAGGTTTCGCGCACCACCCTGATCCTCGCGTATTACACGGTCAAGCGCGCGGGTACCGAGCAGGTCGACATCTCGGACTTCCTCGAACTCTATATCGGCACGCCGATCCCCCTGGCCATCACCGCAGCCGTCGACAGCTACGGCGCTGTCGCCAATGGCGGGATCAGCGTTGACACTGCCGTCACCTTGAGTGGGACTGCGCGAGCAAGGTTCGGGGTCGACATGCTCGATGGCGATGCCGAGGTGGGCTCGGCAGGGGCCGATGCCGATGGTGTGTGGTACTTCCCGATGACCGAGCTGGTACCGCGATCGTATAGCGTCAAAGCGCGGGCCCAGTACGGCAGGCGCCTGGTCTCCGAGCCCTGGGAGTTCACGGTAGTGGCGTATGTCGTGCCCAGCATCACCCGCATCGAGGATTCGCGCCGCGAGGTGGCCGAAGGGGCGACCACGGTCGACACGACAGTAACCGTTTCCGGGCTCGCAAGCCCCGGCCTGCAAATTGACCTGCTCGAGGGCGAAGTGAGTTTGCATACTGTAGATGTTGACCTTGGTGGCGCCTGGAGCGTGGATCTCGAAGGCCTGACGATCCGTAGTCATGAACTGAAGGCCCGGGCCGTGTATGGCAACAAGGACCTCTCTGCGCCACGTGCCTTCGAGGTAGTCGCCGAGTTGGCACCGACCCTCGACAGTGTGCAGGACTCGCGCGGCGAACTGGCCGACGGCAAGACCACGGTCGATACGCAGATCGTGCTGGCGGGCAAGGCCAGTATCGGGCAGCCGGTGCAAATCCTGGATGGCAGCGTGCCGGTCGATACCGCCCGGGCCGATCTCGCCGGTAACTGGACCCTGACCTTGCGAAACCTGCAGGTGAAAGGCTACTCGATCAAGGTCAGGGCGCTCTACGGGCGTGACCAGGAGTCGGCTGTACGCCGGTTTACAGTGGTCGACTATATCTTCCCGACCATCATCAGCGTCCTGGACTCCCGGGGCGAAGTCCCCGATGGCGGTGCGACGGTCGATACCGCGCTTACCCTGGGCGGCGAAGCGAGTGCCAATGAACAGGTTGAAATCTTCGACGGCAATGCCAGCCTGGGCGTGCCGACCGTCAGCCCTGGGGGCATCTGGACGTTACGGCTCGATCAGCTGCCGATCAAGGTCTATGGCGTCAGGGCCAAGGCACTGTATGGCGCAGGTGAAGAATCGGCGGTAAGGACGTTCACCGTCTATGAGGAAATCAGGCCAAGCATTACCAGTGTCAGGGACAGCGACGGCGAGGTGACGCAGGGCGGTACCACGGTACATGCGCAGGTGAGCCTGGTCGGCAAGGCCAGTATCAACCAGAAGATCGAGCTTTTCGAAGGTGCCAACTCGTTGGGCGAGGTGCCGGTTGATGCCAGCGGCAACTGGAGCCATCTCATGGTCGGGCTCGAGCGCCGCGCCTACAGTTTGACGGCCAAGGCGTTGTATGGCGCTGGCCTGGTTTCGGACGCCCGCACCTTCACCGTGGTGGAGGAAGTGGCACCAAGCATCGTCAGGGTGCAGGACAGTCTGGGGGATGTTGCCAACAATGGCTTCACGTACGACTCCAGTGTAACGGTCACTGGCACGGCGAGTATCGGGCGGCGGGTCGAACTGTTCGACGGTGCCACATCCAAGGGCCAGGCAGCGGTCAATGGCAGCGGCAACTGGAGCGCTGTGGTTTCTGCGCTGACCGTCGGCCAGCACCTGGTCAAGGCTGTGGCGTTGTACGGCAGCAAGCTGGAGTCGAGCGGCCATAGCTTCGAAATGCGCCAAGGTGCCACGCCAGTCATCACCCGTGTGGTCGATAGCAAGGGCCAGCCGATTGGTAATGGTGGCCGCACCTATGAAACCGGGCTGACACTGCATGGCAGCGCTCAAGCCGGGCTGAAAGTAGAGATGTTGGACAATGGCACGTCTGGGCCCACCGTAGCCGCACCGGGGGGCAACTGGCAGGCTCCGATGTCGGGGCTTGCCGTTGGTCGTCATGCGTTCACCGCTAAAGGCCTCTACGGCAACCAGCCGGTTTCCGGCGAGTGGATCGTCACGGTCGAGAACCGGCCGCCGTTGGTGATCGATACCAGCCCCCTGGTACTCAATGGCAGGCTCTTCGTGCGTGGTGATAACGGCCAGGGGCCCAGCGTGGCGCCGGCCAACACGTCGCGGCAACGCGTGGCTAGTGGCGGTGTACCGCCATATGAATACAGCTCCAGTAATACGGCTGTCGCGAGCGTCGATAGCAACGGTACCGTCAGGTCGCGTGGCAATGGCAGTGCTGTCATCACCGTGCGCGACCAGGCCCAGCAATCGGTGAGCTACAACGTGACGGTGCAGAATGTCATTCGCATGTATTTCATGTCGTCTGCCCAGTACATCGTAGGGTGGGATCAGCGCATCTTTATGGGCGATCTGCGGGAAGTGTTCAATCAGTACAGGGCAGGCGGTGGGCTTGGCCAGATCGGTTGGCCTGGGGGGACTTATTGGGCTCGTGATCAACGGTTGATCTGGAATCCGCTTCCACGTCAGCAAGCCCAGCATAAGGACATGAACGGCGGTGGAGAGGGATGGTCGGCACAGCTCGGCCCTTCGTTCCCGGGCATTCGGTTAGGGTAAAGGTTGCTGAACTGCACGACCAGAAGCTGTGTAGCTGAAGTAGTGTTGACGATAACGGCATTGCTGGCCTGGCCAGCAATGCCGTTTCTGTTTTTGAGCCAGGTAGTAACCGATATTTTCATGCTTCCCCTAGCATTTTTGTCAGTAGCAGGCCACTTCGGCTTGGCGTTCAATGTTTCGTACTTCCCTCATTCGGTAAAGGAGCGGCGCAATGTTGGACAACGACCAGTCGGCAGGCAATATCATTGCCCAGGCATCAGATGACAGGCAGTTGGTGCTTGATGAACTTTCGATACCTGGTGCTACCGGCCCGGTGTTCATCGACAAATGGGGTATCAACCTTGCGGCGGCCCGTGAAAACTTTCCCAGAAACGGCCTGCAGTTATATGTCCCGGCGTGGCCGCAAATGAATGAAGGTGATCGGGTGCGGATTCTGCTTGGCAGTGACGAGGTCAGCAGCCTGACCATTCCCTCTGAGTTGGTAGACCAGCGCCAGACGCTCTTCGTTCCGCCGATTCACCTGCAGAATGGCGCTGCTGAACTCAGCTATCGGGTCAAGCGACTGGGGCAGGTAGAGGAGCCTTCGGCGGCGACCGGTATCTACGTCAAGCTCGAGCGTCCCGGTGGCCAGGACCAGGACGGCTCCAACCCTGGGCATTCCGAGCTCAAATTCACCCTGCCGGAGGATGTGGTCAAGGACGGGGTGGACCAGGAGCGCGCCAAGCAGGGGGTGGAGGTGACCATCCTGCCTTATCCGTTCATGGCCGAGGACGACAAGATCCGCCTCAGCTGGGGCGGTCAGTTCATTAGCCATACTGTGACCCCGGAACAGGCGAGCAGCCCCGAGGAAAATCCCGTTGTGATCCTGGTCGAGGAAGCAGTGATTCTCGCGGCGGGCGATTCGGATGAAAAAGGCTTGGCGATAGCTTTTGAAGTTTATGACCTGGTTGACAACCGCTCCGAGGACTGGAGTGCCGAGCAGCGGGTGGTGGTCGACACCGGCAATGCGCGACTTGCCGCTGGCATCGTGAAGGAAGCCAGGAACAACGTCCTCGACCTTGAGGTTCTGGGTGATGCCGATGCTACCTTGCAGGTGTGGGCGTCTGGTGCGCCGTTCGCGGTGGGCGACAGCATCGTGGCCAGCCTGTTCGGCGAGACCGAGGACGGGCGCCCGGTGGACATCACTTATCCGCCCAAGCTAATCGAGAGCGTGCCGGCGGTGCTCGAAATCGGCATTGCCAATGCAGATGTGCGCCAACTGGCCAAGACCCAGGCGAAATTCAGCTATGAGCTGGTCAAGTCGGAGGCGTCGCGCCGGGCCCTGGGTGTCCAGGCTTATGAGCAGCAGCGGGCTGAAGGCAGCTATCAGTCCAGAGGCCAGTTCGTCGCCATTCAGGGCGAAGCTGTACGCCTGGCCGCGCCGAAGGCACTGGATGCCCAGCAGGGCACCCTCGACCCGGCGTTGCCGGTAGCCAACATCGAGGTGCCCTGGGACGACAGTATGCAGGCGGGCGATGTGATCACTTTGGTCTGGGAGGGGGAAAGGCCGGACCTGGAGCCATACTTCCCGGCAATCGATCCCCATGACATCAGCAACGGTGAGGCAGCGCGCAAGGAGCCGATTCCGTTCTCGGTCGATGGCAAACACCTGAAGGCGATCGAGGGTGGCAAACTGGTGCTGCTCTATACGCTGGAGCGGGCCGGTCTGTCGCCACGCAGGTCGGAGCGCACGATCACCTTCAATGTCGGTGAACCGCGCGCTGAGTTGCCAGCACCGAGTGTCGACTACGCAGAGCAACAGGCAGATGGCAGCTGGGTGCTCGATCCCGAAAAGGTACCGGTCGGTGGTACCAAGCTGGTGGTGCAGCGCTATGCGCGTGTCAGGATAGGCGATGTACTGTGGTTCAACTGGGAGGGCACGGATCAGGCGTCGCTGGAAGACTGGATCAACATCACCGCTGCCAACCACGAGCGCGAACATTATGATCTGACCATCAGTAAAAAACTGGTAACCGATAACGACGGTCACGCGGTGGTGGCGTCTTACTGGGTCGCGCGGGCGGAGGGAGCGTCCAGTTACTCCGAGCCGTTGACGCTGCAAGTCGGGGCTGCTGTCCCGGCGCTTCCGGAGCTGGTCATCAAAGAGGCCACTGCAGAGCGGGTCATTGATCCCGCGCTTGTCGCGGACGGTGCAACGGTTGTAATAGGCGCCGATGCCGGCTTGCAACCGCAAGACAAGGTACGTATCGAAGTGCAGGGGGCGTACCCGGACGATCAGACGCACACCGTGGAGAGGGCAGGTGAACAGGAGTTCAAGATTGCCGCTGAAGTGATCCGGGGTAACGAGAATAGCCAGATCACGGTGACCTATTTCGTCCTCCGGGGAGGTGTCGAGCCAGAACAGCCCTCTGCTCCGGTTGAATTCACAGTGCTTGAAATCAGCGAGCCAGCGCTTCCGGAACTGGTCATCGAAGAGGCCATCGAGGGGGTCATCGATCCTGCACATGTCGCGGACGGTGCAACGGTGTTCATCGCCGCCAGTGCCGAGTTGCAACCGCTGGACAAGGTACGTATCGAATTGAAGGGGACGTATCCGGACAATCAGACGCACATCGTGGAGACGGCAGGTGAACAGGAGTTCAAGATCGCCGCTGAGGTGATCCGGGGTAACGAGAATAGCCAAATCACGGTGACCTATTTCGTCCTCCGGGGAGGTGTCGAGCCAGAACAGCCCTCTGCGCCGGTTGAATTCACAGTGCTTGAAATCAGCGAGCCAGCGCTTCCGGAACTGGTCATCGAAGAGGCCATCGAGGGGGTCATTGATCCTGCACATGTCGCGGAC
>NZ_DGIR01000039.1:53189-306890 GCF_002386445.1 Pseudomonas sp. UBA4617
GTTGCAACCGCTGGACAAGGTGCGTATCGAGGTGTCAGGTAAGCATCCGGATGCACAAACGCACACAGTGACTCAGGGCGGGGAACAGCGTTTCAAGATTGACCATGCCGTGATCAAGGCAAATGAGAATGACAGCATAGGGGTAATGTATGTCGTGCTGCCAGGCGGCAATCCGCCTGAGAAGCGCTCGGGTACTGTCGAATACGATGTGCAAATGGCGCCGAGTATCGTCAGTGTGCAGGACAGTCTGGGTGATGTAGCGAACAACGGCTTCACGTTCGACTCCAGTGTGACGGTCACTGGCAAGGCGAGTATCGGGCAGCGGGTTGAACTGTTCGACGGTACCACGCCAAAGGTCCAGGCACCGGTTGACAGCAGCGGCATTTGGACCGCTGTGGTGTCTGCCCTGGCGGTCGGCCAACACTTGGTCAAGGCTGTGGCCTTGTACGGCAGCAAGCTGGAGTCGGGGGGGCATGGCTTTGAAGTGCGTCAAGGTGCCACGCCGGTCATCAGCCGTGTGGTCGATAGCAAGGGCCAGCCGATTGGCAATGGTGGCCGCACCTATGAGACCGGGCTCACACTCGATGGTACTGCTCAAACCGGGCTGCAAGTGCAGATCCTGGACAATGGCACGCCCAGGACCACGGTAGCCGCGCCGGGAGGTAACTGGCAGGCACCGCTTTCGGCACTTGCCACCGGCCGTCACGCCTTCACGGCGAAAGGCCTCTACGGTAACCAGCCGGTGTCCGGCGAGTGGATCGTCACAGTCGAGAACAGGCCGCCGTTGGTGATCGATACCAGCACCATGGTGCTCGACGGCAGAGTGTTCGTGCGCGGGGATGATGGCCAGGGGCCCAGTACGCCACCCGCCAACGCAGCGCGGCAGCGCGTGGCCAGTGGCGGTGTACCACCCTATAGCTACAGCTCGAGCAACACTGGCGTGGCGAGCGTCGATGCCAGCGGTACCGTAAGGTCGCGTGCCAATGGCAGTGCTGTCATCACCGTGCGCGACCAGGCGCAGCAAGCGGTGAGTTACAACGTGACAGTACAGAATGTCGTTCGCATGTACCTCATGGGCTCTTCCCAGTACATTGTCGGGTGGGATCAGCGCATTTTCATGAGCGACTTGCGGGAAGTGTTCAATCAGTACAGGGCAGGCGGTGGGCTTGGCCAGCTTGGCTGGCCGGGCGGGACGTACTGGTCCCGGGATCAGCGCCAGTACGGGCTGCGTCAGCAAGCTCAGCACAAGGACATGGACGGCGGCGGAGAGGGATGGTCCGCACAGATCGGGCCTTCGTTCCCAGGGATCAGGTTAGGGTAAAGGCATGCCTTGATGTGAAGTAACGGCATTGCAGGCTTGGCCTGCAATGCCGTTTTGCTTCAGGTATGAATATCTGCCGTCTGTTTTTACCTGGCATTTCTGCCAGTAGCGTCGGTTTATGGCGCGACGTTCAATGTTGCGTACTTCATCCTCACTCGGAAAGGAGCTGCGCAATGTTGGACACTGATCAAAGGGCAGGCAAAACCACTGCTCTGGCTTCGGGCGCAGGGCCCTTGCTGCTCGACGAACTCTCCATTCCCGGCGCCACCGGCCCGGTGCCCAGCGGTGAGTGGGGAATCAACCTTGCCGCTGCTCATGAAAACTTCCCCAGGCAAGGCCTGCAGTTATATGTCCCGGCATGGCCGCAAATGGGCCGCGGTGACAGGGTCCGGGCCATGGCCGGCAGTGACGAAGTCGACAGCGTGACCATTACCGAGGAACTGGTGGACCAGCGCCAGACGCTCTTCGTTCCGCCAGGCCACTTGCAGACTGGCGCTGCTGAACTCAGCTATCGGGTCAAGCGCCTGGGCCAGGTAGAGGAGCCCTCGGCGGTAACCAAGATCTACGTCAAGCTCGAGCGCCCCGGTGGCCAGGACCAGGATGGCTCCAACCCCGGCCATTCCGAACTCAAATTCACCCTGCCGGACGACGTCGGCAACGATGGGGTGGACGCGGAGCGCGCCAGGCAGGGGGTGGAAGTGACCATCCTGCCGTATCCGTTCATGGCCGAGCACGACAAGATCCGCCTGAGCTGGGGCGGAGTGTTCGTTGAGCACCTCGTGAAACTGGAAGAGGTGGGCAATGCCATCCCGATCCTGGTTGAGGAAGCGGTCATTCTGTGGTTGACAACCGCTCCGAGGATTGGAGCGCCGAGCAGCGGGTGGTTGTCGACACCGGTAACGCGCGCCTTGCCCCCGCTATCGTGAAAGAAGCCAAGAACAACGTTCTCGATCTGGAGCTTCTGGGAGAGGCCAATGCAACGTTGCAGGTGGTGGCGTTTGCTGAGCCGTTCGCGGTGGACGACAGCATCGTTGCCAACCTGTTCGGTGAGACCGAGGATGGGCGTCCCGTGAACATCTCCTATCCGCCCCAGGTCGTCGAGAGCGTGCCGGGGGTGGTCGAAATCCCGATTGCCAATGCAGATGTGCGCCAACTGGCCAAGACCCGGGCGAAATTCAGCTATGAGCTGGTCAAGTCGGAGGCGGCGCGCCAGAGCATGGGTGCGCTGGCTTATCAGCAGCAGCGGGCCGAAGGTGCCTACAAGTCCAGAGGGCAGTTCGTCTCTATTGCGGGTGAAGCGGTGCGCCTCCCTGCGCCGAAGGCAGTGGATGCCCAGCAGGGAATGCTGGACCCGACACTGCCAGAAACCACCATCGACGTGCCCTGGGACGACAGCATGCAGGCGGGCGATGTGATTACCTTGGTCTGGGAGGGCGAAAAGCCGGACCTTACGCCCTATTTCCCGGAAATCCCCCCCCACGACATCAGCAACGGCGAGGCAGGCCGCAAGGAGCCGATTCCGTTTACGGTCGATGGCAAGCACCTGAAGGCGATCGAGGGCGGCAAGCTGGTGCTGCACTACACCCTGGAGCGGGACGGTCAGTCGCCGCGCAGGTCGGAGCGCACGATCACCTTCAGCGTCGGCGAGCCACGGGCCGAGCTGGCCAGGCCAAGTGTGAACCATGCAGAGGAACAGGGGGATGGCAGCTGGGTGCTCGATCCCGAAAAGGTACCGGTCGGTGGTACCAGGCTGGTGGTGCAGCGCTATGCGCGCATCGCCATAGGCGATGTTCTGTACTTCAGTTGGAAGGGCAAGGATGAGGGTGCTTCGCTGGAGGATTCGATCAATATTACCGCTTCCAACATTGGTCGCGAGCAGTTCGAGCTGACCGTCAGCAAGGCACTGGTCATCGCCAATAATAGTCACGATGTAGTGGCGTCTTATTGGGTCGAGCGGGCGGATGGGGGCGGGGTGAGTACTTCCGAGCCGTTGAATTTATGGGTGGGCGCGCCTGTGCCGCTCATCACCTCGGTGGAGGATGCCGTAGATGGGCCGATTGCGGATCAAGGGAGCACCTATGAGACGACGGTGACCCTGTCGGGGCGCGCTACGCCAAATGAAGAGGTACAGATTATTGATGGAACCGTTGAGCGCAAGCCCGTACCGGTCGATGGCAAAGGGGCCTGGACAACCGACCTGGACGACTTGGTCATCGGTAGTCATGCCATCAAGGCCAAGGCTTTGTATGGTAACCATGGCGAGTCTGAGGTATGGACGTTCAGCGTGCTTGAACACAGGGTCCCGACCATCGAAACGGTAACAGACGTCTACGGGAAGGTGGAAAATGGCGGCACCACATTTGCCACTGAAATCACGATAGCAGGGACGGCGACGCCGAATCGGCAGGTGACGCTGAATGATAACGGTGAGCCCGCTGATAGCCCGCAAACCAACACGGCAGGAAAGTGGAGCACTACGCTCAAGGACCTCGATGCTGGCAGGCATGAACTGAAAGCCGTTGCGCAGTATGGGGATGGCCCTGACTCCACGCCCTTTACCTTTACCGTGGAGACAGCGACCAAGCCCGTCATTACAGGTGTGACCGACAGCAACGGTACGCCGGTTGAAAACGGTGGGGAGAGCTACCTTGCCGACCTGACGCTCGAGGGCACGGCGCATGCGGACCAGCAGGTGCAACTGCTGGTTGACAGCAAACCAGGCGATACCGTGACGGCAACGGCGGGGCGGTGGACATTGCCAGTGAGGGGGTTGAGCAAGGCGTCGCATGAGCTGGTGGTGAAGGGCCTGTATGGTGGGCAGCCGCAATCCGAGCCCTGGCGAGTGAATATCGTGGAGGTGCCGGCGCTGGAGATAGACACTTCGACGATGCAGCTCAGCACTGAGCGCGGGATGTTTGTCTATTACAACGGTACCGAGCTGTTCCGACCAGGCGAAGCGCCCAGCGGCTCTTATGCAACTCGCCAGGCTACCGGAGGTGTGCCACCGCTGACGTATCGCTCCAGCGCGCCGGACATTGCCCGAGTTGACCAGAACAGTGGTTTGGTCGAATCCTTTGGTAATGGTCGTGCGACCATTACCGTGGAAGATGCGTTGCGCCAGACGGCTGCTTATGAGGTAGTCGTCAGCAATGTCATTCAGTTTGTGCTGCTGCCGGAGGGGACCTTTACGGAAGGGCAGGAGTTGAGGTTTGACTCCAACTTTTTCTGGAAAGTACTTACATTCGGCGGGGATAGACTTGAATCACTCGGCCTGCGCAAACGCTACTGGAGCGGATCGGTGGGGAAGCTTCCAGGCAAGGCGATTGCGATTGACTTCAGTGTGGTCCCCGAAATACTTGATCACTTGCCTGTCGCTACCCGGTTGCCGGCGCTCGGTCCACGCTGACTAGCTGTATCAACCTGCATGAATGCGGTGGCATCCTCACCGTATTCGTGCAGGTTCCTGACCGGTTTCGCTCAATCGTAGATCACCCGCTTCTTCCAGGTCTCTTCGTCATCGGTCTTGAGCCCCTGGGTCAGTTCGTTCTGCTCGTTCTCCGCCGGCTCCATCTTTTCCAGCACCTGGGCATTGGCCCGGGCCAGCAGTTTCTCCAGGTAGGTCAGCTGCTCTTCATAGGCCTTCGGCTCCGGCTGCTTGCGCAGGTACTGCACGCCGCGCTCGAAGGCCAGGCGGGCCTGACCCGGCTGGCCGTTCTGCAGCGCCTGCTGACCCAGGTTGTTGAAGAACTCGATATGCAGCAGTACCAGAATATGGCGAATCTCCCTGACCCAGTGCTTGGCCTCGGGGGTGGGCAGGAAGCCCTCCTGGGCGGCGCGGGTCACCTGGCTGTGCAGTGCCTCCAGCAGAAAGCGCACGTCCTTGGCCTTGACCTCGGTCTGGATCGGGCCGGGCGGGTTGCTTACCGGGATCTTGGCGCCCAGGGCAATCAGCCCCTCAAGTTCGGCAATGCGTGCCTTGAGTTCGGCGTTGTGCTTGTCCAGCGCCAGCTGGCGCTGGTTGAGGTTGAGCTCCAGGCGAGTCAACAGCAGCTTCAGCGCCGGGGTCATGAACTGGCCGGGGAAGGTCTCGGTGATTTCGCCACAGCGGCGCAGGCGGTCGGCCAGCTCGATCTTCAGCCGGGCGCGCTCGAGCTTGTTGTTCTCGACCACATTGTTGAGGTAGCCGATCACGATCAGCAACGCGATACCCGCCACGATGAGCAGGGTGATCAGAAGTGGGGTCACCGTTAATGCCTCGTTGAAGATGAATCACACCCTTGAGTGTAGTAAGTTCGCCTGGGGACGAACAGCCACCGTGTACCTGTGCCAACCTCTTTACAGGCAGGCCTCCCTTATATCGGCCGCGGCTTCCGGATCTGCACCCCGCGTCCGGAAGTCGTTGATTTAAATAAATTTCTACAAAGGGGTTGACGCCCCTACGAAGCATCCATAGAATGCGCGCCACTTGCAGCGTAAAGCACACAGCGAAACGCGGCAGGCAGTGAAAGCAGGCAGCGATGCCAGCAGCGTGTCCCCTTCGTCTAGTGGCCTAGGACACCGCCCTTTCACGGCGGTAACAGGGGTTCGAGTCCCCTAGGGGACGCCAAATTGCGGGAATAGCTCAGTTGGTAGAGCACGACCTTGCCAAGGTCGGGGTCGCGAGTTCGAGTCTCGTTTCCCGCTCCAGTTTATCCGGCAGCGCCTTGCGGCGAGGCAGGAAAAGAAAATCCAGGCTGAATCGTGAGGTTCATGTTCTGGTGCACTGAAAAGTGTTGTGTGTCCCCTTCGTCTAGTGGCCTAGGACACCGCCCTTTCACGGCGGTAACAGGGGTTCGAGTCCCCTAGGGGACGCCAAATGCGGGAATAGCTCAGTTGGTAGAGCACGACCTTGCCAAGGTCGGGGTCGCGAGTTCGAGTCTCGTTTCCCGCTCCAGTTTAAATACTGTGGCGTTCGTACGGTGCAGTGGTGGTGGAGGTCGTAAAGGCGCTCACGCCGATAAGCGGTAAAGCTTAAAATTGCGGGAATAGCTCAGTTGGTAGAGCACGACCTTGCCAAGGTCGGGGTCGCGAGTTCGAGTCTCGTTTCCCGCTCCAATTCAGAAAACGCCACCTCTTTTGAGGTGGCGTTTTTTTGTCTCTCGAAAAATGCTGCGGCTAAACAGGCCGCGCATGTTTCATCGCAGCCTGTGCGTTGCGGTCAGTGTGTGCTGGCGGGGCCTTGTTGGGCGCCCAGCAGCTGCTTTTCCAGGTTCCAGTCGAACGGCTCGCCGGCCTGCTCGGCTTCGTAGCGGCGTTCTTCCAGTTGCTGGTACAGCTCCAGTTCTTCGTCAGGCATGAAGTGCAGGCAGTCACCGGCAAAGAACCACAGCAGGTCGCGGGGTACCAGGTGGGCGATCTGCGGGTAGCGCTGGATCACCTGGCAGATCAGGTCTTGGCCCAGGTACTGGCTTTGCAGCGGGTCTTGCGGCAGCAGGGTCAGCAGTTCGTCGAAGCGCTCGAGGAACAGGGCGTGGCTTTCCTCCGGTACCTGATCCGCTTCACCCAGGGCGACCAGGATGGTGCGCAGGTGGTTCAGCAGTTGCAGGTGGTATTCCAGATGGGGGTTGGCCATGGTGGCGGTCCTCGGTGTGGTCGAAACGGGCGCGGAGTATACGCGGGATGGGGAAGGGGCCGCAAAGCAGCCCTTCCCGGCAGTGCAGATCAGCGAACCTTGCCCGGTTCCGCCAGCAACTGGGCCTTGTCGAAGGCATCGACATCGATCACTGCGCGGCGTGCCTGTTCCGCTGCGTGCAGGCGTTGCCCTTCGCCTGGCTGCAGCACAGCGCTGTCGACCGCTGCGTCGATGGCCGACTGGCCGGGTGCGGGTTGCACTCGGCCTTCCTTGATTGCCTGATGCAGCGCCTTGTACAGCGGGGCGGTCTCGTCCAGCAGGTCGCTGGCGCGTTGCAGCGCCGCCACCGGGTCGCCGTCGGCCTGTGGTCTGAAGCAACCGGCAAGCAACTCCTCCAGTGCCGGGTCGCCTTTGTTGCGGCCGATCAATGCTGCAACCTCGGCATCCAGCTCGTCGCTCGGCCCGGTATGGCGGCGACCGAAGGGGAACACCAGTACCCGCAATGCACAACCGACAAAGCGGTTTGGGAGGTTGTCGAGCAGGCGGTCCAGGGCCTTTTCCGCCTGGCCCAGGCTTTCTTCCATGGCCCAGCGCAGCAGCGGCTGCATGTGCTCCGGCGAGCCCAGGTCGTGGTAACGTTTGAGCGCGGCGCTGGACAGGTACAGGTAGCTGAGTACATCCCCCAGCCGCGCGCTCAGGCGCTCACGGCGCTTGAGTGCACCGCCCAGCAGCATCATCGACAAGTCCGCCAGCAGTGCAAAAGCTGCAGCCTGGCGGTTCAAGGCGCGGAAGTAGCCTTGGCTCAGGGTGTCCCCAGGCACGCTTTCCAGGCGGCCCAGCCCCAGGTTGAGTACCAGCGTGCTGGCCGCATTGCCGGCAGCGAACATGATGTGTTGCATCAGCAGGTCGTCGAACTCGCGCAATGCCTGGCCGCGGTCCTCACGCCCGGCCAGGGCCATTTCCCTGAGCACGAACGGGTGGCAGCGGATGGCACCCTGGCCAAAGATCATCAGGTTACGCGAAAGGATATTGGCACCCTCTACCGTGATGAAGATCGGCGCACCTTGCCAGTTGCGACCCAGGTAGTTGTTGGGGCCCATGATGATGCCCTTGCCGCCGTGCACGTCCATGGCGTGCTGGATGCATTCGCGACCGCGCTCGGTCAGGTGATACTTGAGGATCGCCGACAGCACCGAGGGCTTCTCGCCCAGGTCGACCGCCTTGGCGGTCAGCAGGCGCGCGCTGTCCATCAGCCAGGCGTTGCCACCGATGCGCGCCAGCGATTCCTGAATGCCCTCGAAGGCCGCCAGCGGCACATTGAATTGTTCGCGGATGTTGGCGTACTGGCCGGTGACCAGGCTGGTGTACTTGGCCGCGCCGGTGCCCACCGCGGGCAGGGAGATGG
The DNA here is from genome assembly GCF_002386445.1 of Pseudomonas sp. UBA4617. Lineage (GTDB taxonomy): Bacteria > Pseudomonadota > Gammaproteobacteria > Pseudomonadales > Pseudomonadaceae > Aquipseudomonas. The sequence goes on from NZ_DGIR01000039.1 coordinate 61,527, forward strand.
AGCGGCCGACCGACAGGCAGTTCATCAGCATCATCCAGCCCTTGCCGAGCATGGCCTGGCCGCCGATGAGGAAGCTCAGCGGCACGAACACATCCTTGCCGCTGTTGGGGCCGTTCATGAATGCGGCGCCCAGTGGCAGGTGACGCTTGCCGATGTCCACGCCGGGCGTGTCGGTCGGGATCAGCGCCAGGCTGATGCCAAGTTCTTCCTGTTCACCGAGCAGGTGGTCCGGGTCGTAGGCCTTGAAGGCCAGGCCCAGCAGGGTAGCGACCGGGCCGAGGGTGATGTAGCGCTTTTCCCAGTTCAGGCGCAGGCCGAGCACTTCCTCACCCTGCCATTGGCCCTTGCACACCACGCCGCTGTCGGGCATGGCGCCAGCGTCAGAGCCGGCCAGCGGGCCGGTCAGGGCGAAGCAGGGGATTTCCTCGCCGCGGGCCAGGCGCGGCAGATAGTGGTTGCGTTGCTCGTCGGTACCGTAGTGCAGCAGCAATTCGGCCGGGCCGAGAGAGTTGGGCACCATCACCGTGGACGCCAGGTCACCGCTGCGGGTCGCCAGTTTCATCGCCACCTGTGAGTGGACGTAGGCCGAGAAACCTCTGCCGCCATATTCCTTGGGGATGATCAGGGCGAAGAAGCCATGCTGCTTGATATGCGCCCAGGCTTCGGGCGGCAGGTCCATGTCCTGACCAATCTGCCAGTCGCTGACCATGGCGCACAGTTGTTCCGTCGGGCCGTCGATGAAGGCCTGTTCTTCTTCGGTCAGCTGTGGTGCCGGGTAGGCAAGCAGGGTGTGCCAGTCGGGGCGGCCGCTGAACAGCTCGCCGTCCCACCACACGGTGCCGGCGTCGATCGCCTCGCGCTCGGTCTGCGACATGGGCGGCAGGGTGTGCTGGAACCAGTCGAACACCGGGCCGGTGAAGACCTTGCGGCGCCATTCTGGCAGCGCCACCAGGGCAATTTTCAACGCCAGCACTATCCACAGCAGGGTCAGCAGCCAGCCGGGGGCACTGCTGAAAATGCCCATCAGCAGCACGTAGGCGGCCATGCTGCCAAGAATCTGCAAGGGCGCCAGGCGCCGGTGCGTAAGGTATGCCGCGCCGACCACCAGTACCACCAACCACAACAGCAACATAATCGGTCCTCCTTGGAACCAGGGGCTTGAGCCGTCCCGGTTAGCTTAGACGCAACGCTGTGGACGACAGGGTCAGAACAGTGACAAGGGTGGGACGTCGGGAGTTTCAGTGCGCCTTGTGCGATGCCGTTGATTGGGTCGGTACAGGCGACGAAAGTCTGGAGTAGACTGTGCCACCTCCGCATTTCATAAGGACGTTGCCATGCTGAAGATCTGGGGCCGCAAGAATTCGAGCAATGTGCGCAAGGCGCTGTGGATCGCCCACGAGCTGGGCCTGGCATTCGAATCAATCGACGCCGGTGGCGCTTTCGGCGTGGTCAATGAGCCGCATTACCGGGCGCGCAACCCCAACGGCCTGGTGCCAATGCTCGAAGACGGTGACCTGACCCTGTGGGAATCCAATGCCATCGTCCGCTACCTGTGCGCCGAGTACGGCGCGGAGCAGGGCTGGTATCTCCAGGACCCACGCCAGCGCGCCCTGGCCGACAAGTGGATGGACTGGGCCACCTCGTCCTTCGCCGGCCCGTTCCGCCCGTTGTTCTGGGGCCTGCTGCGCACCCCCGAAGACCAGCGTGACTGGGTGGCGATCAATGCCGCGCACAAGCAATGCGCCACGTTGCTGGCCATCGCCGACGAAACCCTGGCCAGGCAGCCGTACCTGTCCGGCGAGCGCATCGGCATGGGCGACATCCCACTGGGCAGCTTCATCTATGCCTGGTTCGAAATGCCCATCGAACGCCCGGCCATGCGCCACCTGCAAGCCTGGTACGAGCGCCTCAAGGAACGCCCGGCCTACCAGGCGGCGGTGATGACAGCGCTGACCTGATCGAACACCACGCATGCCTCGATAGTCATTATCAATAGATGTGACTGTACTTGTGCGGCCGGGCCAAGCACCATTGGCCGCACTCACTGCGCCAGTGACTTTGCCTGGCGTGTCCTGCACCTTTTTTCTGGTAAGTGACCCGCTATGAGTTCTGCCCTGTCGATCCGACAGTTGACCAAGACCTACGGCAACGGCTTCCAGGCCCTCAAGGGCATCGATCTGGATGTTGCCGAAGGCGACTTCTTCGCCTTGCTCGGCCCCAACGGCGCCGGCAAATCCACCACCATCGGCATCCTCTCGACCCTGGTCAACAAGACCAGCGGCACGGTCAACGTATTCGGCCATGACCTCGACCGCGAACCGGCCGCGCTCAAGCGCTGCCTGGGCGTGGTGCCGCAAGAGTTCAACTTCAACCAGTTCGAGAAGACCTTCGACATCGTCGTGACCCAGGCCGGGTACTACGGCATCCCGCCCAAGCTGGCCAAGGAGCGCGCCGAACAGTACCTGACTCAGCTGGGCCTGTGGGACAAGCGCGACGTGCAGTCGCGTTCGCTGTCCGGCGGCATGAAGCGCCGGCTGATGATCGCCCGTGCACTGATCCACGAACCGCGCCTGCTGATTCTCGACGAGCCCACCGCCGGCGTGGATATCGAACTGCGCCGCTCGATGTGGAGCTTCCTCACCGAGCTGAACCAGAAAGGCATCACCATCATCCTCACCACCCACTACCTGGAAGAGGCCGAGCAGCTGTGCCGCAACATCGGCATCATCGACCACGGCACCATCGTCGAGAACACCAGCATGCGCCAGCTGTTGGGCAAGCTGCATGTCGAAACCTTCGTCCTCGACCTCAAGCACGACCTGGCCACGGCGCCAGCGCTGCAGGGTTACCCGTGCCGCCTGCTGACCCCGCATACCCTGGAAGTGCAAGTGGACAAGGACATCGGCATCACCGCCTTGTTCGGCCAGCTGGCGCTGCAGAACATCGAGGTCCAGAGCCTGCGTAACAAGACCAACCGACTCGAGGAGCTGTTCGTGTCCCTGGTGGAAAAAAACCTGTCGAAGGTGGCGGTATGAGTGTCGAGCTGCGCACCAACTGGGTCGCCCTGAATACCATCGTCTACCGCGAAGTGCGGCGCTTCCTGCGCATCTGGCCGCAGACCCTGCTGCCGCCAGCGATCACCATGGTCCTGTACTTCGTCATCTTCGGTAACCTGATCGGTCGGCAGATCGGCGACATGGGGGGCTTCAGCTACATGGAGTACATCGTGCCGGGGCTGATCATGATGTCGGTGATCACCAACTCCTACGGCAACGTGGTGTCGAGCTTCTTCGGCAGCAAGTTCCAGCGCTCGATCGAAGAGCTGATGGTATCGCCGGTATCGCCGCACACCATCCTCATCGGTTATGTGCTGGGTGGGGTGCTGCGGGGCCTGGCGGTAGGGGTGATCGTGACCTTCCTGTCGCTGTTCTTCACTCACCTGCAGGTACACCACCTGGGCGTGACCGTGGTCGTGGTACTGCTGACCGCTACCATCTTCTCGCTGCTGGGCTTCGTCAACGCGGTGTTCGCACGCAACTTCGACGACATCTCGATCATCCCCACCTTCGTGCTGACGCCGCTGACCTACCTGGGCGGGGTGTTCTATTCGATCAACCTGCTGCCGCCGTTCTGGCAGACCGTGTCGCTGGCCAACCCGGTGCTGCACATGGTCAACTCGTTCCGCTACGGCATCCTAGGGGTGTCGGATATCAGCATTGGCACGGCGATTACCTTCATGCTGGTCGCCACTGCGCTGCTCTACCTGCTGTGCGTTCGCCTGCTGGTCAGCGGCCGCGGCATGCGTGCGTGAACAGCGGAGTTTGCGCCGGCGCCATTGCCGGCCAATCCACCAGCGCCAGTACAGCAGGGTGGTGAAGTAGCCGGCGATGCCGAGCACCACCCCGCACACCACCGACCCCAGCAGGAATGGCTGCCACAGGGTGGCCAACTGGTCGGTGATCCAGTCGAAGGTCAGCGCGTCGGGCAGCGTACGTGGCGGAACCTGCATCAGCCAGGCGCCGGTCATGTAGGTGACGAAGAACACCGGTGGCATGGTCAGGGGGTTGGTCAGCCAGACCAGGCTCACCGCGATCGGCAGGTTGCCACGTACCGGAATCGCCAGCGCGGCCGCCAGTAGCATCTGCATGGGAATGGGGATAAGGGCGGCGAACAGGCCGACCCCCATGGCGCGGGCTACCGAGTGCCGGTTCAGGTGCCAGAGGTTCGGGTCGTGCAGCAGCTTGCCAAAAAAGCGTAAGGACTTGTGTTCGCGAATGCTGGTCGGATCCGGCATGTAGCGTTTGAAAAGTCGGCGCGGCATGTAGGCTCCCGGAGCGTTGATCCGGTCAGTATGCCCTGATTCCCGATCAGCCTCTTTTAGAGTTTGTGACAATTGTTGAGCAAGCGCTGTCGGCAAATGAGCTATGCCTCAGAAGGTGATTGCGCTTCTGGAGCCCTACCTCATGCGCACAGGGATGTTTGCGCTCGCGCTCGGGCTGTTGTGCCTGGGCTTTCTACCCATGTTGCCGTCGGTCGGGTGGCTGGTGCTGCTCGCGCTTGGCGGTGGCGTCTGCCTGTTCACCCGCCTGTGGCCGCTGGGCTGTTTCCTGCTGGGCCTGTGCTGGGCCTGTGGCTCCGCCCAGGCGGCCCTGGCTGATCGCCTGGCAGCCGGCCTGGATGGCCGTACCTTGTGGCTGGAGGGCCGCGTGGTCGGGCTGCCGACGCGCACGGCGCAAGGGGTGCGCTTCGAGCTGCAAGGTGCCCGCTCGCGACGGGCCGAACTGCCGCAGCGCCTGCAATTGAGCTGGTTCGACGGGCCAGCGCTGCGCGCGGGCGAGCAATGGCGGCTGGCGGTGACCTTGCAGCGCCCGGCCGGGCTGCTCAACCCACATGGGCCGGACCTGGAGGCCCGGTTGCTGGCGCGGCGGGTCGGGGCCAGCGGTACGGTCAAGGCCGGGCAACGGCTGGCACCGGTTGACGGTGGCTGGCGTGACACCCTGCGCCAGCGCCTGCTGGCGGTCGAGGCTCACGGCCGCCAGGCAGCGCTGGCAGCCTTGGTGCTCGGCGACGGCTCCGGCCTGCCCCGGCAGGACTGGCAGACATTGCAGGCCACCGGCACGGTGCACCTGCTGGTGATTTCCGGCCAGCACATCGGCCTGGTTGCCGGCTTGCTGTATGGCCTTGTCGCCGGGCTGGCGCGCTGCGGACTGTGGCCGGCCCGGCTGCCCTGGCTGCCTTGGGCGTGTGGCCTGGCCATGGCCGCGGCACTGGCTTACGGCTGGCTCGCCGGTGCCGGCGTACCGGTGCAGCGTGCCTGCCTGATGCTGGCCGTGGTGCTGCTCTGGCGTTTGCGCTTTCGCCACCTTGGCGCCACCTTGCCGTTGCTGCTGGCGCTGGTGGCCGTGCTGCTGGTTGAACCGTTGGCCGCGCTGTTGCCCGGTTTCTGGCTGTCGTTTGCGGCTGTGGCCACGCTGGTCTATTGCTTCAGCGCGCGGCTGGGCGGCTGGCGCCCCTGGCAGGCCTGGACGCGCGCCCAATGGGTGATTGCCATTGGTTTGCTCCCGGTGCTGCTGGCCACCGGCTTGCCGGTGAGCCTGAGTGCGCCGCTGGCCAATCTTGTGGCAGTGCCGTGGGTCAGCCTGGCAGTGTTGCCGCTGGCGTTGCTGGGAACGTTGCTGCTGCCGCTGGGTGGGGTAGGGGAGCAACTGTTGTGGCTGGCGGGCGGCTTGCTCGACGGGCTGTTCCGGCTGCTGACGCTGGCGGCGCAGCAGCGCCCTGCGTGGCAGCCGCCAGCTCCGCCGCTGTGGGCCTGGCTGCTGGTCTGCCTGGGCACGTGGCTGTTGCTGTTGCCCCGAGGTGTGCCGCTGCGTGGCCTGGGTGGGGTCATGCTGCTGGCACTGTGGGTGCCGAGGGCGACAGTACCGCTCGGGCAGGTCGAAATCTGGCAACTGGATGTCGGCCAGGGCCTGGCGGTGCTGTTGCGCACCCGGCATCACAACCTGCTGTACGACGCCGGTCCGGCCAGGGGCGAAACCGACCTGGGCGAACGGGTGGTGCTGCCTACCCTGCGTAAGCTCGGGGTGGGTAGCCTTGACCTGATGTTGATCAGTCACGCCCATGCCGACCATGCTGGCGGCGCAGCGGCGATACAACGTGGCATGCCGGTGCGGCGGACGATCGGTGGCGAAGCGCTTGAAAATGTTCCGTTGCAGCCTTGTAGCAGCGGCGAACAATGGGCCTGGGATGGCGTGCGTTTCTCGCTGTGGCGCTGGGCTGACGGGAAAAGCAGCAACGACCGATCCTGCGTGTTGCTGGTCGAGGCGCAGGGCGAGCGCCTGCTGCTGGCGGGTGACATGGAGGCCGCTGCCGAGCAGGCCTGGTTGGCGGCCACCGACACCCCCCGTATCGATTGGCTGCAGGCGCCGCACCATGGCAGCCGGAGTTCCTCCACCGAGGCCTTCATCCGGGCCACGGCACCGCGCGGGGTGCTGGTTTCGCGAGGACGTAACAACAGCTTCGGGCACCCGCATGCGCAGGTGGTCGAGCGTTATCGGCGGCATGGGGTGATGATGCATGACACGGCCGAGCATGGCGCGTTGCGGTTGGTATTGGGAAGGCAGGGGAAGGTTGAGAGCGTAAGAGAGCAGCGGCGGTTTTGGCGGGTTCCGGCACAGTGAGGTGCAGGGGTTTGCAGGTGCTTGCCTTTACATTTTCAGCGCTTGTCCGAGCCGATACCGAACCCCAGGCATACCCTTTTTGCCCTCCAACAATTCCCTGACCTTCGGCAGATGAGCCTCCGGCGCGCCTATGGTAGAGTGGCGGCCTTTTTCCGAGGGGGCGTTTACTGTGTGGGAATTGGTCAAGTCCGGTGGTTGGATGATGCTGCCGATCATTCTGAGTTCCATCGCCGCCATGGCTATCGTCGTCGAGCGCCTGTGGACCTTGCGTGCCAGCCGCGTCACCCCGCCGCACCTGCTGGGCCAGGTCTGGATGTGGATCAAGGACAAGCAACTGACCAGTGACAAGCTCAAGGCCCTGCGCGCCGATTCGCCGTTGGGCGAAATCCTCGCCGCCGGCCTGGCCAACTCGCGCCACGGCCGCGAAATCATGAAGGAATGCATCGAGGAGGCCGCCTCGCGCGTCATCCACGAGCTGGAACGCTACATCAGTACCCTTGGCACGATTGCCGCCATGGCCCCGCTGCTGGGCCTGCTAGGCACCGTGCTGGGCATGATCGACATCTTCAGCGCCTTTATCGGCTCGCAGATGACCGCCAACGCGGCAGTGCTGGCAGGCGGTATCTCCAAGGCCCTGGTCACCACCGCGGCTGGCCTGATGGTCGGTATCCCGGCGGTGTTCTTCCACCGCTTCCTGCTGCGCCGCATCGATGAGCTGGTGGTGGGCATGGAACAGGAAGCGATCAAGCTGGTGGAAGTGCTGCAGGGCGACCGTGAAGTGGAAGTGGCCGGAGGCAAGGCGTGAAGTTCCGGCGCAATCGCCAGCGGGAGAACGTCGACATCAACCTGGCGTCGCTGATCGACGTGGTGTTCGTGCTGCTGCTGTTCTTCGTGGTCACCACCACCTTCACCCGCGAGACCCAGCTGCGCGTGGAGCTGCCCGAGGCCACCAGCGCCGAGCCGACCCCTGCCGAGCAGGGCAAGCTGGTGGAAATCACCATCAGCGCCGACGGCGTGTATTCGGTGAACAACCACCTGTTGCCCAAGAGCGACCTGGCCACCCTGAGCGAAGCGATCGAGCGTGAATCAGGCGGCGACAACAAGCTGCCGCTGGCCATCAGCGCCGATGGCAAGACCCCGCACCAGGCTGTAGTCACCGCGATGGATGCCGCCGGCAAGCTCGGCTTCAGCCAGTTGCGCATGACCACGGTCGAGGCGGCCCAAGGCACGCCCTGATGGCTTTCACCGACCGCTTGCTCGCGGCCTGGTACGCCGGGCACCCGGCCCTGGCGCTGCTGCGCCCGCTGGAGGCGCTGTACCGTTGCGTGGTGATCCGCAAGCGGGCGCGTTTCGTACGTGGCAAAAGCGCCAGCTACCGGGCCCCGGTGCCAGTCATCGTGGTGGGTAACATCACTGTGGGCGGTACCGGCAAGACACCGATGATCCTCTGGCTGATCGAGCACTGCCGCCGACAGGGACTCAAGGTCGGCGTGGTCAGCCGTGGCTATGGCGCCAAGCCGCCGCAGCTGCCATGGCGCGTGCAGGCCGACCAGCCCGCCGAACACGCCGGCGACGAACCGCTGCTGATCGTGCAGCGCAGCGGCGTGCCGCTGATGATCGACCCCGACCGCTCCCGGGCGGTGCAGGCCTTGCTGGCCAGCGAGCCCCTCGACCTGATCCTGTGTGACGACGGCATGCAGCACTATCGCCTGGCCCGCGACCTCGAACTGGTGTTGATCGACGCCGCCCGTGGCCTGGGCAATGGCCGCTGCCTGCCGGCGGGGCCGTTGCGCGAGCCGGCCGAGCGCCTGCGTGACGCAGATGCGGTGCTGTTCAACGGCAGCAGCGAAGACCGCGCCGATGGCTTTGGCTTCTGCCTGCAACCCTCCGCCCTGGTCAACTTGCGCAGTGGCGAACGCCGCGGGCTTGACCATTTCCCCGCGGGCCAGCGCCTGCATGCGGTGGCCGGCATCGGCAACCCGCAACGTTTCTTCAATACCCTGCTGGGGCTAAACTGGCAGCCGGTGCCGCATCCCTTTGCCGACCATGCGCGGTTCAGTGTCGAAAGCCTCGCCTTCGCCCCGCCGCTGCCACTGGTCATGACCGAGAAGGACGCGGTGAAATGCCGGGCCTTCGCCGCCGACGACTGGTGGTACCTGGCCGTCGAGGCACAGCCTACGGCGGCTTTCGGCACCTGGTTCGACAACCAGTTGCAACGCTTGCTGCGCAAGCCCTGAGCCCGTTTTCAATGTTCGGCCACCTGGCCTGAAGGAAACCTCCAATGGACACCAAACTGCTCGATATCCTGGCCTGCCCGATCACCAAGGGCCCGCTCAAGCTCAGCGCCGACAAGACCGAGCTGATCAGCAAGGGTGCCGGCCTGGCCTACCCGATCCGCGACGGCATTCCGGTCATGCTGGAAAGCGAGGCACGCACCCTGACCGACGACGAGCGTCTGGACAAATGAGCCTGAACTTCACCGTGGTGATTCCTGCCCGCCTGCGCTCCACGCGCCTGCCAGGCAAGCCGTTGCTGCCAATCGCCGGCAAGCCGATGGTCCAGCATGTGTGGGAACAGGCGCGCAAGAGCAGCGCCGGCCGCGTGGTCATTGCCACTGACGATGCCAGCATCGTCGAGGCCTGCCGGGCCTTTGGCGCCGAGGTGCTGCTGACCCGAGCCGACCACGAGTCGGGCACCGACCGCCTGGCCGAAGTGGCCGCGCACCTGGGCTTGCCGGCCGATGCCATCGTGGTGAACGTGCAGGGCGACGAGCCACTGATTCCGCCAGTGATCATCGACCAGGTGGCAGCCAACCTGGCCGCCCATCCGCAGGCCGGCATCGCTACCTTGGCCGAGCCGATCCATGAGCCGGAAACCGTGTTCAACCCCAATGCAGTCAAGGTGGTCAGTGACAAGCATGGCCTGGCCCTGACCTTCAGTCGCGCGCCGCTGCCCTGGGCGCGCGACGCGTTCGCCAGCGACCGTAACCAGCTGCCGACGGGCGTGCCTTACCGCCGCCACATCGGCATGTACGCCTACCGTGTCGGCTTCCTGCAGGACTTCGTCAGCTGGGGGCCGTGCTGGCTCGAGCAGGCTGAATCGCTGGAACAGCTGCGCGCCCTGTGGCACGGCGTACGCATTCACGTCGAGGACGCCATCGAGGCGCCTGCCGTAGGCGTGGATACCCCGCAAGACCTGGAGCGCGTACGGCGCTTGCTGGAGGCCTGATGCGCGTTCTGTTCGTCTGCCTGGGCAACATTTGCCGTTCGCCCACGGCCGAAGCCGTGCTGCGCCATCAATTGCAGGCTGCCGGGCTCGCCGACAAGGTACAGGTGGCTTCCGCCGGCACCGGTGACTGGCATGTCGGCAAGGCGCCTGACAGCCGTACCTGCAAGGCGGCGCTCGCGCGCGGCTATGACCTGTCGCAGCAGCGCGCCCAGCAGGTCAAGGCCGCGCATTTTGCCGAGTATGACCTGATCCTCGCCATGGACGAGAGCAACCTCAGCCATCTGCGCGCCCTGCGCCCGCACACGGCAACAGGCGAGCTTGACCTGTTCCTGCGCCGCTATGGCGCAGCGCTGGATGAAGTGCCAGACCCGTACTATGGCGGCGCCGAAGGCTTCGAGCAGGTGCTCGACCTGGTCGAGGCGGCGTGCCAGGCGCTGGTGCTGGAAATCAAGGGGCGGCTATGACACTGCAGTGGCAGGAGCAGGTATCGCTCAAGCCTTACAACACCTTCGGCATCGATGTGAAAGCGCGCTATTTCAGCCCGGCACATGACGACCAGGAAGTGCGTCAGGCATTGAGCCAGGCGCAGCAGCACGGCTTGCCGCTGCTGGTGATTGGCGGTGGCAGCAATCTGTTGCTGACCAAAGATATCGACGCCTGGGTATTGCACATGGCCAGTCGTGGCCGGCGTGTGCTCAGTGACGATGGCGAACGGGTCGTGGTCGAGGCCGAGGCTGGTGAGCCCTGGCATCCGTTCGTGCAATGGACCCTGGCGCAGGGCTATTGCGGGCTGGAGAACCTCAGCCTGATCCCTGGCACGGTTGGCGCCGCGCCGATGCAGAACGTCGGCGCCTACGGGGTGGAAATCAAGGATGTGTTTGTCGGCCTGACCGCCCTGGACCGCGAGACCGGCGCGCTGCGTGACTTCGGCCTGGCGGAATGTGCGTTCGGGTATCGCGACAGCCTGTTCAAGCGCAACCCTGGGCGCTGGTTGATCCTGCGCGTGCGTTTTGCCTTGAGCCGCACCTTGCACGCCCGCCTGGACTACGGCCCGGTGCGTCAGCGCCTGGCCGAGCAGGGCGTGACCGAGCCAACCGCACTGGCGATCAGCGAGGCGATCTGCAGCATTCGCCGCGAGAAGTTGCCAGACCCGGCAGAGCTGGGCAATGCCGGTAGCTTCTTCAAGAACCCAGTGGTAGCGGCGGCCCAGGTCGAGCGTATTCGGGCACAGTACCCGAGCGTGGTGGCTTATCCCCAGGCCGACGGGCAGGTGAAGCTGGCAGCCGGCTGGTTGATCGAGCAGGCCGGCTGGAAGGGCTATCGTGAGGGCGATGCCGGGGTGCATCGACTGCAGTCGCTGGTGCTGGTCAACCATGGCCAGGCGAGCGGGGCGCAGATGCACGGGCTGGCGCGGCGGATCCAGGCCGATATCCTGGAGCGCTTCGGCGTCGAACTGGAGATGGAGCCCAACCTCTACTGACCGGCCTGGCCTGTCAGGTTCACTGTATCCCCGTGTAGAAACGGCCTTGTGTCGCGAAGGGCCGCTCCTGCAAGGCGGCGTGCAGGCGCTGACATGCAACAGAAGCCCAAGAAAAAGCCCCGCCAGTTCGCACTGGCGGGGCTTTTTCATTCAGCCTTGGCTATCAACCGTGATGAGGCTTTTGCTCATCGGTGGATTCCAGGGCTGGTTCTCCGGCCGCTGCAGCAGCTTCCTGTGCAGCCTTGGCTGCCGCCTCGGCCTCACGCTTGCGGCGACGCACTTCACGTGGATCGTTCGGCGCACGGCCGTTGGCCAGCATGACAGTGGCAGGCTCTGCCGCGACAGGGGCTGCGACCGGTGCAGGCTCGACGATCATCGGGGCAGGCTCGGCGACTGTTACTTCTGGCTGGGCTTCGACAACCGGCGCAGGCTGCTCGGCAACCGGGGCGGCTTCGACCACGACCGGTGCCTGTTCGATTTCACCGGCCTCGACGGCAGGCGCTTCGGTAACCACAGGCTCGGCAGCAGGCGCGGTTTCGACCACTGGCTGCGGGGTGACCTCGACCACTGGTTCGGCGCTCGCTTCGACTGCAGCCACAGGCTCGTTGAACGGTTGCTCGACCACAGGTGCCACGGCGACTTCTTCCGCTTTGGCTGCTGCTTCGGCCTGTTGTACAGGCTGGGCAGCTTCGCTGTTGTCGGTTTCTGCGGCGGCGACTTCAGCGGTAGCCTGCTCGGCCTGTTGGTTGGCCTGGGCTTCGGCTTCGGCGCTGATGTTGCTGCTGGCAACAGCGGCGGTCACGGCCAGGCCGGCGGCCAGCTCGGCACCCAGCTCGGTGGCCTGATGCTGTTGTGGCTGCTCTTCGTGGCTTTCTTCTTCGCTGCCTTCGATCAGCTCGCCATTGACGTTGCGCTGACGCTCACGACGGTTGCTGCGACGACGCTGGCCACGGGAGCGGCGGCGTGGGCGCTCGCCATCGGTGCCTTCCTGGTCGTCCTGCAGCAGCTCCTCGTTCGGCAGTTGCTCTTCGGCCAGCTCGGCAGCCTGCACGGCCGCTTCTTCGGCTGCGCGTGGCTGGCGCTCTTCACGTGGTGGGCGTGGGGCGCGTTCTTCCCGTGGTGCACGTTCTTCACGCGGAGCCCGCTCTTCGCGAGGGGTGCGTTCTTCACGTGGAGCGCGCTCTTCGCGAGGGGCGCGTTCTTCACGCGGAGCGCGCTCTTCGCGAAGGGCGCGTTCTTCACGCGGGGCACGCTCTTCACGTGGTGCACGTTCTTCACGCGGAGTACGCTCTTCGCGGGCTACACGTTCTTCACGCGGCTGGCGATCCTCGCGCTCGACAGGGGTGGCGTCCAGCGGCTCACGCAGTTCACGCACGCGCTCTTCGCCACGGTTGCCGCGGCGGTCTTCGCGTGGTTGGCGTGGGGCGCGCTCTTCACGCGGAGCACGCTCTTCGCGTGGGGCGCGTTCTTCACGTGGTGCACGCTCTTCGCGCGGTGCACGTTCCTCGCGTGGCTGGCGCTCTTCACGTGGTGCACGCTCGGCACGCTCTTCGCGTGGCTTGCGTTCCTCGTCGCGGCGGCCGTTGCGGTTGCGGCTCTGCTGGCGGCCGTTGCGGCGTTCTTCGTTGCGCGAGCTGCGCTCGGTAGCCGGTTTCTCTGCGGCTGGTGCGACCGGCGCGGCGGCAGGCTCTTCCTTGCCGGCGAACAGGCTGACCAGCGATTTCACCAGGCCCTTGAACAGGCTCGGCTCCGGCGCGCTCGGCGCAGGTGTGGCCGGTGCGGCTGCCTGCGGCTCTTCAACGGCGGTCGGAACCGGCGCATTGGCGCGTGCCGGGGCGGTCTTCACCGCGGCTTCCTGGCGCACCAGGGTGCGGGTCGCGGTGGGCTGCGGCGCCTCTTCGGCTTCGGCAGCGGCGATTTCGTAGCTGGACTGGTTGCTCAGCACTTCCGGGTTGTCGTCGCGCAGGCGCTGGACTTCGAAGTGCGGGGTTTCCAGGTGGTCGTTCGGCAGGATGATGATGCGCGCACGGGTGCGCAATTCGATCTTGGTGATCGAGTTGCGTTTCTCGTTGAGCAGGAACGCGGCGACCGGGATCGGCACCTGGGCGCGCACTTCGGCGGTGCGGTCTTTCAGGGCTTCTTCTTCGATCAGGCGCAGGATGGCCAGCGACAGCGACTCGACGTCGCGGATGATGCCGGTGCCAGAGCAGCGCGGGCAGACGATGCCGCTGCTTTCGCCCAGCGACGGACGCAGGCGCTGGCGCGACATTTCCAGCAGGCCGAAGCGCGAGATGCGGCCAACCTGCACGCGGGCGCGGTCGGCCTCCAGGCATTCGCGGACGCGTTCTTCCACGGCACGCTGGTTCTTCGCCGGGGTCATGTCGATGAAGTCGATGACGATCAGGCCGCCGATGTCACGCAGGCGCAGCTGGCGGGCGATTTCCTCTGCCGCCTCCAGGTTGGTCTGCAGGGCGGTTTCTTCGATGTCGCTGCCTTTGGTCGCACGCGCCGAGTTGATGTCGATCGACACCAGGGCTTCGGTGGGGTCGATCACGATCGAACCGCCGGATGGCAGGTCGACCACGCGCTGGAAGGCGGTCTCGATCTGGCTTTCGATCTGGAAGCGGTTGAACAGCGGCACGCTGTCTTCGTACAGCTTGACCTTGCTGGCGTACTGCGGCATCACCTGACGGATGAAGGTCAGCGCTTCTTCCTGGGCGTCGATGCTGTCGATCAGCACTTCGCCGATGTCCTGGCGCAGGTAGTCGCGGATGGCGCGGATGATGACGTTGCTTTCCTGGTAGATCAGGAACGGCGCGGCGCGGTCCTGGGACGCTTCCTTGATGGCGGTCCACAACTGCAGCAGGTAATCGAGGTCCCACTGCATTTCTTCGCTGCTGCGGCCAAGGCCGGCGGTGCGCACGATCAGGCCCATGTCACCCGGTACGGTCAGGCCGTTCAGGGCTTCGCGCAGTTCGTTGCGTTCCTCGCCTTCGATGCGGCGGGAGATGCCACCGGCGCGCGGGTTATTCGGCATCAGCACGAGGTAGCGGCCGGCCAGGCTGATGAAGGTGGTGAGGGCGGCGCCTTTGTTGCCGCGCTCTTCCTTCTCGACCTGGACGATGACTTCCTGGCCTTCGCTCAGCACTTCCTTGATATTGACCCGCCCTTCGGGGGCCTTCTTGAAGTATTCGCGGGAGATTTCTTTCAGCGGCAGGAAGCCGTGACGTTCGGAGCCGAAGTCGACGAAAGCGGCTTCGAGGCTGGGTTCGATGCGGGTGATCTTGCCTTTGTAGATGTTGGCCTTTTTCTGCTCACGCGCGCCGGACTCGATGTCCAGGTCGTAGAGACGTTGGCCGTCCACCAGGGCTACACGCAACTCTTCGGGTTGAGTTGCGTTAATCAGCATTCTTTTCATGTTGTACCGTCGGTTTCCGGGCTGCCGGAAACGGCGTTCGGCACACACGACGTCTCATGGTCGGTGCCAAGGTGCGCAAAGGGTGGCCGGGCCACCCCCGTGTCGAGCAACGTTCGGCACCAGCCGGTTGCCCAGCCTGCCGTTGTCGCGACGACGCGTCCTGTTTGCTGCGGTGCCAACAAGGCCCCGGTGGCTTCGAATTGGAATCCGAATCAACCAAGCGGGCCTTGTGCACTCAGTCAGGAGGAGGAATCAACCGTCAGCCGTGGACGCCCGGAGGCATCTGTTCAGGACCTTATCCGCTCGCCAGCCGTCAGTGGCTGGTGGCCGGACGCGGTGCTACACGGTCCGAGGGCTGTGCATCTCCACCCTGCACGTATCCCTGATAATTCGGGTGCTGCCGCGCGCTGAATCCGCAACGGGTTGCATTTTTCGCCAGCGCAGGTTCTGCGCTGGCGCCATTCATGTCCAAGGCAGGTATTTCCGAAGCATTCGCCGGGCGTTACGTGGAAGCGACGGGCGGGCAGAGGTGCAGCGAAAAGAATCGGGTAAGCAGGTGAAACACCGCACTTGTCGTTTTTTTTCGGTCTTCTCTACACGGCGCTGGTGGCGATTCCAGGCAATTCGGTAAACTGGCGAAAACCCCGTAGGACGGCCTCGCGTCCTGGAGAATTGCGTTGGTCAGGGACCGGCTCGGAGCCTGGTGCCACTGGCCTGCCGCTTTTGGCGGCGTTCGCGACTATAGCAGCAATGATTAAGTGCTTCAATTCCATAAAAAATTGTTATGATCCCGCCATGACGACCAATACCCCTCCGACTTCCGGCGTTCAGCTGATCGAAGTCGCGCCGGAACTTGCCGGCCAACGCATCGACAATTTCCTTATCACGGCCCTCAAGGGCGTGCCCAAGACGCTGGTCTACCGCATCCTGCGCAAGGGTGAAGTGCGGGTCAACAAGGGGCGGGTCAAGCCGGAGTACAAGATCCAGGCTGGCGACATCGTGCGGGTACCGCCCGTCCGCCTGCCTGAGCGTGACGAGCCGGCGCCGGTGGCCCAGGGGCTGCTGCAGCGTCTGGAAGCCGCCATCGTCTACGAAGACAAGGCGCTGATCGTGATGAACAAGCCAGCCGGCATCGCCGTGCATGGCGGCAGTGGCCTGAGCTTTGGCGTGATCGAGGCACTGCGCCAGCTGCGTCCGGAGGCCAAGGAGCTGGAGCTGGTGCATCGCCTGGACCGCGACACCTCCGGCCTGCTGATGATCGCCAAGAAACGCAGCATGCTGCGCCACCTGCATGCCGCATTGCGCGGCGACGGCGTCGACAAGCGCTACATGGCGCTGGTGCGCGGCCACTGGCCTACTTCGAAGAAGCAGGTCAGCGCGCCGTTGCTCAAGAGCAACCTGCGCTCCGGCGAACGCATGGTCGAAGTGAATGACGAGGGCAAGGAGGCGTTGACCCTGTTCCGCGTGCTGCGCCGCTTCGGTGAGTTCGCCACCATTGTCGAGGCGCGACCGATCACCGGCCGTACCCACCAGATTCGCGTGCACACCCTGCATGCCGGGCACATGATCGCCGGCGACAGCAAGTACGGCGACGAAGACTTCAGTCGCGAAATTCGCGAGCTGGGTGGCAAGCGCCTGTTCCTGCATGCCTATGCGCTTACCGTGCCGCTGCCGGACGGTGGCGAACTGAAGCTCGAGGCGCCGGTGGATGAGGTGTGGGCGAAAACCGTTGAGCGTCTGAGTGCATCCTGACCTATGAAAAAGGGCTATGAGCTACTGATCTTCGACTGGGATGGCACGCTGGCCGATTCCATCGGGCGCATCGTCGAGGCCATGAACGCCGCCGCCGAGCGTGCCGGCGAGGCGCAAAGCAGCGATGATGCGATCAAGGGCATCATCGGCCTGGCCCTGGGCGAGGCGATCCACACCCTGTACCCGCACCTGGCGCCTGCGCAAGTCGAAAGCTTCCGTCAGCACTACGCCGATATCTACATGGCCCTGGATCAGCAGCCTTCGCCTCTGTTCGATGGCGTGATCGAGTCGCTGGATGCCTTCCGTGCCGGGGGTTACCGCCTGGCGGTGGCCACCGGCAAGGCGCGCCGCGGGCTGGACCGGGTGCTCAGGGCCAATGGGCTGGAGCAGTTCTTCGACATTACCCGCGCTGCCGACGAGACCCGTGGCAAGCCGCACCCGCGCATGCTCGAGGAAATCCTTGGTCATTGCGGTGTCGAACCAGAGCGCGCGCTGATGGTTGGCGATTCGGCGTTCGACCTGCAGATGGCCAGCAATGCCGGCATGCATTCGGCGGCCGTGGGCTATGGTGCCATGTCGCTGCAGGCGCTGGCCGAGTTCGGGCCGCAGGTATGCCTCGATCATTTTTCCCAGTTGCGCGAGTGGCTGGGTGGTTCCGCAATCCCTTTTCCAAGGTAGGTAAGCATGGCTGACGAATGGAAGGCCCCTGAGGCCGAACCCGAGGAGCGCGAAGCGCGCAAAAGCTGGCAGTTACTGGAAAAGACCCTGTTGGCGAACGTTCAGGAGCATCGCCGGGCGCGTCGTTGGGGGATCTTCTTCAAGCTGCTGACCTTCGTCTACCTGTTCGGCATCCTGGCGTTGTTCACGCCGCTGATGGATATGGACAAGGCAGCGTCGCGTAGTGTCAACCACACCGCGCTGGTCGAGGTGCGCGGGATGATTGCCGATCAGGAGCCCGCCAGCGCCGACAATATCGTCAAAAGCCTGCGCGAGGCGTTCAGGAACAGCAAGACCAAGGCCGTTGTGATGCGCATCAACAGCCCGGGTGGCAGCCCGGTGCAGGCGGGCTATGTGTATGACGAAATCCGCCGCCTGCGCGGCGAGTACCCGGCCATCAAGCTGTACGCGGTCATTGCAGACCTGGGCGCTTCCGGTGCCTACTACATCGCCAGTGCGGCGGACGAGATCTACGCCGACAAGGCCAGCCTGGTGGGGTCCATCGGCGTGACGGCGGCGGGCTACGGTTTTGTCGGCACCATGGAGAAGCTGGGTGTCGAGCGGCGTGCCTACACCTCGGGCGAGCACAAGGCTTTCCTTGACCCGTTCTCGCCGGAAAAGCCCGACGAGACCCGGTTCTGGCAGGGGGTGCTGGAAACCACCCACAAGCAATTCATCGCCATGGTCAAGCAGGGGCGTGGCGAACGCCTGAAGGACAAGGAACACCCGGAACTGTTCAGTGGCCTGGTCTGGTCGGGTGAGCAGGCCAAGGAGCTGGGGCTGGTCGATGGGCTCGGCAGTGCCAGCTACGTGGCGCGCGAGATCGTCGGCGAGAAAGAGTTGGTGGATTTCACTGTGCAGGAATCGCCGCTCGACCGCTTCTCCAAGCGCGTAGGGGCCAGCGTGGCCGAGCACCTGGCGATGTGGATGGGGTTCCAGGGCCCGCAGTTGCGCTGAGCCGAGATTATCGGGGCCGCAGCGCGGCCCCAGAGTCTCAAGGGGTAACCACGCCTTCCCTGGACAGCATGTCCACCAGCCGAATCAACGGCAGCCCGATCAGGCTGGTCGCATCGCACCCATGCGTACTCTGAAACAGGCTCACCCCCAGTCCCTCCGCCTTGAAGCTGCCAGCGCAATCCAGCGGCTGTTCTGCCGCCACATAGCGCTCCACCTGCTCGCGGCTCAGTTCTCGTAATGTCACGGTAAACGGCACGCAGTCCACCTGGCATGCTCCCGTGGCGCTGTTCAGCAATGCCAGCCCGGTCAGAAAGCTCACTTGCTGCCCGCTGCACTCCAGCAGCTGTTCGCAGGCGCGCGCGAAGGTATGCGGCTTGCCCAGGACCTGTTCGCCCAGCACCGCAACCTGGTCCGAACCAATGATCAGGTGCGCGGGGTGGCTGCCCGCCAGCGCCTCGGCCTTTTGCCTGGCCAGCCGGCGCACCAGCTCCGCCGCCGGTTCGCCATCCAGGCGCTGTTCGTCTATGTCAGGGCTTGCCCAGGTGAAAGGCAGGCGCAGGCGTGCGAGCAGTTCACGGCGATAGGCAGAGCTGGAAGCCAGTAGCAGGGGAAGCATGGTAGACTCCTGAATCGGTTGAACCAAATTCTATCACGCACGATGCCGCCGAATTTCCTTTGACAGGGACGGGGGGCATCCCTAGAATGCTGCGCCTATGTTGAATGACCCGATTCCACCTCACGTTGACCCGCGCAAATTGGCTGATCGTGGCGTAACCCTCAACGGTTCGCTGCAACTCGCTGATTTGGAAAGACTCTGCGACCCGCTTTCCGACAATGTCGGTACGGTGCAGGCGAAGTTCGATTTTGAACGAGATGAACAGCACGTGGTGGTTATCCACAGCGAGCTGGACGTCGAGGTCAAGATGGTTTGCCAGCGTTGTCTTGAGCTGGTCACCCTGCCGATCCACAGCGAATGTACGTACGCCGTGGTGAAGGAGGGTGCGAATACCCAGTCGTTGCCGAAAGGCTATGACGTGCTGGAACTGGGCGAAGATCCATTGGATCTGCAGGCACTGATCGAGGAAGAGCTTCTGCTCGCCTTGCCGATCGTGCCTGCTCACCATCCGGAAGAATGCCAGCAGCCGGCGGGCGCAGACGAGCCCGAATCGAGCAAGGACGAGGTATCGCGGTCCAACCCGTTCAGTGTTTTGGCGCAGTTAAAGCGTGACCCAAACGTTTAGGAGTTAATCAATTATGGCTGTTCAGCAGAACAAAAAATCCCGCTCTGCCCGTGACATGCGCCGTTCGCACGACGCCCTGTCGGAAAACGCGCTGTCGGTAGAGAAAACCACCGGTGAAGTACACCTGCGCCACCACGTTTCGCCAGAAGGCGTATACCGTGGTCGCAAAGTGATCGACAAGGGCGCTGACGAGTAATCCTTGTCCGCTCAGATCATCGCGATCGACGCAATGGGCGGGGACTTCGGTCCCCGCAGCATTGTCCAGGCTAGCATTGCCTGCCTTTCGGCTACCCCTTCGCTGCACCTGACCCTCGTCGGTCAACCCTCCCTCCTTGAAGATCTTGTCAGCGGCCTTGCAGCTGCGGATCGCGCGCGCCTGCAGATTGTGGCCGCCAGCGAGGTGGTCGGCATGGACGAGCGGCCCTCCCAGGCGTTGCGCGGCAAGCCCGACTCGTCGATGCGCATCGCTCTCGAACTGGTGCGCGACGGCAAGGCCCAGGCCTGCGTCAGTGCTGGCAACACCGGGGCGCTGATGGCGCTGTCGCGGTTCGTGCTCAAGACCCTGCCGGGGATCGATCGGCCCGCCATGGTGGCGGCGATCCCGACCCAGTCTGGCTATTGCCAGCTGCTCGACCTGGGCGCCAACGTCGACTGCAGCGCCGAAAACCTCTATCAGTTCGCCGTGATGGGTTCGGTGGCCGCGCAGGCTTTGGGTGTGCTCAGGCCGCGTGTGGCGCTGCTGAACATCGGTACCGAAGACATCAAGGGCAACCAGCAGGTCAAGTTGGCGGCCAGCCTGCTGCAGAACGCTCGCGGGCTCAACTACGTGGGTTTCGTCGAAGGCGATGGGTTGTATCGCGGCGAAGCCGATGTGGTGGTCTGCGACGGGTTCGTTGGCAACATCCTGCTCAAGTCCAGCGAGGGCTTGGCAACGATGATCGGTGCGCGCATCGAGCAGTTGTTCAAGGGGGGGCTGTTGTCGCGGGCAGCCGGCGCCATGGCCTTGCCGCTGCTCAAGCGCCTGCAGGCCGATCTGGCGCCGGCGCGGCACAATGGGGCGAGCTTCCTCGGCTTGCAGGGCATCGTCATCAAGAGCCATGGCTCGGCGGGCGTGCAGGGTTTCCAGAGTGCCATCCAGCGGGCGTTGATCGAGATCCAGGAAAACTTGCCGCAGCGCTTGCACGGGCGGCTGGAGGACTTGTTGCCTTGACCTGTGCCCGGCCCCTGCATCGGTAGACCCGCGCAGGGGCCGGGCACAGGCTGATAAAGACCTTAGGCATATCGCCGATGAAGTGCTTAAATGTGACCGCTTGGTCCGCATCTCCATCCAAGCTTTCAGATTCCGCGCCTGGCCCAGGGCCTGGCGCACCCTATCCGACGACAAGATCATAAGGGCTTGTTCAATGTCTGCATCTCTCGCATTCGTCTTTCCCGGTCAAGGTTCCCAGTCGCTGGGCATGCTCGCCGAGCTCGGCGCCGAGAAGCCAGTGATCATCGAAACCTTCAAGGAAGCTTCCGAGGCACTCGGTTACGACCTGTGGAAGCTGGTCCAGGAAGGCCCGGAAGAACAACTCAACCAGACCGACAAGACCCAGCCGGCCATTCTCACCGCGTCCATTGCGCTGTGGCGCCTGTGGCTGGAAGAAGGCGGCGCACGGCCAGCTTTCGTTTCCGGTCACAGCCTGGGTGAATACAGTGCCCTGGTCGCGGCAGGCAGCATCAGCCTGAAGGACGCCGTGCGCCTGGTCGAGCGCCGTGGTCAGCTGATGCAGGAAGCCGTGCCGGCCGGCCATGGTGCCATGGCCGCCATTCTTGGCCTGGACGACGCCGTGGTCGTTGAAATCTGTGCCGAAGCGGCCGAAGACCAGGTGGTCAGTGCGGTCAACTTCAACTCGCCAGGCCAGGTGGTCATCGCCGGCAACAAGGCCGCGGTAGACCGCGCCATGGAGCTGTGCAAGGCCAAGGGTGCCAAGCGCGCCCTGCCGCTAGCGGTCAGCGTACCGTCGCATTGCGCGCTGATGAAGCCGGCAGCCGAGCGCTTTGCCGAGGCGGTCAACGCCATCGAGTGGAAGGCTCCGCAGATTCCGGTGGTGCAGAACGTCACCGCTGCCGTCGCCGCTGACCTGAACGCCCTCAAGCAAGACCTGCTGGCGCAGCTGTACCAGCCGGTGCGCTGGGTCGAATGCGTGCAGACCCTGGCGGCGAACGGTGCCGTCAATCTGGTCGAGTGCGGCCCAGGCAAGGTTCTTGCCGGCCTGAACAAGCGTTGCGCCGATGGTGTGACCACCTACAACCTCAATACCCCTGACGCCGTCGCCGCCACCCGCGCGGCGCTGGCCTGATTTGGAGAAGCTTGCATGAGCCTGCAAGGTAAAGTTGCACTGGTCACCGGCGCCAGCCGTGGTATTGGCCAGGCCATCGCCCTCGAGCTGGGCCGCCAGGGCGCGACCGTGGTCGGTACCGCCACTTCGGCTTCCGGCGCCGAGCGCATCGCGGCCACCCTGAAAGAGCACGGCATCACCGGTACCGGCATGGAGCTGAACGTGACCAGCGCCGAATCGGTCGAGGCCGTGCTGGCTGCCATCGGCGAGCAGTTCGGTGCTCCCGCCATCCTGGTCAACAACGCCGGCATCACCCGTGACAACCTCATGCTGCGCATGAAGGACGACGAGTGGTTCGACGTGATCGATACCAACCTGAACAGCCTCTACCGTCTGTCCAAGGGCGTGCTGCGTGGCATGACCAAGGCGCGTTGGGGTCGTATCATCAGTATCGGCTCTGTGGTCGGTGCCATGGGTAACGCCGGTCAGGCCAACTACGCGGCCGCCAAGGCGGGCCTTGAAGGTTTCAGCCGCGCCCTGGCGCGTGAAGTGGGCTCGCGTGGCATCACCGTCAACTCGGTGACCCCGGGCTTCATCGATACCGACATGACCCGCGAATTGCCGGAAGCGCAGCGTGAAGCCCTGCAGACCCAGATCCCGCTGGGCCGCCTGGGCCAGGCCGACGAAATCGCCAAGGTGGTTTCGTTCCTGGCATCCGACGGCGCAGCCTACGTAACCGGCGCTACCGTGCCGGTCAACGGCGGGATGTACATGTAACACTGCAACTCAATGTGACGGATTTCGTAAAAAATGAGTCATACTGCGAGCCTAAAATCCGTTATAAAGCTGCAACCGAATTTTGGGCAGCGGGTAGGGCGACTAGTCGGAAAATGCGTTTAGCTTGAAAAGCGAACGTCTTTCTATAAAATTAGCCACCGGCCAGCTGCCTGACATATATCCATTAGGAGTGAAAACTAGGTATGAGCACCATCGAAGAACGCGTCAAGAAAATCGTCGCCGAGCAACTGGGCGTCAAGGAAGAGGAAGTGACTGAGTCCAAGTCCTTCGTCGATGACCTGGGTGCCGATTCGCTTGACACCGTTGAGCTGGTGATGGCTCTGGAAGAGGAATTCGAGACCGAAATCCCTGACGAAGAAGCCGAGAAGATCACTACCGTTCAAGCTGCTATCGACTACGTCAAAACCCGCCAGGCCTAAGACGCTGTAGTCGACGCTTCTTGTCGGGGAAAACCGCACTGCCTTTGCCGGCGTGCGGTTTTTTCTTTGCGAGCGCCCTGCGCACGGCAGGCAGGCATCGTTCATCGCGCCAAGAGCCTGTTGCCATTTCATTCCTGCGCTTGAATGCAATGGCAAGAGACTCTGTTATTAGAAAAGGAGAGTACTGTGTCGCGTAGACGCGTCGTGGTCACCGGTATGGGTATGCTGTCGCCACTGGGTACCGATGTACCGAGCACCTGGCAGGGCATTCTGGCTGGCCGCAGTGGCATCGGGCCGATCGAACACACGGACCTGTCTGCCTACTCCACCCGTTTTGGCGGCTCGGTGAAAGGCTTCGAGGTCGAGCAGTACCTGTCGGCCAAAGAGGCCCGCAAGCTCGACCTGTTCATCCAGTACGGCCTCGCGGCCGGTTTCCAGGCGGTGCGCAATGCCGGGCTGGAAGTCACCGACGCCAACCGCGAGCGGATTGGCGTGGCCATGGGCTCGGGTATCGGTGGCCTGACCAACATCGAGGAAACCAGCCGCACCCTGCACGATTCGGGGCCGCGACGTATTTCGCCGTTCTTCGTGCCAGGCTCGATCATCAACATGATCTCCGGCTTCCTGTCGATTCACCTGGGCCTGCAGGGGCCGAACTATGCCATCGCCACGGCCTGCACCACCGGCACCCACTGCATCGGCATGGCTGCGCGCAACATCGCCTATGGTGAAGCTGACGTGATGATTGCCGGTGGTGCCGAAATGGCTGCCTGTGGCCTGGGCATGGGCGGTTTCGGCGCCTCGCGTGCGCTGTCCACCCGCAACGACGAGCCAAGCCGGGCCAGCCGCCCGTGGGACAAGGTTCGTGACGGTTTCGTACTGTCCGACGGTGCCGGTGCCCTGGTGCTTGAAGAACTGGAGCACGCCAAGGCGCGCGGCGCGACCATCTATGCCGAGCTGGTCGGTTTCGGCATGAGCGGCGATGCCTACCACATGACGTCGCCACCCGACACCGGCGAAGGCGCTGCCCGCTGCATGGCCAACGCCCTGCGTGATGCTGGCATCCAGCCGGAAGAGGTCAGCTACATCAATGCCCACGGCACCTCGACGCCGGCAGGCGACGTGGCCGAAGTGGCGGCGATCAAGCGCGTGTTCGGTGAGCATGCCTACAAGCTGGCAGTCAGCTCGACCAAGTCGATGACCGGCCACCTGCTGGGCGCTGCCGGTGCCGTGGAGGCGATCTTCAGCGTCCTGGCAATCAACAGCCAGATGGCGCCGCCCACCATCAACCTGGACGAGCCGGACGAGGGTTGCGACCTCGACTTCGTGCCCCACCAGGCGCGCAGCATGCCGATCGACGTGGTGCTGTCCAACTCGTTCGGTTTTGGCGGTACCAACGGTTCGCTGGTATTCCGCCGGTTCGCCGGCTGATGCACAGCTGGATCGACGGCCAGCCCGCAGCAGCAGTCAACCTGCAGAACCGCGGCCTGGCCTACGGCGATGGCCTGTTCGAGACCATCGCCGTGCACGGTGGCCGGCCCAGCCTGCTGGACGGCCACCTCGCACGCCTGGCGCTGGGTTGCCAGCGTCTGGCGATCCATGCCGACCTGGCACTGGTGCGCGACGAACTCCTGCGCTATGCCAGCCAGCTCGGTGATGGCGTTGCCAAGCTGATCATTACCCGTGGCGACAGCCAGCGCGGCTATGCCCCGCTTGCCGATGCCGCGCCGCGGCGTATCCTGCAGGGCAGCCCGTTGCCCAGCTATCCTGTCGAACATGCCGAGCAAGGTGTGCGTCTGTTCCTGTGCCAGACGCGGCTTGGGGAACAACCGCTGCTGGCCGGCCTCAAACACCTCAACCGCCTTGAGCAGGTGCTGGCCCGTGCCGAATGGCAGGACAGCGAACATGCCGAAGGCCTGATGCGTGATGGGCAAGGCCGGGTGATCGAAGGGGTCTACAGTAATCTGTTCCTGGTACGCGATGGCGCGCTGTTCACGGCCGACCTCAGCCGCTGCGGCGTCGCTGGCGTGATGCGGGCCGCGTTGCTGGAACAGGCAGCGCTGCTGGGCATACCGCGGCAGGTGTGCGACCTGCCGTTCGACGTGCTGGAACAGGCAGATGAAGTATTTGTCTGCAACAGCGTCTACGGTGTCTGGCCCGTGCGCGGTGTGGCCGCGCTAAACTGGTCGCCGGGCCCGCTCACTCGTAAACTGCAGGCCGTTGCCCGTACGTTACTGGAAACCTGAATTCGTGAGACGCAAATTCCTGCTGCTGCTGGAAATGAGCCTGATCCTCGCCGGCCTGGCCGTAGGCTGGTCGGCCTGGAAGGTCAACTCGGTGCTGGAGCAGCCCTTGCACGTGACGCAGGAGCGCCTGCTCGACGTGCCCAATGGTACCAACCCCAACCGCATGTTCTACCGCATGCAAAGCGAAGGGTTGCTGGACGACGCCGTCTGGTTGCGCCTGTACTGGCGCTTCAACATGGCAGGCACGCCCTTGCACACCGGCGAGTACCGCCTGACCCCCGGCATGACCGTCAGGCAGCTGCTCGATGCCTGGCGGCGAGCCGACGTGGTCCAGTACAACCTGACCCTGGTCGAAGGCTGGACCTTCCGTCAGGTGCGTACCGCCGTGGCCAGGCATGAAAAGATCAAGCACACCCTGGACGGCCTGTCGGATGCCGAAGTCATGGACCGGCTCGGCCATACCGGCGTGTTTCCCGAAGGGCGCTTCTTCCCCGACACCTACCGCTTCGTGCGCGGCATGAGTGACGTCGAGCTGCTGCAGCAGGCGTACATGCGCCTGGATGAAGTGCTGGCCAAGGAGTGGGCGGAGCGTGCTACCGATCTGCCGTACCGCGACCCGTACCAGGCCCTGATCATGGCCTCGCTGGTGGAGAAGGAGACTGGTATTCCCCAGGAGCGCGGGCAGATTGCCGGCGTCTTCGTGCGGCGCCTGCGCCTGGGCATGATGCTGCAGACCGACCCGACGGTGATCTATGGCATGGGTGAACGCTACAACGGCAGGATTACCCGCGCCGACCTGCGCGAGCCGACCCCGTACAATACCTACACCATGACCGGCCTGCCGCCGACGCCGATCGCCATGGTCGGCCGCGAGGCGATTCATGCGGCGCTCAACCCGTCCGCTGGCACCAGCCTGTACTTCGTTGCCCGTGGCGATGGCAGCCATGTATTCTCCGACGACCTCGACGACCACAACTCGGCGGTGCGCGAGTTCCAGCTCAAGCGCCGCACGGACTACCGTTCCAGCCCCGCGCCACAGTCCCAGCCAGGTGCCGACGAGGCCGCCGCCCCCGAAGCGCCGGCGGATGAGCCGGCGCAGCAGCCAACACCCGATCAGCCGCCCGCGCAGGATGCACCTGTTGGCGGCGCGCAAGCGGCCGAACGGCCAACGCCTGACGACCAGCCATGAGGGCTGCCGGCGCGCCTGGCTAACCGATCGTCGAGTAACGGTGTCAGCATCGGCTGTACCTGGCGCTGGCTCACCCTCATGCTGCCTCCAGCAACTGCGTGTGGGGCTGCGAGTCGGGCCGCTTCAACATAGCGGCCGGGATCGCCATGACCAATGCTCCACTGACGAACAGGCACAGGCCCAGCACATAGGTGCCGTTGTTGATGTCGCCGGTGAGGTTCTCCGCCACGGCTGTAATCATCGAGCCGGTGAAACCGGACAGGTTGCCGAACGCGTTGATCATGCCGATGCCAGCCGCAGCAGCGACACCTGAGAGTACGGTGCCCGGCAGCGTCCAGAAGATAGGCATCAGGCTGAGCACCCCCGATGCCGCGATGGTCAGGAACACGATTGAAAGCACGACGTCGTGTGCGAAAGCTGCGCTGAGGATCAGCCCGCAGCCACCGATGAACGCCGGGATCGCAGCATGCAGCCGACGTTCACCAGTGCGGTTGGAGTGGCGTGCGTTGAGGAACATGGCAATTACCGCCACGCCATAGGGAATGGCGGTCAGCAAGCCGATTTCCAGGCTGCTGGTCACTCCCGCGCTCTTGATGATCGACGGCATCCAGAAGGCCAGGCCGTAGAAGCCGGTGTTGAACGTCAGCAGGATGAATACGAGCAGCCAGACCCGTGGGCTGAAGAAGGCATCCTTCAGGCGCGAAACCTTGCCATGCTCATCCTGCTTAAGGTTGGCCTTGAGCAGTTCCTTTTCTTGCCGGGACAACCAGGTAGCCTTGTCGATGTTGTCGCACAGGCAGCAAAAAACGATTGCCGCCATGACCACCGAGGGTACGCCCTCGATCAGAAGCATCCACTGCCAGCCGGCCATACCGTGCCAACCGTCCATGCTGGTCATGAGCCAGCCCGACAAAATGCCACCTAGCGTCAGACTGACAGGCAGTGCCATCAGGAAACCAGACATCACTCGGCTTTGCCGATGGGTCGGGAACCAGTAGTTGAGGTAGAGAATCACGCCTGGGAAGAAGCCGGCCTCACAGATGCCGAGCAGAAAGCGCAACGCGTAGAACATTGTGCTGGGCTCGACATGGAAGAACGAGGCGAGTGGCTGGGTAAATGCGACAGCCATGGAGACGATGGCCCAGCTCAGCATGATGCGGGCGATCCAGAAACGTGCGCCGTATCGATGCAGTAGCAGATTGCTTGGGACTTCAAACAGAAAATAGCCCCAGAAGAAAACACTGGCGCCAAGGGCGTAGACGGTATTACTGAATTGCAGATCCTCCAGCATGCTCAGTTTCGCGAATCCGATATTCACCCGGTCGAGATAGGCGGCCATGTAACACAGCAACAGCACCGGCAGGATGCGGACGATGACTTTGCGATAGGTGCGATCCTCGAAAGCCTGATCGCGCACGGGGTCGACAACTTGATGATCCATAGCCAGCCTCTTGGCATGTCGTGCATGCCTGATTGTTGTTATTGAAAGAGCACCGGGCATGAGCACACCCGGTGGTATTGTGCCTGCGAGTAACAGTGTTCAGCGGATCGGTTCGCGGGTGGGCTGACCATCGACCAGTCTCAGCAGCCCCAGTGGGTTGGCGTCGCGCAATGCCTCGGGAAGCAGTGCGTCAGGGAAATTCTGGTAGCACACCGGACGCAGGAAGCGATCTATTGCCAGCGTGCCGACCGAGGTTCCGCGGCTATCCGAGGTAGCCGGATACGGGCCACCATGAACCATCGCCTCACATACCTCGACGCCAGTCGGGTAACCATTTACCAGCACCCGGCCAACCTTCTGTTCAAGCACCGTGACCAAAGACGCGGCTTGCGCCAGGTCGCCGGGCTCGCCAATCAGCGTGGCGGTCAGTTGGCCGCCAAGCGCGTGCAACGCTGCAACCAACTGGTCTTGATCAGCCAGTTCGACCACCACCGTGGCCGGGCCGAAGATTTCTTCCTGCAGCAACGGTTCACCGTCCAGCAGCAATTTCGCATCGGCCTGGAACAGCTGCGGCCAGGCCTGGTTTCCCTGCTGCTCGGCGCCGGCAAGGAGGCGGATGCCGGCCCGCGCCTTGAGGGTGGCGACACCGCGGGCGTAGCTGGCCAGGGTGTCGGTGTTGAGCATGGTTTGCGGCGCCTGTTCGGCCATGTGTGCGCTCAAGTGCTCAACGAACGCGCTGAAGTGCGCTGAGCGCACCCCCAGCACCAAGCCAGGATTGGTGCAGAACTGTCCGCACCCCAATACCACCGAAGCCGTCAGTTCACGAGCCACGGCCTCTGCGCGAATAGCCAGCGCCTGGGGCAGGACCAGCACCGGGTTGATACTGCTCATTTCGGCGAATACCGGAATAGGCCGAGGTCGCGCCGCTGCCATATCGCACAAGGCCCGTCCGCCCTTGAGCGAACCAGTGAAGCCAACGGCCTGAATATCCGGGTGCTTGACCAACACCTCGCCGACCCTGCCGCCAAACACCATGTTGAATACACCCGCAGGCATCGCGCAGCGTTCAGCGGCGCCGACGATGGCCTCGGCCACCCATTGTGCTGTGGCCATGTGGCCACTGTGGGCCTTGAATACCACTGGGCAACCGGCGGCCAACGCTGCGGCGGTGTCGCCACCGGCCGTCGAGAATGCCAGGGGGAAGTTGCTGGCGCCGAAGACCGCGACCGGCCCAAGGCCCATGCGGCATTGGCGGATGTCCAGGCGCGGCAGTGGCAGACGCTCGGGCTGTGCACGATCGATACGAGCGCCCGTGAAATCACCTCGGCGCAGTACCGTGGCGAACAGCCTCAGCTGGCCACTGGTTCGCGCCCGCTCGCCCTGGATACGCGCTGGCGGCAAGGCCGTTTCATGGCATACGGTTTCGATGAAGTCGTCGCCCAAGCCATCCAGCGCCTCGGCGATCGCGTCGAGGAACTCGGCGCGGCGCGCGGCGGGCAGTGCCCGGTAGACTGGATAGGCTGCAGCCGCTGCCCGGGCAGCGGCGTCCACCTCTTGTTCAGTGGCTTGATAAAACGCTTCGGGCAGGGCCTGCCCGGTGCGCGCATCGATGCTGTAAAGAGTCGCCTGGCCAGTAGCGCGGCGGCTCCCGCCGATGAACTGTTGGCCTGCATATGACGTCATGGATGATTCCTCGGCGTTACGGAAGAACATGGGGCGCTAATCTAGGCGGGTCAGCGATGCTTGCCCAATGGCTTTTAGGGATCATCCGATAACGCAGGGTTATCAATCCTCCGGAGCGCGACGTGCATGTGCCAGGAGAATCTCGGCAAACTCCAAGGCCGCGCCGCTCAAGGGCTCGCCTTTGCGCGAGAGAATGCCGTAGTCCTGGGGGCTCAGGTGCAGGGGCGTGTCAAGGTTGACCAGTACGCCACTGGCCAGGTGCGGCTCGACCATCGCCTGGGGCAGCATGCCGATCATCGGCCCACCCAGTAGCACCTTGAGGAAGGTCTGCATGGAAATGGTATCGATGGTATTGCGCGGCACCGCCACGCCCGCCTGGGCGAAGGCTCGCTCCATGCGTCCGCGGATGGGCGTGCCCTTGGGGTAGAGAATCCATGGCCACTCCAGCAGCTGTGGCAAGGTCACAGGCCCGGCCTTGCTCAACGGGTGCTGGTTGTTGACCACGAAGCAGAAGGGTTCCGGCGCCAGCGGCTGGAAGTCGAAGCGCTGGCCCTGCGACACGTCGGTGAAGCGGGCCACGGCCAGATGCAGTACCTTGTCCTCGAGCATGGCCATCAAGTGATCGCTGGTCTGCTCCACCACCTCGATCGACAGCAATGGCTTGCGCCGCTTGATTTCGATGATGGCATCCGGCAGCGCCACGGCGGTGGCGGCAAAAATGCCGCCCACTTTCAAATGGCCGTGCCCCCCCTGGCGCAGGCTGTCGATCTGATCGACGAAATTGCGCGCATCGTTGAGGGCGACCTGGGCATAGCGCAATACCTGCTCGCCCAACGCGGTTGGCGGCATGCTACGTGGCAGGCGGTCGAACAGGGCGAAACCGAGCAGGTTTTCGATTTCCTTCAGCATCTTGCTGATCGCGGGCTGGGTGAGGTTCATCTGCTGTGCCGCCAGGTGCATGTTGTGGGTGCGCCCAAGCGTGTCGATAAGCAACAGGTGGCGGAATTTGAGCCAGTTGCAAACGTGGGAGAAAGACAGGTCCGACATGTGAGCCACCTTTGTTGCAATAACTCTGAGTTATCGAATAGTGAAAAGATGCCATTGGAGTTTATCGCGTGGCTTGCCTAGCGTGCAGTTTTCCTGTTCCGAGAGATCTGATGCCATGCCGATGACCCTCACGCCCGCCAATACCCTGCCCGAGGATGGCCTGACCGGCACTCTGATCGGTCGCGCCTGGACCCCCGGCGAACCTGGGGGGCCTTCATTGATCACTTTGCGTGCCGACGGCGTGTTCGATCTCAGCGAACGTTTCGCCACCCTCAGCCAACTGCTGGAAAGCCAAGAGCCGGTGCAGGCCGTGCGCAGCACCCCAGGCCGCTTCCTTTGCAGCGTCGAGGCCCTGTTGGGCAATAGCGGCGAAGCATTCGACGCCAACCTGCCTTACCTGCTCGCACCGGCCGACCTGCAGGTGATCAAGGCAGCAGGCGTGACCTTCGCTGCCAGCATGATCGAGCGGGTGATCGAAGAGCAGGCCGGTGGCGATGCCAGCAAGGCCGAGGCCGTGCGCGCCACGGTGCGCTCGGTGATCGGCGATAACCTGCGGGCAGTACGCCCCGGTTCACCACAGGCCATGGCGCTCAAGTCACTGCTGATCGAACAGGGCATGTGGTCGCAGTATCTGGAAGTCGGCATCGGCCCGGATGCCGAGGTGTTCACCAAGGCCCCGGTGCTGGCGGCGGTGGGCAGTGGCAGCGCTATTGGCGTGCATCCCCATTCGGCCTGGAACAACCCCGAGCCCGAGGTGGTGCTGGCGGTGGACAGCCGCGGTCGCATCCACGGCGCAACCCTGGGCAATGACGTCAACCTGCGTGATTTCGAGGGGCGCAGCGCACTGCTGCTTAGCAAGGCCAAGGACAATAACGCCTCGTGCGCGGTGGGCCCGTTCATTCGCCTGTTCGACGAAACCTTCGACCTGGATGCGGTGCGCCGCTG
Source organism: Pseudomonas sp. UBA4617 (assembly GCF_002386445.1). GTDB lineage: Bacteria > Pseudomonadota > Gammaproteobacteria > Pseudomonadales > Pseudomonadaceae > Aquipseudomonas. The sequence goes on from NZ_DGIR01000039.1 coordinate 93,086, forward strand.
CGTGGTCGACCTGGAAGTCGTGGGCAGTGACGGCTACCGCCTGGTCGGCAGCAGTTCGATGGACCAGATCAGCCGCGACCCAGAAGATCTGGTCCGGCAGACGCTCAATGAAAACCATCAATACCCCGACGGTTTCCTGCTGTTCCTTGGCACGCTTTTCGCCCCGACCGAGGACCGTGACCTGCCGGGTGCGGGTTTCACCCACAAGCCTGGCGACCAGGTGCGCATCGCCAGCCCCTTGCTGGGCCAGTTGCACAACCAGGTGACCACGAGTGACAAGGCCCGCCCCTGGACCTTCGGCCTCGGCGCGATGATGCGCAACCTGGCTGCCCGAGGGCTGCTGCAACACTCTGTCGGGGAAGCCTGCCCTTGATCACAGGGTTGGCAGCGGCGCCCAGTGGTGCACAGCTCTGCACATGCCAGCGTGTTGCAACGCTGACGGTTGCCAATAAATACAAGAGAGAACGACATGACCGATACCCCGAAACGCCCGTTGCGCAGCCAGCAATGGTTCGACGACCCGAGCCACGCCGACATGACCGCGCTGTACGTCGAGCGCTACATGAACTACGGCCTGACCCGTGACGCACTGCAATCGGGCCGGCCGATCATCGGCATCGCCCAGACCGGCAGTGACCTGACGCCCTGCAACCGCCACCACCTGGAACTGGCCCAACGGGTCAAGGCGGGGATTCGCGATGCCGGAGGCATCCCCATGGAATTTCCGGTGCACCCGATCGCCGAGCAGAGCCGCCGGCCTACCGCCGCGCTGGACCGCAACCTCGCCTACCTGGGCCTGGTGGAAATCCTCCACGGCTACCCGCTGGATGGCGTCGTGCTGACCACCGGCTGCGACAAGACCACCCCGGCTTGCCTGATGGCCGCTGCCACCACGGACATACCGGCCATCGTGCTGTCCGGCGGCCCGATGCTCGATGGCCACCACCAGGGCCAGCTGATCGGCTCGGGCACGGTGCTGTGGCATGCGCGCAACCTGATGGCCGCGGGCGCAATCGACTACGAAGGCTTCATGGAGATGACCACCGCCGCCTCACCGTCGGTAGGCCATTGCAACACCATGGGCACGGCACTGTCGATGAATGCCCTGGCCGAGGCCCTGGGCATGTCGCTGCCAGGCTGCGCAAGCATCCCCGCGCCCTACCGCGAACGCGGGCAGATGGCCTACGCCACCGGGCGGCGCATCTGCGAGCTGGTGATGCAGGACGTGCGGCCGTCGTCGATCATGACCCGCGAGGCATTCGAGAATGCCATCGCCGTGGCTTCGGCCCTGGGCGCTTCGAGCAACTGTCCACCGCACCTGATCGCTATCGCCCGGCACATGGGCATCGAGCTGTCGCTGGACGACTGGCAGCGCATCGGCGAGAACGTGCCGCTGCTGGTCAATTGCATGCCGGCAGGCAAATACCTGGGTGAAGGCTTCCACCGCGCGGGCGGCGTTCCGGCGGTGATGCATGAACTGCGCAAGGCCGGCCGTCTGCACGAGGCATGCGCGACGGTCAGCGGCAAGACCATCGGTGAGGTGGTTCGCGACACAGCCACCAGCAATCGCGAGGTCATCCTGCCGTTCGATGCGCCGCTCAAGCACAACGCCGGTTTCATCGTGCTCAGCGGCAATTTCTTCGACAGCGCGATCATGAAGATGTCAGTGGTGGGCGAAGCCTTCCGCAAGACCTACCTGGCCGAACCGGGCAAGGAAAACAGCTTCGAGGCCAGGGCCATTGTGTTCGAGGGGCCGGAGGACTACCACGCGCGCATCGACGACCCGGCACTGGACATCGACGAGCGTTGCATCCTGGTGATTCGTGGCGCCGGCACCGTGGGCTACCCGGGCAGCGCCGAGGTGGTGAACATGGCGCCGCCGGCGGCACTGATCAGGAAAGGCATCGATTCGCTGCCGTGCCTGGGCGATGGTCGCCAGAGCGGCACCTCGGCCAGCCCGTCGATCCTCAACATGTCGCCGGAAGCGGCGGTGGGCGGTGGCCTGGCATTGCTGCAAACCAACGATTGGCTGCGCGTGGACCTCAACCAGCGACGGGTCGACCTGCTGGTGGACGAAGAAGAGGTGGCACGCCGCCGTGCGGCGTGGAAGCCGAACATCCCGGCCTCGCAGACACCCTGGCAGGAACTCTATCGTCAACTCGTGGGGCAGCTGTCCACCGGTGGCTGCCTGGAACCGGCGACGCTGCACATGCGTGTGATTGCCCGTGAAGGGGGGATGCCGCGGCACTCCCATTGAGTGGCCCCCCGGGGCTTGGAACTGCCTCGTGACCGGCAACGCTGGCAGTTCCACCCTGCGGCAATTCACAGTCCATGTGCCGGCATGGCCTGGTCGCGATCGTTCTGTATTTCCTTATTGCCTTGCGAGCGATTTCTCACAAGCCGTTACGGGCTTGCTTTGCTGCCATGCGTGCTGGACAGCTGCCTGCAGGTCACCCAGAGAACCTGCGTTGGTGATCAGCAGGTCGCCGGGTGCCTGGGCAATGCCGTGCTCGGAAGAATGTGCGTTGACCCTCTGAAGGTTTGGCCGAACGATGTGCCAGATCAGGCCGTTGTGGCCGCGAAGAAATGCGGCTTCGTTTTCAAAGCGGATGTCTTTGAAGATCACGGTCGTAGCGTCAGCAGGGATCTTGCTGCGCGGTTTCAACTGTTCGAGAGGGCGTTTGGCGCGCCGGGCGTCATAGTCCGGGTACAAGGCGTATGCGTGGCCTTTGAGTAGCTCGATGGCTTCCGCGGGTGAAAGACCCCAGGTGGGGTCCTGGCTGGCCAGGAGCTTTGGGTCTGACAGCTGCTCATCAGTGAAATCGAAGATGGCTTGGGCGGCCAGGGTAAATGGGGTGTGGTTTGGCTTCGAAGGTGAAGCCTTGATCGCACCGCTCTGTGCGGCCGCAGGTGGATTGATTTCGCGTTCCGCTCGGATCAGCCAGTGGTCTGGGTTATGATTGCGCATCCATTCGGTACCAACCGTCTGGAAGAATTCTCTTGGGGAGCGAGCCCACAGATCGATGCGCTGCTCCTTGATGTCATCGCTCCATGTCTCGGCCTCGGTGAGACCAAACAGCGCCTGGCAACCAAGCTTGAGAGGATCGGCAAGTGCGTAGGCAGCAACCCCTGGGTAGCTCAGCAGCATTGAAGCTACGGTGTCCTTACCAGACCGAGCCAGGGCTGCAAGGCCGATGATTGTTCGCATGTCGTACTCCCCGTTTGCTGCCCGAACTCCTGTATTTACTGGGCTTCAAGGGCGTTTACGTTTTCGAGAAAGGATTGTAACCCACAGTGTTTACGTTTGGTGAAAACCGAAAACATGATGCCATCCATGCCTGTCAGGGCGGCGGGCGCGGTTTGCCTGTCGAGCGTATTGCCACCCATGGCTGAAGTCTTTCCCTGGCAGCAGGCCCTGTGGCAACAACTGGCCGGCCGCAGCCGGCACGCTCACGCCTACCTGCTGCACGGGCCGCAGGGCATCGGCAAGCGGGCGCTGGCCGAGCGCCTCATGGCGCGTCTGCTGTGCCAGCAACCCCAAGGCCTGGAGGCCTGTGGTGGGTGCAAGGCCTGCCTGCTGCTGAAGGCCGGCAGCCACCCGGACAATTTTGTCCTCGAACCCGAGGAAGCCGACAAGCCGATCAAGGTCGACCAAGTGCGCGACCTGGTGGCTTTCGTGGTGCAGACGGCACAGCAGGGCGGGCGCAAGGTGGTGCTGATCGAGCCGGTGGAAGCGATGAACGTCAACGCCTCCAACGCCCTGCTCAAGAGCCTCGAAGAGCCTTCCGGCGATACCGTGCTGCTGCTGGTTTCCCATCAGCCCAGTCGCTTGCTGCCTACCATCAAGAGCCGCTGCCAGCAGGTTGCCTGCCCGCAGCCCAGCCTGGCGCAGAGCCGGGCCTGGCTGGCGAGTGCGCTACCGGAGAGTGACGAGGCCGAGCGTGATGAATTGCTGACGCTGGCTGCCGGCTCACCGTTGATGGCAGTCAGCCTGCAGGCGCAAGGTGTGCGCGAGCAGCGGGCGCTGGTGACTGACGGGGTGAAGAAACTGCTCAAGCAGCAGCAATCGCCCAGCCAGCTGGCCGAAGCCTGGAACAACGTGCCGCTGCTGCTGCTGTTCGACTGGTTCTGCGATTGGGCGCAGCTGATCCTGCGCTACCAATTGACCCAGGACGAGGAGGGGCTAGGCTTGGCCGATATGCGCAAGGTAGTCCAGTACCTGGCGCAGAAGAGCCGTCAGGCCAAGGTGCTGGAGGTGCAGGCGTGGCTCCTGGAGCAACGCCAGAAGGTACTGGGCAAGGCCAACCTCAATCGCGCCCTGTTGCTTGAGTCGCTGCTGGCCCACTGGCTGCAATTGCCGGGCGCCCGCTGATTTTCATTTTTTCATGTGTGCCGTTATCTCATGCTCGTAGATTCTCATTGCCACCTTGACCGGCTTGACCTCAGCGCCCACCAGGGCTCTCTCGATGCTGCCTTGCAGGCGGCGCGGGAGCGCGGGGTCGGGCATTTCCTGTGTATCGGCGTCAGTGCCGAAAATGCCGGCGCGGTGAAGGCGCTGAGCGAGCGGTATGCTGATGTCGACTGCTCGGTGGGCGTGCACCCGCTGGATCTGGCCCCGGGTGAAACCCCGGCGCTGGAGTGGCTGCTGCGCGAGCTGGCCCACCCGCATGTGGTGGCGATTGGCGAAACCGGGCTGGATTACCACTACGAGCCGGAGGCTGCCGAGCTGCAGCAGGCTTCGTTCCGCCTGCACCTGGAGGCTTCGCGGCAGACCGGCAAGCCGGTGATCGTGCATACCCGCGCGGCGCGCGCCGATACCCTGGCGCTGCTGCGCGAAGCTGCTCTGCCGCAGGCGGGCGTGTTGCACTGCTTCACCGAAGACTGGGCGATGGCCAAGGCTGCGCTGGACCTGGGGTATTACATCTCACTCTCTGGCATCGTCACATTCCGTAATGCCGATGCCCTGCGTGAGGTGGCGCGGCAGGTGCCGGTCGATCGGCTGCTGGTGGAAACCGATTCGCCGTACCTGGCGCCGATCCCTCATCGTGGCAAGCCGAACCTGCCACAGTACGTGCGTGAGGTCGCGGAGTATGTGGCTTCGTTGCGGGGGGCCAGTTATGAGCAGCTGGCCGAACAGACCACGGCCAATTTCAAGCGGCTGTTCCCGCTGGCACGCGTGGCTTGATTCACAAAGGGCAGGGGCCAGTCGCCCCCGCCCTGATACCCCGCGCAAGCACACAAAAAAAACCCGGGTTCTGGGGGGGAATCCGGGTTAAGACCATTAGGAGTAAAACAAAGGTACGCGGTCCCTGAGCACCTTTATCGGCGCGCCACTTGGGGGGGATGCGCCGCGCCAACACTTGAAGTATTGGCCAGGTTTGGCGCAGTGCCAGTGTCTGTTGGTCGTTTTTTAAACAGATTTGGAATACGCCGGCGTTTCATTCCTCCCGCAGCGCATGGCTGTATGCATCATGAAACATAGACATGCGTGGATGATCCGTGCAATTTCCCGCAAGTTAGGCATAATAAACCGCTTCGATTGTCATCCAGTCCTTCCTATGCAGAAAGAACCTCGTAAGGTCCGTGAGTTTCGCCGTCGCGAACAGGAAATCCTCGATACCGCGCTCAAACTGTTCCTCGAACAGGGTGAAGACAGCGTCACCGTCGAGATGATCGCCGACGCCGTGGGCATCGGCAAAGGCACGATCTACAAGCACTTCAAGTCCAAGGCGGAAATCTACTTGCGCCTGATGCTCGACTACGAGCGCGACCTGAACGCGCTGTTGCACTCGGCCGACGTTGACCGCGACAAGGAAGCCCTGTCGCGCGCCTACTTCGAGTTCCGCATGCGCGATCCGCAGCGTTACCGGCTGTTCGACCGTCTGGAAGAAAAGGTGGTCAAGGGCAACCAGGTACCGGAAATGGTCGAGCAATTGCACAGCATCCGTGCTTCCAACTTCGACCGCCTGACCCAGCTGATCAAGGGCCGTATCAGCGAAGGCAAGCTCGAAGACGTGCCGCCGTATTTCCACTACTGTGCAGCCTGGGCGCTGGTGCATGGCGCCGTGGCGCTGTACCACTCGCCGTTCTGGAGCAACGTGCTGGAGGACCAGGAAGGCTTCTTCCAGTTCCTCATGGACATTGGCGTACGCATGGGCAACAAGCGCAAACGCGACCCGGAACCCTCGAACTGACGCATTTCGAGGCTTGCACCTGAAACCGGCATGAAGTGGGGGCTTGCAAAAACCTGATTTATAAGTCAGGTTTTGTCGGCCCCACCACCCATGCCGGAGTCATTCATGATCGTCGATCGTCAAGGCAGGCGATTTCGCAACCTGCGTGTCAGCCTGACGGCTGCCTGCAATTATGCCTGCACCTACTGCGTCCCTGACGGCAAGCGCCTGGTGGCGGCGCAGGACGAGTTGCCGGCAGCTTCTCTGGCCCGTGGTGTCGCCTACCTTATCGAGGCAGCTGGCATCGAGCGGTTGCGTATCACTGGCGGTGAGCCACTGGTCAGCCCGCGTCTGGGGGACTTTCTGACGGCTGTGGCCAGACTCGACCTCAACGATATCTCGCTGACCACCAATGGCCAGCTGCTGACGCGCAAATTGCCACAGCTGCAGGCGGCGGGTATTCGCCGGCTCAATATTTCCCTTGATACGCTGGACCCTCGGGCCTTTCGCCGCATTGCCCGCGGGGGTGACCTGGCCAGTGTGCTGGCGGGCATGGAGCAGGCTGGCGCGCTTGGCATGCAGGTCAAGGTGAACATGGTACCGATGCGCGGGCACAACCTCGACCAGGTGCTGCCGCTGCTGGACTACTGCCTGGCGCGCGGTTTCGAACTGCGTTTCATCGAGCTCATGCGCATGGGGCACCTGGCCCGTGACCACAACGCCTTTGTGCAGCAATTCGTCGGCCTTGATCAGTTGCTGGCCTTGATCGCTGAAAAGCATGCCTTTGCCCAGGTGGACGCGCCGCTGGACGCCACCGCCTTGCGTTATCAAATCTCGGGCAAAGGCCATTTCGGTGTAATTGCCAACGAGAGCCTACCGTTCTGCCGCAGCTGCTCACGGCTGCGCCTTTCGTCTACGGGCTGGTTGCATGGCTGCCTGTCGTCGGGGAATCGCCACTTCGTTGGCGATTTGCTGGAAAAGCCGCGCCACCAGGCGCTCCCAGCCCTGCAGCGCCTGCTGGTCAAGGCCCTGGCAGACAAGCAGGATGTAGCCTTTTCCGGTGACGTGATGGTGATGAAGGTGATCGGCGGCTGAAGCTGGCGCAAAAGCTGCATCCGCCGGCTATCCGCCGGTTTTTCGTCGCCGGCAACTGGAGGAAAGATGCGTAGCCTGGTTTTGCTGCTGGCGCTGATGGCGCTGGGCGGTTGTATGAATGTCAGCGATATGGGCGAGGGCGTCCGCTATCACTTGAGCGATGCCGGTTTGCTGGACCACAGCGATACCCGTCGCACCCTGTCGATTCGCCTGCAGCCCGATTCGTTCATCTTCATCGGCCAGGGCGCGTTCGTGCCGCCGGGCAAGGGGCCGGTGCCACGGCAGAACGCAGTGGCCGAGCAGGCGTTCAAGAGTTTCGTCGAATACTTCCCGCTGGTACGCCGTGCCCAGGGCCCACTGGGCCTGGAGGAGGCCATCGCCCAGGCACGCTCGGTGGGGGCCGATTATGTGCTGTACACCCGCTTTGCCCGTACCGACGACCGAATCGGGAACGGCGACGAATGGTACGACGAACAGGCGATCGACCGCCTGGGCTGGGACACCGGCGTGGTGCAGATGATGCTGATCGAGACCAACACCCGTTACCTGATCGACACTGCGCGTATCAAGAGCCGTGGCGGTTTGTTGACGCTGCACGATAATACCCCGGAAGATTTGCTTGCGGCGCCGATGCGCGAGTACGCTCGTAGCCTTCTGGGCATGAGTGAATGAGGCAGGCGCGATGAGCGATTCCGGCAAGGCCAATGATCTTCTTGCGCAGCTTCCCAAGGTCAAGGGCCTGCCGCCAGTGCATCTGTGGAACCCGGATTTCTGCGGTGACATCGATATGCGCATCGCCCGCGATGGCACCTGGTATTACCTGGGCACCCCCATCGGGCGCAAGCCGATGGTGCGGCTGTTTTCCACCATCATCCGCCGCGATGGCGATGCCTATTTCCTGGTGACCCCGGTGGAAAAAGTGGGCATCCGCGTGGACGATGCGCCGTTCGTGGCGGTGGCGCTGGACGTTCAGGGGGAAGGGGAGCAGCAGGTGCTGCGCTTCACCAGCAATGTCGAGGATCAGGTGGAGGCCGGGCCTGCCAATCCGCTGCGCGTGGTGATCGACCCGAAGACCCAGGAGCCGTCGCCGTATGTGTTGATGCGCAGCAACCTCGAAGCCCTGATCCATCGCAACGTGTTCTACCAACTGGTGGAACTGGCAGTACCGCGGGAGATCGATGGCGAGGAGTGGCTGGGTGTGTGGAGCCACGGTGTGTTTTACCCGATCGGGCGCTGCTGACGGCGATGCAACGAAAAAGCCCCCGGTGCTTGCGCATCCGGGGGCTTTTCAGTGTTTGGCTCCGCGACCTGGACTCGAACCAGGGACCCAATGATTAACAGTCATTTGCTCTACCGACTGAGCTATCGCGGAATCTGCGCGTATCTTACTGATTGCCAGGGGGAAGTCAAGCCACCCCCTGCCAAATCAAGCAGTTACAGCACTTCGACGATGGCTTTGGTGACCACGTGGATGTTGCTCTGGTTCAGTGCGGCTACTGCAATGCGGCCGGTGTCCAGGGCATAGATGCCGAAGTCGTTCTTCAGGCGGGCAACTTGCTCCACGGTCAGGCCCGAATAGGAGAACATGCCGACCTGACGGCCAACGAAGCTGAAGTCGCGCTTGGCACCGTACTGGGCCAGCAGCTCGACCATCTGCTTGCGCATGCCATGGATGCGCTCGCGCATTTCGGCCAGTTCGGTTTCCCACATCTGGCGCAGTTCGGCACTGTTCAGCACGGTGGCGACGATGGTTGCGCCATGGGTCGGCGGGTTGGAGTAGGTGGTGCGGATCACGCGCTTGACCTGCGACAGCACACGGGTGCTTTCGTCCTTGGACGCGGTGACGATCGACAGCGCACCGACGCGCTCGCCATACAGCGAGAACGACTTGGAGAACGAGCTGGACACGAAGAACTCCAGGCCAGACTCGGCGAACAGGCGTACGGCAAAGGCGTCTTCGGCGATGCCGTCACCGAAGCCCTGGTAGGCCATGTCGAGGAATGGCACGTGGCCCTTGGCCTTGACCACTTCCAGCACGTTTTTCCAGTCGTCCAGGTTCAGGTCGACACCCGTTGGGTTGTGGCAGCAGGCGTGCAATACCACGATCGAGCCGGAGGGCAGCTTGTTCAGGTCTTCCAGCATGCCGGCGCGGTTGACATCGTTGGTCGGCGCGTCGTAATAGCGGTAGTTCTGCACCGGGAAGCCGGCCGATTCGAACAGGGCGCGGTGGTTTTCCCAGCTCGGGTCGCTGATGGCGACCACGGCGTTCGGCGAGATACGCTTGAGGAAGTCGGCGCCGATCTTCAGCGCGCCGGTACCGCCCACGGCCTGCACGGTGACCACGCGGCCAGCGGCCAGCAGCGGCGACTCGGCGCCGAACAGCAGCTTCTGTACAGCCTGGTCGTAGGAGGCGATGCCGTCGATCGGCAGGTAGCCGCGCGAGGCGTGCTGGGCAGCACGCTGGGTCTCGGCTTCGATCACGGCACGCAGCAGCGGAATGCGGCCTTCCTCATTGCAGTAAACGCCCACGCCCAGGTTGACCTTGTCGGTACGTGGGTCGGCGTTGAATGCTTCGTTGAGGCCCAGAATAGGGTCGCGGGGTGCCAGCTCGACAGCGGAAAACAGGCTCATTGTTACCTTGGCTCTGATTGGAGTGTGATAGGACGTACACGCTCCAGCCGAATGCACTGAAGCGGTGCACAAACGGGGTGTCAGTATAGTGATACCGGCCGGTCACCGCGACACTATGGCGCAGCTTTTCCAGCCATTTGCGCAAATATTTTACAACCATTGGTCTAAATGCCAGGTCCACCGTAACAAGCATTCACGGCCATGCCGTCAAAGCACCCCCGGCGTCCGCATTTAGGTATAGACTACTGGCTAAATTTACAGTTGCCGCAACACCGCGAGGTCCGTCATGTCCGAGTTCCAGCTCGTCACCCGTTTCCAGCCGGCCGGCGACCAGCCCGAGGCCATTCGCCAGATGGTCGAAGGCATCGAGGCGGGGTTGTCGCACCAGACGTTGCTCGGGGTGACCGGCTCGGGCAAGACTTTCAGCATTGCCAACGTCATCCAGCAGGTGCAGCGCCCGACCCTGGTGCTGGCGCCGAACAAGACCCTGGCCGCGCAGCTGTATGGCGAGTTCAAGGCGTTCTTCCCCAACAACGCGGTGGAGTACTTCGTTTCCTACTACGACTACTACCAACCCGAAGCCTATGTGCCGTCGTCCGATACCTTCATCGAGAAGGACGCGTCGATCAACGACCATATCGAGCAGATGCGCCTGTCGGCAACCAAGGCGCTGCTGGAGCGGCGCGATGCGATCATCGTCACCACGGTCTCGTGCATCTACGGCCTGGGCAGCCCGGAGACCTACCTGAAGATGGTCCTGCACGTCGACCGCGGCGACAAGCTCGACCAGCGTGCGCTGCTGCGACGCCTGGCCGACCTGCAATACACCCGCAACGAGATGGACTTCGCCCGCGCCACCTTCCGCGTGCGTGGCGATGTGGTCGACATATTCCCGGCCGAATCGGACCTCGAGGCGATCCGCATCGAACTGTTCGATGACGAGGTGGAGAACATCGCCGCCTTCGACCCGCTGACTGGCGAGGTCTTCCGCAAGCTGCCGCGTTTCACCTTCTACCCCAAGAGTCACTACGTAACCCCGCGGGAAACCCTGCTGGATGCGGTCGAAGGCATAAAGGAAGAGCTCAGGGACCGTCTGGAATACCTGCACAAGGCCAACAAGCTGGTGGAGGCGCAGCGCCTCGAGCAACGGACCCGCTTCGACCTGGAGATGATCCTGGAGCTGGGCTACTGCAACGGCATCGAAAACTACTCGCGCTACCTCTCCGGGCGCCCGGCCGGTGCGCCGCCGCCGACCCTTTACGACTACCTGCCGCCTGATGCTCTGCTGGTCATTGACGAGTCCCACGTCAGCGTTCCGCAGGTAGGCGCCATGTACAAGGGCGACCGCTCGCGCAAGGAAACCCTGGTCGAATACGGTTTCCGCCTGCCCTCGGCGCTGGACAACCGGCCCATGCGTTTTGACGAGTGGGAGGCGGTCAGCCCGCAGACCATTTTCGTGTCCGCCACGCCGGGCCCATACGAGGCCGAGCACGCCGGGCGCGTGGTCGAGCAGGTGGTGCGCCCGACCGGCCTGGTCGACCCCCAGGTGGAAGTGCGGCCGGCGCTGACCCAGGTCGACGACCTGCTGTCGGAAATCCGCAAGCGTGTGGCACAAGGCGAGCGGGTGCTGGCCACCACGCTCACCAAGCGCATGGCCGAAGACCTCACCGACTACCTGGCCGACCACGACGTGCGGGTGCGTTACCTGCACTCGGACATCGACACCGTCGAGCGGGTGGAGATCATCCGTGACCTGCGCCTGGGGACCTTCGACGTGCTGGTTGGCATCAACCTGTTGCGCGAGGGCCTGGACATGCCCGAGGTGTCGCTGGTGGCAATCCTTGATGCCGACAAGGAAGGCTTCCTGCGCTCCGAGCGCTCGCTGATCCAGACCATCGGCCGCGCGGCGCGCAACCTCAATGGCCGGGCCATTCTGTACGCCGACCAGATTACCGGTTCGATGCAGCGGGCCATCGACGAAACCGAACGCCGTCGCGAGAAGCAGATCGCCTTCAACCAGGCCCATGGCATCGTGCCCAAGGGCGTGGTCAAGGACATCACCGACATCATGGAAGGTGCCACCGTGCCTGGCGCGCGCAGCAAGAAGCGCAAGGGCATGGCCAAGGCAGCGGAGGAGAGTGCCCGTTACGAGGCCGAGCTGCGCACGCCAGGCGAGATCACCAAGCGCATCAAGCAGCTGGAAGAGAAGATGATGCAGTTCGCCCGCGACCTGGAATTCGAGGCGGCGGCGCAATTGCGCGACGAGATTGCCCAGCTGCGGGAGCGGTTGATTACCAGCTGAAGCCTGGCGGGGGTGCTCCAACAGGACCGCGCCGCATCTGTAGCAAGCCTAATGGGCTTCCCCGGCCTTCAGCCCCTCCGGCAGCTTGCGGGTCATCAGCACCGCCACCATGCTCACCGCCAAGCCGATGCCGACAAAGTGGAAGGCATCGTTGTAGGCCATGATCAACGCCTGCTGATGGGTAATCTCGCTCAATTTACCCAGCGCGGCGTTGTCATTTCCCAGTCGCTCTGCCAGTTGTGCCAGGCGCTCCGCCACCTGAGGGTTGCTTGGCACCAGTGCTTCCCTCAGGTAATCGAAGTACACCTTGGTCCGCGCATCCAGCAGCGTGGCCAGCAGCGCAATGCCGATCGCCCCGCCCAGGTTGCGCAGGATATTGAACAGGCTCGACGCCGACCCGGCATCCTGCGGCTGGATATACGCCGTAGCGATCAGGGAGATGGTCACCATGATCATCGGCTGGCCGATGGCGCGGATGATCTGGATATGGTTGAACTGCGGCCCGGCGAAATCCGGGTTGAGCACCCCCGAGCCGAAACTGGCGGCACCGAACAGGCAGAACCCCAAGGCGCACAACACCTTGGGCGACACCACTTTCATCAACTGCGGCACCAGCGGGATGAGGAACAGCTGCGGGATGCCCATCCACATGATCACCTCACCGATCTGCAAGGCGTTGTAGCCCTGTATCTGTGCCAGGTACAGCGGCAACAGGTAGATCGAGCCATACAGGCCCACGCCCATGCCCAGGCTGGCGATGCTCGCCAGGCCGAAGTTGCGGTTGCCGAGGATGCGCAGGTTGATCAGTGACTGTGGTCTGGAAAACTGCAGGATGATGAAAGTGATCAGGCTGACCAGGGCGATGCTGCCGAGGCCGACGATCAGTTGCGATTCCAGCCAGTCCTTGCGGTGGCCTTCTTCCAGAAACACCTGCAGGCAGCCCAGCCCCAGCCCCAGGGTGACGATACCGGCGTAGTCGGTACTTTTCAGCAGCTCCCAATGTGCGTCCTTCTTCTCCAGCCCGTACAGCAGGCCGGCGATCATTACCAGACCGGGCGGGATATTGATGTAGAAGATGTATTCCCAGCCCCAGTTTTCAGTCAGCCAGCCACCCAGGGTGGGGCCGATCGAGGGGGCGAAGGTGGCGGTCATGGCAAACATGGCCATGCCCTTGGCACGGTGGTGCTCGGGCAGCTTGATCAGGGTCAGGGTGAAGGCCAGCGGGATCAATGCTCCGCCGGTAAAGCCCTGCAGGGCGCGGAACAGGATCATGCTTTCCAGGTTCCAGGCCATCGAACACAGCAGCGACGACAGCAGGAAGCCGCCGGATACCCACACCGCCAGGCGCCGCGCCGACAGTAGTTGCACCAGCCAGGCGGTGAGCGGAATCATGATGATCTCCGCCACCAGGTACGAGGTGGAAATCCACGAGCCTTCCTCCAGCGTCGCCGACAATGCGCCTTGGATGTCCTTCAGCGACGAGTTGGTGATCTGGATGTCCAGCACCGCCATGAAGGCGCCGAGCATCACGCTCATTACCGCGATCCAGTCGCGCCGGGTCGGCTCCGCAGTGGGCCTGAGCAACACGTCACCGGCCATTTCGGCCTTCGTCTTCGCTGCGCAGGTCGACGGTGGCGGTCACCGACATGCCCGGGCGGATGTGCCCGTGCAGCGGGTTGTCGGCGCGGAAGGTCAGCTTGACCGGAATGCGTTGCACCACCTTGGTGAAGTTGCCGGTGGCATTGTCGGGCGGCAACAGGCTGAACTGGGCGCCTGAGGCGGCGAACAGGCTGTCGACCCGGCCTTCGATCGGTGTGTCGGGATAGCTGTCGAACAACAGTTCGGCGCGTTGCCCGGGCTGCATGCGGCCGATCTGGGTTTCCTTGAAATTGGCCTGCACCCAGATGTCTTCGTCCGGCACGATCGACAGCAGGTAGGCACCGGCCTGCACCACCTGGCCGTCACGTGCATTGCGCTGGCCAATGGTGCCACTGATCGGCGCGCGTATTTCACAGCGGGTCAGGTTCAGTTCGGCCTGGGCCAGGTCGGCGCGGGCATTGGCGATTTGCGCATCGAGGCGCTTGAGTTCAGCGCTCAGCGCGTTGACCTGCTGGCGCTGGCTTTGCAGGTCGGCGCGGGCCTTGTCGACCTGCGAGCCGGCGACATGGCTGTCGGCCGACAACGTGGTGACCCGTTCCTCCGAGACGAAGCCCGGCTTGCGCAGCTTCTCGGCGCGGCTCAGGTCCAGGCGCGAGCGGTCGAAGGTGGCCTGGCTTGCCGCCACCTGGGCCAGGCCTGCGGCAATCAGGCTGGCCTGCTGGGTGAGGCGGCTTTCTGCCTGCAGCTGTTCGGCCTCGCGGGTGGCCAGGGCGGCGCGAGCACGTTGCACGGCAAGTTCGAAGTCGGCAGCCTCCAGGCGCACCAGCAGGTCACCCTTGTTCACGTGCTGGTTGTCCTCGACCGCGACGGCATCGATACGCGCGCCCAACTGGCTGGAGATGCGCGTGATCTCGCCCTGCACGTAGGCGTTGTCGGTGCTTTCGTAGAAGCGCCCCTTGAAGTACCAGTGGCCCAGGAAGGCGAGGGCAACGGTCGCCACCAGGATGAAGAAGGCCAGCAGGCGACGTTTGAGTTGGGCAGGCATGGGCACTATCGTTCGGGAAAATGTAAACAAATTTAACAGCGGCATGGTGGCTATCGACAAGTGTCGTTCGCGCCATTGCTGGAGCCCGGTGCCTGCCTCCTGCTAACATCCCGCCTTTGTTTCATCTTTCGTTCGAGACCTTCCATGACCACCGTACGCACGCGTATCGCGCCATCGCCCACCGGCGACCCCCATGTCGGCACTGCCTACATCGCCCTGTTCAACTACTGCTTTGCCAAGCAGCACGGCGGTGAGTTCATCCTGCGCATCGAAGACACCGACCAGCTGCGCTCCACGCGCGAGTCGGAACAGCAGATCTTCGATGCCCTGCGCTGGCTCGGCATCGAATGGAACGAAGGCCCGGACGTCGGCGGCCCGCACGGCCCGTACCGGCAGAGCGAGCGCGGCGAGATCTACGCGAAATATGCCAAGCAACTGGTTGACGCAGGCCATGCCTTCTATTGCTTCTGCACCGCCGAAGAGCTGGAGCAGATGCGTGCCGAACAGCAGGCTCGTGGCGAAACCCCGCGCTACGATGGCCGCGCGCTGTTGATGAGCGCCGAGGAAGTGCAGCGTCGCCTGGACGCTGGCGAGCCGCACGTGATCCGCATGAAGGTGCCGAGCGAAGGCGTGTGCGTGGTCCCGGACATGCTGCGTGGCGATGTAGAGATCCCTTGGGACCGCATGGACATGCAGGTGCTGATGAAGAACGACGGCCTGCCGACGTACTTCCTGGCCAACGTGGTCGACGACCATCTGATGGGCATCACCCACGTGCTGCGCGGCGAAGAGTGGCTGCCATCGGCGCCCAAGCTGATCAAGCTGTACGAATACTTCGGCTGGGAGCAGCCCAAGCTGTGCTACATGCCGCTGCTGCGTAACCCGGACAAGTCCAAGCTGTCCAAGCGCAAGAACCCGACTTCGGTGACCTTCTACGAGCGCATGGGCTTCATGCCCGAGGCGATGCTCAACTATCTGGGCCGCATGGGCTGGTCGATGCCGGACGAGCGCGAGAAGTTCTCGCTGGCGGAGATGGTCGAACACTTCGACCTGTCGCGTATTTCGCTGGGTGGCCCGATCTTCGACATCGAGAAGCTGTCCTGGCTGAACGGCCAGTGGCTGCGCGAGCTGCCAGTCGAAGAGTTCGCCGCGCGCCTGCAGAAGTGGGCGTTCAACAGCGACTACATGATGAAGATTGCCCCGCACGTGCAGGGCCGGGTGGAAACCTTCAGCCAGGTTGCCCCGCTGGGCGGGTTCTTCTTCGAAGGTGCGCTGAAGCTCGACGCCAAACTGTTCGAAAGCAAGAAACTGTCGGCCGACCAGGTGCGCCAGGTGATCCAGCTGATCCTGTGGAAGCTCGAAAGCCTGCGCCAATGGGAAAAGGAGCGCATCACCGGTTGCATCCAGGCGGTAGTCGACGCGCTGGAACTGAAGCTGCGTGACGCCATGCCGCTGATGTTCGCCGCCATCACCGGCCAGGCCAGCTCGGTGTCGGTGCTCGATGCCATGGAAATCCTTGGCCCGGACCTGACCCGCTACCGCCTGCGCCAGGCCCTGGACCTGCTGGGTGGCGTGTCGAAGAAAGAAAACAAGGAATGGGAAAAGCTTCTGGCGTCCATCGCCTGAGCGCCTTTTGAAGGCACTGGCCGAACCCTGTAGGAGCTCCTTGGGTCGCGAAAGGGCCGCGAAGCGGCCACGGCATTTTTTGCCCTGGCGGCGAAATTCCCGGATCGCTTTGCGGCCCTTTCGCGACACGAGGCCGCTCCTGCACGGGCGCGGCGCTTCGATTTACCGGGGTAGGGTGGTAAGTGATTGTTATCTGTGAAAATTTTTTTGAATATTTTGAAAAATTAGTTTGACAGCCCTGCAATCCGATCTTAATATGCGCCCCGTCCACAGCGATGAACGAAAACGAAACGCCAGGCACCCAGTCAGCGCTTCGGTTCAGAGCGACATTGTGGGGCTATAGCTCAGCTGGGAGAGCGCCTGCATGGCATGCAGGAGGTCAGCGGTTCGATCCCGCTTAGCTCCACCAAATTCCGTTTGACAGCCAAGGCTGTCGAGCAAGATCGGGTCCAGCAGCCGGGTCTTGAAGGTAAGAAGGTTCGTCCCCTTCGTCTAGTGGCCTAGGACACCGCCCTTTCACGGCGGTAACAGGGGTTCGAGTCCCCTAGGGGACGCCAGTTTTGCACAAGCGATGTTTCAGGATGTCGCTGGGCCGAGAGGCTAGAAATCCGGGGCTATAGCTCAGCTGGGAGAGCGCCTGCATGGCATGCAGGAGGTCAGCGGTTCGATCCCGCTTAGCTCCACCATTTATGCCAGGGTCCACGTACGTGGGTCTTCGCGAAGGTTACGTCCCCTTCGTCTAGTGGCCTAGGACACCGCCCTTTCACGGCGGTAACAGGGGTTCGAGTCCCCTAGGGGACGCCACTTTTCCTGCGTTTTGCAGGGCTTAAAAAGGCTCGTCGATTATTGATGAGCCTTTTGTTTCGGGGCTATAGCTCAGCTGGGAGAGCGCCTGCATGGCATGCAGGAGGTCAGCGGTTCGATCCCGCTTAGCTCCACCATTTATGCCAGGGTCCACGCACGTGGATCTTCGCGAAGGTTACGTCCCCTTCGTCTAGTGGCCTAGGACACCGCCCTTTCACGGCGGTAACAGGGGTTCGAGTCCCCTAGGGGACGCCACTTTTACCCGCGTATTGCGGGACTTTTAAGGCTCATTCGCTTATTGAATGGGCCTTTTGTTTTTCTCCCCCCTAAAAAAAGCCTGGCCGACAAATGGCAGTTGAATCCACTTGCGGAAAAATATGATGAGAATAATATTACGGTCATCATATCCCATCGGCGAGTCTCTGATGAGCGACAAGAAAAACAGAACTCGTGAACGCATTCTCGAAGCGGCGCGCAGTGCCTTGATCCAGCATGGCCCGGCTGAGCCCAGCGTCAGCCAGGTGATGGGGGCGGCAGGGCTGACTGTCGGTGGTTTCTATGCCCATTTCGACAGCAAGGACGAAATGATGCTCGAGGCGTTCCGCCAGTTGCTGGTCGAGCGCCGGGCGTTGCTGGCCCAGCTCGATCCCGGCCTGGAAGGTGCCGAGCGACGGGCATTGGCCGGCGCCTTCTACCTGTCGCGCAAACATCGCGATGCCGAGGTGCATGCCTGCCCGTTGCCCAACTCACTGGGCGAAATGCAGCGCCTGCCGGAGGCTTTTCGCGAAGTGCTGGCCGAACACATCGAGTTGATGACAGCCGCCATGGTCGACCGCCCTGAAGACGCCGACAAGGCCCTGGCCGACCTGGCCCTGATGATAGGCGGCCTGGCCCTGGCCCGTGCCCTGGGCACCAGCGAGCTGTCTGACCGCATTCTACGCGCTGCCAAATCGGCGGTGCTCTGACGGGAGCATGGCGATGACGACCCTGAGCTGGATTCGTGGTGTCAATGGCACCTTGGGCCACCTGGCCCCGGAGCACGTTGCGGGCAAGATGCGCCGTGCATTCATGACCCCCCGCAACCTGCCGCCAAGGCAGTGGGAGCTGCCTGTGCTGGCCAGCGCCGAGCGCATTACCCTGCGCTTCGGCTTGTCCGCGTTGCGATGGGGCAACGGGCCCACCGTGCTGTTGATGCATGGTTGGGAAGGGCGCCCGAGCCAGTTTGCCGCCTTGATCGAGACCTTGGTCAAGGCCGGGCACACCGTGGTCTCGCTGGAAGGGCCGGGGCATGGTCGTTCACCTGGCGAGCAGGCGCATGTGGTGCTGTTTGCCCGGGCATTGCTGGAGGCTGCCGCCGAATTGCCGCCGCTGCGCGCGGTGATTGGCCATTCCATGGGCGGTGCCAGTGTGTTGCTGGCGTTGCAGATGGGCCTGCGCGCCGAAGCGGCGGTGAGTATCGCTGCGCCGGCGCAACTGCTCGGCGTACTGCGTGGTTTTGCCCATCGCCTGGGGTTGCCTGCACGGGCGCGGGCCGCGTTCATTCGCCAGGTGGAGCGCGACGTCGGCATGCAGATTGCGCGGCTCGATGTCAGTGGTTATCAGCTGGAGCTGCCGGGGCTGGTGGTGCATGCCGCCGATGACGAGCTGGTGCCTGTCAGCGAAGCCCAGGCCATTCACAAGGCCTGGTTCGACAGCCGGCTGTTGCTGCTGGAGGAGGGCGGGCACCAGCGCGTGCTGGCTGACCCGCGCCTGGGTGAAGCGGTGCTCGAACTGCTGGCCCAGGCAGCTGCGCCAGCGCGGCAAAGTGCTTGATCGACGCGCCGGGCTCCGAGGCAGGCACAGAAGCTCTGGACATTCCCCCGCAGGTCGCTGCTAAATCCACTTTTGCGTCAAGGAAGCGAACATGAGCTGGGACCTGGCAACACCATTCGTCATCGATCTGCGCGTCGGTGGCGAGGATATCGATGGCCTCGGCCACGCCAACAACGCCGTTTACGTGACCTGGCTGGAGCGCTGCGCCTGGCGCCACTCGCAACGCCTGGGCCTGGACCTGGCCGAATACCGCCGGCTGGATCGGGCCATGGCCGTGGTCCGCCACGAGATCGACTATCTGGCCGCCGCCTATGAAGACGACGAGTTGCAGCTGGCCACCTGGATCGTCGACTGGGACCAGCGCCTGCGCATGACCCGGCGCTTTCAGCTCAAGCGCCCGCGCGACGGCGTGACCCTGCTGCGCGCCCAGACCACCTTCGCCTGCATCGAACTCTCCAGTGGCAAGCCCAGGCGCATGCCGGCGGAATTCCTCGACGGTTACGGCCCGGCGCTGATCGGCGCCTGAAACGCCGGCAATCTTTGCTAGACTGCCGGCTTTTTCCGCTGAGACCCCGACATGCAAATTGCCCTGGCCCCCATGGAGGGGCTGGTCGACAACATCCTGCGCGACGTGCTGACCCGCGTCGGCGGTATCGACTGGTGCGTCACCGAGTTCATTCGCGTGTGCGACCGCCTGCTGCCGCCTGCTTCGTTCGACAAGCTGGCGCCCGAGTTGCGCAACGGCGCCCGGACTGCCGCCGGGGTACCCATGCGCGTGCAATTGCTGGGCTCCGACCCGGTGTGCCTGGCGGAAAACGCCGCGCTGGCGTGCGAGCTGGGGGCGCCGGTGATCGACCTGAACTTCGGTTGCCCGGCCAAGACTGTGAACAAGTCGCGCGGCGGCGCGGTGCTGCTCAAGGAGCCGGAATTGTTGCACGCCATTGTGCGCGAGGTACGCAGCGCCGTGCCGGCGCATATCCCGGTGACGGCGAAGATGCGCCTGGGCTTCGACAGCCCCGACGGCGCGCTGGACTGCGCCACCGCTCTGGCCGAGGGGGGGGCGGCGCATCTGGTGGTGCATGCGCGGACCAAGGTCGAAGGTTACAAGCCGCCGGCCCATTGGGAGTGGGTGGCGCGGGTACAGGATGTGGTCAAGGTGCCGGTGTTCGCCAATGGCGAGATCTGGACCGTGGACGACTGGCGGCGCTGCCGTGAAGTCAGTGGTGCCGACCACATCATGCTCGGCCGCGGGCTGGTCTCGCGTCCCGACCTTGGCCTGCAGATAGCCGCAGCGTGGGATGGGCGAGAATACCTGCCGATGGCCTGGAGCGACCTGCTGCCGTTGCTGCGCGAATTCTGGCGCCAGGCCCAGGCCAAGCTGTCGCCGCGTTATGCGCCGGGACGGATGAAGCAGTGGTTGGCGATGCTGACCCGCAGTTACCCCGAGGCGGTGGTGCTTTTCGCCGAATTGCGTCGGGAAGACGACTGCGCACGTATCAGTCGCCTGCTGGGGGGTGAAGCGCAAGCGGTGACGGCCTGCGTTGCCTGATCCGGCGCTTGCACGGGCACTGATTCAAGATTTTTTTGCTGTGCCTCTTGAAAGCCGTTCTCCCGACCCTATCTCTTGAGTACGCGATGCCGAAGTCGGGTCGCGTAGTGACTTTACTTGCTGAATCTCAGGAGTTAATGACCATGAACACTGCTTTCTCTCTCGCTCCACTGTTCCGCCATTCCGTAGGGTTCGACCGTTTCAACGACCTGTTCGAATCTGCGGCGCGCAACGAGGCCGGTAGCAGCTACCCGCCCTACAACGTGGAAAAGCATGGCGATGACCAGTACCGCATCGTGGTAGCCGCAGCCGGCTTCCAGGAGCAGGACCTCGATCTGCAGGTCGAGAAAGGTGTCCTGACCGTGTCCGGTGGCAAGCGCGACAACGGCGCCGAAGAGGTGACCTACCTGCATCAGGGTATTGCGCAACGTGCCTTCAAGCTGTCCTTCCGCCTGGCCGACCATATTGAAGTCAAGGCTGCCGGCCTGGCCAATGGCCTGCTCAGCATCGACCTGCTGCGCATCGTGCCTGAAGAAGCCAAGGCCAAGCGCATCCCGATCAACGGCGAACAGCCAGCGCTGAACTGATCGCACCGATGTGAAAAAGGGCGCCCCCTTGAGGGTGCCCTTTTTTTGTTCCACTGTTGTAAGCCTTGCGCGCAGCGTCGCGTAGGGGCGGCCATGTCAGTTTCAGTAATTTGCCGGCGCCTCCAGCAACATCTGCCGAAACTCCGGCAATGGTAACGGCCGGCTGTGCAGGTATCCCTGGTACAAGTGGCACCCCAACCGTTCCAGAAACTCCAGCTGCTCGCTCAACTCCACCCCTTCGGCAATCACTGCCAGGTCCAGGCTGCGCGCCATGGCGACGATGGCGCGGACGATTTCGGCGTCGTTGGGGTCCATCGGCGCATCGCGTACGAAGGTCTGGTCGATCTTCAGGGCGTCCACCGGCAGGCGCTTCAGGTAGGTCAGCGAAGAATAGCCGGTGCCGAAGTCGTCCATCGCGAAACTCACCCCGTGGCGCTTCAGCTCGCGCATCTTGCTGATGGTGTCCTCCAGGTTCTGGATGACGATGCCTTCGGTAATCTCCAGTTTCAGCATCTGCCGAGGCAAACGGTAGTCGTCCAGGCTGCGCAGCACCCGTCCGACAAAGTCGTTCTGGCGAAACTGTCGTGGGCTGATGTTCACGCACAGGCTGAAACTGTCTGCCTCGACCAGCCCGTCGGCCAGCATGCGGGCACAGGCGTCGCAGGCTTCATCGAGAATCCAGCTGCCGACTTCCAGGATCAGGCCGCTTTCTTCCAATACCTGAATGAATTGTGCCGGTGGCTGCTGGCCCAGTTGCGGGTGGTGCCAGCGTAGCAATACCTCGGCCCCGATGATGCGGTTGTCACGTGCATCGACTTGCGGCTGGAAGTGCAGCGCCAGTTCGCCGCGGGCCAGGGCCAGGCGCAGGTCGTTCTCCATGCGCAGGCGTTCGCTGGCGGCCTTCTGCATGGTGGTGTGGAACATTTGGGTGGTGTTGCGCCCGGAATCCTTGGCCCGGTACAGGGCGATATCGGCACGCTTGAGCAGGTCGGCCGGTGTGGCGCCGTGGTCAGGGATCAGCGCGACGCCGATGCTGGGCGTCACCTGCAGGCGCTGGCCGTCCAGTGACATCGGTTCGGCCAGCAGTTCACGCAGGGTATCGGCCAGTTCACGAACTTTTTCTTCGACCGCATCACGGCTGCCCTCCAGGCCGCTCAGCAACACCACGAATTCGTCACCACCCAGGCGTGCCACGGTGTCTTCCAGGCGTACGCTGGCTTCCAGCCGCGCGGTGATGATCTTCAGCACCGTGTCGCCCACCGGGTGGCCCAGCGAGTCGTTGATGTGCTTGAAATGGTCGAGGTCGAGGAACAGCAGCGCGCCGCGCAGGTTGTGGCGCTTGAGCAGGGCGATCTGTTGGCTCAGGCGGTCCATCAGCAAGGCGCGGTTGGGCAGGTTGGTCAACGGGTCGTGGTAGGCCAGGTGGCGAATCTGCGCTTGTGCGTTCTTCAACTGACTGACATCGCGGGCGTTCAGCAGCAGGCAGTCGACCTCGTTGAGGGTGATGGGCTCGACCGACACCTCCACGGTGAGGATATCGCCACGCTTGTTGCGCCCGAGCATCTCGCGGTGGTGCACCCGGCCGCGCTCGCGCAGTTCTGCCAGCAGGGCGCTGCGTTGCTTGTCGTCAGCCCAGATGCCCACCTCGTACACCGTGCGGCCGACCACTTCGGCGGCGCTGTAGCCAGTCAGCCGGCAGAAGCCGTCGTTGATTTCCAGGTAACGGCCGCTGTAGCGTTCGGTGATGGTGATCGCGTCGGGGCTGGAGTGGAAGGCCTTGGCGAACTTCTCCTCGCTGGACTTGAGCGCTGCCTCGGCCCGCTGCTGCTGGGTGATATCGCGCAGGGTCGTCACGCTGCAGGGCTGGCCATCGACAGTGATGAGGCGGCTGGAAATCACGCAGGTCAACGGTGCACCGTTGCGGTGGTTGACCACCACGGCTACGTTGCTCAGGGCCTGCTCACGGATCACTCGCTCGATGCGTTGCGCACGCTCGAAGGTCTCGGCCCACAAGCCGATTTCCTCGGCGGTGCGGCCAATGACCTGGTCTGCGCCCCAGCCGAAGGTCTGGGTGAACGCCGGGTTGATCTCGATGAACTGGCCGGTGTCCTGGCGGTTGACGCAGATGGGGTCGGGGCTGACCTGGAACAGGCTGGCGAACTTCTCTTCCGAAGCGCTCAGGCGCTGCTCGCGTTCCACCTGGTCGGTGATGTCGAGCAAGGTGCCGGCCATGCGCAGCGGGTTGCCCTGCTCGTCGCGGTACAGCCGGGCGCGGCTTTCGATATAGCGCGAAACGCCGTTTTCCAGTTGAACCTGGTAGGTGATCTGGTAATTGCCGGCGGGCCCTTCGCGCAGGCTGCGGTAGGCCTGGCGCATCACGTTGCGCTCCTGCTCCGGCACACCTTCGAAAAACGCGTCGAACGATTCGTGAAAGGGGATCGGCGGCAAGCCGTGCAGCTGTGCGGCGCGGGCAGAGCCATAGAGCATGCCGCTGGGGATATGCCAGTCCCAGGTACCCAGCTGTGCCGAGTCCAGGGCCAGATCGAGGCGCTCCTGGCTGTCCTTCAGGGCCTGCTCGGCGCGTTTGCGCTCGGTGGTGTCCATGAAGGTACTGAGGAGATAGGTCACACCCTCCAGCTCAATGCCCTGGGTGCAGAGGATGCCGTCATGTATCTTGCCGCCGACGGCGCGGAACTGGACTTCCAGGCTCAGCGGGCCGCTGTTGTGACGGGCCAATTCCAGCAGTTGGTGGCGCTGTTCGGGGTTGGCCCACAAGCCCAGTTCCAGGCTGGTCTTGCCGATCACCTGGCTGCCGGGCCAGCCGAACATGTTTTCGAAGTGCTGGTTGACCTCGAAAATCATGCCGTCGTCGCGACGGGTCAGCAGGATGGCGTTGGGGCTGAGGTGAAACAGGGTGGCGAAGCGCTTTTCCGAGTTGATCAGTGCCGTTTCCCGTTCGCGCTGGCGGGTGATTTCACGAATGACCCCGATCATCTGCGGGCGACCTTGCCGGTCGTGGGTCAGGCTGCCGTTGATTTCCAGCCAGTGCAGGCTGCCATCGGGCCAGCGGATGCGGTGGCGCATGGCTTTTTCTGCCGGCTCGCCGTTGACCACGGCCTGGAACAGTTGGCGGGTACGGGCGCGGTCCTCCTCCGGCAGCAGGTCGAGGTAGTCGATATCGCTGGGTAGTGGCTTGTGCGGGTCGAAGCCGAACAGCGCCTGGGTGCCACGCGACCAGCTCACCCGGCCGGTCTGTATGTCCCACAGCCAGGCGCCCAGCCGGGCCCCGTTGAGTGCGGCCAGCAGTTGCGGGGCGTTCTGCCAGGCCTGTTCCGACTCTTGGGGATCGACCGCCGGGATACGCGGCAGGCGCGGAAAACGGTTCGCTGATTTGGGCATCGGTACCAGACCTTTGGCGTATGACGCGTCCTTGGGATGAAAAAACCGGGCTGACGACCGGTCAGGCGGGCCCCGCGTGGCTGTCGAGCAAGGCCATGAAAGCCCTCGCTGCGTTCGATAGCGTACGCTCCGTGTGCAAAATGTAGCCTAGCTGGCGCGACAGCTGTATGCCCGGCAAAGCGATGGGTGCAACCTGTTCGTCGAGCATGGTGCGCGGCAGCACGCTCCAGGCCAGGCCGATCGACACCATCATCTTGATGGTTTCCAGATAATTGGTGCTCATGGCGATATTCGGGGTCAGGCCCTGGCTTTCGAACAGGCGCTGGACGATATGGTGGGTGAAGGTGTTGCCGCCCGGGAACACCGCCGGGTGACGGGCGACGTCGGCCAGGCTGACCGCCTGGTTGGCGGCCAGTGTGTGCTCAGGAGCGGCCACGAAGTCCAGGGCGTCGTCCCACACCGGGAT
The DNA here is from genome assembly GCF_002386445.1 of Pseudomonas sp. UBA4617. GTDB lineage: Bacteria > Pseudomonadota > Gammaproteobacteria > Pseudomonadales > Pseudomonadaceae > Aquipseudomonas. The sequence goes on from NZ_DGIR01000039.1 coordinate 118,174, forward strand.
GGCCTTGACCAGGTGGTGTGGCTCGGGCGCAAGCGTGATCACGGCAATCTCGGCGCGGCCATGCAGAATTTCATCGTAGGCCTGTTCCGAATCCATGAACTGGATATCCAGTGCCACGGCCGGGTATTGGCGGGTAAACGCCCGCAACAGCGGCGGCAGCCGGTGCAGGCCGATGTGATGGCTGGTGGCCAGGGTCAGGCGACCGCTGACTTCGCCAGTCAGGTTGGTCAGCGCACGGCGGGTATCATCGAGGACATTGAGGATCTGGTAGGCGCGGGGCAGCAAGGCGCGGCCAGCCTCGGTCAGGGTCACCTCGCGGCCCAGCCGGTCGAACAGGCGAACGTCCAGTTGCTGTTCCAGGCCGGCGATGCGCTTGCTGACCGCCGGCTGGGTCAGGAACAGGCGTTCCGCTGCCCCGGAAAAGCTGCCGGTCTCGGCAATCGCGATGAAGGCGCTCAGGTTGGCGAGGTCCATGGGCAGAATTCCTGTTGGTTATCCAAAGCATAAAAATTATGAATTTGAGTTATTCAATCTAACGCCCTAGCATCGACCGCACAAGCCAAGGGGTCTTTGGCATAGAAAGACGCTGATGAGGAACAGTCTGATGGCTGGCAAAACGCTCTACGACAAACTCTGGGAAGCCCATGAGGTCAAGCGCCGTGATGACGGCTCGTCCCTGATCTACATCGATCGCCACATCATTCACGAAGTGACGTCGCCCCAGGCCTTCGAAGGCCTGCGCCTGGCCAACCGCAAGCCCTGGCGCATCGATGCCAATATCGCCACGCCGGACCACAACGTGCCGACCACGCCGGAGCGCAAGGGCGGTATCGAAGCCATCGTCGACCAAGTGTCGCGCCTGCAGGTGCAGACCCTCGACGAAAACTGTGACGAATACGGCATCGTCGAATTCAAGATGAACGACGAGCGCCAGGGCATCGTCCACGTCATCAGCCCGGAGCAGGGCGCCACCTTGCCGGGCATGACCGTGGTCTGCGGCGACTCGCACACCTCCACCCACGGCGCCTTCGGTGCCCTGGCTCATGGCATCGGTACCTCCGAGGTCGAGCACGTGCTCGCGACCCAGTGCCTGGTCGCCAAGAAAATGAAGAACATGCTGGTGCGCGTGGAAGGCCAGTTGTCTGCCGGCGTTACTGCCAAGGACATCGTCCTGGCGGTGATCGGCAAGATCGGCACCGCCGGTGGCAATGGCCACGCCATGGAGTTTGCCGGCAGCGCCATTCGCGAATTGTCGATGGAAGGCCGCATGACCATCTGCAACATGTCCATCGAAGCCGGTGCCCGCGTAGGCCTGGTGGCGGTGGACGATACCACCGTCGCCTATGTCGAAGGCCGCCCGTACGCGCCCAAGGGCGAGCAGTGGAAGCAGGCGGTCGCAGCCTGGAAAGGTCTGGTTTCCGACGCTGACGCGGTGTTCGACACCGTGGTCGAACTCGACGCTGGGCAAATCAAGCCGCAGGTCAGCTGGGGTACCTCGCCGGAAATGGTCCTGGCCGTCGATCAGCGCGTGCCGGACCCGGCTGCCGAGCCTGACCTGATCAAGCGTGGTTCGATCGAGCGAGCCCTCAAGTACATGGGCCTGGCCGCCAATCAAGCGATCACCGACATCAAGCTTGACCGCGTGTTCATCGGCTCGTGCACCAACTCGCGCATCGAAGACTTGCGCGCCGCGGCCGCGATCGCCAAGGGCCGCAAGGTCGCTGCCAACGTCAAGCAGGCGCTGGTGGTGCCGGGCTCGGGCCTGGTCAAGGCCCAGGCCGAGCGCGAAGGCCTGGACAAGATCTTCCTCGAAGCCGGTTTCGAATGGCGTGAACCAGGCTGCTCGATGTGCCTGGCGATGAACCCGGACCGCCTGGAGAGCGGCGAGCACTGCGCGTCCACCTCCAACCGCAACTTCGAAGGCCGCCAGGGCGCCGGTGGCCGTACCCACCTGGTCAGCCCGGCCATGGCCGCCGCCGCCGCGGTGACCGGCCACTTCATCGATGTCCGCGAGTTGATCCAAGGGAGCGCAGCATGAAAGCCTTTACCCAGCACACTGGCCTCGTCGCTCCGTTGGACCGTGCCAACGTCGACACCGACCAGATCATCCCGAAGCAGTTCCTCAAGTCGATCAAGCGCACCGGTTTCGGCCCCAACCTGTTCGACGAGTGGCGCTACCTGGACGTGGGCCAACCCTACCAGGACAACAGCAAGCGCCCGCTGAACAAGGAGTTCGTACTCAACCACGAACGTTACCAGGGTGCCAGCGTGTTGCTGGCGCGGGAGAACTTCGGTTGCGGTTCCAGCCGTGAACACGCGCCGTGGGCGCTGGACGAGTACGGCTTCCGCAGCGTGATCGCGCCGAGCTTTGCCGACATCTTCTTCAATAACAGCTTCAAGAACGGCTTGCTGCCAATCATTCTCAGCGATGAGGAAGTCGACGAGCTGTTCAAGCAGGTCGAAGCCAACCCGGGCTACCAGCTGGTCATCGACCTGCAGGCGCAGGCGGTGACCCGTCCGGATGGCAAGGTGCTGCACTTCGAGATCGACGCGTTCCGCAAGCACTGCCTGCTCAACGGCCTGGATGACATCGGCCTGACCCTGCAGGACAGCGACGCGATCAAGGCCTTCGAAGGTAGCCACCGCGCAGCGCAGCCCTGGTTGTTCCGGGATGCCTGAATGATGGCGTTGGGTTTGCTGGCCTCATCGCCGGCAAGCCAGCGGCCACAGGACTACCGCAGGTTTGGATACTGTGGGTTTCCTGTGGTAGCTGGCTTGCCGGCGATAGAGGCAGTGAAGCAACCCGCAACCAAAAGGATCGAGACATGACCAGCAGTCAACACACCGATGTGGTCCAACGCCAGTTCGGCGAACAGGCCAGTGCCTACCTCAGCAGCGCCGTGCACGCCCAGGGCAGTGAATTCGCCCTGCTGCAGGCCGAACTGGCCGGGCAGGGCCACGCCCGCGTGCTGGACCTGGGCTGTGGTGCCGGTCATGTCAGTTTCCAGGTCGCCCCGCTGGTGGCGGAGGTGGTCGCCTACGACCTCTCGCAGGCCATGCTTGAGGTGGTCGCCAGTGCTGCTGCCGAGCGCGGCCTGGCCAATATCACCACCGAGCGCGGTGCTGCCGAACGCCTGCCGTTCGCCGATGCTGCGTTCGACTACGTCTTCAGCCGCTACTCCGCCCATCACTGGAGCGACCTGGGCCTGGCCCTGCGCGAAGTGCGCCGGGTGCTCAAGCCGGGCGGCGTGGCAGCCTTCATCGACGTCATGTCGCCGGGGAGCCCGTTGCTCGACACCTACCTGCAAACGGTGGAAGTGCTGCGCGATACCAGCCACGTACGTGACTACTCCGCCGCCGAATGGCAGCGCCAGGTCAGCGAGGCCGGCCTGCACGTGCGCAGCCACACCCGCCAGCCGCTGCGCCTGGAGTTCGGCAGTTGGGTCGAGCGCATGCGCACCCCCGAGCCGATGCGTGTGGCCATCCGCCAGTTGCAGCAAGCCATGGGCGAGGAAGTACGGCAGTATTACCAGATCGAGGCCGATGGTTCGTTCAGCACGGATGTGCTGGTGTTGTGGGCCGAGCGTTGAGAACTTTTCGGTGCGGCCCGCTTGGCCGCACCGCGTGAATGGATAGAGGAAAGCATGAGCAAGCAGATTCTGATTCTCCCAGGTGACGGTATCGGCCCGGAAATCATGGCCGAGGCGGTCAAGGTACTGGAACTGGCCAACGACAAGTTCCAGCTCGGTTTCAGCCTGGCCCACGACCTGATCGGTGGCGCCGCCATCGACAAGCACGGCGTGCCGCTGGCCGACGAAACGCTGGAGCGTGCGCGCAAGGCCGACGCCGTGCTGCTGGGCGCCGTGGGCGGGCCGAAGTGGGACAAGATCGAGCGTGACATCCGCCCCGAGCGCGGCTTGCTGAAGATCCGTTCGCAACTGGGGCTGTTCGCCAACCTGCGCCCGGCCATCCTCTATCCGCAACTGGCTGATGCCTCGTCGCTCAAGCCGGAGATCGTCTTGGGCCTGGACATCCTCATCGTCCGTGAACTGACCGGTGGTATCTACTTCGGTGCGCCGCGTGGCCAGCGCGAGCTGGAGGGCGGCGAACGCCAGGCCTACGACACCCTGCCATACAGCGAAAGCGAAGTGCGTCGCATTGCCCGGGTCGGCTTCGACATGGCCCGCGTGCGGGGCAAGAAGCTGTGCTCGGTGGACAAGGCCAACGTCCTGGCGTCCAGCCAGCTGTGGCGTGAAGTGGTCGAGGACGTGGCCAAGGACTACCCGGATGTCGAACTGAGCCACATGTACGTCGACAACGCTGCCATGCAGCTGGTGCGGGCGCCCAAGCAGTTCGACGTGATGGTGACCGACAACATGTTCGGTGACATTCTGTCGGATGAAGCTTCCATGCTGACCGGTTCCATCGGCATGCTGCCTTCGGCGTCGCTGGATGCCGACAACAAGGGCATGTACGAGCCGTGCCACGGCTCGGCGCCGGACATCGCCGGCCTGGGTATCGCCAACCCGTTGGCGACCATCCTGTCGGTGTCGATGATGCTGCGCTACAGCTTCAACCAGGCGGTTGCCGCCGAAGCGATCGAGAAGGCCGTGAGCGTGGTCCTGGACCAGGGCCTGCGCACCGGCGACATCTTCTCGGAAGGCTGCCGCAAGGTGGGTACGCAGGAAATGGGCGACGCAGTAGTCGCAGCGCTGCGGAATCTGTAATCTCTCTGGCCCGCCACCCCAAATTCCTGGTGGCGGCCCACTTTTAGCAAAGGTGTAGTTGCGATGAAACGTGTAGGTCTGATCGGTTGGCGCGGTATGGTCGGTTCCGTGCTCATGCAGCGGATGCTGGAGGAGCAGGACTTCGACCTTATCGAGCCGGTGTTCTTCACTACCTCCAACGTCGGTGGCCAAGGCCCGAACGTGGGCAAGGATACTGCTCCCCTCAAGGACGCTTATTCGATCGAAGAGCTCAAGACCCTCGACGTGATCCTGACCTGCCAGGGCGGCGACTACACCAACGAGGTCTTCCCCAAGCTGCGTGAAGCCGGCTGGCAGGGTTACTGGATCGATGCCGCTTCGTCCCTGCGCATGCAGGATGACGCGGTGATCATCCTCGACCCGGTCAACCGCAAGGTCATCGACCAGCAGCTGGATGCCGGTACCAGGAACTACATCGGCGGCAACTGCACCGTCAGCCTGATGCTGATGGGCCTGGGTGGGCTGTTCGAAGCCGGCCTGGTCGAGTGGATGAGCGCCATGACCTACCAGGCGGCCTCGGGTGCCGGCGCGCAGAACATGCGTGAGCTGATCAAGCAGATGGGCGCAACCCACGCTGCCGTGGCCGATGACCTGGCCAACCCGGCCAGCGCCATCCTCGACATTGACCGCAAGGTTGCCGAAACCATGCGCAGCGAAGCGTTCCCGACCGAGAACTTCGGTGTGCCGCTGGCTGGCAGCCTGATCCCGTGGATCGACAAGGAACTGCCGAACGGCCAGAGCCGCGAAGAGTGGAAGGCCCAGGCCGAGACCAACAAGATTCTCGGCCGCTTCAAGAGCCCGATCCCGGTGGACGGCATCTGCGTGCGCATCGGCGCCATGCGTTGCCACAGCCAGGCGCTGACCATCAAGCTGAACAAGGACGTGCCGCTCGCCGACATCGAAGGCATGATCAGCCAGCACAACCCCTGGGTGAAGCTGGTGCCGAACCAGCGTGAAATCAGCATGCAGGAGCTGAGCCCGACCAAGGTGACCGGCACCCTGAACATTCCGGTTGGCCGTTTGCGCAAGCTGAACATGGGGTCGCAGTACCTCGGCGCGTTCACCGTGGGTGACCAGCTGCTGTGGGGCGCTGCCGAACCGCTGCGCCGCATGCTGCGGATTCTGCTGGAGCGCTGATCGTTCCGGTTTGACCGAAAACCCGTGCTGGCGACAGTACGGGTTTTTTTATGCCTGCATTTGTGCAGCCCCTGTCAGGCTTCCGCGAAGCGGCCAGCACAGACAAAACACTACAATCCAAGTAAAGTGCCGCCCCCGCCGTTTCAGCAAAAGGATCTCCTCCATGACTGCACCTCTGGACATCGCCGTCGTAGGCGCTACTGGCAGCGTTGGTGAAGCCCTCGTACAAATCCTCGAAGAACTGGCCTTCCCGGTCGGCACGCTACACCTGCTGGCCAGCATGGAATCGGCCGGTAGCAGCGTGATGTTCGCCGGCAAGAAGCTGAAAGTACGCGAAGTGGACAGCTTCGACTTCGCCCAGGTCAAGCTGGCCTTCTTCGCCACCGGCGCCGCTGTCAGCCGCAGCTTTGCCGGCAAGGCGTTGCAGGCGGGTTGCACGGTCATCGACCTGTCCGGCGGCCTGGACGATGCCCTGGCCCTGGTGCCCGAAGCCAACGCCGATCGCCTCGCCGGTCTCGCGCTGCCTGCGCGCATCGTCAGCCCGTGCTCGGCCGCGGTGGCCGTGGCCGTTGCGCTGGCGCCGCTCAAGGGCCTGCTGGATATCGAGCGGGTGCAGGTGATGGCGGCGCTGGCGGTATCCGCGCAAGGCCGTGAAGCAGTCACCGAACTGGCCCGGCAAACCGCCGAGCTGCTCAATGCCCGGCCGCTGGAGCCGCGCTTCTTCGACCGCCAGGTGGCTTTCAACCTGCTGGCCCAGGTCGGTGCCGCCGATGAACAGGGCCATACGGCGCTGGAGCGGCGCCTGGTCAACGAATTGCGCGTGCTGCTGGGCATGCCTGAACTGAAGATTTCCGTGAGCTGTGTTCAAGTCCCGGTGTTTTTTGGCGATAGCTTCAGTGTGGCGGTGCAGAGCCGCCGCCCGGTCGATCTGGAGGCGATTCAACAGGTACTCGAGGAGGCTGACAGTGTCGAACTGGTGGAGCGCGATGATTATCCGACCCCGGTTGGTGACGCAGTGGGCCAAGACGTGGTCTATGTTGGTCGTGTACGGCACGGTGTTGATGAGCAGCAGCAGCTCAACCTCTGGCTGACCACCGACAATGTGCGCAAAGGTGCCGCGCTAAACGCTGTGCAAGTGGCGCAATTGTTGATTAAACACATGCCGTAAAAGATACTGGCGAGCACTTTTGTCCTGCTCCGCATGCAGGTTTCAGGACGCTTCATACAAGGGAAGAGGTCATGCTTCGAATTCGCAAACTGGTTCTGGCCATGGCTGCAGCATCGGCGCTGTCGTCGGGCATGGCGAATGCCCTGGGCCTGGGGGAGCTGACTCTCAAGTCGGCACAGAACCAGCCGCTGGACGCCGAGATCGAGCTGCTGGACGTGCGCGACCTTACCGCCGCCGAAGTGGCGCCCAGCCTGGCGCCGCCGGAAGAGTTCAGCAAGGCCGGGCTGGCGCTGCCACCTTACCTCGAAGACCTGACCTTCACGCCGGTGATCAACCCTAACGGCAGGAGCGTGTTGCGGGTTACCTCCAGCCAGCCGCTGCCGGGCCCGGTAGTCAAGTTCCTGGTTCAGGTGATGTGGCCGCAGGGCCGCCTGCTGCGTGACTACAGCGTGCTGCTCGACCAGGCCAAGGCCCAGGGCGACGCGCCAGCGGCGGGCAATGTCGCCCCGGCAGTGACCGCCGCCGGCAGCTACACCACCCAGCGACGCGACACCTTGTGGCAGATTGCCGCGCGCAACACCCACGGCGGCTCGATCCAGCAGACCATGATCGCGATCCAGGCGCTGAACCCGGACGCCTTCATCGGCAACAACATCAACCAGCTGAAGGTGGGGCAGGTGCTGCGCCTGCCTGATCAGCAGCAGATCCAGAGCATCCCGCAGGGCGAAGCGATCAGCGAAGTAGCCGAACAGTATGCCGCCTGGCGTGACGGCCGCCGCCTGGGGCCGCGTGCCCGACAGCTGGATGCTACCCGTCGTGGAGCCGCCGAGGCGGCACCGGCGCGTATCGCCCAGGGCGACAACCTGCGCCTGGTCAGCCCGGGCAACGCCGGTGCCGACCAGGCCAAGGCACTCAGCGACAAGCTGGCCGTGGCCGAGGAAAGCCTGGACACCAGTCGTCGCGACAACGAAGAACTCAAAAGCCGCATGGCCGACCTGCAGAGCCAGCTGGACAAGCTGCAGCGTCTGATCGAACTGAAGAACAACCAGTTGGCTCGCCTGGAGGCCCAGGGCGCAGTTGCCCCGGCCCAGCCCGCCGCCGATGCTCAACTGGTGGTCAAGCCGGCGCCAGCCGCCGTGGCTACCGCACCCGAGCCGGCGCCCGCCGCCGAGCCCGCGGCCGGCGAACAGCCTGGCAGTGTACTGGATGAAATCACCGCCAACCCGCTGCTGCTGGGGCTGATTGCCGGCAGTGCGTTCCTCGTGCTGCTGCTTCTGCTGTTGCTGCTGGCGCGCAAGCGCAAGGCCCAGCAGGAAGCCGAAAAGCACCTGCGCATGGCGCGCGCGCTGGAAGAAGAGCAGGGCCCAGGCTTCGACAACGACAGCGCCAGCCTCGATGGTGTCGACGTTTCGGCCCCGACCGTGACCCTTTCGCCAGCCGTGGTCGCCGCTTCGGCCGCCGCTGCCGCAGCAGCAGAAAAGCCGCTGGCACCCGCCGTCGAAGCGCAGCCCGAGGCACAGGCCGACCCATACGCCGCGCTGCTGGAAGAGGTCGGGCAATGCCTGGCCGCAGGCCGTCTGAACCGCGCTGCCGACCTGCTGGAGCCGGCCGTGGCTGCTGCCCCGGAGCGTGATGACCTGCGCCTGCAACTGATGGACGTGTACGCCCGCCAGGGAGACCAGAGCGCGTTCATCGAGCAGGAGCGCAAACTGCCCGCCAGCGAGCAGAACAGCGCCGCGGTCGCCGGGTTGAAAGAACGCTACCCGGCCATGCTCGGCCTGGCCGCTGCTGGCCTGGGGGCTGCGGCCCTGGCTGCCGAGATGGATGAACAGTACGTGCAAGGGTTGCTGCAGGACCAGCCCGAAAGCCCGGCAGTTACCGAGGTCGAACCTGACGATGTGTCAGCCCCCGGGCCGCAGGCGGAGAATGAACCGCAGGCTGTCGAGCCAGCGCAGCCCGAAGCAGTAGGCGAGCCGGAAGCAGGGCTGGATGCCTTCGATGAAGTGCCGACCCTCGACGTACCGGGCCTGGACGAGCAGGACCTGGACAGTACCTTCGACCTGAGCCTGGCTGATGACCTGCCGGAGGAAGGCTCGTTGGCCGCGCCGGTGCTGGACGAGCCGGTACTCGACGAGCCCTTGCCGCAAGTGGCGCAGGAAGAACAACAACCGTTTGCCGTCGATGCCGAGCTGCAGGCCGACGCCGACGCCGATTTCGAGGCCATGCTGGCCCAGGCCGAAGCACAACCCGCTGTCGACCTGTCCGATTACGACCTCGATGTCAGCGAGCCGGTTGCCCCGGCTGCCCCGGCTGCCGACGAAAACCCGGTGGATGTCGCCGCGGAACTGGCTGCTTTTGACAGCGTGCCGGCGTTCGACCCGTTGTCCGAGTTCGACCTGCCATCCGACTTCGACCTGTCGTTGTCACTGGAAGATGATTCGCCTGCGGCGAAGAACTTCGCCTCCGAACTGGACGATGTCAACGCCGAGCTGGACAAGCTGTCGCAGAGCCTCGAGTCGCCCTCGCTGGAGCCGCATTTCACCAGCGAAGACGCCGTGGCCCAGCCAGAGCCCGAGCCACTGGACGACCTGGACTTCGACTTCTTCTCCGGCAGCGACGAAGTGGCCACCAAGCTTGACCTGGCGCGTGCCTATATCGACATGGGCGACAACCAGGGGGCGCGGGACATCCTCGATGAAGTGGTCAAGGATGGCGATGAAAGCCAGCGCCAGGAAGCCGAGGACATGCTTTCCCGTCTGGTTTGAGGCAGACAAGGCTGGCCTCTTCGTGAAGTCCGCGAAGAGGTCATCAGAGGCAATGCGGATCCGACGGCAGCCCAACACGGCTGCCGTTGTCGTTATAATCCCCGCCATTCCGTACACCCACAGGTTTCCTGCTCTTGGACATCATCGACACCGCTGCCGCCGAGTCTGCGGCCGAAGGCTACTCTCGCATCGCCCTGGGCGTGGAATACAAGGGCGCGCGCTACCGCGGCTGGCAGCGCCAGGCCAGCGGCGTGCCAAGTGTCCAGCAAGCGCTCGAGCAAGCGTTGTCCAAGGTGGCCAACGAGCCGATCTCGGTCATTTGCGCCGGGCGCACCGACGCCGGCGTACACGGCTGCGGGCAGGTCGTGCATTTCGACACCCGCGCCGTGCGCGACGAGCGCGCCTGGACCATGGGCACCAACTTCAACCTGCCGCATGACATCAGTGTGGTCTGGTCGCGGCCGATGCCGGCCGACTTCCATGCCCGTTTCAAGGCCTGCGCCCGGCGTTACCGCTACGTCATCTACAACGACCCGATCCGCCCGGCGCACCTGGCCGAGGAGGTCACCTGGAACCATCGCCCGCTGGATGTCGAGCGCATGGCCGAAGCCGCGCAGTACCTGCTCGGCACCCACGACTTCAGTGCCTTCCGTGCCAGCCAGTGCCAGGCCAAGTCGCCGATCAAGCACATCTACCACCTGCGCGTTACCCGGCATGGCCAGATGATCGTGCTGGACGTACGCGCCACGGCATTCCTGCACCACATGGTGCGCAACATCGCTGGTGTGCTGATGACCATCGGCGCCGGCGAACGCCCGGTGGCCTGGGCGCGTGAGGTGCTGGAAGGGCGCAACCGCCGCGAAGGCGGGGTCACGGCGCACCCGTATGGGCTTTACCTGGTGCAGGTGGAGTACCCCGAAGAATATGCATTGCCCAGCCGTTACATCGGCCCACACTTTTTGACCGGCTACGAAGCATTGGCTGACTGACGGGCCAAACGTCATTTGTTAACATCCGGCCTTTCACTGCAACCGGCAGGGTTCGCTGTCCATGAGCAACGTTCGCAGCAAGATCTGTGGTATTACCCGCATCGAAGACGCACTGGCCGCTGCCGAGGCGGGGGCCGACGCCATCGGCCTGGTGTTCTACGCCAGGAGCCCGCGGGCAGTGGACGTGCGGCAGGCGCGGGCGATCATCGCCGCGCTGCCGCCGTTCGTGACCACGGTGGGGTTGTTCGTCAACGCCACGCGCTGCGAGCTGAACGAGATTCTCGAAGCGGTGCCGCTGGACCTGCTACAGTTCCACGGCGATGAAACGCCGCAGGACTGCGAAGGCTACCAGCGTCCCTGGATCAAGGCCCTGCGCGTGCGCCCGGGCGACGACCTGGAGGCGGCCTGCCAATTGTATGCGGGGGCCCGTGGCATTCTGCTGGACACCTATGTGGCTGGCGTACCCGGGGGTACCGGTGAGGCGTTCGACTGGTCGCTGGTGCCGGCGCGGCTGAGCAAACCGGTGATCCTGGCCGGAGGGTTGTCTGCCGACAATGTCGGCCAGGCCATCGCCCAGGTGCGGCCTTACGCGGTAGATGTCAGTGGCGGCGTGGAGCAAGCCAAGGGCATCAAGGATGCGGCGAAGATTGAGACCTTCCTGCAGGCGGTGAAACAGGCGTGATGGCAGATGTGACGGCTGGCTGCGCGCCATCGTCCATAGCTTTCGCAGCCCTGTAGGGCAGCCGTCAGCGTCTGTGGCGGCAGTACATACATTAGCGGTGGAGCGGCGCGCCGGAAGCCCCGGCGGTCGGTCCATCATCGTTCCATGAAAGATTGTGAGCTCAAGGGCAGGGCCGGCGCTAGCGGGCCCGCCTGCCGATACTGGAGAAAGAAAGCATGAGCAACTGGTTAGTCGACAAACTGATCCCTTCGATCATGCGTTCCGAGGTGAAGAAGAGCTCGGTGCCTGAAGGCCTGTGGCACAAATGCCCGGCCTGCGAGGCCGTGCTGTATCGTCCGGAGCTGGAAAAGACCCTGGATGTCTGCCCCAAGTGCAACCACCACATGCGCATTGGCGCACGTGCGCGTATCGACATCTTCCTCGACGCCGATGGCCGTGCCGAACTGGGTGCCGAGCTGGAACCGGTCGACCGCCTGAAGTTCCGTGATGGCAAGAAGTACAAGGATCGCCTGGCCGGCGCGCAGAAGCAGACCGGCGAGAAGGACGCGCTGATCTCCATGAGCGGCACCCTGATGGGCATGCCGATCGTGGTCAGTGCCTTCGAGTTCTCGTTCATGGGGGGCTCCATGGGCGCGATCGTCGGCGAGCGTTTCGTGCGCGCCGCCAACTACGCCCTGGAACACCGCTGCCCGATGGTGTGCTTCTCCGCCTCCGGCGGCGCGCGCATGCAGGAAGCGCTGATCTCGCTGATGCAGATGGCCAAGACCTCGGCCGTGCTGGCGCGCCTGCGTGAAGAAGGCATCCCGTTCATCTCGGTACTGACCGACCCGGTGTACGGTGGCGTTTCCGCCAGCCTGGCGATGCTCGGTGATGTGATCGTCGGCGAGCCGAAGGCGCTGATCGGTTTCGCCGGCCCGCGGGTGATCGAGCAGACCGTGCGCGAGAAACTGCCGGAAGGCTTCCAGCGCAGCGAGTTCCTGCTGGAGCATGGTGCCATCGACCTGATCATCCCGCGTGGTGAACTGCGCCCGCGCCTGGCTCGCCTGCTGGCGCAGATGACTGGCCAGGAAACCCCGGCGCAGGCGCGTGAGGCGGCTGCCGTCGCGTGATGACACAACGATCCCTGGGCGAATGGCTCGCCTACCTCGAGCAGTTGCACCCCACGGCCATCGACATGGGCCTGGAGCGGTCGCAGAAGGTGCTTGCCCGGCTGGCGCTGGGCAAGCTGGCGCCGCGCGTGGTAACGGTGACCGGCACCAACGGCAAGGGCTCGACCTGCGCCTTCGTGGCTTCGCTGCTGCGTGCCCAGGGGTTGAAGGTCGGCGTGTACAGCTCGCCGCACCTGTTGCGTTATAACGAGCGGGTGCTGATCGACGGCCAGGAAGCCAGCGATGAGCGCCTGTGTGCAGCCTTCGCTGCCGTCGAGGCGGCGCGGGGCGACATTTCGCTGACCTATTTCGAAATGGGTACGCTGGCCGCGTTCTGGTTGTTCTACCAATCGCAGCTGGACGCTGTGGTGCTGGAAGTGGGCCTGGGTGGCCGCCTGGATACCGTGAACGTGGTGGATGCCGACCTGGCCCTGGTGACCAGCATCGGCGTCGACCATGTCGACTACCTGGGCGATACCCGCGAGCAGGTGGCCTTCGAAAAGGCCGGCATCTTCCGTCAAGGCAAACCTGCCCTTTGTGGTGACCTGGATCCGCCCCAGCCGCTACTGGACAAGGCCGCCGAGCTGGCTGCGCCTTTGTTCCTGCGCGGGCGGGATTTCGACCTGGCCGATGCCGATGGCCACTGGAGCTGGCGCGGTACGGCCGCGACGGGTGAGCCGGTAGCGTTGCCCGACCTGCCTTTGCTCGACCTGCCGATGGAGAACGCCGCGCTTGCCCTGCAGGCCTACCTGCTGATGGGGCTGCCGTGGAGCACCGGGCAGATTCGCCAGGCGCTGCTGGATACCCGTATCACCGGGCGCCTCGATCGCCGGCAGCTGAGCTGGCAGGGCCGGCCGGTGGAGCTGTTGCTGGATGTGGGGCACAACCCGCATGCTGCCGAATACCTGGCGCGGCGCCTGGCAGCGCGACCGCTGAACGGGCGTCGCCTGGCGGTCTTCGGGCTGCTCGCGGACAAGGACCTGCACGGCGTTGTCGCGCCGCTGCAAGGCCTGGTCGACGACTGGGCGGTGGCGCCATTGGACACCCCGCGCAGCCGCCCGGCTGCGGAGTTGGTCGCGGCCTTGACGAACCTCGGCGCCGCGGTGAAGTCTTATGCCAGCGTCGACGCCGCCCTTGAAGGGCAATGCGCGCAGGCGACGGCGGATGACCAGATCTTGCTGTTCGGTTCGTTTTTCTGTGTTGCCCAGGCGCTGGAATGGCTGGAGCGGCACGCCCAGGAGGGTGGAGTAGATGGCAGTGCTGGATAAAGGGATGAAACAGCGCATGGTGGGTGCGTTGGTGCTGGTGGCGCTGGCGGTGATTTTCCTGCCGATGCTGTTCACCCGCGAGGACGAGATGCGCCAGGTGCACGTCGAGGCCCCGCAGGCACCGGCCATGCCAAGCCTGCCGGAAGTGAAGGTGGAGCCGGTCACCGTGCCGGAGCCGCAGGCCATTACGCAAGAGCCACAACAGCCACCGGTGGTGGTGGAGGAGTCCACCGCACCGGCGAGCCCGCCCAGCCAGCCAATCACCCCGTCGCCGCAGGTGCAGGTGCAGCCGCCCAAGGCGCAGGCTCCTGCGCCCAAGGTCGAGCCCAGGCCGACAGCTGCCCCAGCGCCGGCCGCAGCCGTGGCCAAGCCGGAAGCACCATCGAAGATCGACGTCAATGGCCTGCCGGTCAGTTGGTCGATCCAGCTGGCCAGCCTGTCCAACCGCGCCGGTGCCGAGAAGCTGCAGCAAACCTTGCGTAGCCAGGGCTACAACGCCTACATCCGCTCGGCGGGTGGCATGAACCGGGTGTACGTGGGGCCGTTGATCGAGCGCGCCGAGGCCGAGCGCATGCGCGATGCGATCAACCGCCAGAACAGCCTCAAGGGCTTTGTGGTGCGCTTCCAGCCCGAGCGCAGCTGATCCCGGTTGACTCGCTCCTGGGTCAACCGCGCATTTCTCTTCTGTGCGCGATCCCTGTGGGGGCGGGTTTGTCCGCGAATGATCCAGCCCCAATCAACCTGACATTCCGCTTACTCCCAGCCCGCTGCTCTGGTAAAATGCGCCGCCTCAAACGTCTGCAGGCAGCACCGTGGCATTTACCCTGGTTGATTGGGCGATCATCGCGATCATCGCCGTCTCCACACTGATCAGTCTCAAGCGCGGCTTCGTCAAGGAAGCCATGTCCCTGCTCATCTGGATCATTGCCGGTGCGGTTGCCTGGATGTTCGGCGGTTCGCTGGCGGTGTATCTTGAAAGCTACATCCAGACGCCGTCGATGCGTGTCATCGCCGGCTGCGCCATTCTTTTCGTCGCTACCTTGCTGGTAGGCGCCATGATCAACTTCCTCATCGGCGAGCTGATCCGCGTGACCGGGCTCTCCGGCACCGATCGTTTCCTGGGCATGGCCTTCGGTGCCGCGCGCGGGGCCTTGCTGGTGGTAGTGGCCATCGGGCTGATCAGCCTGGGGCCGGTTCAACAGGACACCTGGTGGCAGGAATCACGCCTGATACCACAATTTCTCTTGGTCGCCGACTGGTCGAAAAACCTGATCCTGGGGTTTACCGGCCAGTGGACACCCAGTGGGCTGATCGGCACTCCGGCTGATCTTCCGTTCAAGGAACAGTTGCTCGGGCCGGCAAAGCCCTGAGCGCTATTCACTCAAGTTTCGTCAAAGTAGGGGTTGCGTCGCATGTGTGGCATCGTCGGTATCGTCGGTAAGTCGAACGTCAATCAGGCGCTGTATGACGCGCTTACGGTCCTCCAGCACCGCGGCCAGGACGCTGCCGGTATCGTGACCAGCCATGACGGCCGGTTGTTCCTGCGCAAGGATAATGGCCTGGTGCGCGATGTCTTCCAGCAGCGCCACATGCAGCGCCTGGTCGGCAATATCGGCATCGGCCACGTGCGCTACCCGACAGCGGGCAGCTCGACCTCGGCCGAGGCCCAGCCGTTCTACGTCAACTCGCCTTATGGCATCACCCTGGCACACAACGGCAACCTGACCAATGTCGAGCAGCTGGCCAAGGAGATCTACGAGTCCGACCTGCGCCACGTCAACACCAACTCCGACTCGGAAGTGCTGCTGAACGTGTTCGCCCATGAGCTGGCCGTACGCGGCAAGCTGCAGCCGACCGAAGAGGACGTGTTCGCCGCGGTGTCCCACGTGCACAGCCGCTGTGTCGGCGGTTACGCCGTGGTGGCGATGATCACCGGCTACGGCATCGTCGGTTTCCGCGACCCCAACGGCATCCGCCCGGTGGTGTTCGGCCAGCGTCACACCGACGAAGGCGTGGAATACATGATCGCCTCGGAAAGCGTGGCCCTGGACGTGCTCGGCTTCACCCTGATCCGCGACCTGGCACCCGGCGAAGCGGTCTACATCACCGAAGAAGGCCAGCTGTACACCAAGCAGTGCGCCGACGCACCGAAACTGCAGCCGTGCATCTTCGAGCACGTCTACCTGGCTCGCCCGGACTCGATCATGGACGGCGTGTCGGTGTACAAGGCACGCCTGCGCATGGGTGAGAAGCTGGCCGAGAAGATCCAGCGCGAGCGCCCGGACCACGACATCGACGTGGTCATCCCGATCCCGGACACCAGCCGCACCGCGGCCCTGGAGCTGGCCAACCACCTGGGCGTGAAATTCCGCGAAGGTTTTGTCAAGAACCGCTACATCGGCCGTACCTTCATCATGCCCGGCCAGGCCGCGCGCAAGAAGTCGGTACGCCAGAAGCTCAACGCCATCGAGCTGGAGTTCCGCGGCAAGAACGTGATGTTGGTGGACGACTCGATCGTGCGCGGCACCACCTGCAAACAGATCATCCAGATGGCCCGCGAAGCCGGGGCCAAGAACGTCTACTTCTGCTCCGCAGCCCCTGCAGTGCGCTACCCCAACGTCTACGGCATCGATATGCCGAGCGCTCACGAACTGATCGCCCACAACCGCACCACCGAACAGGTGGCCGAGTTGATCGGCGCCGACTGGCTGGTCTACCAGGACCTGCCGGACCTGATCGAATCGGTCGGTGGCGGCAAGATCAAGATCGAGCACTTCGACTGCGCGGTGTTCAACGGTGAATATGTCACCGGCGACATCGACGAGGCCTACCTCGACCGCATCGAGCAAGCCCGCAATGACCTGGCCAAGGTCAAGAACCAGGCAGTCAGCGCGATCATCGACCTGTACAACAACTGATTCGGGAGCGACGGCATGACGGATCAATGGGATGCCGGGCGGCTGGACAGCGACCTCGAGGGTGTCGGTTTCGACACCCTGGCGGTGCGCGCCGGCCAGCACCGTACACCGGAGGCCGAGCACAGCGAAGCGCTGTTCCTGACCTCCAGCTACGTGTTCCGCACGGCAGCAGACGCCGCCGCGCGCTTTGCCGGCGAAACGCCGGGCAACGTCTATTCGCGTTACACCAACCCGTCGGTGCGCGCCTTCGAGGAGCGCCTGGCGGCCATGGAAGGCGCCGAACAGGCCGTGGGCACGTCCACCGGCATGGCCGCGATCCTCGCCGTGGTGATGTCGCTGTGCAGCGCCGGTGACCACGTGCTGGTGTCGCAAAGCGTGTTCGGTTCGACCATCAGCCTGTTCGAGAAGTATTTCAAGCGCTTTGGCGTGCAGGTGGACTACGTGCCACTGGTCGACCTGGGCGGCTGGGAAAAGGCCATCAAGGCCAATACCAAGCTGCTGATCGTCGAGTCGCCGTCCAATCCGCTGGCCGAGCTGGTCGATATCACTGCCCTCAGTGAAATCGCCCACGCCCACGGTGCCATGCTGGTGGTGGATAACTGCTTCAGCACCCCGGCGCTGCAGCAACCGCTGAAGCTGGGTGCCGACATCGTGTTCCACTCGGCCACCAAGTTCATCGATGGCCAGGGCCGCTGCATGGGCGGCGTGGTTGCCGGGCGTGCCGAACAGATGAAGGAAGTGGTCGGTTTCCTGCGTACCGCAGGCCCGACCCTCAGTCCGTTCAACGCCTGGATCTTCACCAAGGGCCTGGAAACCCTGCGCCTGCGCATGCGTGCGCACTGCGAAAGCGCCCAGCTGCTGGCCGAATGGCTGGAGCAGCAGGAGGGCGTGGAGAAGGTGCATTACGCTGGCCTGCCGAGCCACCCGCAGCACGAGCTGGCCAAACGCCAGATGAGTGGCTTCGGTGCGGTGGTCAGCTTCGAGGTCAAGGGCGGCAAAGAGGGCGCCTGGCGCTTCATCGACGCCACCCGGGTGATCTCCATCACCACCAACCTCGGTGACAGCAAGACCACCATCGCCCACCCGGCCACCACCTCCCACGGCCGTCTGACACCGCAGGAGCGTGAAGCCGCGGGTATCCGCGACAGCCTGATCCGCGTTGCCGTGGGCCTGGAAGACGTGGCTGACCTGCAGGCCGACCTGGCGCGCGGGCTGGCAGCACTGTGATCGAGATCGGCGGTGCTGCGCCCGGCCACAACGGCCGGGTTGCCCTGGTCACGGGTGCCGCCCGCGGCATCGGCCTGGGCATTGCCGCCTGGCTGATCTGCGAAGGCTGGCAGGTGGTGCTCAGTGACCTCGACCGCCAGCGTGGTGCCAAGGTGGCCAAGGCACTGGGTGACAACGCCTGGTTCATTACCATGGACGTTGCCGACGAGGCCCAGGTCAGTGCCGGGGTGTCCGAGGTGCTGGGGCAGTTTGGCCGCCTGGACGCGCTGGTGTGCAACGCGGCCATCGCCAACCCGCACAACCACACCCTGGAAAGCCTGAGCCTGGCGCAGTGGAACCGCGTGCTGGCGGTCAACCTCAGTGGCCCGATGCTGCTCGCCAAGCACTGTGCGCCGTACCTGCGCGCGCACAACGGGGCGATCGTCAACCTGACGTCGACCCGGGCGCGGCAGTCCGAACCCGACACCGAAGCCTACGCAGCAAGCAAGGGCGGCCTGGTGGCCTTGACCCATGCGCTGGCCATGAGCCTCGGCCCGGAGATCCGCGTCAATGCGGTGAGTCCGGGCTGGATCGACGCCCGCGACCCGTCGCAGCGCCGTGCCGAACCGTTGACCGAGGCCGACCACGCCCAGCATCCGACGGGCAGGGTAGGGACAGTGGAAGACGTAGCGGCCATGGTGGCCTGGCTGTTGTCGCGCCAGGCGGCATTCGTCACCGGCCAGGAGTTCGTGGTCGATGGCGGCATGACCCGCAAGATGATCTACACCTGAGCGCTTTGCCCGGGCAGTGCGGTTTTTGCCATTTTTTGAAAAAAATCCAACGGGGCTATTGACTTAGCTCCACCACCTGCGTAAATTTCGCGGCCTCAGCGAAGCAAACGCAACAAGCAACATCGCGAGGGTGATTAGCTCAGCCGGGAGAGCATCTGCCTTACAAGCAGAGGGTCGGCGGTTCGATCCCGTCATCACCCACCACTTCCTGAGAAGTTCCTGGTGCTCAAGGTTTCGCAAGAAGCCGATAGCCAGAGAGGAGCGCACTGCGCAGCGGTAGTTCAGTCGGTTAGAATACCGGCCTGTCACGCCGGGGGTCGCGGGTTCGAGTCCCGTCCGCTGCGCCATTTTTCAGTAACAGATGGGTGCCTGGCACCGGTCTGAGTCGCAAGGCAAGCTGCCTTGGGCTGATCCCAGTTTCAATCGGGCGCAAGCCTGAACGATACGCAGCGGTAGTTCAGTCGGTTAGAATACCGGCCTGTCACGCCGGGGGTCGCGGGTTCGAGTCCCGTCCGCTGCGCCATCTTCGTTTCAAGGTCCCTTGAACACCTTGAAGCAAACACAAGAGAAGCGATCCAGTCATCGCTTTTTTTGTGCCTGTCCTGAGGCCATCGAGCCGGAAGGGTAGACCCAGGTTTCAATCGGGCGCAAGCCTGAATGATACGCAGCGGTAGTTCAGTCGGTTAGAATACCGGCCTGTCACGCCGGGGGTCGCGGGTTCGAGTCCCGTCCGCTGCGCCATCTTCGCCTCGAGGCCCCTTGAACGCTTCGAAGCACGAAAAAGCGACCTCAGGGTCGCTTTTTTCGTTTCTGCACTTGGCCGTCACCGGCCTTGGCCCAGATTTACACGAATCTGACAGACTCTTCACCGATCAGCGGTTCCTGTGCCTGCCTGCTGTGTTGCACAATAGGCACCTTTCTGACTTACCCGGAATACGCAATGACCAGATCTACCGTCTTTGGTGCGCTCGGGCTGGCCCTGGTGCTGGCGGGCGTGACCGGTTGTTCCTCGAAGAAAGCCGCCGTCTACGAGCATGAAAATTTCGATGACTCGGGCACCTTCTCGCGCAGCTTCCCGGTGAGCGATGCCGGCTCTTGCGAGGCCGCCCGGCGCGCCTTGCTCAGCCAGGGCTACATCATCACCAGCAGCGGTGCCAACCAGGTGGTGGGCAACAAGAGCTTCCAGCAGAACAGCGAGAATCACCTGCAGATCAGCTTCAACGTCACCTGTGCACCGGACGTGAGCGACGAGCAGCGCTCGACCATGTTCGCCAATGCGCTGCAGGATCGTTATGCCCTGAAAAAGTCCAACACCTCGGCCAGCCTGGGCGTTGGCGTGCTGGGTTCGGTGTCGATGCCGATCGGCTCCAGCGACGACTCCATGGTCAAGGTGGCCAGCGAGACGGTGACGGCGGCGCAGTTCTATGATCGCTATTTCGCCTTGGTGGAGAGTTATCTGCCCAAGCCCAAGCCGAAGCAGGCGAGCAAGGCCGAGGCCGAGGCGCCCGTGCAGAAGGTCGAAAAGCCTGCGGCGGACCTGGGGTTGCCGGAACAGGCGGCTGTCAACCCGGCGCCTGCCCCGGCAACTGCACCTGTTACTGAGGTTGCACCAGCGCCTGCAGCCACAGCCACTGAAGCGGTAGCGGCACCAGCGGTGGATGACAGCCAAGGCTCGCAGCCGGTGGCATCGCCGGCCGAGGCTGCACCGATTGAAGTGCAGCAACAGGCCCAGCCTGCCGAGGCTGCTTCCCCCGCTCTTTGACGAAGTACCTGCTATAGACGGCCCAGCGATAACTTTCGGAACACCTGCTACGTTTACCACTCATATGCTTGTCATCGTTCCTTCATCTCACCTGCTTAGGGTGAAGGCGACGGCTATCAAGAGAAAATGAGCAAAGAGGACGCAGGGTTATGGATGAATACCAGGAAGAACTTCTCGAATACCAGGCTTATGAACTGGACCCGCCGGAACCGGCTGACGACGCCACCGAGCTCTAGCCCGCCCGCCGCTGGCTGCGGCGGAACTCGCCCGGCGTAAGGCCTGTCCAGCGCTTGAAGGCGCGCTGGAAGGCCTCGGCCGATGCAAACCCCAACAGATAGGCGATCTCGCCAAAGGCCAGTTCCGTATCGCGGATATAGGTCTCGGCCAGGTCGCGCCGTGTTTCGTTGAGCAGGTCGCGAAAACGCGTGCCTTCCTCGGCCAGTTTGCGGCGCAAGGTCCAGGGCGGCAGTTGCAGGTGCAGTGCCACTTCTTCCAGGTCCGGTTCGCGACCGCCATTGAGCAATGGGCCTAGCAGATGGGTGATGCGTTCACCCAGGCTGCGTATGCGCGTGCGTTGCAGCATCTCCGCCTCGCACAACTGCAGCAGGTGCTGCCAGGTGCTTGGGCAATGCCGCGGGTTGGCCAGCTGCAGCGTGGCGCGGCCCAGGCGCAATTGATTGCTTTCGGCGGCAAATTGCACGGGTGCGCTGCACAATGGCTGGTAACGCTCGGCGTAGGCGGGGGCTGCAAACTCGATTTCCAGACGCTCGGCCTGCACCGGTGTGCCGGCGAGGTCGCTCAACTGGGCCAGCCAGCCAGCGAGCAGGGAGTCGACGACAAAGCGGTTGTAGGCGTTGTAAGGGCTGATCGAGTAGAAGCGCAGCCAGGCGCCCTGGGCATCTTCATGGAAGCTGGAATGGCCACGGTAGTTGGCCGCATATAGCGGCTCGAAGCGCAGCAGGGTACGCGCCGCTTCGCCCACGCTGGGCGCCTGGGCCGCCGTGACCCCGGCCAGCCCGGCGTGCGCCAGGCGGCTCAGGCGCCCCATGTGCAGGCCCAGCGCAGCCTCGCCGCACAGTTCGATGGCGGCGTGCCCCAGGTGCATGTAGCGGGGTATCGACAAGCGTGCATTGGCCTCGCCCAGGCGTGCCGCGTCCAGGCCATAGCGCTGCAACAGCGGCTCTGGGTCGTGGCCAAGCTCGCGCAGGGCCTCGCTCAGCGGCTGGACAAAGCCGACCGAAAGGTCGCCCAGGCGCACATGGGGGCGGGCCACTGGCCTACAACCACAGGTTCAGCAGGCGGGCGCCAGGGCTGGGCGTTCCCGCCAGCAGTTCGCCGGCATGGCGGGCAAAGCCCTGGCCGTCGCTGCCCTGTTCCCAGAACTGCCCGCGCATGAACACGCTCATGCTGCTGACACCGGTCCCGGCGGCCTCGGTCAGGCGCTGCCAGGCGGCCTGCTCGCTGACTTCGCCGCGCTGCAAGGGCAGCTTGGAACTGGCAGGCTGATGACGGTTGCCACGCCAAGGTGCCTGCCAGCTGCCCTTGCCGCTGAGGAATACCGGGTTGGCGATCAATTCTACTGCCTGAAGGGCCAGTTGCTGGTGGTTTTCCGGGTACCAGCTATCGCTGCCCACCAGTACCCCCAGGCGCCCGGCAGGGGTCTGCACGACCTGCAGTGGCTGCTGGCGGCCATCGTGAACATAGCGGCGCATTTCGCTGTCAGGGAACTGTTGACGCTGTGGCTGGCCGAGCAGCGAGCCGTCGCCGGCGAACACCATGCTGCTGTTGAACAGAGGTCCGTTGCCGGCATGCAGCACGCCCTGTTTCACATAAGGGGCGGGAAGGACGATGGAGCCAGCCACCAGGGTTACATTGAATTCCTTGGCCAAGCCGCCGAACAGCTGCTGGTAGTCCGTGGCCATCTGTTCGGCCTTCATGCGCAAATGTGCATCGGCGCGGCGGTCGTCGCCGTCAGCACCGAGCATGGCCAGGCCATAGCGCAGCGGGTTGCTCAGCTCCAGCCATTGCAGGGCTTCACGACTTTGCGTGACTTGGTACAACTCATTCTTTTCGCCGCGCGCCCACAGCCAGGTGCCGATGTGCTCGGGCAGCACCACCACCGTGCGCGGGCCCACCAGGCCCTGGGCTCGGGCCTGTTCCAGATAGGCCGCGAGCTTGCGGTGCAGGCGTTGCAGGTTCTGGTAGTCGCCCGGGTACAGCAACGGCTCGACGCCGAGCAGGTTGCCGTGCTCGCCGGGTACGCCATGGTTCAGCGCCAGTTCGATGCGCAGGTCGGACAGGTAATGGCCTTCCGGGCGCTGCTGGGTCCAGAAACCGTAGCCACAGAGTGCGGCGGCCATCACCAGCGCCAGGGTGCTTGCCAGGAGTTTTCGCATCAAACTTCAGCTTTCACCTAAAAATGAGCCGGCAGTGCAGAAATCAAGGATGTAGTGCGGCCGGATTCATCGGCTTTGGGGTCCTTGTTGCGCTGCGTTTTGCACAATCGCATCTGGATCATACCAAAGCTGCCGGGCACTTAGGCGCATTCTCTGCTGCGCAAAGAGCCCGGGTATCACGGTTGGCAGACCAGGCGCTGGCGCTCGTAGTTGACCGCCTTGTCCCGTTCCGGCAGGTCGTAAGGTGCCGTGCACTGGCGCTCGCCCCACTTGATGGTCAGGCTGCCCTGGTCCTGCTCCAGCAGCACCAGGGCTTTACCGCTCGGGTCGGAAATTGCCAGCTGGCGGCCTTCGGCATCCTCGACCGATGCCCCGAACGGTATCAACTGGCCGCGCTCGTCGAACAGCTCGAACTGCACCCGACGCCCGCTCTTGCCGGTGTAGCGGGCAAGCACTACGGCGCCGCGGCGCGGCACCAGCTGCTGGGTGGCGTTGTCGATCTCGATGTCGCCACCGAGGTCGCGCGTGTCCAGGCTTATCCAGTTGACCCGATAGGGTTGGGCGCTGGGGATCACCGCATAGCCATTGCGTCCGGTTTCCACACCGCTGTAGCTGCTGATCTTCGCCCCCTGTACACCCGGTACTTCGGCCAGGGCGAAGGTTTCGCTGAGGGTCTGGCCGAGGTTGATGCCGCCCTGGTGGGCGACCACGGCGCCGGCAACGTTCAGGTTCTGCGAATCGTAGCCGCGCCCCTGGCTGTAGCCCAGACTGATGTCGGCGAACGAGGTGCGGGTGTTCAGGTTGGCCGAGGCCGAGCTGCCGCTGGTGCGGCTGTGGCCGCCCTGGATCGAGTAGAAGGTGTCGCTGGTTTCCGACAGGTAACCGTTGATACCGGCCTGGGTGGTGTCGTTGCCTTTCTGCGTGCTGCTGGTGACGAACGCCCGCGGTGCGCGGGCGCGGCCGCCGAGCGGGAACGAGAGCGACAGGTTGAACTGGGTATCCTGCCCCGAAAGGCCTGAGGTTCCCAGCTCCTTGGTACGACTGACGTCGAGGTTGTAGGAGATATCGCCCCAGTTGTTGCTGTAGCCGGCCGACAGGCTCTGCGATCCGCCGCGGTTCCAGTAGCGCTGGTCGCTGGCCGTCAGATACAGGCTGCCAAGTGCGCGGTCGCGGCCCAGGCTCTGGTTGATGGTCAGGTCGGTGCGGGTCTTGGAGTTGCCGCTGCGCTTGATCGCCTCGCTGCTTTGGTCCTCGATATGCTGGGTGAGGGTGCGGAAGCCCTCGGTCGAGTAGCGGTAGGCGGCCAGGGTGAAGTTGGTATCGGTGCCGGTGAAGGTCTTGGCGTACAGCGCCCGCAGGCTGTTGCCCTGGGTGGTCTGGCCCTGGGCCTTGCTCGAGGAATGGGTGACATCGAGCGAAAAGGCGCCCAGCAGCGTGTTCAGGCCGCTGCCCAAGGCCAGTGCCCTGTAGTCGTCGGTGGCTTGCAGGCCAATCACCCCGGTCACGGTGTTGGTCAGGCCGTAGGCCAGCGTCGTGCTGAGCATCTGCGGCGTGGCCAGGCCCTCGCTGTTGCTGTTGTAGCGCCCGGCGGACAGGCTGTACTTGACCTGGCCGCCACGGACCATCAGCGGCAGGCTGGAGAACGCCTGCACGCTGACCCGCCGGCGACCGTCGGCCTCGATGATGGTGATTTCCAGGTCGCCGTTGGAGCCGCTGGGGTAGATGTCGCTGATCTCGAACGGGCCGGGCGGTACATTGGCGGTGTACAGCAGGTAGCTGTTCTGGCGGATCTCGACCCTGGCGCTGGTCTGCGCCACGCCCCGCACCACGGGTGCGTAGCCGCGCTCGCTGTCTGCGCGCATACCTTCGTCCGAAGCCAGCTTCAGGCCCCGGTAGCGCACGCTGTCGAACAGGTCGCTGTCGCTGAAGATGTCGCCGGCGCTGAACTGGCCCTTGAGCGCGGTCACGTCGTGCTGCAGGTAGCTGCGGTTGCTCTTGAAGCTGTCCGGTCGCCCGGTGCCGCTGCTGAAGTTCGACTCGTTGCGCAAACGCCAACTGCCCAGGTTGATGCCGTTGCGCAAGCTCAGATTGTTGTTCAGCCGGGTCTCGGCATCAGCGGCGTTGCGGCTGGTGTTGAATTGATAGTTGACGAACGCCACAGGCACCCCCGCGTCCCAGAGTTGCGGGTCGACGTAGCCGCGCAGGCCGCGCTTCATGGCGACCTGCGGAATGCTGGCGGACAGGCGCAAGTGACCCGAGTCATAGTTCAGGCTGGCCTGGTCGATCAGCGTGGGCAAGTCGTGGCAGGCCTGCGCGGTATCCAGGCGCCCCTGTGCCCTGAGTTTGTCCATGTCGATGCCCAGCTGCTCGAGCAGTTCCAGGGTCAGGCACGGTTCCACGCGTCCGGTGTGGGGGTTGCGGTTGAAGTCGATGTCGCGCCGGCCCACCAGTACCTCGTTGCTGTACAGGTCTACCCGGTAGTTGCCCGGCAGCACACTGCTGGCCGATAGCAGTAACTGCAGGTCGACCGTCGATTGCGCACCTTGCAAAAAGGTGGTGTTGAAGCCCTGCAGCTGTGGGTCGTCCTGCGCCGCCGCGAGGCCGGGCAGCGCGCTGCACAGCAGCAATGACAGGGCGCTGAGCTTCCAGGCTGGACGAGGCGTTGCGCCATTGAGCGCACGCGCGCCTGCATTGGCACCGTCTACGGAGCGGGGGGGGAAGGACAAAGACATACTAGGAACCTATTTCATGTCCCGGCACGGGCTGGGCACGGCGAGGCCGCACACGACCGGGGCGCGCGAGGTGGGCGTTAGGCGTTCACAAGCTGATGGCGGGTTCGGCAGGCTTGGCACTACCTGGCTGGGCAGGGTTCAGCAGCACGGAATAGCCATGCTGGGCGCCATAGTCGTTGATGCTCTTGAAGGTGAGCGTCAGCGGGCCGTCCACTTGCGAAAGTGCCGAGCTGAATGTCTTTTGTTCACCGGGGGCGATCATGGTCGAATCGGCGCTGAACACGCTCTGATTACCGCGTCTGACTTCGATGTCGGCCATCGACACGTGATACAAGCTGGGGTTGTTCACGCTCAGCTTTGCCTTCCCCGATTGCTGGGTCACTTGCCAGACCAATTGTTCCGGTGCCAGCAGGGCATCGCCGGGCAAGTTGGCCGGGCGGAAGAAAATCTTGATGCGTTGGCGCACCGCCAACTGCAAGGTATTGGCCTGGGTACTGGCTTGCGGGATTTCCTGCACATTCAGCCAGACCACCGATTCGCGATCGGTCGGCAGGCCTTGGCCTTCATAAAGGATACGCAGCAGTTGTTCCTGCTTGGGCATTACCCTGGCCAAGGGTGGGGTGATGGCAAACGGCGCCTGCGCGCTGTCGCCGGCATCCACCCAGGACTGCACCAGGACTTCCTGGTTGCCATTGCGCACGATGACATTGGCTTCCTTGTGAGCACCGTCGAACACGACGCGCGTAGCGCTCAGGGAGATGCTGGCGGTTGCCTGGGCAGCGACGAGCATGCCCAGCAACCCGAAAACGGGATACAGAGAACGACGCAACATGGTTGGGGTACCTTGCGGGACGAAGAAGTGGCGAGGCTGTTCAGCCTCGCGCGGGGAGCAGGGCGAATCGATTACTCGTACTGCAGGATGAACGGCAGGGTGGCGTCACCACGACCGGCGGTGGCAGTGCCGGCAGCGCCGGTGGTCACGTAGGCTGCCGAGAAGCTCAGGGTGGCGTCACCACCCGCAGCGCCAGTGCCGTGGACCTCGCTCTGGATCTTGGCGGTGGCGGCCGAGCTCAGGTCGATCAGGTTGCCGTTCGGGTCGAGCAGGGCGATGCCGACGTTGGCTGCGGTGCCAGTGCCTTTGGTCAGGGCCAGGACCTTCTTGCCGGTGACCAGGCCGGAACCGCCGCTGTTGGCATCGAAGACCATCGCCACCTTGGTGCCGACGTTGCAGTTGACGTTGAGGTTGAAGTCCTTGCCGGTCACGCGGCCTGCGGTCGGGTTCTCGGCGGTACCCATGTCCTTGATCGAGACGGTGCCCATGTCCACGGCAATGACGCGGTCGGCATTGGCGCCGTCGACCGAACAGGCGTCATTGTTGATCACGCCGGTGAAGGAAATCTTGCCGCTGCCACCTTTGACTGGCCCGGTAGGCTCGGCAGCCAGCACGCCGGCGGAAGCGGTAATCAGCGAGAGGGTCAGTGCGGCCAGGGAGAATTTATTCATTTTGATGTCCACATGAAAGTGAGTAAGTGCTGCAACTAATTGCACGCTCACAATATGTCAGGTGGTTTCCCTAGCCCATCAGACGAATCTTAATGGTCGGCCAATCATGCTTAGTTAATTGAAGATATGACTGGCCAAGCAATAGGCCAATAATTCCTGGTCGCTGTTTACTTCAAGTTTACGCATGGCGGAAACTTTCTGCGCACTGATGGTCTTGGTACTTCGGTGTTGGCTGCGGGCAATTTCGCTGACACTTTGTCCGGCCACGAACAGGCGTAGTATTTCGAATTCCTTGGGCGATAAGTTTTCTATCCGTTGGTCGATGGCGGTGTTACGGGCCACTACCGAATGCCTTGCCCGTTCCGGCGCGCGATAGGTGCTGTTGCGCGCCACGGCATTCAAGGCCTTTTCGATTTCGCCGTGCAACTGGCTCTTCTGGATGACACCGTCCACGCCCAGTTCCTGCAGCCGCGTGAGGATCAGCGGGTTGGAAATCATCGTCAGCACGAGAATGCGAACAGTGGGATAGTGGCGCTTGAGATAGTCGATCAGTTTCAACCCGTCACCGTAAGGTGAGTCTGCCGGCATGTTGTAGTCGGAGATGACCATGTCCACGGGTTGGCGTTCGAGCAGTTCGATCAGTCCTTGCGAGCACACGGCTTCGCCGACCACGCAAAAGCGCGGGTCGCGTTCGACCAGTTCACGGACGCCGAGCAGTACGATGGGGTGATCGTCGGCGATGATGACCTTGAGTTTTTCCATAAGTGACGACCCGTTAGCCAATGCGGATGAGAGGGTGGTTTCCATGCGTTATCAGCGCTGTAGTTGTTTCTATGCAAGGCTGTCGAGCATGGCCGACAGCCGGTCCAGCACCTCCCGCATCCTGGCCGCCAGGGTAGCGTCGAGCGGCGAGTTGGCCAGCGCGTCCTCCAGTGCGCAGCACTGCTCGGACAGGGCTCGGGCCTGCACCGCGCCCAGGGCCCCGGCGACGCTGTGCAAGCGCTCGCCAAGACGCCGATGGTCGCGTTGCTCGAGGGCCAGGCGCAACTGCTGCAGATCCTCGTGCATGGTGCTGATGAACAGCGCGCGCATGCTGTTGGGCACTTGCACGGTGTCGCCGGTGGCAGGCAGGGGCGAAGTGCCATGGGTGTCCGCTTGCGCCTGGCTGGGCCCATCAACCAGTACCGGCCGGCACAGACGGAGCAGATGGCTGCGCAAGGCCTGCAGGCTCAACGGTTTGACCATCCAGGCATTCATGCCCACTTCGAGGCAGCGCTGGCCCTCTTCGCGCAGGGCATTGGCGGTAACGCCGATGATCGGCAGACGGGCGTCGTGCTGGCGCAGCGTCCTGGCCAGCTCGTAGCCATTCATCAAGGGCATGTTCACGTCGGTCAGGACCAGGTCGAACAGGCCTGGCTGCCAGCGTTGCATGGCCTGTTCGCCATTGGCCGCGACGACCGTGGTGCAGCCCAGCGCCTCAAGTTGCTCCTGCAGGATCGCCTGGTTGATCGGATTGTCCTCGGCCACCAGGATATGCAGGCGTAGAGCGGCGCGTTGCTGCTGCACGGTGTTCTGCTCATCGGGCGACCCGCCCTGGCGCACCACCTCGATGATCTGGGCGATGGCCCGCACGTCATGCAGATCCACCCGCCAGCAGCCGTCGATGAACGCGCCGGGGGTAGGGCCGTCGCTGCTGGCGCAGATCCGCTGGCCGTGCCAGTTGGCAGCATCCGCGCAGTCGAGCAGGTCTACCAGCAGTGCCTGCTGGTTGTCCCTCTCCAGGGGGGGAATGGTCAGGGTCGCGGCGATACCCAGACGCTGCAGCCAGTCGACGCCATGCTGGGCAAGCTCCGGTATCGGCGCACGTACATACACCGGGGTCGGGTCGGGCACTACGCTTGGGCAGTCGCTCAGCTCCCCCGGTGCCAGTGGCAGGCTGATGTTGAGGGAAAAGCTGCTGCCCAGGCCCGGCTCACTGACTACCTTGATCTGGCCACCCATCATGTCGGCCAGCCAGCCGCAGATCGGCAGGCCCAGGCCCGCACCGCCCTCGCTGGAAGCGTCGGCGACCTGGTAGAACAGCTCGAAGAGCCTGGCCTGCTGCGCCTGAGAAATGCCAATGCCGCTGTCGGCAACCTGCCATTGCAGGCGCACGTGGGTGTCGTCGAGCGCCAGCACGCGGGTGCGCAGCACCACCCGGCCGGTGTCGGTAAACTTGATGGCGTTGCTCAGCAGGTTGTTGAGGATCTGGCGGATGCGTATCGGATCGCCCACCACCTGCGCCGGCAGGCGGGCGTCATGGCAGGCATAGAGCAATAGGCCTTTGCGCTCGGCAAAGGCGCGATACGTGCGCACGGTGTCCTCGAGCATGTCCAGCGGGCAGAACACCACGGGTTCGAGCGCCATCTGTCCGGATTCGATCTTGGTTACATCCAGCACGTCACTGATCAGCTGGAACAGGGTTGCCGAGGAGCGCTGGATAGTGTGCAGGTATCCTTGCTGGCGTGCATCCAGGTGCGTCAGGCCGAGCAGTTCGAGGGTGCCCAGCACGCCGTACAGCGGGGTGCGGATCTCGTGGCTCATGGTTGCCAGGAACAGGGTCTTGGCGGTGTTGGCGGCGTCTGCGGCGCGCCGGGCTTCGTCAAGCGCCTGGGCGTCCTCGACGTGGCGGGTGACGTCGTTGAATGCGTATAGGCGCACGTCTTCGCCGTGGTAGCGGGTCGACACGTAGCCGACCTGCAGGTGGCGGCCTTCGACCTGCAGGTAGTGCTCGCCACTGCGCGTGCTGCCCACTGCCGAGGCGAGGGTGTTGACCAGCTCGCGGGTGCCCTGCCATTGCTGCGCCCGCTGGTTCTCCAGCAGTATTTCGTTGTCGGCGCTGCGGACCACGCACAGGCCGGTCGGGGCGGTGTCGATGACCACCCGGCTGAAGGCTTCGCTCTCGGTGATGATCTCATGGGCTGCACGCGCTGGCAGGATGACCTGGCGCTGATACCAGCGAATGGCCACCCGGCCCAGCCCGATGAGTACCAGGAACGTGGCGGCGATGCTGGCCAGCGACCAGAACGCGTAACGGAAGAAGTGCCGGTAGGTCACGGTGTAGACCGCACTCCAGCCACCGTTGGCCTGTTCATGGAGACGGAACACCAGGCCTTCGGGCTTGATGTTGAGGCCTTCACGCAGCCCCTTCAGCGGGGTAGGCGCGCCGATCAGCATCTCGCCGGATGGCGCGATGAGGTTGAAGTGGTCGTATACGGTCCAGTCCATGATTCGCTCGAAATCATCGATCTGGGCCAGGTCAAGAAGCGACGCCACTAGCGTGGCTTGGCCGTCTGCCTTGCCCGGGCGCAGGGAGACGTTGGCGTAGGCCAGCAGGCGCGGCGGGGACGCCTGATCCGGTTGCTCGACATAACTGCGCCAGATGATCCTGTTGCCTGGGCTCCAGTCCTTGCCCTGAGGCTGGCGCGCCATGACCTGCCTGATCACATCGATGAACGGTTCTTCCTCCAGCTTGCCCCGCCCGCGTCCTGCGGCGGGAACGGTAATGTCGTAACGGGCATCCGGCGAGAACAGGAACACCTGCGGCGAACGGTACGGGGAGGCCGACCAGAACATGCTGTAGAAGCTGGCGAGGTTCGCCCCCAGGGTGAAGATGTCCGATACTTCGCGGTCAGCCAGGTTGTGCGGGTCGAGCTTGAGGCTGAACGGCATGGAAAATGGAAAGATCTGGCCTTTGTAGATGTCCGGCCCTTCCTCGGGCATTGGCGTCAGCGCCGGCTCGAGCGCACGTGGGTAGTCGAGCAGCTCCCCCTTGGCGCTGCGTTGCACGAGGGCCTCCAGGAAGGTTTCCTGCTCCTGGATATTCTCCATCAGGCGGGCGAAATGGATGTTGATCGTATCGCTGTGTTCGTCGATCAGGCGCCCGAACGACCAGAGACCGAAACCGGCCAGCAGCAGCGCCAGGCCCAGCAGGACGGTCATGCCTTTGTTCAGGCGCAGGGAGCTGCGGGCCAGGTTTTCCAGCAGGGCGTTGTACTGTTTCATGCAAGGATCCGGAAGGGCGTGGGGGCATCGATACCTAACGAATATACCTTTGATGCCCGGCCGGCGCTGTGAGTTACAGCCGGTCAGTAGGCGGACGGAGGACCGTCGTTGTGCAGCAGGCGCTGGAACTGTTCCGCCGACACGGCATGGGAGATCAAAAAGCCTTGCACCTGGTTGCAGTCGACCTTGCGCAGCATTTCCAGCTCCTGAGGCGTCTCGACCCCTTCGGCGACCACGGTGAGCCCGAGCTTGCGACCCAGGGCAACGATGCTGGCCAAGGCCGAGGCCAGGCTCTCGCTTTCATCGCAACGCTGCACCAGCGCCCGGTCTATCTTCAGTTCGGTGAAAGGCGTCGAAACCAGGCTCATGTACGAGCTGTAGCCTTTGCCAAAGTCGTCCTGGGACAGGCCGAAACCTTTCATGCGCAAGCGGCAGGCGCCTGCATAGAAGTTGCTCAGCTGTTCGGGAATGGAGCATTCCATCAGCTCGAAGCACAGCTTGCCGGGCACGCCCTGGTGGTGCAGGACAAATTCCAGCAGCCGATCGGCCAGGTCATGGCTGTTCAACAGGTGGGTCGGCAGGTTGATCGAGACCGGGATGTCATAGCCCCGTTCGCGCCAGCGCGCCTGGGCATCCATGGCTTGCTTGAGCATCACCCACAGTAGCCTTTCCTCCAGGCCGAAGGCATTGATCGTTGGCAGGAAGGTGCCTGGCAGCAACACCCCTTGCTCCGGGTGCATCCAGCGCACCAGGGCCTCGGCCGCGACGATGCGACCATTGTGCAAGGACTTCTTGGGTTGGAACCAGGCCTGAAAAGCTCGGTTGTTCAAAGCATCGATCAGGGTCTGGCGTTCGAACTCGGGCGGGGTGGGTACCGCCTGGGCCGGTGCCTGATGGTGCAACTGCAATTGGTCGATCAGGCTGCGCAGCGCGGCGGGCTCGACCGGCTTGGAGATCAGCCCGAGCACGTCCACGCCGAGGTTCTTGGCCACCAGGCTCGCCGCCATGAGCATGCGCCGCGAGGCCACGCTCATGATCGCCAGGCCTGGCTTGTGGCGCAGGCCGGCCAGGTGCTGGATGAACTGTACACCGTCCATGCCGGGCATCAGCAGGTCGGTCAGGACCAGGTCGACGTCTCGCTGGCGCAGGCGCTCCAGCGCTTCCTGACCATCCCGGGCCGCTTCCAGGTTGAAGCTGCCAAGCTCGCTGAACAAGTGTTGCAGGTACATATGCTGAAAGGGGTGGTCTTCGACAATCAGGATGTTAAACGTCTTCAAGGGCTACCTCGATATGGGGCCAGGCAGTTGAACAGGACTTGCAGGTTGAAGGGCTTGATCAGGCAGCGATCCATGCCGGCGGCCAGGCACAGTTCTTCCTCGCCGCGCAGGGCATTGGCAGTGGCGCCGACGATGGGGCGGGTGCAGCCCAGCCGGCGCAGGGTCCGGGCTAGTTCGTAGCCGTTCATGCCTGGCATGTTGACGTCGCTCAGCAGCAGGTCGAAATGCTCGCGCTGCCAGGTTTGCAAGGCCTGCTCGCCATCGCTGACCAAGGTCACGCTGCAGCCGAGCTCCTCGAGCTGGTCGCGCAGGATTAACTGATTGATGACGTTGTCCTCGGCAACCAGCACGTGCAGCCCAAGCGGCTCGGTCAAGGGGGCCGGCGCGGCGGAGTCCCTGGGCCGGCGCAGCCCCTGGGCCTGGCCGACAGCATGGTGCAGGGCGCCCAAGTCGTTGAGGTTGACCTGCCAGTGACCGGCCTCGTGGCGCGCCTCCCAGCAATCCTGGGCGCTGGCCAGGATTCGCGGGCCGGGCCATTCGGCGACCAGCCAGCGTTCGACATTGCCGGGATGCAGCTCGACCAGCAATTCGCCGGGCAGGGCGCTGCCTGGCGCCGGCGCGCCGACCTGCGCGCGCGCACCCCAGCGACAAAGCCAACCACTGATGGCTTCAGCCAGTTCGTGTACTGGCGATACCACGTGAATGCGTTCGCCTAGCAGGTTGAACGGGGCGCTGGTGCGGCCTGACGCCACTTCCAAGGGTAGGGTCAGGCTGAAGCTGCTGCCCAGGCCCAGCTCGCTGACCAGGCGCAGCTGGCCGTTCATCAATTGGGTCAGGCGCTGGCAGATCGGCAGGCCGAGCCCGGTGCCGGGAATGACTTGGCTATGGCCTTCGGTCTGGTAGAACGGGTCGAAGATGAACGGCTGGTCCTGTTCAGCGATGCCCTTGCCGGTGTCCGAGACCTGCCACAACAGACAGGAGCGTTCGCCGTCGCGGTTGAGCAGCCTGGCCCGCAGCACCACGCGACCGCAATCGGTGAACTTGACCGCATTGCTCAGCAGGTTGTTGAGGATCTGGCGGATCCGGTTGACGTCGCCGATCAGGTGTTCCGGCAAGCGTGGGT
Organism: Pseudomonas sp. UBA4617; assembly: GCF_002386445.1. Lineage (GTDB taxonomy): Bacteria > Pseudomonadota > Gammaproteobacteria > Pseudomonadales > Pseudomonadaceae > Aquipseudomonas. The sequence goes on from NZ_DGIR01000039.1 coordinate 151,849, forward strand.
CCAGGCAGCTGTAGAGCTGCAGCCCCTTGCTCCTGGCTGCCGCGCTGTAGCCCTGAACCACCTCGCGGACCAGGTCCGGGGCACTGAATTCGCTGAGTTCGAGGGCCAGCTGACCGGCCTCGATCTTGGACACGTCCAGCACGTCGCAGATCAACTGCAGCAAGGTTGACGAGGAGCCTTCGATTGCCCGCAGGTAATCGCGCTGCTGGGCGTCGAGCTCGGTGCGCGACAGCAGCTCCAGGGTGCCCAACACGCCGTACAGCGGTGTGCGAATTTCGTGGCTCATGGTCGCCAGGAACTGGGTCTTTGCTTCGTTGGCGGTGTCGGCCGCGCGCCGGGCGTCCTCCAGCGCGGCCTCGATCTGCTTGCGGGCGCTGATGTCGCTGAACGCGCAAAGCAGCACCTGCTCGCCCTTGTAGCGGGTTGGCGAGCAGCTCAGGTACAGGTGGCGCCCTTCGGCGCTTTCGAAATAGTCGCTGCACTGGCCTTCGGGTCGCTCGAAAGCCTGCTCGATCCATTGCGCGCTACGCGTACCGCGTGCCGGGTCCTGGCCCAGCCACTGCTGGGCCAGGTGGTTTTCCAGCACCACCTGGCCATCGCTACGGCGCAACACGCACAGGGCGACGGGGGCGGTTTCGATGACGTCACGGCTGAACATCTCGCTTTCCACCAGTGCACGGATGCGTTCGACCGTGGGGGTGAACAAGCGCTGGTCGAACCGCTGGATCAACACCCGTATCAAGGTGATGCTGAGCACGCAGAACAGCAGGGCACCGAGCAGTTGCTGCCACAGACCGGCAAGGATCGCGGACAGGTCGATCGCGTAGACCAGTTGCCAGTCCGAAGACATCAAAGGTTTGCTGATGACCAGGTACTCTGGCAGGAACCCCTGGCCGGCGAAGCCGAAGAAGTTGTTACCCACGGGATGGCGCAGCGAACCGTCCAGCGTCGGGCCTGGGCTATTGGTGAACACCAGCATACCATCGGCATTGAACATCATGAATTCGCCCGCGCTGGCATCTTCGAGCGACGGCGACACTGCATGGCTGTCGATTTCCAGGCCCAGCCAGCCAGAATCCTGGGCGCGTGCGTCCAGGCGCAGGAAGATGAACAGGCGCGAGCCTTGGGCGGCCTGGTCGGCCAGCCACAGTTCCCGAGGGGCCGTGGCCCGCAGCTCCGCGGCGCGCAGCTGCTCCAGCAGGGCTGGCGAAGGCAGCGAGGCCTGGGCGTCAGCGTGGTACAGCCAGCGCATGGGGGCCTGAGCTGCTGTATCGACATACAGCAGGTTGACCTGCCGGGCCTTGAGGTAGGCACACATGCGCTGGGTCAGCCACAGGCTCCAGCGTTTGCCCGGCTGGCTGCCCAGTTGCAGGTGCACTTCCTCGCCCGGTGCCAGGGGCAGCCAGTCGACACCCGGCGCCGTTTGACGCACGGCTGCGAGGCTCAGGCTCTCCAGCAGCGCTTCGCGGTTGGTGAAGAAGGTATGGGCCTCGGCGATCGCGCTGCTCATGGCGCCATGGCGCCGAGCGATATCGGTGTTGAAGGTAAAGGACAGGAAATTGTAGGCCGCACCGAGAATGCCGGCCGATAGCACGATCGCCAGCAACCGAAGCAGGCGGCGTGCTGCCTCGGGGTTGGAGAGCAGGGGGTTGATCTGTTGCAGGTAGGCTTTGAGTCGCATCCCGCAAATTTAGGTGGGCCGCTGGCAACTGGACATCAGACGATCCTTAAAGGCCGCCTGGCCGAGGGTTTACTGGTAGTACAGGTCCACCAGCGCCGTGGCTTCGAACGGACCGGGGATGGGTGCCGAGCGCCAGATCAGGTCGGCGCGGAACGGGTTGTGTACCATGCTCGGCGCGGCCAGGTCGGCCAGCTTGAACCAGGTGGCGAAAGGCACCGGCTGGTTGCTGTCTTGCTGGGTCAGGGCAATGCCGACGGAGGTGTTGTTGGCGGGTACCAGCAGCTTGTCGATGACGTTGGCGCTGCCAGCGACCGGCGTGAAACGGGCATTGACGGTGTAGGGCGTGTCGCAGGACTTTACCAGGTCGAGGCTGAAACTGGCCGAGCTGGCGACCTGGCCGACCTGTGCCGAGCTGGTCAGTGCACGGCGGAAATTGACCACCGACGGCAAGATGGTCAACTCGGGAGAGCAAGGCACGAAGCGGATGTTGTTCATCCCGGTGACGACATAGTTGAAGTTGCTGTCGGGTTTGGGGTTGAGTACGTACCCGCCGTCCAGCTGGAATACCCGGTATTCGCTCAGCGTGCTGGCTTGTCCGTCGGTTGGCGTTGTGCCGTACTTCTCGATGAACACGGTGAAGGTCAGGGTGAACCGGGCCTTGTCCCAGCCCGTGCAGTTAGCCCATTTGCAACCATAAAACGTGTTGTAACCGGTGGTGACGGCACCCGAGCTCTGGGTAATCGTCTTGGACCCATAGCGAATTCCGACCCGTATGCCGTTGCCGACGTTGGCCTTGGCTGGGTTGACATAGAAATAGATGTCCTCTTTGCCCCTTTCATAGTCATCAGCGCAAATGACCGGCACAGAGTGTGGCGCCGACTCCCAGATGATCGTGCCATCGGGCGCGTCGGCCGGTACCGCCAGCGTGGTGCCCAGGGCCTCTTTCATCACCGACGCCATGGACGGGTCCAGCTTGCAGGACAGCGCGTAGCTGGTGGCGGGGCAGCAGGCGGCGACTAGAAGCAGGCCAAGCAAGTGTTTCCGGATCAGGTTCATGAGTGGGTATCCTGTGGCGGTGTGTTCACTGCAGTGCAATGTGGTGACGCTTCTGCAGGCCGATATCGGTGAGTTCGCTGAACGCCACGCGACTTTGCGCGGGCAGGGGCGAGGGCGCCTCGAGGGTGAGCGATTCCCCCGGGCGCAGGAGGACGTAGTCCGCAAGCTGGCGCGACTGCCCGGAGCCGTCGAGCTGGAGGTTGACCAGCGAAACGTGAAAGGCACTCGGGTTGCTGACTTCGATCAGGCCAGGCTGACGTGCTCGCCATTCCAGTCCCTCGACCGCCTTGCTGGCCGAGCCTGGCAGGCCGGCGGGGCGGTAGAACAGCTTCAGGCGCTGGCGAACGGCGAATTGCAGGGTATTGGCCTGTTCGTGTCTGCGCGGGATCTCGAGGATGTTCAGCCAGAACAGTGACTCCCTGTCTTCGGGCAGGCCCTTGCCGGCGTATAGCACCCGCAGCATGTGCCGGCCGTTGGGCGGTATCAATGTCAACGGCTGGACGATGGCGAAGGGCGCATCGTCGCGTTCGTCGGTACTGCTGACCCAGCTTTGCATGACCGTGTCGAGGTCGCTGCGATTGACCACGCTGATGCTCGCCTCCTTGTCCGAGCCTGGGTAAATGAGGCGCGTGCCCTCGACTTTGAGCTGGCCCCAGGCACCGGACGCCAAGCCCATCAGGACCAGCGCCGCCATGGCTGGGTGCGAGAGGATATGAAGCAAGCGCGACATGGTCAGGGAAGGGCTCCGGTCAGGTTGGCGAGGAGGGGCCTGGCCATCCTAGAGAGCTGGACCGCCACCGGCTTTGAGACGTTTCTTAAATTGCCGCGTGATTTAAATGCTTGCTTTGTGAACGGCCTCACGCGCGCAGACGGCCCGGCCACCGCTCATCCGATAGGCTCAAACGTAGGTATCGTGGAGTGGAAACCATGAGTGGCAAGCGATTCGCATTGAGTGTTGCAATTAGCCTGGCCCTGGTCGGTCAGGCCCAGGCGGGCGGCGTAGTCGCCTCGGGCATGCTGCAGTTCACTGGCAGCATCGTCGAGCCGTCCTGCACCACCACGGTGGACAGTGCCGGTTGGCGCATGGACAACTGCCCGGCGCTGGCGCGTGACAGCGTCATCGGCATTCAGGGCGTGGACGGCCAGGCATTGCCGGCGCAGGCGGTACGCGTCGACCAGGGGGTCACGCTCGACCAGGCCTACAGGCTGGTCAATGAGTACGGCAAGCCACTGGCCCAGGGACGTTACGTGGTGGTCGTGACCTCACCTTGAAGCGATCGGCTGGCCTGTCCCTGAGTCAGTGCTGACACAATTATCGCGGGGTGGCGTTGAACGGGCGGCGCATCGGGCGCCGAAGCGCCGTTGCCTCCTGGTAGCCAAGCTGTGCCGAGACCGCTTCGACGGAATGCTCGCCAGACACGAGCAGCGCGAACCCTACCGCTGCGTCCAACTGGCTGGGCTATCCAGCCAGTCTGCCTGGCGCTGTCATGGGTGGGCTGGATAGTCGATGTAGCCTCGTTCATCGCCACCAAAGAAGGTTGCAAGGTCGGGTGTGTTGAGTTCCAGGCCATCGCGGATGCGGCGTGGCAAGTCCGGGTTGGCCAGGAACGGTCGGCCGAAAGCCACCACGTCGGCACGGCCTTCGGCAATCGCTTTTTCGGCAGAGGCTGCGTCATACCCGCCTGCGAGTACCAGGACACCTTCCCAGGCATCACGCAGCTGCAAGATGATCTCGTCCCAGCGCGGGTCGAAGTTTTCGTCCTTGACGGTGCCGACGACCGCGGGCTCGACCAGGTGCAGGTAGGCCAGGCCGTGGCGGTTCAGCGACTTGACTATGTAGCTGAAAGTTTCGAAGGGGGTGTCATCGCCCATGCCCATGAACCGCCCCATCGGGGTGAGGCGCACACCGACGCGATCTGCGCCGATTTCCTGCGTCACTGCCTGAACCACCGCCAGCAGCAGGCGCGCCCGATTCTGGTACGAGCCGCCGTAAGGGTCGCTGCGCCGGTTGCTGTTGCTGTTGATGAACTGGTCGAGCAGGTAGCCGTTGCCAGCGTGAATCTCGACGCCATCCATGCCAGCCGCGATGGCATTGAGTGCCGCATTGCGGTAGTCATCGATGACTGCCGCGATTTCTTCGATTTCCAGGGCGCGCGGGACCGGCACATCACCCCACACGCCATTGCCGTCGTGGTCGACGATGAACGTCTTGCCGGGCGCGGCGATCGCACTCGGTGCAACGGGCAGGCCATTATCTGGCTGGAAACTGGGGTGAGAAACGCGCCCGACGTGCCACAGCTGCATGAAGATGCGGCCATCCTGTGCATGCACTGCCGCGCTCACCCGCTGCCAGGCTGCGATCTGTTCAGCCGTGTAGATACCGGGCGTCCATGCATAACCTTGTCCCTGTCGGGAGATTTGCGTGGCTTCGGTGATGATCAACGCTGCGCTGGCGCGCTGGGCGTAATATTGCGCCGCCATTGCCGTCGGGATATCGCCGGGTTGGCCTGCACGGGAGCGGGTCAGTGGCGCCATGGCGATACGGTGTGGCAGTTGCAAGGCGCCCACGCGAATGGGGTTGAACAGATGACGGGCCATTACTCAGTTCCTTTGCAAGTGGTTTGAATGCGGTTGGCAAGCGCAGCGATAGCGCGGCTGTTTGCTGGAGTCAGGTTAATGGCCGGCGCCCAGACTGATAATCAGCACAACCAGGGCAAGTGCATTGCGCAACTCGCAATACCCGCGAATCTTCAAAGCGCCGTTCGCGCTTTGCCTCGATAGACCCGCAGCACATCAGCCATCACCGCCAATGCAATTTCGGCAGGGGTCCTGGCGCCGATATCCAGGCCGATGGGCATGTGCAGGCGCTCGACATCTGCAGGCGACAAGCCGCCGATCCGGCGCAATCGCTCCGCGCGTCTTTCCGAGGTCCGTTTCGAGCCCATGGCGCCGATGTAGAAGGCGGGCGTGTGCACGGCCTCCATCAATGCGAGGTCGTCGATTTTCGGATCATGGGTCAGCGCAACCACTGCCGTTGCTTCGTGGCAACCGCCGTTGGCGATGTAGATCGAGGGCAGTAGCGGAATCACCGTCACGCCCTCCAGCGCCAGCGCGGCCACTTCTTCTCGCGGGTCGCAAGCGATCACTTCAAAGCCCAGGGCCCGGGCGAATTGTGCACAGGCCTCGGCAACCGGTGAAAGGCCAGCCAGCAGCAAGCGCAGGGCAGGGCCCAGGGCAATCTCCAGGCGGCTTCCCGTGCGCACCACGGTGTCGCTGCCGTCGCTGCGGCTGCGGGTGCTGAACAGGCCGCCTTCCAGGTCGATCACCCGGGTCAGCCGACGTTGACCGCGCAAAGCGTCGAGCAACTGGCTCAGGTGGGCTCGCCATTCGGCGCTCGGGCGCCTGTGCTCGACCAGCACCTCCAGGCTACCGCCACACGGCAACTGCAGGCGACTGCGCTGTTCGGCACTGGTGCCGTAGCAGATCACCTGCGCCGGTGCCGCATGCTCGCCACGGCTTAGCGCTTCGAGAAAGGCCTCCTCGACGCAACCGCCGGACAACGAGCCGCTGTGCGTGCCGGACCGGATGGCCACCAGCATTGCCCCAGGCGAGCGCGGTGCCGAACCGAAGGTGGAAAGGACCGTGCACAGCCACACGCTTTGTCCTTCGTCAGCCCAGGCCAGCGCCTGCTCCAGGACCCTCACATCAAGGTGTTGCATCTGCCGTTACCTCTGCAAAACACGGGTTCAAGCGCCGCCGGCTCACGCCTTGCGGGTCAGCGGCAGCGCCAGCCGGCGCTGGCCGGTGGCATCCGCCACCGCGTTGCCGAGGGCTGCCGCCATCGGGCCCTGGACGATTTCGGCTGCACCGAGGAAGGGCTGGCCAGGCTGGTCGATCAGGTGCACTTCAACGTGTTTCGGAAGTTGCGGGAAGCGCAGGATCGGATAGCCACTCCAGTCATAGCTGCGTACGCCACCGGCGTCATAACTGACTGCCTCGTAGAGCGTCCAGCTGCTCGACTGGACGATACCGCCCTCGACCTGGTTGCGTAGCCCATCGGGATTGACGATCTGACCGACGTCCACCGCCGTGACCACCCGCTCGATCTCGATCTCGCCGGTTTGCGGATGCACCTGGATTTCCACTGCCACCGCGCAGTAGCCCATGATGTTCTTGTAGCGGGCGAAGCCCAGGCCGACGCCCGTGCCCGGTGCAGACGAACGCCGTGGCCAGGCGAATTCATCGCGGGCCCGTTCGACCACGGCGCGGGCCCTTGGGTCGGTGAGGTGGCTCAGGCGAAATTCGACGGCATCCACGCCCGCCTGCGCCGCCAGTTCGTCCAGGCAGGCCTCGATGGCAAACACATTGATGTGGGCACCCAGCGAGCGCATTGCCGAAGTGCGAAACGGCATTTCGCTGATGAAATGCATGTCGATATCGCTTGCGCCCGTTTGATACAGCGGGATCGCGTTGCGGTCGCCGTCGCCTTCAGGCTGGGCAATCGGCACCGACGGCGCCGAGGCGAACGGGCGGGCAAGCATGCGCGCGGGCACCAGGCGGCCGGCGTTGGTGATGCGCTCGTTATGCGGCGTGGTCCATAACTGGTACTGCCAATGGTTGAGGCGGCCGCTGCTGTCCAGGTCGGCCTGCAGCTCGGTGAGCATGGCCGAGCTGTACGGTTCCCACAGGTTCTCCTGTTCACGCATCCACTGCACGCGCACCGGCACGCCCGGCATGCGCATGGCGATGAGCGCCGCGTCGGCTGCGGCATCATCGGCGCCGTTGTGACCATAGCATCCGGAGCCTTCGGCATGGATGCAACGTACCGCTGTCAGCGGCAGGCCGAGCATTTCGGCGATGCCCGCACGCAGTGGGAAAACACCTTGGGTATGCGTCCAGACCGTCAACGTACCGTCCTTGAACCAGGCCACCGAACAGGAGGGGCCGATGGAACCGTGCATCAGATACTGTTTGGTGACGCGCGCCCGATAGGTCTTGCCACTTGAAGGCGCCGGCTGGCCTTGGTGGCGGATGGGGTAGCGCCTGGATTGCAGCTTGGGCAGCAGCTGGTGGATAACCGCCTGGTCCGGAATCACCTCGCCGGCGGTCCACGTCGCCGACCCGTAGCCCGCCCGCATGGCCTTGATGGCTTGCCATTCATCCTTGGCCACCACGGCAAGATAGTTGCCATCCTCGACCACCTTGACCACGCCCGGCAGGCGTTCGATCGCCTGGCTATCGAAGCCGGTGAGCTTGCAACCCGGCCTTGGTGGCCGGATCACCCGGGCATGGAGCATGCCCGGCAAGCGCATGTCCTGTACGAATGCCGCGCCACCGCTGACCTTGGCTGGAATATCCAGGCGTGGGATGGCGTGGCCGATGAGCTTGAACTGCTCAGGTGAAAGGTCCGGCGAGCTGGCCTTGGCGTATTGATGCAGGTCCACGCCCGCCACCGCCTCGGCATAGCTCATGCGGGCGCCGGACGGCGCCGTGATCATCGCATCGCCTGTGCGCAGCGACGACACTTCCACGCCCCAGCGCCTGGCAGCCGATTCCATCAGCATCTGCCGCACCTGCGCAGCGGCGTTGAACAGCGCCGTGCCGCTGTCGAAGAGGGTATGGCTGCCGGCCGTGTAGCCTTCGTTCGGCGTCAGCGCCGTGTCCGCCGTGAGGAAGGTCACCGCCGCCGGCGAGACGTCCAGCCGCTCGGCTGCGATCTGCAACAGCGCGGTTTTTACCCCGGTGCCCAGCTCCACTTTCCCGGTGTACACGGTGATGCCTTCCACGCCGACCCTGATCCACGCGTCGAGGTACGGGTTGGTGCGCAAGCTGCCCGGCAGGTCCGGGGCGAGCACGACAGTACCGAGGGTATCCACCTCGGTATCGGCCAGCGCCTTGCGGGCGGCCGGCAACAGCGCGAATGCCATCAGCAGGCTGCCGCCCTGCAGGAGCGCGCGACGACCGAATTCAGTTGTGGACGACATGCAGGCCACCGTTTTCGACTACGCGGGTGATCGCTTCGATGATTCGCAGGTGCGTGCCGCAGCGACACAGGTTGCTGGCCATGTGCGCGCGGATGGTGGCTGCGTCGGGCTGCGGATTGTGCTCCAGCAGGGCCTGGGCGCGCATGATCATCCCGGCGATGCAGTACCCACATTGTGCGGCCTGGGTATCGATGAAGGCTTGTTGCAGCGGGCCTGGCCGTTCAGGCGTGCCCAGGCTCTCGACAGTGCGCACGTGGCGGCCTTGCATGCCGGCACACGGCGTCACGCAGGAGAATACCGGCTGGTCGTCGACGATGACGGTGCACGCGCCACACTGGCCCAGCCCGCAGCCGTACTTGGCGCCGTTGAGTTCCAGGTGGTTGCGCAAGGCATAGAGCAGCGGCATGTCCGGATCGATATCCAGGCTGTGCAGCTTGCCATTGACTGTAAGGTTCACGTTGCTCATGGGGTCTCCTCGCGCAGAGCCTGAATAGTCGAATGCAAATCCGTCCACGGCCGATCCGGGGCGGCTTGGCCACGGACGAAGGCCGCCAGGTCAGCGAGCTGTTGGTCGCTCAGGCTGGCGGCAAACGGTGGCATTGCCGGGCCGGGCTCACCGGGGGTGGGGGCAATGCCTTCCAGTACCGTCTTGATGAAGTTGCGTGGCGCAGGGGCCTGCACCGAGGACGTCGCCGTCAGCGCTGGCCTGCCGTCGATACTGCGCATCGGTGCGGCTGCGCCGTGGCAGCCCGCGCATGCAGCCTGGAACAGGTCACCACCCAGACTGGACGATTCGGCCGAGGCCACAGCCTTTGTTTCGAACCTGGCTGGTTGATGAGGAGATGCCGGCAAACTCAGCAGATATTCCGCCATGGCTTCGACGTCGCTTCGAGGCAGCCGTGCGAGTTCCTGGCTGACCGGGCGCATGGGGCCGGCCGCAGTGCCATGGCCGTCGACGACGTTGGCTTGCAGGTAGTCCACCAGTTGGGCTTGGGTCCAGGGCGTTTCGCGACTGGCCAGGCCGAGCAGGGAAGGGGCCTCCCAGCCGTCAACCACGCCACCGGCAAGCGCCTGGCCCGTTTTCTCGGCGCCGAGCAGGTTCAAAGGGGTATGGCATCCGCCGCAGTGGCCCGCGCCTTCGACCAGATAGCGGCCACGGTTCCACTGTGGCGACGCCTGTGCTGTCGGCACGAACGGCGCTGAATGCAGGAACAGCAGGTTCCAGCCCGCGACCAGCGGGCGAAGGTTCATCGGGAACTTCATGCGGTTGGGGGTTGCCGGCTGGTCCACCGGAGGCCCGCTCATCAGGTAGGCATAGGCGTCTGCCAGGTCCTGATCGTCGAGCAGCCGGTAATGCGTGTACGGGAAGGCCGGGTAGAGGAAATGCCCATCGCGGGAAATCCCGTCGCGCATGGCTCGCTGGAACGCTTCGAGTGGCCACTTGCCGATACCGGTCTGGGCGTCAGGTGTGATGTTGGTGCTGTACAGCGTGCCAAACGGCGTCACCAGCGGCAGGCCACCCGCCAGGTACTTGCCGCCAGGGCGCGTATGACAGACCGCGCAGTCGCCGGCGGTGACGACCTTGGCACCACGCGCAATCTGTGCGGGTTCGAATAGCATGGGCCGCTCGATCGGATCGATTGCCGGTCGCCACATCAACCCGAACGCTGCGGCTACCCCGCCCACGCCCAGTGCAATAGCTGCCAATGCCCAACGCTTCCTGTGCGACATCGATACCCACCTCGTTCTGCGTCTTTAGCAACCAGCAACTCCCGGTATTGCCGGCTGCCGATCAGTTCAGGGCGAGCCTAAAGGAGCGCGGCTGGTGCGGGTATGGGGCGCTCGCGCAAGGCAGCTTTGCTCATTACGCAAGGCTGACAGCGCGTGTCGGATAGCACGTCTGTTCAATCCCGAGGTCGGGCAGGTGGCTATGCTGCAGGCTGGTGCAACCTCGACTGGTGATGCCACCAGCTTCCCTCATGGCAATCTTCGGCAGGGTCGGTCAATGGATAAGTTTCTCGCCTTGAGCATGTTCGTAGAGACGGTACGTTGCGGTGGCTACTCCGCTGCAGCGCGAAAGCTTGGCGTGGCAACATCGTCCGTGGCGCGTCAGGTTGCAGCACTGGAGGCGGAGCTGGGCACCACGCTCATTACCCGCAGCACACGCCAGAACCGCCTGACCGACCTGGGCCAAGCCTATTTCGACAACGCGGTGGGCATTCTCGATGCGCTCGCTGCAGCCGATGGCATGGTCACCGACAGGGGCAGCGAAGCCAAAGGCAAGCTGCGGGTCAGCGTGCCGGTGGAGTTTGGCCGACGCTTGATCTCTCCCCACCTGGGACGGTTTCTGGCGAGCCATCCGGAGCTGGAGGTCAGCCTCAACCTCAGCGACGAGCGGGTGGACCTTTACAAGGACCGTATCGACCTGACCGTGCGCCTGGGGTCGACCGTCTCCAGCGAAGATGTGATCTGCACCACCATCGGTCATTTCCAGCGCTGGCTGGTGGCCAGCCCGGCCTACCTGGAGCGGCACGGTGCGCCGACGCAACCGAGCGAGCTCACCCGGCATTCCTGCATGCGCTTCGATTACGGCGGGCCGATGCGCGACTGGCTGTTCGAGGTGGCTGACGAGACGGTGCCCGTAGCGGTGCAGGGCCGCATGCAGAGCAACAATGCCGACATTCTCAGGCAGGCAGCAGTCGCCGGGCAGGGCGTTGCGCTGCTGGCCGACTGGCTGGTTGCCGAGGATGTGCAACAGGGCCGGCTTACCCGCTTGCTGCCCGAATATGAAGTGAACCCGATGTCAGTCAATGCCTCGATCAATATCGTCTACCTGCCGATCAATCGCGCCTCGACGCGTATCAAGGCCTTTGCGCATTTCATGAAAGAGTTGGTCTGTGATGTCTAGCGACGTTGCGCAACGCTCTATTGCGTGCGGTGTGGCTTCTGCCTGGGCAGCTGACGACGTACGCTGGGGTGAACTACCTCACTCCGGGCCTGGACCATGCACATTCCCCCGCTCCTGGCATTCGACTTTCTTGACCCTTGGAGCTGGGTAGCGCAGCGCCGGCTTGCGCTCGCGATGAGTCAGGTCGGGCAACCCCTGAGCGTCACCTTTCAACCCTGCCGCTCGCCATGGAGCCATGCCGCCGCCGGCATGGCCTACCACGACTTTCTCGAGCGTCGCTTTGGCACCCAGGCGCTGATTCAGCTATCCCTGGTGGCTGCGGAAATGCGCCAGCTCGGCATCGAACCGGCGTTCAGCCGGATCGTCCACCTGCCCGACACGCGCCCCGCGCTGGCCGCTGTACTGTGGCTGCAGCGTAGCGGGAAACCCGCTCATCACTTTGTCGAAAGTGCGTTCGAGGCCGTGTATTGCCATGGCCAGGATATTGGTGATCCGGCGGTTCTGGAACAGCTGCTGCAGCGACAACAAGTACCTCTGGGCGAAGTCGTGCAATTCATGCACAGCGACACGTTCAGTGATGAATTGCAGGCCAGCGAAGCCACGGCTGTGGCGTGGGCGGGACGCGTCATTCCGTCTTTGCGCATCAACGGTACGGTGGTATTCGGTGCGCAGACACCGAGTGTGCTGGCGCCGATGCTTGCCTCCTGGGCACGCATGTCGTGAGGACTGTCTGAGGATCACGCGGGCAGACGGCGAATGAAGTTTCTCTTGTCGCTCGCAATGAATTTCGATTCGGACGCTTCATCCTCCAAACATGCGCATTCAAGTTCTGCTTTTTCGCCAATGCGCATGAGTACCGCACCCGCTCACTTCCTTTGCAAGGCTACCAGGTTCGTCGTCGATTTCCGCCATGCTCAGCCGCGATGTTTCAGGCAACAACAACGAGCACAGCGCGACCAATGCCAGTGCGCCAGCGCCATACCACGCCACGCCTAGCGGATCGTTGTTAGTAAGGATAAGGATTGCAGTGGCGATGCTCGATGCTGTGCCGCCTCCCAGTGCTGCACCGATCTGATAGCTGGCCGAGATTCCCGAGTAGCGCATGTCACGGGGGAACTGCTCGCCCAGAAACGACGGTATCGGACCCTGGGTTGCGCCCATCAGCAGACCGGTCAGGCTGTAGGCAAACAGGGCGATACCGAAGCTCATCATGCCTACCAGCTGGAAGAAGACGAACAGCCCGAGCGCCATCACCACGGCACCGAACACCATCACCGTGCGCCGGCCCAGACGGTCAGACAGGTAGCCGAACAGCGGCGCGGAGAACACGATGGCGATCGACAAGGTCAGGTCGAACATCAACGCCTGGGTGCTGCCGAAGCCCACCTGGGTGGCGTAAGTCAGGAAGAAGGTGCTGCCGATGTAGGCGATGGTGCAGTAGCCGAAGGCGATGCCGGTGCACAGCAGCAGCTGACGTGGACGTTGACGCAAGGCATCGGCCAACGGTGCGCGGACCGGCCTGAGCGCCGGGGCGACGACCGGCATGGCGGCTTTCAGGCGTGCATACAGGCCGATCAGCACCAGTGTGCCGCCAAGCCAGAACGGAATGCGCCAGGCAAAGTCCACCAGATTGTCGTTGAAGGCAGCACTGACGATGGCGAACACCGCAGCGCCTAGGATGCCGCCGACGCCGATGCCCATGCTGGTGAAGCTACCCCACAACCCGCGCCTGCCTGGCGGCGCCGATTCAATGCCGAACAGCGCGGCACCGCCCCACTCGCCACCAGCGGCAAAGCCCTGGATCAGGCGCAACAACACCAGCAGGATCGGGGCAGCGACGCCGATACTGGCATGGCTTGGCAAGCAACCAATAAGGAACGTGCTCAGGCCCATGAGCAGCAAGGTCGCGACCAGCACCTTCTGGCGACCGATGCGGTCACCGTAGTGGCCGAACACCAAACCACCCAGCGGACGGGCGAAGAAGCCGGCGCCAAAGGCGCTGAAGGCCACCAAGGTCGCGGTCAGGTGGTCCATCTGGGGGAAGAACACCTGGGGAAACACCAGCGCAGCCGCAGTGCCGTAGATGATGAAGTCATAGAACTCCAGCGCAGTGCCCATGCCGGAGACACAGAAGGTGCGCAGCGCAGACCGGGACGACGCAGGGTTGGAATGTTCCGCATGCATTGTTGTTGTTCTCGTTGTCAGGGGCCCCGCCCTGTTCAGGCGGCACCGGGTGGGCTCAGAAACGTTCGAAGCCAGCCTTGGCCAGTTGCAGCGGCGTGCCCGCTACGTACTCCAGCGCGCAGCGCTCGGTATCGATCCCCACGCTCAGCAGGGTTTCCCAACGCTCGGTATCGGGCATGGCCATGTCCGGGTGGAAGCAGATCGGTGCACTGTCGCCTTGCGCGCCGCACATGGCTTCGGCGCGGGCGCGCAGATCGGCGCTTCCCATCTGGCCGATCACCTGCTCCAGATGGCCCAGGCGACAGTGGGTGTCGGCGCGGTCGGCAACCTGCTCGCCCAGGCTCAGCTGTGGGTCGAGGAAGTGGTTGGTGTGTAGCAACCAGCCGTCTTCACGCGGCAGCACCAGCGCCGTGCGCTCGGGGCTGAGTTCGATGCTGACGGCGCGCGGGCTGCTGTCCGCGCGGGAAAACACGGTGAGCACGGTGGAAGCGCTGACCCGCGCCGAACGGGCCAGTTCGATGGCTTCCTCGACACTGCTGGCGGTTTCGAGCAGACGGCGGGCAATCGCGTGCACCGGCACACCTCCGCTGTCGTTGTCGCTGACGTGATGGAGGATGTTGAAATGCAGGCCCAGACCTGCGCTGTTCACTCCCAGCTTGGCCAGCATGCCGAACTCGCAGAACAGCTTGACGTTCATGCCACGCTCGGTGCACAGCGCCAGCATCAGGCCGTGGGGGCACAGGCTGTCGTGCCAGTCCCAGGTCTGCAGGGTCTGTGGCGCACGCGGGCCACGGGGCGCATGCACAGTAGTGGAGCATTCGCTGTGTCGGGTGCGCGCCGCCAGTACCTCGGTTCGGGCGTTCAGGCTTGCCAGCTGCCACAACGGCAGGTCGGCGCCGCAGGCCATACCGATCACTTCGGCCGCCAGGTTCGGGCTCCAGGCTTCCAGGGCGGCGAGGCTGTTTTCGCCGATGCGCTGCGCCTCACGCAGGGACACGCCCACCCGCGCAAAGAAGTCCAGGTACAGCTGGGTGGAATGGCGGATCTGTTCGGCGAAGCGCTCGCCGATCTGGCGACCACGCTCAGCGGGCATGCGGATATCGGTGACTAGGGTGTGGATCTTCACTGCGGGGGAACTCCTGGTACAGCAGGCTCGAGGAATCGTTGCTGTTCTGGAACGAGTGAGGCCGCCTCGCACCCCTGGGGCATGTACTTGCCGTGTGAACGACAGGGCAAGGGACCGGGCACGAAGTGGCCGCCGTGTTCAAGCAACCACCGCTAGCCTAGCGAGCCACTCCCGGTCGATCATCGGCACGACCCGCACAACTTTTGTGCCTGAATGGAACAATTGAACCCGCTGCGCGGTTACAGCCCCTGGCTGCGCAGTTGCTCATGCAGCAAGGCGATGAAAGCCTGCACCTTGCGCGTGTTGCGCCGATGGGGCAGGTACAGCACGTGCACCCAAGGCCCGAAGGCACTCAACGCCTGCCAGTAGCCCGGCAGCACCTCCACCAGTTGCCCTTTGGCCAGATAAGGCGCGGCGCACCAGGTGGGCACGAACTGCAGGCCATGGCCATCGAGCAGGCAGGCAAGCAGGAAGTCGAAATTGTCGCTCACCAGGCGAGGCGTGGGTTGGCGCACGCGCAAGGTCTGGCCCTCATGCTCGACCCACCAGAAGCTGCGATTGAGCAGCGGATGGCGCAGCAGCAGCCAGTCGTGCTGGGCGTAGTTCTCCAAGGTGATGGCACCGCCACGCCGGGCCAGGTAGTCGGGGCTGGCGCAGAGGATCACCCGGTTCTCGATCAGCGGCTGGGCGATCAGCTCGGGCTGGTCGGTGGGGCCGTCGCGCAGCGACAGGTCGTAACCACCGTCGATCAGGTCTTCGTTGGCGTCGTTGAGGTTCACTTCCAGGCGCACCTGCGGATGTTCGCGCATGAAGCGAAAGCACACCTGGTTGAGAAACGCCGGGCCGAATGACGGCGGCGCGGTGATGCGCAAGGTGCCACGCAGTTCGTGCTGCAACTGTTCCACTTCCTCGGTCACCAGCTGCAGGTGCATCAAGGCCTGACGCGCGCCTTCCAGGTACAGGCTGCCGGCCTCGGTAAGTGCCATGCGCCGGGTGGTGCGCTCGAACAGGCGCACCCCGAGCTCGGTCTCCAGGTGGGCGACGGCCTTGGTGATGGCCGAGGGGGTCTTGCCCAGCTGCTCGGCTGCACGACTGAAACTGCCGTGCTCGGCGGCGGCGACGAAGATGGTCAGGGCCGTCATTTTGTCCATGGTTTCTTCCTGTTCGGCACAAGCGAGGCAGTGAGGGGAGCGCGTGATTGTCCGCGCCTTTTCAGCAAACCCGCAAATGGCGCCGATTTGAATAGGCGCTGAGCGGCCTGTGGCTTGCAGCAAGGCAATCTTGGGCCAGGGATTGTTTCCTGATTGCGAAGAAAGTTGTGCCTGCCATCGCATTTAACCTGCCTTGCGCGTTGGCTAGGCTGCAGCTCCATCGCAACAAGAACGAGGCATCGAATGAAGCACCTCCTCAAGACAGTGGTCAGCGCGGGCCTGGCCTGCACCTCGTTGCACAGCTTCGCGGCAGTGGACGTTATCTTGCACAACGCCAAGGTTTACACCGCCGAACCAGGCCAACCGCTGCAGCAGGCGGTGGCGGTCGAGGGCGAGAAGATCGTCGCCGTGGGCTCGGACCAGGCCGTGCTGGGCCTGAAGGCCGATGGCACCCGGGTCATCGACCTGGGCGGCAAGGTGCTGATGCCAGGCATGCTCGACTCCCATTCCCACGCCATAAAAGGCGGCCTGCAACTGGAGCTGGCCAACCTGATGGGCGAGCAGATCCCCCTCGATGAACTGGAACAGCGCCTGCGCGAATGGCGCAAAGATGGCAAGGCCGTGCGTGGTGAGTGCCTGGTCGTCGGTGGCGTGCCGGGGACCTACTGGGACGATATCCCGGCCCTGGAGCAACGTTTCAACCACGGCGAGTGGGCCGACCAGCCGATACTGCTGGCCGCCAACGACATGCACACCGGCTGGGCCAACCAGGCCCTGCTCAAGCTCGCCAGGATCGACGCCAAGACCATCGCGGCATTGCCCGCCGAAGCGCGCAGCACGATTGGCCAGCACCAGGACGGCACGCCCAACGGGTTTCTGGCCGACGCCAGCTATTACCCGGTGACCGACCTGCTGCCACCGCTGTCCCACGACACCCTGATGACCGCCGGACGCAGGGCCCTGGACTACTCCAGGCAGCTGGGCATCACCGGCTGGATGGACCCACTGGCCAACGAACTGCCAGGATCGGATGTGAAGAACGACTCGCTGGGCGTGCTGCCGGTCTACAAGGAGCTCTCCGAACGAGGTGAACTGACGGCGCACATCGCCGCACTGCTGATGGCTGGCTCCAAGGCCCGCCCAGCCGACCTGGATGAGCTGGACAAGGTGCGCCAGCAGTTTCTCGGCGTACGCAATCTCACCTTGCCCGGTGTCAAGGTGTTCGCCGACGGCGTGGCTGAAATGCCGGCGCAGAGCGCGGCGATGCTCGAGCCCTACAAGAACTCCGGCCAACGCGGTGAACTGCTGCTGGACCCGAAGCACTTCGCTGAATTGGTCGATGCCGCCGATGCCCGTGGCTGGCTGGTGCATGTGCATGCCATCGGCGATCGCGCCGTGCGTGAGGCACTCGACGGCGTGGAACAGGCACGACGCGCGCGACACAGTGGTGTCCCGCACTCGATTACCCACCTGCAGATGGTCAGCGCGAACGACTATCCACGCTTCAAACAGCTCGATGTGATCGCCTCCATGCAGTTGTACTGGGCCAGTGCCGACGAAACCAATGTCGACCTGGTCAAGCCGTATGTCGATGAGCATGCCTTCGCCCACAGCTACCCGGCCCACTCGCTGTCCAAGGCCGGTGCGACCATCGCCGGCGCAAGCGACTGGCCGATCACCACCCCGGAACCGTGGAAGGCGATCTACCAGGCTATCAGCCGCAAGGGCCCCAAGGGCGTGCTCAATGCCGACGAAGCCATCGACCGCCAAACGATGTTCCAGGCCTACACCCTCAATGCCGCTCGCGCCATGCGCCTGGAGCAGCAGGTCGGCTCACTGAAGGTGGGCAAGCAGGCCGATATGATTGTGCTCGACCGCGACGTGCTCAACGTCGATGCCGAGGCGCTGCGTGACACCCAGGTGCTGCAGACCTGGTTCGCCGGCAAGCAGATCTACCAGCGCTGATAACATCGCGGAGAAACATAGTTGCAAGTCGCAACAAGCTGTCCTGCTATTTTCAAGGTACAACAGCCAGGTCGCTCTTCTACACCAGCCGCATACCATCGATGATGCCAAAATGGTGGCCGATGAAAAACTGTGAGATCATCGGCTGGTAACCTTAGGTGGTTTGATGTAGAGGTCTTACCGGATACGCCATCAGGCGCAAGGAAAGCGTGTTTAGCCCAATGGCGACGCCGCTTCACCAAACCGCATGCCTTCAGCATCCGGACGCACCCAATGCCTACTCGGCCACGCCCCAAGCTCAACCTACGCATTCTCCTGTTGGCGTTCGCGCTCATCGCGGCTTTCTCGACGCTGGCAAACACATTTTGGGTAATGCTTTCGACTCAGAGAGCTGAACTGGTTGAAAACGCTCTACAAACCAATGAGGCATACGCCGCTCGGGTCGCTGATAGTCTGCAAGGGGTCTTGACGTCAGACCTCGATCGCTTGCGTTATGCAGCTGACTCGATTGGAGAGAGTTTCTCGGACCAGCGCTCGTTGAGAAAAGAGGCGTATCGCCTTCTGCGCCAGGACCGTAGCTTCAACTCGGTGCTCATCGCAGATGCCGACGGAAAAGTAGTCGTCTCTGCTCCTGGCAGCATGCGGTTGGAAGGGCAGCTGCTGCAGAATCGATTGCCGCTGTCGAAGCGGGAACCCATGATCAGCGATGCCTTCCAGTCATTGGCTGACCATCTGGTAGTGTTTGTTTCACATCCCGTTTTCGACCGCAACAAGCACTATCTTGGTTTGGTGGGCGGCAGCATAAGGCTCCAGCAAAAGAATACGATCCAAGCGCTGATGGACCAGAACGTACGCGAGGATGGAGCTTATATTTTTCTCGTTGATAGCCAGCGTCGAATCCTGTATCACCCCGACCCGAAGAGAATTGATGAAGTTTTGATCGGTAGCAGTCTTGTCGATGCCGCACTGGCGCACAGCAACGGATCGATGCAGGCGCTCAATGAAAGCGGCAACGAAGTACTGGCGGGATACGCAAGAATCCCTAGCAGCAACTGGGTGGTCGTGTCCCAGCAGCCGCTCGCCAGCATACAGGCGAGCTTGGAAGCCACAGCGAAGAGGGTAGCAAAAGGTGTTGCGCCACTTGGTCTGTTCGGCCTTCTGATGGTCTGGTGGATAGGGCGGAAAATCTCTGTCCCCCTTTCGCTCTTGGCCGAGAATGCCAAGCGTCTGGACGCACCAGCATCCTACGAACGAATAAGTGCGATACCAGCCGACTATATCGAAAGCTGGCAGATTCGCCGAGCATTGCTATTAGCAGCCAATCTTCTGCAAGAGAAGATTGGCAGGCTCAACCTTCAGGCTCAAAGCGATCCTTTGACCGGCCTGACGAATCGTAGGGGAATGGATGAAACGATCGGCTTGTGGCAAGAAACCCTCAGGTCGTTTGCCGTCATCTCGGTGGACATAGATCACTTCAAAGCGGTTAACGATACCTATGGCCATGGCGCCGGCGATGAAACTCTCCGCGAGGTGGCCAGGCTGATGAAACAAGCTTCGCGCCCCGATGACCTGGTCTGTCGCCTAGGAGGTGAAGAATTTGCTTTGTTACTCCCCAATAGCTCGATCTCAGTTGCGAAAGAAGTTGCGGAACGATTGCGAGCAGTGGTCGCATCGGCGCAATTTGAAACGGTTGGTCATATCACCATATCGCTAGGCGTCGCCCTATGGAAAACGGGTGAGCCAGTGACAGCCACCTTTGAAAAGGCAGATCAACTTCTTTACCGAGCCAAGGCTCTCGGCCGTAATCGTGTTGTTTGTGACAACCTGAACTTGCAAATAGCAGGCTGACGAGAAGCGCCGTCGTGCAGATGCGCCGCCCATGCGCTGGACCGTTTCCGACACCAGGCTGCGGGTCTACGTTTCAATGGGCAGATAAAAAAGCATGAGGGGCGCACTGCGACCGCCTCATGCAAAGGAATATCTGGCTACTGAGCGAGGCGCTCGATGGCCGCGGCAACCCCGGCGCCATAGGCCGGGTCAGCTTTGCTGCAATTGTTGATATGCCGTTCGATAACCTCATCAGCAGCCCCTCTGATTGCCCGCGCCGTGTTATCGAATAATGCCTGCTGCTGCGCCGGCGACATCAGGCGGAACAACGCGGCGGGCTGCGAGTAGTAGTCCTCGTCGGTACGGTGGTTCCAGTGATCGGCGGCACCCTGCAAGCTTAGCGGCGGTTCGGCGTACTCCGACTGCTCGGCCCACTCGCCGTAGCTGTTTGGCTCATAGGCCAGGCGCGTGCCCTGGTTACCGTCAACGCGCATCTGGCCGTCGCGGTGGTAGCTATGGAACGGGCAGCGCGGCGCATTGACCGGGATATGCGTGTGGTTGACGCCAAGCCGGTAGCGCTGCGCATCGCCATAGGAGAACAGCCGGCCCTGCAGCATCTTGTCCGGCGAGAAGCCGATGCCGGGCACCACATGGGCCGGGTTGAAGGCGGCCTGCTCGACCTCGGCGAAGACATTCTCTGGATTGCGATTGATTTCCAGCACGCCGACCTCGATCAGCGGGTAGTCCTTGTGTGGCCAGACCTTGGTCAGGTCGAAGGGGTTTATCGGGTAGCTGCCGGCGTCTTTCTCCGGCATCACCTGCACGTAGAAGGTCCAGCGCGGGAAGTTGCCCTGCTCGATGTTGTCGTACAGGTCGCGCTGGCTGCTCTCGCGGTCGCCGGCAATTACTTGCCCGGCCTCGGCGTCGGACAGGTTGCGGATGCCCTGTTGGCTCTTCCAGGTGAACTTGACCCAGTGCCGTTCGTTGGCGGCGTTGATGAAACTATAGGTGTGGCTGCCGAAGCCGTGCATGTGGCGGTAACCGTCGGGAATGCCGCGATCGCTCATGACGATGGTGATCTGGTGCAGCGCCTCCGGTAGGCTGGTCCAGAAATCCCAGTTGTTCTGTGCGCTGCGCATGCCGGTGCGCGGGTCGCGCTTCACCGCGTGGTTGAGGTCGGGGAACTTGAGCGGGTCGCGCAGGAAGAATACCGGGGTATTGTTGCCCACCAGGTCCCAGTTGCCCTGCTCGGTATAGAACTTGATGGCGAAGCCGCGGATGTCGCGCTCGGCATCCGCCGCACCGCGTTCGCCGGCGACGGTGGAGAAACGCACAAAGATCTCGGTCTGCTTGCCGATCTGCGAGAACAATGCCGCGCGGGTGTAGCGGCTGATGTCATGGGTGACAGTGAAGGTGCCGTAGGCGCCTGAGCCTTTGGCGTGCATGCGTCGCTCGGGTATCACCTCGCGGTCGAAGTGGGCGAGTTTCTCCAGGAGCCACACATCCTGCAGCAGGGCAGGGCCGCGCGGCCCGGCGGTCTGGGTATTGTTGTTGTCGACGACGGGCGCGCCGACGGCGTTGGTCAGTTTGTTCTTCGACATCAGGGTTACTCCTCAAATCAGTTCACCAGGCAGTTCGCTGGTCGCGACAATGGCGCGGGCAAAGGTGGCCCGTTGATTTCATGGGCGGCGTGCCAGGCCTTCGCACCAGGCCTCCGTATGACTGCGGTGCAGAACGGAGGCCTGGCTTCGACCAATCAATAGTCCCAGTACGCCGCAATCCAGCGGAAAGCATCGCCGTCCAACGCCACGCGTCCAACCGAAGGGAATGGCAGGTGAGTTGCAACGAATATTTCGCCGCTCGACGCGGCTTCCTGTAGCAAGCGCACTCTGACGTGAACTGATTCCTCGGGATCATGCTCGAAGCCGTTGTGCCATTCCGGATGGTCGAAGGCCACCGGGAACAGCGCGTCGCCAGCGAAGGTCAGGCGCTCGCCGGCGGAATCGACGTAGACGATGCAATGGCCGGGGGTGTGACCGCCGGTAAGCTTCGCCACCACGCCCGGCGCAACCTGGCACTCGTCTTCGAAGATATGTAGCCGGCTTTGGTAGTGGGCCATGAATTCGTTGGCAGTACGCCGCAAAACATCCGGTACAGGCTGTGGCATTTCCGTCAGGCTGAAGTCGGGAATCTTCCAGAAGTCGACTTCGGTCGCCGTGACGTGGATGCGCACGTCCGGGCTCAGGCCGTTCTTCACTGTGTCGGTGAGGAGCCCGCCGATGTGGTCCATGTGCATGTGGGTGATGACGATGTCGGTGATCGATGACAGCTCGATGCCGGCGTCCTTCAGGCGCCTGGGGAACTGCCCGGCGCGGGGGAAGCCGGGGAACTGGTTGCCCAGGCCGGCGTCGACCAGGATGGTATGCTTGCCGCTGCGCACCAGCAGCACGTTCAGCGCCCAGTCGAACATGTCAGGGCCCAGGTACATGCCCTTGAACCACGCCGCGCGTTCTTCCGGGGTGGCATTGGTCGACATGGTTTCGGTAGGCAGCGGCAACACCCCGTCGCTGACCACCAGCACGTCGATTTCGCCGACACGCAGGGCATAGCGCGAAGGCACCAGTTCCTGGGCCGGGGTGGGGGCGTCTGGCTGAACGAAGGTATTGAGGTGCATGGTCATGGTCGTTCTCCTGTTGCTTTTTGGGTAGGGGCCATCGGCGAATCGCACGCCTGCCCTGAGGAGAGAATGCAGGTGCGGCGATCAGGCCACCGGGATCAGCGGGTCGGCAGCGGCAAGGGCGGCGCGGCGGTCGGCGGCCGGTGGATAAATCCACACGGTGTTGATCTGCGTCTTGAGCTCCTTGGCTTCGGCCTTGACCAGCTTCAGCTGGCGGTCCCAACCCTCGGTGTAAACGGCGCCCCAGGCGCCCAGGTCCAGGCAGGTCACGTACTTGGGCTGGCGGTACTGAGTTGGCGCGACGCCCAGCAGGTCGGCGGCGGCGTTGTTGCCGGCATGGCGCCCCAGGCTGATGGCGTGCTGGCAGGACATCACTGCGAAGTTGCCGATCTCGTCAGTGGCCGCGTAGGCCACGTCGCCCGCGGCGAAGACGTTGTTCAGCCCACGCACCTTGAGGGTGCCGTCCACGTGCAGGCGGCCCTGGCCGTCGCGCTCGGCATCCAGTTGTTCGGTCAGCGGGCTGGCGCGGAAGCCGACGGTCCAGATCACCGTGTGGCTCTCGATGTGGCGGCCGTCGGCGAGGGTGACGCCGTTGGCGTCCACGGCGGCGACCGTGGCACCGGTAATCCATTCGATCCCCAGGCTGTCGGAGGCTTCGATGATGGACGGACGGATGCCATCGCCCATCACCGCACCGATGCGTTCGCCGCGATCAACGATGATTACCCGTACATCCTGGTCTTCACCCAGCACCGCGCGCAGGCGAGCCGGCATTTCGGTGGCGGTCTCGATACCGGTGAAGCCGCCTCCGGCGATGACCACGGTATTGCGTGCGCGGCTGGCCGGCTGGTTACGCAGCGACATCAGGTGGCTTTCCAGTCGCGCCGCCGATTCGATCTGGTCGACATCAAAGGCATATTCCTTCAGGCCCGGTACAGGCGGGCGGGACAGCTGGCTGCCGCTGGCCAGCACCAGGCGGTCGTAGCTCAGATTGCCAGTGCGGCCGGTTTCGTCGCGGTAGCCGACCTTGCGGGTCTGCTCGTCGATGCGCTCGGCGGTACCCTTGACGAAGCGCACGCCCACGGCGTCGAACAACTCGGCCAGCGGAGCGAACATGCTGTGCACATCGGGTTCGTAGAAACGCGGGCGGATGCGCAGTTCGGCCTGCGGCGCCAGCAGGGTGATCTCCACATCATTGCGGCTGTGCATGTCCAGCAGGCGGGCGGCGCTCAGAGCGCTCCACAGTCCACCGAAGCCCGCGCCAATAACCAGAAGTTGCTGTTTCATGATGTGCTCCTGACTCGAATGGATGAATTGCTTGAAATAACTGCTTCAAGTTCGGCGTGACGCTGACGAGGGCGCAAATTGCGGCTCGCGTTGTATTCCTGCAGTCGTCCGCTGTGAATTCATGCTACGGAGAATAAGGCGCTGGCGCACTTCTACATCGGTGTCTGGGAATTACGCATGTGGGGAAGGGGATTATACGAAGGTATCGACATGGAACTTGCACGATTCATTGGCTGAGTCATTCGGCGGGCAATGCCCGGCCGGAAACTCATGACTACTGCCGTAGCGCGGTCTCGATGCTGGCGAGCAACTGTTCTGCTTCGAACGGTTTGGGCAGACAGGCAATCACCCCGGGCATGTCCGCACTGATGCGTGGCCTTTCGCCAGGGTAGGCCGTCATGAAAATCACCGGGATGTTCAGGCCCCGGGAACGCAGTGCCTCGTAGAGCTCCACACCGCACATTCCAGGCATCTGAATATCGGAGATCAGGCAGTTGGCCAGTTGCGGGCCTTCGGAATCAAGGAATTCGCGGGCGCCGCCATAAGTGCGCGCCAGGTAACCGCTAGCGCGCAGCAGGCTTTCCAGCGCGATGCGAAGGGATTCATCGTCGTCGACAATTGCAATGATAGCCTTATTGCGCATTTGCGTCTGTTACATCCTGTGGGGCACTCGCGGCGGTGCCGGCCGTACTTTCACCATACGCCTTAGAACAAGTCGGAGAAGTATACCTAGGTATAGTCGTGCCACACCTATGTATGAAAGTTACCGCGGCCAGTCTAAGGCGAATGATAGTTGCGGCCATCTTTTTTTTCGAACGATACCCAAGTATGGGAGCGTATAACCAACGCGTGGCGATAAGGTATCCATGTATAACTGACTCTAAGGTTCTGCCTGAATAACCTGCCATGACATTGCAAACCTGAAGCATCGAGCGGGCGCAGCGAAAGGCGGGTCGGATACAACTTTACCAGGCGGGGGCACCATGAACAGAAATGACCTGCGACATGCCGATATCAACTTGCTGGTGGTCTTCGAAACCATGATGCGAGAGCGCAACGTGTCCCGGGCAGGTGAACGCCTGTTCCTTTGCCAGTCCACCGTCAGCAGCGCGCTGAACCGTCTGCGCACGATGTTCGACGACCCGCTGTTCATCCGCATCGGCAGAACCATGGAGCCCACCGCGCGGGCCAAGGAAATCCACGTGCGCCTGGGGCCAGCCCTGGAAGGCATCGCCCTGGCCCTGAGCTGCGCGCGGGGGTTCGACCCACGTACCAGCGATGAAACCTTCCATGTCGGGCTGTGCGACGAAGTCGTATGCGCGCTGCTGCCACGGCTGCTGCAGCAGCTTCGTGCCGAGGCGCCGAACATCACCCTGGTGGTGCGTCGGGTCGATGCCTGGCAACTGCCGCAACTACTGCTCGCCGGGGACATCTCCCTGGGCATCGGCCAGGCGCAGGAGCTGCCAGCCAGCGCCCATTGCCGCAGCCTGCGCCCGGTACAGCCGATGCTGCTGCGCGCGGATTCGGCGGTGGGGCCGGTGAGCCTCGACGAGTTCTGCCGGCGTCCTCACGTCGCGGTGTCCACACTGGGCAAGGTCACCGATGATGTCGACGGTGCGCTGGCCAGTCATGACCGGCAGCGCCGGGTGGTGCTCGCGGTGCCGCAGTTCAGCGCGTTGCCGGCGCTGCTGGCCGGCAGCGACATGCTCGCCATCGTGCCCGACTACGTGGCGCAGGCGATGGCGCCGGTCGCAGGGCTGCGCGCCGAATACCCACCGCTGCCGCTGTCGAGCCCGGACCTTTCCATGGCCTGGCGTGGCACCAGTCATGCCGACCCGCGCGAGCGCTGGCTGCGCGGCTATTTCGCCCGTCACCTGCAGTTGCCGCCGGAGCGTTCGCTGGCGCTGTCCGTGGCCTGAGCGCAACCGCAAGGCTCAGCGGGTGAAGCGGTTGCGGTAATCGCGCGGGGAGATTGACAGGTGGCGCTGGAAGGTGCTGCGCAGCCGCTCCTCGTCAGCGAAACCGCAGGCGCGGGCGATCTGCTCGATGTTGCGCGAGGAGTTTTCCAACAGGCGTTTCGCCGCCTCCAGCCGGAACAGCTCGATGGCCTTGGCCGGCGTGCGCCCGGTGCGTTCCTTGTACACACGGGAGAAGTTGCGCAGGCTCATCTTCGCCTGCTCGGCCAAACGTTCCACGGTGAGCTCCGCATCGCCCAGATTTTCCCCCAGCCACAGGTGCAGCTCTTCGAAGGCCGGGCTGTCCTGGGCCTGCAATTGCAGCAGGGTGCTGTACTGCGTCTGCCCGCCAGGGCGCTTGAGGTAGACCACCAGTTCCCGCGCCGCCTGCATGCTGATATCGCGGCCGCAGTCGGTCTCCACCAGCGCCAGTGCCAGGTCGATGCCGGCAGTGACGCCCGCCGAGGTCCAGACCGCGCCCTGCTGGATGAAGATCGCGTCGGCATCCACCTGCAGAGCCGGGAAGCGCTGTTGCAGGGTGTCGCACATGGCCCAGTGGGTCGCGGCGCGGCAGCCGTCAAGCAGCCCGGCCTTGGCCAGCAGGAAGGCGCCGCTGCACACCGAGGCAACCCGCCGCACTCTGGGCGCCGCTTGGCTCAGCCAGGCCGCCAGTTCGCCGTGGTCGTCGAGGGTTTCACAGATGTCCGGGGCCCCTGGAACGACCAGAGTATCGACATCGGCGAGGTCGAGTTCAGCCAGAGAACTTGTATTCACCGACAGCCCTTCGACGGTGCTCACCAGGCCGGCGTGCAGGCTTGCCGTCAGCAGTCGGTAGCCTGGCAGGCCGCGTTGTGCGAGGGCCTTGCTGGCGGCCCAGAACACAGTCTGGGCACCGCTCAGGTCTAGCAGGCCCATCTGCGGGTAGGCGACGAAGGCGATGGTGATCGGTGTTGTCGCCGGTAACGGGTAAGGAGGAGCAAAGGCGCTTGCCATCGGGGTTCTGCCTGTTCGGGTGGCCGGGTGGAAGAAAGACAGTGGCCGGGCGCCTCAAGCGCCACAGGTGGCCGATATTCAGGGGTTTTTGGCCTGGCGGCGCTTCGCTTTGCCAGGCTAGCCTTGCTCCCAGCAGCGGCGGGGCGCGCGCCATGGCCGAGCCGGCAGGCACCGCCCCGGGCCCCATGACCACTGGGCTGGCGTTTTGTCGTGAGCCCCATCATGGACTAGAATTTTAGACCTGCACACTGCGCGTGTCGCGGTCCCTCAAGGAGGCAAGATGAGCGCATCGGCGCATTCCAATCCGCCGCAAGACTCGAAGGAACCGGTGGTATATGTGGTCGATGACGACGAGTCCATGCGCCTCGCCCTCGATGGCCTGCTGCGTTCCATAGGCCTGCAGGTGCACTCCTTCGATTCCACCCAGGGCTTTCTCTCCTTTGTCCGGTGTGACGTGCCCAGTTGCCTGGTTCTCGACGTACGCCTGCGCGGCGAAAGCGGCCTGGCCTTTCAGGAGCAGATGGAGAAAAGCGGGGTGCGGATGCCCATCGTGTTCATGACCGGCTACGGCGACATCGCCATGACGGTGAAGGCCATGAAGGCCGGCGCTGTGGACTTCCTTGCCAAGCCCTTCCGCGATCAGGACATGCTCGATGCGGTGGCGAGTGCCCTGGTCCGCGACGGTGAGCGTTTGCGGGCCGAGCAGTCCGGCGCGGCGCTGCGCCAGGCGTTCGAGGCGCTGACCCTGCGTGAGCGCGAAGTGCTGCGCTTCGTCGTGGCGGGGTTGATGAACAAGCAGATCGCCGCCGAGCTCAACCTCAGCGAGGTGACCGTGAAGGTGCACCGCGGCCAGGTGATGAAGAAGCTGGCCGCACGCTCGGTCGCCGACCTGGTGCGTAAGGCCGAGGCCCTGGGCGTCGAGCCGTTGCTGCGGACGACCTGAACCGATTGCAAGACAGTCGCTGACCGCCGCTCGGGGGGCAGCAGACTCCCCTCAGAGGTTGCCGAGCCGATGGCCAGCAAACAGAAGATCCTGTGGAACGACGGTGAGCGGGTGTTCTGCCGCGTCCGCCCCTCCGGCGGTGGTGGCGCCAGCGTGCTGCTGGTGCGCCCCGCCGCCGAACATCCCTTGCCCTCCACGCTGGAACGGCTGGCCCACGAGTACAGCCTGCGTGATGAACTGCACAGTGCCTGGGCACTGCGTCCGCAGGCTTTGCACCGCGAAGGCGGCAAGACCCGCCTGCTGCTCGATGACCCCGGCGGCGAACCGCTGTCACGCCTGCTGCGACAACCGCTGGAAACCGGCGCCTGCCTGCGCCTGGCCGTGGACATCGCCGTGGCGTTGCGCCAATTGCACCAGCGCGGCCTGGTGCACAAGGACCTCAAGCCCAATCACATCCAGGTAAACTGCACCGATGGCCAGGCGCGCCTGACCGGCTTCGGCCTGGCCTCGCGGTTGCCGCGCGAGCGCCAGGCGCCCGAGCCGCCGGAGACCATCGCCGGCACCCTGGCCTACATGGCGCCGGAGCAGACCGGGCGGATGAACCGCTCTGTCGACTCACGCAGCGACCTCTATGCCTTTGGCGTGGTCCTCTACCAGATGCTCACCGGTACGCTGCCGTTCACCGCCAGCGACCCGATGGAATGGGTTCATTGTCACATCGCGCGCAAGCCGCTGCCGCCGGGCGAACGGGTTGCCGGCGTGCCACCGATGCTCTCGCAGATCGTCCTCAAGCTGCTGGCCAAGACCGCCGAGGAGCGCTACCAGAGCGCCGCCGGCCTCGAGCACGACCTGCGTCGATGCCTGGCTGACTGGCAGCGAGAAGGGCAACTCACGTCCTTCACGCCTGATGAGCAGGGCACGCCGGACCGCCTGTTGGTCCCCGAGAAGCTCTATGGCCGCGAGCATGAAGTCGAGGTGCTGGTCGATGCCTTTGCCCGCATCGTTGCCAGCAGCAAGCCCGAGCTGGTGCTGGTGTCGGGCTACTCCGGGATCGGCAAGTCTTCGGTGGTCAACGAATTGCACAAGGTGCTGGTGCCGCCGCGCGGGTTGTTTGCTTCCGGCAAGTTCGACCAGTACAAGCGCGACATTCCCTATGCGACGCTGGTGCAGGCTTTTCAGGGGCTGGTGCGCACGTTGCTGGGCAAGAGCGGCGACGTCCTGGAGGGCTGGCGCAGCGCGCTGCTGGAGGCGCTGGAGCCCAATGCGCGGTTGATCACCGACCTGATTCCCGAGCTGCGGCTGATAATCGGCGACCAGCCAGCGGTACCCGAGCTGGAGCCGCAGCAGGCCCAGCGCCGCTTCCTCCTGGTGTTCCACCGCTTTATCGGCGTGTTCGCGCGTGCCGATCACCCGCTGGCACTGTTCCTCGACGACCTGCAATGGCTGGATGCAGCGACCCTCGACCTGCTGGAAGACCTGCTCACCCATTCGGAGCTGCGCCACCTGATGCTGGTCGGCGCCTACCGCGACAACGAGGTGGACGCCAGCCATCCGCTGACGCGCAAGCTGCAGGCCATCCGCCAGGCCGGTGTGCGCATCGATGAGATACGCCTGGCGCCGCTGGCTCGCGCGCATATCGAGCAGTTGATCGCCGAGGCCCTGCGCTGCCCGCCGCCGAGCATCGTCGCGCTGGCCCGGCTGGTGCAGGACAAGACCGCCGGCAACCCGTTCTTCGTCATCCAGTTCCTCCAGGCGCTGGCCGAGGAAGAGTTGCTGACCTACGACCACGAGGCCCGGCGCTGGCGCTGGGAACCGGAGCGCATCCACGAAAAGGGCTTCACCGACAATGTCGTCGACCTCATGGTCGGCAAACTCGCGCGCCTGCCGCTGCAAACCCTCCAGGCCCTGCAGCAGCTCGCCTGTCTCGGCAACATGGCACAGATCGATACCCTGGCGACCGTGCTCGACCTGCCGTCGGCGAAGGTCCACTCGATACTCTGGCCGGCGGTTCGCCAGGAATTGGTGGAGCGTCTGGAGGGCGCGTGTGCATTCGCCCATGACCGCATCCACGAGGCGGCATACTCGCTGATTGCCGAGGAAGCCCGTGCCGGAGCGCACCTTCGCATCGGCCGCCTGCTGGCCGAGCAGACCCCGGCGGAGCGGCGCGAAGAGGCGATCTTCGAGATCGTCGGCCAGCTCAATCGCGGTGCCAGGCTGATCGAGGCCCGCGCTGAGCGGGAGCAACTGGCCGAATACAATCTGCTGGCAGGACAACGCGCCAAGGCTTCCAGTGCCTATAGCTCGGCGCTCGCCTACCTGGGTGCCGGGGCGGAACTGCTCGGCGGCGATTGCTGGGAGCGTCGTCACGACCTGTGCTTCGCCCTGGAACTCAATCGTGCCGAGTGCGAATTCCTCACAGGCCAGCTGGCGCAGGCCGACGAGCGTCTCACCGCGCTGACGCCTCGCGCCATTACCACGGTGGAGCAGGCGGCAGTTGCCTGCCTGCAGATGGACGTATGCCTGCTGCAGGACCGCAGCGACAGGGCGGTCGCCGTGTGCCTGGGCTACCTGGAGGCGGTCGGCATCCATTGGTCGGCGCACCCGGATGACGACCAGGTGCGCATGGAGTACCAGCAGATCTGGACGCAACTGGGCGAGCGCAGTATCGAACAGCTGATCGACCTGCCGCTGATGGAGGATGCTGCTACCCTGGCCACCCTCGATGCCCTCGGCAAGCTGTTCGCTCCAGCGTTGCAGAGCAACGCCAACCTGGCCAGCCTGACCGTCTGCAAGGCCGTCAGCCTGAGCCTCGCGCGCGGCAATTGCGACGCCTCCTGCATGCTGTATGCGAATGTCGGGCGCGTCGCTGGCCGCCGCTTCGGTGATTACGAAGCCGGCTACCGCTTTGGCCGCCTGGGCTGCGATCTGGTCGACCGGCGCGGCCTGAATCGCCATGAGGCGCGCACCTACCTGTGCTTCTCGATGTTCGTGGCACGCTGGATGCGTCCGGTGCGCGAGTGCCGGGAGTTGCTGCGCCGGGCTTTCGTCGCGGCCAACCGCGTCGGCGACCTGGCTTACGCCGCTTATGCCGGCAATGGCCATATCGCCGATGTGCTGTTCCTCGGCGAGCCGCTGGCGCAGGTGCATGAGGAGGCCGGGCAGGGCCTGGCCTATGCGCAGAAGGTGCGCTTCGGCCTGGTGGTGGATTTCATCAGCACGCAGCTGGCGCTGATCCGCACGCTGCGAGGGCAGACCCCGACCTTTGGCTGTTTCGACGATGAGCTGTTCGACGAGGCGCGTTTCGAAGCGCACCTGGACAGCACGCCGGGCCTGGCGCTGGCAGCGGCCAAGTACTGGATACGCAAGCTGCAGGCGCGCTGCATGGCAGGCGATCACGCGGCGGCCATGCACTGTGTGGCGCGGGCGAAGGCGCTGTTGTGGGTGGTGGAGTCCTTCACCGAGGAGGCCGAATACCACTTCCATGCGGCACTGACCCTGGCAGCCGGCTTCGATGCCATCGACGTCGGCGAGCAGCCCTGCATCCTGCGGGAGCTGGCCGGACATCACGCCAAGCTGCAGGATTGGGCGCAGCAGTGCGCCGAATCCTTTGCCTGCCGGGGGACGCTGGTTGGCGCGGAAATCGCTCGCGTCGAAGGGCGGGTGGTCGACGCCGAGCTGCTCTACGAGGAGGCCATCCGGCAGGCTCAGGACAGCGGCTTCGTGCAGATCGAGGCGTTGGCCAACGAGCTGGCGGGGCGCTTCTACGGTGCACGCGGCCTGGCCAAGGTCGCCCGCGTCTACCTGCAGGACGCGCGCTACGGCTACCTGCGCTGGGGCGCCTACGGCAAGGTGCGTCAACTGGAGGGGCGCCATCGCTACTTGTGCAACGAAGAGCCCGCGCCCGGCCCGACCGCGACCATCGCCACCCCGGTGGAACACCTGGACCTGGCTACGGTGCTAAAGGTGTCCCAGGCCGCCTCGGGGGAAATAGTCCTGGAGAAACTGATCGACATGGTGATGCGCACGGCCATCGAGCAGGCTGGCGCCGAGCGCGGCGTGCTGGTTCTCGCCGAGGCGGGTGAGCCCCGCATAGCAGCTCTGGCGACCGTCGGCGATGGCGCGATGTTGCTGTGCAACGAACCGATCAGCGCGGCGGCGCTGGCCGAAACGGTGCTCTACCAGGTGCTGCGCACCGGCGAGAGCCTGTGCCTGGAAGACGCCATGGCCGAGCCGGCCCTCACCACCGACCCCTATGTCCGCCAGCACCGCGCGCGTTCGATTCTCTGCATGCCGCTGATGAAACAGGCCAAGCTCACCGGCGCGCTGTACCTGGAGAACAACCTCTCGGCCGGCGTGTTCAGCCCGGCGCGGATTGCCGTGCTGCGCCTGCTGGCCTCACAGGCGGCGACATCGCTGGAGAACGCGCGCCTGTATCGCGACGCCGCCGAGCGCGAGGCGAAGATTCGCCGGCTGGTGGACGCCAATATCATCGGCATCATCGTCTGGAGCGCCGGAGGCGAGATAGCCGAAGCCAACGACGCCTTCCTGCGCATGGTCGGCTACGAGCGTGACGACCTGCTTTCCGGCCGCGTGCGCTGGCACGACATAACGCCACCGGAATCCCTGGCGCTGAGTCAGGCGCATCTCGCCACGGCCATTCGAACCGGGCATGCGCAGCCCTTCGAGAAAGAATACATCCGCAAGGATGGCAGCCGCGTGCCGGTGATCGTCGGCCTGGCGGCCTTCGAAGCCAGCCTGCAGGAAGGCGTGGCCTTCGTGCTCGATCTTACCGAGCGCAAGCAGGCCGAGGAGCGCGTACGCGAGGGCGAGCGGCGCTATCGCGAGGTGCAGACGGAACTGGCCCATGCCAACCGCGTGGCGACCATGGGCCAACTGGCGGCGTCCATCGCCCACGAGGTGAACCAGCCGATTGCCGCCACGGTGACCAATGCCAATGCCGCCTTGCGCTGGCTGAGTGCGCAGCCGCCGGAGCTGGGCGAGGTCAGCCAGGTGCTTGGGCGCATCATCAAGGACGCCAACCGAGCCGCCGAGGTGCTGGGGCGCATCCGCCAGCTGATCCGCAAGACCCCGCCGCAGAAGCAGCCCGTGGACGTCAGCGCGGCGCTGCGCGAGATGGTCGAGTTCACCCGTGGCGAGGCGGCCAAGTGCGGCGCCGTGGTGCGCGTCAGACTCGCCGACGGCCTGCCGGAAGTGGAGGGCGACCGGGTCGAGCTGCAGCAGGTGATGCTCAACCTGATCGTCAATGCCCTGGAAGCGATGGGCAGTGTGCCCGCCGGCGAGCGCCACCTGCTGGTCAGCTCCGAGTACGACAAAGATGGTGTGCGGGTGAGGGTGTGCGACAGCGGGCCGGGATTCGCCGAGAGCAATGCGGACCTGCTGTTCGCCCCGTTCTACACCACCAAGGCCACCGGCATGGGCATGGGCCTGTCGATCTGCCGTTCGATCATCGACAGCCATGGCGGCCGGCTCTGGGCCAGCGCCAACCAGCCCCGTGGTGCGGTGGTGCAGTTCACCCTGCCTGTGCATCCCGCGAAAGATGCCTGAAAAAAGCCAAAGGGGGCTTGACCTTGACACTAGCGTCAAGCCCCCAGAGTTGTCCCACCGGAGGTTGACATGCAAATCGGAGAGCTGGCCTTGCGCGCCGGCGTCAGTGCACGGGCGCTGCGCCACTACGAGTCACGGCAACTGATCGAGTCGTCGCGGCTGGACAATGGTTATCGCGACTATGCCTCGTCCATGGTACAGCGCGTGCTGTGGGTTCGCGAGTTGCTCGAGTGCGGCTTCAGTACCCGGCAGATCCGCGGCCTGCTGCAGTATCTGGAGGAGGAGGAAGATAGCGAAGGCTTCCTCGCCTGCCTGCAGCAGCACCTGGAAAAACTGGCAGCGCTGGATGCCCTTCAGGCGCAACTTGCCGAGCGCCGCGAACGCCTGGCGGAAAAGATCGAGCGTTATCTGCCCCTGCACGGGAGCCTGCCGCGCGCCCCCGATCTGCGACCTCCCGGACCAGCTCATTCACAAGCCACGTTGGAGAGATGATGGGAAAGCTAAGCAACAAGGTCGCCCTGGTTACCGGCGGCAACAGTGGTATCGGTCTGGCCACCGCACAACGATTCGCCCTGGAAGGCGCCGAAGTGGTCATCACCGGACGCCGCCGGGATGCGCTGGAGGAGGCGGTCGGGCTCATCGGTGAAAGCGCCGTTGGTATCCGTGCGGACGCCAGCCGGCTGGCGGATCTGGACGCGCTGTACCAAGAGGTGGGCGAGCGCTTCGGCCGCCTCGACGTGCTGGTCGCTAATGCCGGCATCATTCGCCCGGCGCCGGGTGATCAGGTTGACGAACAGCAGTTCGACGAGCAGTTCGACATCAACGTCAAGGGTGTCTTCTACACCATCCAGAAAGCGCTGCCGCTGCTGCGCGACGGTGGCTCCATCGTGCTGGTGTCGTCCATCGCCCACCTTAAGGCACTGGAAGCCCACGTGGTCTATGCAGCGACCAAGGCGGCGGTGCGCTCCTTCGCCCGCAGCTGGGCGGCGGAACTCAAAGGCCGCAACATCCGCGTCAACTGTCTGAGCCCCGGCCCGGTGCTGACCCCGATCATCGGCAAGATGGGCATCGGCGAGGCGCAGTTCGATATTTTCGAAAAGCAGCTGTCGGGGCTGATTCCGCTGGGGCGTCTTGGCCGCCCCGAAGAATTGGCGAACGCGGCGCTGTTCCTCGCATCCGACGACAGCAGTTTCATCACTGGTGTCGACCTGTGTGTCGATGGTGGCTTGTCGCAGCTCTGAACCGCAAAAGGCCCGGTGCGAACGCGCCGGGCCTTCTGCGTTGTGCCGGCGTCAGCTTTTGATGAAGGCCAGCAGGTCCGCATTGATGGTGTCGGCGTGGGTGGTGCACATGCCGTGGGGCAGGCCAGGGTAGGTTTTCAGGGTGCCGTGGCGCAGCAGCTTGATCGAAAGGCGTGCGGAGTCGTCGATGGGGACGATCTGGTCGTCTTCACCATGTAGCACCAGCGTCGGCACGGCGATCCGCTTGAGGTCCTCGGTGAAGTCGGTTTCCGAAAAGGCCGCAATGCAGTCGTAATGGGCCTTGGCGCCGCCATTCATACCCTGCCGCCACCAGTTGTCGATTACCGCTTGGGTGGCCTGGGCTCCCGGCCTGTTGAAACCATAGAAAGGGCCCGCCGCTACGTCGCGGTAGAAGTTCGACCGGTTGGCGGCGAGTGCTTCGCGGAAACCATCGAACACCTTCAGCGGCAAGCCGCCGGGGTTCTTCTCGGTTTTCAGCATGATCGGTGGCACGGCGCCGATCAGCACCGCCTTGACGACGCGGCCAGCGCCATGGCGTGCGACGTAGCGGGCGACCTCGCCACCGCCGGTGGAGTGGCCGATGTGCACGGTATTCTTCAGGTTCAGGTGCTCCGCCAGTTCCGCCACGTCGGCGGCGTAGGTGTCCATGTCGTTGCCTTGCGCCGTCTGCGAGGAGCGACCGTGGCCACGTCGGTCATGGGCAATAACGCGGTAGCCCTTGCTGAGGAAGAACAACATCTGGTTGTCCCAGTCGTCCCCGGACAGCGGCCATCCGTGATGGAAGACAATGGGCTGACCACTGCCCCAGTCCTTGTAGAACAGCTCAGTGCCATCGCGAAGTGTGAGGTAGCTCGACTGTCGCTCATTACGCCCACCAACCTTGGCCTGACTGCTACCCACTTGGCTTGCCAGGACTGGGGCTGCTACCGCAACTGCTGCAGCTGCCACGCCGGCGCCCATTATGGCGCGGCGGGAGGTTCCTTTGGTCTTGTCGCTCATGGTGAAAACTCTCGTCTGGTTACCGCTCGTGCGGCGAATGAGGGCCGGGGGACCAGGTCTCGCAAAGCTCACAGGACGATCGCGAGGTAGCCGGAGCACCGGTTCGCGAACCCTATTGCCACGGGAATTTTCGCACCATCGTCTATGGGTATCGGCTAACCGTACCTAGGTTCTGCGAGGGTTTCCAAAGGTGCTATAGCCGCTACTGCCCAGGCCATGTCTTCTATATCGCCAGGCCCATGTGCTTGAACCAATCGCCTGGTGCTCGCGACTGGCCGGTAGCGCCGTCGGCCAAAAGCCATTTGTGATCATCCAGGCACTCCGGCAGCAGCGTGAATTGGGTCCGCGCTTCACCTTCAGTGAACCGTTTCATGATCGTCCCCGCCAGGTTCTGAACAATCAGAAGGTGAGACAAGCGCAGGTGTTTTCACACAGCCTGGCCCCCTTGCGGACCTGAAACGCTGTGCACCAGGATCATCAACTTGTCAGTTTCGATCATTGAGCCGGTTCAAACGGCTGTTTAATGTCGCAGGCAGACAAACGACGGGGCCCGCCGCTCGGTGAGGCCGCCGCATCCCGTGA
The DNA here is from genome assembly GCF_002386445.1 of Pseudomonas sp. UBA4617. Lineage (GTDB taxonomy): Bacteria > Pseudomonadota > Gammaproteobacteria > Pseudomonadales > Pseudomonadaceae > Aquipseudomonas. The sequence goes on from NZ_DGIR01000039.1 coordinate 187,994, forward strand.
TCACGCCACCTGGGGACCCTTCCATGGCCGCCGACCGCTACCCGCACCTGCTTGCCCCGCTGGACCTGGGCTTCACCACCTTGCGCAACCGTACCCTGATGGGCTCGATGCACACCGGCCTGGAAGAGCGCCCTGGCGGCTTCGAGCGCATGGCCGCGTATTTTGCCGAGCGCGCCAGGGGCGGCGTCGGCCTGATGGTCACGGGTGGGATCGCGCCCAACGATGAAGGCGGGGTGTATTCCGGCGCGGCCAAGCTCAGCACCGAGGAGGAGGCCGACAAGCACCGCATCGTCACCGAGGCGGTACACGCCGCCGGCGGCAAGATCTGCCTGCAGATCCTGCATGCCGGGCGCTATGCCTACAGCCCGCGGCAGGTGGCACCCAGCGCGATCCAGGCGCCGATCAACCCGTTCAAGCCCAGGGAGCTGGACGAAGCAGGGATCGAGAAGCAGATCGCCGATTTCGTCAACTGCGCCGTACTGGCCCAGCGGGCCGGCTACGATGGCGTCGAGATCATGGGTTCGGAAGGCTATTTCATCAACCAGTTCCTCGCCGCCCACACCAACCAGCGCACCGACCGCTGGGGCGGCAGCTATGAAAACCGCATGCGCCTGGCCGTGGAAATCGTCAGCCGGGTGCGTGTTGCGGTGGGGCCGAACTTCATCATCATCTTCCGCCTGTCGATGCTCGACCTGGTCGAGGGCGGCAGCACCTGGGACGAGATCGAGCAGTTGGCCAAGGCCATCGAGCAGGCCGGTGCGACCCTGATCAACACCGGTATCGGCTGGCACGAGGCGCGCATCCCGACCATCGCCACCAAGGTGCCGCGCGCGGCGTTCAGCAAGGTCACCGCCAAGCTGCGTGGCGCGGTCGGCATTCCGCTGATCACCACCAACCGCATCAACACCCCGGAAGTGGCCGAGGCGGTGCTGGCCGAGGGTGATGCCGACATGGTCTCGATGGCCCGACCGTTCCTGGCCGACCCGGACTTCGTCAACAAGGCCGCCGCCGGGCGCAGCGACGAAATCAATACCTGCATCGGCTGCAACCAGGCCTGCCTGGACCATACCTTCGGTGGCAAGCTGACCAGCTGCCTGGTCAACCCGCGCGCGTGCCATGAGACCGAGCTCAACTACCTGCCGGTGCGCACGGTGAAGCGTATTGCCGTGGTTGGCGCTGGCCCGGCCGGCCTGGCCGCTGCGACGGTGGCAGCCGAGCGTGGCCACGCGGTGACCCTGTTCGACGCCGCCAGCGAGATCGGCGGGCAGTTCAATGTGGCCAAGCGGGTGCCGGGCAAGGAAGAATTCCATGAAACCCTGCGTTATTTCCGCAACAAGGTAGAAAGCACAGGCGTGGCCCTGCGCCTGAACACCCGGGTCGATGTGCAGGACCTGGTCGCCGGGGGCTACGACGAGATCATCCTGGCTACCGGCATTGCCCCGCGCACACCGGCCATCCCGGGTGTCGAGCATGTCAAGGTGCTCAGCTACCTGGATGTGCTGCTTGAACGCAAGCCAGTCGGCAAGACTGTCGCGGTGATTGGCGCGGGGGGTATCGGCTTCGACGTTTCCGAATACCTGGTGCATCAAGGTGTGGCCAGCAGCCAGGACCGTGAAACGTTCTGGAAGGAATGGGGCATCGATACCCAGCTGGAAGCACGCGGTGGCGTCGCCGGGGTCAAGGCCGAGCCCCATGCGCCGGCGCGGCAGGTTTACCTGTTGCAGCGCAAGAAATCCAAGGTGGGCGACGGCCTGGGCAAGACCACTGGCTGGATTCACCGCACCGGGCTGAAGAACAAGCAGGTGCAGATGCTCAACAGCGTCGAGTACCTGTGCATCGACGATGCCGGCCTGCACATTCGCGTGGCCGACGGCGAGCCGCAGGTGCTGGCGGTGGACAATGTGGTGATCTGTGCCGGGCAGGAGCCGTTGCGAGAGCTGCAGGACGGGCTGGTGGCGGCGGGGCAGTCGGTGCATCTGATTGGCGGTGCGGACGTGGCGGCGGAGCTGGATGCCAAGCGGGCGATCAATCAAGGTTCGAGGTTGGCGGCTGAGCTCTGAGATTGCCGGGGCCGTGACGCGAAAAGGGCGCACAGCGCCCCCGGAGTTCACTGGTAAACTCGCGGCATGTGCCTCGACCTAGCCCAACCCCCCCTGCACCCGCTGCATCTGCCCTGGCTGGAAAGCGCCAGGGTCGAAGCCGCCATCCTGCGCCTGGACCTGATCGACCCGCTGATCAGCGGCAACAAGTGGTTCAAGCTGCGCCATCACCTGCAGCACGCCATGGCCAGCAACGCCGCCGGGCTGATCAGCCTCGGCGGTAACCATTCCAACCACCTGCACGCCCTGGCCGCCGCCGGCAAACGCTTCGGCTTCGCCACCGCCGGCCTGCTGCGCGGGCACGCCCAGGACACGCCGACCGTACGTGACCTGCAGGCGCTGGGCATGCAGCTGCACTGGCTGGGCTACGGCGGTTACCGTGCGCGTAACCAACCCGGTTTCTGGCAACCCTGGCAGGCGCGCTATCCGGGTTGGCAGTGTATTCCCGAAGGCGGTGGCGGGCTGGCGGGGGCGCAAGGCTGTGCCCTGATCCTCGATCAGGCCCGCGCACAACTCGCCGCACTCGGCTGGGCCGACTATGACGCCTGGTGGCTGGCCGCTGGAAGCGGGACGACCATGGCCGGCCTGGTGTTGGCCGAGGAGGGTAGGCATGTGGTGCATGGCGCATTGGCCGTGCCGCGGGGTCATGGGGTCGAACAAGCGCTGGCCGAGCTGGCGGGGACGCAGGGCTATCAGCTCCATGACGCCTGCCGTGGCGGCTTCGGCAAGATCGACGATGAACTGCTGGCGTTCATCGCCGACTGCGAACGGCGCACCGGCGTGCCACTCGAAGCCCTCTATACCGGCAAGGCCCTGCTGGCCCTGCAGCAACAGGTCGAAGCCGGGCTGTTCGCGCCCGGCACTCGCCTGATCGTGGTGCACACCGGCGGCCTGCAGGGCCGGCGCGGTTACTTGTAAGGCAGCATGCGCAATAGCGTGTTGTCGCGCTTGACGTAGTGGTGGTACAGGCCGGCCACGGCATGCATGCCGATCAGCCAGTAGCCCCAGCTGCCAATGCGTTCATGCCAGCCCTTGATGAACTTGGCCTGGTCCGGGTCCGGGCCGATCAGGTGTGGCAGCTCCAGGCCGAAGAACGGCACCGGTTTGTCGGCGGCACTGAGGATCAGCCAGCCGGCCAGCGGCAGGCCGATCATCAGCAAATACAACGCCAGGTGCACCAGGTGCGCCAGCCCGGTCTGCCAGGCCGGCGGCTTTGGTGTGATCGGGGGCGTCGGGTGGCCCAGGCGGATGGCCAGGCGCAGCCAGACCAGCACGAACACGCAGAGCCCAAGCATGAAGTGCAGGTCTTTCATCAGGTTGCGTTCGACACTGTCCTTGGGGAACAGGCCGCGGAATTCGATAAGTGCATAGACTGCGGCCAGCAGCACCAGCATCAGCCAGTGCAGGGCGATGGACAGGCGCGCGTAATGCGGCGCGGGGGTGGTTGAAACCATGAACGGTCCTCGTCATCAGGTGCGGGAAGGCGCTCTTGGCGGCGCTCAGGTACAACTGTACGGGTTATCGGGTGGCGAATCTTTGCGCTGGGTCTGTGAAAATTGTGTTGTCTGCACCGGCCTCTTCGCGGGTAAACCCGCTCCCACAGGGTATTGCACAGCATTCGGGACTTGTGCAGTACCTGTGGGAGCGGGTTTACCCGCGAAGGGGCCAGCACAGACAACATCAGACATCGGGCAGATGTGGCCAATTATCAACCACTAGGAACACCCGTTCAGCCTCCTGCCAGGCGCCATCAGCTTCTTGCGCCAACCTCACCAGCAATTGCGCCGGTGCCTGCCGCTCCAGCAGGTGCAACCATGCGGCGAACTGCTCCACCTCCCAGCAACCGTCCGCTGCGACCCGCGCCGGTGCCAGCCAGGCATGCCGCGGCAGCGGCTGCCAACGTTCACCTTCAGCCATTACCCAGTCCCGCCGCCGCACCCAGCGCCCCTGCAGGTGCTGCGGGTTGGCGCCCTGCGGTGGCTCGGCCTGGCCTGGCCACGGGTAGAACAGATACCCTCCCAGCCACACATGCGCCTGCACCTGGCCGACCCCCAGTTGCGCCAGCACTTCGCGACTGTGCGCATGGTTCGACATGGGCAACTGGTGCCTCGCCAGGTGCGCCAGCTTGGTACCCAGCCGGTCATGACAACCCGGCCCCAGCCAGGTGGCAGGGTCCTGCCCAGCGTGCTCCGGCCCCAGGTACAGCTTGATGGCCAGTTCCAGGTGGTGCACGCCATCGCGGTCGCGCAGCAGCACATCCAGCTCGCCCAGGGTGCGCCCGCCGTCGCGAATCGCCAGGTTCGCCGCCAGCACTTCGATGCCTGGTGCCTGGCCCAGGGCGAACTGCCACAGGCGTTCGTAGTAATGGCCCAGACGCCGGCTGCCCAGCTGTGCCAGCCAGTCGCGCAATGGCCGGTCATCGTCGTCCAACGCCCGCAACCAGCGGCCCAGGCGTTGCGGCTGGTCCGCCCACAGGCTGCCTGCCAGCGGGTGGCGCTGGGAGCAGGGCGGGGCATCGAGCAGCGGCGGCGACAACAGCGCCCAGGCCAGGTCGCGCACGGCGGGGCGGCGTAACTGTCGGGGCAGGTCGTGGAGCAGGGCGAATGGCATCATCCTGCGAGCATAGCCGGTTTGCCGCTGCCCGGTGGTTTCGCCCATAATCGGGGCATTGTCACCCGCCGCAGAGCCTCGCAGGAGCCCCATGGAGCAATTTCGCAATATCGGTATCATCGGCCGCCTTGGTAGCTCGCAGGTGCTCGACACCATTCGCCGACTGAAAAAATTCCTCCTCGAGCGCCACCTGCACGTGATCCTCGAGGACACCATTGCCGAAGTGTTGCCCGGCCACGGCCTGCAAACCTCCACCCGCAAGCTGCTCGGCGAGGTCTGTGACCTGGTCATCGTGGTCGGTGGCGATGGCAGCCTGCTGGGCGCCGCCCGCGCCCTGGCCCGGCACAACATCCCGGTACTCGGCATCAACCGCGGCAACCTGGGCTTCCTCACCGACATCCGTCCGGACGAACTGGAAGAAAAGGTCGCCGAAGTGCTCGACGGCCACTACCTGGTGGAAAACCGCTTCCTGCTGCAGGCCGAGGTGCGCCGGCACAACGAAGCCATTGGCCAGGGCGATGCCCTGAACGACGTGGTGCTGCACCCGGGCAAGTCCACGCGCATGATCGAGTTCGAAATCTACATCGATGGCCAGTTCGTCTGCAGTCAGAAGGCCGACGGCCTGATCGTCGCCACGCCCACCGGCTCCACCGCCTACGCGCTGTCGGCTGGCGGCCCGATCATGCACCCCAAGCTCGACGCCATCGTCATCGTGCCGATGTATCCGCACACCCTGTCGGGCCGGCCGATCGTGGTCGATGGCAACAGCGAACTGAAGATCGTGGTGTCCAAGGACCTGCAGATCTACCCGCAGGTGTCCTGTGACGGCCAGAACCACTTCACCTGCGCGCCCGGCGACACCATCACGGTGAGCAAGAAACCGCAGAAACTGCGCCTGATCCACCCGCTGGACCACAACTACTACGAGGTCTGCCGTACCAAGCTGGGCTGGGGCAGCCGCCTGGGAGGCAGGGACGACTGATGCTCGATCCGGCGCGAAGTTTCGACATCATCGGCGATGTGCATGGCTGTGCGCTGACCCTCGAACGCCTGCTCGACGCCCTCGGTTACAAACGCCAGGGCGGCGTCTGGCGTCATCCGTGGCGCCAGGCGCTGTTCCTGGGTGACATCGTCGACCGCGGGCCACGCATTCGCGAGGCGCTGCATATCGTCCATGACATGGTCGAGGCGGGCCAGGCGTTCTGCATCATGGGCAACCATGAATACAACGCCCTGGGCTGGGTAACCCCGGCGTTGCCTGGCAGCGGCAAGGCCTATGTGCGCGAGCACACGCCACGGCATGCCCGGCTGATCGACGAGACCCTGGCCCAGTTCGCCCAGCACCCGGCGGACTGGCACGACTTCGTCAACTGGTTCTACGAGCTGCCGCTGTTCGTCGACGCCGGGCGTTTCCGCCTGGTGCACGCCTGCTGGGACCCACGCCTGATCGAGCCGCTGCGCCAGCAATACCCCGACGGCTGCATCGACGAGCACTTCATCCAGGCTTCGGCGGTGAACGGCAGCTTTGCTGCCAACGTGTGCAACCGGCTGTTGCGCGGTACCGACATGCGCCTGCCGGACGGGCTGACCCTGACCGGCGGCGACGGCCTGACTCGGGCATTCTTCCGCACCAAGTTCTGGGAGGAAGACCCGCAAACCTACGGCGATATCGTGTTCCAGCCCGACGCCCTGCCGGCGGAAGTGGCCAACACCCCACTTAGCCACAGCCAGAAGAACGCCTTGCTGCGCTATGCCGAAGACGAGCCCATGCTGTTCGTCGGGCATTACTGGCGCAGTGGCCGCCCGGCGCCGATTCGTGCCAACCTGGCCTGCCTGGACTACAGCGCGGTGCTCTACGGCAAGCTGGCCGCCTACCGTCTGGATGATGAAACCCGCATCGACCCGCACAAGTTCGTCTGGGTCGACGTTGACCGCCCACAGGCCAGCCAATGAACATTATCGAAGTGATGCGCCTGCCGCTGTCGGTCGACCTCAGCGGCTTCGTCCACCTGCTGCAGCGCCTGCAGGTGCCGCACCGGGTCAGCGAGGAGGGCGAGGTCCAGGTGCTGTGGGCCCCCGAAACCCTGGCCGCAGACGTCCGCGAACTCTACCAGCGCTACCCCGACGGCAACGCCGACCTCGAACTTGCACAGGACCCTGTGGGAGCGGGTCTACCCGCGAATAGCCCCACACAACCCTCCCTGGCAGAACAGGCCAAAGCCTGCAAAGTCACCACGCTCACCCTGCTGCTGTGCTTCATCGTCGCCGGCCTCACCGGGTTGGGCGACAACTTCACCACCATCAGCTGGTTCACCTTCCTCGACTTCCGCGTGCAGGGCGACTACCTGTACTTCAACCCGCTGGCGCAAGGCCTGGCAGAAGGCCAGTGGTGGCGCCTGGTCTCGCCGATGCTGCTGCACTTCGGCGTGCTGCACCTGGCCATGAACAGCCTGTGGTACTGGGAGCTGGGCAAACGCATCGAGCTGCGTCAGGGCCCTTGGGCGCTGCTGGGCCTGACCGTGCTGTTCAGTCTGGTGTCCAACCTGGCCCAGCACTACACCAGCGGGCCGAGCCTGTTCGGCGGCCTGTCCGGGGTGCTGTACGGCCTGCTTGGGCACATCTGGTTGTACCAGTGGCTGGCGCCCAACCGTTACTTCAACCTGCCCAAGGGCGTGCTGGCCATGATGCTGATCTGGCTGGTGGTATGCCTGACCGGCGTGGTCGGCACCCTGGGCCTGGGCCAGATTGCCAATGCCGCGCATGTCGGCGGGCTGCTCATCGGATGCCTGTCCGGGCTCTTGGGTGGGGCGCTGGCCAGGCGTAAACTGTCGGCTTGAATCAGGAGACACTATGTCCACTTTCGCGCAAATGATCGAAAACATCACACCCGAGATCTACCAGAGCCTGAAGCTGGCGGTGGAGATCGGCAAATGGTCCGATGGCCGCAAGCTCACCGCCGAGCAGAAGGAGCTGTCGCTGCAGGCCGTAATCGCCTGGGAGATGAAAAACCTGCCCGAGGACCAGCGCACCGGTTACATGGGCCCGCAGGAATGCGCATCCAAGTCCGCACCGATTGCCAACATTCTGTTCAAGTCGGACTCGGTACATTGATTGAACTCGCACGTGGCTCGTTGAGCAAGATGGCGGTAAGCCTGCAGGCGCCGGTGGTGCAATACAGCTTCCGCCTGGGTGACACCCAGGTGCCGGTCAACCCGCTGATCGGCCAGCGCCTGCGCCTTGAATACCTCGGCGCCATTCACTGCAGCCATTGTGGCAAGCGCACCAAGACCAGCTTCAGCCAGGGTTACTGCTACCCGTGCATGACCAAACTGGCCCAGTGCGACGTATGCATCATGGCCCCGGAAAAGTGCCACTACGACGCCGGCACCTGCCGCGAACCGTCGTGGGGCGAACAGTTCTGCATGACCGACCATGTGGTCTACCTGGCCAACTCATCGGGGATCAAGGTCGGCATCACCCGCGCTACCCAGCTGCCGACCCGCTGGCTCGACCAGGGCGCCAGCCAGGCCCTGCCGATCCTGCGCGTGGCCACCCGCCAGCAGTCCGGCCTGGTCGAGGACCTGCTGCGCAGCCAGGTCCCCGACCGTACCAACTGGCGCACCTTGCTCAAGGGCGATGCCGAAGAACTTGACCTGGTCGCGATTCGCGAACAGGTGTTCGCCGCCTGCGCCGATGGCCTGGGTGAACTGCAGGGGCGCTTCGGCCTGCAGGCGATCCAGCCACTGACCGACGCCGAAATGGTGCAGATCAGGTACCCGGTCGAGGCCTACCCGAAAAAGATCGTCAGCTTCAACCTCGACAAGGACCCGGTGGCCGAAGGCACGCTGCTGGGCATCAAGGGCCAGTACCTGATCTTCGACACCGGTGTGATCAACATTCGCAAGTACACGGCCTACCAGTTGGCCGTACTTCAGTAAAAGGACCTGCACATGCGTACCGAACAACCGCAAGTGATCTACCTCAAGGATTACCAGGCGCCCGAGTACCTGATCGACGAGACGCACCTGACCTTCGAGCTGTTCGAGGACCACACCCTGGTCCACGCGCAACTGGTCATGCGCCGCAACCCGACACGCGGTGCCGGCCTGCCGCCACTGGAACTCGACGGCCAGCAGCTGGAACTGCTGCGCGTTTCGCTGGATGACCAGGAGCTCGGGCCGGATGCCTACCGGCTCGATGCCGACAGCCTGACCGTGCAGCCCAAGGCCGAGCGCTTCACCCTCGACACCAGCGTGAAGATCCACCCAGAAAGCAATACCGCACTGGAAGGCCTGTACAAGTCGGGCAAGATGTTCTGCACCCAGTGCGAGGCCGAGGGTTTCCGCAAGATCACCTACTACCTCGACCGCCCGGACGTGATGAGCACCTTCACCACCACGGTGATCGCCGAGCAGCACCGCTACCCGGTATTGCTGTCGAACGGCAACCCGATCGGCAGCGGGCCGGCCGAAGACGGCCGCCACTGGGCGACCTGGGAAGACCCGTTCATGAAACCGGCCTACCTGTTCGCCCTGGTGGCCGGTGACCTGTGGTGCGTCGAGGACAGCTTCACCCGCCAGTCCGGCCGCGACGTGACCCTGCGCATCTATGTCGAGCCGGAGAACATCGACAAGTGCGACCACGCCATGGTCAGCCTGAAGAAGTCGATGCGCTGGGACGAGGAAGTCTATGGCCGCGAATATGACCTGGACATCTTCATGATCGTCGCGGTCAACGACTTCAACATGGGCGCCATGGAAAACAAGGGCCTGAACATCTTCAACTCCAGCTGCGTGCTGGCCCGTGCCGAAACCGCCACCGATGCTGCCCACCAGCGCGTCGAAGGGGTGGTAGCCCATGAGTACTTCCATAACTGGTCGGGCAACCGCGTCACCTGCCGTGACTGGTTCCAGCTGTCGCTCAAGGAAGGCTTCACGGTATTCCGCGATGCCGAGTTCAGCGCCGACATGAACTCGCGCACGGTCAAGCGTATCGAGGACGTCGCCTACCTGCGTACCCACCAGTTCGCCGAAGACGCCGGGCCCATGGCCCACCCGGTGCGCCCGGACAGCTTCATCGAAATCTCCAATTTCTACACCCTGACCGTCTACGAGAAGGGCGCCGAAGTGGTGCGCATGGTGCGTACCTTGCTGGGCGCCGAGGGCTTCCGCAAGGGCAGCGACCTGTACTTCGAGCGTCACGATGGGCAGGCGGTGACCACCGACGACTTCATCAAGGCCATGGAGGACGCCAATGGCGTCGATTTCACCCAGTTCAAGCGCTGGTACAACCAGGCCGGCACGCCGCGCCTGGAAGTCGGCGAGGCTTATGATGCCGCCGCGCAGACCTACAGCCTGACCTTCCGCCAGAGCTGCCCGCCGACCCCGGACAAGGCCGAGAAGCTGCCGTTCGTGATCCCGGTGGAACTGGGCCTGCTGGACGCCGCCGGCAACGACTTGCCGTTGCAACTGGTAGGTGAAGCTGCCGCTCAAGGCACCAGCCGCGTGCTGTCGGTGACCGAAGCCGAGCAGACCTTCACCTTCCAGGGCATCCAGGCCAAGCCGCTGCCGTCGCTGCTGCGCGGCTTCAGCGCGCCGGTCAAGCTGAGCTTCCCCTACGACCGCGACCAGCTGATGTTCCTGATGCAGCACGACAGCGATGGCTTCAACCGCTGGGAAGCCGGGCAGCAGTTGTCGGTGCAGGTGCTGCAGGAGCTGATCGGTCAGCATCAGCGTGGCGAAGCGCTGCAGCTTGACCAGCGCCTGATCACTGCGCTGGGTACCGTGCTCGGCAACCAGGCACTGGACCCGGCCATGGTCGCCGAGATGCTCTCGCTGCCAGGTGAGGCCTACCTGACCGAGATCAGCCAGGTGGCTGACGTTGAGGCTATCCACGCTGCCCGCGAGTTTGCCCGCCGACAGATCGCCGAGCAGCTGTTCGATGCCCTGTGGGCGCGCTACCAGGCCAACCGCGAGGTGTCACGCAACACCGCCTACGTTGCCTCGGCCGAGCATTTTGCCCGCCGCAGCCTGCAGAACATCGCCCTGTCGTACCTGATGCTCAGCGCCCAGCCGCAGGTGCTGGAGGCGACCCTGGAGCAGTTCGAGCACTGCGACAACATGACCGAGCGCCTGACTGCGCTGGCGGTGTTGGTCAACTCGCCGTTCGAGACAGAACGGGCCAAGGCCCTGGAGGCCTTTGCCGAGCACTTCAAGGACAACCCGCTGGTCATGGACCAGTGGTTCAGCGTGCAGGCGGCCAGCACCCTGCCGGGCGGGCTGGCGCGGGTCAAGGCGCTGATGCAGCACCCGGCCTTCACCCTGAAGAACCCGAACAAGGTGCGTGCCCTGATCGGCGCCTTCGCCGGGCAGAACCTGGTCAACTTCCATGCCGCGGATGGCTCGGGGTATCGTTTCCTGGCCGACTTGGTGATCGAGCTGAATGCGCTGAACCCGCAGATTGCCTCGCGTCAACTGGCGCCGCTGACCCGCTGGCGCAAGTATGACGCTGCGCGCCAGGTGCTGATGAAGGGCGAGCTGGAGCGGATTCTGGCGTCCGGTGAGCTGTCCAGCGATGTGTATGAAGTGGTGAGCAAAAGCCTGGCTTGAAGGCCAAAGGGCTGCTTTGCAGCCCATCGCGGCATACAGGGATCCGCGTCAATCCGGCGTTTGCGGTCCCTGTAGGAGCGGCCTTGTGCCGCGATGGGCCGCACAGCGGCCCCCGGCTACACGCCGATAACAAAACATAACACCCCGCCCGTTGTCTTCCCGCGAACATCCCCGCTACGATCCCGCCAAGTTATTGCAGGCCTCTAGCTCAGGCTTTTCGCAGTACCTGCAATGCATTGACCCACCAACAAGAACACAACAGGGGGCAGTCATGGGGCAGCAGAACAGGCGTGGTGCCTGGCCATTGGCAACCAGTGCGATGCTGGCACTGGCGCTGGGGGTTTGGGCCGAGGCGGCCCATGCCGCAGCGGCCGAGGAATATTCCACCGAATCGGCCAGGGCCAGCCAGAGCCTGTTGATCGACGCCGCCCAGGCCGGCAAGCGCCTGGTAGTGGTAGGCGATCGCGGTCATATCCTGTTCTCCGATGACCAGGGCCGCACCTGGACCCAGGCCCGCGTGCCCACACGACAACTGCTGACAGCGGTGTTCTTCCTCGACGACAAGCGCGGCTGGGCCGTCGGCCATGATGCGCAGGTGCTCGTCAGCAACGACGGCGGCGCCACCTGGAGCAAGCAGTTCGAAGACCTCGCGCGGGAAGCACCCTTGCTCGATGTCGCCTTCCTCGACGCCGCGCACGGCTTCGCCGTAGGTGCCTACGGCGCCTTGCTGGAAACCACCGACGGTGGCCAGCACTGGCAGGACGTCGCCGAGCGCCTGGACAACCCCGACCAGTTGCACCTGAACGGCATCGCCGAGGTCCGTGATGCCGGGCTGTTCATTGTCGGCGAGCAGGGCAGCATGTTCCGCTCGGTCGACAACGGCCAGACCTGGAGCAAGGTCCAGGGCCCCTACGAGGGCTCGCTGTTCGGCGTGATCGGCACGGCCCAGCCTCGCACCCTGCTGGCCTACGGCCTGCGCGGCAACCTGTTCCGCTCCACCGATTTCGGTGACAGCTGGCAACCGATCGAACTCAAGGCCGCGCGTGGCAGCCTCGAATTCGGCCTGGCAGGCGCTACGCTTGTCGAAGATGGCAGCCTGGTCCTGGTCGGCAACGGCGGCAGCGTGCTGCGCAGCACTGACGATGGCCAGAGCTTCAGCGTCTACAACCGCGCCGACCGCATTGCCCTGGCCGGCGTCAGTGGCCTGGCCAATGGCGGCCTGCTGCTGGTCGGGCAGGGCGGGGTGCACCTGGCCACTGCCCAGGGTGCCGACCCGCAGGTGCAGCCATGACCAGCAGGGAGAGCATCACCATGCATCCGCATCATCAGGACAAGGCCACGCTGCTGGAACGCCTGATCTTCAACAACCGCCCGGTGGTCATCGCCCTGTGCCTGCTGGTCAGCATCTTCCTGTTCTGGCAGGCCATGCAGATTCGCCCGTCCACCAGCTTCGAGAAGATGATCCCGCTGCAGCACCCGTTCATCGAACAGATGATGGCGCACCGCAACGACCTGGCCAACCTGGGCAACACCGTGCGTATCTCGGTCGAGGCGGTCAATGGCGACATCTTCGACAAGGACTACATGGAGACCTTGCGCCAGGTCCATGACGAGGTGTTCTACATACCCGGTGTCGACCGTGCCGGGCTGAAGTCGCTGTGGAGCCCCAGCGTGCGCTGGAGCGAGGTCACCGAAGAAGGCTTTTCCGGGGGCGAGGTCATACCCAACACCTACAACGGCTCCCAGGACAGCCTCGACACCTTGCGCGACAACGTGCTCAAGTCGGGCCAGGTGGGGCGCCTGGTGGGTAACAACTTCAAGTCCAGCATTGTCGACGTGCCGCTGCTGGAGAGCTACCCCGACCCGCAGGATCCGGGCAAACAGGTGAAGCTGGACTACCAGCAGTTCTCGCACCAGCTGGAAGAGAAGATTCGCGACAAGTTCCAGGCACAGAACCCCAACGTCAAGGTGCATATCGTCGGTTTCGCCAAGAAGGTCGGCGACCTAATCGACGGCCTGGTAATGGTGGCGATGTTCTTCGGCGTCGCCCTGGCAATCACCTGGGTACTGTTGTACTGGTTCACCTGGTGCATCCGCAGCACCATCGCCGTGCTCATCACTACCCTGGTGGCGGTGGTCTGGCAGCTGGGCCTGATGCATGCGGTGGGCTTCGGCCTGGACCCTTACTCGATGCTGGTGCCGTTTCTCATCTTTGCCATCGGTATTTCCCACGGGGTACAGAAGATCAACGGCATTGCCCTGCAGTCCAGCGACGCCGACAACGCCCTCACTGCGGCACGACGCACCTTCCGCCAGTTGTTCCTGCCGGGGATGATCGCCATCCTCGCCGATGCCGTAGGCTTCATCACCCTGCTGATCATCGACATCGGCGTGATTCGTGAACTGGCCATCGGCGCGTCCATCGGCGTGGCGGTGATCGTGTTCACCAACCTGATCCTGTTGCCGGTGGCCATTTCCTACGTCGGCATCAGCAAGAAAGCCGTCGAGCGCAGCAAGCAGGACGCTACCCGTGAGCATCCGTTCTGGCGCCTGCTGTCGAACTTCGCCAGTGCCAAGGTGGCACCGGTGTCTGTGGCGCTGGCCCTGGTCGCCTTTGCCGGTGGCCTGTGGTACAGCCAGAACCTGAAGATCGGCGACCTCGACCAGGGCGCGCCGGAACTGCGCCCCGACTCGCGCTACAACCAGGACAACAACTTCATCATCAGCAACTACTCGACCAGTTCCGATGTGCTGGTGATCATGGTCAAGACGCCGCCGGAACACTGCTCGATCCACTCGACCATGGCGCCGATCGACGAGCTGATGTGGACCATGCAGAACACCCCGGGGGTGCAGTCGGCGATTTCCCTGGTGACCGTGTCCAAGCAGGTGATCAAGGGCATGAACGAGGGCAGCCTGAAATGGGAGACCCTGTCGCGCAACCCGGACATCCTCAACAACTCCATCGCCCGCGCCGATGGCCTGTACAACGGTGACTGCTCGCTGGCCCCGGTGCTGGTGTTCCTCAACGACCACAAGGCCGAGACCCTGGAGCGGGTTACTGCCGTGGCCAAGGCGTTTGCCGACAGCCACAACAAGGACGGCCTGCAATTCCTGCTGGCGGCGGGCAACGCCGGGATCGAGGCGGCAACCAATGAAGTGATCAAGTCGGCCGAACTGACCATCCTGATCCTGGTGTACATCTGCGTGGCGTTGATGTGCCTGATCACCTTCCGCTCGTTTGCCGCCACCCTGTGCATCGTCCTGCCGCTGGTGCTGACCTCGGTGCTGGGCAACGCGCTGATGGCCTACATGGGCATCGGGGTCAAGGTGGCGACGCTGCCGGTGGTGGCGCTGGGCGTGGGCATTGGCGTGGACTACGGCATCTACATCTACAGCCGGCTGGAGAGCTTCCTGCGGGCAGGTCTGCCGCTGCAGGAAGCCTATTACGAGACGTTGCGCTCGACCGGCAAGGCGGTGCTGTTCACCGGGTTGTGCCTGGCGATAGGCGTGTGCACCTGGATCTTCTCGGCGATCAAGTTCCAGGCCGACATGGGCCTGATGCTGACCTTCATGTTGTTGTGGAACATGTTTGGTGCGCTGTGGCTGCTGCCGGCCCTGGCCAGGTTCCTGATCAAGCCGGAGAAGATGGTGGGCAAGGAGGGCGGTTCGATCTTCGCCCATTGAAGAGCGCGGGCCGCTTTGCGGCCCATCGCAGTCCCAGGGTTATAATGTCGGCACATCCCTCACAGGTAACCCCATGTCTCCCCTCGCCACCGCCCTGCAGTCCTGCGACATGCTCCTGATCGACGGCCTGCATGCCTTCGATTTCACCGCCGACGCATCCGGCCTCACCGTCGAATGCATGGACGGCCGCCAGTTGCGTCGCTGGGTGTTCACCGCCGAACAGGTCGCCGCTGCCGTTGCCAGCGGTGACGAATGGCAACTCGACGATGCCGACGGCGCGCATCGACTAGTCTGTATGAGTGCCTTTCGCGCCCCGGATGATAATGACAATGAACCGGATCTGGACGAGCCTGCTGGCCGCTAGCCTGATGAGCCTGAGCCTCAATGCCCCTGCCGCCACCTTGCTGGTGGGCAGTTACACCGACGGTGCCAGCCAGGGCATCTACCGTTATCGCTTTGACAGCAAGGCCGGCCAGATCGACCCCACGCCGCTGCAAGTGGTGAAAAGCGTCAGCCCCTCGTGGCTGGTGCTTTCGGCCGACCAGCGCCAGCTGTTCGCGGTCAATGAAACCCCAGGCGGCCTGGTCAGCAGTTTCAGCGTCAGCGCCAAGGGCGAGATCAAGCCGCTCAACCAGGTGTCCAGCCAGGGTGACGAGCCGACCCATGCCAGCCTCAGCCGCGACCAGCGTTACCTGTTCGTGGCCAACTATGCGGTCAAGCCCGACCCCGGCGGCAGCCTGGTGGTGATCCCGGTGGCCAGGGACGGCAAGCTCAAGCCGGTGGTGCAACATGCCCGGCACCAGGCCAGCGGCGTAAACCCCGAGCGCCAGGCCAGTGCCCACGTGCATTCGCTGGTGCTGTCACCCGACGGTCGGCACCTGTACGCCAGTGACCTGGGCGCCGACAAGGTGTTCATCTACCGCTACGACGGCGCCAGCGCCGACCACCCGTTGACACCGGCGATCCCGGCGTCGGTGGACCTGCCACCGGGTAGCGGGCCGCGCCACCTGTTGTTCGACGCCAAGGGCCGGCATGCCTACCTGACCTTGGAGATGAGTGCCGAGGTGGTCATGTTCGAAGTGCAGGATGGCAACCTGGTCGAACGCCAGCGCCTGCCCCTGGCCGAGCGTCAGGAGGCGGCGGCGAAAGCGGCCGGTGGCTTGCACTTGTCGGCGGACGGGCGCTTCCTGTATGTGAGCAACCGTGGCACGAGCAACGAGATCGTCGCCTTCAGCGTGGGCAAGCAGGACGGCCAGCTGACGCTGCTGCAGCGCCGTTCGGTGGAGGGTGATCACCCCCGGGAGTTCGCCCTCGACCCGAGTGACAACTTCCTGCTGGTGGCCAACCAGAAGAGCAACCAGATCGTGGTGATACGCCGCGACCCGCGCAGCGGCAAGCTGGGTGAAACAGTGCAGACGTTGAAGCAGGACGCTCCGTCAGACCTGAAATTCATCGAGTGATATCGATTGGCGTGATAACCGATACTGCCGCAATGAATTTCTGCCAGCGACCGCGGCGGCGTAAGTTTGACCCAAGGCCCGGATGGGCCACCGTCAAACCACCGCCGTCGAGGTCAACCCAGATGAACTTCAATCTCTTCCCGGTCATTGCCGCATCCGCCATTTCCGCTTCGGTCGTCCTGCCGACGCATGCCCATGCCGACAGCAGCGGCAAGGCGTCCGCGACCCACAGCTACACCGAACAGTACCTGCGCCAGAGTGCCCACTTTCATGCAGCGTTGAGTGGTAAGCACCACCCGTGAGTCTGACTCGGTCCCGTGTGGGAGCGGCCTAGTGCCGCGATGGGGCGCGTAGCGGCCCCGGTTTTTTGCGTTACAGCCGAAATTGCCGGGGCCGCTCTGCGGCCCTATCGCGACACAAGGCCGCTCCTACAACGGATCGTGTAAACCTATTTGGCCATGACGGCCTTGAACAGGTCCGAAGCCAACCAGCCCTGCAGCCAGCTCCGCAGCCGCGGATAAGCCGCCTCGGCGAACCACTGCGGTTCGACCCCGGCAAACTGGCGCATCAGGGGCAGCAGCGCGGCATCGGCAATGCTCGGGTGGTTGGCCAGCAGGTAAGGCCGGCCGGCGAGCAAGCCTTCAAGCTCGGCCAGCCAGGTTTCGGCCTGTTGCCGGTACTGTGCACGGGAATACGCCGGGTAGCGCTCGGCGTACTTGTACAGGTTCACCTGCGCCTTGAACGTGCTGTCGTTGCGCGCAATCAGTGATTCAGCCTGCTGCGCCGCGCTAGCGTCGGCTTGCAGCCGCCAATCCTGCGGGTCGTTGCGGGCCAGCGCCCAGCGCATGATGTCCAGGCTTTCTTCCAGCACCTCGGCACCGGTATCCAGCACCGGCACCGTACCCTTGGGCGACAAGGCCAGCAGCTCTGCCGGCTTGTTCTTCATCGCCACCTCGCGGATCTCCACCTCGCAGCCGGCATAGCGCAGAGCCAGGCGCGCGCGCATGGCCCACGGGCAGCGGCGGAACGAGTAGAGGATCACCCGCACACCTGCACGTCACTCAGGCCGTTGCCCTGGCGGCGCACCTGGATCTGCACCGGAATGCGCTCGTGCATTTCCTGCACGTGGGAAATCACCGCCACCTTGCGGCCCTGCGCCTGCAGGCCGTCGAGCGCATCCATGGCCAGTTGCAGCGATTCCGGGTCGAGGCTGCCGAAGCCCTCGTCGATGAACAGCGATTCGATGCGCAGGGTACTGGAGGCCATCGAGGCCAGGCCCAGCGCCAGGGCCAGCGACACCAGGAAGGTTTCCCCGCCCGACAGCGAGTGCACCGAACGCAGCTCGTCGCCCATCTCGGTGTCCAGCACCAGCAAACCAAGGGCACTGCCGCCGCGCTTGAGGCGGTAGCGACGGGCCAGCTGGCGCAGCTGGGCGTTGGCGTGGTGCAACAACAGATCGAGGTTGTAGCCCTGGGCGATCTTGCGGAACACGTCACCCGAAGCCGAGCCGATCAGCGCATTCAGGCGGGCCCAGCGCTGCCATTGCTGGTGGGCCAACTCGATTTCTGCTGCCAGTGCCTGGTGCGCCTGTTGGCGACGCTGGTCGTCGGCCTGCTGGGCACGTAGTTCGGCGCACTGCTGCTCCTGCCCGGCCAGGCGTTCACGCAATTCGGCCAGGGCCTGTTGCAGCGCTTCGGCCGAGGTATCAACGGCCATTTGCGCCGCGTGCTGCTGCAGGCGCTGCTCACGCTCCTGCAGCAGCACGCGGCCTTGTTCGATGGCTTTTTCGGCGCCTTGCAGGCGCTGGCGCAGTTCATTTACCTGGGCATCGTCGATGCCCAGCAGACGATCCAGGCCGGCATCATCCAGGTCCGGGTGTGCGCTGCGCCACTGCGCGATCTGCGCCTGCAACTGCTGGCGCTCAGCATCCAGTGCCTGCTGCTGGCGGATGTTGGCATTGAGTTCGCTGGCCAGCTGCACGTCCTGGTTGCGCAGCACCTGCAGGCGCTGGACGGTATCCGCCTCAAGGGCACGGGCCTGTTCCAGCGTGGCGTCCATGTGCTGTTGCCAGGCTTCGGCGCTGGCGTGTTCGCCCAGCAGCTCGTCGAGCGAGCTGTGGGCGCGCTGGCGTTGTGCCTCGATGGCGGCAAGCTGTTGCTGCAACTGCTGCTGGGTTTGCACGCGCGTCTGTTGTTGGTCGCGCAGCTTGTCCAGCTGGGCCTGGCGGGCTTGCTGTTCCTGCTGTTCGTCCTTGCGTTGCTCAAGTAGCTGCAAACGCTGGGCGATCTGTTGGTCCAAGGTGAGGAAGGCATTGGCCGGGTCGTCGCTGAGGGCCTTGAGCACCTCGTCGGGCAACACGCTGGCCAGGTCATTCAGGCTCTGCTGCAACTGCTGCTCGTCGCTGGCCAGGGCCTGGTGCTGGTGTTCGAGGTGGCGCTGGGCTTGCTGTTGCGCTTCGTGGGCGGCCTGCAGTTGCTGGCTGAGGCGGGCGGCATCCTTCTGCAAGGCGAGCAGGGCGCTCTGGCGCTGCTCGTCGTTGCCGATTTCCTGCTCCAGGCGCCGCAACTGAGCGTCCAGCCAGGCGCTGCGAGCCTTGTCGTCCTGCGGAGCCAGGGCCGGCCAGAGGCTGTGCGCCTGCACCTGGGCCACCTGGGCTTGCAACTGCTCGGTCAGTTGCTGCTGTTGCTGCTGGTAGTCCTTGAGCTGGGCATTGACCACGCCCAGCTGGGTGCGCAGTTCCACCAGCTTGCTGTTGAAGCTTTCGACCTGTTGTTGTGCCGCGTCCTCTTCGGCCTGGTCGTGCCGGCCCAGGCTCTGCAGCAAGGCCTCGGGTTGGTGGAACGGATGCTCGACGCTGCCGCACACCGGGCAAGGCTCGCCATCGTGCAGTTGCTCGCGCAGCGCTTCGACGCTGGTATTGCGGGCCAGGCGCTGGCGTTCCAGCAACTGCCGGGTGAGGTTGAGGGCCTGCTCGGCGGCTTGCAGCTCGGCCTTGGCGGCGGTGCCTTCGGTAATCAGCTGCTGGCGTTGCTGCATGGTCTGCTGTTGCCGCTCGCGCACAATCGCCAGCTGCTCGCGCAGTTCCAGTTCGCGACCGTGCAGGCGCGACAGCGCTTCCACCGCACGCTGCTGCTTGCGGTTGTCCTGCAGCATGCCACCGAGCAGGTCGATCTGCTCGGCCAACGCGTGTGGCTCGGCCTTGGCTTCGCGGAACAGCAGGTCGAAGGCATCGCGCTCGGCCTGCAGCTGCGCATTGGCCTGGCTGGCCTGGGCCTGCAGGCCGGGCAGTTCCTCGCGGCCCTTGGCCAGGCGGCCACCGGTCAGCATTACCTGCTTCAATTGCGGCAGGTAGGCGTGCCAGGCATCGGCCAGGCCCGCCAGGTGCTGGCTGTCGGCAAGGGCCGTGTCGATCTGCGTCAGTTGTTGCAGGCTGCGCTGCTGGTGCTCCTCCAGCTGCTGTACCTGCTGCTGGCCTTCGGCGACCTGCTGGTCGGCCTGCTGGCTGGTGCTGCGCTGTGTCGCCAGCTCCTGATCCAGGCGGGCCAGGTTGTCCTGGGCGGCGAACGCCTGGCGCAGGCGTGGAGCGTTTTCGCCGTGTTGTGTCTGGCTGTCGGCCAGCGCCTGGCGTGCCACTTGCAGAGCCTGTTCGAGGTCGCCGGTACGGCCCTGCAGCTCAGCTTGTCGGCGCTGTTGCTCGGCAATTTTTTCGGCCAGCGGTGCCAGTTGCTCAGCCAGCATCTGCTGGCGATGGAACTGATGCCGCTGCGGCGCCAGGCGCTCCAGGCGCACGAGGTCCAGACGCTGCTCGGCCAGCAGCTGCCAGCCCTGTTCGGCGGCCTGCAAGGCGCTGCTGGCTTCGGCGTGCTGGGCCTGCAACTGGCGTTGTTCATTCAGCCAGTTGCGCTGCTGTTCCAGCTGGCGCTCGGCGGCCTGGTCGGCCTTGAACTGCTGCAGTGCCCGCTCCAGGCGCTGGTCGAGTTCGGCGCGGGCTTCGGTGGCCATCGGCAGCAGGTGGCTGGCACGCTCCTTCAGGGCGTTGTGGGCTTCGCCGGCCTCGCGCGCCTTGCTGAAGGCACGCTGGCCCAGGCGGGTATAAATGGCGGTGTTGGTGAGCTTTTCCAGCAGCTCGCTGCGCTCTTTGTCGTCGGCCTTGAGGAAGGCGCCAAACTCGCTCTGGGCCAGCATCACGGCGCGGGTGAACTGCTCGAAGTTCAGGCCCAGGCGGGCTTCGATCAGTTGCTTGTATTCGTTCTTGCCGCTGGCCAACAGCTGTTCGCTGTCCAGGTCGTAGAAGCTCTGGCGGCTGAGCTGCAGCTTGCCGTTGGCCTTGTCGCGGGCGCGGTTGGCTTCCCAGCGGGCGCGGTAGCGGCGGCCATCGATGCCGACGAAGTCGACTTCGGCAAAACCGCTACCGGTACCCCGGCGCAGCAGGTTGCGCGGGTCGGAGGTGGGGATGTCACCGTCGGCGTCCGGCACCTTGGCCTCGCGGCCGATGTCGTTCAGCCGCGGTACGCTGCCGAACAGGGCCAGGCACAGGGCGTCGAGCAGGGTACTCTTGCCGGCGCCGGTGGGGCCGGTGATGGCGAACAGGCCGGCGCTGGCCAGTGGCTCGGCGGTGAAGTCGATGTCGATCGGGCCGGCCAGCGATGCCAGGTTCTTCAGGCGGATGGCGAGAATCTTCATGGCTGTTCCTCTTCCTGCTGCACGTCCTGCAACAGCAGGGCAAAGTCAGCCAGCGCCTGCTCGTCGACAGGGTTGCCGTAAGCCTGCTCCCAGGCGCGGCTGAACAGGTCCTGCGGGGTCATCCGGGCCAGTTCGACAAAGGCCAGGTCATCGTCTTCGGCGTTGTTGCGGCCGGCGTATTCGGCACTGATGCGCACCAGGCGCACGGCCTTGCCGTGCAGGGCGCCTTCGATCTGCTGACGCAGGTCGGGTTGCGGCTCGTCGAGGATCACCCGCACTTCCAGCCAGGGCTGGCGGTTGGGGTCTTCGAGCAGGTCGATCACCGGCAGTTCGCCGAGCTGCGCCAGCAGTTCGCCCAGTGGTGCCGGGCCAACCCGTTGCAGGGCCACCGCGCGCGGTACCGGGCGTGGCTCGACGCTGACCAGGCCGCTGCCATCCAGCTCCACTTCCAGTACCTGGTGCGGGTAGTTGATTTCGGCGAACGACAGCGGGATCGGCGAGCCGCTGTAGCGAATGCGTTCTTCGCGGTTGACCTTCTGCGGCTTGTGCAGGTGGCCCAGGGCGACGTAGCTGATGGCCTTGTCGAACAGCCTGGCCGGCAGCGCCTCGGCGTTGCCGATGATCAGGCTGCGTTCGGAGTCCTCCGACACCGCGCCACCGGCCATGTGCGCGTGGCTGATGGCGATCAGCGCCTGGTCTTTCCTGCGCTTCTTCTGCGCAGCGGCGATCAGTTGCTGGTGTACCTGGGTGATGCCTTGCAGGTAATCGTCGCCCAGTTGCGGGCCGGTCACCTCGGCCGGGCGCAGGAAGGGCAGGGCCAGGCACCAGGCGGCGACCTTGCCGCGCCCATTGGTCAGCGGGATCAGCAGGCGTTCGGCGTCCAGCTGGCCGTCGTCCAGCCAGTGCACCCGGCCCAGGGCATGGGTACGCAGGCGGCGCATGAGTGCAGCGGGCAGCTCGATGCGCGAGCCGGAGTCGTGGTTGCCGGCGATCATCACGATGTCGAGCTTGGGCAACTGCTCGTGGGCCTGGACGATGAAATCGTAGAGGCGCTCCTGGGCCTTGACCGGCGGGTTGACCGTGTCGAAGATATCCCCGGCGATCAGCAGCGCATCCGGCTGACGCAGGCGCAGCTGGCCGAGCAGCCATTCGAGGAAGCAGGCGTGTTCGAAATCGCGTTCCTGGCCGTGAAGGCTTTGGCCCAGGTGCCAGTCGGAGGTGTGAAACAGACGCATGGATGACCTGTTGGTGTCGAGTCGAGCAAGCAGGGGCTTGGCTTGGGTGATGGGCGTTGCGCAAGGACGGTATGGTACCCCAAGCGTGTGGGCAACGGTGCTCGGCTGGAGATCTTCAGTGTGGGTGAGACCGAGCGCCGCGCGGGCGGCGCTCGATCTCGCAGGCGCTGAACCTGTGTGGACGAACCCCTGGCAACCATGCGATCCCGTTTGCGGCGTGAACGGCTGCAGGCAGCAATTACTTGGGATAGAGCGGCGGCAAGCTGCCGTTCTCGCCAGCCGGCAGCAACACCTGCTCAGCCGGCGGAATGGTACCGATCGCTCGCCACAAATCCTCACCCTGCCAATACTGCCCGCTCTCGCTGTACAACGCCCCGTTCAACCCGTCCAGCGCATCCGACAGCGGCACGAAGCGCGCCGCCATCTCGGCCAGGGTTTCCGGCTGCTGCCGGGCCCAGGCGTCCAGTGCCTGGCGGGTGGCCTGCGGGTCGTTGGCCTGGCAGGCGCGCTTGAGGTCATCCAGCAGGGTACGCGGACTCGGCCCGCTCTGTGCGGAGCGCAGCACGGCCGGTTGCGAACGGGCGCGCCACCACAGGGCGAAGCCCAGCACGCTGGTCAGGGCAAACAGCAGGGTGGCCAGCTGCCACGGCCATAGCAGGCTGCTGGCGCTGCTGCCGTCACCCACCGGGGTGTCGGCGCTCAATGCCGGGTTGTCCTGCACGTTCAGCGTACGCGCCGGCAGGCTGCTGTGCTCCAGGTGGTCTTCGCGGGTGTTCCACCAGGCCACCTCCAGCACCGGCAATGCCAGCGCGCCACTGTGGGTCGGCACCAGCGCTTCGCGCTCTTCGCGGTTGGCGGTCATGCCACGCTCGCCGATCTCGTTGCGCAGCAGCGGCTGGTCGGGATAGCGGCGCAGTCCGGTGATTTCGGTGGCTGGCAGCGGCGGCAACTGGGTGCTGGACAAGCCGTCGGCTCGCAAGGTGATGTTGCGGGTCAGCGAGTCGCCAATCTGTACCTGCTGGCTGCCGGGGTCGGGGTTCCAGTGCTCTTCCAGGCTCAGGCTGCGGGCCGGTAGCCACGCCACGCCAGCCGGCCAGGCCGGCGGAATCGGCCGCACGGCCAGGCGCAGCGGCAGCGAGCTGACCTGCACCTGGCGGCCGGTACGGGCCGTGCCGTTGGCGGCTGCGGTGTCGTCCGGGCTGGCGGCAGCGGTGGCGGTGAATGTCAGCGACGGAATGTCGAGGGTGCCGCTTTGCTGGGCATAGATGGCATAGCGGGTTTCGATCACGCCATGGCGAACGCCATTGATTTCCTTTTCATAGGTGCGGGATTCACCCAGCGGTTCGACCTTGGCATTTTCCAGTTGCAGCGGGCTCAGGCTGCTGTCGTCATACAGCGCCACCGAGTGGTAGATACGCAGGGTCAGCACGGCCTGGGCCTGGACATAAACGTCGCTGCTGTCGAGGCTTGCTTCGATGAATACCTGAGAAGCGCTGTCCTGGCGGCTGGCGTCGGCTTGCAGGACTTGCAGGTCGATCGCCTGGCTGTGCGACTGGCCCAGTTGCAGTTCGGGAATACGCAGGCTGCCACTGCGCCTTGGCAGCAAGGTGATGATCCAGCGGGTGCTGGCGCGGGTTTCGCCATCGAGGCTGTGCAGGCTGTTCAGCTGGCGCGTGCCGCGCACTTCGAAGTCGTTTTCCAGCGCGCGCAGGTCGGGCTTGCCGAATTCGGTGACGTCCTGGCTTTCCAGGGTCAGCTCCAGGCTTTCGCCAGCCTCCAGCCTGGTACGGTCAACGCTGGCGCGCAGCAGCGGTTCGGCCTGGGCCAGTACGGCCCACAGCAGGCAGAGTAGAAAGACGCCGAAGCGACTCATTGTGGGTTTTCCTGTTGCAATTGCTGTTCATACCAGAATTTGCGCCGCAGCAGCTCGGCCGGGTTGTCGGGGATTTCGCGCAGCCATTGTTCCAGGGCCTGGCGTTGCTCGGCATCGAGGCTGGTCGACATCGGGCGCTGCGGCGGCTGGATGACGCTGTCATCTGCGCCCGCCTGGTTGCCGGACGGGGCCTGGCTGTGGCCGCTGCCTTCACCTGGCTGTTCGCTGCCAGGCTGTTCATCACTGCCGGGCGTCCCCTGGGCCAGGCTGCTGGCCGAGCTGCTGTTGCCTTCGGTTTTGCTGCCGGGGGTGCCCTGGGCCTCGCTGCTGGCCGGTTGCTCGTCGGCCTTGGCCGTGCGCTGTTGCAGCAGTTGCTGTACCAACGCCTGGTTGTCCAGCGCCGCTTGCAGGTCGGGCTGGCGTTCCAGGGCCTGCTCATAGGCGTCCAGCGCAGCTTCCAGCTCACCGCTGCGAGCCAACGCATTGCCTCGATTGTAGTGGGCTGCGGCCGTGTCGCCCTGGGAAAACGCTTCGGCGGCAGCGGCATAGTCGCCGGCCTGGTACAGGGCCATGCCGCGCCATTGCGGGTCGCGGAAGTGACGCGCGGCGCTGGCCGGGCGGTTTTGCTCGAGCAGGCGCTGGCCTTGCTGGTCGGGGCGCAGCCACAGGTCATTCAATTCGAAGGCGTGACCGGGCTGTGGCACGGCCAGTAGCAACGGCAGGCAGAACAGCCAGCCGCGGCGGCCGGCGCAGGCGGCCAGCAGCAACAGCGGCAGCAGCAGCCAGTAACCCTGGTCGGCCCAGCTGTCCAGTTGCAAGGTCTGGCCGTCATTGCGCCCGCTGCGCGGGCTGTCGAACAGGCCCAGGCCGCGCAGGTCGAGGTCGTCGACCCGGGCATGCCGGTAGCGCCCGCCGGTGCCGCTGATGAAACCCTTGAGGCTGGCGCTGTCCAGCCGCGGCAAGAGAATGCCGCCCTGGTCGTCCTTGAGGTATTCGCCGTTGGCCTGGCGCACCGGCGAACCTTCGCGACTGCCGATGCCCAGCATCAGCAGGCTCGGACCCTGGCGGCCAAGGGCCTGGGCGATGCCCTGGCGCTCCGGAGCACTGAGCGAGGAACCGATCAGCAGCAGACGGCCCTGGCCCAGGCCGCTCTGGGCCAGCAGGGCGAGGCCTTTCTGCACGGCGAGGTCGGCGCGTTGGCCGGGTTTGGGCATGATCGACGGGTCGATCGCCTCCAGCAGGTTGCGGGTGGTCGCCAGGTCGTCGGAGAGCGGCACCAGGATATGCGCCGAGCCGGCGTAGACCACCAACGCGGTCTGGCTGTCGCGGCGGTGCTCCAGCAGGTCGAGGATCTTGCGCCGCGCCTGCTCCAGGCGGTTGGGGGGGCTGTCCTCGGCGAGCATCTGCGGGGTCAGTTCGAGCAGGATCACCAGCGGGTCGGCCGGGCGCTGGCGGCCTTCCTCCACGCGCTGCCAGCTGGGCCCGAGCAGGGCCAGGACCACCAGCGCCCAGGCCAGGCCCAGCGCCACCCATGGCAGCTTGCTGGTGCTGCCACTGCCACCGCCGAGCAGCACGCCATGGAATGCCGGCGGCAGTATCATCTGCCAACGCCCGGCACGCTTGCGCCGATGCCAAAGCTTGTACAGCAGCCAGCCGAGCAGCGGCACGGCCAGCAGCCACAGCGGGCGCAACCATTCAGGCCACAGTTCGCTCATCGCCGCCTCCTCAGGCGCAGGCGCTTCAGGCGTTGGCGCCACTCCGGGTGCGGCTGCAGGAAGCGCGGCTTGCGCAATACGCGCTGCAGCAGGTTGTCGGGCCATTGCACGGCCACGACCAGGAGCACGCTCAGCAGCAGCGCCAGGGCCAGCGGCCAGGCGTACAGGGCCTTGGCCGCACGTGACTGGGTCGGTTGCTGGGCCACGGGTTCGAGCTGGTCGAGGGTGTCGCCGATGGCGTTCAGCTCGACGCCGTCGTGGGCACGGAAATAGCTGCCGTGGGTGATCTCGGCAATCTCCTTGAGCGAGGCTTCGTCCAGGTCGAGGCTCGGGTTGAGGCCGAGCAGGCCCGGGGTGCCACTGGCTTCGGGGTTGGCGCCGATGCCGATGGTGTAGATACGCACGCCTTCCTGGGCGGCCAGGCGGGCGGCGGTCAGTGGGTGGATCTGCCCGCCGTTGTTGGCGCCGTCGGTGATCAGTATCAGCACCCGGCTTTGTGCCGGGCGCTGGCGCAGGCGCTTGACCGCCAGGCCAATGGCGTCGCCGATCGCGGTATTCTTGCCGGCGATGCCGATCTGGGCTTCGTCGAGGAAGGTGCGCACGGTGCGCCGGTCGAAGGTGAGCGGGGCCTGCAGATAAGCCTGGCTGCCGAACAGGATCAGGCCCACGCGGTCGCCTTCACGGTCCTGCAGGAAGTCGCCGAGCAGCGCCTTGACCAGGTCGAGGCGGCTGATTTCTTCGTTTTGCCACTGCATGTCGGGGAAGTCCATCGACCCGGACACGTCCACTGCCACTAGCAGGTCGCGGCCGCTGGCGGCGACCGGGACCGGGTCGCCCAGCCATTGCGGGCGGGCGGCGGCGCACAGCAACAGCAGCCAGATGACGACGAACGGCGCCTGTTGGCGCCAGGTCGGCAGGTTCAGCCGCGCGCGGCGCCCGGCGAGGCTCTCCAGTTCGTTGAGGAAGCCGACCTTGAGCACCGGTTCGCCGCTGTCGGCGGCCGGCAGCACCAGGCGCGCCAGCCACGGTAACGGCAACAGGGCGAAGACCCACGGCCAGGCCAGTTCAAACATGCTTGCGAATCCAGGTTTCGACGGCCTGGCTGAGCCCGGCGATGGCCTTGTCGTCGAGCTTGCACTCGGGTTTGTAGGCGCCTTCGACCAGCACCATCCAGCGGGTCAGGCCGGCGGCCGGGCAGCGGTTGTCGAGAAACGCCAGCCACTGGCGGCCATTGAGGGTATGGCTGTTGGCCCCCGGGTAGTGGGTGCGGCACAGGCGTTTGAGCAGTGCGTTGATCTGTTGCAGCCAGGCGCCCGCGGGGGCGCCGTCATAGGGGCGCGGCAGGCGGGCCAGCTCGGCCAGCGCCTCCACGCGCACAGGGTCCAGCGGTTGCTCGGCGCGTACCACGCGGCGTTTGCCCGGGCGCCAGCGGCGCAACCGCCACAGGCCCCAGCTCAGCAGCGGCAGCATGGCCAGCAACACCCACCAGCCGGGGGCCGGTGGCCACAGGCCGATTGGCGCCGGGGCAATCAGCGGTTGCAGTTGGTCAAGCGGGTTCATTGGCCGCTGCTCTTCATGACGCGCTCCGCGGCCGCTGGGCATTCAGGTATTCGCGCAGTTGCTCGATCATTTCGCTCTGGGTGCTAAGTGGCATCAGCAGCACGCGCAGCTTCTGCGCCATCAGTTCCCAGCGCTCGATACGCGCTTCGGCCTGCTGGCGGTAGGCCTGGCGCAGGTTGGCGTCGAGGGTGTCGAGCTCCAGCTGCGCACTGCGCTGGGCAAAACGCAACAGGCCGGCGGCGGGCAGGGCGTGGTCGAGCGGGTCGGATACCGGCATCAGTAGCAGGTCGCAATGACGCGACAGCATGGCCAGGTGCTGTTCCACCTGGGCGGTGAGCGAGCGCTCGTCGCAGATGATGATGGCCAGGCTGCCAGGGCGCAGGACCTCGCGGGCGCGGCGCAGGGCCAGGCCGAGGCTGTCTGTGCCGGGGGTGGCCTCGGTGTGCAGTGCCTGGTTGACCTTGGCCAGGCGGTTGAGCAGTTGCAGCAGGCTCTGCTTGCTGCGTCGCGGCTTGATTTCGTGGTGTTCGTTGTCGCCGAACACCAGCCCGCCGATGCGGTCGTTGTGGCCCAGCGCGGCCCAGCCGAACAGCGCCGCAGCCTGGGCGGCCAGCACCGACTTGAACATCAGCCCCGAGCCGAAGAACAGCCGTTGGCTTTGCTCGACGAGGATGAAGATCGGCCGTTCGCGCTCTTCGTGGAACAGCTTGGTGTGCGGCTCCTGGGTGCGCGCGGTGACGCGCCAGTCGATGTTGCGCACATCGTCGCCGGCCTGGTACACGCGCACCTGGTCGAAGTCCACGCCGCGCCCGCGCAGCTTGGAATGATGCAGGCCCACCAGCGGGCTGCGCTGGCCAGGCCGGGAAAACAGCTGGATTTCGCGCACGCGGTGGCGCATGTCGATCAGCTCGGCAAGGCCGATGCGGATGCCGGGCTCGGCCAGCGAAGTGGTGGGCATGGGCTCAGGCAACGGCGACGACGTCGAGGATGCGCTGGACCACGCGGTCCTGGTCGATCCCGGCGGCCTCGGCCTCGAAGGAAAGGATGATGCGGTGGCGCAGTACGTCGAACAGCACCGCCTGGATGTCTTCGGGGCTGACGAAGTCGCGCCCGGCCAGCCAGGCATGCGCACGCGCGCAGCGGTCCAGCGAAATGGAGCCGCGCGGGCTGGCACCGTAGGCGATCCAGTCGGCCAGCTCGCTGTCGAACTTGGCCGGGGTGCGGGTGGCCATCACCAGTTGCACCAGGTATTCCTCCACCGCGTCGGCCATGTACAGGCCGAGGATTTCCTTGCGCGCGGCAAAGATCGCCTGCTGGCTGACCCGGCGCTCGGGCTTGGTCTCGCCGCCCAGGGCTTCACCACGGGCCTGCAACAGGATGCGCCGCTCTACCGCAGCGTCCGGGAAGCCGATTTTCACATGCATCAGGAAGCGGTCGAGCTGGGCTTCAGGCAGCGGATAGGTGCCTTCCTGCTCGATCGGGTTCTGCGTGGCCATGACCAGGAACAGCGGCGACAGGTCGTAGGTGCTGCGGCCAACGCTGACCTGGCGCTCGGCCATGGCTTCGAGCAGGGCCGACTGCACCTTGGCCGGGGCACGGTTGATTTCGTCGGCCAGCACCAGGTTGTGGAAGATCGGGCCCTGCTGGAACACGAAGCTGCCGGTTTCCGGGCGGTAGATCTCGGTGCCAGTGATGTCGGCCGGGAGCAGGTCGGGGGTGAACTGGATGCGATGGAACTGCGCCTCGATGCCTTCGGCGAGCTCTTTGATGGCCTTGGTCTTGGCCAGGCCCGGGGCACCCTCGACCAGCATGTGGCCATCGGCCAGGAGCACGATCAACAGTCGCTCGACCAGTTTTTCCTGGCCCAGGATCTGGGAAGAAAGAAAAGTGCGCAGCGCGATCAGCGCTTCACGGTGTTCCATCGGCGACGGTTCCTGGTGTGAGGCCGCAGGCAACTGGAAGCAGCTGCCCTGGCAAGGGCTGATACTTTAATCCATCCGGGGGGGCGGCGACCAATGGCGGCAGGGAAAATTATCCTTGCCGGGGGCCATGCACGCGCGGAATTTTCCGGATCATGGCTGGCCATTGGCTGATGTTCCATCGCGGCGCGCTGGCGCTTGCTTGTGCTTCTTGAACAAGCAGGAAGCACGCTGATGGTACCGAACAGCTATAACAATGAATGTATGTCCCCGGTCGCCCTGCGTTTCGGGGTGTTCTTCGATGGCACCGGCAACAACCAGAACAATGCGACACAGCCGGAGGTGCCGGTGGGCATGGGCGCCAGTTATGCCAACGCATTGAGCAATGTGGCCCTGTTGCATGCCCTGTATCCGGGGCAGGGGGCCGATGCCGAGGGCCGCATGGCGTTTCTGAAACGTTATGTCGAAGGCGTGGGGACCTTGGCGGGCGAGGCGGACCAGGTGTATGCGTCTGCCACCGGGTGTGGGTCGACGGGGGTGAAGGCGCGGGTTGCCGAGGCGCTGGACGCTATAACCGGGCAACTGCGCGGCTGGTGCCAGGCGCATCCCCGGGCCAGGCCTGAGCGCGTCGAGTTCGACCTTTTCGGCTTCAGCCGGGGGGCGGCGGCAGCCCGGCATCTGGCCAACCTGCTGCACGATGGCTGTGACTTGTTGTTACCTGGGCCCTGCGCCATCGTGATCAATTTCATCGGCCTGTTCGACACCGTGGCGGCAATCGTCGCGCCGTTGCAGGGTGACTTCGACCCGGCGGACGAACGTCACGCCGGCTTGCGCCTGGGGCTGGCCCCCGGCATTGCCCGGCAAACGGTGCAACTGGTGGCTCGGGACGAGCAGCGGCACAACTACCCGCTGGTGTGCAGCGGCCATGACATCGTGCTACCTGGCGTGCACTCGAACATCGGCGGAGGCTATCCGCAGACCACGCAGGAACAGGTACTGCTGTGCAAACCGCAATCACAGCGCGTGCTGCAGGGTATGCGTGCCGAGCAGACACGCGTATATGCCACGATGAATGCCTTGCTGGCCTCGATGCCGGACTTGCCCGGAGCGCGGGTGCTGGCCTGGGAGGTGCCAGCTGCCGGTGGCCGCTCGGATGAGGCGTACAAGCAGGTGTATGCGGCGGTATACCGTGAACGGGAAGTAGCGGGGCAGCTATCTCGGGTGTACCTGAGCATCATGCGTGAGCTGGCGGTGCGAGCGGCGGTGCCGTTTGCGTCGTTGGGCGGGCACGCTGAGCATCGGTTGCCGGAAGAATTGCTGGCGATCAGCCGCAAGTTGCATGCCTTCGCCTTCGGCGACCGGCAGCAGCCTGGGCTGACGGAAGAGGAGGAGCAGTTGTTGCGCCACCGGTACATCCATACGTCAGCGAACTGGAATGCCTTGAAGGGGTTGCGTAACAGTGTGCTGGATATGTTGTTCGTCAATCGGCCCGGGGTGCAGGGACGGGTGACGCATGCCAATCCGATCGCATGAGTGGTCTGTGGGGACGGGCTTGCATGGCACCGGTTGTGCCGTTGCGCGAACAAACCCTCTCCCACAGGTCCTGCGCCAGCTGGGCAGCGCGCTAACTGTGGGGAGGGCAGATCCGGTCAGTTGCCCGCGCCGAGTTCCTCCAGCAAGCCTTTCAGGTAGGCGCTGCCCTGCGCATCCAGTGGCTGCAGCGGAAGGCGGGGGGCGCCGACCTCCTGACCGAGCATCTGCAAACCGGCCTTGATGGTGGTGGGCAGGCCGCGACGGGTGATGTATTCCAGCAGTTCGTACTGCCGGTAGAACAGCGCACGGGCTTCGCCCAGGTCACCTTGCTGCACCGCGTCCCACAGCGCCAGGTTCAGCGCCGGGATCAGGTTGGGCGCGGCAGTGCACCAGCCGCTGGCACCGGCTACCAGGGCTTCCAGGGCGAGCGGGTTGCAACCGTTGTAGAAAGCCACCTGACCATCGGTGGCGTTGAACAGGCGGTGCATGCGCTGGATGTCACCGGTGCTTTCCTTGACCATGGTCACGTTGGGCACTTCGTCGAGGATGCGCAGGATCAGCTCTACCGACAGGTCGGTGCCACTGGTACCCGGGTTGTTGTAGAGCATGATCGGAATGTCGATCGCCGCGCCCACGGCCCGGTAGTGGGCGAGCACTTCGGCTTCGGTGAGCTTCCAGTAGGAAATGGGCAGCACCATCACTGCGGTGGCGCCGCAGGCCTGGGCCAGGCGGGCACGCTGCACGGTGCGTGCGGTGGTCAGGTCGGAGACGCTGACCACGCTTGGCACACGGCCGGCGATGCGCGCCTGGCTGAAGCGCACCACCGTTTCCCATTCGCTATCGGACAGGTAGGCACCCTCGCCGGTGCTGCCCAGCGGGGCGATGGCGTGCACGCCGTCGGCGATCAGGCGGTCGATGGACAGGCCCAGGGCATCCAGGTCAGGCGTACCGTCTGCCATGAAAGGAGTGATGGTGTAGCCGATAACGCCGCGAATTACAGATGTAGACATGAGCAGGCACCTCTGCCGTTGTAGGAGATAGGGAGCAACATCGTCGATCAGCCCAGGCAGTCGCCATGGGCACGCAAGGCACGGCGCGCGTAATAGCTGAACGCGGCGCCATGACGTTTCGGGGTGGAGATCCAGTCGTGGGCTTCCTTGCCCAGTGCCTCGGGGATGGGACGGATGTCGCCGGCGCCCATGGCCAGCAGCTGCATCCGGGCCGCGCGCTCGAACAGCATGGCAAGCACACAGGCTTCCTCGATCGAGCGGCCGGCGATCAGCAGGCCGTGGTGGGAAAGCAGGATCGCGCGCTTGTCGCCGATCGCCCGGGCAATGATCTCGCCTTCTTCATTGCCCACCGGTACGCCGGGCCATTCCTTGAGAAACGCGCAGTCATCGAACAGCGGGCACAGGTCCATGTGCGAGATGGCCAGCGGCACCTCCAGCATCGAAAGGGCGGCACTGTGCAGCGGGTGGGTATGGATGATGCAGTTGACGTCGGCACGTGCGCGGTACAGCCAGCTGTGGAAGCGGTTGGCCGGGTTGGCCATGCCGCGGCCTTGCAGCACGTTGAGGTCTTCGTCCACCAGCAACAGGTTGGAGGCGGCGATTTCGTCGAAGCCCAGGCCGAGTTGCTGGGTGTAGTAGGTGCCGGGTTGCTCGGCGCGCGCGGTGATCTGCCCGGCCAGGCCGGAATCGTGGCCAGCGTCGAACAGGATGCGACAGGTGAGGGCGAGTTTCTGCCGTGGGGTGTAGGTGTTGTCGGCCAGCGCCGTCAGCATTTGCTGTTGGGCGTGTTTGACGAGCTGGTCCTTGGGGGTTTGCATGGTGGTCGTCATGGGCGGTACCTGCATGGGGTGGCGAACAGCGGCTGAGCGGCGCGGGGCGACGTCAGGACACAATGCGATCTTAATGACACAACGTGTCATAGGCAAGCGCTGTGTCATCCTCAGGACGCATTTACCCACGGGCAACCTGTGCCGCAACCCAGCCCTGTCGAGTACCGGCGGCCTGTTTCAGGGCGCGCCGAACACCATCGTCCAGTAAACCCCATCATCGCTACGCGAATTCTCGGCATATGCCGCTCCCACCTGGGTAAACATCGGGTTCATCAGGTTGGCGCAATGTCCCGGGCTGGCCAGCCAGCCTGCCATCGCCTTGCTCGCTGAGCCCTGGCCGGCGGCGATGTTCTCGCCGATCTGGCGCCCGCGGTAGCCGGCATCCCGCGCCCGGTCCGCCGGCAGGTCACCGTCGAGGTCGCGGTGGGCGAAAAAGTTTTCGTTGGCCATCGCCCGGCTATGGCGCTGGGCGGCCGTACCCAAGGCGCTGTTCCAGCTCAGCGGGCGTGCGGCAGCAAAGCGCTGGCGCCCGCACAGGCGCGGTTTGGCCCGGGCCGCGTTGACCTGGGCCAGCAACGCCTGGCCCGTGCTGCGTCGGTCGCCGAGTTGCGCCTCCAGCAACGGGCGCGCCAGCACCACCTGCCACTCATTGCGGGCGCGGCGCACGCCAATATCGGCATACTGGCTATCGAGCAACGCAGCGCAGTAGTCGCTGCGCAGCATGTCGAAGGCCTCCTCGGCATCGTGCGCGCCGACCAGGCGGATAGCCCGCACCTTCACTGCCTGGTAGCCAACCGCCTTCAAGCCGTCGCGCAAGCCACCCCCATAGCCAATCGGCAGCGCCAGGTTCGCCTTCAGCGCCAGCGGCGTCTGGGCCCGAACCAGGCGCCGCTCGCAACGCTGTGGCTGGGCGCGGTAGTCGTTGATCGCCGCCACCAGCTGGCGCTCCCCGCTGGCATGGGCGGGGCTGGTCAACAGCGGCAGGAAAGGCAACAGGCAGAGCGAGACAAGGCGGGAGCAGCAGGCAGCGTGGCGCATGAGGCAGACAGCTCGGCAGGAGGTTGGCAATGAGGCCGGTCAAAGGGCCCGGCTATGACTGCGCCGCCCGACACGGGTTCACCAACAAGCCGTACATTTTTACTCGCTGGGAAACTGCCAGACGGTAGCGTTACAAACGCCAGAAAGGTGGCGCCCGGCTCGAAAACCCGGCTTTGCAGCGCTACGCTTATTTCACCCAATCGAAAACTGCCCTGGTCAAGCAGCGGAGGAATGACTGCATGCGGTTGTCTACGTTCATCATTGAGCGGATGGAAAGCATCCTCCAGGCTTGGGAAGACTTCGCCCGGACGGTTGACCTACCCAGGGAAACACTGAGCACATCGGGCCTGAGGAACCACGCCGCGCACATTCTTCTGGCCGTGGTGCGGGACATGCAAACCCACCAGACCGTACAGCAGGAAATAGACAAATCCCGGGGCCTCGCTCCGGTGTCGGCGCGCGAAAGTGCGGCAGAAACCCACGCAGTCATGCGCCTGATGGACGGCTTCAGCATGGACCAGATGGTGTCGGAGTACCGCGCCCTTCGCTCAAGCGTGTTGCGCCTGTGGCTTGCTCAGGAAACGTCGATCGACCAGCCCGAGCGGGTGGCGGAGATCATCCGCTTCAACGAAGCCATCGACCAGGCCCTGGGCGAATCCATCGCTTCGTATGGCAAAGCCGTCGAGACCACCCGCAAGATGGTGCTGGGTGTACTCGGCCATGACCTTCGCTCGCCACTGACAGCGATTACCATGGGGGCCGATATGCTTGCCAAGAGCCAACAGCTGGGGCCCCGGGAACGGACAGTGGTCACCCAGATCTACGCGAGCGCCGGGCGTGCCAACGACCTGGTGAACGATTTGCTCGACCTGGCCCGATGCAATCTGAGCATGGGCATACCCATACAGCGTGAGCCGAGTGAACTCACCGCACTGTGTAGCGCTATCGTCAAGGAAGTCAGCCTGGCCCAACCGCAGATAGACCTGCGCCTGGAGCAGACGGCGCCATTGCCGGCCAGCTTCGACCCGTCACGCATGTCCCAGGCGGTGTCGAACCTGGTCAACAATGCCATACGCCACGGCGATACCCGCTTGCCGATCCAGGTGAGGCTTGCGACCGAGAACGATTGCGCGGTGATCGAGATTCACAACTGGGGCAATCCCATTTCTCCAGACCGCATGATGTACCTGTTCAATCCCGAGGCACGCTTGGCCCGGGCGGGCCATGCCGAGGGTGGAAAATCGCATGGGCTGGGACTTGGCTTGTTCATTGCCAACGAGATTGTCACCAGCCATGGCGGCGCGATCAAGGTCGTTTCCAGTGCAGAACGGGGTACGACCTTCAGGGTTGTCTTTCCTCTCGAGCCAGGTGCCGGTTGATGCGCGGTGCCTGGCACCGGCTGCGCCGGTGTTCGCGGTAGCGCCTGATCTAGGGCCGGGTAACGGCTCGACCGTGCCGGTAGTCGAATTGCACGCGGGCAAACTGGGCATCGAAGTGCCAAGCTGGGCTCAGCAGCGTCCCCTGGTTCAGGGCAACAGTGTTATCGTCAGGCCGCTTGGCGACCTGTTTTCGTTGAGCTTCGATGAGCGTGCCAGGCGCGGACTCCACTTTCAGAAACTGGCTCATTGCTGAGGATATTCGGGAGCGCAGGCATGGATGGCCTTGCAACATTGTTCACAGAGCGTCTGCTGCTGACACCACTTCGATTGGAGGATGCCCAGGCAATACAGGCGTTGTTCCCCCAATGGGAGGTGGTGCGCTACCTCGATCGTCGCGTTCCATGGCCGTATCCGCCGGACGGTGCGCTGAGCTATGTGCGTGAAATCGCCCTGCCTGCGATCGCCGCCGGCCGAGAGTGGCACTGGATGATCCGGCTGCGCGACGAAGACGAGCGCATCATCGGCAGCATCAGCCTGTATGACCAGGCGGGAAACAACCGCGGATTCTGGCTGGCGCCGCAGTGGTGGGGCCAAGGCTATATGCGCGAAGCTTGCCGGGCCATCAATGCTTACTGGTTCGAGACCTTGTCGCGCCGCGTCATGCGGGTCCCCAAGGCGGTGGCCAACAAAGCGTCGCGCAAGGTTTCGGAACACGAAGGCATGAACCTGGTCGATGTGCGCGATGGCGATTTCGTTGCCGGGCCAATGCGCGTCGAGATCTGGGAGATGACCCGTAGCGACTGGCTGGCCAGGGTGAACCCAGACCGCTAGTGGCTTATGCCTGGCCGGCGGTTTGCTGGTCAGGCTGGCAAACCGGCCAGTTGCAGGCCCTCGGCCAGCCGGGCCAGGTCCTCGTCGCGATGGATCGGCAACCATTCACGCAAGGTCGATACACGCAGCCCCGGGTCTTGCTCGCGCAAGCGCGCCATGGCCCGGTAGGCGCTGTCCAGCCGCCCGCTCAGGGCATGGCTGGCGGCGACCAGGGCTACCGCGACCAGCAAGTTGGGCAGGTTGCCCAACGATTTTTCCGCACACTCCAGCGCTTGCTCCAGGCGCCCGGCAAAGAAGTGCGCCAACGCCATGCCCACCTGCATGCGGAACATCTCCGGGTCCAGTGGGCTCAGCCGGGTGGCATGGCTGAGGTTGTCGATGGCGGCCTGGGTCTCGCCACGCAACGCCCGCAACACCCCGCCCAGGTACCAGGCCGGCGCCAGGTTGGGGTTGAGCAGGCGTGCCCGGTCGAGCAAGGCGATGGCACCGTCCAGGTCGCCGGTCAGGTGGCCAAGGGCATGGCCACCGCGGGTCAGGGCCACCGCATCGTCACGCCCCAGCGTCACCGCGAGGCGCGCGAGCCGGGCGCCCTCGGCGATTTCCTCGGCGCGGTTGTCCATCCAGCCATTGAGCTTGCGCCAGAAGTAGCACCATGCCGCCATGCCATAGGCCGAAGCGAACTCCGGATCGCGCTCGATGGCGTGGTAATACAGTGTCAATGCCTCGGCGATCGCCTCGCGGCTGCCGTGGTGCAGCTTGGCCGTGCCGCGCAGGTAGAAATCGTAGGCGCCAAGGTCGGCGGTGGGCTTGCGCTTGGCCCGCTCGATCTCGGCCCGCTCCAGCTGCGGTGCGATCGCTCCTGCCACGCTTTCGGTGACCTGGTCCTGCAACTCGAACACATCATCCAGCGGCCCTTCGAAACGCTCGGCCCACAGGTGCTCGCCTGTGCTGGCGTCGATCAGCTGGCCGGTGATGCGCAGCCGCTGGCCGGCCCGGCGCACGCTGCCTTCGAGTACATAGCGCACGCCCAGTGCCCGGCCTACCTGCTGCACGTTGATGCGCTGGCCCTTGAAGGTGAAGCTGGAGTTGCGGGCGATGACGAACAGCCAGCGGTTGCGTGACAGGGCAGCAATGATGTCTTCGACCACGCCGTCGGCGAAATAGTCCTGCTCGGGGTCACCGCTGAGGTTCTGGAATGGCAGCACGCTGATCGACGGCTTGTCCGGCAGCGCAGGCCCGCTGGGCGTCGGCGCTGTTTCGGCCACGACTTGCGCCGGGCCGCTAGTGGGTTCGCGCACTTCGCCGACGAAGCGATAGCCCTTGCGCGGCACGGTGCGCAACAGCCGTTGTTCCTCGCCGGAGTCGCCGATGGCTTTGCGCACGGCATTGATGTGGCTGGTGATGGTCGATTCGGAGACCACCTTGCCGTTCCATACCCGCGCCAGCAATTCGTCACGGCCGAGCACCCGGTCGCGGTGGCTGACCAGTTGTACCAGCAGGTCGAACACCTGCGGGCCGATGGCCACGGCCTGGCCCTGGCGGGTCAGTTCCCGGCTCTGCTCGTCGAGCTGATAGTCGTCAAACACGAATGGCACGTGGCATCCCTCGCACGCCGTGGGCCTGGTGGCCGAGGCGCCTGGTTTCAGGTCTCCGTCGATGATACGGCAGCTGCCCTGGCGGCAATACTGGCCTGCGCCCGGCTTGAACAGTTTGGACGCAAATTGAAGCCTGCGTGGAGGCAAATCCAGGCAATGAACAAGGACTCGCTGTGCCAGGCGGCGCATGCTGCAGCCAGGCGACGGCAGTGGTTGCGGTCGTGCACGTGGAGACAGCCGAATGAAAATCGTGGTCATCGGAGGCACCGGCCTCATTGGTTCGAAGCTTGTCAACGGCCTGCATGAGCGCGGCCACCAGGCCGTCGCGGCGGCGCCGAGCACCGGGGTCAACAGCATCACCCGCGAGGGTCTTGCCGAGACGATGGATGGCGCGGATGTGGTGGTGGACGTGGCCAATGCACCGTCCTGGGAGGACCAGGCGGTGCTGGACTTCTTCGAGACGTCCACGCGCAACCTGCTGGCAGCCGGGAAAGCCGCTGGGGTGAAGCATCATGTGGTGTTGTCGATCGTCGGTAGCGAGCGCCTGCCGGACAACGGCTATTTCTGCGCCAAAGTCGCCCAGGAGGCGTTGATCAAGGACTCCGGGCTGCCGTACACCGTGCTGCGGGCTACGCAGTTCTTCGAATTTGTCGAAGGCATCGCCCAGGCGGGTACTGTCGGTGATGAAATCCATCTGTCGCCGGCGTTGTTCCAGCCGCTGGCTGCCGATGACGTGGTGGCGGCGCTGCTCGACGTGGCCCTGGCACCGGCAGCCAACGCTACGCTGGAGATGGCCGGGCCAGAGGCGCTGCCGATGGACGAGCTGGTGCGCCGCTTCCTGCGCCTGCGTGGTGACAACCGTAAGGTAGTGGCCGACGTGCACGCCCGCTATTTCGGCGCCGAGCTCGATGACAGGGCTCTCACCCCCGGCAGCGGCGCGCGGCTTGGCACCATCCGTTTCGAAGACTGGCTGGCGCGCCAGTGAGTCACCTGGCACCCACCCGTTAACTCAAGGAGCATCAGCATGTTCAATCGCACCCTCCTGGCCACCGCATTCAGCGTGCTGGCCATCACCCCGACGATCGCCGCCGAACGCCCGCTGAGCAAGGTCACCGTGGTGTTCGACAAGCCGCTGCCGAACGTCCCAGGCAAGAGCATGCGCGGGGTCATCGTCGACTACGCGCCGGGCGCCGCATCACCCGCGCACCGCCACCCGAATTCCGCTTTCATCTACGCCACCGTGCTTGAAGGCGAAGTACGCAGCAGCGTCAATGGCGAGCCGGCCAAGGTCTACAAGCCCGGCGAGAACTGGTACGAGGCCCCGGGCGCGTTCCACGGCGTCAGCGCCAACGCCAGCGACAGCAAGCCGGCCAAGCTGATGGCGGTGTTCGTGCTCGACAGCAAAGAGACGGTACTGGTCACCCCGAGCGACAAGTAGGCCGCGAGCAGCCACCGATCCTGCGTACAATGCGGGCAGGGCAAGGGCATCGCGAGGTCAATGTGGAGTTACGCCAGGTTCGCTACTTTTTGAGTGTGCTGGAGCACGGCAGCCTGGGCAGGGCCGCGCTCGAGCTAGGGGTAGGCGCGTCCGCCCTGAGCCAGCAGCTGTCGAAGCTGGAAAGCGAGCTGAGCACACGCCTGCTGACTCGCTCGAGTACCGGTGTTACGCCGACAGCGGCGGGCCTGGCCTTCGAGTACCACGCGCGGCTGGCGCTGCGCCAGGCCGAGCACGCCATGCTGGCGGCGCAGAGCGGGCGCATGAGCGGCTATGTCAGCGTCGGCCTGGCGCCAACCACTGCATCGGTCCTGGGCCTGGCCCTGATCGAGCGGATGCGCCAGCGCTATCCGGACATCCACCTGCACCTGGTGGAGATGCTCTCGGGATATCTGTTCAGCCAGCTCAACGCCCGGCACCTGGACCTGGCGGTGTTGTTCCAGGCGGAAGCGGGGGCGCGGCTGGAGGTGCGCCCGCTGTTGCAGGAGCGCTTGTTCGCCCTGGTGCCGCAGCGCCTGGTGCAGGATGGCTGGGGCGATGCGCTGACCTTGCAGCAGATCGCCACGCTGCCACTGGTGATGCCCAGTACCCAGCATGGCCTGCGTTCGACCTTGCAGGCGGTCCTGGCCCGGGCCGGCCTGGAGGCCGACATCGTCATGGAGGTCGACGGTTTGTCGCTGCTCATGGATTGCGTGGCGGCCGGCCACGCTGCCACCCTGCAACCCGGTGCCGCGGTAGCCAGGGCAGCCCAGGCCGGCGTGCGGGTATTCGCCATCGACGATGCCCAGGCGCAGCGCCGCAACCTGGTGGTGAGCCTGAGTGAAGACGAGCTCTCGCCAGCTGCGCTGGCGACCCGGATCGTACTGCATGAGGTTGCCCGCGACCTGGTCGCCCAAGGCCAGTGGCCAGGGGCGCGACTGCTATGACCGGCGCGTGCGGCGTCGCCACCCTTTAGAAAAACTGAACACCTACCCCCGCTGATCGCGTTTCGTCACCCGCACGGGGTCATTAGATTCCGTGGTCCGCGAGGAGCACACCGACCGTTCTGGCTCCTCGAGACCTGGAGGCAAAATGATCGATGTGCTTGTCATTGGCGGTGGCAACGCCGCCCTGTGCGCGGCCTTGATGGCACGTGAGGCCGGCGCCAGTGTGCTGCTGCTGGAGGCCGCGCCGCGTGCCTGGCGAGGTGGCAACTCGCAACACACCCGCAACCTGCGGTGCATGCACGATGCACCCCAGGATGTGCTGGTCGATGCGTACCCGGAAGAAGAGTTCTGGCAAGACCTGCTCAAGGTCACCGACGGCCAGACCGACGAAAAACTGGCGCGGCTGGTGATCAGGGCGTCGTCCGACTGCCGCGACTGGATGCGGCGTCACGGTGTGCACTTCCAGCCGTCGTTGTCCGGGGCCTTGCACACGGCTCGGACCAATGCGTTTTTCATGGGCGGCGGCAAGGCGTTGATCAATGCCTATTTCCGCAGCGCCGAACGCCTGGGCGTGGAGGTTCGCTACGACACCCCGGTGTGCGACATCGAGCTGCAGGGCGACCGTTTCGTCGCCGCCCATGTACCGGCGCGCGAGGTAGGCGGGCGGCAGTTGCCGGCCGAACGCATCCAGGCACGCAGCTGCGTGCTGGCCGCCGGTGGCTTCGAATCCAACCGCAGCTGGCTGCGTGAAGCCTGGGGGCAGAACGAGCGCGGCGAATGGCCGGCGGACAACTTCCTGGTGCGCGGTACCCGCTTCAATGACGGCGTGCTGCTGCGGCGCATGATCGACCTGGGCGCCGACACCATCGGTGACCCGACCCAGGCGCACATGGTAGCTATCGATGCCCGCGCGCCGCTTTACGACGGCGGCATCTGCACCCGCATCGACTGCGTTTCGCTGGGGCTGGTGGTCAATCGCGAAGGCCGGCGCTTCTACGATGAGGGTGAAGACTTCTGGCCCAAGCGCTACGCGATCTGGGGCCGCCTGGTGGCTCATCAGCCGGGCCAGGTCGGCTTTTCCATCATCGACCAGAAGGCCCTGGGCCGCTTCATGCCACCGGTGTTCCCAGGCACCACGGCCAACACCCTCGAAGAACTGGCGGGCCTGCTTGGGCTGCCGCCGGCGGCCTTCGTGGACACCGTGCAGGCTTACAACCGCGCCTGCCAGCCCGGCACCTTCGACCATACCCGGCTGGATGACTGCCACACCGTCGGTCTTGTCCCGGCCAAGAGCCACTGGGCCCTGCCCATCGATACACCGCCTTTCTACGGCTACCCGCTGCGCCCTGGCGTCACCTTCACCTACCTGGGCCTGCGCACCGACGAGAGCGCCGCCGTTCACTTCGCCGGCCGGCGCAGCCCGAACCTGTTCGTGGCCGGTGAAATGATGGCCGGCAACGTGCTGGGCAAGGGTTATACCGCCGGTGTCGGCATGTCCATTGGCACCGCCTTCGGGCGTATCGCCGGTACCCGCGCCGCCGCTGCCGCGCGCATTCCATCCCCAGACGAGGCCCGCCATGACCGCGCAACTGCCTGACCCCCGCCAGTACCAACCTGCCGCAAGCGGCCCCGAACTGATCCCGTTGCTGAACCTGGAGGAACAGGAAGTGCAACGGCAGATGAGCATCTGCAATGCCTGTCGCTACTGTGAAGGGTTCTGCGCCGTGTTCCCGGCGATGACCCGCCGGCTGACCTTCGGCAAGGCTGATATCCATTACCTGGCCAACCTGTGTCACAACTGCGGCGCCTGCCTGCACGCGTGCCAGTACGCTGCGCCTCACGAGTTCGCCGTCAACGTGCCGCAGGCGATGGCCAAGGTGCGCG
This sequence comes from Pseudomonas sp. UBA4617, assembly GCF_002386445.1. Classification (GTDB taxonomy): domain Bacteria; phylum Pseudomonadota; class Gammaproteobacteria; order Pseudomonadales; family Pseudomonadaceae; genus Aquipseudomonas. The sequence continues at coordinate 229,964 of NZ_DGIR01000039.1, forward strand.
GCCAAACCTACGCCGACTATGCCTGGCCAGCGGCGTTTGGCCGGCTGTATCGGCACAATGGTGGCTATGTCGCCAGCGCGCTGGCCCTGGCGCTGTCGCTGTTCCTGTTGCTGGCCCTGGCGGTCAACGGCACCTTGCTGCCCGGGCGGCTGGCGGGGGATTTCTATGCGGTGTTCCCGCACAACACCCTGGCGCTGTTGTTCGGCAGCGTGTTCAGCCTTGCCGGTGTGGCGCTGGCACTGGCGGTGCGACGCTTCTGGCGCCAGATTTCGCCGGCCGGGCAGCAGGCAGCCTCGGCCGATGGCGCTGTACTCGAGGCATCGGCGGCGGTACTGACGCTGAAGTACCTCGACGGAGGGCATGGCCAGGGCTGCAACAATGCCGACGACCGCTACACGCTGTGGCGGCGCCGCTTCCATCACCTGACCTTCTACGGCTTCCTGCTGTGCTTTGCGGCCACGCTGGTCGCCACCGGTTATCACTACCTGCTCGGCCTGGCAGCGCCTTACCCGGTGCTGAGCCTGCCGGTGCTGCTGGGTACGGTCGGTGGGGTTGGCCTGGTCATTGGCCCGCTCGGGCTGCTGGCGCTGAACCTGCGCCGGGCGCCGGCACATGGCGATGTCCGGCAAAGGCCAATGGACCGGGCATTCATCCTGCTGCTGTTGCTGGTGAGCGTCAGCGGGCTGGCACTGCTGGCGCTGCGTGACAGCGGGGCGATGGCCATGTTGCTGGCCATTCACCTGGGCACGGTGATGGCGCTGTTCCTCACGCTGCCCTACGGCAAGTTCGCCCATGGCGTGTTCCGCAGCGCCGCGTTGCTGAAATTCGCCATCGAGAAACGCCGGCCCGACCCGCATGGCCTGGGTGGGGACTGAAGCATGGGCGCGGCGCTGCTGGTTGTCTGGGCCGGGCATCGGCCTGGCGGCGCTGGCTGTTCAGCGGTTCGGCCACTTCTCCAGCAGGATCGAAACGAACTTTTCCGCGGCAGGCGACAGCGACGCTCCGCGCCGGTACACCAGGCCCAGGGTGCGCGTCACCTGGGGTTCGATCAGCGGCACGCTGACCAGTGTCGGGTGGTCGGCGCTGGGCATGGCCAGGCTGGGCATGGCGGATACCCCCAGCCCGGCCTCGACCATCCCCAGCGAGGTGGACAGGTGCTGTACCTCGTAGAACCACTTGGGGCGCAGGTTGAGGCCGGAAAGGGCATGGTCGAGCAGCATGCGGTTGCCGCTCAGGCGGCCAACGCCGATCAACCGGTAGTCGGCAAGCTCGGTCCAGGTAACGGCTTCACGCCCCGCCAGTTTGTGGTCGCGCCGGCAGGCCAGGACGAAGTGCTCTTGCACCAGCGAGACGAATTCGATGTCCGGGTGTTGCCCGCTCATCATGTTGATGCCGAAGTCGGCTTCGCCACGCAGCACGGCTTCCAGCCCGTCATTGGCGCTGAGGTCGAGCAGGCGGATACGGATTTTCGGGTACTGCTCGTTGTAGTCGCGAATCACCGACGGCAGGAAGTAGAACGCGGCGGTGGGAATGCAGGCGAGGGTGACCTGGCCGGTCTGCCGCTCGGCCAGCTCACGGATGCTGAGGATCGAGTCCTCGAAATCATCCAGCAGCCGCCTGGCCTTGGGCAGGAAGTCGCGCCCGACGCTGGTCAGGCTGACCCGACGAGTAGTGCGTTCGAGCAACGAGGTGCCCAACCCTTCTTCGAGCTTCTTGATCCGCCGGCTCAGCGCCGGCTGGGACAGGTGCAGGGCTTCGGCGGCTTCATGGAAGCTGCCGAGTTCGGCGATTTTCACGAAAGATCGGATGTCTTGCAGCTCATATTCCATAAATAAACCACAGCGCTTTTGACAGAGAATTATTTTATGAAAAGCAATAATGGCTACGATATTTGCATTGGATTGATTTATCCATCCCTGTCACTCTTTTGCTCACAGCATCAATGATGTCCATTGATCAACAAGAGTGCGAAATCATGCAACGAATTCCTTGCGTACTCATGCGCGGTGGCACCTCCAAGGGGCCGTTCTTCCACGCCTGGGACCTACCTGCCAATGTGGTCGAGCGCGACGAATTGCTGATCAACCTAATGGGCTCCGGTCATGAACTGGAAATCGACGGCATCGGTGGCGGCAGCCCGCAGACCAGCAAGGTCGCCATCATCAGCCCGTCGTTGCATGCCGACGCCGACGTCGACTACCTGTTCGTCCAGGTCATGGTTGCCCAGCGCCGGGTCGACACAGCCCCGAACTGCGGCAACATGCTGTGCGCCGTCGGCCCGTTCGCCATCGAGCAGGGCCTGGTCAAGGGCCAGGACGGCAAGACGTTGGTGCGTATTCGCAACCTCAACACTGGCACCTTCGTCAATTCGCTGGTGGAAACCCCCGGCGGTATCGTGCGCTACGAAGGCCGTACGGCGATCGATGGCGTACCGGGCACTGCCGCCCCGGTGCACCTGACCTTCCTCGATGCGGTCGGCAGCAAGACCGGCAAGCTGTTCCCCACCGGCCAGGCCAAGGATGTGATCGACGGTGTGCCAGTCACCTGCATCGACATGGCCATGCCGATGATGGTGGTCCAGGCCAGCGAACTGGGGGTCAGCGGCGCGGAAACCCCGGCTGAACTCGACGCCAACGGCGCGCTGCTCGCACGCCTCGAGGCGTTGCGCCTGAAGGCCGGCAAGGCCATGGGCCTGGGTGATGTCAGTGGCATGGTCATTCCCAAGCCGGTGTTGGTGTCCAAACCACGCTACGACGGCACCGTGCAGGTTCGCTACTTCATGCCGCACAACTGCCATCGTGCCCTGGCCATCACCGGCGCGGTAGGGCTGGCGACTGCCTGTGTCAGCCCCGGTACGGTGATCGGCGACCTGCTGGGCGAGGGCGCGGGGCAACTCACCGAGGTGCGCCTGGAACACCCGAGCGGTGGCATCGATGTGGCGCTGTCGCGCAGTGGTGCCAATGGCCAGACGATCCAGGCCTCGGTGGTGCGAACCGCCCGGCGGCTCTTCTCAGGGTTCGTCTACGCCCCTACATTCCGCAGGTTGGCGGGGTAAGCCCAGGGGTTATCCAGACCTGCACGATCGCAACAAGCGCATCCGCACAATTTCAACAATGGGTGATGCCACATGAAACTCGCCAAATCGCTGTATTTCCAGATCCTCTGCGCCGTCCTGCTGGGCGTGGTGGTCGGCCATTTCTGGGCGCAACAGGCGGTGGCCCTGAAGCCGCTGGGTGATGCGTTCATCAAGCTGATCAAGATGATGATCGCCCCGGTGGTGTTCTGCACCATCGTCACCGGCATCGCCGGCATGACCGACAAGCGCTCTCTGGGGCGCCTGATGAGCAAGACCTTGCTGCTGTTCCTGGGCCTGACCGTGCTCAGCCTGGTAATCGGCCTGGCGGCGGTGTACCTGTTCAAGCCCGGCGCCGGCATGAACATCGACCCGGCCACCCTGAGCAGCGCCGGCCTCAGCCAGTACACCGCGTCGGCCGCCAAGCTGAGCGTGGTGGACTTCTTCATGCACATCATCCCGGACACCTTCATCGGGGCCTTCAACAAAGGTGAAGTGCTACCGGTGCTGTTCATTGCCGTGCTCAGCGGTTTTGCCCTGTCGTCGATGGGCGAGAAGGGTAAGCCGGTACTGGATGTGCTGGAGTCGGCGTCGACCATGGTGTTCCGAATCTTCGGCTACCTGATGCGGTTTGCCCCGGTCGGAGCCTTTGGTGCGCTGGCGTTCACCGTCGGCCAGTACGGCGTCACCTCGCTCGGTTCGCTGGCCAAGCTGGTGGGTACGCTGTATATCGCCTGCGCGTTCTTCGTCCTGGTCGTGCTGGGTGGCATCTGCCGTGCCCACGGCTTCAGCCTGTGGAAGCTGCTGCGTTACTTCCGCGAGGAGTTCCTGGTGGTGCTGGGCACGTCCTCGACCGAGCCGGTGCTGCCGCGCATGCTCGAAAAACTCGAGAAGCTGGGCTGCAACAAGGGCGTGGTCGGCCTGGTGTTGCCTACCGGCTACTCGTTCAACCTGGACGGAACCGCCATCTACCTGTCACTGGCAGCGGTGTTCATCGCCCAGGCCTGCAACATCGACCTGAGCCTGGGCCAGGTGGTCACCATGCTGGCGATCATGCTGCTGTCGTCCAAGGGCGCCGCAGGCGTGACCGGCAGCGGCTTCGTGGCGCTGGCCTCGACCCTGACCGTGATCCACGACATCCCCCTGGCCGGCCTGGCCCTGCTGATCGGCATCGACCGCTTCATGTCGGAGGCCCGTGCCCTGACCAGCCTTGCCAGCAACGCGGTGGCAACGGTGGTGGTGTCGCTGTCGGAAAACGCCTGTGACCGCCAGACCCTGCTCAGCCGCCTGAACGGCGAAGCGCTGGCCGGCCCGGTTGCCGAAACGCCTGAATGGGCCGCCGAGCCGCATCGTCACGGCTGAACTGCGTTGCCCTGAACCTCTGTCGACACGTCCCCCACCCGCTTCTGCCGGGTGGGGTAGGGGGCCGTCTGCGCTGCACTCGGCCACACTGGAAAATAACAACAAGAGAACGAACCATGCTTGCACTTCTGGGCCTGATCATGGTGGTGACCTTCACCTACCTGATCATGAGTAAACGCCTGTCCCCGATCGTCGCACTGACCGTCGTGCCGATCGTCTTCGCCCTGATCGGCGGCTTCGCCCCGGAGCTGGGCAAGATGATGCTCGACGGGCTGAAGATGGTTGCGCCGTCTGCTGCGTTGCTGCTGTTCGCCATCCTGTTTTTCGGCCTGATGATCGACGCCGGCCTGTTCGACCCGCTGATCCGCAAGATCCTCAAGCGGGTGAACGGCGACCCGGTCAAGATCGCCATCGGCACCGCGCTGCTGTCGCTGCTGGTGGCGCTGGACGGTGATGGCACCACCACCTACATGATCACCTGCGCCGCCATGCTGCCGCTGTACAAGCGCATAGGCATGAACCCGATGATCCTGGCCACCGTGTCGATGTTGTCGCTGAACATCATGAGCGGCATGAGCCCTTGGGGCGGCCCGGCCACGCGTGCCATTGCCGCACTGGGGCTGGATGCCACCGAATACTTCATCCCGATGTTGCCCACCGTCATCGGTGGCGCCGCGTGGGTAGTGTTCACCGCCTTCCTGCTGGGCCGCGCCGAGCGGCGGCGTATCGGCAACATCGCGCTGCAGTCCGGTGGTGGCAACTGCTACATCAAGGAAATCCTCGGCGAGAGCCCGCACAAGCGCCCGCGCCTCGCCTATGTGAACCTGCTGCTGGTGATTGTTGTGATGAGCGCCCTGGTGCTGGGGCTGATGCACGCCGCCATCCTGTTCATGGTCGGTTTCGTCGCTGCGCTGATGATCAACTACCCGCAGCTGGAATTGCAGAAAGAACGCATCCTCGCTCACTCGGGCAATGCGATGACCGTGGTGCTGCTGGTATTCGCCGCGGGCATCTTCGCCGGCATTTTCTCCGGCACCAAGATGGTCGATGCGCTGGCGCAAACCCTGGTGGACTGGATTCCGGAAGCCTGGAGCCACTGGTTCCCGCTGGTGGTGGCGCTGACCAGCATGCCGCTGACCTTCGTGCTGTCCAACGACGCCTACTACTTTGGCGTGGTGCCGATCCTGGCCAATGCTGCGGCGGCCTATGGCATCGACCCGGTGGAAATTGCCCGCGCCTCGGTGCTGGGCCAGCCGGTGCATCTGATGAGCCCACTGGTCGCTTCGACCCTGCTGCTGGTGGGCATGGTCGACCGGGATATCGGCGACTTCCAGAAAGCCACGGTGAAATGGGCAGTCCTCACTTCACTGGTCATCACCGCACTGGCACTGCTTACCGGGGCCTTGTCCTTCTTCGTCTAAGCGATACCGGGCGCTGCCAGGCGCCCGCCATTACTCATTCTGAAAACAACAACAGAGTACCGACCATGTCCCGAGCTGTGTTCCGTGGGGCCACCTGTGGCCTGCTGTGCGGCTGGCTGCCCGTTGCCGGCGCCGCTGGTTTCGTCGATGACAGCAAACTCAAGCTGCAACTGCGCAATGTCTATTTCAACGAAAACTTCCGTGACGAGCAGGGCATGAGTGCCCGCGCCGCGGCCAGTGCCAAGAGCGAGCGGGTAGAGTGGGCGCAGGGCTTCCTGCTCGACTATCAGTCGGGCTTTACCAACGGCACCTTGGGCGTGGGGCTGGATGCCCTTGGTCTGTGGGGCGTACGCCTCGATTCCGGTCGTGGGCGCAGTGGCACCGGGCTGCTGCCGGTGCACGACGACGGCCGTGCTGCGCACGAGTTCGCCAGCGCCGGGGTGACGGCCAAGGCACGCCTGGGCCAGACCGTGGTCAAGCATGGCACCTTGCTGCCGAAGATGCCGCTGCTGGTATACAACGATGCGCGCTTGTTGCCGCAGACCTACCAGGGCACGCAGCTCACCAGCACCGACATTGACGGGTTGGCCTTGACGGCTGGCCACCTGGACCGCTTCAAGCAGCGTGACGCTACCGACAGCACCGGCCTTTACCTGGATGGCTATGCCGGCGACAGGTCGGGCGACTTCAACTTTGCCGGTGCCGATTATGCGCTTAACAAGCAACTGCGCCTGAGCTACTACCATGGCCAGCTCGAACATTTCTATCGCCAGGATTTCGCCGGGCTGGTCCACGACCTGCCGTTGGCCGGCGGGGTGCTGACTACCGACCTGCGCTATTTCAAGAGCCGCGACAGCGGGGCGGCCTATGGCGGCGCCATCGACAATGACATGTTCAGCGGGCAGTTGGCCTATGCCCATTCCGGCCATACCGTCGGTGCTGGCTACCAGGTGCTCGATGGCGACGCGGGGCTGCCGTATATCAGTGGTGCAACGGTGTATTCGTTCAGCAACGCGGGTATCGGTAAGTTCATCGAGGAAGAGGAGAAGACCTGGATGGCCAGCTACGCATACAACTTTGCCGCCGCTGGTGTGCCTGGGCTGACTTTCATGGCGCGCTACCTGAGTGGCGACAATGGCCGCTCCGGCAGCGAGGGGATCAAGGAGTGGGAGCGTGACGCCGAGCTTGCCTATGTAGTGCAGGCCGGGCCCTTGAAAGGCCTGGGGGTGAAGTTGCGCAATTATGTCTACCGTTCGGATTTCGCCCGGGGGCGGGACAGCAATCGCCTCTATCTGACCTACGATATCGCCATCTGGTAAGGGCGCGTACGGTTCCGCTGGGAGCTCAAGGGCAAGAGGCTAGCGTAGCCCCTGTAGGCGCGGCTTCAGCTGCGATCACCGGCGCAGCCGGTGCCATCCACCGCGTCGCCTGGGGGCGCATACCTCATTGGGTCTTGTTCTCCAGAATCCGCCCGCCGGTCCCTTGCTTGCCCAGTACATCTTCGGGGTTGCGCAGCGGGCATTCCTCCAGCGACAGGCAACCGCAACCTATGCAGTTGTCCAGGCTGTCGCGCAATGCCTCAAGCGTGCGGATGCGTGCGTTCAGGTCTTCGCGCCAGGCGCTGGACATTTCCCCCCATTGCGCCGCCGTCAGCTTGCTGTTCGGCGGATACCGGCTGAACGCCTGCCTGATTTCCTCCAGGGGAATGCCGGTACGCTGCGCCACCTTGATGATCGCCAATGTGCGCAGTACCAGCGCGGGATAGCGACGCTGGTTGCCTGCCGTTCGAGTGCTGGCAATCAGCCCCTTGGCTTCGTAGAAATGCAGCGCAGACACGGCCACGCCGCTGCGTCTGGCTACTTCACCTACCGTTAGCATTCGTGTGCTTTCTACTGCCATGCCTGTTGGCCTCACGTTAACCTGCAGAAGCTGACGGGTATTTGTATAAGTGCAGCGCGCTGATCGCTTCAACCCGCTGAACGATCTCGGCGCATCTGGCTGATCAAGGTAAAGCGATCAGCCGGAAGCACCGTCTCGGCCACAGCCATCAGGTCGCCGTTTTCCTCGCGGTAATGGCGGATGATGTTGAGCGCTGCGGCACCTGCCTCGGCCTTCAGTGCGTGGGCGATTGGCGCTGTCAGCAAGACCGCCCGAACCTGCTGCTCGACCCATGCGATTGCCCGGCCGTAGCGTTGCTCGATCAGCTCTGCGATCAACTGGTCGGGGTGTTCGCGGGCCAGTTCGATGACCTCGGCATAGTCCCGCGGTACGTAAACCTCGTTCCAGCACTGCGGCAAGCTATCATGCACGCAGTCGACACGGATGCTCGACACGCACAGATAGTGCTCACCCGGTACCAGGCCCAACCGCTCGGCCTCGCTCAGGTCGGCGATGAAGTGGCGCATGTCCTGTATTTGCCGCTGCTGGTTTTGCCCGAGTTGCGCCAGCTCCGCCACGCTGGCCAGTGACTGGGAATAGCCGCCACGCGGACTGCTGGCCTCGACCCGGGTGCCCACGCGCTTGCGCCGCGACACCAGCCCCTGGTCCAGCAACTGGTCGATGGCCGCGCGCACCGTGTGCCGGCTGACACTGTACAGGTCGCACAGCTCGAGTTCGGTGGGCAGCAGGCTGCCCACCGGGTAACGGCCACTGGTGATGCCTTGCATCAGGTCCTTTGCCACACGGGCATAGCGCGTCGGGTTCATGCTTGCCCTGTCGGCAAAAACGAAAGCTGGGCAGTTTAGCAGAGCTCCCCGACGGGGCAGGTTACTTTGCCTGTCACTCCAGGCCCAGCAGATCCTGCACGGTCTGCCGGCGGCGAATCATGCGCAACGCGCCCTGTTCGATGAGGAACTCCGGCAGCAATGGCCGGCTGTTGTAGTTCGATGACATCGATGCCCCGTAAGCGCCGGCATCGTGGATCACCAGCAGGTCGCCCACCTGTGCCTGGGGCAGGTCGTGCGGGGTCAGTTCCTGGTCATCCTGGGTAAACACATCACCCGACTCGCACAGCGGCCCGGCGACCACGGTTGGCTGGCGTGGGCGGTCCACCGGCTGGCCGTTGGCGTCGAGCAAAGTCATGCGGTGGTAGGCGCCATACATGGCCGGGCGCATCAGGTCGTTGAAACCGGCATCGATCATGACGAAGGTGTTGCGGCCGGCCTGCTTCACGGCCCGTACTTCGGCCACCAGGTAGCCTGATTCCGCCACCAGGAAGCGCCCGGGCTCGATCTCCATGCGCACCGGGTGGCCCAGCATGGCTTCGATTTCCTGGCGCGCCACGGCCCAGGTGCGGGCGTAGCGCTGCAGGTCGACCGGCTTGTCGTTGCTGCGATACGGGGTGGAAAGCCCGCCGCCGATGGAGAAGGCTTCGATGTCCACGCCCAGCCGGCCAATCAGCCCGATCATCGCCCGGGCCACCTGTTCCAGGTGCTGGTAGTCCACGCCGGAGCCGATGTGCATGTGCACGCCCACCAGATGCAGGCCATTGGCCTTCACGCAGGCCAGCGCCTGGTCCAGCTGCTCGTGCCAGATGCCGTGCTTGCTGTTCTCGCCACCGGTGTTGGTCTTGCGGCTGTGACCGTGGCCGAAACCGGGGTTGATGCGCAGCCACACGCGGTGGCCAGGGGAGCGTTCTCCCAACTGGCGCAGCATGTCGATGGAGCCGGCATTGACCTCGATCTTCGTCGCCACCACCCGCTCCAGGGTCGGCCGGTCCAGCGCATCGCAGGTCAGCACCACACCGGCGGGGTCGCCACCCACGCTTGCACCGGCAGCGAAGGCCCGCTCCATCTCGCCCAGCGATACCGCGTCCAGCACCAGGCCGTGGGCGCGCATCAGCCGCAGCACGTGCAGGTTGGGGTTGGCCTTCTGGGCGAAGCGCACGGTGTCGAACACCTTCAGTTGTTCGACCCGTTCGGCGATGGTGCTGGCGTCGTAGGCCCACAGCGGCGTGCCGTGCTGGCGGGCTGCCTCGGCCAGGAGGGGGAAGGGTGCGGTCATGGTGGCGCTACTCATATAAGGAAGCGATGAGGATGGCCCAAAGCGCAAATTCAGAAAAATAGCTATTTTTCTGCTGGCCATTCATATCTGATATGCCTCTAGCCGATTTACCGGGTGCCGCCATGAAATTGTCTGTTCGCCATATTGAAGTGTTCCGCGCCATCATGGCTGCTGGCAGCGTCACCGGTGCGGCGCGCCTGCTGTTCACCTCGCAGCCCACTGTCAGTCGTGAACTGGCGCGGCTGGAACAGCTAACCGGCCTGAACCTGTTCGAACGCGAGGCTGGGCGCCTGGTGGCGACCGCCCAGGCGTTGCTGTTGATAGAAGAGGTGGAGCGCGCCTACCTCGGGCTGGAACGGATCGAGCGCTTTGCCCAGGCCATTCGCAATTTCGAGCAAGGCCGGCTGGCTATCACTTGCCTGCCGCTGTTTTCCCAGACCTTGTTGCCCAGGGCGTGCCAGCGCTTTCATCAGCAGCACCGGGGCGTGAGCGTGAGCATTCTGGCGCAGGAGTCGCCGTTGCTGGAGGAGTCGCTGGTCGCCCAGCAACATGACCTGGGCCTGACCGAGGTCGAGCAGATACCCCGCGGCGCGTACGGCGAATTACTGTTCAGCGCCAACATGGTCTGTGTGCTGCCCGAAGGTCACCCGCTGCAGGCCAAGGCCGAACTGGAGCTGAGCGATTTCCACGAGGTCGACTTCATCAACCTGGCCAGCCTGGACACCTACCGGCAGCGCCTGGACCAGCACTTCCGGGCGGCGGGTGTGAACCGGCGCACGGTCATCGAGACCACCAGCGCCGCCTCGGTGTGCGCCATGGTCAGGCAGGGCCTCGGGGTGGCGATCATCAACCCGCTGAGCGGGCTGGAGGCCGCGCAGGGCGGGTTGCCGATCCGCCGGTTGCGGGTATCGGTGCCGTACCAGGTGATGTTGATACGGCCCGACCACCGGCCTGCGTCGGCGGCGGTGGAGCCGTTCTGTGAGGCGTTGCGGGTACAGGCACAGGAAATGCAGGCGGCGTTGATCTGATGCCCACCACGGCGGTCCCCGCAGGAGCGGCTTTAGCCGCGAACACCGGCGAAGCCGGTGCCATCCACCACGCTATCTGCTTGCCGGTGGGGCTTCACAGCTCGCAGACGAACGTGCCGGTCCCTTCCAGGATGTTCTCCAGGGTCTGCTTCACTTCATCCATATCGCTCAGCTCGCTGGTCAGGTTGATCTCCAGCGTTTCATCCCCCTTCAGCGCATCGCGGTCGCCGGCCGCCACTTCGATCAGCAGGCGTTTGGCGCTCAGGGTCACTTTCAACCCATCCAGCGTCGACGGTTCGTCGTCCAGCGTCAGGTCGACGGTGTCTTCGTCCGGGTAGCGGGTCAGCAGGAACATCTGGCCCTTGTCGCTGTGGCAGCACAGGGTCGCCATGTTGTCTTCCTCGTCATCGCAAGGGGTGGCGAACAGCAGGGCAGTATCGATTTGCATGGACAAGGCTCGGATCAAAGGAAACGGAAAGGAATTCTGACAGTCTTGTCGCCAGGCATAAACGTAAAGTTACCGCCCCTTGACCGAAATTGTCGCAGCGCTGCAAGCCTGAATGACCGATCAGTCGGTAAGCTTCGGCGAGCCCTGGGCGTGCCTGCGCACGTTCAACGCCTGGTTTTACCGTTCGCCTCGCCACGGGTTGGCTATCGTTGATCCGTACATGGCGCACGCAGCGACGCTTCAACTATTACAAAGCCCAAGCGGAGTACCACAGATGGCGTTCTTCACCGCAGCCAGCAAAGCCGACTTCCAGCATCAACTGCAAGCGGCCCTGGCGCAGCACATCAGCGAACAGTCCCTGCCACAAGTGGCGCTGTTCGCCGAGCAGTTCTTCGGCATCATCTCTCTGGACGAACTCACCCAGCGCAGGCTTTCCGACCTGGCCGGCTGTACTCTTTCAGCCTGGCGCATCATCGAACGTTTCGACCCCGAGTACCCGCAAGTGCGGGTGTACAACCCCGATTACGAACGCAATGGCTGGCAGTCGACCCACTCGGTGGTCGAGGTGCTGCACCACGACCTGCCGTTCCTGGTCGACTCGGTGCGCACCGAGCTCAACCGCCGTGGCTACAGCATTCATACCCTGCAGACCACCGTGCTCAGCGTGCGCCGTGGCGCCAAGGGCGAATTGCTCGAACTGCTGCCCAAGGGTACCCAGGGCGAGGGCGTGCGCCATGAGTCGCTGATGTACCTGGAGATCGACCGTTGCGCCAATGCCTCCGAGCTGACGGTGCTGGCCCGCGAGATCGAGCAGGTGCTGGCCGAGGTGCGCGTGGTGGTGTCCGACTTCGAGCCGATGAAGGCCAAGCTGCGCGAAGTGCTGGCGGAAGTGGAGCAGACCGCCTTTGCCCCGGCGCAGCATGAAAAGGGCGAGGTCAAGGCATTCCTCGAGTGGCTGCTGGACAACCACTTCACCTTCCTCGGCTATGAAGAATTCACCGTCCAGGGCAACGCCGATGGCGGTCAGATGGTCTACGACGAGCAGTCCTTCCTCGGCCTGCCACGCCGCCTGCGCGTGGGCCTGACCAGCGACGAGCTGCGCATCGAAGACTACGCCGTGGCCTACCTCAACGAGCCGCTGCTGCTGTCGTTCGCCAAAGCCGCGCTGCCCAGCCGCGTACACCGCCCGGCCTACCCGGACTACGTGTCGATCCGCCAGCTGGACGCCGATGGCAAGGTCATCAAGGAACACCGCTTCATGGGCCTGTACACTTCGTCGGTGTATGGCGAAAGCGTGCATGCCATCCCGTATATCCGGGTCAAGGTCAATGAAGTCGAGCGCCGCTCGGGCTTCGACCCCAAGGCCCACCTGGGCAAGGAACTGGCCCAGGTGCTGGAAGTGCTGCCGCGCGACGACCTGTTCCAGACCCCTATTGACGAACTGTTCAGCACCGTCATGTCGATCGTGCAGATCCAGGAACGCAACAAGATCCGGGTGTTCCTGCGCAAGGACCCGTACGGCCGCTTCTGCTACTGCCTGGCCTACGTGCCGCGGGAGATCTACTCCACCGAAGTGCGGCAGAAGATCCAGCAGGTCCTGATGGAGCGCCTGAAGGCCAGCGACTGCGAGTTCTGGACTTTCTTCTCCGAGTCGGTGCTGGCGCGCGTGCAGCTGATCCTGCGGGTAGACCCGAAGAACCGCATCGACATCGACCCGCAGCAGCTGGAACGCGAAGTTATCCAGGCCTGCCGCTCCTGGCACGACGACTATTCCACGCTGGTGATCGAGAACTTCGGTGAGGCCCAGGGCACCAACATCCTCGCCGATTTCCCCAAGGGCTTCCCGGCTGGCTACCGCGAGCGCTTCGCCGCGCACTCGGCGGTGGTCGACCTGCAGCACGTGCTGAACCTGTCGGAAAGCAAGCCGCTGGCGATGAGCTTCTACCAGCCGCTGACCCAGGTCGGCGAGCGCATCCTGCATTGCAAGCTGTACCACGCCGATACGCCGCTGGCGCTGTCCGATGTGCTGCCGATCCTGGAAAACCTCGGCCTGCGCGTGCTCGGCGAGTTCCCCTACCGGCTGCGCCATGCCAGCGGCCGCGAGTACTGGATTCACGACTTCGCCTTCACCTACAGCGAAGGCCTGAGCCTGGATATCCAGCAGCTCAACGACATCCTCCAGGACGCCTTCATCCATATCGTCCGTGGCGATGCCGAGAACGACGCCTTCAACCGCCTGGTACTGACCGCCGGCCTGCCCTGGCGAGACGTGGCGCTGCTGCGCGCCTACGCCCGCTACCTGAAGCAGATCCGCCTGGGCTTCGACCTGGGCTATATCGCCAGCACCCTGAACAACCACACCGACATCGCCCGCGAGCTGACCCGGCTGTTCAAGACCCGCTTCTACCTGGCGCGCAAGCTCACCCAGGAAGACCTGGATGACAAGCAGCAGCGCCTGGAGCAGGCCATCCTGACCGCGCTGGACGACGTGCAGGTACTCAACGAAGACCGCATCCTGCGCCGCTACCTGGACCTGATCAAGGCCACCCTGCGCACCAACTTCTACCAGCCGGACGCCAACGGCCAGAACAAGTCTTACTTCAGCTTCAAGTTCAACCCCAAGCTGATCCCCGAGCTGCCCAAGCCGGTGCCCAAGTTCGAGATCTTCGTCTACTCGCCACGGGTCGAGGGTGTGCACCTGCGCTTCGGCAACGTGGCCCGCGGCGGCCTGCGCTGGTCCGACCGCGAGGAAGACTTCCGTACCGAGGTGCTTGGCCTGGTGAAAGCCCAGCAGGTGAAGAACTCGGTGATCGTGCCGGTCGGCGCCAAGGGCGGCTTCCTGCCGCGCCGCCTGCCGCTGGGCGGCAGCCGCGACGAGATCGCGGCCGAAGGCGTGGCGTGCTACCGCATCTTCATTTCCGGCCTGCTCGACATCACCGACAACCTCAAGGACGGTGGCGTGGTGCCGCCAGCCAACGTGGTGCGCCATGATGATGACGACCCGTACCTGGTGGTGGCGGCCGACAAGGGCACCGCGACCTTCTCCGACATCGCCAACGGCATTGCCATCGACTACGGCTTCTGGCTGGGCGACGCCTTCGCCTCGGGCGGTTCGGCCGGTTACGACCACAAGAAGATGGGTATTACCGCACGTGGCGCCTGGGTTGGCGTGCAGCGCCACTTCCGCGAGCGCGGCATCAATGTGCAGGAAGACCCGATCACCGTGATCGGCATTGGTGACATGGCCGGCGACGTGTTCGGCAACGGCCTGCTGATGTCCGACAAGCTGCAACTGGTGGCTGCGTTCAACCACTTGCACATCTTCATCGACCCGAACCCGGAGCCGGCCTCCAGCTTTGCCGAACGCAAGCGCCTGTTCGAACTGCCGCGTTCGGCCTGGACCGACTACGACACCAGTATCATGTCCGAAGGCGGCGGGATCTTCCCGCGCAGTGCCAAGAGCATCGCCATCAGCCCGCAGATGAAAGAGCGCTTCGCCATCGAAGCCGACCGCCTGACCCCGACCGAGCTGCTCAACGCGCTGCTCAAGGCCCCGGTGGACCTGCTGTGGAACGGTGGCATCGGCACCTACGTCAAGGCCAGCACCGAAAGCCACGCCGATGTCGGCGACAAGGCCAACGATGCGCTGCGGGTCAACGGCAACGAACTGCGCTGCAAGGTGGTGGGCGAGGGCGGCAACCTGGGCATGACCCAGCTTGGCCGGGTCGAGTTCGGCCTCAACGGCGGCGCCACCAACACCGACTTCATCGACAACGCTGGCGGCGTGGACTGCTCCGACCACGAGGTCAACATCAAGATCCTGCTCAATGAAGTGGTGCAGGGTGGCGACATGACCGAGAAGCAGCGCAACCAGCTGCTGGGCAGCATGACCGACGAAGTGGCCGGCCTGGTGCTGGGCAACAACTACAAGCAGACCCAGGCGCTGTCGCTGGCAGCCCGCCGCGCCCGCGAGCGGATTGCCGAATACAAGCGCCTGATGGCCGACCTCGAGGCCCGTGGCAAGCTCGACCGCGCTATCGAGTTCCTGCCGTCCGAAGAACAGCTGGCCGAACGCCTGGCCGCTGGCCAGGGCCTGACCCGGGCCGAGCTGTCGGTATTGATCTCGTACAGCAAGATCGACCTCAAGGAGCAACTGCTCAAGTCGCTGGTGCCGGACGACGACTACCTGACCCGCGACATGGAAACCGCCTTCCCGCCGTCGCTGGTCAGCAAGTTCGCCGAGGCCATGCGTCGCCACCGCCTCAAGCGCGAGATCGTCAGCACCCAGATCGCCAACGACCTGGTCAACAACATGGGCATCACCTTCGTCCAGCGCCTGAAGGAGTCGACCGGCATGAGTCCGGCCAACGTGGCCGGGGCCTATGTGATCGTGCGCGACATCTTCCACTTGCCGCACTGGTTCCGCCAGATCGAGGCGCTCGACTACCAGGTGCCGGCGGAAGTCCAGCTGACCCTGATGGACGAACTGATGCGCCTGGGACGCCGGGCGACCCGCTGGTTCCTGCGCAGCCGCCGCAACGAGCAGGACGCCGGGCGCGACGCCGCGCACTTCGGGCCGAAGATCGCGCAGCTGGGGCTCAAGCTCGACGAGCTGCTCGAAGGGCCGACCCGCGAGCGCTGGATGGTGCGTTACCAAGGCTTCGTCGAGGCTGGGGTGCCGGAGCTGCTGGCGCGCATGGTGGCCGGTACCAGCCATCTGTACACCCTGCTGCCGATCATCGAGGCGGCCGATGTCACCGGGCATGACCCGGCGCAGGTGGCCAAGGCGTTCTTCGCCGTGGGCAGCGCGCTGGACCTGACCTGGTACCTGCAGGAAATCAGCAACCTGCCGGTGGAGAACAACTGGCAGGCCCTGGCCCGCGAAGCCTTCCGCGACGACATCGACCTGCAGCAGCGGGCGATTACCATCTCGGTACTGCAGATGGCCGACGGGCCGGAAGACATGGACGTCCGAGTGGCGCTGTGGGCTGAGCAGCACCGGGTGATGGTGGAGCGCTGGCGCGCCATGCTCGACGACCTGCGTAACGCCACTGGTACCGACTATGCGATGTACGCGGTGGCCAACCGCGAGCTGGTCGACCTGGCCATGAGCGGGCAGGCGACGGTGCTGCCGTCCTGAGCTTGATGACGCGGTAAATAAAGCCCCGGCAGCGATGCCGGGGCTTTTTCATGGTGTCTGGCGCGGATTTTGTGGTGGTGCAGATATCGAGCGCCGCCCGCGCGGCGCGCGACCTCACTGACGATAAAAATCTTGTGGCGCGCCCTTCGCCTTACTTGAACCGGCGCTCCACCCCTTTCTCGACCAGGATCTTGGCCGAAATCTCTTCCACCGAGAAATGCGTGGAATTGATATGTGGAATGTTCTCCCGGCGGAACAGGCTTTCCACCTCGCGCACTTCGAACTCGCACTGGGCAAAACTCGAATAGCGGCTGTTGGGTTTGCGCTCGTGGCGGATGGCGGTGAGGCGGTCGGGGTCGATGGTCAGGCCGAACAGCTTGTTGTGGTGCTTTTTCAATACTGCCGGCAACTGCAGACGCTCCATGTCGTCTTCGGTCAGCGGGTAGTTGGCGGCACGGATGCCGAACTGCATGGCCATGTACAGGCAGGTCGGGGTCTTGCCGCAGCGCGACACCCCGACCAGGATCAGGTCGGCCTTGTCGTAGTAATGGGTGCGCGCGCCATCATCGTTGTCCAGGGCAAAGTTGACTGCCTCGATGCGCTCCATGTAGTTGGAATTGCCGCCGATCGAGTGCGATTTACCGACGGAATACGACGAGTGGGCAGTCAATTCCTGTTCGAGCGGGGATAAAAACGAAGAAAAGATGTCGATCATGAAGCCGTTCGAGGTCGCCAGGATTTCCCGGATGTCCTGATTGACGATGGTGTCGAAGATGATCGGGCGGACACCGTCGCGCTCGGCTGCGGCATTGATCTGCTGGACCATGGTCCGTGCCTTGTCCGGCGAATCGATATAGGGACGAGTGAATTTATTGAAAGGAATGCTCTCGAATTGAGCGAGCAGACTCTGGCCCAGGGTTTCGGCAGTGATGCCGGTGCCGTCGGAGATGAAGAACGCGGTTCGTTTCATTTGCGATCTGGGCCTTAAGCTGATGACGTTTCTTGGATATGATAAGTTCGGTTTGCCGAATGCGGCTGTCGGCATTCTCACTTATTTTCCATGTACAGGCCACAAGCGTCCGGCCAAGTCAATGAAGGCAGGCGGGCGCCCTTGAGCTTTTCCAACACAGTTAGTGGAGAGATCACCTTGGTAGAGTACGTAGTTTCCCTCGATAAGCTCGGCGTCCATGATGTGGAGCATGTGGGGGGCAAGAACGCATCCCTGGGCGAGATGATCAGCAACCTCGCAGGTGCTGGTGTATCGGTGCCGGGCGGCTTTGCCACTACGGCGCAGGCGTACCGCGATTTTCTCGAACAGAGTGGTCTCAACGACCGTATCCATGCGGCGCTCGACGCACTGGACGTGGATGATATCAACGCCCTGACCAAGACCGGCGCACAGATTCGCCAGTGGGTCATGGAAGCCGACTTCCCGCCGCGCCTTGATAGCGAGATCCGCGCGGCCTTCGCCGAAATGGCCGCCGGTAACGACAACATGGCTGTTGCCGTGCGCTCCTCGGCTACTGCCGAGGACCTTCCGGACGCCTCGTTCGCCGGCCAGCAGGAAACCTTCCTCAACATTCGCGGCGTGGACAACGTGATCCGCGCGGCCAAGGAAGTGTTCGCCTCGCTGTTCAACGACCGCGCCATCGCCTACCGCGTGCACCAGGGCTTCGACCACAAGCTGGTCGCCCTGTCGGCTGGCGTGCAGCGCATGGTCCGCTCGGAAACCGGTACTGCCGGCGTCATGTTCACCCTCGACACCGAGTCGGGCTTCCGCGATGTGGTGTTCATCACCGGCGCCTACGGCCTGGGCGAGACCGTGGTGCAGGGTGCGGTCAACCCTGACGAATTCTACGTGCACAAGAGCACCTTGCAGGCAGGCCGCCCGGCGATCCTGCGCCGCAACCTGGGCAGCAAGGCGATCAAGATGGTCTATGGCGACGAAGCCAAGGCCGGCCGCTCGGTCAAGACCGTGGAAGTGGACCGCGCCGAGCGCGCACGCTTCTGCCTGACCGATGCCGAAGTCAGCGAGCTGGCCAAGCAGGCCATGATCATCGAGCAGCACTACCAGCGCCCGATGGACATCGAGTGGGCCAAGGACGGTGACGACGGCAAGCTGTACATCGTCCAGGCCCGCCCTGAAACGGTGAAAAGCCGTTCCAGCGCCAATGTCATGGAACGCTACCTGCTGAAGGAGAAGGGCACCGTCCTGGTCGAAGGCCGCGCCATCGGCCAGCGCATCGGCGCCGGCAAGGTCCGCGTGATCCACGACGTCTCGGAAATGGACAAGGTCCAGCCGGGCGACGTGCTGGTTTCCGACATGACCGACCCGGACTGGGAGCCGGTCATGAAGCGCGCCAGCGCCATCGTCACCAACCGTGGCGGGCGCACCTGCCACGCGGCGATCATCGCCCGTGAGCTGGGCATCCCGGCCGTGGTCGGTTGCGGCAACGCCACCCAGGTGCTGAAGGATGGCCAGGGCGTGACCGTATCCTGCGCCGAAGGCGACACCGGCTTCATCTTCGAGGGCGAGCTGGGCTTCGACGTCAAGCAGAACTCGGTCGATGCCATGCCCGACCTGCCGTTCAAGATCATGATGAACGTCGGCAACCCGGACCGTGCCTTCGATTTCGCCCAGTTGCCCAACGCCGGTGTCGGCCTGGCGCGCCTCGAGTTCATCATCAACCGCATGATCGGCGTGCACCCCAAGGCACTGCTGAACTACGCCGGCCTGCCAGCCGACCTGAAAGACAGCGTCGACAAGCGCATCGCCGGCTACCATGACCCGGTCGGCTTCTATGTCGAGAAACTGGTCGAGGGCATCAGTACCCTGGCGGCGGCCTTCTACCCGAAAAAGGTCATCGTGCGCCTGTCGGACTTCAAGTCCAACGAGTACGCCAACCTGATCGGCGGCAAGCTGTACGAGCCGGAGGAAGAGAACCCGATGCTGGGCTTCCGCGGTGCCTCGCGCTACATCAGCGAGTCGTTCCGTGACTGCTTCGAGCTCGAGTGCCGCGCACTGAAGCGCGTGCGCAACGAGATGGGCCTGACCAACGTCGAGATCATGGTGCCGTTCGTGCGTACCCTGGGCGAAGCCAGCCAGGTCGTCGACCTGCTCGCCGAAAACGGCCTGGCCCGTGGCGACAACGGCCTGCGCGTGATCATGATGTGCGAGCTGCCGTCCAACGCCATCCTTGCCGAGGAATTCCTCGAATACTTCGACGGCTTCTCCATCGGCTCCAACGACCTGACCCAGCTGACCCTGGGCCTGGACCGCGACTCGGGCATCATCGCCCACCTGTTCGACGAGCGTAACCCAGCGGTGAAGAAGCTGTTGGCCAACGCCATTGCCGCATGCAACAAGGCCGGCAAGTACATCGGCATCTGCGGCCAGGGCCCGTCGGACCACCCGGACCTGGCCAAGTGGCTGATGGAGCAGGGCATCGATAGCGTGTCGCTGAACCCGGATTCGGTACTCGAAACCTGGTTCTACCTGGCCGAGGGCCAGGACGAGGCCTGATGCAGTAGAACGCGGGGGGACGTCTGGCGTACCCCCGCCTGGTTTTTCCAGGGCGAGCTCCAGCAATGGATCCCGCCCTTTTTTATGCACCAAGCAACCTTATGCAAAGCAGCAGCACTCTATTTCCCGTGGCCCTGCTCAGTGCCGAACGCCGCGGCGACCTCAGCGAAGACGTGTATCGGATCAAGGCCGGCAACGGCCCGGATCCTACTGTCGAGCTGGCCGTGACCCGTCTTGGGCTGGCCGACCAGGGCCAGGCCCAGGGGGCGCCGGTCATCCTTTTGCACGGCAGCTTTTCCAACCGTCGCTTCTGGTATTCGCCCAAAGGGGTTGGCCTGGGAGCGTTTCTTGCCCGCGCCGGTTTCGACGTGTGGATCCCGGAAATGCGCGGCCACGGGCTGTCGCCACGCAACCGCGACTGGAAGCACAATAACGTTGCCGCCTATGCCCGAGATGACCTGCCGCTGATTGCCGCGTTCGTGTGCGAGCAGTCCGGCCAGGCGCCGCATTGGGTCGGTCATTCCCTGGGCGGCACGACCCTGGCAGCAGCCCTGGGGGGTGGTTTTCTGGACGCCGGCCAGGTTGCCAGCGTGGCCTTGTTCGGTACCCAGATCAGCCGTGTGTACTGGCCACTGAAGGTGCCGCCGCTGACCTGGGGAGCGAAGCTGCTGCTCAGGCGCTGGGGGCAGATCTCCGGGCCACGTTTCAAGCGTGGTCCGGAGGACGAACCGATTGGCCTGGCGCTGGAGAGCATGCGCTGGCATGGCCTGTTCGGGCGCTTTGGCGACAAGCATAACGACTGGTGGGCCGGCCTCGCCGGGGTGGATGTGCCGCTACTGGCGGTGGCCGGTGCGGGCGACTTCCAGGACCCGGTATGGGCCTGCCGCAAGCTGTTCGAGCAGATGGGCGGGGAGCGCAAGCAGTTTCTGCGACTGGGCCGCGAGGAAGGTTTCGAGGCCTTCGGGCATGTCGACATGCTGGTGAGCAAGGCCGCACAGGTGCAAGTGTGGCCGTTGGTGGAGCGCTGGCTGCGGGATCCGCTGCTGCCAGTACAGGCAGACATGACTGCTCAGTCCTGGATGACTGCGACAGCCTCCAGGGTGTAGCCTTGGCCGATAACCGCTTTCGTTGTGACTGACAGGAGTTTCCCATGCAGCATTACGTAACGCCCGATCTGTGTGACGCCTACCCGGACCTGGTGCAGGTGCTGGAACCGATGTTCAGCAATTTTGGTGGCCGTGATTCCTTCGGCGGCCAGATCGTCACCATCAAATGCTTCGAGGACAATTCGCTGGTCAAGGAGCAGGTCGAGCTCGATGGCAAGGGCAAGGTCCTGGTGGTCGATGGCGGTGGGTCGCTGCGCCGTGCCTTGCTTGGCGACATGCTGGCTGAAAAGGCCGCGAACAACGGCTGGGAAGGCCTGGTGATCTACGGTTGCGTGCGTGACGTCGACGTGCTGATCCAGACCGATGTCGGGGTGCAGGCCTTGGCCAGCCACCCGATGAAGACCGACAAGCGTGGCATCGGCGACCTGAACGTGCCGGTGACTTTCGCCGGGGTGACCTTCCGCCCGGGTGAGTACGTATATGCCGACAACAATGGCGTGCTGGTCTCGCCAAGCCCGCTGAAAATGCCGGAGTGATGCGCCGCACGCGCTGATGGAGCTTTGATGTTCGAGGAAGACAACGCGCAGTGGGGGCTGGTGCATGCCCTGGTGCTCGATGGCAAGGGCGGCGCGCGCTCGATTGCCCGTACCGAACTGGACAGCCTGCAACTGCAACCCGGGCAAAGCCTGTGGTTGCACTGGGACCGCAGCCATCCGCAAACCCGCACCTGGCTGCTGCACGACAGCGGGCTCAGCGAATTTGCCTGCGAGCTGCTGCTCGAGGAGAATACCCGCCCGCGCCTGCTGCCCATGGCGCAAGAGCAACTGTTGCTGTTCCTGCGTGGGGTCAACCTCAACCCGGGTGCCGAGCCTGAAGACATGGTCTCGGTGCGCATCTTCGCCGAAGCGCAGCGGGTCATTTCGCTGCGCCTGCGGCCTTTGCGTGCCAGTGACGAGATTCTCCAGCAGCTCGAAGAGGGCAGAGGGCCGAAATCGGCCTCCGAGCTCTTGCTGCTGATGGGCGAACTGCTGACGGAAAAGGTTCAGGGCCTGGTCAGTGACCTGTCCGAACAGGTCGACCTGGAGGAAGAAAAGGTCGAATCCGACGAGCGGTATACACCGGAGAACGGTTGCCTGCAGCAGATTCGCCGGCGCGCTGCCAGCCTGCGTCGTTTTCTCGCCCCGCAGCGGGAGATCTACGCCCAGCTGTCGCGCAGCAAATGGAGCTGGTTCGCCAACGCCGACGCCGATTACTGGAACGAACTCAACAACAGCCTGATCCGCTATCTCGAAGAGCTGGAACTGGCCCGCGAACGTGCCGCGCTGGTGCTGGAAAGCCAGGATCGCCGGCGCAGCGAGCGGATGAACCGGACCATGTACCGTTTCGGCATCATCACCTGCATCTTCCTGCCCATGAGTTTCGTCACCGGGTTGCTGGGCATCAACGTCGGCGGCATCCCGGGGGCGGAAAACCCCTATGGCTTCCTGTTCGCCTGCATCGTGGTGCTGGGGCTGGCGGTGGGGCAGTGGTGGCTGTTCCGCCGGTTGCGATGGGTATGAATGTGTGACCCATCGCCCGGCCATCTCGTCTCTGACTGACACTGCGCGAGGTGCCCATGCACGATCCGTTTGAAGAATCCCTGCGTGACCTGCTCAAGGCGTCACCCTCCGGCAATGACCGGGACGACCGGGATGACGCCGCCTGCCTGGGTCGCGTGCTGAAAACTGCCAACCGCCAGGTTGGTGCCGGTGATCTGTTCAGCCTGCTTGGCCGCTGGAGCCAGGCGCTGCTGATCGCCGTGAACAATGGCGCGGCGCATGTTGCGCCGGTGCGTCGACACTCTTCCCGCAACGCTGCCAGTGGCAGCAAAGCAGATAAGGCCGATTGAATATGGAACTCGATCTCTGGACCCAGAGCCTGGTCACTGCCATGACTGCCCTTTGGACCAAGGTAGCGAACTTCATCCCCAACCTGTTCGGCGCGCTGGTCGTGGTGCTGCTTGGTTTCGTGGTGGCCAAGCTGCTCGACACGCTGCTGTCCAAGCTGCTTGCCAAATTCGGCCTGGACCGCCTGATGGCCGGTACCGGGCTGACCAAGATGCTGGGCCGGGTCGGCATCCAGGTGCCGATCTCGACCTTGAT
Source organism: Pseudomonas sp. UBA4617 (assembly GCF_002386445.1). GTDB lineage: Bacteria > Pseudomonadota > Gammaproteobacteria > Pseudomonadales > Pseudomonadaceae > Aquipseudomonas. The sequence goes on from NZ_DGIR01000039.1 coordinate 253,208, forward strand.
CGGCAAGGTCGTGTACTGGTTCGTGCTGCTCATTTTCCTGGTCTCGGCCGCAGAGTCGCTGGGCCTTGAGCGAGTCTCGGCGACCCTCGACATGCTCGCCCTGTACCTGCCGAAGGTATTCGGCGCGGCGCTGGTGCTGCTCGCCGGCGTGCTCCTGGCCCAGGTCGCCAACGGCCTGGTGCGTGGCGCTGCCGAAGGCATTGGTCTGGAATACTCGGCAGGGCTGGGGCGCATTACCCAGGGCCTGGTGATCATCATCAGCATCTCGGTGGCCATCAGCCAGCTGGAAGTGAAAACCGACCTGCTCAACCATGTGATCGTGATCGGGCTGATTACCGTTGGTCTGGCCGTTGCGCTGGCAATGGGCCTTGGTAGCCGCGAAATTGCCGGGCAGATCCTGGCTGGCATCTACGTGCGCGAGCTGTACCAGGTCGGCCAGCAGGTGCGGATTGGCGAGGTAGAAGGGCAAATCGAGGAGATCGGTACGGTGAAGACCACGCTGCTGACCGATGATGGCGAACTGGTGTCGTTGTCCAACCGCGAGTTGTTGGAACAGCGAGTCAATAGCCGCTAACCGCACAAAAGCTGTTAATGTATGCCGCCGCGAAAATCGACCCACGGGGTCGCGCGGCGACATTGACCTGACTGTCGGCCAGATCCGTTTTGAATAAAGTTCATTCGCCGCCCATGCGCTATGACCCCCGCGAGCTCACCGACGAAGAGTTGGTGGCGCGTTCGCATGAGGAGCTGTACCACGTTACCCGCGCCTATGAGGAACTCATGCGGCGCTATCAACGGACCCTGTTCAACGTCTGTGCACGTTATCTGGGGAACGACCGTGACGCGGACGATGTCTGTCAGGAGGTCATGCTGAAGGTGCTGTATGGGTTGAAGAACTTCGAGGGCAAATCCAAGTTCAAGACCTGGCTCTATAGCATCACCTACAACGAATGCATTACCCAGTACCGCAAGGAGCGCCGCAAGCGGCGGTTGATGGATGCCTTGAGTCTGGACCCTGTCGAAGAGGCGTCCGAAGAAAAGGCTCCGAAACCGGAAGAAAAAGGCGGGCTGGACAAGTGGCTGGTGCATGTGAACCCGATTGACCGGGAAATTCTGGTGCTACGTTTTGTCGCAGAGCTGGAATTTCAGGAAATTGCCGACATCATGCACATGGGCCTGAGCGCGACGAAAATGCGCTACAAGCGCGCGCTTGACAAGCTTCGGGAGAAATTTGCCGGCCTTGATGAAACTTAGGGGCTTGCAAATATCTCTAACGAACCGGCGAGTTCTGCTAGACTTGCCGTCGAGTTGTCCCCCTTGTTTGTGGTGGGACTGCTTAACTATCACCAGATGGGGATTTAACGGATGAAATTGAAAAACACCTTGGGCTTGGCCATTGGTTCGCTTGTAGCCGCCACTTCGATTGGCGCTATGGCGCAAGGCCAAGGCGCCGTCGAAACTGAAGTCTTCTACAAGAAAGAGTTCTTCGACAGCCAGCGCGACTTCAAGAACGACGGCAACCTGTTCGGCGGTTCGATCGGTTACTTCCTGACCGACGACGTCGAGCTGCGTCTGGGCTACGACGAAGTTCACAACGCTCGTGGCGAAGACGGCAAGAACATCAAGGGCTCGAACACCGCCCTGGACGCCGTTTACCACTTCAACAACCCGTACGACGCTATCCGTCCGTACGTTTCCGCTGGTTTCTCGCACCAGTCGCTGGGCCAGACCGGCCGTGGCGGTCGTGACCACTCCACCTTCGCCAACGTTGGCGCTGGCGCCAAGTGGTACATCACCGACATGTTCTACGCCCGTGCTGGCGTTGAAGCTCAGTACAACATCGACCAGGGCGACACCGAGTGGGCCCCGAGCGTTGGCGTTGGCCTGAACTTCGGCGGTAGCCCGAAGCAAGCTGAAGCTGCTCCGGCTCCTGTTGCCGAAGTCTGCTCCGACTCCGACAACGACGGCGTTTGCGACAACGTTGACAAGTGCCCGGACACCCCGGCCAACGTTACCGTTGACGCTGATGGCTGCCCGGCTGTTGCCGAAGTCGTTCGCGTTGAGCTGGACGTCAAGTTCGACTTCGACAAGTCGGTCGTCAAGCCAAACAGCTACGGCGACATCAAGAACCTGGCTGACTTCATGAAGCAGTACCCACAGACCACCACCACCGTGGAAGGTCACACTGACTCCGTCGGCCCAGACGCTTACAACCAGAAGCTGTCCGAGCGTCGTGCCAACGCTGTCAAGCAGGTCCTGACCCAGCAGTACGGCGTAGAAGCCAGCCGTGTTGACTCGGTAGGCTACGGCGAAACCCGTCCGGTTGCCGACAACGCCACCGAAGAAGGCCGCGCTATCAACCGTCGCGTTGAAGCTCAGGTAGAAGCCCAGGCCAAGTAATTGGTTTGAAGCTTCAAGAAAAACCCGGCTTTGGCCGGGTTTTTCTTTGCCTGTTTTTCGGCTTCGCATGGGCCTGGCGGGAGCGGCGCAGGCAGCACATCACCCAGCAACTGCCACCTGTTCCCGGGCTACCTGTGCCCCAACCACCTCTCCGATCACCAATATCGCCGGGCTACGCAAGCCAAACCCTCGCGCAACCTCCACCATCCCCTGTACATCGCTCCAGCACGTCCGCTGCTGCGGTAACGAGGCATTTTCGATCATCGCCACCGGCGTTCCCGGCGCCATGCCGCCGTCCAGCAGCCCCTGGCGCACCTGCTCCAGCCGCGCCACACCCATGTAAACCACCAGCGTCGTTCCGCCCTGGGCCAAGGCTTTCCAGTTCAGTTCGCTGTCGTCCTGGGTGTGCGCCGTCACCAGCGTCACGCCCCGGCTCACACCGCGTGAGGTCAGGGAAATGCCACACTGCGTGGCCCCGGCCAGCCCGGCCGTGATGCCATTGACCACTTCCACCTCGATGCCATGCCCCTGCAGCCACATCGCCTCTTCGCCACCCCGGCCAAAAATGCACGGGTCGCCGCCCTTGAGCCGCACCACGCAACGCCCTTGCCGGGCATGACGCAACATCAGGCGCTGGATGAACGCCTGCGGGGTAGAGCGGCAGCCACCGCGCTTGCCTACGCCGATCACCCGGGCCTGGGGGCAATGTTCCAGTACGGCCGGGTTGACCAGGTCGTCGATCATCACCACGGCGGCCTGCTGCAGGGCACGTACGGCCTTGAGGGTGAGCAGCTCGGGGTCGCCAGGGCCGGCACCGACCAGCCAGACTTTCGCATTCATCAGCATTTCCTCATCGGCAAGGTGCGTTCAGCCCTTGAGCAGGGTGAGCAGCAAGATCAGGTTGAACAGCAAGGACAACAGGGCCAGGGTGCGCCACACCTTCAGTGGCTCGCGTTCCAGCAGTGGGCGTGGCCGGTCGGGCAGTTCCTGGCGGTCGCCGCGCTCGAGCAGCAGCAACCAGTGTTCGGCGGTTTCGAAACGTTGCGCCGGGTCGGCCGCCACCGCCTGCTGCAAGTTGTGCTGCAGCCATTCCGGCAAGTCGGGGCGATAGCGCGCGGCACTGACCGGCTGGCCGAAGCGCGGGCGCTGGAAAGCCTCGACCTCGCCGTACGGGTAATGCCCGGTCAGCAGGTGGTACAGCGTGACGCCCACGGCATACAGGTCCTGACGCGGGCTCGGCGGTTGGCCATCGAACGCTTCCGGGGCAATGTACGAGGGCGTGCCCGGCAGCTCGTGCAGCGCGTCTTCGGACAGGCCGGGGCAGTAGGCCAGGCCGAAGTCCAGCAGGCGCAGCTGGCCGTCGCTGCCCAGGTGCAGGTTCTCCGGCTTGATGTCGCGGTGCAGCAGGTTGCGCCGGTGCAGCACGCCGACCGCCTGCAGCAGTTGCCGGGCCAGCTCCAGCCACTGCGACAGGGGCAGTGGGCCATGCTCGGCGAGCAGCGCCGCCAGGTTCTGGCCGGGGTATTCGCGCATCACGTAGTACAGGTGCTGGCGCTGGTTGGCCGCGTGCAGTTCGGGAAAGTGCCGACCGGCGACCCGGCGCAGGAACCACTCCTCCAACAGCAGGGCTTGCGCCGCGCCGGGCTCCTGCTCGCGCCCGGCGGGGAGAGTCTTGAGCAGCCAGGCTTGGCCTTGGCCATCGCGTACCCGGTACAGCAGCGACTGGCGGCTGTGCGCCAGCAGCTTTTCGGCGTGCCAGCCATCGATGAGCTGGCCCTCGCGCAGCGAGCCGGGCACAGGCCATTGCTGCAACTGTGCCAAGGTGTCGCCGAGGTTGGCCGTGCCCGTCTGCTCGACCTGCACCAGCAAGGCACTGGCGTTGTCCTGGCTGCCGTTGAGGTGCGCGCTGGCGACCAGGGTATCGACGGCCAGTTGCAGGTCGGGTTGCTCGCGCAACACCGCCTGGATGTGCTGGTCGCCCAGGCTGGCCCAGACCCCGTCGCTGAGCAGCAGGAAACATTCACCCGCCTGCAGTTCGCCTTCCAGGTAATCCACCAGCAGGTGCTGGTCCAGGCCCAGCGCACGCTTGAGCACATGCTGCATGCCGGGCTGGTCCCACACATGGTCTTCGCTCAGGCATTGCAGGCGCCCGGCGTGCCAGCGGTACACCCGGCAGTCGCCGACGTGGGCCAGGGTAAAGCGGCGGCCACGCAGCACCAGCGCGCTGAGGGTGGTCAGCAGCGGTTGACCGCTGCCTTGGGCACGCAGCCAGCGGTTCTGCGCCAGCAGCAGGCGGTCAAGGGCCTGGGCCACGCTCCAGGTCGCGGGCGTGGCGTAGTAGTCCAAGGCCAGCGCCTGCAGGCTGGCACGTGCCGCCAGGCCACCGTCGGCGCACTGGCTGACACCGTCGGCAAGGGCGAACAGGTAGCCCTTGCTGGCGGCCAGCTCCGGCGCCGGGGTGACCAGGCGCAGGGCGTCCTGGTTTTCCTCGCGCGGCCCGGTGGCGCTGGCCTGGGCGAAACGCAGTTGCAGGCTCATCGGCGTGCCTCAGACCCGCGCCGCAGTAACGGCTGCCGAGCCCCAGGTGGTGCGCCAGCGCTGCTTGACGCCATGCAGGCCGAACCAGGCCAGCAGACCCAGGCTGGCGAACAGCCACAGCCCCAGCTGGTAGTCGCCGGTGTGCTGCTTGATGGTGCCGAGGCCGGCCGCCAGCAGGAAGCCACCGATGCCGCCGGCCATGCCGATCAGCCCGGTCATCACGCCGATCTCCTGGCGGAAGCGTTGCGGCACCAGCTGGAACACTGCGCCATTGCCGGCACCAAGGCCCAGCATGGCACTGACGAACAACGCGAGGGCGGCGGCTGCGCTGGGCAGGTTGAAGCCGACCGCAGCGATACAGATGGCCGCCACGCTGTACATGCCCAGCAGGGTGCGGATACCGCCGAAACGGTCGGCAAGCGCGCCGCCGAGCGGGCGCATCAGGCTGCCGGCGAACACGCAGGCGGCCGTGTAGTAGCCAGCGGTGACCGGGCTCAGGCGGTACTGGTCGCTGAAGTAGCCGGGCAGGGCGCTGGCCAGGCCGATGAAGCCACCGAAGGTGACACTGTAGAAGAACATGAACCACCAGCTGTCGCGGTCACCCAGGGCCTTGAGGTAGTCGGCCATGGCTTTCGGCTTGGGTCGCTGCGGGGCATTGCGTGCCAGCAGGGCGAACACCAGCAGCGTCAGCGCCAGCGGAATCAGCGCGAAGCCGAACACATTGTTCCAGCCAAAGCCTGCGGCCAGCGCCGGTGCCAACAGGGCGGCGAACACCGTACCGGAGTTGCCGGCACCGGCGATGCCCATGGCCTTGCCTTGGTGCTGCGGTGGGTACCACTGCGATGCCAGCGGCAGCGACACGGCGAACGAGGCACCGGCAAAACCGAGAAACACGCCCAGCAGCAGCGCCTGTTCATAGCTGTGCACGCCCAGGTGCCAGGCCGCCGCAAGCGCGACGATGACCACCACCTGGCCGATCAGTCCGGCGCTCTTGGGGGACAAGCGGTCGACCAGCACGCCCATGGCAAAACGCAGGATTGCCCCGGCCAGGATCGGTGTAGCGACCATCAGGCCCCGTTGTTGTGCGCTCAGCTGCAGGTCGGCGGCAATTTGCACCGCCAACGGGCCGAGCAGGTACCAGACCATGAAGCTGAGGTCGAAGTACAGGAATGCGGCGAACAGGGTGGGCACATGCCCGGATTTCCAGAAGCTGGTACTCATCGAACACCTCACTTGGCAATGCAGCGGAACGAAAAAGACGCCGCTTCCCGCTCCACGGCTGTGGAGGGGAGAGCGACGTCTTTGTCGGGATCAAGTGGGCAACCGCCGTTGGTTACCGGTGCAATTCATTTAGCAATAGATGGGCCAACTGGTGCTGGTGATGGACTTAAGGTTTCGGCGCCTGTGCGACCGAGCGCCGCCCGCGATGCGCCGCGCGGGCGGCGCTGGATCGCACAGGCGGCGCAACCCTCAAAGCAAACCAGTCACCCAAGCATCTCGTGCATGGCGATGATCTGCTCGGCCACCTGGATCAGCTTCTGCTGCCGGCTCATGGCCTGGCGGCGCATCAGGGTGTAGGCCTGTTCCTCGTTGCAGTCCTTCATCTTCATCAGCAAGCCCTTGGCCTGCTCGACACGCTTGCGCTCGGCCAGCTGCTGGTCGCGGGCGAGCAACTGCGCCTTCAGCGCCTGGTCACTTTCGAAGCGGGCCATGGCCACATCCAGGATCGGCTGCAGCCGTGCGGCATGGATGCCCTCGACGATGTAAGCGCTGACGCCCGCCTGGATCGCATGGCGCATCACCGCAGGGTCGTGTTCGTCGGTGAACAGCACAATGGGACGTGGCTGGTCCCGGCTGAGCAGCACCACCTGTTCCATCACATCACGGTCTGGCGAATCGGTATCGATCAGCACCACGTCCGGGCGCACTGTTTCGACGCAGGCAGGCAGGTCGATGGTCAGGCCTGGAGCTTCGATGACCTCGAAACCGGCCTCGCTCAGTGCCGCCTTGAGGCGGCCGAGCTTGTTCTGGGTATCGTCGATCAGCAGGATACGCAACATGGTCGTTTTCTCTCACGCGCCGACACGGGCATCGGGCAGCTCGCCCAGGGCATGCAGGCTGAAACTGCGGGCATAGGCGTAGGGGTCGCTGCCGTCCCAGCGGGTGCCGTCGATCAGCAGGCTGCTGCGCATTGCCTGCTCGGGGCAGGCCACGCCCAGGCTCTGTGCCGCTTCACGGTACAGGGCCAGTTGCTGGACCTGGGTCGCCACGCCGAGGTAGTCAGGGTCTTCGCGCAGCAGGCCCCAGCGGCGGAACTGGGTCATGAACCACATGCCGTCTGACAGGTATGGCAGGTTGGCCTTGCCATGGTCGTGCAGGCGCAGGGCATGCGGGTCTTGCCAGTGGTTGCCCAGGCCGTCCTGGTAATGGCCGAGCAGGCGCGGTTCGATGCGCTCCAGCGGGGTGTCCAGGTAGGCGTTGCCGCTGAGCAGCTGGGCGGTGCTGCGACGGTTCTCCGGGCTTTGTTCGATGAAGCGACTGGCGGCGAGGACCGCCTTGATCAGCGCGCGGGCGCTGTTGGGGTACTGCTCGATGAAGGCGCGAGCACAGGCCAGGACCTTTTCTGGGTGGTCCGGCCAGATCGACTGGCTGGTGGCCAGGGTGAAACCTTGGCCCCTGGCCACCGCATCGGCAGCCCAGGGTTCGCCCACGCAGAAGCCGTCGATGCGCCCGGCCTGGATGTGCGCGGCCATCTGCGCTGGCGGCAGCACCACGCTGTCGACGTCGCGCAACGGGTGGATGCCCTGGCTGGCCAGCCAGTAATACAACCACATGGCATGGGTGCCGGTAGGGAAGGTCTGGGCAAAGGTCAGGCGTGCGCCGTGCTGGTGCACCAGGCGCGCCAGTGCCTCGGGATTGCTCACCCCCTTGCGTTGCAGGGCCGGCGACAAGTTGATGGCCTGGGCATTCTGGTTCAGCCCCATGAGCACGGCCATGGCTCTGGCCGGTACGCCGCCGATACCCAGGTGCACGGCGTAGGCCAGGCCATACAGGCAATGTGCGGCGTCCAGCTCGCCGCTGACCAGCTTGTCGCGCAGCCCGGCCCAGGAGCCCTGGCGCTTGAGGTTGAGAGTAAGGCCCTGTTGCTGGGCAAAACCCTGGGTGGCGGCGACCACCACCGAGGCGCAGTCAGTCAGGGCCATGTAGCCGATATTCAGGCTGGGCCTTTCCGGTGCGTCGCTGCCGTTGACCCAGGCCAGGGGCGTTGCTCGGGGTACTGTGTTCACAAGGTTCCTCGCCCGTACTGATAAGGCTGTGGGCTTGTCTGGTGCAACCGATGTGCCATCTGGCGGCAGCACTGGGGCAGCCACCCCACGATTTGCTGTCATGCCGGCTTCGCGCTGGCTATAATCGCCCCCTCATTCACCCCGAGCCTTGCCGCCCATGTATACCCTGGCCCGCCAGCTGCTGTTCAAGCTTTCTCCGGAAACCTCCCACGACCTTTCCCTGGACCTGATCGGTGCCGGTGGCCGGCTTGGCCTCAACGGCGTGCTGTGCAAGCAGCCGGCGGCCTTGCCGGTCACGGTCATGGGCTTGAACTTCGCCAACCCGGTAGGCCTGGCGGCCGGCCTGGACAAGAACGGTGCGGCCATCGACGGTTTCGCCCAGCTGGGCTTCGGCTTCGTTGAAATCGGCACGGTCACGCCGCGCCCGCAACCGGGCAACCCCAAGCCACGCCTGTTCCGCCTGCCGGAAGCCACGGCGATCATCAACCGCATGGGCTTCAACAACCTGGGCGTCGACCACCTGCTCGGCCGGGTGCGCGCGGCACGTTACAAAGGCGTGCTGGGCATCAACATCGGCAAGAACTTCGACACACCGGTCGAGCGCGCCGTCGATGATTACCTGGTCTGCCTGGACAAGGTCTACACCGACGCCAGCTACATCACGGTCAACGTCAGTTCACCGAACACCCCGGGCCTGCGCAGCCTGCAGTTCGGCGACTCGCTCAAGCAACTGCTCGATGCCCTGGCCGAGCGCCGCGAGCAACTGGCTGGCACGCATGGCAAACGCGTGCCGCTGGCGATCAAGATCGCCCCGGACATGAGTGACGAGGAAACCGCCCTGGTGGCTGCCGCGCTGATCGAGTCGGGCATGGATGCGGTGATCGCCACCAACACCACGCTTGGCCGTGAAGGTGTCGAGGGGCTGCCGCATGGTGGCGAGGCGGGGGGGCTGTCGGGTGCGCCGGTACTGGAGAAGAGCACGCACATCGTCAAGGTGCTGGCGGGTGAGCTGGCTGGCAAGCTGCCGATCATTGCCGCCGGTGGCATTACCGAAGGCCGGCATGCCGCCGAGAAGATCGCTGCCGGGGCGAGCCTGGTGCAAATCTACTCGGGCTTCATCTACAAGGGGCCTGCGCTGATTCGCGAAGCGGTAGACGCTATCGCTGCGATGCCACGGGTTTGATCGGCAGGCAAAAAAAGGGCCCCTTCGAGGGGCCCCTGGGCTGCGCCCGCCGCCCGGATAGGGCGTGCATGGTAAATCGAATTCAGTGTCCTCGTTCAGCCAACGGCGTGATTTTCGTTGAGTCTATGGATGCCAGCGGTGCCAGTCATTCCGTCCCAGTTATCACCGCGACCTTCACGCCAGCCGTTGATCCAGGCTTGGCGAACAGATGGAAGATTGAAGGGGCAAAGTTCGCGGGATTTGCCGGTGACCCCGTATTGGTAGCCACGTGAATATGCTCTTTCCAACGGATCACGCTTAAGTCTTCTCATAGGGTGTTGCCCTCACTTGTTGACTGTAATGTCCCGTCGGCCTCTCCGAGGCCGGGCAGAGTCTTTCTGCCGGTGTGCGCTCGCTGCCGGCGTGGCGAGCTGAAAGTGCCGCCTCGTTGCGATGCGGCCTGAGACCAGTTCTATCGAATGCAGGTCACGGTGTGAATGATCGATTTGTCATAAGGACGTAACCTTTCCAAGGGTGAGGGGATAAGTAAATAAATGCGACTCAACCCTGTTTAGCGTTTAGCCCGCTGTGATGAGGGTTTGCCGATCATTGACGTCATTTCGCCAGCGCTGCTTGCAGATGACAGAAATAACTTGAAATGCGACGAAGGGTCACATCCGCCCCGGCATCGCCAGAATTTTACGTACTGCCTGATGATCTAAGCTGTCCTTGCCCCTGGGCCAGGCGCAGGTCGGTCAGGCGGCCCGGCCTCCAGCACATGCTCGCATGCCATGGAAGGCCACCTGCACGCCTGCTGGAAAGGGGTGCGGGCAAACATCGCGGGGCGATGCGTCGCCCCGTCAGTCAAATAGCCAAGGCGCTGGAATACTCATGTCGGACCGTTTCGAACTCTACCTCACTTGCCCCAAAGGCCTGGAAGCCCTGCTCGCCGAAGAGGCCCGGGCCCTCGGCCTGGATGATGTGCGCGAGCACACCTCGGCCATTCGCGGCAGCGCCGACATGGAAACCGCCTACCGTCTGTGCCTGTGGTCACGCCTGGCCAACCGGGTGCTGCTGGTGCTCAAGCGCTTCTCCATGAAGAACGCCGACGACCTCTACCACGGCGTGCATACCGTCGATTGGGCCGACCACCTGGCCGCCGACGGCACCCTGGCGGTGGAGTTCAGCGGCCATGGCTCCGGCATTGACAACACCCACTTCGGTGCGTTGAAGGTCAAGGATGCGATCGTCGACAAGCTGCGCAACCGTGAAGGCCTGCGCCCTTCGGTGGAAAAGATCGACCCCGACGTGCGCGTGCACCTGCGCCTGGACCGCGGCGAAGCCATCCTGTCCCTTGACCTTTCCGGGCACAGCCTGCACCAGCGTGGCTACCGTTTGCAGCAGGGCGCCGCGCCGCTGAAGGAAAACCTGGCGGCGGCGGTGCTGATCCGCGCAGGCTGGCCTCGCATTGCCGCCGAAGGTGGCGCGCTGGCTGACCCGATGTGCGGTGTGGGTACCTTCCTGGTCGAAGCCGCCATGATCGCCGCGGACATCGCCCCCAACCTCAGGCGAGAACGCTGGGGCTTCAGTGCCTGGCTCGGCCATGTGCCGGCGCTGTGGCGCAAGGTGCATGAAGAGGCGCAGGCGCGAGCCGAAGCCGGCTTGGCCAGGCCGCCACTGTGGATTCGTGGTTACGAGGCCGACCCACGGCTGATCCAGCCGGGCCGTAATAACGTCGAGCGTGCCGGCCTGGGTGACTGGGTGAAGATCTACCAGGGTGAAGTCAGCACCTTCGAACCGCGCCCGGACCAGAACCAGAAAGGCCTGGTCATCAGCAACCCGCCCTACGGCGAGCGCCTGGGTGACGAGGCCAGCCTGCTGTACCTCTACCAGAACCTCGGCGAACGCCTGCGCCAGGCCTGCATGGGCTGGGAGGCAGCGGTATTCACCGGCGCACCGCAGCTGGGCAAGCGCATGGGCATTCGCAGCCACAAGCAGTACGCATTCTGGAACGGCGCGTTGCCCTGCAAGCTGCTGCTGTTCAAGGTGCAGCCTGACCAGTTCGTGACTGGCGAGCGCCGTGAGTCTGCCGCGCCAGGCGCGGACATCGACCTGCAGGCAGCGCTGGCCAGCGAGCCGGCGCGCCTGTCGGAAGGGGCGCAGATGTTCGCCAACCGCCTGCAGAAGAACCTGCGGCAACTGGGCAAGTGGGCCCGCCGCGAACAGGTCGGCTGCTACCGTCTGTACGATGCCGACATGCCCGAGTATGCCCTGGCGGTCGACCTGTACCAGGACTGGGTGCACGTGCAGGAATATGCCGCGCCACGTTCGGTCGACCCCGACAAGGCCCAGGCGCGCCTGCTCGATGCACTGGCCGCCATCCCCCAGGCGCTGGGCATCGCGCCGCAGCGTGTGGTGCTCAAGCGCCGCGAGCGGCAAAGTGGTACCCGCCAGTACGAGCGCCAGGCCACCGAAGGCCGCTTCCAGGAAGTCAGCGAAGGCGGCGTCAGGCTGCTGGTGAACCTCACCGACTACCTCGACACCGGGCTGTTCCTCGACCACCGCCCGATGCGCATGCGCATCCAGCGCGAGGCCGCCGGCAAGCGCTTTCTCAACCTGTTCTGCTACACCGCGACGGCCACCGTGCACGCCGCCAAGGGCGGGGCGCGCAGTACCACCAGCGTCGACCTGTCGAAAACTTACCTGGACTGGGCGCGGCGCAACCTGGCGCTCAACGGTTTCTCCGAGCGTAACCGCCTGGAGCAGGGCGATGTGATGGCCTGGCTGGAAGGCAACCGCGACAGCTACGACCTGATCTTCATCGACCCACCGACCTTCTCCAACTCCAAGCGCATGGAAGGCGTGTTCGATGTGCAGCGTGACCACGTGCAACTGCTGGACCTGGCCATGGCCCGCCTGGCCCCGGGCGGCGTGTTGTACTTCTCGAACAACTTCCGCAAGTTCCAGCTGGACGAACACCTGATGACGCGGTACGCGGTGGAGGAAATCACCGCCCAGACACTTGACCCGGATTTTGCCCGCAACAACCGCATTCACCGGGCCTGGCGTTTGCAACTGCGTTGAGGCGACGAGGTACATTGCGCGGCTAATGGCCAATAGCTATAACTGACAGCAGGGCAGGATAATCCGCAGGACGCCGATGTGACGAGACGGGTGTATGTCGAAGGGTGGCGTGCGTGCGCGGTTGCTTGGCCTGTGCACAGAGCGGGTGCCCGCCTGGGCAGCGGCGCTGGTCGCGCTGCTGGTGGGCGGCCTGCTGACGGCCGTTCTGGCGCTTGCTGCGCAGGCCTTCCACCAGCAGCAGCTGCGTCAGCGCTTCGAGCTGCTCGCCAACGAGCGTTTCAGCCGTATCGCCGAACGCTTTGACGAACAGCAGCAGCGCCTGGACGGGCTGCGCCGGTTCTTCAGCTTTTCCAGGGTCATCACCCCGCGCGAATTCGATGGCTACACCCGGCCATTGTTGCACCGGAACCTGGCTTATGCCTGGGCGCCGCGTGTCGAAGCTGGGCAACGCGCCGAATTCGAGCGTCAGGTGGGTGCGCATAACGGGCAAAGTTATGTGATCCGCGACCAGGACGAGCACGGCCGGTGGCACCCCGCCCCTTTGCGTGACCATTACTTCCCGATACTTTACAACCAGTCCGGCGGATTGCCCGGGCTGCCCATCGGGCTGGACCTCGCTGCCCAGCCCAGATCGCAGGCGGCGCTGGCGCGGGCGCTGGAGCCAGGCAGCATGGCGATTTCCGGGCCGCTGGCCAGGCTCGATACCAGTACGGATGCGCGGGGTCTGTTGATGGTGGCGCCGGTATTTGCCGATGCCAGGCCCAGCGACCTGGCAGTGGGCTATGTCATGGCCTTGCTGAGCATGCGGGAGCTGGTCAGTGACGGGCGACCGGTGGCGGCAGATGACAGCCTGGTCGTACGCATTGTCGACCCCACCGGCTTGCATGGCCCCGAAGTGCTGTTCGATTCGCAGAACCCGGTCGCCCCCTTGGCGCTTGCCAGCAAACAGCTGTTGCACATGGCCGACCATCACTTCCAGCTGAGTATCAGGCCGAGCCTGGTGTTCGTGCAGGGCAACCGCTCCTTGGCAGTGTTGGCGGTGAGCCTGCTCGGCGGGTCGTTGAGCCTGCTGCTCAGCGTTTTGCTTTATAGCCTGTTCAGCCAGCACCAGCGCGCCGTGGCCCTGGTCGAGCAGCGCACTGCCGAGCTGCGGGTCAGCGAGCAGTCACTGCGAGACACCCATAACCAGCTGCGCAGCGTGCTGGATGCCGCGACACAGGTGGCGATCATTGCCACCAACCTCAAGGGCGTGGTCAGCACCTTCAACGCTGGCGCCGAGCACATGCTCGGTTACCAGGCCAGCGAGGCGATCGGCCGCCTGCGCCTTGAGGACCTGATGCTGCCTGAGGAGTTGAGCCAGCGTGCCCACGCCTTGAGCCTGCGTTACGGCCGGCCGATCGCTGGCGGCCAGGCCATGTTCGCCGAAACGGCGCAGGCACACGCCGCGGAACCGGGGGAGTGGACCCTGTTGCGTGCCGATGGCAGCCAACTGGTGGCGAACATGCTGGTCACCGCCATGCTCGATGAACAGGGCCTGTGGACGGGCTACCTGGCGATCTGCATCGATGTCACGGAGCGGCGCCGGGTGCTCGAGGCCCTGGCGGCGCGTGACCGCCTTCTGGAAAAACTCAGTGCCGAAGTACCGGGGGGTATCTACCAGTACCGCCTGGATAGCAACGGCCATTCCTGTTTTCCCTACGCCAGCATGGGCCTGTACGACATCTACGAAATTGACCCGCAGCAGTTGCGCGAGGACGCGACGGTGGTGTTCGAGCGCATCCACCCCGATGACCTGGAGCGGGTGCGCCGTTCTGTGCGTTATTCGGCCGAGCACCTGTCGCCCTGGCGCGAAGAGTATCGGGTCTGCCTGCCGCGTGCCGGGCTGCGCTGGGTGCGTGGCGAAGCGACGCCGGAGATGGGCGAGCAAGGTTGCACCCTGTGGCATGGCTACCTGACTGATATCTCCGACCTGAAAAGCGTCGAGGAGGAGTTGCGCAGGTTGTCGGTGACCGACTCGCTGACTGGCATCCATAACCGCCGCTACTTCCAGGAACGACTGAAATCCGAGCTGGAGCGGGCCCAGCGCGACGGCTTGGCGCTGGCGGTGATCATGCTCGACATCGATCACTTCAAACGTATCAACGATCGTTTCGGCCATGCTGTCGGCGACCGCGTGCTACGCAGTCTGTGCCTGCGCATCGGCCAGCGTTTGCGGCGTACCGACGTATTCTGCCGGCTGGGTGGCGAGGAATTCATGGTGCTGTGCCCCGGCAGCGATGCCGAGCAGGCGCGGTCGCTGGCGCTGGAGCTGTGGAAAGGGCTGCGCAATGTGCCGGTGGAAGGCGTGGGCAGGGTGACCGCAAGTTTTGGCGTGGCGGGGTGGCGGCCGGGGGAGGGGGCCGATGCCCTGCTGTTGCGCGCCGATGCCGGAGTGTATGCAGCCAAGCAGGCCGGGCGCGACCGGGTGGAGGGGGAGTCGGGCTGATGGGGCATGGCGTCCGCTCCTGCAGCGAACCCCATCAGCCGACCCGGTGTGGCACGACGGTCAATTGGCCGCTGTGCTGTCGGCCAGCTTCGGCTGGCGGTACAGGTCCAGCAGCACCTGGTCGAGCACCTGCGATGCCCCCCACGGTTTCGGATCGTTGAGGATGGCCGCCACCGCCCAGGTATGACCATTGCTGTCACGGCTGAAGCCGGCGATCGCCCGCACGGTATTCAGCGTGCCGGTCTTGATGTGCCCTTCACCTGTCATTGCCGTGCGTTTCAGACGCTTGCGCATGGTGCCGTCCATGCCCACCAGCGGCATCGAGCTGATGAACTCGGCAGCGTAGGGGCTTTTCCAGGCGGCTTGCAGCATGGCGGCCATTTCCCGGGTACTGACCCGCTCGGCACGCGACAGGCCGGAGCCGTTTTCCATCACCAGGTGCGGTGCGGTAATGCCCTTCTTCGCCAGCCATTGACGCACCACGCGCTGGGCAGCGCGGGCATCGTCGCCATCGGCATCGGTGCGGAACTGCGCGCCGAGGCTGAGGAACAACTGCCGGGCCATGGTGTTGTTGCTGTACTTGTTGATGTCGCGGATCACTTCCACCAGGTCTGGCGAGAAGGCCCGGGCCAGCAGGCGTGCACCCTTGGGCACGTTCTCGAAGCGATTGCCACCCTGGATGCTGCCACCCAGCTCGTTCCAGATCGCGCGTACGGCACCGGCGGCGTAGGTGGGATGGTCAAGCAGCGACAGGTAGGTCTGCGAGTTGCAGCCCTCACCCAGCTGGCCGCTGACCGTTACGCTGATGCCATCGGCCTGTTGCACCGGGTTGTAGCGTACGTCACCCGAGCACTGCCTGGAGGCGACTGCCTTGACCTGGTTGTCGATGCGGATACTGGCAATCGGTGGTTCGACCGCGACGGTGACCTTGCCGCCGTCATTTCGGGCCACGAAGCGCAGGGCCTTGAGGTTGACCAGCAAGGCATCCGGCTGGACCAGGAACGGCTTGTTCACATCGCCGCCGTCATCGTTGAACTGCGGCAGGTTGGGCTGCACGAAGTGGCTGCGGTCCAGCACCAGATCGCCAGTGACGGTGCGCACGCCATTGGCGCGCAGGTCACGCATCAACAGCCACAGCTTTTCCATGTTCAGTTTCGGGTCTCCACCCCCTTTGAGGTACAGGTTGCCGTTGAGCACCCCGTTGCTGAGGGTGCCGTCGGTGTAGAACTCGGTCTTCCACTGGAAGGTCGGGCCGAGCAGTTCAAGGGCTGCGTAGGTGGTAACCAGCTTCATGGTCGAGGCCGGGTTCACCGACACGTCGGCATTGAACACGGTCGGTGTGCCGGGGCCGTCCAGCGGCAGCATCACCAGCGACAGCGCCGAATCCTGCAGCTTGCTGGCCTTGAGGGCTTGCTGCACTTTGGCGGGCAGGGTGGTATTCACGGCAGCGGCATGGCCGGGCAGGGCGAATGGCAGCAGCAGGCCGGCAAGTACGAGGGGACGAAGCGTTTTGATCATAGTCAGTAAACACCCTACGGCGAGGGGAAAGGGCATCGGGGCTGTAAAGGATGATGGCCCCAGGACGGAAGAATGCGCATTATGCCCCAAGCGCAGCGACGATGCGCCACGTTCGACAGAAAAGCACCAACCCGGGAAAAGCACGGCGCAAAAAAAAGGCCACCCGTGAAGGTGGCCTTTTCAGCGATCGGGCCGGTATTACTCGGCCTTGTTGATCGGTTTTTCCGGGTACCAGGCGTCCAGCAGCGGGCTGACTTCGATCTTGGTCAATTCGCTGCGGCCCTTGAGCCAGGCTTCAACGGCTGCACGCTGTTCTTCGCTGACCGAGCCGCGTTTGACCGAGCACACCAGGCCGAAATCGTCACCGCCTACATAGTCCAGGCCGTTGGCATCCATGGCTTCTGCCAGGAACGCGTCGAGGAAAGCATCGATTGCCTGGTCATCCAGATCTTCCTTGAATTCCAGGTTCAGCTCGAAGCCCAATTCCTGAAACTCGTCGACACACAGCTTCTTGCGCAGACGACGGGAGCGGTTTGTGGCCATGAAACAATCCTCTTAGGTAATAACGCCGCGCAGTCTACCAGTTAACACGCCTGGCTGCCTGTCTGTGTGCAGGTATCTGCGGCCAGTTCCCTGGCCAGGGCTCGTTCCACCCGGCCCATGTGCCGCGCCAGTGCCTGCCGTCGCAGGCGCAGCTGGACGGTGGACAGGCCGCCGGCTTCCAGGGCTTCGCAGGCTGCCATCAGCTCGGGCGCTTCCAGCATGCGTGCGGCGCTGAGTACCTTGTGTGCCTGTTCGGCGATGGCGTTGCTGTCGTGTTGCGGATCCAGCGACATCAACGTGGCCAGGTCGACCCGCAGGCTCTGCCGCAAGGTCTCGAGGAAGCGCTGGCGGTCGTTGGGGTCGTGCCCGACCACCGCGGCCAGACCATCCAGGTGATACAGCTTGCGCCGGCGTGGCTGCGTACGGCGCGGGCGAATGCCGGCCAGGCGCTGGCTGAGTGTGCTCAGGCTGATGGGCTTGAGCAGGCAGTCATCCATGCCGGCGTTCAGGCATTTGCGCCGTACCTCGGGCTGCGCGTTGGCGGTGTAGCCGAGAATGGTGCAGCGCGGGCGTTTGCCGTGGCTTTCCTCGGCCCGTACCGCGGACGCGAGTTGATAGCCGTTCATCTGCGGCATGTTGCAGTCGAGCACCAGTACATCGAAGTCGCCCGCCCGCCAGGTGGCCAGGCCTTCGTGGCCGTCGGCTGCGCTGGCATGTTCCAGGCCCAGGTAACCAAGCTGTTGTGCCATCAGTTGCAGGTTGGCCGGATGGTCGTCGATCACCAGCACGCTCAGCCGTGGGTCAGGCACCTCGAGTTCCTCGGGCAGCGGGGCCGCCAGCGCGGCGCCGTCGACCCGCTGCAGCGGCATCTTCAGGCGTACCTGGGTACCGACATCTTCCAGGCTCCTGATACTCAGGGTGCCTCCCATCATTTCGCACAGGTTGCGGCAGATGGCCAGGCCGAGGCCGGTGCCGGCGCGGGCACCCTGGCTGTGCGGGTTGGCCTGGATGAACGGGTTGAACAGGCGTTGCAGGTCGTCAGCGGGTATGCCGATGCCACTGTCGCGCACTTCCAGCTCCAGCACAGCGGGGCTGCAGGCCTCATCCAGGCTGACGTTGATGCGCACCTGGCCGTGTTCGGTGAACTTGATGGCGTTGCTCACCAGGTTGGACAGCACCTGCTTGAAACGCAGCGGGTCGAGCTGTGCATGACAGCGTGCGGCGGGGTCGATCAGTACCTCCAGGGCCAGGCCTTTCTGCCGTGCCTGACCTTCGAAGATGCGCCCCACCGATTCGACCAGGCCCGCCAGGTCGACTACCTCAGGGGCAAGGTTCAAGTGCCCGGACTCGATGCGCACGATATCGAGGATGTCGCCGATCAGGCCCAGCAGGTCCTTGGCCGAATGGTGGGCCAGCTCCAGCGCGCTGCGGTCCACCCGACCCTGGTCGGCACGCTTGACTGCCAGTTCCAGCATGCCGATGACCGCGTTCATCGGGGTACGGATCTCGTGGCTGATGGTCGCCAGGAACGTACTCTTGGCGCGGTTGGCATCGTCGGCCTGCTGCTTGGCCTGGCGCAGCTCCATCACCAGCTGGCGGCGCTCACTGATGTCGATCCAGCCGCCGATGATGCCCTGCACCTCGCCCAGGGAGTCGCGATAGGGAAGTATCCAGTGATAGATGGTCATCTCGCGGCCCTTGATCCGCAGCGGCCGGTCCATGATCAGCGGAGTGCCGGCTGCCATCACCCTCTGGTAATCCGCTTCGATCTGGCGGATATGCTCGTACTCTGCGAACAGGCTGTCGTTCAGACGTTTGCCTATGACCTCATCGGAGCAGGCCTGTACAGCTTCAAGGTAACTGAAGTTGCAACTTTGCAGGCAGCCGTCGCGATCACGTACGTACATGGGGTGGGGCGTGCCATTGAGCAGGGCGCGCATGAACGCCAGCTGGTCGTTCAACGCACGTTCGGCGCGTTGGCGTTGACTGATCTGCAGGCGCAGGCGGGCATTCCACAACAAGGCCAGCAGCAAGAGCACGGCCGCGCCCAGCACCAGTTGTACCGCGAGCCGACGGTAGTCCTGGCTGTTGCCGTCATCGTGCAGGCCGAAGCCGCGCCAGCGGTTGTTGATCACCCCCAGCTCCTCTGGCGAGATGCTCATCAGTGCCTTGTCGAGGATCGATACCAGCACTGCGGAGGAACTGTTGGTGGCCATGGCGAAATTGGCCGGTTCGCTGCCAACGGTGGTGCGGATGACCAGCTCGGGGTTGCTGGCCAGGGCGTGGTTGGCGTCTACCAGGGGCGTGATCAGCGCGTCAACTGCACCGCTGTTGAGCAACGCCACGGAATAGAACGTACTTTCCGTCTCTACCCAGCCAACCTGCGGATAATTCCGTGACAGCATGGCGTCCATCGCGCTGTAGCGGTTGATGGCAATGCGGCGCCCGTGCATCTGGTCCAGCGAGGTCAGCGCTTCGCTGTCCTTGCGGCTGACCAGCACATAGACGCTTTCCAGGTAGGGGCGGCTGATTTGCAGGTTGCCCTCGGCCTGCCCGCCAGTGGCCAGTGCGGCAATGACGTCGGCGCGGCCATCCTTGAGGCGGGCAATCATGTCGGCGATGCCACTGGCGCGCTGCACGTCGAAGCGCAGGCCGGTACGCAGGCGAATGAGTTCCAGCAGGTCGGCGGTGATGCCACGGAAATAGCCGGCTGCATCGAAATAGGACAACGGCGCGGCGGTGTCATCGATCACCACGCGCATCACCGGGTGATCCCGTAACCATTGTTCCTCGGCCTCGGTCAGTTGCAGCTTGCGCTCACTCAGCAGCAGATCGCCGCCGGCGGTCCAGCGCTTGAAAATGCTGGCGCGTATGGCCGAAGGCTGGCTATCCAGCACGCCGTTCACCAGCTCCATCAGCAGCTTGTCCTGCTGGCGCATGGCAAAGCCGAAGCCGATGGCCTCGTGCTTGCCGAAACTGGCCATGCGCAGGCGCGGCAAGTGGCCTCGGTTCAGCTGGTAGTGGGTGGAAATGGTATCGCCGATGAACACGTCGGCTTGGCCGAACGCAACCGCGTTCAAGGCCTCGCTGGAAGAGCCGAAGGCCAGCAACTCAGCCTGCGGGTAGGCGTTGAGCACCTCCCGCCTGGGCAGGTAATGGTAGAGCATGCCAAGGCGCATGCCGGGCAGCCCTCTGTCGAGAGCGCGGCTTTCGTCTTCCCGTGTTACCAGCACCGGTTGGTCGATGGCATACGGTTGCGAAAGCGCCAGGCCATCAGCAGCCGCCTCGTAGCCATTGGCACTGCCAAGCAGGTCGATATCGCCACGCCGCAGCGCTTTCACCGCTGCCTGCCGGCTGGGAAAGCGCAGCACCTTGACCGGCAACCGCAGAGCCTTGCCGATCAGGCTGGCGTATTCGGCTGTCAGGCCCTGGTATTCACGGCCGCCGCTGGTGATGTCGAACGGCGGGTAGTCCGGTGCCGAGGTGCCCAGCACCAGTTCCTGACGGTTTTCCAGCCACTGCCGTTGTTCGGCGGTAAGCGCTGGCTGGGTGGGCCGGGCGGTTGACCGGGCCAGCAGCGTGTAGGACGAGGCCCCTTGAGGTGTAGCCTGCGCCACGCTACTGAACAGGAACAGGGCGAGCAGCAGACGAGTGATGTGACACGCCATGACGACCTCAGACCAATGCGTTGCGCTTGGCCATTTCGATCAGGTCGACCAGCGTGTCGGCCTGAAGTTTGTGCATGAGGCGCTTCTTGTAGGTACTGACCGTCTTGCTGCTGAGAAACATGCCCTTGGCTATTTCCTTGTTGCTGCGCCCTTGGGCGAACAGCTGCAGTACCATCAGTTCACGATCATTCACCTGTCGGAAAAGTTTCAGGTCGGCATCTACCGCCTGGTTGTGCTTTATGGCCTGGCTGGGGAAATAGTTGTATCCGGCCAGCACGGCCTTGATTGCACTCAGCAGTTCGCTCAGATCCTCCTGCTTGCATACATAGCCTGCGGCACCCGAGTGCATGCAGCGCACGGCAAACAATGCCGGTGATTGCGCAGTCAACACCAGAACCTTCAGTGGCAACGCCATGGCCTGAAAGCGGGCAAGCACCTCCAGCCCGTCCAGCTTGGGGATGCTGATGTCGAGAATGACCAGGTCGGGGTTGGTTTCGCGAATCATCTGCATGGCGTCCACGCCATTGTCCGACTCGCCGACAATCTTGTAGTTCTGGTTTTCCAGCAACATACGCACGGCCAGGCGGATGACAGGATGGTCGTCGACAATAAATATGGATTGCATGTTCAACTTCCCTGCGGGCTATTGAGGTGACAGGCGGCACCTTATCGCAGTTGGAAGTCATCGGGGACGCGAGGAAGGGCTATTAGCCCCATATGGGAAATGGCTTACACGTTTATGCAAGTCTGGCTACGAAATATGGATTTTATAGCGGATGTCAAAGCAAGTTTGGTAACCAATCTTTAATATTTAGCCCCGTTGTTTATATTGCCGATTGTATATGTAGGAAGTTTCCTTCGGTCAGCGCTGGCAGCCCCGGGCAGGCCCGGGCTGCAGCGGCGCGGTTCAGGTCGGGCTGGAACGCCCGGTCATCTCGCGCGCCATTTCGCTGGCATAGCTGTCGGTCATCCCGGCGATGAAGTCGATCATGCGCAGGAAGGCACTGTACAGAGAACCGTGCGGGTCAGGGGCGTTGTTGCCGATCAGGTCCAGCACCCGGCGGCTCTTGAACGACGGCGTGCGCCCCCCGTGTTGCTCGAGCGCAGCGCCACAGAAGGTGTTCAGCAGAATTTCCAGGGTGGTGTAGGCGCCGATCTCGTGCAAGGTCTTGCGTTTGTCCTGGAAGATCTTGTTGCGCGCCATGGCCTTGGCCTGCAGCACGCAGCGTTTGGCCGGGCCGTGCATATGTTCGACCAGGTCGCCCACCAGCTGGCCGGCCAGCAAGGCCTGCTGTTGCTCGACGAAGGCCCGCGCGGCGGCGTTGGTCAGGTGTTCGATGGCCTTGCCGCGCAGGATGGCCAACTTGCGCCGGCGGGAATCGCCCGGGCCGAGCTGGCGGTAGGTTTCCGGCAGGTCCTCGCCGACCAGGTCGAGCAGCAGCGCTTCGACTTCGGCGTATTGCAGCAGCTCCATTTCCAGGCCGTCTTCCAGGTCGATCAGCGCATAGCAGATGTCATCGGCGGCCTCCATCAGGTACACCAGCGGGTGGCGCGCCCAGCGTTGATACTCCATTTGCGGCAAGCCAAGCTTGCGGGCGATCTGCTCGAGCAGGGGCAGCTCGCTCTGGTAACTGCCGAACTTGTGTTTCTTGTAGCCCAGGGCGTCGGCGTGGCGTGCGCTCCACGGGTATTTAAGGTAGGTGCCGAGGGTGGCATAGGTCAGCCGGGTACCGCCGTCGAACTGGTGATACTCCAGCTGGGTCAGTACACGAAAGCCTTGGGCATTGCCTTCGAAGTTGAGGAAGTCGGCGCGCTCGTCGTCGCTCATGTCATCCAGCCAGCCACGTCCGGCGGCTTGCTGGAACCAGTGGCGGATCGCGTCTTCGCCAGAGTGGCCAAACGGGGGGTTGCCGATGTCATGAGCCAGGCAGGCCGACTGCACGATCATCCCCAGGTCGCTCGGGGCGCACCAGTCCGGAAGGTTGTCCCGCAGGGTTTCGCCGACGCGCATGCCCAGCGAGCGTCCTACGCAGCTGACCTCCAGCGAGTGGGTCAGGCGCGTGTGGATATGGTCGTTGCTGGAAACCGGGTGCACCTGGGTCTTGCGCCCGAGGCGGCGGAAAGCACCGGAGAAAATAATGCGGTCGTGGTCTTTGTGAAAGGGGCTGCGCCCGAGCTCATCGGCGCTGTATAGCGCTTTGCCCAGGCGTTCGCGGGTGAGCAGGGTGTGCCAGTCCAAGGCGCGGTCTCCTGTGCATCGAAGGCAATAGCTTCCTGTGTCGGGCGTCCATGCGCAAGGGGCAGTTGTCTAACTGGGCTGTGGCAGCGGCCTTGTCCGCGATTGCGCCGGTGATTGTACTGCGCATTCGCGGATCGACCCGCTCTTACAGTGGCTGATGCCACAGGATTGATTGACCCGTCAGGGGCGGCGGCTGCCTTGCAGATACAGGCGCACCAACGGTAGCAGGGTGCTACCCAGGCGCAACAGCCGCGCGAGGTTACCGCTGCGCACGCCCTTGCCGGTGAGGAAACCCAGCGCGACCACGGCGCCAATTCCCCACAGCGGTGCATGCTTGATGCCGAGCCCGTCGTGCAGCGAGTTGCCCATTCCGCGCACGCGGCGCAGCGGCTCGAGCAACTGCCCGGACTCATGGCGGATTTCCTGGCGGTGCATTTCCATGCGCAGGCGCAACAGTGCCTTGCGCAGTTCACGAGGGTTACGTGTGTTTGGCAGTTCTGGCAGGCTCATGGCAACAGGCGCTCCCGGTCCTTGGCGAGTTCCTCGAGGGTGGCACCGAATGGTGACGACTCATCGAACACCGCAGCTTTCAAGCGCAATCCGCAGTACAGCGCGGCAATTCCGTAAAACACGCACAGGCCGATGATGCCAGCCAGGCGATAGCTGTCCCACAGCAGCACCAGCAGCAGCCCGGAGAGGGCCGTCAGCAGCAGCAAGGCGAACACCAGGGCCAGGCCGGCGAACAACAGCAGGCTCAAGGTGCGGCCCTTCTGCTCTTGCAGTTCGATGCCGAACAGTTCGATATGGCTGTGCAGCAGCCCCAGCGCGGCCGCACCCAGGCGCTTGCCAGCAGCGCTGGCGCCGTTGGCGTCGTTATCCATGGTATCCCCTCAGTGGCGGTTGGCCAGCAGGCCGATCAACAGCCCGACGCCCGCTGCGATGCCGATAGCCTGCCACGGGTTTTCCTGCACGTACTGTTCGGCGCTGCCCAACGCTGCCTGGCCGCGCTCGCGTACCGAGTCCTGGGTCAGCTGCAAGGTTTCGCGGGCCTGGGCCAGGCGCTCGTGAATCTGTCCGCGCAATTCGTCCGCCTGGTCACCAGCCAGGTTGGCAGTGTCAGCCAGCAGCTTCTCGGTGTCGCGTACCAGTGCCTGGAAGTCAGCCATCAATATCTCTTGTGCAGTCTTTGCCGATTTGCTGGCCATGGGTGTCTCCCTGTCGATGAATGTTGGTAGTTCGAGTGATAGCACATGCCGAAGGTTCAAGTGCCGCTGCTGGTATGGGCCTTGCTAAGGCTTTGCCACGTTGCGGGGCGCTCAAGGCAGGTATTGCGCCGATACAGGGCGTCAGCGCAGCGGCTACCGATAAACCTTAACCCAATCCACGACAAACCCAAGAAAAAACCGCGCAGGCTCCGCCGAGCTCACCGAAACAGGGCAAGGGGCTGGCACCGATCAGGTGCATCGATGCAGGTTCTTGAACTGTTCTGGTGCCTTTTCAGCAGGTCTGCCTACTTCATGGAAAACACGCACAGCGCGATGGACACTCTGGTCCACGGTTCCAATACCCTGTTCATTCTCATGGGCGCCATTCTGGTGCTGGCCATGCATGCCGGCTTCGCGTTTCTCGAAGTGGGCACGGTGCGCCACAAGAACCAGGTCAACGCCTTGTCGAAGATTCTCAGTGATTTTGCCATCTCGGCGCTGGTGTACTTCTTTGTCGGCTACTGGATCGCCTATGGGGTCAGTTTCCTGCAGCCGGCCGCCGCGCTGGCGGCCGACCAGGGTTATGCGCTGGTCAAGTGCTTCTTTCTGCTGACCTTCGCCGCAGCGATCCCGGCGATTATCTCCGGGGGCATTGCCGAGCGTGCGCGCTTCGTGCCGCAGTTATGCGCCACGGCGCTGATCGTGGCGTTTGTCTACCCGTTCTTCGAGGGTGTGGTGTGGAACGGCAACCTGGGGCTGCAGGCCTGGTTACAGGCCCGCTTTGGCGCGCCGTTCCATGACTTTGCCGGCTCGGTGGTGGTGCATGCCATGGGCGGCTGGCTGGCCTTGGCGGCGGTCCTGCTGCTGGGCGCGCGACGCGGGCGCTATCGCGATGGCCGGTTGGTGGCGTTTGCGCCGTCGAGCATTCCCTTCCTGGCGCTGGGGTCGTGGATCCTGATCATTGGCTGGTTCGGTTTCAACGTCATGAGTGCGCAGACCCTGCAGGGAATCAGCGGCCTGGTGGCGATCAACTCGCTGATGGCCATGGTCGGTGGCACCCTGTCGGCCTTGCTGGCCGGGCGTAACGACCCGGGCTTCCTGCATAACGGGCCACTGGCCGGTCTGGTGGCGGTCTGTGCGGGTTCCGACCTGATGCACCCGATTGGCGCGCTGGTCACTGGGCTGGTCGCGGGCGGGCTGTTCGTCTGGACCTTCACCGCGGCACAGAACCGCTGGAAGATCGACGATGTTCTGGGCGTGTGGCCATTGCATGGCCTGTGTGGTGTGTGGGGCGGCATTGCCTGTGGTGTGTTCGGCCAGGCGGCCCTGGGCGGCATGGGCGGTGTCAGCCTGGTCAGCCAGTTGCTGGGCAGCCTGCTGGGCGTGCTGGTGGCGCTGGCCGGTGGCTTTGCCGTGTACGGTGCGATCCGCGCGCTGCATGGCCTGCGCTTGAGCCATGAACAGGAGTTCCAGGGGGCCGATCTGTCGATGCACCGTATCGGCGCTACCAGTCAGGATTGAACCTGGTCAGGTGCGCAGGGGGCAGCAGCGGCCTAGAATAGGCTTCCCTTCATGCCAAAACCGGAACCTGCCCCATGCTGCCTGAATGCCAACTGTTCGGCACCCTCGGCTGCCACCTGTGCGAAGTGGCCGAGGCCGTGCTGATGCCCTTCGTCGATCATGGCCTGCTGGTGGAGCTGGTGGATATTGCCGAAAGCCAGGCCATGTTCGAGCGTTACGGCCTGATCATTCCGGTGCTGCGGCGCTGCGATAACGGCGCCGAGCTGCATTGGCCGTTCGATGCCGAGCAGGTTGTGGCGTTTCTCGCGCAATGACGGCACCAGGGGAGGCGCCTCCCTGCTCCATGGGGCGCGCTGGGTCGTGATGATCATCTGCCGGCACGCCGAGGCCGGCCGTTTCCACCGATCATCAGGACCCGCCATGCTCATTTCCCCCCATTTCACCCTCGCTGAAATGACCGTTTCACAGCTCGCCGCCAGGGAAGGGCTGGACAACGATCCGCCAGCCGAGGCGCGTGCCAACCTGCAACTGTTGTGCAATGTCCTGGAGCAGGTTCGCGCGCTGTTTGGCGCGCCGGTCATCGTCAGCAGCGGCTATCGCAGTCCGGCAGTCAACAGCCGCATTGGCGGGGCGCCGACAAGCAAGCATTTGCAAGGGCTGGCCGCCGACTTTACGGTGGTTGAAGTAAGCCCGTGCGAAGTCGTGCGCCGCATCAGCGAAAGCGCCATTCCGTTCGACCAGTTGATCCTCGAGTTCGAGCAATGGGTACACCTGTCGGTGACGCCAGGCGCGCCCCGGCGACAGGTGTTGACCATCAGCAGAGACAGCGGCTGCCAGGAGGGGCTGCAATGAAGCGCATTGACGAATGTAAGGGGATGTTCGTATGCTGTATATAAATACAGTGTCGAGGTAAAGCCATGCTCAACGTCGAGCAACTCAAGTACAGCGTCAACCGCATGCCCGTCGAACGGGTGGCGGACGCCGTTCTGGAACTGCGCCTCGAAGGCCTGGTCACCGACGACCGCACACCGTTCGGCAAGGTCCACTTCAATACCTGCTTTGCAGAAATTGAGGCCTTGTTTCAGCGTGCCGGCTATCACCGCGGGCTGGATGTCGTGGGTTATCAGGGGTTGCTGTATGCCCTGTACGACCCCGGCCGCTGGGAGCCGGTGCAGGTACTGCGTTGGCTGAAGGAACGCAGCGAAGCGATGGCCAAGGCTGGTTGAGGGTGCGGGCTTGGGGGATAATGCGCGGCCGTGAATGTTTCGAGCCCCGCCATGACCACGCCGTTCGACCCCGCCCGCCAGCAAGCCAGCACAGTGTGCCTGCCACCCGGTAATTGGGCGACGGTACTCGACTGCCTGTGTGACCATTTCAAGGCAATCGACCGGGCTCAATGGCTTGATCGCTTTGCCCGGGGCCGGGTGCTGGATGCCGAGGGGCTAGCTATCTCGGCTGAGCTGCCGTACAAGCGGGGCATGCGTTTGCACTACTTCCGTGAAGTGCCGAACGAGCGGCCGATTCCGGTGCAGGAGGCGGTGCTGCACGTTGATGATCACCTGGTGGTGGCGGACAAGCCGCATTTCCTGCCGGTGACGCCGACCGGGGAATATGTCGAGCAGACCTTGCTGCGCCGCCTGATTCACCGCCTCGGCAACCCGCACTTGGTACCGTTGCACCGTATCGACCGGCATACGGCCGGGCTGGTGCTGTTTTCCGCCAATCCGCAGAGTCGCAGTGCCTACCAGCGGCTCTTCCCTGAGCGGCGTATCGAAAAGCGCTACCAGGCCATTGCCGCAGCCATGCCGCAACACGATTTTCCGCTGGTGCACAAAAGCCGCCTGGTGCATGGCGAGCCGTTTTTCCGCATGCACGAAGTGGAAGGGGAGGCTAACAGCGAAACCTGGGCCGAAGTGCTGGAGAAGCATGGCGACCTGTGGCGCTATGGGTTGTCGCCGGTCACCGGCAAGACCCACCAGTTGCGTGTGCACATGGCGGCATTGGGTGCGGGTATCAGCAATGACCCGTTCTACCCGCTGTTGCTCAAGGACCAGGATGACTATCAGCGGCCGTTGAAACTGCTGGCGCAGAGCTTGCGTTTCGAGGACCCACTGAGCGGGGAAGAACGCTATTTCGAGAGCCGTTTGCGCCTGGATTGGTGACCTGGAGGATTCAGGTACAGCGCCAACTTGAAGTCAGCGCAGTTCCCAAGGTAGCTACTCTGTTCGCGGTCAAGCTTTTCTGAGGGGCTCAGCGGTTGAAGCGCTCCACCAGTGAGTACTGGGTACCCGCGGTACTGGTCAGCTCCTCGCTGAGCAGCGCCGAGTGCTGGGCCTGTTCGGCGGTCTGGTCGGCCAGCTCGGCAATGGTGCTGATGTTGCGGCTGATCTCGTCGGCTACCGCGGTCTGCTCTTCTGTCGCGGCGGCGATCTGGGTTGCCATGTCGGTGATGTTGGCCACCGCTTCGCTGATCCCGACCAGTGCCTCGTCGGCCTGCATCACGCGTTCGACGCCTTCCTGCGCCTGGCGGTGGCCGGTTTCCATGGTCAGTACGGCATTGCTGGCAGTCTGTTGCAGCTTGGCGATAAGCCCGTGAATCTGCCCGGTGGACTCGGCGGTGCGCTGTGCCAGCTGGCGCACTTCATCGGCCACCACGGCAAAGCCACGGCCCATTTCACCTGCACGCGCCGCTTCGATGGCTGCGTTCAATGCCAACAGGTTGGTCTGATCGGCGATGCCCTTGATCACATCGACCACGCCACCAATCTCGTCACTGTCCTTGGCCAACTGGGTGACTGTCTGGCCAGTTTCGCCTACCGCAGCCGACAGGCGCTCGATGGCTTCGCGGGTTTCCCCGGCGATCTGCCTGCCCTGGCTGGTCAGGCGGTTGGCTTCCTGGGTGGCATCGGCGGTGCGCTGCACGTGGTTGGCCACTTCCTGGGTGGTGGCGGCCATCTGATTGACTGCGGCGGCGACTTGCTCGGTTTCCACACGCTGACGTTCCAGCCCCGAAGAACTCCTGTGCGCCAGGGCGTCGGACTGGCGCGCCTGTTCGCTGAGGTGTTCGGCGCTGTCCTGCAGACGGGTCAGGCAGGTTTTCATGCGTGCGTCCTGGCTCAGCATGGCCATTTCCAGGCGTGCCTGTACCCCGCGGCTGTCAGTGTACATCTGTGCGATCAGCGGGTCGGAGGTGGTCTGTTCGGCCAGGCGCAGCAGGCGCTTGAGGCCGCGCTGCTGCCAGCCCAGACCGAGCAGGCCCAGGGGTACGGAAAGCCCGGCGGCCAGGGCGAAGCCCCAGGAATGGCCGAGCCAGTTGCCGATCAGGAAGCCCACCTGGCTGATCAGGATGAACGGCAGCCAGTCCTGCAGCACCGGTAGCCACTTGTCGCGGCGTGGTACTGGCGGCTTGCCCTGGTTGATCCGTTGGTAGAGCGCCTCGGCGCGACGAATCTGTTCGGCAGTGGGTTTGACCCGCACCGATTCGAAGCCAACCACCTGGTTGTTGTCGAAGATCGGCGTGACGTAGGCGTTGACCCAATAGTGATCACCGGACTTGCAGCGGTTCTTGACAATACCCATCCACGGCTGGCCCTGCTTGAGGGTCTGCCACATGTGCGCGAACACGGCTGGCGGCACGTCCGGGTGGCGTACCAGGTTGTGTGGCGCACCGGTCAGTTCTTCGCGGGTGAAACCACTTATCTCGATGAAAGCATCGTTGCAGTAAGTGATCACCCCTTTGGCATTGGTGGTAGAGATCAACCGCTGCTGGGCAGGGAAAGTCCTTTCTCTCTGGGTAATCGGCTGGTTGTTACGCATGGGTTGATAGTCCGCAGGGCTTTCCAAAGCTATCGGCAAGGCCCTGGTTTTATTGAGTGAATATTTGCAAGGCTTGATCTGTGGCAATAGGCCATTATTCAGTCTGGGTTAGTCGCCGGGCATGTTCAGGCTTGTTTGCGTCATTATTGCGTTTTTACTGCGGATTAATGACGTAGAAGTCAGATGATGACCGATTAGCTAGCCAAGAGCCAGCATCGAGTAGCTGAACAGCGTGAAATGCATCAGGTTCAGGCCGAAGTGGCAAAGCACGGCTGCCGCCACGCCGCCCCAGCGGTATGCCAGGCCGTAGCCCAGACCAGCGAGGGTGGCCAGGTATACCCATTGCCAGCCAGCCCCCAGGTGGGCCAGGCCGAACAGCATGGCGGCGGCGAACAACGCCAGCCCCTGATGGCGCAGCATGCGCTGCAGGCTGCCTTGCAGATAACCGCGAAACAGCAGCTCTTCGGTCAGGCTGACCAACAACAGGTTGTTCAGCAACCACAGCCAGGCCTGTTCGGGCCATTTCGGCGCCCATGCAACCATGCCCAGGGCCCAGGCGCCGCCCAGGCAGGCAAGCAGGGTCAGGGGCAGCACGTACAGCAGGCTGGCCTGCAGGCCCTGGCCGCGCCAGATGATCAGCCAAGGGCAGGCCAACAGCAGCCAGGCGCCGATCAGCGGTTTGTCCAGGTTCAGGTACAAGGTGAAGGGCTGGGCGCCGGAGCTGAGGATGGCGCTGTCGATGACCTTGGCTGCGTTGAAACCGGGCAGCCAGTGCAGCGCCAGGGCGATAGCCAACAGGATGAACAGTATATGGCCCAGGGCTCGTAGCCAGCGCTGCGGGCGACCAGCAAGCAGGGCGCAGACAAGCAGGGCGAGGAAGGTGGGCAGGGTGGCGATGCCAAGGTTGCCGAGGTTCAGGGCCAGCGTGTAACCGAGGGCCAGAAACAGGAGAACGATCAGGTGGAGGCGAGGCACGAGTGGTCCTTCTCGGGTAGATGGAAACGGGCCGCTACCCATCGCCTGCGGGAGCGGCCCAAGCATACCCGATTCAGCCGGCGATCAGCTGACGCAACACATAATGCAGGATTCCCCCTGCCTTGAAGTACTCCACCTCGTTCAAAGTGTCGATGCGGCAAAGCACTTCGATCTGCTCCTGCTGCCCATCCTCGCGGATGATGCGCAGGGACAGGTTCATGCCTGGGTGGAGTTCCGCGCCGGTCAGGCCCAGGACATCGATCTGTTCCTTGCCGGTCAGCCCCAGTTGCTTGCGGTTGTGCCCGGCCTTGAACTGCAGCGGCAGCACCCCCATGCCCACCAGGTTGGAACGGTGAATGCGTTCGAAGCTTTCTGCGAGCACCGCCTTGACGCCCAGCAGGTTGGTGCCCTTGGCCGCCCAGTCGCGGCTTGAACCGGTGCCGTATTCCTGCCCGGCAATCACTACCAGCGGAGTGCCGGCTTGCTGGTAGCGCATGGCGGCGTCGTAGATCGGCAATTTCTCGCCAGTGGGCACGTGCAGGGTGATGCCACCTTCTTCGCCCGGCAGCATTTCGTTGCGGATACGGATGTTGGCGAAGGTGCCCCGCATCATCACTTCATGGTTGCCACGCCGCGAGCCGTAGGAGTTGAAATCGCGTGGTTCCACGCCCTGTTCACGCAGGTAGCGCCCGGCCGGGCTGTCGGCCTTGATATTGCCGGCCGGGGAAATGTGGTCGGTGGTCACCGAGTCGCCCAGCAGCGCCAGTATTCTTGCGTTCCGGATATCCGTGAGCTGCGGTGGTGGCCCGCCGATGCCATCGAAGAACGGGGGATGCTGGATGTAGGTGGAGTCAGCCTGCCACGCGTAGGTGGCTGCCTGAGGTACTTCGATGGCCTGCCACTGCGCATCGCCAGCGAACACTTCGGCGTATTCCTTGTGGAACATCGCCGTATCGACCTTGGCCACGGCCGCGGCGATTTCCTGCTGGCTGGGCCAGATGTCGCGCAAGTACACCGGCTGGCCGTCGTTGCCGGTCCCCAGCGGGTCGCTGGTCAGGTCCAGGCGCACGGTGCCGGCCAGGGCATAGGCCACCACCAGCGGCGGCGAGGCCAGCCAGTTGGTCTTCACCAGCGGGTGCACGCGGCCTTCGAAGTTGCGGTTCCCCGACAATACCGAGGCTACGGTGAGGTCGGCGCTGCCAATGGCCTTTTCGATCGCGTCATCCAGCGGGCCAGAGTTGCCGATGCAGGTGGTGCAACCATAGCCGACCAGGTCGAACCCCAGTTGGTCGAGGTAGGTGTCGAGCCCGGCGGCCTTGAAGTAGTCGGTGACTACCTTGGAACCCGGCGCCAGCGAACTCTTGACCCAAGGTTGGCGCTGCAGGCCTTTCTCCAGGGCCTTTTTCGCCACCAGCCCGGCGGCCATCATCACGCTGGGGTTGGAGGTGTTGGTGCAGGAGGTGATCGCAGCGATCACCACCGCGCCATCGCGCAGGGTATGGGTCTGGCCTTGATGGCTGTAGTCGATTTCTCCGGCCTGGTCGGCGTTGCCCACCGCCACGCCGCCGCCACCTTCGCTTTCCAGACGGCCGACTTCCTTGGCAAGGGGTTTGGGCTGCAGTTCGATAAAGTGGTCGAAGGCCTGGCGGACCTGGCCCAGGGCCACTCGGTCCTGCGGCCGCTTGGGCCCGGCCAGGCTGGCCTCCACCTCGTGCATGTCCAGCGCCAGGCTGTCGCTGAACAGCGGCTCCTGCCCCGGCAGCCGCCACAAGCCCTGGGCTTTGCAGTAGTGCTCGACCAGTTGCACGGTCGCCTCGGGGCGGCCGGACAGGCGCAGGTAGTCCAGGGTTACCTGGTCGACCGGGAAGAAGCCGCAGGTGGCACCGTATTCCGGGGCCATGTTGGCGATGGTCGCGCGGTCGGCCAAGGGCAGCTCGGCCAGGCCATCGCCATAGAATTCGACGAACTTGCCGACCACACCCTTCTTGCGCAGCATCTGCGTCACCGTCAGCACCAGGTCGGTGGCGGTGATGCCTTCGCGCAGCTTGCCGGTCAGCTTGAAGCCGATCACTTCCGGGATCAGCATTGATACCGGCTGGCCGAGCATGGCCGCTTCCGCTTCGATGCCGCCCACGCCCCAGCCAAGCACGCCCAGGCCATTGATCATGGTGGTATGTGAATCAGTGCCGACCAAGGTGTCCGGGAAGGCGTAGGTGCGGCCATCGGCCTCACGGGTCCAGACGGTGCGGCCCAGGTATTCCAGGTTGACCTGGTGGCAGATCCCGGTGCCTGGCGGTACCACGCTGAAGTTGTCGAAGGCGCTCTGGCCCCAGCGCAGGAACGCATAGCGTTCACCATTGCGCTGCATTTCGATGTCGACGTTCTCGCTGAAGGCCTGTGGCGTGCCGTAGCGGTCGACCATCACTGAGTGGTCGATCACCAGGTCCACCGGTGACAGCGGGTTGATCCGCTGCGGATCGCCACCGGCCTTGGCCATGGCGGCGCGCATGGCGGCCAGGTCGACCACGGCCGGCACGCCGGTGAAGTCCTGCATCAGTACCCGCGCCGGGCGGTACTGGATCTCGCGGTCGGAACGCCGCTCGCCCAGCCATTGGGCAAGGGCACGCAGGTCGTCGCCAGTGACAGTCTTGCCGTCCTCCCAGCGCAGCAGGTTTTCCAGCAGCACCTTCAGCGACATCGGCAGGCGCTGCAGGTCGCCCAGCTGTCGGGCGGCTTCGGGAAGGCTGAAGTAGTGGTAGGTCTGGTCACCCACCGTGAGGGGCTTGAGGGTGTTCAGGCTATCGAGCGAGGGCATTGCCAACTCCTTCTGCGCCGGTGGCCGGCAATGGCTCAGGCCTGCCGGGGCACCGCTCTGTGTCGGCCCGCACGCTGCGGACCTGGCTGAAAGGTCAGGTTAGACCGCTTTGCGCCACCTGACCCTTTTCTGGACCGGCGGGGCGTGTCGCAGGTTCCAATCTTCCTTTATCATCGCCGCCCTGCCGGCGCCTGTGGCGCGCCCGCCGTAGTGGAGTGAGAGATGAATACCCTGTTCATGCATTGCCGGCCCGGTTTCGAGGGCGAGGTCTGCGCCGAAATCAGCGAACATGCCGCCCGCCTGGGCATCGCCGGTTATGCCAAAGGCAAGCCGCACAGTGCCAGTGCCGAGTTTGTCTGCAGCGAGGAGGGTGGTGGCGAGCGTCTGATGGGGGAACTGCGCTTCAACCAGCTGATTTTCCCTCGGCAATGGGCCCGTGGCGGTTATGTCGAGCTGCCGGAAAGCGACCGCATTTCTGTGCTGCAGGCGTACCTGGCCGGGTTTCCGGTGTTCGGCAGCCTGTGGCTGGAAGTGCTGGACAGCAACGACGGCAAGGAGTTGTCGACCTTCTGCCGCAAATTCGAGGTGCCACTGCGCAAGGCGCTGGAAAACTCTGGTCAGCTGGTCGACGACGCCAGCCGTCCACGCCTGCTGCTTACCTTCCTCAGCGGCCGCCGCGTGTTCGCCGGCGTCGCCCCGGCCAATAACAGCGCGCTGTGGCCGATGGGCATCCCGCGCCTGAAATTTCCCCGCGAGGCGCCCAGCCGCTCGACCCTCAAGCTGGAAGAAGCCTGGCACCAGTTCATTCCCCGTGAACAATGGGCGCAGCGCCTGGGTGATGACATGACCGGTGTCGACCTGGGGGCATCGCCGGGTGGCTGGACCTATCAACTGGTGCGTCGGGGCATGCTGGTGACGGCCATCGACAATGGGCCGATGGCGGAAAGCCTGATGGATACCGGGCTGGTCCAGCACCTGATGGCTGATGGTTTCAGCTGGCAGCCGAAGCAGCCGGTGGACTGGATGGTGTGTGACATTGTCGAGAAGCCGGCGCGCACCACCTCGCTGATCGAAACCTGGCTGGGCGAGGGGCTGTGCCGCGAAGCGGTGGTCAACCTGAAATTGCCCATGAAACAGCGCTATGCCGAGGTACGCCGGTTGCTCGAGCGCATGGAGGCGACATTCAAGGCGCGCAAGGTCAAGGTATCGATCGCCTGCAAGCAGCTGTATCACGACCGTGAGGAAGTGACCTGCCATCTGCGCCGGCTTGATCCGAAACCACGCTGATTGGCGGGGCCGCCCAGCGGCCCCTTGGTTCAGGCGGTACTATGCGCGACAATGGCGCATCACTTGCGGAGCCTTCCATGACCGAATTCACCCCCGACGCCATCCTCGACGCCACCGGCCTGAATTGCCCGGAACCGGTGATGATGCTGCACCAGCACGTCCGTGACCTCGCCGCTGGCGGCCTGCTCAAAGTCATCGCCACCGACCCCTCGACCCGTCGCGACATCCCCAAGTTCTGCAACTTCCTCGGTCACGAACTGCTGCAGCAGCAGGAGAACGCCGGCACCTTCCTGTACTGGATCCGCAAGAAAGCCGACTGAAGCGCTCTGGAACACGCCCGGCGTTGCGCCTACACTGCGTTCCCCAGACAGGAGAGCGCCATGCTGATAGTTGCCGACGAGAACATTCCGCTGCTCGATGCCTTTTTCCAGGGTTTCGGTGAAATTCGCCGTTACCCTGGCAGAAGCCTAGATGCCGCCAGCGTCAGGGACGCCGACATTCTGCTGGTGCGCTCGGTGACCAAGGTCGACCGCCAACTGCTCGAAGGTAGCCGCGTGCGCTTTGTCGGCACTTGCACCATCGGCACCGACCATTTGGACCTGGACTACTTTGCCGAGGCCGGTATCCGCTGGAGCAGCGCCCCGGGGTGCAACGCCCGGGGTGTGGTGGATTACGTGCTGGGCAGTCTGCTGACCCTGGCCGAGCTGGATGGCGTGGCGCTGCCCGAGCGGGTGTATGGCGTGGTGGGCGCCGGTGAGGTGGGGGGGCGCCTGGTTCGGGTACTGCACGGCCTGGGCTGGAAGGTGCTGGTGTGCGACCCATTGCGCCAGGCCGCCGAGGGCGGCGATTACGTCAGCCTCGATACTCTCCTGCAGCAATGCGATGTGATCAGCCTGCATACCCCGTTGCAGCGTGGCGGCGAGCACCCGACCTGGCACTTGCTGGGCCAGGCGCAACTGGCACGTCTGCGCCCGGGCGCCTGGTTGATCAACGCCAGCCGCGGCTCGGTGGTGGACAACCACGCGCTGCGCGAACTGCTGCTCGAGCGTGAAGACGTGCATGCGGTGCTGGACGTGTGGGAGGGCGAGCCGCAGGTCGACCTGCAACTGGCCGACCTCTGCACGCTGGCCTCGCCGCACATTGCCGGCTATAGCCTCGACGGTCGTCAGCGGGGCACGGCGCAGATCTATCAGGCGTTGTGCCGCTTCCTGGGCGTGGAGGAACAGGTGCAACTGAGCGACCTGCTGCCACGCCCGCCGCTGGCCCAGATCGAGCTGGATGCCGATGCCGACCCGGCCTGGGCTTTGGCCACCCTGTGTCGCGCCTTGTACGACCCGCGCCGTGACGATGCCGACTTCCGCCGCAGCCTCAGCGACGACCCGCAGCAACAGCGCGCGGCATTCGACCAGTTGCGCAAGCAGTACCCACCGCGTCGCGAAATCGAAGGGCTGGCGGTGCGCTTGCGCGGTGAGTCGCCGCAGTTAGCGCAGCTGGTGAGTGCCCTGGGTGGGGTGCTGGTCTGACAGCCTGTTGAACGCTGCCCCTGCCCTCACTACCTGTGCGGTCGCTGTGGGCGCCGGTTCACACGCGAAGAGGCCGGTGCAGGATTCAGCCCAATAAAAACCCGGCGCAAGCGCCGGGTCACAGGGATTCGCCGATCAACCCTTGCGTACGCGCTCGCCCCGGCTTTCCTCCAGGGCCTTGCAGGCCTGCTGGATCATCTGCTCGGTGATCGGTACTTCGCGCCCCTGGGCGTCGATGATCGAGCCGCACACCTGCGCTGGCGGGGTGGGCCGGGGCTTCTGATTGTCGCTGCCATGCTGCAAGCTCATGTAGTGCCTCCTTATCAGGTTCAAGCTCAGGTTAACCCTGCGCCGTGACTGGCCTGTGACTCCAAGCGCAGCGCCACGGCAAAGACAGTCCAACAGAAACGGCGGTAAAGCTCCAGCGCCTGGTTAGACCAATGGGCTATAGCTACCTGGCAGGGCACCCCAGAGGCCGATGAGTGGTAGGCTGCGCTTTCCCCGCCATTTTGGTCACCGCCATGCCTGAACCGGTTTCCCCGCGCCAACGCCGCGCCTTGCGCCTGGGTTGGCAGTTCCTTCGCCCCTACCGTCGCCAGGTGCTGCTGGCGCTGCTTGCCCTGGTGATCACCGCAGCCATTACCCTGTACATGGGGCAAGGCATCCGCCTGTTGGTCGACCAGGGTTTCATGACCCGCTCCGTGCACCAGCTCAACCAGACCATCGGCCTGTTCCTGTTGTTGGTGCTGGCCCTGGCCGTGGGCACCTTCAGCCGCTTCTACCTGGTGTCATGGATCGGCGAGCGTTGCGTGGCTGACATCCGCCGGGCCGTGTTCGACCACCTGCTCGGCTTGCACCCCGGGTTTTTCGAAGACAACCGCAGCTCGGAAATCCAGTCGCGGCTGACCGCCGACACCACGTTGCTGCAGTCGGTGATCGGTTCATCGCTGTCGATGTTCCTGCGCAACGCGCTGATGGTCGTCGGCGGCGTGGTATTGCTGTTTATCACCAACGCCAAGCTCACCAGCATCGTGGTCGTGGCCCTGCCGCTGGTGCTGGCGCCGATCCTGCTGTTTGGCCGACGGGTCCGCCGCCTGTCGCGGCAGAGCCAGGACCGCGTGGCCGACGTTGGCAGCTACGTGGCCGAGACCCTCGGGCAGATCAAGACCGTGCAGGCCTACAACCACCAGGCGCATGACCGCAGGCTGTTCGCCAGTACGGTGGAGGCGGCGTTCGCCGTGGCCCGGCAACGCATCGCCCAGCGTGCCTGGCTGATCACCCTGGTGATCGTCCTGGTACTGGGCGCGATGGGAGTGATGCTGTGGGTAGGCGGCATGGACGTGATCGCTGGGCGTATTTCCGCGGGCGAACTGGCCGCCTTCGTGTTCTACAGCCTGGTCGTCGGCAGTGCCTTCGGCACCCTCAGCGAAGTGATCGGCGAACTGCAGCGGGCGGCGGGCGCAGCCGAGCGCATCGCCGAACTGCTGGCGGCCAGCTCTGCGATCCTCGCGCCCAGCAAGGCACGTGTGCTGCCGCAGCAACGGGCCAGTGGCCGTATCGAGCTGCAGGAGCTGGTGTTCGCCTATCCGTCACGGCCATCGATCGCGGCTATCGATGGCCTCAGCCTGACCATCGAGCCGGGGCAGACCGTGGCGCTGGTCGGGCCCTCGGGGGCAGGCAAGTCGACCTTGTTCGACCTGTTGCTGCGCTTCTACGACCCCCAGCAAGGGCGCATCCTGCTCGACGGCGAGGCGATTACCGAACTGGACCCCGATCAACTGCGCCGGCAGTTCGCCCTGGTGGCACAAAACCCCTCGCTGTTTCGTGGCACGGTCGAGGCCAATATCCGCTATGGGCGGCCAGAGGCCACCCTGGCCGAGGTCGAGGCAGCGGCCCGCGGTGCCCATGCCGATGCCTTCATCCGGCAACTGCCGCAG
Organism: Pseudomonas sp. UBA4617; assembly: GCF_002386445.1. Lineage (GTDB taxonomy): Bacteria > Pseudomonadota > Gammaproteobacteria > Pseudomonadales > Pseudomonadaceae > Aquipseudomonas. The sequence continues at coordinate 291,211 of NZ_DGIR01000039.1, forward strand.
GGTTATCAGACCCCATTGGGCGAGGGTGGCATCGGCCTGTCTGGCGGGCAGCGGCAGCGCCTGGCCATCGCCCGGGCGTTGCTGGTCGATGCGCCGATCCTGTTACTGGACGAAGCCACCAGCGCCCTTGACGCGCAAAGTGAATACTTGATCCAGCAGGCGCTGCCCAGCCTGATGGCCGGGCGCACCACCGTGGTGATCGCTCACCGCCTGGCCACGGTGCAACATGCCGACCGTATCGCCGTCATCGACAAGGGCAAGCTGGTGGCGGTGGGAACGCATCGCCAGTTGATCGAGCACAGCCCGCTCTATGCGCGGCTGGCGGCGTTGCAGTTCACTGCGGGCTAGCTTGTCGTAGCCCTGTAACATTTCTGTAGTATTTGCCTGAGAGTATCTGCCTCGACTGTTGCGTGCTTGACCTGGCTGCCATTGCTTGATGGCAGCCTTTTTTTGGCCTGCCAGTAACCGGGGCTGCGTTGGCCGCCCCAGCCTTCCCCCTGGTTCTCGAGACCCAAGATGTTGCGTAAATCGCTCAGAGTGCAAATTCTCTCGCTGCTCGGCGGCAGCCTGTTGGCCATGCTGCTGATCGCCCTGGTGTGTTTTCAGTTTCTCTCGGCCAGCGTGCGCGGCTATGCCGAGCTGGTTGACGGGCCGCTGCGGGCCTCGCAATTGATCGACGAAGCCAACCTGCAGTTCAAGATCCAGGTGCAGGAATGGAAAAACGTGTTGTTGCGTGGGCGCCAACCCGCTGACATGGACAAGTACTGGCAGCAGTTCCAGGCCCGCGAGCAGCAGGTGCAGCAACTGCTCGGGCAATTGATCGAGAGCAGCGACGCGCGCCTCAAGGCACCGTTGCAGCAACTGCGTGACAGCCACCGGCAGCTTGGCCTGGCGTATGCACAGGGCCGCCAGGCATTCCTGGCGACGGGTGGCGACCCGGTTGCCGGCGACCAGGCGGTCAAGGGGGTGGACCGTGCCGCCAGCGAGCAGATGAGCGAGCTGGTCGAGCAATTGCGCGCCGATGCCCGCCAGCGTGCCGTCAGCCTCAGTGCTGGCGCCGAACGTACGGTATGGCTGGGCCTGTTGGTGATGCTTGCCTCGGCGGTGCTGGTGGGGCTGCTCAGCTTGTGGCTGGTCAACCGCAGCCTGATCGAGCCGATTCGCCAGTTGATAGAATATGTGGCACAGCTCAGCCAGGGCCGCTTTGTGGCGCGGGTGGACAGCCGCCGCGAGGATGAACTGGGGCGGCTGGCGCGGGCAGCCAATACCTTGCGCGATTTCCTCGCTGATACCGTCGGCCGCCTGCAGGACAACGCCCAGGAGCTGGAAGGTGCCAGCGGCCAGTTGCGCAGCATCGCCAGCGACATGGCCCGTGGCACCCACGACCAGTTTCAGCGCACCGATCAGGTGGCCACGGCCATGCATGAGATGTCTGCCACCGCCCAGGAGGTCGCGCGCCACGCAGCCGAGGCGGCGCGGGCAGCGGACGACGCCGACCACAGTGCACAGGCGGGCGAGCAGGTGATGCAGCAGACCATCGACATCATTGGCGTGGTCAACCGCGAAATTGCGGGCACGGCGGCGGTGATTCGCGACCTGGAGCATGACAGCACGCGCATAGGGAAAGTGCTTGAGGTGATCCGTGGCATAGCCGAACAGACCAACCTGCTGGCGCTCAACGCCGCCATCGAGGCGGCCCGCGCCGGCGAAGCCGGCCGTGGTTTCGCCGTGGTCGCCGATGAGGTGCGCAGCCTGGCCCAGCGCACAGCGGCGTCGATCGCCGAGATTCACCAGATCATCGAAGCGGTGCAGTCCGGGGCCGTGGAAGCGGTCAAGGCCATCGAAAGCGGCCGGCAGCGCAGCGAGGAGGGCGCCGCACAGGTGCAGCAGGCAGGCCATATGCTGCAGCGCATCACCCTGGCAGTGGAGGCCATCCGCGACATGAACCGGCAGATCGCCACGGCGGCGGAAGAACAGACCAGCGTGGCCGAAGACATTTCGCGCAACCTGATCGAGATCACCCGCATCGCCACAGCCAACCAGGAGGCGGTACAGCATACCGAACAGGCGGGGCAGCGCCTGCATGGCTTGTCGGGACAGCTGGGCGAAGTCACCTCGCGCCTCACTGCCTGACGTTTCCGCCTTCATGCGGTCCTTGCCCAAGCGGGGACCGATTCTCGGACACAACAAAAAGCCCGCACGATGGCGGGCTTTCTGATCAGGATTTGGTCGGAGAGACAGGATTCGAACCTGCGGCCTTCTCGTCCCGAACGAGACGCGCTACCTGGCTGCGCTACACTCCGATGAAAGAAATCCTACTGCATCCAGTTTTTGCACGCAACCCCTTGTTGTTAAAAGGGCGTTTGCAAAAAAGCGAGCTGCAATCAGAGCTCTTTCACAGTGCGGACCTGGTCCTTGTTGAGGCGGGTGCGCTTGCCATCCAGCTGCTCGAATTCGTAGAAACCGGAGTCTTCATCGAATTTCGGGGTATCGGTGGCCTGGATTTCGCGGCCGTCGTTCAGGGTAATGACGGTCGGCGATGCGCAGCCAGCGAGGGCGCCCAGGCCCAAGGCGAGCAGAAAGGCGGGTAGGGTCCGTTGAATCATCGTGTTTCTCCAGTGCGATGGTGCTAGATGACATTAAGACGCAGGGCGTCCACGCAAGTTCCGTCTACAGTGCAGCATAGCGGCTCAGCCAAGGCATTGACCAAGCGCAAGGCCCAAGGGCGTCACGCTGAGTTGGTCGCATGCTGTGTTATAACTGCGGCCATCCCATCTTCTTGTGACGGACTTCCATGAAAGCCAAGGCAGATACCCCCTTCGTGCCGCTGAACATCGCCGTGCTCACGGTCAGCGACACCCGTACCTTCGACACCGATACCTCCGGCCAGCTGTTCGTCGACCGGCTGGCCGCGGCCGGCCACCGTCTGGCCGAGCGTGTGCTGTTGAAAGACGATCTGTACAAGATCCGCGCCCAGGTCGCAACCTGGATTGCCGATGACCGCGTGCAGGTGGTGCTGATTACCGGCGGCACCGGCTTTACCGGGCGTGACAGCACGCCTGAAGCCGTGGCCTGCCTGCTGGACAAGCAGGTGGAAGGTTTCGGCGAGCTGTTCCGGCAGATTTCCGTGGCTGATATTGGCACGTCCACCGTGCAGTCGCGCGCGCTCGCCGGGCTGGCCAACGGTACCCTGGTGTGCTGCCTGCCAGGCTCGACCAATGCGGTGCGCACTGGTTGGGACGGTATCCTCGCGGAACAGCTGGATGCTCGCCATCGCCCGTGCAATTTCGTCGCCCACCTGAAACAGGCAGCCGCCTGTGACAGCCGTGGCTGAGGCCAGCCCGGCCCGGCCACTGATGCCGGTGGAACAGGCCCTGGAACAATTGCTGGCATTGGCCGAAGCGGCGCCGATTCGCGATACCGAGCGCCTGCCGCTGGCCGAGGCCGAGGGCCGTGTGCTGGCCAGCGACCTGGTGGCCGCGCTCGACCTGCCGTCCTGGCCGAACAGCGCCATGGACGGTTATGCCCTGCGCCTGGCTGATTGGCAGGGTGAGCCGTTGGCGGTCAGCCAGCGGATCTTCGCCGGCCATGCGCCGCAGCCACTGCAACCTGGTACCTGTGCGCGGATCTTCACCGGAGCGCCGCTGCCTGAAGGAGCCGACTGCGTCGAGATGCAGGAAAACACCGCAGCGGCGGAAGACCGGGTACGCTTTCTCGCACCGTTGAAAACCGGGCAGAACATTCGCCCCCAAGGCCAGGAAGCCCGCAAGGGCGAGCAGGTGATGAGCGCTGGCACCCGACTGGGGCCGATCGAGCTGGGCCTGGCTGCCAGCCTCGGCCACGAGCGCCTGGAGGTGGTGCGCAAGGTGCGGGTGGCTGTGCTGTCCACCGGTGACGAACTGGTCGAGCCTGGCCTGCCGCTGGGCCCGGGGCAGATCTATAACAGCAACCGCCGGCTACTGGTGAGCTGGTTGCAGCGGCTGGGCTGCGCTGTGCTCGATGCGGGCATCCTGCCGGATGACCTGGCGCGGACCCGCGCCTGCCTGGCCCGGCTGGGCGATGTCGACCTGATCCTGTCCACCGGTGGTGTTTCTGTAGGCGAGGCCGACTACCTCGGTGCTGCCCTGCGCGAAGCCGGTGAGCTGGCCCTGTGGAAGCTGGCAATCAAGCCCGGCAAGCCGCTGACCTTCGGCCACTTCCAAGGTGTGCCGGTGATCGGTCTGCCGGGTAACCCGGCGTCGACCCTGGTCACCTTCGGCTTGCTGGCCCGGCCCTACCTGTTGCGCCGCCAGGGCGTGGCCGAGGTCACGCCGCTACGTTTCGACGTGCCAGCGGGCTTCGACTGGCCCAGGCCCGGCACCCGCCGGGAATACCTGCGTGCCCGCATCGAGCAGGGCCAGGTACGCATCTACAAGAACCAGAGCTCTGGCGTGCTGCGCAGTGCGGCCTGGGCCGATGGGTTGGTGGAGGTGCGTGAAGGCAGCACGCCGAAGCAGGGCGATAGCGTGCCGTTCATCCCGTTCAGCGAGTTACTTGGTTGAGCGACCCAGCCAGGCACTGGTTGGCGCCGCGGCTTCGGCCGGTGCCGCCTGGGCCAGGCGCATGTGCACATTTTCCAGTTGCTGCGCGGCTACCCGCCAGTCGTGGCGCTGGCGGGCGAACTGGCGCCCGGCATCGCTCAACTGGCTCATGCGCCAGGGCTGGTTGAGCAGTTGGGTGATCAACAGCGCCAGCTGGTCGCCTTCGTCACTGCCCAGGTAGTGCTCACCGTTGTTCACCGCCAGGCCTGAAACGCCTTTGCCCGTGGTGATGACGGGCAGGCCGGCGGCCATCGCTTCGAGGATCTTCACCTTGGAGCCACCGGCATAACGCAACGGCGCAAAGAACAGTGCCGAACGCCGCTGCAGCTCACGCAGGTCGGGGCGGTAGCCGAACCATTCGATGCGCGGGTCGTTCCAGTGCAGTTTCCAGCTGGCCGGCATGGCATGCCCGGCGATTGCCAGGCGAACCGCCGGGTTGCTCAGCCACACCTGCGGCATGATCTCTTCCAGCGCCCATTCGATCGCCTCGAGGTTGGCGCCGTACTCGAAATTGCCGACGAACAGCAGGCGCTGGCTGTGCAGCGCGGGCTGCACGTGCTGGTAGAAATCGCAGTCCACACCATTGACCACCACGTTCACCCGGCGCCCGCTGATCTGTGCGATCAGTTCGGCATCGTGGCTGCTGACCGCTACCAGTTCGGTGGGCTGGCGCAATACCCGCTGCTCCCAGCGCCGGTAGCGCCAGCGGTCGAAGGCGTTGAGTGGGCGCAGCCACAGCGGCAGGCGATCGTGACTGGTGCCACCCATCACTGACTCCAGCGTGTGCTCGCTGAGCATGTAGGGTAACCGGCGTGCCTGCAGGGCTTTCTCGAAGGGCTGAAAGCTGTAGCTGTGTTCGATCTGGATCACGTCCCAGGGCTCGTCCAGCAATTGCTCGAAACGGTGCCGCAGGCAGGGTGCCAGGCCATTGATGATCGCCCGCATCGGGTAGTCGATGATGGGCGAGGCCAGCAGGTTCAGCGGGCTGTGCAAGGGCCGCCGGGGTAGCACGATCAGGCGTTCGAGCAGTGCTTCCAGGGCTTCGCGGGCCGCATCGTCGAGGGGGATTTTCGATTGCACCAGCAGGGTGATGCTGTGGCCCCGCTGGGCCATTGCGCGCAGCAGATGGTATTGCCGGGTCTTGCTGCCGCTGGTGGTCGGCCAGGGCAGGTAAGGCAGCGTCCAGAGAATGCGCATGACCCGGAGTCCTCGCTGAAGGCCGCGGAATGAGTGGGCGCGCGCCGCAGAGGGCACGTCCTTGGCCAAGGGTGCCACAGGCGCAGGTGCGCAGGCGTCAAACGGGCGACGGAGCTGGAAAACATCCGCGCCTGGGTCAAAAACCTGTCGCATGCATTAGCAGAGCATAGTCGGGCATTGCCGGATGTTGAAAAAATACCCGGTTCAGGCGATCAATTGCACAGGGGCATGCAACGATCGGCACTCGTCGAGGGTCGAGATCTGGGTGGGTCCATTCCTGGAGGGGCGTAGATGCAAGGGCGCAAGGCAATGTTGATCCTGCACGGCAAGCAGGCGATGAACGAAGACGTACGCAGCGCCGTGCACGGCCTGCGAGACAGCGGCTGGGTGCTGGATGTGCGGGTTACCTGGGAGGCCGGTGACGCCCAGCGCCTGGTCAACGAGGCGCTGGGTGCCGGTTACAGCCATATCGTTGCAGGGGGCGGGGACGGCACGCTGCGCGATGTCGCCGAAGCCATGGGGCTGGCGGGTACCGAGGCCAGCCTGGCGTTGCTGCCGCTGGGCACGGCCAACGATTTTGCCAAGGCTGCCGGCATCCCCCAGGAGACCGCCACGGCGCTGGCCTTGCTGAACGTTCCTGCCCAGCCTATCGACCTGGGGCAGGCCGGCGAGCAGCTGTTTCTCAACATGGCCACCGGCGGTTTCGGCAGCCAGGTCACGGCCAACACCTCCGAAGACCTGAAGAAGGTGCTGGGCGCTGCCGCCTACCTGTTCACCGGGCTGTCGCGGTTCAGCGAGCTGCAGGCGGCTTCGGTGACGTTGCACGGGCCAGGCTTCGACTGGCAGGGGGACCTGCTGGCGCTGGGTATCGGCAATGGCCGCCAGGCGGGGGGCGGGCAGGTGCTGTGCCCCGACGCGGTGGTCAATGACGGTTTGCTCGACATCGCCATCCTGCCGGCACCCCAGGAAGTGGTGGGGACCCTGCGTGACCTGTTGGCCGGGGACGGCCTGTTCGTCCGGGCCAGGCTGCCCTGGGTCGAGATCAAGTGCTCGCAGGGGCTGGACATCAACCTTGATGGTGAACCGGTGCAGGCCCACTCCCTGCGCTTCCAGGCCAGGCCCGCAGCACTGCGCCTGCACCTGCCCGTCGGGTCGCCGTTGCTCAGTCGTCCAGGCTGATGATCTTCTCGCGTACGGCGAACAGCACCAGCCCGGCCACGTCATGAATCTGCAGGCGTTTCATGATTTGCGAACGGTGGGTTTCCACCGTCTTGATCGACAGGCCAAGGCCAGCGGCAATTTCCCGGGTCGATTTGCCGCGCACGATAAGGCGCAGGATCTCCAGTTGCCGCGCGGTCAGGCTATGCCGCTCGGCAGAGGGTTGCTTGCCCTGCCTGACGTGTTGCAGTGCCTGATTGATGACCGTATGGGCGATGGCCGGGCTGAGGTAGCGTTCGCCGTTGCGCACCGCCGCCAGGGCCTGCTCCAGTTCGGTGGCGCTGGCGTCCTTGAGCAGGTAGCCGTGGGCGCCGCTTTCCAGGGCGCGCATGATCAGGTCCGGGTCGGTGTGCATCGACAGGATCAGCACTTTGCAGGGGTTGCCGCTGGTGCGCAGTTGGGTGAGCGCATCCAGGCCGCTGGTCGAGCGCATGGAGATGTCCAGCAGGACGATATCCGGCGCCAGCATGCGCACCCTTTCCAGTAACTGACTGCCGTCGTCCGCTTCGCCGATGACGTCATACCCGGGAATGTCGCCGACCAGGGCGCGCACCCCGGCGCGGATCAGCGAGTGGTCGTCTACCAGCAGCAGTCTACAGGTCATCAGTAGCAGTGCTCCTGGCGCGTTGCTGAGTACGTGGTGGCCAGGGGAACACCGCCTCGATGTGAGTGCCTTGGCCGGGCTGGCTGGTGACGGCGAGGCTGCCTTGCAGTGCGGTCACGCGCTCCTGCATGCCGGCCAGGCCGCGCTGGCCGGCCTCGGCCGGGTCCCTGGCGGGTACGAAGCCGCGGCCGTCGTCGCGGATCGACAACGCCAGCCCCTCGGGGGTGCGTTGCAGGCCGATCACCAGGTTGCGTGCCTGGGCATGGCGCAGCATGTTGGTCACCGCTTCCTGGGTAATGCGGAATACTGCCATGGTCACGGCCTCGTCGATGCCGCCCAGGCGCTGGTTGCACGCCAGGCTCCAGTGCACGCCGCTGTTGGCCAGGGTACGTACCAGGTGCGCCCGCAAGCTGGCTTCCAGGCCAAGGCTGGCCAACTGCCGCGGGTTGAGCAGGGCCGACACATTGCGCACGTTGCCCAAGGTGTCATCCAGCGTGCTGCGCAGGGCGTCGCAGTGGCCCTGCAACTCGTCGGGCATGCGCCGCTGCAACCATTGCAACTGCAGCTTGGCAGCGGTGAGCAACTGGCCGATGTCGTCATGCAGTTCCCGGCTCAGGTGCTGACGCTCGTCTTCCTGGACCTTGAGCATGCGCTCGGCCAGCTCCGCCGGGCGCAGGCTGATCGAGCCGGCACCCAGGCCCAATTGCACGGCAGTGCCCACTGTGGCTGCCAGCTGGAGCACCAGCAGGCTCACCGGGATCGCCTGGCTACTCAGGTAAAACGCTAGGTTGGCGACCAGCGAGGCCACGCACAGCCCGACTGTTGCCCAGCGCAGCAGGGCGGCGCGGGAGTGGCAGCGCAAAGGAGTCATCAAGCGTGCGAGCATAGGTAGGGAAGCCACTGAAGTATTGCTGATGGAGGGCGTTGCACAATGCTGGTCAGGAGCTTTGGCGCAGTTACTTTCGATGTTTTGTCCAACACATGAACTTGCAATCTTTCAACAGCTTGCAAGTGTTCATGGCTGCGCATATTACCACTTCGCATTGCAGCGGTCGCGGCTGGGTAACGCTTTGCAGTACCTGCTGGTCGGGTATTGTCGGGTGGCAAAGTGCTAGCCGTTTTGCCACGTCATACATGACTTGCGCGGCAGGGGGGCACCCTGGCTCCGCCAACTTCCTGCGCCTTCCCAAGTTCGCCTTGTCAGGTTTGGTGAGCGTGCCCAGTTGCACTTCACGTCGGTTCAGTACCCCGGCGATGGACCGCCGGTGTGCGTGTCGTCTGCCGCCTCGGTAGGCGGGTGGATGCACACGCGGCCCTGTTCATCGCAATACGTGCACGTTTGCGCGAACGGTTGCTGCACGACCTTGGCCAGCTCACCCAGCAACACCAGCTGCTCGCCGATGTCCAGGTTAAGTCGGCCGGTAAATGGGTCGACCAGTTCCAGTTGCCATGCAAGCAGGGTCAGGCACGCCCCTACCGCCGGCAAGGCTTCGCGCTGCAGGCAGCCGCCGTGGCAGGCCGGGGCAAGCAGCTGTTGCAGGGCAGTCGTGTAATGGGCGACTTCACGCAAGCCCAGGTGCATGGCTTGCCGGGCCAAGGTATCGAGCGCGTTGTCGAGGCCGCGGCACGCATCCGGGTCGTTTTCGATCAGGTCCAGATGCTGCAGGCACTCCTGCGCCTGGGTCAGCAGTACCTGCGCGTCCAGAAGAAACCTCTGCAGCGCATCATCGAACGATAAGGCACTGTCCTTCATGATGCCCCCGCGCGTGGGACGTGTGCAGAGGACGGGCGCGCCGAAACGATAGCTAGCAAAAGCCTGACTCCATTCATGCAGTGAGAATGGCGTCACATTAATGGCTAAAGGATAGCGCGAACATCAGGTTGCACCCGATTGCTGCTAAGGGTTTCCCTGATGCATGGCTAAGGTAAGGAACTTTTGCCGAGCGGCTGGTTCGCGGTGGCTGTTCCCGCAGTAAAGCATGATGGTAAAGTGATATCAATTATCTTCGCGGCATTTTCCAGCAAGGGTCAAGCTGGGCCTGAAGCCGCCGATACAGGGTGGATTATTTCTATTTTTCCGACTCAAGCCTGGGGGTTTTCCAATGGCCGGCATTCTCGACACGGTAGACCAACGCACGCAACTGGTGGGTGAGAACCGCCTGGAAATCCTGATGTTTCGCCTGGCCGGTCGCCAGCTGTTTGCGATCAACGTGTTCAAGGTCCAGGAAGTACTTCAGTTACCCAAACTGACCCTGATGCCCCAGCGTCATGCGTTCGTCTGCGGTGTGGTCAACCTGCGTGGCCAGACCCTGCCGGTGATCGACCTGTCCCAGGCAATTGGCATGCGCCCGCTGCAGCCGGGGCCCGACAGTACCATCATCGTGACGGAGTACAACCGCTCGGTGCAAGCCTTCCTGGTGGGCGGTGTGGACCGGATCGTCAACATGAACTGGGAAGCCATCATGCCGCCGCCGACCAGTGCCGGGCGCCAGCATTACCTGACTGCCATCACCAAGGTCGACGACAAGCTGGTCGAAGTGATCGACGTGGAGAAGGTGCTGGCCGAGATCGTGCCCTACAACGCCAGGGTGTCTGGCGACAAACTCGCGGACCCGGTTCTGGCCCGGGCGCGCGGCCGTGAAGTGCTGCTGGTGGATGACTCCAGCGTGGCCCTGGCGCAGTTGCGCGACACCCTGTCCCAGCTGGGGGTGAAACTGCACGTGGCCAGTGACGGCCTGAAGGCGCTGCGCATGCTCAAGGGCTGGGCCGATGCCGGCGAGGATGTCTGTGAGAAACTGCTGATGATCTTTACCGACGCCGAAATGCCGGAAATGGACGGCTACCGGCTGACCACCGAGATTCGTGGCGATGCCCGTTTGCGTCGTCTCTACGTGGTGTTGCATACCTCGTTGTCGGGCAGCTTCAACGAATCGATGGTGAAGAAAGTAGGCTGCGACAACTTCCTGTCCAAGTTCCAGCCTGATCGCCTGGTCGACGTGGTCAAGCAGCGCCTGTTGCTGGATACCGCCACTGCGTGATCGCCGGCCCCATGCCGGTATAAGCTTGGCGTTTTGGACATGACGCAAGGCGGCAGGGATGTTTCTCAGTGAGCTGTATCGGTACCCGGTGAAGTCCGCGCAGGCGCAACGCCTGCAGGCTTCAGCGGTGGGGTTGTTGGGCCTGCAGGGCGATCGGCGCTGGATGGTGGTGGAGGAGGAGAACGGACGCTTCCTCACCCAGCGCGCCTGGCCACAGCTTGGCCAGATCAGGGCGAGCGATGACGACAATGGCCAGTTGCTGCTCCAGGCGCCGGGGCAGCCAGCGTTGTCGGTGCCGGTACCGTCAGCCGACGATGCGCTGCGCGGCGTGACCCTCTGGCGCGACACCTTGCGCGTGCCGGATGCGGGCGATGCGGCGGCGGCCTGGCTAAGCGAACTGCTGGGCAAGGCCGTGCGCCTGGTGCACTGCCCCGAGCAGCGCGCGCGTTATCTGCCCAATGGCTATGGCTTGAACAGTGACCGAGCGGCATTTCCAGACGGTTTTCCCTTGTTGCTGATCGGCCAGGGCTCGCTGGATGAGCTCAGCCGGCGTATCGGTCGGCCGATGGAGATACTGCGCTTTCGGCCCAACCTGGTGGTGCAGGGAACGGCACCCTTTGCCGAGGATGGCTGGAAACGGATTCGTATCGGCAGCCTGGAATTTCGCGTGCTCAAGCCCAGTGTGCGCTGCATCTTCACCACCATCGACCCGTCGACTGGCGAACGCAGTGCTGACCGCGAGCCGATGGCCACGCTCAGGACGTTCCGAGAGCGGGAGGGGGATGTGTTGTTCGGGCAGAACCTGGCGGTGGATGGCAGTGGCCAGCTTGAAGTAGGGATGGAAGTCGAAATCCTGGAATGACGGGTTGCCTGCACCGGCCGCGACGTGGGTCTACACGCGAAGAGGCCGGTGCTGTTTCAGCGTCCCTCACATGTCGTCAAAGTACCGCTCATGCCAGTCCACCAACGGCTGCGGCGAGTTGAGCTTCTGCCCGTAGATCACCGAATACGACAACACGTTCTGTACATACTGGCGGGTCTCGTCGAACGGGATGGACTCCACCCACACATCGAAACTGAGGTGCTTGGCACCTTTGAGCCACTGCCGCACTCGCCCTGGCCCGGCATTGTAGGCCGCCGAGGCGAGCACCCGGTTGCCGTTGAACTGGCTGTGCACCTGGCTCAGGTAGGCGGCGCCGAGCTGGATATTCTTGTCCGGGTTGAGCACCTGGGCCGGCGATGCCAGGGGGATGCTGAACTTGCGCGCGGTTTCCTTGGCGGTGGCCGGCATCAACTGCATCAGGCCGCTGGCGCCCACCGGGGAGCGTGCATCCTCCATGAAGGCGCTCTCCTGGCGGGTAATGGCGAATACCCAGCTCGAGTGCAGGCCGCGGACCTTGGCCTCACGCACCAGGGTGTCACGGTGGGCCATCGGGAAGCGGATGTCGAGGTCGTCCCAGTATTGCGCCTGGCTGATGGTGCGAATGGCCGGGAAATACCAGCGCAGGTCGTAGCCAAGGCGCGCCTGGGCGACCATTTCGTCACGGCTGAAATGGCGGCTGACGTGATACCACTCGCGGCGGCCTTCGACGATCTGGCCGCGGGCATGGAACTCCAGGGCGCGGCGGATGCCCGGGGTGTTGCGCACCTTGTTGACCAGTTGCGGGCTGAGCACCAGCGGCTTGTTGTTCAGCTGGTAGGGCGTCTGTGCCCGGTCGGCGGCGAGGAAGCCATAGAAGTCGCGCTCGCGCGCCACGCTCTTGTACAGCAGCGGGATTTGCGGGTTGTTCGGCTGCGCCAGTTCCAGGCTGCGGGCCTGCCAGTATTTCCAGCGGCTGCTGCTGGCCAGGTCCTGCGGCAAGCGCCTGGTCAGTTCGTAGGCGTCTTCCCAACGGCCCAGGCGCAGCAGCAGGCGCAGGCGCCACTCGCTGACGGTGTTGTCGCGCAGTTCCGGGTCGTAGCGGGTCATCAGGTCGAGTGCGCGCGGGTCGTAGCGACGGGCCAGGGTCAAGCCGATTTCGCGGGCGATGGCCACCTTCTCGTCGCGCGAAAAATGCATGCGCCGGGCGTAGTCGTCGAGCAGCGCCATGGCCCGCTCCGGGTCCTGCCGGGCCAGGCGGCGCAGGCCGAGGCTGACCACGTCGGACATGGCTTCGGTGGCCGGGGTGAAGCGCGATGGCTGATTGAGCAGTTCGGGCTTTTGCGCCACGTCGACCAGCAGACGCCCCTGCGGGCCGAGAGTGGGCAGGGTCTGGACCAGGTTGTTGGCCAGGCTGTAGTTGCGCGCCTGGGCCGCCAGCTTGGCGCGCTGCCAGCGCTTGGCTTCGGTCAGCTGGCCTTCGGCTGCCCACATTGCGAACAGCGTGTCGCAGGTGGCCGGCTGCGATTTGCCGACGTTCCACAGTTTTTCAGCTGTGGCGAAGCCTTCGGCGCGCAGGCCATGGCTGAGCTGGTACTGGCCGTTGAGGCAGTCCAGTTCGGTGAAGTTGAGTTTGGGGTCGTAGTACTTGACGAAGGTGTTCCAGTCGCCGCGTTCGGCCAGCCAGCGCAGCCAGCGCAGTTTCATCCAGTTGGCCTGGGGCAGGTCGCCGTGCTTGGCGAGGAAGTCTTCGATTTCCTGGTTACTGGCGCTTTTCAGGCGGGCGGTGAGCTCGTCATAGGCCAGGTAGGGTGTCAGCGGGTAGTCGCTGAGGGCCTGGGCATAGCGCAGGTATGGGCCCTTGTCGCCCTTGGCCAGCGCGCGCTTGGCCTCATCATAGTACTGGCGTTGCAGGGTAAGGTCGGCAGCCTGCGCCGCGCAGGTGGCGGCAGTCAGCAGCAGGCAGGATGCAATATGTAACAGGCGGCTGCGCATGATACGTCCGGGCAGTTGAACCATGGGGAAGTGACGGCGGAGCCAGCACTGTTGGAAGCTATTGCCTTAGCTTAGCTGTTTGCCGGCGGCGGGTGAAAGCACTGTGCTTGTATCGGGATATTAAGTTTGACCAGATGTCGCCAAACCCTCCTCCGCCGGCCAGGCAGATGCCGACCGGGGCCAAGTCAGGTAGAATGCGCGCCCGATTTATGGAGACCAACATGACCCTGCTCAAATTCAGCGATGTGTCCCTTGCATTCGGCGCCATGCCGCTGCTGGACCACGTGTCCTGGCAGATCGCTCGTGGCGAGCGGGTGTGCATCATCGGCCGCAACGGCACCGGCAAGTCAAGCATGCTGCGCCTGGTCAAGGGCGAGCAGAAGGGCGACGACGGCGAGATCTGGCGTGCCCCTGGGCTGAAGATCGGCGAGCTGCCACAGGAGCTACCGGTGGCCGACGAGCGCACGGTGTTCGACGTGGTGGCCGCGGGCCTGGATGGCGTCGGCGAATTGCTGGCGCAGTTCCATCACCTGAGCCTGAATATCCAGGGAGACGAGGACCTGGAAAAACTCATGCACGTCCAGCACGAGCTGGAAGCCCGTGACGGCTGGCGCCTGCAGCAGGTGGTAGAAAGCACCCTCAGCCGTTTGCAGCTGCCGGCCGACAAGACCCTGGCCGAGTTGTCCGGTGGCTGGCGGCGCCGCGTGCTGCTGGCCCAGGCGCTGGTTTCGGAGCCCGACCTGCTGCTGCTTGACGAGCCGACCAACCATCTGGATATCGGTGCCATCGCCTGGCTCGAAGAGGCCCTGCGCGGCTTCAACGGCGCGGTGTTGTTCATCACCCACGACCGTTCCTTCCTGCAAAACCTGGCCACGCGCATCCTGGAACTGGACCGTGGTGGCCTGATCGACTGGAACGGTGACTATGCCAGTTTCCTGGTGCACAAGGAGGCCGCGCTGGCCGCCGAGGAAACCGCCAATGCGCTGTTCGACAAGCGCCTGGCCCAGGAAGAGGTGTGGATCCGCCAGGGCATCAAGGCCCGTCGTACTCGCAACGAAGGCCGTGTACGTGCGCTGAAGGCGCTGCGCGTGGAGCGCAGCGAGCGCCGCGAACGCCAGGGCAAGGCCAACATCCAGATCGAGGCGGCGGAGAAGTCCGGCAAGCAGGTAATGGTGCTGGAGAACGTCAGCTTCCATCATCCGGACGGGCCGATGCTGGTGAAGGATTTTTCCATGGTCCTGCAGCGCGAGGACCGCATCGGCCTGCTGGGAGCCAACGGTACCGGCAAGACCACCTTGCTCAAGCTGATGCTCGGCGACCTGCAGCCGACCTCCGGCAAGGTCGAGCGCGGCACCAAGCTGGAAGTGGCCTATTTCGACCAGATGCGCCACCAGCTGGACTTGGAAAAGACAGTGATCGACAACCTGGCCGAAGGCCGTGACTTCATCGAGATCGATGGCCAGAACCGCCATGTACTGAGCTACCTGGGCGACTTCCTGTTCAGCCCGCAGCGTGCCCGTACGCCGGTCAAGGCGTTGTCCGGTGGTGAGCGGGCCCGGCTGTTGCTGGCCAAGTTGTTCAGCAAGCCGGCCAACCTGTTGGTGCTGGACGAACCGACCAACGACCTGGACGTGGAAACCCTCGAGCTGCTCGAAGAGGTGCTGTCCAACTACAAGGGTACCGTGCTGATGGTCAGCCACGACCGGGCCTTCCTCGACAACGTCGTCACCAGTACCCTGGTGTTCGAGGGCGAGGGCAAGGTGCGCGAATACGTGGGCGGCTATGAAGACTGGATCCGCCAGGGTGGTTCGCCGAAGCTGCTGGGGGTGACCGAGAGCAAGGGCGGCAAGTCCGAGCTCAACAGCGCGGTGGTCGAGAAGGTCGAGGCCGAGCCAGCACCGCTGGCGGTTGCTGCGGCGGCCGACAGTTCGAAGAAGAAGCTCAGTTACAAGCTGCAGCGTGAGCTGGAAATGCTGCCTGGGCAGATCGACGAGCTGGAGCGGCGTATGGCCGAAGCTCAGGAAGAGGTGAATGCGGCGGGCTTCTACCAGCGACCGATTGCGGAAACCTCGGCAGTGCTGGCGAAGCTGGAGCAGATGCAGGGTGAGTTGGATGCCTTGGTAGAACGCTGGGCTGAGCTGGAAGGTTGATCGGCTTTTTTGTCTGCACTGGCCCTTTCGCGGGGCAAG
>NZ_DGIR01000033.1 GCF_002386445.1 Pseudomonas sp. UBA4617
GCAGGTAGGGGTTTTGTCTTTGTGGCGCAAAAGTCCTTGCGCAGCCCAGGTGGCTGCGGGCGACGTGGTAGTCGGTGCTCGCGGGCGTGCCCGTTCCCACATCGGACCTGATGCCAGGTCGCACAAAGGCCGCTCGCCCCTGTCGACAGGCCCTTTTCCTATGCAAGCCAACAGCCCATAGCTATCATGCCTGCCTTATTCCAAGTCGAGACTGGCATGCTGAAGTTGTTGAATCTTCTCAAGGATGGCCGGTTCCATTCCGGAGAAGCTCTGGGGGCAGCCCTCGGGGTGAGTCGCAGCGCCGTTTGGAAGCAGCTGCAGCACCTGGAGAGTGAACTGAACCTCACCATTCACAAGGTCCGTGGGCGCGGCTATCAATTGGCGGCGCCACTGGCATTGCTCGATGCGCAGGCGATCGCCGGGTTTGCTACAGGCGAGCAGTGGCCCGTTTTCATTCATGAGACCATTGATTCGACCAATGCCGAAGGTCTGCGACTGGCCGGTGAAGGGCAGACGGCTCCGTTTCTGGTTCTGGCCGAACGGCAGAGCGCCGGTCGTGGCCGACGCGGCCGGCAATGGGTCAGCCCGTTTGCTGAAAATCTCTATTACAGCCTGGTGCTTCGTGTGGATGGCGGCATGCGCCAACTCGAGGGCCTGAGTCTGGTGGTTGGGTTGGCGGTAATGCGCACGCTGCAGGTGTTCGGGGTGAAGGATGTGGGGCTAAAGTGGCCAAACGACGTCCTTGTTCGCGGGCAGAAGATTACCGGCATTCTCCTGGAGCTGGTCGGCGACCCGGCAGATGTCTGTCATGTGGTGCTGGGTATCGGTATCAATGTGAACATGCAGGCCAACGATCAAGTCGACCAGGAGTGGACTTCGATGCTCCGTGAGGTGGGTGTAGCAATCGATCGCAACCGTCTGGTCGCGTTGCTCAGCCAGCAGTTGCAGCATGAGCTGGCCCGGCATCGTCGTTATGGATTTGCCGCATTCCAGGAAGAATGGGAACAGGCGCACCTATGGCAAGGACGTAACGTTTCACTGATCGCCGGTAGCACACGTATTGATGGCGTGGTTCTGGGCGTCGATGGGCAGGGCGGCTTGCGCCTTGAGGTGGGCGGAGTGGAGAAGAGCTTCAGTGGTGGTGAGCTCAGTTTGAGGTTGCGTAATGATTCTTGAGCTCGATTGTGGTAACAGCTTCATCAAGTGGCGGGTAATCCATGTCGCTGATGCAGCGATTGAGAGCGGCGGCATCGTTGACTCTGACCAAGCTTTGGTGGCTGAAGTGGCTGCACTGGCGTCGGTGCGTTTGACTGGCTGCCGTATTGTCAGCGTGCGCAGCGAGGATGAAACCGACGCGCTTTGCGCCCTGATTGCCCAGGCGTTTTCCGTACAGGCGCTTGTAGCGCACCCGGCCCCGGAAATGGCTGGTGTGCGCAATGGCTATGAGGATTACCAGCGCCTGGGGATGGACCGTTGGCTGGCCGCTCTGGGGGCGTTCCACCTGGCCAGAGGTGCTTGTCTGGTCATTGACCTGGGTACAGCTGCAAAAGCGGATTTCGTTGCTGCGGACGGTGAGCACCTCGGTGGTTACATCTGCCCGGGTATGCCATTGATGCGTAGTCAGCTGCGCACGCATACCCGGCGTATCCGTTATGACGATGCCTCCGCCGAGCGTGCATTGACCAGCCTGGCGCCTGGACGCTCGACTGTAGAAGCGGTCGAGCGCGGATGCGTATTGATGCTCCAGGGCTTTGCGCGTACCCAGCTCGAACAGGCGCGTGCCCTGTGGGGGGAAGATTTCGCGGTGTTCCTTACTGGTGGTGATGCACCGCTGGTCAGGGAGGCCGTGCCGCAGGCGCGAGTCGTGCCTGACCTGGTTTTCGTTGGCCTGGCCATGGCCTGCCCATTGAATTGAGGTGCCTATGCGTTGGTTGTTTCTGTTGTTGCTGGTGCTCAACGTCTTTTATTACGTGTGGCATCAGCAGGAAGCCCCGCTGAAGGTCAAGGAGGTCGCCCCTCTGTCGTTGTACAAGGGGAATCAGCAGGAAATCCGTCTGTTGCGTGAAACGGGCGTGTCAACACCGGCCAAGCGCCGGGATGAGTGCCTGGTGGTGGGTGGCGTGATGGGGCAGGGCGAAATCGATGCGCTGCGTCAGCGCCTGTTGAGCCTGGATATTGCCACGCTACCGGTGATGGGGCAGCTGCCGGGGGCGGATGGTCGCTGGCTCAAGGTTGCCCCTGAGAGCGAGCGTTTGTTGGACCAATCCGTGCTCGCCGCTCTTTCCAATGATTTCAAAGACTTAAAACACAAAATTATTTTCTGCCAGGGTATTGCAACTGGTGAATAGCTTGATAGAATGGCGCCCGCTTCACAGGAACACCACTCAGGTGGTAAAACCGGAAGCGGTGTCAAAGCAGCTAAGTTTCAGATTTGATTGAAAAAATTTGAAAAAACGCTTGACACTAGGGCGGCAGACAAATAGAATGCCGGCCACATCTGGAGGGATTCCCGAGCGGTCAAAGGGGACGGACTGTAAATCCGTTGCGAGAGCTTCGAAGGTTCGAATCCTTCTCCCTCCACCAGTTTTAGCGAGAGCCGCAAGCTCCGCGGGTATAGTTTAGTGGTAGAACCTCAGCCTTCCAAGCTGATGATGCGGGTTCGATTCCCGCTACCCGCTCCAAGTTTGCTGGATTTTGCACAAAGTGTTTCGCTCTTGTAGCTCAGTTGGTAGAGCACACCCTTGGTAAGGGTGAGGTCAGCGGTTCAAGTCCGCTCAAGAGCTCCATATAAACAAGGCAGATATGAAAATATCTGCCTTTGTTTTATCAGCGCAAGACTATTTCTTCTGCGGAGGATTGTATCGATGGCTAAGGAAAAGTTTGATCGTTCCCTTCCCCACGTTAACGTCGGCACTATCGGCCACGTTGACCACGGT
>NZ_DGIR01000012.1 GCF_002386445.1 Pseudomonas sp. UBA4617
CACCGGCGAAGCCGGTGCCATGCACCGCGGAGTCGGCTTCGCGGGGCAAGCCCGCTCCCACAAGGTGCGATGCAAGCCTGACGTTTCACAGGCACAAAAAAGCCCGGCACATGGCCGGGCTTTTTCATGGCTTGAGCTTAGCGCGCACGGTAGGTGATGCGGCCCTTGCTCAGGTCGTACGGTGTCAGTTCGACGCGGACCTTGTCGCCAGTCAGAATGCGGATGTAGTTCTTGCGCATCTTTCCGGAGATGTGCGCGGTTACGACGTGCCCGTTTTCCAACTCCACGCGGAACATGGTGTTGGGCAGGGTGTCGACGACAGTACCTTCCATTTCGAAGCTGTCTTCTTTCGACATGCAGTAGAGCCCTCGGATCCAGTGTTGGCCCGACGCATAACCGCACCGGGCAAAAAAGTGGCGTGGATTATGCCCGAAAATTGTGTGTCAAGCCAATGCCTTTCAGTTGAGGGTAACCCAGCGCTGATTGATCAACAGTTCGATAGGCCGGTATTGCGTCTTGTAGTTCATTTTCTTGCAGTTCTTGATCCAGTAGCCCAGGTATACCGCCTCCAGGTCCTGGCGCACGGCTTCGGTGATCTGCCAGAGGATGGCGAAGCGGCCCAGGCTGCGGCGTTCTTCTTCCGGCTCGTAGAAGGTGTACACCGCCGACAGGCCGTTGGGCAGCAGGTCGCACACGGCCACCGCCACCAGGCGGCCCTCCAGGCGAAACTCGTAGAACCAGCAGAACGGCAGGTCGCGTACCAGGAAGGTGGCAAACTGGTCGCGACTGGGCGGGTACATGTCACCGTCGGCATGGCGCGTTTCGATATAGCGTCGGTACAGGTCGAAGTACTCTTCCTTGAACGCCGGGCGCGCCGCGGTCACGGTCAGGTCGGCGTTGCGCTTGAGGATGCGCCGTTGCTGACGGTTGGGAATGAAGCGCGCCGCCGGGATGCGCGCCGGTACGCAGGCATTGCAGTTCTGGCAATGCGGGCGGTACAGATGGTCGCCACTGCGGCGGAAGCCCATCTCCGACAAGTCGGCGTATACGTGCACGTCCATCGGCTGGCTGGGGTCGAGGAACAGCGTGGTGGCCTGCTCGTCGGGCAGGTAACTGCAGGAGTGGGGCTGAGTGGCATAGAACTTCAACCGCGCCAACTCTGTCATGATCAACCCCCTCGGTGAGACGTTGCTTTAAGTGTATGCCAGCTCTGGGAACTCGCCTAGGCAACCCAGGTGGCGCTGTTGGGCTGGTCCAGGTGGCGGGCCAGGTAGCCGACGAACTCGGCGCGGCTGATGGCCACGGCGCCGAGGCTGTGCAGGTGGTTGGTCGGCATCTGGCAGTCGATGAGGACGAAGCCGGCCTGACGCAGGTGCTTGACCAGGGTCGCGAAGCCGACCTTGGAGGCGTTGTCGGCGCGGCTGAACATCGATTCGCCGAAGAACAGCTGGCCCATGGCCAGGCCGTACAGGCCGCCGACCAGTTCACCGTCCTGGCGTACCTCCACCGAATGGGCGATGCCGCGCCGGTGCAGTTCGCAATAGGCGGCGCGCATGGTGTCGGTGATCCAGGTGCCATCGGCGTAGTCGCGGGGGGCGGCACAGGCGGTGATTACGGCGGCGAAGTCCGTGTCGAAGCTGACCTGGTAGCGGCCCTGGCGCATCAGTTTGGCCAGCGAACGCGATACGTGCAACTGGTCCGGGAACAGCACCGTGCGTGGGTCGGGCGACCACCAGAGAATCGGCTGGCCGTCCTGGTACCACGGGAAGCAGCCATGGCGATAAGCCTGTACCAGGCGCTCGGGGCTCAGGTCGCCGCCGGCGGCCAGCAGGCCGTTGGGCTCGTGCAGGGCTTTTTCCAGGGGTGGGAAGGTCAGCGAGTCGCGGGTCAGCCAGGTGAGCATGGTCTATCGTGCAGTGGGGGAGGGGAGCGGGCAGCATGGCTTGGGTGGGAGGCAGGGTCAATCTCTTTGGCTCCTTGGCGGGCACGCCCGCTCCCACAGGAGCCCAGCAGCCATCAGGGTTTGCACCCGGCTCGTGGCAGTGTGCATGGCCGCGAAAAGGACGGCACAGGCGGTGAAAAAAGGCAATTTCCTACACATTCAACAAAGCACAGGCACCATCCGCCACATTTGCTGTCACACCTGTGCAAAAACACAGCATAAGCCTTTGTCACAGAAGACAATGCGTGGTCAAATTGCAGCTATGTGAAAGTCGTCCCCGGCCAAGCCCCCATACGGCGCCCCGCCATGGCGGCCGGCGGGCAGTAATGTTAAAAGTAGTGGTTCATTGGCCGCACCGCCGGCCGATCACTATTGGACGCGCAGCACGCGCAGGAATACACGCGTTTTGAAGAAATCCACCGCAACCCCAGCTCCCTTGCCCGTGCCCCTGTGGCGGCAGCAGCTGCATTATCGCCTCAAGGAAGGTGCGTTGATCGCTGTCGGCGCCCTGTGCCTGTACCTGTGGATGGCGCTGCTCACCTACGACACGTCTGACCCGGGCTTCAGCCACACCAGCAACGTCGAGCAGGTGCAGAACGCCGCCGGGCGCGCCGGTGCCTACTTCGCCGACATCCTGTTCATGGTGCTGGGTTACTTCGCCTATATCTTCCCGCTGCTGCTGGCGATCAAGACCTGGCAGATCTTCCGCGAGCGCCACCAGCCCTGGGACTGGAGCGGCTGGCTGTTCTCCTGGCGGCTGATCGGCCTGGTGTTCCTGGTGCTGTCCGGTGCGGCGCTGGCGCATATTCATTTCCACCCGCCGGCCAGCATGCCGTTCTCCGCCGGTGGCGCACTGGGCGAGAGCCTGGGTGACCTGGCGCGTAACCTGCTGAACGTGCAGGGCAGCACGTTGATGTTCATTGCCCTGTTCCTGTTCGGCCTGACCGTGTTCACCGACCTGTCGTGGTTCAAGGTGATGGACCTGACCGGCAAGATCACCCTCGACCTGTTCGAACTGATGCAAGGCGCCGCCACCCGCTGGTGGGAAGCCCGCAACGAGCGCAAGCGCCTGGAGGCGCAACTGCGCGAGGACGAACCCGTATTCAAGGCCGCACCGGCGCCAGCCGACAAGCACGAGCAACCGGCACGCCCGGCGCTGCGCGAGCGCCTGTTCAAGCGTGAGGAAGCCCCCGCGCAACCGGTCGAGCCACGCGAGCCTACCCTGTCGCGCGAGCCGCTGGTGTCGCGCGAGGCCACTGCAGTGCGCGAGCCGGTAGTGCCCCGCGAGCCAGCGGTGCAGCGTGAACAACCCACGGCCCCGACAATCGTGCCGCCGTCTGCCGCCAGGGCAGCGGAACCGAGCAAGCGGGTAATGAAGGAAAAGCAGGCGCCGCTGTTCATCGACAGCGCCGTGGAGGGCACCTTGCCGTCCATCTCCATCCTCGACCCGGCCGAACAGAAGAAGATCGAGTATTCGCCAGAATCGCTCGCCGGTGTCGGCCAGCTGCTGGAAATCAAGCTCAAGGAATTCGGCGTGGAAGTGACGGTGGACTCGATCCACCCGGGCCCGGTGATCACCCGTTACGAGATCCAGCCGGCCGCAGGCGTGAAGGTCAGCCGCATCGCCAACCTGGCCAAGGACCTGGCGCGTTCGCTGGCCGTGACCAGCGTGCGGGTGGTCGAGGTCATCCCCGGCAAGACCACCGTGGGTATCGAGATCCCCAACGAAAACCGGCAAATGGTGCGCTTCTCCGAAGTGCTGGCCACGCCGCAGTACGACGAGCAGAAATCGCCGGTCACCTTGGCCCTGGGCCACGACATCGGTGGCAAGCCGGTGATCACCGACCTGGCCAAGATGCCGCACCTGCTGGTGGCCGGTACTACCGGTTCCGGTAAGTCGGTGGGTGTGAACGCGATGATCCTGTCGATTCTGTTCAAGTCCAGCCCGGAAGACGCGCGGCTGATCATGATCGACCCGAAAATGCTCGAGCTGTCGATCTACGAGGGCATCCCGCACTTGCTGTGCCCGGTGGTCACCGACATGAAGGACGCCGCCAACGCCCTGCGCTGGAGCGTGGCCGAGATGGAGCGGCGTTACAAGCTGATGGCGGCCATGGGCGTGCGTAACCTGGCCGGCTTCAACCGCAAGATCAAGGATGCACAGGAAGCCGGCGAAATCATCCATGATCCGCTGTACCGTCGCGAGAGCATGGACGACGAGCCGCCGGCGCTGAAGACCCTGCCGACCATCGTGGTGATCGTCGACGAGTTCGCCGACATGATGATGATCGTCGGCAAGAAGGTCGAAGAGCTGATCGCCCGTATCGCGCAGAAGGCGCGCGCGGCCGGTATCCACCTGATCCTCGCCACCCAGCGCCCCTCGGTGGACGTGATCACTGGCCTGATCAAGGCCAACATCCCGACCCGCATGGCGTTCCAGGTGTCGAGCAAGATCGACTCGCGGACCATCATCGACCAGGGCGGCGCCGAACAGCTGCTGGGCCATGGCGACATGCTGTACATGCCGCCGGGCACCAGCCTGCCGATCCGTGTGCATGGCGCGTTCGTCTCCGACGACGAGGTACACCGTGTGGTGGAGGCGTGGAAGCTGCGCGGCGCGCCGGACTACAACGATGACATCCTCAACGGCGTCGAGGAGGCCGGCAGTGGCTTCGAGGGCGGCAGCGGTGGTGGTGGCGATGGCGATGATTCGGAAAGTGACGCCCTGTATGATGAGGCGGTGCAGTTCGTGCTGGAAAGCCGCCGTGCGTCCATCTCGGCCGTGCAGCGCAAACTGAAGATTGGCTACAACCGCGCGGCGCGCATGATCGAAGCCATGGAAATGGCCGGCGTGGTCACCCCCATGAACAGCAACGGCTCGCGGGAAGTGATAGCCCCGGGCGGCCCGCGCGACTGATGAACACCTTGCCGGGCACCAACGGTGGTGCCCGGCCTATTTCAATGCTCGATGAGGATTCCCATGCGCGCGATTCGCATGCTGCTGGTTTCTGCCCTGACCCTGGGCACGGTTACGGCCTATGCCGGTGAGCAAGATGTACAACGCCTGACCCAACTGCTGGAAAAGTCGCAGACCATCGAGGCCAACTTTTCCCAGCTGACCCTGGATGCCGGGGGCACCAGCCTGCAGGAAACCTCCGGCAAGATGACAGTGAAGCGCCCGGGCCTGTTCTACTGGCACACCGATGCCCCGCAGGAGCAGGTGGTGGTTTCCGACGGCAAGAACGTCACCCTGTGGGACCCGGACCTGGAACAGGCCACCATCAAGAAGCTCGACGTGCGCCTGAACCAGACCCCGGCGCTGCTGCTGTCCGGTGACGTGTCGAAGATCAGCCAGAGCTTCGATATCACCTCGAAGGAGCAGGGCGAAGTGATGGACTTCACCCTCAAGCCAAAGACCAAGGACACCCTGTTCGACTCGCTGCGCGTGTCGTTCCGCAAAGGCCTGATCAATGACATGCAGCTGATCGACAGCGTCGGCCAGCGCACCAACATCCTGTTCAATGGCGTCAAGGCCAACCAGGCGGTCCCGGACAGCAAGTTCAAGTTCGATATCCCGCAAGGCGCGGACGTCATCAAGGAGTAACCAGAACCCGCCATGGACCTGTTTCGAAGCGAACCCGTCGCCCAGCCCCTGGCCGCCCGCCTGCGCCCGTCCAACCTGGACGAGTACGTCGGCCAGGAGCATCTGCTGGCGCGCGGCAAACCGCTGCGCGAAGCGCTGGAGCAGGGTGCGCTGCATTCGATGATCTTCTGGGGGCCTCCAGGGGTGGGCAAGACCACCCTGGCGCGGCTGCTGGCGCAGTTCTGCGATGCTCACTTCGAAACGGTGTCGGCGGTACTCGCCGGGGTGAAGGAGATTCGCCAGGCGGTCGAGGTGGCCAAGCAGCAGGCAGGCCAGTATGGCCGGCGCACCATCCTGTTCGTCGACGAAGTGCACCGCTTCAACAAGTCGCAGCAGGACGCCTTCCTGCCGTACGTGGAAGACGGCACCCTGTTGTTCATTGGCGCTACCACCGAAAATCCGTCGTTCGAGCTGAACAATGCGCTGCTGTCACGGGCGCGGGTGTACGTGCTCAAGAGCCTGGACGAGGCGGCGCTGCGCAAGCTGGTCAACCGCGCCCTGACCGAAGAGCGCGGCCTGGGCAAGCGCAACCTGCGCGTCAGCGATGACGCCTTCAGCATGCTGATGGCTGCTGCTGATGGCGATGGCCGGCGCATGCTCAACTTCCTCGAGAATGCTTCCGACCTTGCCGAGGACGGCAGCGAGATCGGCGTCGAGATGCTGCAAAGCCTGCTCGGCGACAGCCGCCGCCGTTTCGACAAGGGTGGCGAGGCGTTCTATGACCAGATTTCCGCGCTGCACAAGTCGGTGCGCGGCTCCAACCCGGATGGCGCCCTGTACTGGTTCGCGCGCATGCTCGATGGCGGCTGCGACCCGCTGTACATCGCCCGTCGCGTGGTGCGCATGGCCAGCGAAGACATCGGCAACGCCGACCCGCGGGCGCTCAGCCTGTGCCTGGCCGCCTGGGACGTGCAGGAGCGCCTGGGCAGCCCCGAAGGCGAGCTGGCGGTGGCCCAGGCCATCACCTACCTGGCCTGCGCGCCGAAGAGCAATGCGGTGTACATGGGTTTCAAGGCCGCCCTGCGCGAGGCTGCCGAACACGGTTCGCTGGAAGTGCCGCTGCACTTGCGCAACGCCCCGACCAAATTGATGAAGCAATTGGGTTACGGCGACGAGTACCGCTACGCCCATGACGAGCCCGATGCCTACGCTGCCGGCGAGGATTACTTCCCCGAAGCGCTCGAACCGCGCCAGTACTACCAGCCAGTGCCGCGTGGCCTGGAACTGAAGATTGGCGAGAAGCTGCGTCATCTGGCCGAGCTCGACCGCAGCAGCCCCCGACAGCGGAGAAAACCGTGATCGCATTGATTGCCGCCGTCAGCGCGGGCGGTATTGCCGGTACCTTGTTGCGCTTTGCCACCTCCAATTGGGTGGTTGCCCACTGGCCACGGCACTTCTATCTCGGTACGCTGGCGGTCAACCTGGTTGGCTGCCTGCTGATTGGCCTGCTCTATGGCCTGTTCCTGCACAAGCCGATGGTGCCGATCGAACTGCGCGCCGGTCTGATCGTCGGCTTTCTGGGCGGCCTGACGACTTTTTCTTCCTTGTCGCTGGATACCGTACGCCTGCTGGAAAGCGGGCAAGTGCCTCTGGCCCTGGGCTATACCGGTATCAGTGTGGTGGGCGGGTTGCTCGCGACCTGGGCCGGCCTGTCCCTGACCCGATTCTGAACCAACACCTACACATAACGAGAGAACGATATGCTCGATTCCAAACTGTTACGCGGCCAACTTCAGGAAGTGGCGGATCGCCTGGCCTCCCGTGGCTTCAGCCTGGATGTCGCGCGCATCGAATCACTGGAAGAGCGCCGCAAGGCGGTGCAGACCCGCACCGAGCAACTGCAGGCCGAGCGTAACGCCCGCTCCAAGTCCATCGGCCAGGCCAAGGCCAAGGGCGAAGACATCGCGCCGCTGATGGCCGACGTAGAGCGCATGGCCAACGAACTGGCGGCCGGCAAGGCCGAGCTGGATGGCATCCAGGCCGAACTGGACGGCATCCTGCTGACCATCCCCAACCTGCCGGACGCCAGCGTGCCGGTCGGTGCCAGCGAAGACGACAACGTCGAAGTGCGCCGTTGGGGCACGCCGAGAACCTTTGATTTCGACATCAAGGACCATGTCGCCCTCGGCGAAATCAGCGGTGGCCTGGACTTCGAAGCCGCCGCCAAACTGTCCGGCGCCCGTTTTGCCGTGCTGCGTGGCCCGATCGCTCGCCTGCACCGCGCCCTGGCGCAGTTCATGATCAACCTGCACACCACTGAGCACGGCTACGAGGAGCACTATACCCCGTACCTGGTGCAGGCCCCGGCCCTGCAGGGCACCGGCCAGCTGCCGAAGTTCGAGGAAGACCTGTTCAAGATCAGCCGCGAGGGCGAGGCTGACTTCTACCTGATTCCGACCGCCGAAGTGTCGCTGACCAACCTGGTGGCGGGTGAGATCCTCGATGCCAAGCAACTGCCGCTGAAACTGGTGGCTCACACGCCTTGCTTCCGCAGCGAAGCCGGTGCTTCCGGCCGTGACACCCGCGGCATGATCCGCCAGCACCAGTTCGACAAGGTCGAGATGGTGCAGGTCGTCGAACCGTCCAGGTCGATGGAGGCCCTGGAAGGCCTGACCGCCAACGCCGAGCGCGTGCTGCAGCTGCTGGAGCTGCCGTACCGCGTGCTGGCCCTGTGCACCGGCGACATGGGCTTTGGCGCGGTGAAGACCTACGACCTGGAAGTGTGGGTGCCGAGCCAGGACAAGTACCGTGAAATCAGCTCGTGCTCCAACTGCGGCGATTTCCAGGCGCGCCGCATGCAGGCCCGCTGGCGCAACCCGGAAACCGGCAAGCCGGAGCTGGTGCACACCCTCAACGGCTCCGGCCTGGCGGTGGGGCGTACCTTGGTCGCGGTGTTGGAAAACTACCAGCAGGCGGACGGTTCGATCCGCGTGCCGGAAGTGCTCAAGCCATACATGGGCGGCGTCGAGGTTATCCGCTAAATGGATTACCTGCCGCTGTTCCACAAGCTGCAGGGCGGCCGCGTGCTGGTTGTCGGCGGCGGTGAGATCGCGCTGCGCAAGGCGCGCCTGCTGGCCGATGCCGGGGCCGCGCTGCGCGTGGTGGCGCCGGAGGTCGACGGCCAACTGGCCGCGCTGGCCCGGGAAGGTGGCGGTGAGGTGCTGGTGCGTGGCTATCAGGCAGCCGACCTGGTCGGTTGCCGGCTGGTGATCGCGGCCACCGACGACACCGGGCTCAATGCCCAGGTGTCGGCTGACGCGCAGGCCCTCAGCCTGCCGGTCAACGTGGTTGACGCGCCGGCCCTGTGTACGGTGATTTTCCCCGCCATCGTCGACCGTTCGCCTTTGGTGATTGCAGTTTCCAGCGGCGGTGACGCGCCGGTGCTGGCGCGGTTGATTCGCGCCAAGCTCGAGGCCTGGATTCCATCGGCCTATGGCGAGCTGGCCGGGCTGGCGGCACGTTTCCGGCACAAGGTCAAATCCTTGTACCCGGACGTCAATCAGCGCCGCGGCTTCTGGGAAACCGTGTTCCAGGGCCCGATTGCCGAACGCCAGCTGGCCGGGCAGGGCGCCGAGGCCGAGCGCCTGTTACAGGCGATGGTGGACGGTGCGCCGGTACAGCAAGGTGGTGAGGTGTATCTGGTAGGTGCAGGCCCGGGCGACCCGGACCTGCTGACCTTCCGTGCCTTGCGCCTGATGCAGCAGGCCGACGTGGTGCTGTACGACCGCCTGGTGGCACCGGCAATCATCGATATGTGCCGGCGCGATGCCGAGCGTATCTATGTGGGCAAGCGTCGTTCCGACCATGCCGTGCCGCAGGACCAGATCAACCGCCTGCTGGTCGACTTGGCCAGACAGGGCAAGCGTGTATTGCGCCTGAAGGGCGGTGACCCGTTCATTTTCGGGCGCGGTGGCGAAGAGATCGAAGAGCTGGCCGGGCAGGGTATCCCGTTCCAGGTGGTGCCGGGCATAACCGCGGCCAGTGGTTGTTCCGCCTATGGCGGAATTCCGCTGACCCACCGCGACTATGCCCAGTCGGTGCGTTTCGTGACCGGGCACCTGAAGGACGGCACCAGCAACCTGCCGTGGCATGACCTGGTGGCACCGGCACAGACGCTGGTGTTCTACATGGGCCTGGTCGGCTTGCCGACCATCTGTGCCGAGCTGATTCGCCATGGCCGCGCGGCCAGTACCCCGGCAGCCCTGGTGCAGCAGGGGACCACACGTAATCAGCGGGTGTTCACCGGTACCCTGGCGGATCTGCCTGAACTGGTGGCCCGGCATGAAGTGCATGCGCCGACCTTGGTGATCGTCGGGGAGGTGGTGCAGTTGCGTGACAAGCTGGCCTGGTTCGAAGGTTCGCAGAACAGCTGAAACCGCCGGGGCCGCAAAGCGGCCCCGAATGCCTCAAACCTGCCAGATCCCTTCGCCCGGCAACCGCTCGCGATCATGCGGCAGGCTGAAATCCTGCAACGGCCCCTTGGGTACGATCCCGTTCGGGTTGATGGTCTTGTGGCTCAGGTAATAGTGTTTCTGGATATGCTCCATGTTCACCGTGCCCGCCACGCCCGGCCACTGGTACAGCTCGCGCAACCAGTTTGACAGGTTGTGATAATCGCTCAGGCGCCGCAGGTTGCACTTGAAGTGGCCGTGGTACACCGCATCGAAGCGCACCAGGGTGGTGAACAGCCGCACATCGGCCTCGGTCAGGTATTCGCCCGCCAGGTAGCGGTTGCGGCTGAGCAGGTCTTCCAGATAGTCCAGTTCGTTGAATACATCGTCGAAAGCCGCTTCGTAGGCCTCCTGCGTGGTGGCGAAGCCAGCGCGGTATACGCCATTGTTCACCGCTGGGTAGATGCGCTCGTTCAGTGCCTCGATGGTCGGACGCAGCGGCGCGGGGTAGAGGTCCAGTGTATTGCCGGTCAACTCGTTGAACGCGCTGTTGAAGATGCGGATGATCTCCGACGATTCGTTGTTGACGATGCGCTTGGCTTGCTTGTCCCACAGCACCGGTACTGTCACGCGGCCGGTGTAGTGTGGATCATCCTGGGTATAGCGCTGATGCAGGTACTGCAAGGCGTCGAGGTGGTCACCGGAGGAGCCTTGCTGCTGATCGAAGGTCCAGCCATGGTCCTGCATCAGCCAGCTGACCACCGATACATCGATCAGGGGCTCCAGGCCTTTGAGCGCGCGGACGATCAAGGTGCGGTGGGCCCATGGACAGGCCAGCGAGACATACAGGTGGTAACGGCCGGCTTCGGGGGCGGGCAGCGGGTTGCGGCGCTGGGCATTTTCACGCTTGAAGGTGCCGTCCTTGCCGTTTTCATACCACTGGTCATGCCAGCGGCCATCGATCAAAAGGCCCATGCTGAGCTCCTGAAACAAAGTTGTTTGTCGTTGGAGCTCAGTCTAGGCCAAATCGTTCGAAAAAATAGCGTAAAGATCCGGGGCTTATAATCGATTAGATCGATTGGTTTCGTGCTTGCCAATAGCCTCGGGCTGTTGCGAACGCCTCTTCGCGGCCCTGGCCCAAGCCGCGAAGGGCCAGGGCCATGGTGGCGATGACAGCCTTCTCGCCATAGCTGTCTTCAACCTCGCCACGCCAGAAAGCCAGCAGGTGCTCGGCTTGCAGGCTGGGTGGCTTGACGTGACGGCGCTCGCTCAGCGCAGGCCACTCTTCATCCCAGGCCTCGCCTGCCGTGGTGCCGTAAAGGTGGCTGATGACATCAGGGTTGACCTCGATCTCGCCACCATCGCCCTTGATCACCAGCGCATGGTCGCCCAGCAGGCGGCTGGCCTCGCGGTGGACTGCCTGGTAACCGGGGTGAAAAATGCTCTGCAGGCCACAGCGCGCGCCCAGCGGGTTGAGGACCCGGGCCAGCGAGTGGATCGGTGAGCGCAGGCCCAGGGTATTGCGCAGGTCGATCATACGCTGCAACTGCGGCGCCCAATCCTGCAGCGGGAAGAACGCCAGCTGATGCTGGTCGAGTGCCTCGGCAACGGCTGCCCAGCTGCGGCACGGGGGGATCTGCAACAGGCCGAGCAGTTGTTCGGTATACATGCGCCCGGCGGTATGTGCGCCGCCGCCATGCATCAAGATGCGCACACCATTGCTGGCCAGACACTTGGCGGCCAGCAGGTACCATGGCAGATGGCGCTTCTTGCCGGCGTACGTGGGCCAGTCCAGGTCTACGGTGATGCGCGGGGCCTGCAGGTGCGCGCGCAGTGCCTCGGTGAAGCCGGCCAGTTCTTCTGCGCTTTCTTCCTTGTGTCGCAGCAGCATGAGGAAGGCACCGAGCTGGGCGTCTTCGACCTTGTCTTCCAACAGCAGGGTCATGGCCGCGCGAGCCTCTTCACGGGTCAGGCCTCGCGCGCCGCGCTTGCCTTTGCCAAGAATGCGCACGAATTCGGCGAACGGGTGTTCGGTCGGGGTTTCCAGGGTGAGTGGGCGTGGCTGGGTCATATGCAGTTGGTCGGTTTGGGCAGGCCCGCCAGCTTGGCGGCGAGTTTGGCGGGAGTGCCGTTGAACAGGCGGTTCAGGTGCGGGCTGTTGCCCTTGTCCGGGCCCAGTTTGAGTGCCGTGTACTTGATCAGCGGGCGGGTGGCCGGGGACAGCTGGTATTCCTGGTAGAACTGGCGCAACAGTTCGAGGATCTCCCAGTGGTCCGCAGTCAGCGGGATGCCCTCGCGCGCGGCCAACGCCTCGGCAGCGGCAGGTGACCAGTCCTGCAGGTCGACCAGGAAACCGTCCTTGTCCAGGGCGATCGCCTGATCGCCAACGGTGAGCGTATTCATAGCCAGCTGTTGACCTTGTGGTAATGCAGCGACAGTTCGACGAAGCCGGTGTAGTCCACGGCCTTGGCCAGTTCGTTGCCGACTGCACGGGCCTGCACATCTTCCTCAAGCGCGAACAGGCGCTCGGCCAGGCCGGCGGCTTGCAACTGGCGGTACGGCTCGCTGCCGCTGCGCAGGGCGTATACCGCGTCACCGCACAGCAGCAGGGCATCGTCGGCGCCCAGCAGGCGCAGGCAACTGGCCAGGCGCTCGTCGCCAAACGGGGAGTGGGCAATTACATGCAGGGTTGTCATCACAGCGTTACCACCTGGTCAAAACGGGCGATCAGCGCGGCCAGAGCCGCATCGTCGAGCACTTGCACCGGCAGTGCCAGGCAGTCGGCGGCCAGGCCACGGCGGGCGAGGCTGTGGTTGCAGGCGAACAGCTCCTCCACGCCGAACATTGGCAGCGCTTGCAGATTGGCAGCCAGGTTCTTCTGCTGCACGACAGCGGGCTGCTGGTCCGGCGCAAGCTGGAAGACGCCGTCATCGAGAAACAGCATGCCCAGCGGCAGGTCGAACGCACCGCCGGCCAGGGCAATGTCCAGTGCCTCACGGGCCGATGGTCCGTTCCAGGGTGCCTGGCGGCTGATGATCAACAAGGATTTGGCCATTTCAGTCGCCTCCGAAGCAGACAAGGCGGTCGGCAACCTGGGCGGCCTCATGCAGTTGGCCGAGCCCTGACAGCTCCCACGGCTTGGGCAGGTTCACGGCCGGACGCTGATAGCGGTTGGCCTCGGCCTCGTCGAGCACGCCACGGCGTAGAGCAGCGGCAATGCATACTACGGCGTCCAGCCGGTTGGCGGCGATGAAGGTGCGCCACTGCCCAGCCACATCCAGCTCGTCCTGGGGCGCGACCACGTTGACCGAGGCGCTGTGCACCCCGTCCTGGTAAAAGAACAGCCGGGCAATCTCATGGCCGCCGGCCAGCACCGCCTCGGCGTAGCGCAGGGCGCGTCGCGAGGAGGGCGCATGGGCCGGGGAGAACACCGCGATAGCGAATTTCATGGGTCACTCATGCAGAAGGAATGGTGCCATGATAAAGCAAAAAAGCCCGCGCCCGCTTGTGCATGCGGGGCGGGCTTGCTGGGGCGCGCCAATCTCAAGGCCCACGCTCTTTCAGGAATCGTGCAAGGCTTGGGAGAAACTCAAACCTGTTCCTTGCTCTCCGGCAGGAACCAGTTCAGCACCAGCGCACAGATACCTCCGGTCGCCACACCCGACTCCAGCACGTTGCGAATCGCTGCCGGCATGTGTGCCAGGAACTCCGGCACCTGCGCCACACCCAGGCCCAGCGCCAGCGACACCGCGATGATCAGCAGGGCGCGACGATCCAGCCGGGTACTGGCCAGGATATTGATGCCCGAAGCGGCAACTGCGCCGAACATGACCATGGCCGCGCCACCCAGCACCGGCTCCGGTACCGCCTGGATGACCCCGGCAACGCTCGGGAACAGGCCCAGCAGCACCAGCATTGCAGCGATCCAGATTCCGATATGGCGGCTGGCGATACCGGTCAACTGGATCACCCCATTGTTCTGCGCAAAGATCGAGCTCGGGAAGGTGTTGAAGAACCCGGCCAGCAGCGAGTTGGCCCCATTGACCAGCACGCCGCCCTTGATCCGCTGCATCCATACCGGCCCTTCGACCGGCTGGCGCGACACCTTGCTGGTGGCAGTGACGTCGCCGATGGCTTCCAGCGAAGTCACCAGGTAGATCACCAGCATCGGAATGAACAGCGCCCAGGAGAAGCCCAGGCCGAAGTGCAGCGGTGTCGGTACCTGGAACAGTGCGGCCTGATGCATGCCGGTGAAGTCGAGGCGGCCCAGGTAGCCGGCCAGCGCATAGCCGACCGCAAGGGCGATGACGATCGCGCAACTGCGCATCCATACCACCGGGATGCGGTTGAGGACGACGATGATCGTCAGCACCACGCCCGACAGCAGCAGGTTCTCACCATTGGCGAACGTACCGTTGGCCATGGCGCCGAAACCACCCCCCATGCTGATCAGGCCGACCTTGATCAGGGTCAGGCCGATCATCAGCACGACAATGCCGGTCACCAGCGGCGTGATCAGCCGTTTGACGAAGGGCAGGATGCGCGACACGCCCATCTCGACGAACGAGCCGGCGATGACTACACCAAAGATTGCCGCCATGACACTTTCCACCGGCGTGCCTTGCTTGACCATCAGCGCGCCACCGGCAATCAGCGGGCCGACGAAGTTGAAGCTGGTACCCTGGACGATCAGCAGCCCGGCACCGAACGGCCCGAAGCGCTTGCACTGGACGAAGGTGGCGATGCCGGAAATCACCAGCGACATCGATACGATCAGGTTGGTATCCCGCGCGGAAACGCCCAGCGCCTGGCAAATCAGCAGGCCAGGGGTGACGATTGGCACTATGATCGCCAGCAGGTGTTGCAGCGCTGCCAGCAGGCCAATCAGCGGCCGTGGCCTGTCTTCCAGGCCAAGCACCAGTTCATTGGCAGGCGCCGCTGCGCCTGGGCTGTGTTCGTGTGAGCTCATGGCTGAAAGCTGCCCCGGAGAAAAAAGGAGCGCATTCTACGGGTGATGATGGGTTTGGGGTAGTGGCAGGCACAATGGCGGCATGATCGAAGCGCAGCCCGCAACTCGCTCCCACAAAAAAGCCCGCCGAAGCGGGCTATTTCAGGCAGCACTCAATCAGTCATCGCGACCCATGATGCCAAACAGTTGCAGCAGGCTGACGAACAGGTTGTAGATCGATACATACAGGCTGATAGTTGCCATGATGTAGTTGCGCTCGCCACCGTGAATGATCGCGCTGGTCTGGAACAGGATGCAGACCGACGAGAACAGCACGAAGCCGGCGCTGATCGCCAGTTGCAGGCCGCTGATCTGGAAGAAGAAGCTCGCCACCACAGCTCCCAGCAGAACGAAGAAGCCTGCAGTGATGAAGCCGCTGAGGAAGCTCATGTCCTTGCGGGTGATCAGCACATAGGCCGACAGGCCACCGAACACCAGTGCGGTCATCGCAAATGCCGAGCTGACCACTTCGGCGCCACCGGCCATGCCCAGGTAACGGTTGAGGATAGGGCCGAGAATGAAGCCCATGAAACCGGTGAGGGCGAAGGTGGACACCAGGCCCCAGGCCGAATTGCGCAATTTGTTGGTGAGGAAGAACAGCCCGTAGAAGCCGATCAGCACCACGAACACGTTCGGGTAGCCGACGCGCATCTGCTGGGCCACGAAGGCCATGACACCGCTGAAGGCGAGGGTAAGCGCCAGCAGGCTGTACGTGTTGCGCAGGACCTTGCTGATCTCCTGCTGCTCGACCTGCTGGCCGCTGTGTACGGCGTAATCCTGTTCGCGCATGGCGACACTCCTTGATGAACCTGTGGTTTTGAACGTTCAGATGCCTGGAGTCTATCAGAGCCGCCGCAACCCGCGACACAGAGAGTTTGACAGCTTGTTTCATTACGGTATGATGGCGGCCGCAAAACGAGCTGGAAGCGTGGCCGAGTGGTTTAAGGCAACGGTCTTGAAAGCTGGTGGTCCCTCTGTCTGGGGTCGCAAGAAAGCTGTGCAAAATCAAAGCTTTAGCGTGGTTTGCTAGCATCCTCCGGGGGCATCGTTTAGCAGATTCTTAGCACGTCAAAGAATTTGGGGAATTGGCAGAGTGGTTGAATGCACCGGTCTTGAAAACCGGCGAACGTGAGAGCGTTCCCAGGGTTCGAATCCCTGGTTCCCCGCCAAACACTTCAAGAAGAAGCACGCAGGGACGGACGTGAGAAAAATTTCTCCTGATGCTGTTAGGGATGACTTTCGGCAGCAGTTGGCTGACCTGACGACATTTCACAATACAGGTTTCAGCGCCTTCACTAGCGAAACTGACCAGTCCACTCTGACCGAGCACAGCTTGCTTGCAGCTGCGGTCACTTGGGAGGGCTTTGTCAGTGATATGTTCATCGCATACATCAATCGCGATGCAACTCGCTTCAAGCAGCATTTGCAGGACTCATTCGACACTCATCTCGGTACGTCATCCACACCGAAGCGGGTGTTCGATACGTTCGGCTCGCTCTCCTTTCCGGATCATTTGAAGAAGGCAGACGTGATTGCCCTTGCGAATAGCATGGGAAACAACATCACATTCTCGAACTTCGATTTGCTTGAGCAGAAAGCGGGCATTTGGCTGATTGCTGCCCATGCGACGAGATTCTCTGGCCTAACCGCCCAGCAGAAAGCGGTCGTAAATTCGGTCATCGCGCTACGCAACCACATCGCCCATCGCAGCCAACGCTCGCTCGATGCGATGAATGAGGTATTGGCCCGAGGTGTCCTTCATCCGACTGGCATTAAGCGTCTCGACAACCGTTTCCACAACGTAGGCGCTTGGCTGAAATCCACACCTGTTGGCCACAACCAGACGCGGTTTGCCATTATCATTAATACTCTTGATGGTATTGGGGCGACATTTTAATCCCAGATCAGATATTTTTCCGGCGTATATCGCCTGCTGTTTTTTCACTCAGTGGTGATAAGCGTAAGGAATAGTAGGTGCGTATGACCACATGGCTTCGTCGCGCGGGAGTCTAGATACAGCATGAAGTGGAAAAATAGAAACCTTCGCGAGCTTGCCGACCTCATCTGTGGAAATAGTGATCTCAGCAAGCCGAACTATTTCCACTACCGGTCGAGTAGCTACCTGACAGAATTCTTCGAGGACTGCGATTTAGACTTCGTTCATGACGGCTCTACTCGCTGGGCGTGGGTAGCTAGCCGGCTTGAAGAAGTGCTTGCGTATCCACACCCTGGTCCTTCCGTTCCACCTGAGGCATTCATCCGAATCATTCGTGCGTTGCTCGACAAGGGCGAGGCACAAGAAGGCGATCCCGACAGAAGCAAGGCGCTTGCAGCGCTGAATGTTGTGCTGGCGCGTGAAGGCTGGGGGGCGTTCTACGACGAGCACGGTATTGGTCAGCTCCGCCATATTGCTACAAACACCGTTGCGCAGAAGGCGAACCCGCATCGCCCCATGACGCCTGCGGAGTTGGAGCGCAGAGACCAGCTCATCACCTATCTCAACAAGTGTTCTGAGGACAAACTGATTGAGGAGGTGCTGCTACCTCTGTTCCGTCAGCTAGGCTTTCACCGCATCACTGCGGCTGGCCACAAGGATAAGGCATTGGAGTACGGCAAAGACGTGTGGATGAAGTTCACACTGCCAACCCTCAATGTCCTCTACTTCGGCCTCCAGGCTAAGAAGGGGAAACTGGACTCGGCTGGCGTTAGCCGAGATGGTTCCGCCAATATCGCCGAGATCCACAATCAGGCAAATATGATGCTTGGGCATGAGATATTCGACCCAGAGTTGAATCGGCGCGTACTGGTTGACCACGCTTTCATCGTTGCGGGCGGCGAGATTACGAAGCAGGCGCGTAATTGGATTGGCAACAAGCTTGATGCAACCAAGCGCTCGCAAATTATGTTTATGGATAGAGACGACATTCTCAACCTATTCATCGTGACGAACTTGCCGCTGCCTAAAGGGGCATTACCTCAGGTGAAAGAGTTCGATCCCTTTGACGAAGATATACCATTCTGATGGATTGCTGCTCCCAATAAGCTAAATCGCGGCGCGTCACACTGGTATAATCACAGAGGCAACAATCATTTAGCAAGCATGCCCACCAAATTCAGGGTTTGGCGTTCCCGGTGTGGCAGTACAAACGCTGCTATTGCGCACGCACGGTGCTCGGTAATATCCTAACGACGATAGTGTGATGATCTCGGCAGCAGTGCTGGCCCCAAGCACGACAACGGGCAGCCGTGAATGCCCGCTGGAAGACAGCAACAAGAGCCTGTCTCGTTTACTCCATCCGATGGCTAGCAACGAAACCAGGGTTACCCGCACGCTAAGCCTTCCCCAGCTAATCCACTCCGCGAGTCCCCAGCGGAAAGCCACTTGATCAAGCAATTCATGACCACAGGCCATCTGTGTTGCACATGCGGCCTTCCGCGATAGCTAGAGTGAAGGTTTCGAGGATAAATCGCGTCTCTTCCTGCGCGTTATTCGAGCGCTCTAGCTTTTTCAGTCGCGCCAACATGCCTTTAGCGCTGCCGATGCTCATGTGGTTAGTCCTTCGACTTACTCAGAACTTCGGATTTTTCAACCGCCAAGCGCAGGTGGTACAAGCAAGCACCCTGCTCCTGTTTGAGTTCCATGATGTGGTTCTGGTGTATGCGCTGAAGAATTCTTATCATGTCATCCATGATCACTGTTCCTCTACTTTGACGACGTTGAGATCGTCACGGCTGCACATTGTGTGTAGCAGCCTGGCGGCGGCGCGGCGAACGAGTGGATCGGGGCAGTCTCGGATCACCTCATAGCAAGTGGCGACAATTTGGTCCCAATCGCGATAGCGGTCATGTTGCTCCTGCACGCGCTGATTCCCCAACTGCTCCTTTTTCTTTGCTATGTACGCTTGCAAGTCGGCCTGTCGTTGCCGGCGCATAGCCTCGAATCGTTCACCTGCTTTGCGCTATGGGTCCTGGGTGTAGATGATGGGCTTGTTCATTTCTGTGCCTACAGCGCCTCAAGGCGCGCTTCCAAGTGATCGACGGTGCGGATGCCTGCAACCGAGTGGATGTAATCAATGATCATCTTTCCTGTATCTGGATCGACTCGCCCCTCTGGTACTGCGATGAGCACCTGCTGTGCCTGCTCATGTAGGGGCTTGCCAGGATCAAGCTGAAACTCGACAGTGGCAGCGCGTGCTCGCAAAGGGGGTTGAGTCTCTGTACCCACAGGTTCATGGCTGTGGCGTCTCCTGCAAGCGCCGCCTCTTTGATCGCTCGCGCCAGTTCTGTGCCATCCTTTTGAAGTTCCTCAGCGAGCAAAGTTTTCCGGTTCTTCGCTCATTTCGGTCTTCCGTTCGGGTTTCCAGACTGTCCAGGCTGCCAAAGGTGTGTCCCTGCGGCTTCGGTGCAAAGTCTTGTGACGAGCCTGATGATTCAGCTTCTGACATTTTCAGTCTCTCGATATTTGTTTAACAACAGCAAATAACAGGTAGCGCTCGTTTATGGGAACTCCAGTGCAGCCACTGCCTTGTCATTACCTCGACGAAGCTCGCTAATCGTTGACCATGAAGCCCCCATAGCTTTCTCAACTTTCTTGAAAATTAATCCCGCCCTTTCTTCGAGAAGAGTTTTGGCGTTTGTCGCTGCTTTTAGCTTTATTGCATTTTCAGGGGGCTGTGCTCATGCTACATGCGGGTGTATACCTTTTGAAGGTTGGTATCGAGGCCGAAGAGATAGCCAGGTGCGCCCAGCGGTTGTGTGATCGCCTTCGCAGATCGCGGCTCTTAAAAATTGGTGGCGATCTTCGGTAGTTAGATCAAGAGCGAACTTCCGAATCTCACCCGAAATACCCACGCTAGCGCGAACCTCGAGTGGTTGTGAGAGTTCTTGCTCAAAGTGCGAGATTTAGCGGTTGTGAAGGGGCTGTTCTATGAGCTGGTGTGCGCCGACTGCAATGGTTCAGATTGGATTATTTAAGGGGCCAAGTTGGTGCTTCCGCTTGAGAAGCCAAAAAAATAATGTATCAACCCGTAATGTCGGCGACGACTAACGGATTCCAGAAATTAAAAGAGGTTAGGCCGCTTTTGGTGCGGCCTGGTTACTAGATAAAGAAAGGGGAAGGGTGGAAAATCAACAAACCGTGTGGAACGAGCTCACGACTTCATCGTGGTCAGAGGACTTTTCGATAGGAAAACTTTTTGCCTGTTCAAGCTTAGAATCGGCGGTGGTAAGTTTGCTATAAACTAGTCTCGAAAATTCTATAACCTCATTTTCAGAGCTCGTTCCTGGGAGTTGCGTGTTTTCGCTAGTGAAGTTCTCACTTTCCCCTTCAATGACAGGGGGTAGCAGTAAATATTTTGTGAGGTTTTCTTGTAGTTGCTCAAAAGATTCGTAAAGTCGATACACTGCAGTGTGTACGGTCTTCTGCTTTTCCGGGTCATAGTAGCTAATTATCGGGGAGGTGCTCTGTTTTAGGTAGTTCCCCAGAATTAATTCATCTACGACTGGTACTTCGTTGATTGGAAAGCCCGAAAATGTTTTGTTGTTGCTAATGACGATCGGGATGATTTTGTAATCCCTGGTGCTATCGTAGCTCCAGTGGATCTGGTTGAAGACTGAACCTAGATCGGATTGTATGAAGTTTGCTTTTCTTTTCGCCTGATTTGCACCGAATTCCAGCTTCTCATAAGCTCGGAAATGCGATCTCGGACTGTCACTTGTGAAAATGCTTTTCAATTCCCCTACTAAGATGACTGATCCTATTCTGACGAGCAAGTCAATTTCTTCTTTCTTTTCGTTCAAGGTCACAGTCGTGGAAATACATGGCGAATAGTCGGATATTAGTTTATTGCTTGGAATGATTGTATTTATTGACTTGCAAACTGCTTCCTCATGAGTTTTTCCTTTCTCCTTAATGTCGTCATTGCTAAAGCACTCAGCCAGCCAGTGCTCTAATACTCTCTGCATAATGGGCGATGATGCCGCGCCAAGGATGAATGAAAGTTTACCTTTGCGCGTTTCAATAATTGGATGAGACCAAAGGTCTTGTTTTGGCTCGCCAGAGAATGTTATAAAGTCTATTATCTGTCTTGTTTTTGAGTTGCTTAACTTTGTCGCTCTGGCAATTGCTTGTATCAAGCCTCGTCTGCTCACCTGTGCAAGATAGACGAGCATTTGATTTGCGCTGAATATGTCGATATCGTACTGAGTGTTTTTATGTGCAAATTGTTTTGATATTAGGCTTAATTGCTTTAACACCTCAAGAGCTTCTTTCAGGCAAAATTCCAAATGGCCTATATTTTTGCTTGTAAGTTCCTTGGGGAAGCTCTCCATTGCATCATGCATGCTTAAAAAAAGGCTGGCGTTCTCTGCTTGCAATTGCAAAGGTGCCTTTTCAATTGGTGTAATGATTAGGTTTGCTTCGCCTGATTTTTTAAAATCGATTTTTATGTAGTTGTACTTTCCATGAAAAAGACTTGTGGCGTCTGTCTGTGCAGTGGAGAGCGCGTGCCTAATTTGAAAGCGGCTTTTTCTTAGGTTGCTTACTTCAAGTGCAAGTTCCTTACTGGAGGGTTGCTGTTGAATCGATATCTTGTTTCCTTCTTTGCTATAAGAATAGTCTCCCCATACCAATGCTTGAAAGTACTGCTCATATGATGAGTAGAGGTTGGATAGTATGGCTTCATGTCGAATAAAGTCGACAGGTTTTATTTTTTTCTTGCCGGCTGCAATCTCCTTGCTGCCGTTTAGTTTATATAAACAAGCCCGTATAGCAGGTTGGACTCCATCGACAGCACCTACAGTTACCTCCTCGCCGGATAAAGGGTTGCCAGCGACGTTGTTATCTAACAGGAGACTGTGGATGCTAGCCCCATTAAATAGTCCTTCTTTTATTGCGTTAGACGCAATGGCGATATCGCGATTGGACACGCAGCAGTAAAGCTCAAGCATCCGGCTGAGATTTACTCCAGGGAATTTATCTTGATAAAGCTTTTCTATTTCAGATCTTATGTCGCCAAGCAGTTGGTTAAAGGTTATGCCGGCATCATATATGTGCCTCTCATCGTCATTCGCTACGTTTTCCCAAGCTTTAGCCCATTTATTTAGATCAAAACCTCGATCTGTTGGGCTCTTCAATTTTTGACTGCGCAGCAGGGTTCGAAACGAAGTGTTCATGCAATATCCTTAATGCAGTTCGAATTGGGGCCATTAGGAACCAGTATTTTTATACCTTTTGATGGTGATGTTCAAGTGCCATTACGGCACCTCGAAGAGTTACATGAGGGCGTGTCCAGCAGATGCCGCATACGATCCTAGCCATCCTAAAAATCTATTATTGGCTCCGAATTTGCATCGAAATGAGTACATCCTGCTACATTCACGTGCATTGCTGGATCACTTTTGGCAGAAAGCATTGCCTGTTACAGACAACAAGCAGAGCAGAAGAAGCGCCATCCTCAATAACTCAAAAAAATACTTTTCCGCACGGAATAGGTTGGATTTCATAGCAGCAAGTGTTGTATGAACGCAGTGCGACCCTATCAAGAACCGGCCATCGAGCCGGTTTTTTGTTTCCCTCTTAAAGCCCTGCCTTCGTGCAGGGCTTTTCGTTATCGGCCCTATGTCTGCTCCCAGTTTTCGCTGACCCTGCCGAAGCTGGCACTCAAGATGGAGGAGTTTCGACCGGGCGGCATTGATATGCTGATTGAGACGGACTTGGGCATGGAAAAGCTGGAACTCAGCTTCACGACTGTGGGATGTGGTTTTTTAACGCGGTCTTTAAAACCGTCGATGGGCAACTATCCTAGAGTTGAATTTCTACGCTTTCGCCATATAACTGCCTGATTCACTTGATGTTCACGGCTGCTTACCCGTTAAGCGTTTCGGGAACACCTGGAAATCGCAGGCAAGAGAAAGGGGCCCTCCGTGGCCCCTTTGTCGTTTCTTCAGCTCAGCCCGAGCGCCAGGTTCAACAACCCCACCACGTCCAGCCCTTGCTCGCTGGCTCACTTCGCGTAATGCGAAGGTCCTCGCCATCGACGTGTACCTGTGGGGTTGTGGTGACCGCGCCTACACCGACCCGAAACGCACTTCCACCGCCAGGCTGCCCAGGTTATCGCGCAGGCCAGCCCCGTAACGCCCGTCCAGGTCGTCATTGATGCACAGCTGCAGCTCGCCCTGCTGGCCACGCGGCAACTGTGCCTGGTTGCCGACCAGGAACGGCGCGCCGCTGTTACCGATACGCCCGATCAGAGCTCCTTCCGGTTGGCCCGGCAAGGTGTAGCCGGGCTTGGCGATGAGCCCAGGGTTGCCCGCCGCGCCAACCATTCCGGTGGCCGGGTTGGCTGTCCACTGCCCACCGGTGCACACTGCCAGTTGCCAGCTCTGCCCGTTGACCTGCACGCCGGTGCCCTGCCAGGCCTGGTTGGCCTGCACCTGCACGGTACGCTTGAGCAGGTCGCTGGCAACCACGTCGGCGGCCTGGAAGGTCAGCGCGGTGATGGTCAGGGTCGGGTTGGCGGTGCCGGTGGTGGGGAACACGCCGTCACCGACCAGGAACAGGTTGGGGTGGTCCCAACTGCGCTGGTCCTTGTTCACCACCGATTTGGTGCTGTCCGTGCCCATCCGATAAGTGCCCATCAGGTGGCCGGCGCCGAAGAACGGATAGTGCTGGCCGTCATACTCGAACACCGTCTGCGGCCCCGGGCCCACCTTGGGCGCGAAGTCGGTCAGTTCGGTGGCGCCCATCAGTTCGGTGATGATATGCGTGGCGGCCAGGCGCGCCTGCTTGAAACCCTCCTTGGTGTAGTTGGAGAAATCGTAGGTGATCTGCGGCCTGGGCAGGCCCAGGCCATCGGTGAACGTCTTCGACACTTCCACCCGGCAAATCGCCTTGTCCGGGTCTTGCTCCAGTTGCTCGACCAGGAAGCCCAGGCGGAACTGGCGGGTCAGCACACTGTTGAGCTGCTGCACCAGTGCCGTGCCGGACAACGCCTGCTGGCCGGGGTTGGCACCGCCGATGTTGGTGCCGTCGATGTAATCGCAGACCGTGGTGTACGGATCATTCGCCGACCAGTTCCAGCCCTCGTTGCCGATCTCGATACGCCAGGCGGCACGCTGGCTGCGGAACGCGCCGTCGCGCATGTCCTCGATCCCCGAGGTGGACAGCGGCCCGCGGAACGGGAACAGCGGCTTGCCTTCAGGCATCAGGCCCCAGGCCAGGTATACCGGGTGGTCGGACAGCCCCCGACCGACCTGGCCGCTGCTGTTGGCCACACCGTTCGGGCTGTGCGGGCCGACCGAGTTGAGCAGCAGTTTCGGCGTTTCGATCGCGTGGGCGGCGATCACGTAGCGTTTACCCTGGGCCAAGCCGTTCTGCCGCCTGCCGTCGTTCTGGTACTGGATGTACTCGATGCCGGTGACGCCGCTGGCATCGACCTGCACCTTGCTCGCCACACTCTGGTAAAGGATGCGCACATTGCCGGTATCCAGCGCCTTGGCCATGGTCACGGTGGCGTCATACTTGGCCTGGATCGGGCAGATCGGCGTGCAACTGGTGTTGCCGGCGCACACCCGGCGGCCGTTGTCGTTCTGCGAGTTGCGCCCGGCTGGTGTTTGCCGCACCTTGAGCGTGACACCCTGGTACTGGGTGCCATCGACGGCCTGGCCCAGGCCTTGGTCGACCAATGACGGAGGAATGCCGTGCATGCTGTATTTGTAGCCCGGCGGGAAGGTTACGCCGAGGTAGCTTTGCGACGCGACATCGGCGGATACGCCTATCTCCTCCTCGGCGCGACAATAGGCGGTTTGCAGGTCGTCGTAGCTGATCGGCCAGTCGACCCCAACCTGATACACGCTGCGCATGCGAAAGTCGTTGGGCAACAGGCGCAGGGCCGTGCCCATCCAGTGCCACATGGTGCCGCCGCCCACGCGTTCATAGGTGCTGGCGAACAGCAACGGTCCCTGCTGTACCAGGTAGCTCTTCTGCGCCTTGTTCGGGTCACTGCTGCCGGCGGTTATCAGGTCCTGGATGGTTGCCCGTGGGGCGAACTGCGTGGCCGGGGTCTGCTCGGTCTGCTCGGGGGGGTAGGGTGACTCGGGCGCCTTGAGCACGGCGGTGTAGAAGCGCTCCAGGTACTCGCTGCGGTTCGGCGGTAT
Source organism: Pseudomonas sp. UBA4617 (assembly GCF_002386445.1). Taxonomy (GTDB): domain Bacteria; phylum Pseudomonadota; class Gammaproteobacteria; order Pseudomonadales; family Pseudomonadaceae; genus Aquipseudomonas. The sequence continues at coordinate 25,140 of NZ_DGIR01000012.1, forward strand.
GGCCGGGCCAGACTCGAGCACCAACACTTTCAAGCCGGCCAGGCCCAACTGGTAGGCCATGACGCTGCCGGCCATACCGGCGCCCACCACGATCACATCGGCGGTTTCGATACTTTGGGTTTGTACGTTGCTCATGGCTGCTGCCCTTCCTTGGCGTCAACACCGGTGAACTGCTTGAGTGTGGGGGGCTGCTCGGCCCAGTAGCCGAAGTGGAACTGGCTGTAGCCCATGGGGTGGGACTGGGCGATCTTCCACGCCCAGCTTTGCTTGTAAGCCTGGTCGGAGACCACGCTGGTGTCACCCTTGTGTGCGCTGCCTTGGTCATACGGCTGGTACCAACTGCCGAGCAGCCACAGCTTCATGATCGAGCGCGCGCCTTGGGCGATCTGCGGGTCGGAATTGCCGAGTACGGCGCTGGCGATCTGTGCAGGGGGCTGGCCCTTGAGGCTGACGTACAGCTCCAGCAGGTTGCTGAACGCCGCGGTGCCCATGCCTTGCTGGGTAGTGGCGAAGAACAGCGGTGGCAGGTTGATCGGGTCGACGGCAGGCGCCAGCCGGTCGGCTGACAGGCCGGTGAGTACGGCGGACAATTCGATGAAGTTCTGCAGGTTCGGGTCGCTCATGGCATCACTCCTTGGCGCCAGTGGATTGGGCACGTTCAAGCAGGAAAGTGAAATCGGCGAAGCTGGTGCGCGGTGACTGGGTCACACGAGTGGTCGCGTTGTTGTGGCACTCCATGCAGCTGGATGACGCCTGCGGCGTGGTGCCCTGGTTGTAGGTTTCCAGCGTGGCGTTCGCCAGGAAATTCGGCGCAGGCGTGCCCAGCGGGTTGGTTGCCGAGGGTACCTGGCAGTCATCGGCGGGGTCGGTCGGCCACTGGGTGCTGATCAACTGGTAGTTGGCCCACACCGTGCCCTTGAGCGCGCCTTGCCATTGTGCGTTGAGCTGGTGGGTAGCGGCGGTGAGCGGAATTTCCCGCACGATCTGCGAAGGCGTGGCCTTCTTCGAGGGGTCCCACGGTGGTGCGGGCGGCTCGTTCACCGGGCGGTCGCTGGCCTGGGCGTCGTAGAACAGGTAGGGGCCTTTGCGCTCGCTGACCGGCGTGGTCTTTTCCGGCACGTTGCGCACGTGCTCGAAGCTCGACCATACCCACTGTGGGGCACTGCTGGTCTTGTGCACGATGTGCAGGCCGACCAGCCCGACCTTCTGCGCGCTGCACGACTCGGGAATCACCGCGCCCTTGTTCGGGTCGGCGTTGCCGGGGGTGTAGACCAGCGCGTCGACGGCGTGGAAATCCGCCGGGTTGTCACTGCCATCGAGCACTTTCCAGGCCGACTTGACCATGATCGCGCCGACCTGCTGGGTTTTTTGCGAGCCGCAGGCGAAGGCGATGCGGTTGTCGGCCTTGCCCAGGAACGCTTGCTGGCCTTCCTTGTTGTACAGGCCGTTGTTGACGATGTCATCGAACATTGGCTGGTTGACCATGATCGCGTTGCGCGTGTAGGTGCCGCTCTGGTCGACCAGCGGGCCGGTCTTGAACGGCTGGATGAACTCGTCGAGCACGCCGGCGACCTTGCCCATCTGCTGTAGCACGGGCAGGTCCCCCTGGCCTTGGCAGGCAGCGGGTAGCGGCGAGTCCTGGTTCCAGGCGACCGGCTTCTGGCCTTTGGGCCGGAAAATCTCGTAGCTTTCCTTCCACGACTCCCACACCGTCTGCCCCGGCGCGCCGATCTTCAGCGAAGTGTTGGCGCTGCCGTCGGCATTGGCAGGCCAGTTCAGGGCGACGAAGGTCTGCCACGAGAGCACGTCGAAATCGTGTTGCAGGTTGTCCAGGGTGAAGGGGGGCGTGGCGTTGACATCGAAGGGAATCGCCGGTGACAGCACCGGGGGGCTGGCCGCATCGGCCATGGCGAGCGCACTGGTGAAGCTTGCACCCAGGCACGCCAACCGTTTCAGGGTTATTTTCATTGTCGTCTCCTCAGCAGATAGAGCGTCGGGACGACGAGGCGGAGTGGCCCTTCCTGGACCCTATGTTTAGCGTTATCCCTGACGCTAGGCTGAAGGCTAGCCGTCGCGTCGGAACCCCCGGATATATCCGACCAACGGTTGGGATAAGGCGGTGGCGCACCTTGTCTAAGCGCGCCGGTGTGGCTACCTGCGAACCCTTTCGTAGCGTCTATTGCAAGGTCATCGGCTTCATGCCGTCCGGTAGCTTGCGCAATGTCTCTTCAAGCCGGGCAATCGTCTCTGCGAGTTCATCCGCTTCCTTGTCCTTGCCCTCCCTTCTCAGGCGATCACGCTCCAGGCGCAGGTTGAGGAGATTTTTCTGCAGTTTCAGGGCCGAGGCGTTGAACGGATCCATGCTTTTCTCACGCTGTGGGCGTCCGTGCCGTTGTAGGAAAACTGGACCCTAACAGCTCGAATTTGCGGGAGAAACTGATGTTTCATACAGGCAATGCTTGCTGACGCGAATCTTCCTACTCTGCCTGGAAAAACATCCTACAAGCCACGTTTCAAACCATGTCTTTCCGGCCCGTCTCAACGCGCGAGGTAGCTGGCCGCTGCCGTTTTTGCACGAGGCAGGCCAGCAACTGCGCTTCACTCCGGCCTGCCATGCTTTTGAAACGTTATGTAGCAATTGCAGAGGCCAGCACTACATATGATCCGCATCCACAACCGCCTGGGTGAACGCCTGCGGAGCCTCCTGGGGCAGGTTGTGGCCAATGCCGCCGCTGATCAGCCGGTACTCGTACTTGCCGGTGAAGCGCTGTGCATACGCTGAGGCTGGTGGATGCGGGGCGCCGTTGGCGTCACCCTCCAAGGCAATGGTCGGCACGCCGATGCTGGGGAAGCGGGCCAGCCTGGCTTCAAGCGGGTCGTAGCGTGTTTCGCCCTGTGCCAGCCCCAGCCGCCAACGGTAGTTGTGCACGGTGATCGCCACCTGGTCGGGGTTGTCCAGGGCCTTGGCGCTGCGCTCGAAGGTGGCGTCGTCGAAGGCCCACTTCGGGGAAGCGGTTTGCCAGATCAGTTTGGCGAAGGCATGGCGGTTCTGCTCATAGCCGGCCTGGCCGCGTGCGGTGGCGAAGTAATACTGGTACCACCATTGCAGTTCGGCACTGGGGGGCAGGGGGGCCTTGGCTGCTTCCTGGCTGCTGATCAGGTAACCGCTGACCGACACCAGCGCCTTGACCCGCTCGGGCCACAGTGCCGAGACGATATCGGCAGTGCGTGCGCCCCAATCGAAGCCGGCGAGCACGGCACGCTGGATGTGCAGCGCGTCCATGAACGCGATGACGTCGCTGGCCAGCGCCGCGGGCTGTGCATTGCGTGGGGTGGCGGCAGACAGGAAACGGGTCTGGCCATAGCCGCGAACGTAGGGCACCAACACCCGGTAGCCTTTGGCGGCGAGGGCAGGCGCGACATGTTCGAAGCTGTGGATGTCGTAGGGCCAGCCATGCAACAGGATCACCACCGGGCCGTCGGCTGGGCCCTGCTCGACATAGGCCACGTCGAGCACGCCGGCGTTGATATGTTTCAGCGGGCCGAAGTCATCCTTCACGCTGGCGGCTGGCTGGACCTCCTGTGGCGCAGCCGTGGCGATATTCACCGACATCAGGCCAAGCGGCAACAGGGCACAGGCAAGCAGCGTACGGCTGAAACGGTGTGGCAGGGCGGTGCTCGGGTGGCGGGCAGACATTGGGCATCTCCTTGACGAAACCATCGGTGCGGGTTGATGGGCCCAGTAGAGAGGATGGCTGTATCGGTGATGTGTCCGCTCGGCGTGCAGCCGCGTGGTTGTGTATCAGGGTTCGGTCTGTACACATTAAGCTACAAACCGCAGCGTCAGCCGCCGCCGGCAAGCGCGCTGTCAGCCAGTACCTGTTCCGTGCGCAAGATGCACGCATAATCCAGGGCCAGGTTAGCCAGCGAAAGGGCGTGCACGTCCTCTGCGGGCCACAGTCGGCCATGCAGGTCGTGCTGGTCGAAGGTGAAGCAGGCGTCTTCGACCACCACCGCATCGAAACCGAGGTTGCCCGCCGAGCGGGCAGTGGATTCCACGGAGTTGTTGGTAATGACCCCGGCGATGACCAGTTGGCTTATTCCGCGAGTGTGTAGCCAGCGCTCCAGGCCAGAGTTGGCGAAGGCATCGGGCACATGCTTGTCGAACACCGTTTCGCTCGCCAGTGGCCTGAACGCAGGCTGGAATTCGCAACCGGACTGCCCAGGCCAGAACACCGAATCCGGCGAGCGGGACAGGTGGCGTACATGCACCACCGGGCGCACCAGACGACGCCATGCAGCCAGCAACTCGCCGATGCGCAGTTCGGCTTCGGGATTGTTGCGCCGGCCCAGACGGGGGTGGTGGATGCCGGCCTGAAGGTCGATCAGCAGCAGGGCTGTGTTGTCGGTAAAAGCGGTCATGGCGGGTGGCACTCCCTGGCAGGTTCGAGCGGTTGACCCTAGCACAGCGTCGATGACTGGGCAGCCTGCGTGAACGCGCAGCCCAGCGAGGCCAGCTGGGTTGGTCATCTGATCCGCTTTTTTTCCACAAACCTGAATCTGTAACCGTATCAGTCCAGATCGGACAATAGGCCCATTCCCGCATCCACACTGTTGAGGTTCCGATGGGCAAGCTCGCGCTGTTCCTGGGTGGTTTTCTGCTGTTGACCCTGCTGATAGGTATTCTTGGCACCATCCCGCCAAGCTGAACTCGATTCCTGCACTTCCCACCTCTGCGCGGCCTGCCCGGTTTCCCGGCGGGCCGGCTGCCGTTCGTTTTGGCCGATTCACCCTGCCGATTTGTACGATAAGTCGTTCTTTACGCTGGGAAATCTGTCCACAAAAAACGTGGGTAGGTCTGTGGATAAAGTGCTGCAAGCCAAGCCTGCGGCGGGCTCTGTTAAATTGAGCAGAATTTGAACAGCCGTTCCCGGGGCGGTTTCAGCAGGCCATGCCGGCGCGGCGCAGGGCGCCGAGCAGGTCACGTACCCGCGCCGGTAGTTCGCCGGCGGGGTAGACGGCATGCATCTGCGGGTCCTGGCCGCTGCTGGAGGTCAGGCGATAATGCGGGCACACCCGCACCAGCCGCCCTGTCTTCACCTGTGCTTCGCCGACCCAGGCAGCCAGGCGAGCGATGCCCGCACCGGCCAGCGTGCTGTGGTACACCGCGTGGCCTGAGTCCAGGCGCAGCCTCGGTCTGGGGCGCAGGCTGGTGATCTGGCCGTCGCGACAGAAGTGCCAGGCTTTGAGGATCCGCGGCGCGGTGTGCAGGATCAGGGCGTGCCTCTGGAGGTCTTCGGGGTGCTGTGGCGTGCCGGCCAATGCCAGGTATGCCGGGCTTGCATACAGGTGGCGCTGGTAATCCCACAGCGGGTAGCCAATCAACTCGCTCGATTGCGGAAAGGCGCCGCGCACCACGAAGTCGAACTTGCCTTGCAGCGGGTCGACGGCGCCGTCGTTGTACTGCACATCCAGGGTGACCTGCGGGTGGCAGCGGGAAAACTCGGCCAGCACCTGTGGCAGCATATGTTCGCCCAGCAGTTGCGGTACGGCGAAGCGAATCCAGCCTTGCGCACTGCCGCTGAGCGCGGCCAGTTCGTCGGCGGCATCACGTTGCATATCCAGCAAGCGTTCGGCGTGTGGCAGCAGGCGCTCACCGGCTTCGGTCAGGCTCACGGCGCTGGCGTTGCGGTTGAGCAGCTTGCTGCCGGCGCTATCTTCAAGCGCCTGTACCGCACGAGTCACTGCGCTGGGCGAGCGCCCCAGGGCGCGGGCCGCAGCGACGAAACTGCGCTTGTGCGCGACACTGACGAACGCTTGTATCTCCCGCAGCATGTCCAGTGCCATTGCCGGCTCCTTGTTGCAGTTTTCGCAATGCGATATTTCACCACAAGTGCAGCACTTTGATTAGCCTTGCTGGCGTCTTCACTGCCTGGAACCGCATCATGATGGATATCGCTGTGCTTTCCGTGTTCGCCTTCGCCGCCGGGCTGATTGACGCCGCCGTCGGTGGCGGCGGGCTGATCCAGATTCCGGCCTTGTTCAACGTGTTGCCTACTGCGCAACCGGCGGCCCTGCTTGGTAGCAACAAGCTGGCTTCGGTATGCGGCACGGCCTTCGCGGCGCGTTCGTTCATCCACAAGGTGACGCTGGACTGGGGGTTGATCGTGCCGGCTGCGCTAAGCGCCTTTGTCATGTCGTTTGCCGGGGCTGCCACGGTGTCGCTGGTACCGCCCAGCGTGATGCGCCCGGCGGTGCTGGTACTGATCGTGCTGATGGCGATCTACACCTTCTGCAAGAAGGATTTCGGCACCTTGCACAAACCCGCGAAGATCGGCCGCAAGGAACAGTGCCTGGCAGTGCTGATCGGCGGCGCGATCGGCTTTTACGACGGCCTGTTCGGGCCGGGTACCGGCAGCTTCCTGATCTTCCTGTTCATCCGCTTTTTCGCGTTGGACTTCCTGCACGCCTCGGCGTCGGCAAAGGTCGTGAACATCGCCACCAACCTGGCGGCACTGGTGTTTTTCGTGCCCTCGGGGAACGTGCTGTACGCCATCGCCTTGCCCATGGCAGCGTGCAACATCCTTGGCGCGCTCACCGGCACCTGGCTGGCGGTGCGCAAGGGCGCGGGTTTTGTCCGCGGGCTGTTCCTGGTGTTGTTGTGCGTGCTGATCACCAAGTTGTCGTGGGACTTGCTCGCCGGCTAGTTCAGATTACCTGGCGCTGTGCCTCGGCCTGTTCCACGCGGTTGCGGCCATGGGCCTTGGCCTGGTACAGCGCCTGATCGGCGAGCGCCAGCAGCGCGTCCAGGCTGGGAGCCGGGGTGTCGGCGGCACAACCGGCCACGCCGATGCTCACGGTAATCTGCAGGGGCTGGTCGGCCTGCATCACCTGCAGGTCCTGCACGGCGCGGCGCAGGCGTTCGGCAGTGAACTTGGCCCGCTCGGGCGCCAGCCCCGGCACGACCACAACGAACTCTTCGCCACCCATGCGGGCGAGCAATTCACCTTCGTGCAACTGATCTTGCAGGGCAGCGGCGAACTGGCGCAGCACCTGGTCACCTATGGCGTGGCCGTGGACATCGTTGATCGCCTTGAAATGGTCGATGTCCAGCATCATCAGGGTCAACGGCAGCGCCTGGGCATGTTGCTGGCGGCTGTCCAGCAGGGCATTGGCGCGGCGGGTGAAGGCGCTGCGGGTGAGCACGCCGGTCAGGTGGTCGATGGTGGCCTGGTGCGCCAGGCGAGCCATGAGGCTGCGGTTGGCCTGGCTGACGCAGGCCACCACCAACGGCCCGAGCACCAGCATGGCGATGCCCAGTCGCGCCGACACCAGGGAGGTCACGCCCGGCTCGCTCTGCGGCACGATGAAATGCATGAGGTTTTGTGCCACGGCCACGATCAGTGTGCTGCCGGCAGTCAAGGTCAACAGCGCAACCAGAAAGGGTGAGTAGGTCCAGGCACACCACAGCAGCGCGGCAATCGGGAACGCGATGGCCCCGGGCCCACCGAAGGCAATGGCGAACGCCAGCGAGGCCAGCAGCACCAGCAGCGGCGCCAGGCGGATGGCCTCGGCGCCGCCGCGTAGCAGGGCGGGCGCCGAGGGCGCGGTGAGCAGCACTGGCAGCACCAGTACACTGGTCGAGAACTGTTCGCTGAACCAGGCCAGCCAGGTCGCCCGCAAGGATTGGTCGAACCAGGGGGCAGCCATCAGCGTGGCCATGCTGGCCGCTACCGCGGCGCCAGCGGCACTGGCGGCAAACATGCTGAGTACGCCGTGCGGGGTACGCATGCGCCGGTGCAGGCGCGGTAGGCGCGCAAGCAATTGCCACAGCGTGACGACCATGCCCAGGTTGCACAGGTTGAACCACAGCGCCGGTACCCAGGCGCTACCGCACAGCAGGTCGGCGCCCACCATGGCCAACCAGACCAGGGCGAAGCCGGCCAGGGTGGCCTGCCGGGGGAAACGCAGCAGCACCCCGGCCAGTACCGCATTGACCGGCCAGAACAACGACAGGGATTCGATCGGCCGGGCCAGGATACCGCCCACCGTCAGGGCAAAGGTCAGGGTGAGCAGAATGACGAGGTGCAACAAGCGCGATTGGGCTGGAAAAACCATGGGCTCGACCGGCAAAGCGGAAACGAAATCCAGGACAACGGCTGGACGCACCTGGGGCAATGACGCATCAGTGTGTTTCGTCAGGGGACTTGATGTCAATCTGCCCCCGATCGGGCTGGATGATGTCAAATGGCCGTCACCGCTTGCGACGCGCCTCACAGCCTGAAGAACCAAGGCACCATCAACACGGTCACCAGCATCACCAGCAGCGTGAACGGCACGCCGACCTTGACGAAATCGGCAAAGCGATATTGTCCAGGGCCCAGCACCAGCGTATTGACTGGCGAGGAAACCGGCGTCATGAACGCGGCCGAGGCGGCCAGCGCCACGGTCATGGCGAACGGGTAGGGTGACATGCCCAACTGCGCGGCGGTGCTGACGGCTACCGGGGCCATCAATACCGCAGTGGCGGTGTTGGAGATGAACAGGCCGATCAGCGCAGTGACCGCAAACAGGCAGGCCAGGATGGCGCCAGGGCCCGCACCGCCGAGTACGCTGACCAGCGCGCCCACGGCCAGGTCGATGCCGCCGGTTTTCTGCAGTGCCTGGGCAAAGGGCAGCATGCCGACGATCAGTACCAGGCTCTGCCAGTGGATGGCCCGGTAGGCGCTGTTCATGTCGATGCAGCGGCCTGCGCCCATCAGCAGGCAGCCGATCAGCGCGGCGATGACGTTGGGTACCGCGCCGCTGACCATCAGGCCGACCATCACTGCCAGGCTCAGCAGCGCCTGCGGTGCGCGCCTGCGGGCGGGCGCGACCAGGTCGATTTCCGCAGGCAGGCTCAGGACCAGAAAGTCCTTGGGCCGGCTTTGCAGCTGGCGCACCGCCTTCCACGGTCCGACTACCAGCAGGGTGTCGCCCAGGCGCAGCTTCTCTTCCACCAGTTGCGCCTCGATCGCTGCCTGCTCGCGGCGCAGGCCGACCACGTTGAGGTCGAAGCGCGTGCGGAAGGCCAGCTCGAGAATGCTCTTGCCGATCAGTTGCGAGCCTGGCGGTAGCGAGACCTCGGCCATGCCCAGCTCCTGGGACTGGTCAATGAAGTAGGCGGCCTTGAAGTGCAATGGCTCCAGTTGCATGGCCTGGCACAGGCTGCGCAGGTCGTCCCGGTTGGCAAACAGATCCAGCAGCAGCACGTCGCCCTGCTGCAGCACGGTGCCGGAGTCGGCGGCGATCACCCGGGTGGTGAACTTGTGCTGGCGTTCGATACCGATCACGTTGGCGCCATGCCGCGTACGCAGTTCCAGCTCGCCCAGGGTATGGCCTATCAATGGCGAGTGCGGGCGGATGCGCAGGCGCCGTTCACGGCCGCTGAGCTTGTAGTCCAGCACCAGGTCGAGCAAGGTGCGACGGCTTTCCACCCGGCCGTCCTTGCGCACCTCGCCATTCAGCCAATGCCGGGTCAGCAGCATGTAGCCGATGCCCAGCACCAGCACCACCAGGCCGAACGGGGTGAAGCTGAAGAAGCTGAAGCCCACTTCGCCATGGCGCACCAGCTCGCTGTGCACCACCACGTTGGGCGGCGTTGCCACCAGGCTGAGCATGCCGCTGATCAGGCCGGCGAAGGCCAGCGGCATCATCAGGCGGCTGGGCGAAAGCTGCAGGCGCGCGGCGATGCTCAGCACCACCGGAATGAAGATGGCCACCACGCCAGTGGAACTCATGATCGACCCCAGCCCCGCCACGGCCACCATCAGCAGCACCAGCAAACGAGCTTCGCTGTTGCCGGCACGCTCGCTCATCCACTCGCCGATGCGGTAGGCAATACCGGTGCGCACCAGGCCTTCACCGATTACGAACAGGGCGGCGATCAGCACTACGTTGGGGTCACTGAAGCCGGCCAGGGCCTGCTCCACGGTCAGGATGCCCGACAGTGGCAGGGCGAGTATCACCAATAGCGCGACCACATCCATGCGCGGGCGGTTGATGACGAACAGGACGATGACGATGGCCAGCAGGCCGAGGACCCAGAGCAGCTCTTGGTTCATGGGGAGGGGGTGTTCCTTCACACGGGGGCACGTTAGACAGTAGCAGGCAGTGTGCCGGATTGTGCTGAAGGAGATATTGATGTACTGCAGGGTCGGCAAAACAGAAGGGGCCGCATGGCGGCCCCTTGGTCACCGCGATCAGTGACGGTGACGGTGACGGCGGCCGCCATTGTCGCCCAGGTGGTTGCCAATGGCACCACCGGCCGCGCCGCCCAGGCCGGCACCCACGGTAGAACCGGTCTTGCCGCCCACCGCGCCGCCCAGCAGCGAACCGCCAGCCGAGCCCAGGCCACCGCCGATGGCAGCTTCGGTACGGTTGCCTTTGCGTGCGCCTACTGCACTGCCGGCTGCGCCGCCGAGGCCGGCACCAATGGCCGCCCCGGTGCGGCCGCCGATCTGTTGGCCGACAACGTTACCCAGGACACCACCCAGGCCACCGCCAATGGCGGCAGTACCGTCACCGGCGAAAGCGCCTTGGCACAGCAGCAGGCCAAAGGCAAGGGAAGGCAGAGTCAGACGCATGATACGAACCTCGAAGGAGTCATCAGGTAAAGGTGCCGCGCAATGGGCGGCGGGTCAGGGGAAAAAGACGCTTCAGCGGTAGTAGCGGTCACCGCGGTAATCACGGTCGTCATCATCGTCGTCATGGCGATCATGCCGATGGTGGTGACGGTGCTCATGGTCGCGGTCCCGCCAGCCATCGTCATCGTCATGGTAGCGATGGCTATGGCAGCCGGCGGTAAGCAGGACAACGGCGATCAGCGAAAGGCTTGCAAGACGGGGTATCACGATATAGGTCCTTGATCCGCAATGGTTTACGGCACCCCCCTGAGACTGAAAATGCTCCATTTGGTTTCGCTGGCAGGCAAAAAATAATTGCCGTGCCAGCGATGAGCTGCTTGGCCTGATGCGGGTAGGTTCAGCGTGCTGGCTGGATCGCCAGCACGACACCATTGGTGATCTGCACCAGCACGTAGTGGTCGCCCATGCGTACCCAATGGCTTTCCTTTTCCGGTGCCGGCAGGCCTTTGGCTTTCCAGTTCGTGAGCGCCTGGTCGTCGCGCTTGTACTGGTCAGGCGCCTTGTCGCCGACCTTGAGTTCGCGGTTGTGGGTTTCCGGGGCGGTGATGCTTTCTTCGCTGGACGGGGCGGCGCTAACGGCCAGGGGCAGGCAAGGCAGGGCGGCAAGAAGCAGGTAGTGCAGTTTCATGACGATTCCTCGTAACGACGTGTCTTAGCTGCGACAGCGGTTTGCGCCTGGCAATTCACTCGCGATGCCTGCCAATGCTAGAGTCGCCTTCTTTTTAACCCTGAGGATGGAACATGCGTGCGATTCTGCCGATGGCCGCGGCGCTGATGCTGGTGGGTTGTGCTTCTGCAACCATGGAAACGGCCCGCGACGGCAAGCCGACCGCGCAACTCGACTCGCACAAGGCGCCGCAACTGGTAGCCCAGTGCATCCAGTTCGGCTGGCAGGAGGAGAAGGTGTTCGGCGACGACGCCAGCGGTTACCTGGAACCGCGCGAGCAGGGCGGGTTCACGGTTTATACCCGTGAAGCCGAAGCGTTCGTGGATGTGTACCCGCAAGCCGGTGGGGCACGGGTGGATTTCTACGCGCAGAACAACGACGGCGTGGCCCTGCAGCGCCGTGCGGCGGCGGCGACCTGCCTGTAACGCGCCGAATGGCAGGCCGAAGGCACAACGCCCGTCCCTGTGGGAGCAGGCTCACCCGCTAATGCGACATTGGCCGTCCCGGCGCATTCGCGGGTGAACCCGCTCCCACAGGGGCCGCGCGAACCTTATGGCAGCAGAACCCTGATCAGGACAGATATCCCCCGTCGACATTGAGCGCCGTGCCGGTGGTGTAGCTGGAGGCATCGCTGGCCAGGTACAACACGGCGCCGGCCATCTCTTTAGGGTCGGCTACGCGTTTGAGCGGGATCTGCTGCAACGCGGCGTTGCGGATGGCGTCATTCTTCACCAGTGCCGAGGCGAACTTGGTGTCGGTAAGGCCCGGCAACAGGGCGTTGCAGCGGATGCCGAACGGCGCACATTCCTTGGCGAAGACCTTGGTCATGTTGATGACCGCCGCCTTGGTCACCGAATAGATGCCCTGGAACAGGCCCGGCGACACCCCGTTTATCGATGCGACGTTGATGATGCTGCCGCCGCCCTGCTCGCGCATCAGCTTGCCGGCCTCCACCGACATGAAGAAGTAGCCACGGATGTTGACGTCCACGGTCTTCTGGAATGCGCCCGGGTCGGTGTCCAGCACGTTGCAGAACTGCGGGTTGGTCGCCGCATTGTTGACCAGGATGTCCAGCCGACCGAACTGTTCGCGAATGCCGGCAAACACCTGCTGGATCTGCTCCAGTTCGCCAATGTGGCAAGCCACCGCCGTGGCCTTGCCACCGGCGGCGATGATGGCGTCGGCGACCTGCTGGCAGCCATCGAGCTTGCGGCTGGACACAATCACATGGGCGCCCTGTTGCGCCAGCAGATGGGCAATCGCTTCGCCGATGCCACGGCTGGCGCCGGAAACGAAGGCGATCTTGCCATCGAGGTCGAACAGGTGGGTCTTGGACATGCTGTTTTCCTTGTTATCCGTCGTCGAGGTCGGGCTCAGAGGCTGGACTTGGCAATGACCTGCAGGGTCATTTGCTCCAGCAGGCGGTTCATGTGAATGAACTGGGCGAAACGCTTGTCCTGGGTCTGGCCGTGGTAATAGCGGTAGTAGATCTGCTGGACGATGCCGGCCAGGCGGAACAGGCCATAGCAATAGTAGAAGTCAAAGTTGTCCAGGCGGATGCCGGCGCGCTCGGCGTAGTAGTCGACGAACTGGCGGCGGCTGAGCATGCCCGGCGCATTACTGGGCTGGCGGCGCATCAGTTGCACCGGCGCCGGGTCATCGGCCTCGATCCAGTAGGCCAGGCTGTTGCCCAGGTCCATCAGCGGGTCGCCGAGGGTGGCCATTTCCCAGTCCAGTACACCGATGATGCGCATGGGGTTTACGGCATCGAGGATCACGTTGTCGAAACGGTAGTCGTTGTGCACGATGGCCGGGCGTGGGTGGTCCGCAGGCATCTTTTCGTGCAGCCAGGCGGTCACCTGTTCCCAACGCGGGGCATCCGGGGTCAGGGCCTTTTCATAGCGGCTGGTCCAGCCTTCGATCTGGCGCTGTACATAGCCTTGCGGCTTGCCGAGGTCGGCAAGGCCGCAGGCGTTGTAGTCCACCTGGTGCAACTCTACCAGGCGGTCGATGAAGCTTTTGCACAGGGCCTCGGTGCGCGGGGCATCGAGGTCCAGTTCGGCCGGGATGTCCGAACGCAGGATGATGCCGTTGACCCGCTCCATGACATAGAACTCGCCGCCAATCAGGCTGCTGTCGGTGCAGTGCACGTAGGCCTTGGGGCAGTACGGGAAGCCGCTGTTCAACTGGTTGAGAATACGGAACTCGCGGCCCATGTCGTGGGCCGACTTGGCCTTTTGGCCAAACGGCGGGCGGCGCAGCACGAAGTCGCGGCCCGGGTAGCTGACCAGATAGGTAAGGTTGGAGGCGCCTCCGGGGAACTGGGTGATGCGCGGCAGGCCGTGCAGGCCGGGGATATTGGCCTTGAGGTAAGGGTCGATGACGGCTGCATCAAGTTCTTCGCCGGGGCGTACCTGGGTGGACTGGTCGGTGAGCGTCATGCGTTTTCCTTATTCTCGATCGCAAGGACTATTGGCTAATCTAATGCGCTGGTGAGGTTGGAACAAGCGTGCCAATTGCCAAATAGGTGCGGGTGTTGCTGCACGATCAACTGCCTTGATGAAAGCTGCGCTGATCGCCTTTGTGCGCTGCTACAGAAGCAAGCACAGCCTGGCGAGGGCAAAAAAAAACCGAAGCCATTCAGGCTTCGGTTTTCCATCAGGCGGTATCCCCAGCCCTCAGGACGGGAACAGCTCGCTGAGCTTCATCGACAGCATCATGTCGCCTTCGACGCGCAGCTTGCCGCTCATGAATGCCTGCATGCCGTCGGTTTCGCCGCTGACGATACCCTTCAGGGTTTCGCTGTCCATGACCAGCGTGCAGTTGGCATCCGGGTTTTCGCCTTCCTGCAGGTCGCAGGTGCCGTCCTTGACGATCAGCGCGTAGTGCTTGTCTTCGTCGGTGATGTTGAAGCCGAACACCAGGTCCAGGCCGGCGGCAGCGGATGGGTTGAACTTCTCTTGCATCTTTTTGACGGCATCAGCTACGGAGGTCATGGCGCATTCCTTATAGAGTGATTTACATGTCCCCGCAGGGACACAACAAGCCGGGCTCATCGATAGGTGACAAGCTCCGGCGCCTTCAACAGCTGCACATGGGCCTGGCTGTTGAAGGAAGCCAGTGCCACGTCGCGGCCGCGGAACTTCAGCTGGCTGAGCGACGTGTTGATGATCTGCCAGTTCAGCGCGAACGCCTGGCCGGGGGTAATGCAGGTAACCAGGTGGAGCAGGGCGGCAATGGTGCCGCCCGAGGTGAAGATGGCGATATTGTCACCGCCGCCGGCAGCATCGAGCACACGCTGCAGGCCACCTTGCACCCGGGCGGTGAAGGCCTGCCAGGTCTCCAGGCCATCGTCGGCATGCTCGCCCTCGTACCAGCGCTGCACCATCAGTGCGAACAGGCGCTGGAATTCGCTGCGATGCTGTGCGCCGTTACGCAGGATGTGCAGGGCGTCGGGTTCGTCCGGTAGCAGCCCGGGCAACAGGGCGCGGATCACGCCGTCGGCGTCGAACTCATTGAACGCTGCGTCGGTCTCAACAGCCGGCACCGGGCAACCGCTGGCATGCAAGGCTGCCAATGCCAGGCGCGCGGTATCCTGCTGGCGGCGCAGGTCGCCGGCCACGCAGCGGTCCAGGCGCAGGCCGAGCTGGGCCAGGTGTTCGCCCAGGGCCTGACTTTGGCGCACACCCACGGGTGAGAGGACGTCGTAGTCTTTGGCGCCGAAGGAGGCTTGGCCATGTCGGATCAGGTAGAGGTTGCCCACGAAAGGTTCCGGCCTGTTGGAGGTTGCTGCGAGGTTAGGATGCGGCACACGGGCTGTCAACGAAAAAACATACAAGCGTTTGAAAAGGTTGTTTGAAAGATGTTGCCAGCGTTTGCACTGGCTGGCAGCACCTGAGGCGCAACGGTATGCTTGCTACAGTTACGCGCCGTTGTGGCGCAGGTATTTAAGGAGTCAATGTGGAGTTTCTTGCCGAATACGCAAGCTTTCTCGCCAAAACCGCCACCCTGGTCATCGCCATCCTCGTGGTGCTGTCGGCCATTGCCGGGCTGCGGGGCAAAGGGCGGCGTAAACCGGGTGGGCAATTGCAGGTCACCCGCCTGAACGAATTCTACAAGGACCTGCGTGAGCGCCTGGAGTCCGGCCTGCTCGACAAGACCCAGCTCAAGGCGTTGCGCAAGCAACAGGCCAAGGCAGAAAAACAGCAGCAGAAGAAGAAGGGCAAGGCCGAGGAAAAGGGTCGGGTCTTCGTCCTCGACTTCGATGGCGACATCAAAGCCTCTGCCACCGAAAGCCTGCGCAACGAAATCACCGCACTGCTGACCCTGGCCACCCCGCAGGACGAGGTGGTACTGCGCCTGGAAAGCGGGGGAGGCCTGGTACACAGCTATGGCCTGGCCGCATCGCAGCTGGCGCGTATTCGCCAGGCCGGTATTCCGTTGACCGTGTGCATCGACAAGGTGGCTGCCAGCGGCGGCTACATGATGGCCTGCATTGGCGAAAAGATTGTCAGCGCACCGTTCGCCGTGCTGGGTTCCATCGGCGTCGTTGCGCAACTGCCCAACGTCAACCGCCTGCTGAAAAAGCACGACATCGATTTCGAAGTGCTCACCGCTGGTGAGTACAAGCGCACCCTGACCGTGTTCGGCGAGAACACCGAGAAGGGGCGGGAGAAGTTCCAGGAAGACCTGGACATCACCCATCAGCTGTTCAAGGATTTCGTCGCCCGTTATCGCCCGCAACTGCACATCGACGAAGTGGCCACCGGTGAGGTCTGGCTGGGCGTCGCGGCACTCAACCGCAAGCTGGTGGACGAGTTGCAGACCAGCGACGAGTATCTCAGCGAACGCGCGCGCACGGCCAACCTGTTCCATTTGCACTATGCCGAACGCAAGAGCCTGCAGGAGCGCATCGGCATGGCGGCCAGCGGCACGGTGGAAAACACCGTGGTGGGTTTATGGAGTAAACTCGGCCGCCTGCGCTAACACCTTGAACCCGTTGAAATTTTTTTTCGTTCAGGGGGTTGCAAGGTTAAACGAATGCAGACATAATGGCGCCCATCGAAACGCAGCAAACTTTGAAAAAGGTTCAGCGTTTCAAGGAGATAGCGAAGCGCAAGCCGCTAGATCCGAACTTTGAGGCCGAGTAGCAAAGTGGTTATGCTCCGGATTGCAAATCCGTCTACGCCGGTTCGATTCCGACCTCGGCCTCCACCATTCGAAAGCCCCGCAGATTAACGTCTGCGGGGTTTTTCTTTTATGGGGCGGAAAATGCCATGAGCACCTGCAAATGTAGCGGTAGAGCGGCGGCGGCAGGTTTGGCTCATGGGTTTCTGAGCAAAATTGCAGAATTTGGTATTTATTTTGCGGGCATTTTTCAGTATCTAGCTTTAATTGCCAGGGATTCTGCACAATTGCCTGTATAATGACTGCCTAGCCGTTTTCTGCGGCTTTACACGTTGAGGTAGCTTTATGCACCAGGCCATATCCCCCGAGACGCAGCGTGCCCATGAGCGCTTGAATGAACAGACCGAGCGGTTCATCAAGCAGGGAGGCCAGATTGAGAGCGTTCCCTCTGGAGTCAGCGGAGTGCTAGCGAGCAAGCCGAAGGTCGTTTGGACCAACCCTCACACGGCCAAGCCCATCCACAAGCGATAGCACGTTCAAAAACAGCACTGCTTGGTTGCTCCATAGCGAATGCGAGGGCACAAGTATGGTTGAGGCACCTAGTGATTTGGATATTGCCGGGTGGATTGGAGTCAGCGAGACGGATGTCGCTCTTTACCGGGGTGATACATTTCGATTGAAGGATGGTTCGTGGCTCATCCATTTTTCTTTCGCAATGCCCCGCGAGCTTCGCCACAGCCTTACTGGCAGTTTCACCCTCCTTGTAAAAGCTGAAAACCCAGGCGACAGGCGTATGAGCGAGTTGGATTGAGCATACGATCTGGACTCAAGCTCATTCCAAGCCTTGTCCCGGTGGTCCGTTTTAAACCGCCTGAAAGCGTTGGAGGCGCATACTTCAAATAGCTCAGTACTTCTGAGCATTGAGAGGTGTGTATGTGCAGAGACAGGTATGGTGTAGATAGCGAAAGACAGTGCTGTCAGCCAGCCGGTAATGAAGGTCCGCTACAGAGATCAATCGCTCACAACGGAACCGTTTGCCAAGAGGGGCGTGACGACAACTTCGACGCCTTCCCTCGCGAAGAGGGCATAAGCAGGGGCCGCCGGACCCACCGAGGGTATCCCATGCGCAGCATTATGGTAATCACAAGCGCCCATTGGAATAACGTCCAGCTGTAGATGGGCATTGATGAAAGGATCGGGCCCCGGGGGATAACTGAACCCGCCGAAGGCGCCCTGCGGGCGTTGAGTTGCGGACTTGACCTTCATAGGCGACGCATCATGGATGCTGCGAGAATAAGGCGCTAGCGCACATGGCATTTCAGCCTGCCAATGTGCCTCAAAAGGGATCGAGCCGTGCATCGATGCCGGCCTGCCTGGCCAGCGTAATAAGGTCTTCGACGCCTTCTTGTTCAATTATGCAGCCCACGTAATCGGCGCCGCCTGTGTCCATATGCAGAAAGCGCTTTCCGAACCCGCTTAGCCATTGATCGAAATCGATCAGCACCTGCATCAGTGATTGTGTACCTTCCAGCTTGTAGGCATAAACCTGGTCAATACCGCTGGCTTCAACCAGCTTCGGTGCCTGGTACTCGAAATCATCGAAGCCACGCACATCCACGGCCATGAGAATCAGATGATTGAGTGGCTGGCCTTTCTCAGCGTCCAGAAGACCGCTTGCGAGCGCGGTGGCTGGATCCTCTCCCTGGTTGTAATAGCGCAATACCCTTCTGACGAGACGCATGCGTTCTTTTTCTGGCAGACGCGCCAACAAGGCTTGGGTGAATACTTTCAACTGGGCACGCAGTGGATAAAGCTCTCGCATTATCGCGGCGTCGCTCATCCGTGGTTCATCGGGTGGAGGTTGTGTGAAGCGACCGCCAAACAATCGACTGAACAAGCCCATTCCGTTCATTCCCCTTGGTCAGTGAAGCCAGTTGCAAAGCTTACCCCAGCGGTTCAGTGACAGCGAACAGGGTCCAGGTGATATCACCGGTCATTTTTCGAGGTTGCCATATCGCGGCAACTGTCCAAGGAGGGGTAAAAACAGCCGGTGGTCCGATTCCGTTCTCGAACTGGGTTGCAGCGATTGCGTGCCGCCTCGCTTTCGCTATGGTGAAAGTTCACCAATGGCATACAACTAAAGTCGTAGGAGGCTGACATGAGAAATCGCGGTGAAGTTTTCTGGGAGTGGGCTGATCCGACCCTTCACCACCGCACTCACAACGAGACCCTCAGCGATGGAACGTACATAGATGTTCAAGTGCGACTGTCGCGCACGGGTAAAACACAGATGTTCATTGGGGTGTACGCCGCAGGCGGCATGGCCCTTCACGAGGAGGCAATTGAATCGCGCCCCGGTGAATCCATGACCAGGGCTTTGGCCTGGGGTGTGGGCCGGGCTCGCCGCATTGCCACTGACACGCAGCCGCAGTTCGACCAAGTCGTCTGCTCAAAATAGAAGCGAGAGGCGGGGTCAGTGGTGAGAACAAATGGGCGCTGGGCTAATCGTTCCGATTTCAGCATTTGCGCCGTCGCCACCCCCCGCACTGCAATGCCTCGTTTGTCGCTTGAATTTTCCAGGTACGGCTTTAGAATCACGGCCCGGTCGGCCGGAGCTGCCGACTGTCCTTCTCTCCCATCCGCGAACAAGGAGGTGCCCATGACCCAGTTTCCAATGATGTGTCCGTCAATGAACCGTCAACGAAATCCTGGAGGGGCCGTTGCTGCCCCGCGGAGAACCCAACATGTCTACTCCCTGTCCATCAGTGCTTCTGGTGGCCCTCAGCTCGGCTGAGGAGCAAGCCCAATGCCGTGCCCTGCGGGTACGCGACGAGCAGTCTGACTTCATCGCCAGCAACAGCGAATCGCTGGAACAGGCCGCCGATAGCCCCTGGTGTGAACCCTTGGCCGTGCGTGCGCTGCACAGCGGTGAAATGGTCGGTTTCCTGATGCATGCTCTCGACCCGGATGAGAACAGCCGCTGGATCTATCGCCTGATGATCGACCACCAATATCAGGGGCGTGGTTATGGGCGCGCAGCCTTGCGCGCGCTGCTGGCATACCTGCAACAGCTGCCGGGTGGGCCAGGCGTGGCCCTTGGCGTAGCCCCGGAAAACGTCGCGGCACGACGCCTCTACGCTGGCGAAGGCTTCGTCGAAACTGGCGAAGTGATCGATGACGAGCTGATCATGCGACGAATGTTGGCATGAGCGAAGGCGGGGCGCCCAGGCGTTCCCGCCACCTCGCCTCGTGAGCAAGTGCTAGCCTTCAGGCGGGGTTACCCCACAGACAAATTCATCCGATCCCAAGCGGTGTGAACCAAACTCGACAACATAGCCATGACCACGGCGCTGCGCCTCGGCCGTGGCGGTCTTCTGGTCGGCGTATACATCGACGAAATGCCAGGGATAGCGGTCCCTCAGTACACCCCAGCCAAGCACCCAGCCTTCATTGCCTGGATCGGGTGGCAGGTTCTTCGCCAAGCTGCGGATGCCCATATTTTCACCCCGGTGTGTCCTTCAGGTTTCTGTTTGCAAAACCGCATGGCTCACGGTTTGGGCAGGACCGTATAGGAAGCATCACACTTCGGCTCCAGCAACACCGGCCTGTCGAACAGCATAGTGCCATTGATGATACCGCCGGCTTTCTCCAGACGGGCCCATAACCCCAGGTCATGGATGATTATGCGCGTCGCGGTGTGCGGCTGATGAAGGCTGAGCTCGTACTCGATTCGCTCAAGCACATCGTTTGCTTCTTCTTCCGTCATGCTGTTCACCCTCTTCGGCTACGTGTCATCCATGCCTGGCTGGTTGCCGGGCAGAAATTCGTACGCTTACCAGAAACTAGAGCCCAGAGCGCGCCGTTGGTTCGCTTTGATCAAGGGGAAGCGTGCGCTGCAGCCACAGCCAGCGCACGCGAACCTCAACCTTCGAACTGAATCACCATACGCCCTTTGATCTTGCCTTCCAGCATCTCCTCGAAGATGTGGTTGATATCTTCGATAGGGCGCAGTGTGACCTTCGGCACCACTTTCCCTTCCGCGGCAAACTGGAAGGCTTCCTGCAAGTCCTGCCGGGTACCAACCAGCGAACCGACCACTTCGATACCGTCCAGCACCAGGCGGGGGATATTCAGGTCCATGGCTTCCGATGGCAGCCCTACTGCCACCAGGCGTCCCCCGGCGCGCAGGGCGTCGACCGCCGAGTTGAAGGCCGCCTTGGCCACTGCAGTCACTACCGCAGCATGGGCGCCCCCGGTCTGTGCCTGGATGACCTTGGCGGTATCTTCGGTGCGTGGGTTGACCACCAGCTCGGCGCCCATTTCGCTGGCGAAGCGCAACTGCTCGTCATTGACATCGATGGCGATCACCCTGGCGTTGAACACGTTCCTGGCATATTGCAGCGCCAGGTTGCCAAGGCCACCGAGGCCGTAGATGGCGATCCACTGGCCGGGGCGGATGTTGGACACCTTCACCGCCTTGTAGGTGGTCACACCGGCACAGGTGATGCTGCTGGCAGCAGCGGAGTCGAGCCCGTCGGGCACCTTGACCGAGTAGTCGGCCTTGACGATGCAGGCTTCGGCCATGCCGCCGTCCACCGTGTAGCCGGCATTCTTCACTTCGCGGCACAGGGTTTCATTGCCGCTATTGCAGTATTCGCAATGGCCGCAGCCCTGGTAGAACCAGGCCACGCTGGCCCGGTCGCCTGGCTTGAGCGAGGTGACGCCCGGCCCGACCTCCTGGACCACGCCAATCCCTTCGTGGCCTAGTACCACTCCGGTCTTGTCACCGAAATCGCCATTTTTCACATGCAGGTCGGTGTGGCATACGCCACAGCATTGCATCTTCAGCAGCGCCTCGCCGTGCTCGAGTGGACGCAGGGTTTTCTCCACCACTTCCACGCGACGACCTGGTGCAACAACAGCAGCTTTCATACCAGCCTCCATGTCCTATCCGAATGAGCGGGCTTATCGCCGGGTAAGCATAGCCCTGGGCTGGTACGGTAAAACTGCTTCAGGTCATGGTCTGCGGGCGGATGCATGCCACAAAAAGAAAAGCCCGCGGCAAAAATGCGGCGGGCTGCAAGAACATAAGGAGCAGGGTTAGTGTGCCCCGCCGCATGTCAGTATTTTGTGAAGCTCAGGTGATGAGAGTGTCACGCATGGCGCAGCTCAAGCTGGCTGATAACGCACACCGAGCCGTCCTCGGCTGGCGTGGTATCGGTATAGTCCACCTGGTTGTACACACCGCCATGGAATTTCAGCGTGCGCGTGGCCCAGCTACTGCTGAGTTGAAGCCCCGAAGTGGTACCTGTGCGGCCATTACAGCTGGCGCTGACCATGCAGGCGCCGTCTCCCGTTACCTCGATGGTGACGTCGAACCGCGCACCTAGCGGGACGTCGGTCAGTACCGTACTGCTGGTTGTCGTGAGCTGGTTGAATTCGGTGCGGAAACCGACGGTGATCCTGGCCTTGTTCCAGAACACTTTGATAGGTGGGCTGTCGTCATCCTTGACGTGCAGCTGGGCTATCACCACTTTCTGAACCAGGTTGACTTTCTGAAGAACCATGGTCTGGTGGTTGCGGTGGCGAGCGGCACTGTTCAACGCCCAATAAACCGGCTCCTTCCATTCACAGCGGGTGCGGTGGGTGCTTTTGCTGGAGGCGCCCTTGGTCGGGGCCGTCAGGCGCACCGAGCCATCACTGAGGCGGGTAACCACCTCGGGCAGCGTCGCCAGCGCCTGGGCGCCGGTCAGTTCCAGCGCTACCGGGTTGGTTGCGGATTTGGCTACAGGGGTAGTGATGATCAGGGTGTCGATGTTTACAGTCATGGATGTTCTCCTTGAAAACAAAGGTCCTGCATCATTTGCGAGCGTGGCCAGCATTGGCAGGGTTCCCTGTGATTTCTCTGCACGGGACGGAGGGAGAACGACGGCCATAAAAAAGCCCGCCGGGAAGGCGGGCAAGCAACGTTTGAAGGAAGAGCCTGCAGAGTGGACCTGGCCGGTTAACCCAGCATTAAACGCTATGCATTGACCTCTGCAACTGTTCAGCCTATATAAGCCTACCATCCGCCCAGGAGCCAGCATGCACGACGAAGACGACCTGCACGAACCCGAGCATGATCACCTGCTTGATCACGAATTCCTCCATGACCACAGTGAGCCTGAAGCCGACGCCCGAGGCGTCGAGGATGATGTCGAGGAGGATGAAGAAACGCTGGATGACCTCGACGAGGAGGAGCGTGATCACCCAGCCTGGTTCGACGACTGCGAAGAGGAGTGATTCAACGCCGGTCCAGCGAGAAACGGCCGGGGCCGCTCACGGCCAGCAGCAACAGGCCGCCCATGATGCCGAGGTTCTTCAGGAACTGGGTCATGTTGGCACTGCGCTCCGGGTCGACCATGTTCCAGAACGGGTGGCCAAGCAGCGCGGTACCGAGCACGAACAGGGCGAACAGGAAGGCCAGCGGCCGGGTATAGAAACCAAGGATCAGCAGAATGCCGACAACGAACTCCATGACCACGGCGACTGCTGCGGCCAGCGTTGGGGCAGGGGCGCCCAGTGAGGTCATGTAGCCGACCGTGCCTTCGAAACCGGTCAGCTTGCCCCAGCCAGACAAGATGAACAGCACCATCAGCAGTATGCGGGCGATCAGTAGCAGGGTGTCGCGTTGACCATCGAACAGTGAGTAGCGCATGGCGGCGCTCCAGTGAACCCGTTTAAGCTCACTCTAGCAGTTGCGCCACGGATTGCTGGCGGGCAATAAAAAGGCGCCCTAAAGGCGCCTTTTCAAAGAAATTTGGTG
The DNA here is from genome assembly GCF_002386445.1 of Pseudomonas sp. UBA4617. GTDB lineage: Bacteria > Pseudomonadota > Gammaproteobacteria > Pseudomonadales > Pseudomonadaceae > Aquipseudomonas. Next base: position 48,424 of record NZ_DGIR01000012.1, read on the forward strand.
CGAGTGGCGGGACTCGAACCCGCAAGGCTCACGCCGACAGATTTTAAGTCTGCTGTGTATACCAATTCCACCACACTCGCACGTTTGAAGGGGTCGCGACGACCGGCTCGCTTCTAAGCAGAAGGGCTTCGCAATCAAGCGCGCTTTATAACCCATCGTTATAGTTGAGTCAACCGCAGCGCCTATGATCAACAGAGAAGGGGTCGATCGAAGGGGTAATTGACACCTTGTTGTCATTGCGCCACTTTCCCCCCGCCTGGATCCAATGAGCGTGCAGCAATGACTCAGCCCAATGTTTCGCAGCCTAACGTGTGCCCACGGCTGTTTTGGCGCCTGGTGTTCGCGCAGATGCTTGTCTTGAGCGCATTCCTGTATATTTCGCTGATCAGCCTCGGTGTTTACCTGCTGATGCTGGGGTTCGATGCCGAACAGGCCCAGCCGCAGCAATGGGTGGCCCTGGCCGGTGGTGGCTTCATATTGCTGGTCAGCCTGTGGCTGATCGAAGTGACGATGCCGTGGTGCATTGGCCCGGCAGCGATTGATTCCGAGCGCTGAGCTTAACCCTTCACCTGGGCAGTCACATGAATGCTGGCTGGTGCTCGCGCTCGGCCAAGCCGGTTTTCCCTTTCCTGTCGTACCGGTGGAGTTTGCATGGTTTCAACCGACTGTTTCGAACCCGTGATGCCTGACCACCGCTATGAGCAGTTGGTCCAGTCGGTGGTGGATTACGCCATCTACATGATCGACCCGTCGGGCCATGTGGTGTCATGGAATGCTGGTGCGCAACGCATCAAGGGCTACCGTGCCGATGAGGTGATCGGCCAGCATTTTTCGGTGTTCTTTACTCCCCAGGATTGTGCCGAAGGCCGCCCGGAACGCTTGCTGCGCCAGGCGCTGGAGCAGGGCGGGGCACAGGACGAAGGCTGGCGGGTGCGCAAGGATGGCACGCAGTTCTGGGCCTTGGCCGTGCTGCATGTGATCCACGATGACCAAGGCCAGGTGGTTGGCGTGGCCAAGGTGATCCGAGACATCACCGACCGCCGCGAGGCGGCGCAGCAACTGGATGCGGTACGTGCCCAGCTGTTCCAGGCACAGAAGCTGGAGGCACTCGGCCAGTTGACGGGTGGCCTGGCCCATGACTTCAACAACCTGTTGACCATCATCCTCAGCTCGGCGCACCTGGCCCTGTCCACCAAGGACCCGGCGCGCGCCCAACGCATGCTGCAGCACATTGTCGATGCCGGGCAGCGCGGCACTGAGCTGACCCAGCAATTGCTCAGCTTTGCTCGCCATCGCAAGCTCGACGTGACCCGGGTCGCCCCGGCCAACCTGATCGACGCCACCCGCGGTCTGCTGGAGCATGCGCTGCCAGATTCGATCGAACTGACGGTGTTGGTGCAACCCGACCTGCCGCTGATCGAGATCGACGCCGGGCAGTTGCAGATGGTGCTGCTCAACCTGCTGTTCAATGCCCGCGATGCCATTGCCGGGCCGGGCCGGATCGGCTTGACGGCCGATGTGGTTGAACTGGCCGGCGAGGTCGAAGGGCTGTGCGGTGGTTTCGTGCGTTTCGAGGTGGAAGACAGCGGCGAGGGTATTGCGCCAGCGGTGCTGCCGCGCATCTTCGAGCCGTTCTTCACCACCAAACCGTTTGGCAAGGGCACAGGCCTGGGCCTTTGCCAGGTGTACGGTTTTGCCAGGCAGAGCGGCGGCGCGATCTGCGTGAAAAGCGAACCCGGCCAGGGAACTTGCATGCAGCTTTACTTGCCAATCTATCAGGCTCCGGCAGACAGCCAACTCGACAGGTAGACACCATGGCTCAGGCACTCAGGCGGCTGAAGACCAGCATCGAAGGGCTCGATGCGTTGCTCAAGGGTGGCCTGGTGGCCGGTGCGTCCTACATCATTCAGGGGCCGCCGGGGGCCGGCAAGACCATTCTCGCCAACCAGCTGGCCTGCGGGCATGTGCGCGGCGGCGGCCGGGTGCTGGTGGCGACCCTGCTGAGCGAGTCGCACGAGCGGCTGTTCCAGTACCTGGCGACCCTGGAATTCTTCGACCCGGCGCTGGTCGGCGACCCGATCCAGTTCGTCAGTGCCTTTGACGCCCTGGAACAGGAAGGCCTCGACGCGGTGGTACGGCTGCTGCGTCAGGAAATCGCCCGCCAGCAGGCCAGCCTGCTGATCGTCGATGGCGTGCTCAATGCCCGGGTCCGCGCGGAAACCACCCTGGACACCAAGAAGTTCGTCTCCGAACTGCAGGGCCATGCGGCCTTTGCCGGCTGTACCGTGCTGCTGCTGACCAGTGCCCGGCTGGAAGAAGGCAGCCCGGAGCACACCATGGTCGACGGCGTGATCGAACTGGGCGAGCAACTGTGCGGCAGCCGTGCCGTGCGCCATATCCAGCTGCGCAAGACGCGCGGCAGTGGGGCATTGTCGGGGCGCCACGAATGCCTTATCGATGAAGCCGGCATGCATGTCTACCCGCGCCTGGAGGCGCTGTTCAGTCACCCCAGCAATGCTGGCAGCGCTACCCGCGAGCGTGTCAGCAGCGGGGTGGAAACCCTCGATGAAATGCTCGGTGGTGGCCTCGCCAGCGGCTCGGTGAGCTTGCTGATCGGGCCCTCCGGCATTGGCAAGACTTCATTGGGCCTGGCCTTCCTCGGTGCCAGCAGCCCGCAGGCACCGGGGCTGCATTTCGGCTTCTACGAAACGCCCGAGCGGCTGCGTAACAAGGCTGCGTCGCTGGGGCACGACTTTGTCGCGATGGAGCAGGCCGGCAGCCTGCAGCTGTGCTGGCAGCCGACTACCGAGGGCTTGCTCGACCAGGTCGGGGCGCGCCTGCTGGAGCGTGTCGAGGCACAAGGCAGCAAACGCGTGCTGATCGATAGCCTGGGGGCGTTCAGCCGCCTGGCCACCGACCCGGCGCGGCTCAATGCATTTTTCCGCGCGTTGACGGGCGAGCTGCGCGCGCGTGACGTCAGCGTGATGCTGACCTGGGAAATGCGCGATATCTTCGGCGCGGAAATCAGTGCCCCCGCGCCGGACCTGTCGAGCATCGTCGACAACCTGATGCTGATGCGTTTCGTCGAGCTGCAATCGCAGTTGCGGCGGATGCTGTCGATCCTCAAGGTGCGTGACAGCCACCACGACCCTGCCTTGCACGAGCTGCAGATCGGTTCACATGGCATTACCTTGCGCAAGGCGTTCGAAGGCGCCTGTGGTGTGCTTTCGGGAACGCCGGTGCCACAGGGAAGTGGCTGACGGGACGGCCCCATGAACACCATCCTGATCGTCGATGACGAGTACCTGATTGCCGACATCCTTGGTTTCGCCCTGGAGGATGAAGGTTTTCTGGTGGAGAAGGCGAGCAACGGCTGCAAGGCGCTGGAAGCGCTGAAGGAAAAGCGCGTTCAGTTGGTGATCACCGACTACATGATGCCGCTGCTCAATGGCGAGGAGCTGGTGCGCGCGATGCGCGAAGACCCGGCCCTGAGCGGCTTGCCGGTCATTCTCATGAGTGGCGCGCAAGCCAACCAAGGCTGCCCGGACCTGTTTGCCGCAGTGTTCGACAAACCGTTCGACATGGACTGTATGATCGCCAAGGTGCGCGAGCTGCTGGGCGCCTGAAGCGCGGGGCGATCAAGCGCATCCGTGCGGCTCGAGGCAGGTCGTTCAGTGTGAGTCGTCGTGCTTCTCCGGGGCCGGGCTGCCGGCCTGGATACGCTTGAAGATCTCTTCGCGATGGACCTGGACATCTTTCGGTGCATCGATACCGATCCTCACCTGCATCCCCTTGACGCCCAGAATGGTGACTTTGATGTCATCATTGATGACGATGCTTTCGCCAACCTTACGGGTGAGTATCAGCATGTAGTTCTCCTTGGTAATTAAAAGTCCGTCGGGCTAGTTGCCACGGCGGCGGGAGCTGGTCCCTCTTCCTTCTCATTAAAGACGCTTTCGGCAGATAGTAATTCCCCGACAGACAAATTCTGTTGCGTGCTTTCAGTCGCAGGTGCCGAAGCAAACCGCCAGGGGTTTGTCGGCCAAGGTGCTCGCTGGCAAGAATAGGGGGCTTGGTGGCCAATGGGAAATTTCTTCGCATCATGGACTGAATAGACCGGGTTAATGGTCCTGCTGTTCCGCCAGTGCTTGAAGAAATACCAGCAATGCCACTTCTTCGCGGTCGAGGCCTTTGCGCAGGCGGCTTTTTGGCAAGTTGGCCAGGCGTCCCGCAGCAAAGTGTTCAAGTACCGCCGGGTGGATGTAGCAGCGCCTGCACACGGCCGGTGTGTTGCCCAGGCGCGTGGCGACCTGGCGGACGATGGCACTGACCTGGCGCCTGGCTTCGCTTTCGGGTTCCCAGGCCAGGGGCCGCAGCAACTCCAGGGCCAGGCGGCTGCCGGCCCAGGTGCGGTAGTCCTTGGCGGTGAAATCGGCACCGGTCAACTGTTGCAGGAACTGGTTGACCTCGCTGGAGCCGACGCTATGCCGTTGGCCATTCTCATCCAGGTACTGGAACAGCGACTGGCCAGGCAGCTCCATGCAGCGCTTGAGCAGGTTGGCCAGGCGCCGGTCGTTGAGGGTGACGTTGTGTTCGACACCACGCTTGCCACGGAACTGGAAACGAATGGTACTGCCCTTGACCTGCACGTGGCGGTTGCGCAAGGTGGTCAACCCGTAAGACTTGTTGTCACGCAGGTAGCGTTGGTTGCCGATGCGGATCAGGGTGTGGTCCAGCAGGCTGACCACCAGGGCCATGACCTTTTCCCGATCCAGGCCCGGGCGGGCAAGGTGCGCCTCCAGCTGTTTGCGCAGCTTGGGCAAGGCCTGGGCGAAGGCCAGCATGCGCCCGTACTTGTGCTGGTCGCGGGTTTCCCGCCACTGTGCATGGTAGCGGTACTGCTTGCGGCCACGGGCATCGCGCCCCGTCGCTTGCAGGTGGCCCTGCGGGTCGGCACAGATCCAGACATCGGTGTAGGCCGGGGGTATCACCAGCGCAGCGATGCGTGCCAAGGTGTCCGGGTCACGCACCCGGCGGCCTTCGGCGTCCAGGTAGATGAAGCGGTCGCGCCAGCGTCGGCGGGTCAGGCCGGGCTGGCTGTCATCGACGTAATGCAGTGTGGCGGGAAGCGGGCAGTCGAGCATCGGCAGCAGGCCTCGATCAGGTGACTGATCAATGGACAGCGGCCATGCGGCGGATGCTCAGCCCAGCAAGGCCACCGACTTGATCTGGGCAAACAGCACCTGGCCCGGGTGCAGGCCGAGCTGGTCTGCCGAGAAGCGGGTGATCCGCGCCAGCAGGGCATTGCCGTCGGCATCCAGGCTGACCAGCACATGGGCCGGGTTGGCCGCCGCCCGGCTTGCGCACACGCGCACCGGCAGGCGGTTGAGGATGCTCGATGTGCCATCGGCAGTCAGCGCAAGGCTGATGTCACGCGCCTGCACTTTGACCCGCAAGGTGCTGCCGATCACCTGGGCCGGGTGGGCGATGCGCAGCAGCGGCCCATTGTTGCCGGGCAGGCGTAGGCTGAGCAGGTCGTAGTGTGGATCGTGGCCCACCACCAGGCCGTCGAACACCACGCCGGCGTCCTCGCCCTGGGCCAGCGACAGGTCGAGCCGGGCCAGCGTTTCGCCGACCGGGCCGCTGGCCACCGCCTGACCTTGTTCCAGCAATACCAGGTGGTCGGCCAGCCGCGCCACTTCGTCCTGGGCATGGCTGACATACACCAGGGGGATGTCCAGCTCGCCGTGCAGGCGTTCCAGGTAGGGCAGGATCTCGCGCTTGCGTGGCCCGTCCAGCGCCGCCAGCGGCTCGTCCATCAACAGCAGGCGCGGGCTGCTCAGCAGGGCGCGGGCGATGCCCACCCGCTGTGCCTCGCCCCCCGACAAGGTTGCAGGCCGGCGTGCCAGCAAATGGCCTATGCCCAGCAATTGGCAGGCCTGCTCCAGGCTGACCTTGCGTTCGGCAGGGGCCACCCGGCGCCAGCCGAACTCCAGGTTGCCACGCACCGACAGGTGCGGGAACAGGCTGGCCTCCTGGAATACATAGCCTACCGGGCGCAGGTGCGGCGGTCGGAAGTAGCCGCGAGCACTGTCTTCCCAGACTTCGCCATTGACCTCGATATAGGCACTGGCGGCCCGTTCCAGCCCGGCCAGGCATCGCAGGCAGCTGGTCTTGCCAGAGCCCGAGTGGCCGAACAGTGCGCTGATACCGCGCCCCGGCAGGTGCAGGCCGACATCCAGGGTGAAGTCGTCGCGGGCCAGTTTCAGGCGTACCACAATCGAACCGCTCATTTCAGCTCCAGCCAGCTTTGCCGCGGCGTCCAGCGTACAGCAGGAGCAGCACCAGGAAAGAGAACAGCAGCATGGCGCCAGCCAGCCAGTGCGCTTGCGTATAGGCCATGGCCTCGACGTGGTCGAAGATCTGCACCGAGACCACGCGGGTCTTGTCCGGGATATTGCCGCCGATCATCAACACCACGCCGAACTCGCCCACGGTATGGGCGAAGCCGAGGATGCTGGCGGTGATGAAGCCCGGGCGAGCCAGCGGCAGCACCACGTGGACGAAGCTATCCCAGGGGCTGGCGCGCAGCGTGGCGGCCACTTCCAGCGGGCGCTGGCCGATCGCGGCAAAGGCGTTCTGCAGCGGCTGGACCACGAACGGCATGGAGTAGATCACCGAGCCGATCACCAGGCCACTGAAGCTGAACACTACGCTGCCCAGGCCCAGTGCCTGGGTTGCCTGGCCCAGCCAACCCTGCGGGCCGAGGGCGATCAGCAGGTAGAAACCGATTACCGTGGGTGGCAACACCAGCGGCAAGGCCACCACGGCACCCACCGGGCCACGCAGCCATGAACGCGTGCGCGCCAGCCACCAGGCGATCGGCGTGCCGACGATCAGCAGAATCAGGGTGGTCAGGCTGGCCAGTTTCACGGTCAGCCAGATAGCCCCCAGGTCACTGGCGTCCAGCGGCATCAGATTTCATACCCGTAGGCTTTGATCACTGCTGCGGCCTTCGGGCCCTTCAGGTACTCGACCAACGCCTTGGCGGCGGGGTTGTCCTTGCCTTTTGCAAGGATCACCGCGTCCTGGCGAATGGGCGCATGCAAGGACGATGGCACGATCCACGCCGAACCGCTTTCGACCTTGCCGTCCTTGTAGATTTGCGACAGGGCCACGAAGCCCAGCTCGGCGTTGCCGGTGGAGACGAACTGGAACGCCTGGGTGATGTTCTGCCCCTCCACCAGCTTCGGCCGGGTGGCCTCGGTCAGCTTCAGCTTGTCCAGCACCTGCAGGGCAGCCACGCCGTACGGTGCGGTTTTCGGGTTGGCGATCGACAGGTGCTGGTACTGGTTCTTCTGCAGCACCTGGCCTTGGCTGTCGACGTAGCCTGGCTTGGCTGACCACAGGGCCAGGGTGCCGATGGCGTAGGTGAAGCGCGAGCCGGGGACGATGGCCTTTTCCGCCTCGAGCCTGGCCGGCGTACTGTCGTCGGCGGCGAGGAATACTTCGAATGGCGCGCCATTGCTGATCTGCGCGTAGAACTGCCCGGTAGCGCCATAGGCAGCGATCAGCTTGTGGCCGGTGTCCTTCTGGAAGTCCCGGGCGATGGCCTGTATGGGGGCTGTGAAGTTCGCTGCGACCGCGACCTGGACCTCATCGGCCCAGGCAGTGTTGTAGGCAAGCAGGCTGGCCAGGGTGGTGGCCAGATAGGGAAGGCGGTTACGCATGAACGCAGCTCCTCGGGTTATCGTTATATTGATAACTATATAGCGATGGGCCGCAGGTCTGAAAGAGGCAAAAAGCGCGGGTCAGGCTTGCTCAGGAAAATGCCGCTGGCCCGACCATGGCCAGTGCTTTCTCGGCAATTTCGCGGGTCAACTCGCCCGCCGGCCGGTGCCGGCCCAGGCGCAATGCCTGCCCCGACCACAGGTTGCTGAAATCGCTGATGCCCTGCGGGTCGGTGATCGCGCGCAACGGCATCAGTGCGCCACCGGCCAGCGGGAAGCGCGGTGCCAGCTCGCTCATCGGCCCCAGCTCGCGCATGATGCGGTTGTTGATACCGCGCGCCGGGCGGCCGGTGAACAGGTTGGTCAGCGCTGTATCGCTGGCAGATGCCGTGTCCAGGGCCTGGCGATGCGCCAGCGAAACCTTGGCCTCGGGGCAGAACAGGTACGCCGTTCCGATCTGTACCGCCGAGGCACCCAGGGCCAGTGCTGCGGCCAGGCCGCGGTGGTCGCCAATGCCACCGGCGGCAATCACCGGCACGCGGACCGCGTCGGCCACCTGTGGCACCAGGGCGAAGGTACCGATCTGGCTGGTGATGTCGTCGCTGAGGAACATGCCGCGATGGCCGCCCGCTTCATAGCCCATGGCGATGATCGCGTCACAGCCGTGCTGCTCCAGCCACAGGGCTTCTTCCACGGTAGTGGCACTGGACAGCACCTTGGCACCGCTGGCCTTGACCCGTTGCAGCAGGTCGGTACGGGGCAGGCCGAAATGGAAACTCACCACCTCCGGGCGCAGCTGTTCGACCAGCTGGCAGCTCTGTTCGTCGAAAGGTGCGCGGTTGGACACCGGCGTGGGGGCTGCGAAATCCGCCCCTACTTCCCGGTAATACGGTTCGAGCGCCTGTTTCCAGCGGGCATCGCGTTCGGCATCGGGCGCAGGTGGCTGGTGGCAGAAGAAGTTCAGGTTCAGCGAGCGGCCCGGGCAGGCGGCCCGGAAGGCGGCGATGTCGTCGCGCACCTGGTCAGCCGTGAGCATGGCGCAGGGCAGGGCCCCCAGCCCGCCCGCCAGGCCCACCGCAATGGCCATGGGCGCACCGCTCGCCCCCGCCATCGGCGCCTGGAGGATGGGCAGTTCAACGCCCAACAGGTCGAGGATGCGGCGGTCGGGCCAGTGGCTCATGCGGTTCTCCTTGCTTGGGCGATGCAATGGGGGCGGGGCTTACAAGGCTTTGCTGACCTGGATGTCGCTGATCTTCTCGGCGTCTTCACCGTGGATCTTGCGCAGGGCTTCCAGGGCTTGTTCGAGGGAAGCGTCGGGCATCTGCGCGAAGTCCCAGCGGCGCTGGCCGTCGAGTTTGTATTTGATGACGTACTTGATGGTCTGGGTCATGGGGCCTTACCTGAGTTTCGACGACGAACGACGGACAATCTTGATCTTGTGGGTCAAGGTCGGCTTGCGGGTGACCGAGATCGGGCGGGTGGTCACGGTATCGATGGTGATGTTCCAGAAGCCGGTACTGGGCACGGTGATCTTCGCCGGGAACTTGTCGAAATGGCCGCCGTGGTAGGTGTGACGGCCGCCATTCTTGAAGCTGCGGAAGTTGGCGTCGTTCATCAGGCGGATGTTGCAGCGCTGGGAGCACTCGATGACGACGATGTCGTCCTCGTTCAGGTGCTCGCGCTGGTGTACGAATTTCATGTGATGCTCCGCAAGGATTGGTTCTGCAAAGGCAAACGATACCATGATGTCGGGTTACACTGCCGCGCTGTTCAGCCAGGCGCAGATAAATCTGCCAAAGCAGGGAGCAAAACCGCCTGGCAGTGGTCGAAGCGGATTCTTGATGGCAGAGGTGCTGCAAATGAAGTGGATGGTGGCGGCGTTGGCGGTAACGCTGGGTGGCTGCGTGAGTGTCGCGGAGCTGGAACAATCGCATGAAACACTGGACGTGATTTCCGGCAAATCCCCGCGCGAGTATGCCGATTGCGTCAAGCACAAGCTGGCCGAAACGCGCGACCCGCTGGTGGAAGAGCAGCGGGGCGATGGCCTGCGGCTGATCGTACCGCAGAAGATCAGCTCCGGCGTCGGCCCGGCGGCGCTGGTTGACATCGACAAGCGTGGCAGCGGCAGCAGCATCAAGCTACACGAACGGTTGAACAACTTCCCGCTGCGCCTGGGCGACGTACGCACCGCAGCCACGCAATGCATCTCCGGAAGTTGATCCAGGGCAACTGATCTCGCTCCTTTTGCTTATATGTTTTAGGCCTAAGCATATAACAATAGAAAAGGAGATTCGTGATGACACCCCTGAGACGTGTCGTGGTCGGCAGCCTGCTGATCCTGGCCTGGCCTGCGGCGCATGCCGCCGATGGCCAGAAGGTCTTCACCCAGGGTGGGGCCAACCCCGCCGCCATGGCTTGCCTGGGTTGCCATGGCCCAGACGGCAAGGGCATTGCCGCTGCCGGCTTTCCGCGCCTGGCCGGGCTGCCGGCTGGCTACCTGCGCAAGCAGCTGCATGACTGGCGCAGCGGCAGCCGCAAGCAGCCGGTGATGGCGCCGTTGGCCAAGGCGTTGAGCGATGACGAGATCGACGCGGTCAGCAGCTACCTGGCCAGCCTGCCGGCCAGCCCCGCCGGCGAACTGCGCCGTCAGCAGATCGCCAATGACCCAACCACCCGCCTGGCCCTGTACGGCGACTGGAGCCGGCAGATACCCGGCTGCGTGCAGTGCCATGGCCCGGGCGGCAGCGGTGTTGGCGAACACTTCCCGCCTTTGGTTGGGCAGCCCGCCAGTTACCTGGTGGCTCAGCTTGATGCCTGGCGTGACGGCAGCCGCAGCAATGACCCCAACCAGCTGATGGTCGGTGTGGCCAAGGCCATGACCGATGACGAGATCAAGGCCATCGCCGAATTCTTCGCCCGCCCTGCCAGCCAGGAGGTCACGCCATGAAACCGCTGCTTGCAACCCTGTTGCTGCTGGCCATGGGCAGCGCCCAGGCCGCGCAGATCGCCATGGAAGACCAGTCCCAGTTGAAAGTGCCTGGGGCCCGGAAAGCGCCGCAGTTCGTGCCGCCAGCCGAAAGCGATTTGCCCGACAATGCCTTCGGCAAGATGGTGCGTGAGGGGCATGCATTGTTCGTCGACACCCGTCGGCTTATGCCTGAGGCGGTGGGCAACGGCATGAACTGCAGCAACTGCCACCTTGACCAGGGCCGGCTGGCGCATTCCGCGCCGATGTGGGGGGCGTACCCGATGTACCCCGCATACCGCAAGAAAAACGACAAGGTCAACACTTATGCCGAGCGAATCCAGGGGTGTTTCCAGTTCAGCATGAACGGCACGCCGCCGGCCGCCGACAGCCCGCAGATGACGGCGTTGGCCGTGTATTCGTACTGGTTGTCGACCAAGGCGCCGACGGGCGTGGAAATTGCCGGGCGCGGTTACCCGGAGGTGGCGCAGCCCCAGGGCGGCTACGACTTCAAGCGTGGCCAGCAGGTGTACCGCGAACAGTGCGCGATCTGCCACGGTGACAACGGCGAAGGGCAGAAGGTAGCCGGTGAGTACGTGATGCCGCCACTGTGGGGCAAGGACTCCTACAACTGGGGTGCCGGGATGCACCGCATCAACACAGCGGCGTCGTTCATCAAGTACAACATGCCGCTGGGCAGGCCGGGCAGTCTCAGCGACCAGCAGGCCTGGGACGTGGCGGCCTGGATCAACCGCCATGAGCGGCCGCAGGACCCGCGGCTGGTCGAAGACTCCATCGAGAAGACACGGCTGAAGTTCCACGCCAATGACGGGGTGAACCTGTATGGGCAGAAGGTCGATGGCGTGCTGATCGGGCAGGGCACAGGTAGCTGAATGACCTGTACCGGACTCTTCGCCGGGGAATGCTGTTGCAGTACCCTGTGGGAGCGGGTTTCCCGCGAAGAGGCCGGTACTGGCGAACGCAGCCGTGGCCATCCCTGAACGCAATATTTACCTTCCATTGGAACTATCTACACTGGGTTATCTCTATGTTCCCAACGGTCGGCCGGCGGTAGGGCATTGTAAGGTGACTGCCGCGTGATTAGACTGCGCCGAATTCCACAGGCCTAGCCTTTTGTAAGGACGTATATGATCAAAAAATGCTTGTTCCCGGCAGCCGGTTACGGCACTCGCTTCCTGCCCGCTACCAAAGCCATGCCCAAGGAAATGCTGCCGGTGGTCAACAAGCCACTGATCCAGTATGGCGTTGAAGAGGCACTGGATGCCGGCCTGAACGAGATTTCCATCGTCACCGGGCGCGGCAAGCGTGCCCTGGAAGACCACTTCGACATCAGCTACGAGCTGGAAAACCAGATCAAGGGCACCGACAAGGAAAAATACCTGGTCGGTATCCGTCGCCTGCTCGACGAGTGCTCGTTCTCCTACACCCGCCAGACCGAAATGAAAGGCCTGGGCCACGCCATCCTCACCGGCCGCCCGCTGATCGGCGACGAGCCGTTCGCCGTGGTGCTGGCGGACGACCTGTGCGTCAACCCCGAAGGTGACGGCGTGCTGACCCAGATGGTCAAGCTGTACAACCAGTTCCGCTGCTCGATCGTTGCCATCCAGGAAGTCGACCCGCAGGAAACCAACAAGTACGGCGTGATTGCCGGTGACATGATCCGTGACGACATCTTCCGTGTCACCAACATGGTCGAGAAGCCAAAGCCGGAAGACGCCCCGTCCAACCTGGCGATCATCGGCCGTTACATCCTGACCCCGGATATCTTCGATATCATTGCCAACACCGAGCCGGGTAAAGGTGGTGAGATCCAGATCACCGACGCGCTGATGCAACAGGCGCAGAATGGCTGCGTGATCGCCTACAAGTTCAAGGGCAAGCGTTTCGACTGCGGTGGTGCCGAAGGCTATATCGACGCGACCAACTTCTGCTTCGAGAACTACTACAAGACCGGCAAGGCTTATTGATCAGCCTGCTGGCCGCAAAGCCACCCTTCGGGGTGGCTTTTTTGTTTGCGGCAGCCAACGGCGTTATGCTGGGCGCCTGCCTAGGAGACTGAATACATGGCCTACGATTTTGATCTGTTCGTGATTGGCGCCGGGTCCGGCGGTGTGCGGGCGGCGCGCTTTGCCGCCGGCTTCGGCGCGAAGGTGGCGGTGGCCGAAAGCCGCTACCTGGGCGGTACCTGCGTCAACGTCGGCTGCGTGCCGAAAAAGCTGCTGGTGTACGGCGCGCACGTTGCCGACGAGCTGGAGCAGGCGGCAGGTTTCGGCTGGAGCCTTGAAGAAGGGCACTTCGACTGGGGCACGCTGATTGCCAACAAGAACCGCGAAATCGAACGCCTCAATGGCATCTACCGCAACCTGCTGCTCAACAGTGGGGTGACCCTGCTGCAGGGTCATGCGCGGTTGACCGGTGCCAATGAAGTGGAAGTGGAAGGCCAGCGCTACACTGCCGAGCACATTCTCATTGCCACCGGTGGCTGGCCACAGGTGCCGGACATTCCAGGCAAGGAACTGGCCATCACCTCCAACGAAGCCTTCTACCTCAAGGACCTGCCGCGCCGGGTGCTGGTGGTCGGCGGCGGTTATATCGCCGTGGAGTTCGCTGGCATCTTCCACGGGCTGGGTGCCAACACCACCTTGCTGTATCGCGGCGACCTGTTCCTGCGAGGCTTTGACGGCTCGGTGCGCACCCACCTCAAGGAAGAGCTGGAAAAGCGCGGCCTGGACTTGCAGTTCAACGCCGACATCCAGCGCATCGACAAGCTCGAGGACGGCAGCCTCAAGGCCACCCTCCACGACGGCCGCGAGCTGGTTACCGATTGTGTGTTCTACGCCACCGGCCGCCGCCCGATGCTCGACAACCTGGGCCTGGAAAACACCGGTGTGGAACTGGACGCGCGCGGCTTCATCCATGTCGACGATCAATACCAGACAACCGCGCCGTCGATCCTGGCCATCGGTGACGTGATTGGTCGTGTGCAACTCACCCCGGTCGCCCTGGCCGAAGGCATGGCGGTGGCGCGGCGCCTGTTCAAGCCTGAGCAATATCGCCCGGTGGATTACCGCAACATCCCCACGGCAGTGTTCAGCCAGCCACCGATCGGCACTGTGGGCCTGAGCGAAGAGCAGGCGCTGGAAGCCGGGCACAAGGTGCAGATCTTCGAAAGCCGCTTCCGCGCCATGAAGCTGACCCTCACCGATATCCAGGAGAAGACCCTGATGAAGCTTGTGGTGGATGCCGAGACCGACAAGGTGCTGGGCTGTCACATGGTCGGCCCGGATGCCGGCGAGATCATCCAGGGGCTGGGCATCGCGCTGAAGGCCGGCGCCACCAAACAGCAGTTCGACGAGACCATCGGCGTTCACCCCACTGCCGCCGAAGAGTTCGTTACCCTGCGCACCATCACCCGCTGATGGTCCCCGGCGGGAAGCATGGTCTCGTGTACACGAGGTCATGTTTCCTACCTTGGGGGGGTGATTTTCAACTGCTCGGCTGCTGAGTCAGCCTACATTTTTCCCGTGTCACCTTACTGATACTGCACCGCGCCGCATCCAGCGGCCGGGGCCTGGCAGCCAATGCCTGGCCATTTCCATGAGTAAAGAGGGTGACTATGAACTCGAAGTCGTTGCTTGCAGGCTGCTGCATGCTGTTCTTCTGGGCGCAGGCAGCACAGGCCGATTATGGCCAGATCAGCCTGGACGGCCTGGTAGAGGCGCCAACCTGTCAAATCAATGGTGGTAACGGCAACCTGCCGGTCTCGTTGCCTCCGGTAAACGCGGCATTGCTTGCCAGCCCCGGTCAGACTGCCGGGAACACGCCCTTCCAGCTGGATCTCACCAATTGCTCCCCGGGTGTCACCCGGGTATCGACCTATTTCGAAACTGGCCCGACCATCAGCCCGGAAGGGCGTCTGATCGTGGATGCAGGCGGTAGCGAGAATGTCCAGGTGGAACTGCTCAACGGTGAACAGCGGCCGATGAACCTGGCGGCGCCAAAGGGCTCGCAGAACTCGCAGGTGGTGCCGATCGTCAGCGGCAGTGCGACATTGCGCTACACCGCCCGCTACTACTCCACCGGTGGCACCACGCCTGGCTTGGTGGCAACCCGCGTGCAGTACTCGCTCGACTATCCATGACATTTCCCCGAAGGCGGCCCGTTCCAGGGCTGCCTTTCCGACGTTCCTGAGCACCTACATCATGCGTTTCTTCTTCAACGTCCTGCGGCGTGGACTGCTGCTGGCCGTCTGCCTGGCATCGCCGCCTCTTGCCGCCAATGTGGTCATCGCCAACACGCGGGTTGTGTTTCCTGCCGCCCAGTCCGAAGTCACGGTCAAACTGAGCAATGTCGGCAGTTCGCCCTCGCTGGTCCAGGCCTGGGTCGACGATGGTCGGCCACAGGCCCAGATACAGGACCTGCAGGTGCCATTCAACGTGATGCCCGCCATGTTTCGCCTCGATGCTGGCAAAGGCCAGAGCCTGAGGCTGTTCCATGACGGTGAGGCAATGCCCGCCGACCGCGAAAGCCTGTACTGGCTCAATGTGCTGGAAGTGCCCCCGAAGGGTTCGGGGAATGCCCTGCAGGTGGCGCTACGTTCACGCATCAAATTGCTCTATCGGCCGGCAGGGTTGCCGGGGAAAGCCGTCGATGCCCACCGTCGGCTTACCTGGCAATTGCTGCGTGAAGGCCAGCAATGGCTGCTTACCGCCAGCAACCCCGGCCCGTATGTGGTCAACCTGGCCAGTGTGACCCTGGAGCAGGACCGCCACAGCCCAGTGGAGCTGGGCCCCAACCATGTGCTGCCGTTCGCCAGCACCCGCTTCAGCGTCGAGCGCCTGGCTGGCCAGGCCACTGTTCGGCTGCACTATGCCTTCATCGACGACTACGGCGCGGTACGTGCCGCACCACAAGCGGTGACCGTGCATTTGGCCAACTGAGGCGCAGGGTACGATGCATAAGCCATTGCGACTCAAGCTTCGCCGTCCTTCAGCCGCGGGCGTGTTGATGGGGTTGCTCATTGCCCCGGCAAGCGCCGTCGAGTTCGATGCCGGGCTGCTTCGGGAGGGAACCCCAGCCGACCTGCGTCGCTACGAGCAAGACACGGTAGTGCCCGAGGGCAGGTACTCTCTCGACGTGATGCTGAACCAGCAGTGGCTGGGGCGTCATCGGGTGCTTCTGCGGGCGCAGGGGCAAAGTGGTCAGGCAACACCTTGCTACAGCGAAACCTTGCTGCAGGCGCTGGGCGTGGACCTGCGCCGCCTTGGCCGCGAGAGCGCCGACCTGCTCGCCCAGGAGGGCGCTTGCGCAGGGCTGGGTAGCCTCGTTGCGCAGAGCCGCGAAACGCTGGATTTCGCCAACCTGAGGCTGGACCTGAGCATCCCGCAGCAAGCCTTGCAGCGCTTGCCCGGCGGATACCTGCCGGCGGAAAACTGGGACAGCGGCATTACTGCCGGGTTCTTCGACTACCGCCTGAACCTGTATGAGCAGCAGGACCTTGAGCAGGGCAATACCACCCGCCAGGCCTACCTGGGGGTACGCTCCGGGTTCAACAGCGGCCGCTGGTACTGGCGCCACGAAGGCAGCTGGCAGGCTTCCTCGGGTATTGCCTCGCGTTATCAGGCCATGGCCACGTCGGTGCAGCGGGATATTCCCGCCTGGGCAGCGCAATTGACCATTGGCGACAGCTTCAGCCGCTCGGAAGTATTCGAGGGCAGCGCCATGCGCGGCCTATTACTGGGCAGCGACCAGCGCATGCTGCCGGAGCAGCAACGCGGCTTCGCCCCTGTGGTGAAGGGCGTCGCCAACAGCGTCGCGTTGGTCAGCATCCGCCAGCGCGGTGTGCTGATCCATGAATCCACTGTCGCGCCGGGGCCGTTCGAGATTGACGACCTGTACGCCAATGACCTGCACGATGACCTGGAGGTGACGCTGCGCGAGGCCGATGGCAGTGTGCGCACGTTCATCCAGCCCTATGCCGCCGCGCCACTGGCACTGCGCCCTGGCGCAAGGCGTTTCGAACTGGCCAGTGGCGTCTGGCGTCAGGCGTACGGGCGCTCGGGCCCGGGCTTTGTGCAAGGCAGTTGGCAGCAAGGCCTGGGCAACCACTTGAGCGTGCACGGCGGTAGCTGGTTGGCCGAGGATTACCTGGCCAGTGCCATGGGGGTTGCCATGAACACCGGGCTGGGAGCGCTGGGCCTGACCGGGTATCACGCCAGCGCCGAGCCTGCCCGCAACCGCCAGATGCGTGGCCAGGCCTGGCGCCTGAGCTGGCGCCAGCGCTTGAGCACTACCGATACCGACTTGAGCGCGACGTTGTCCCGCAGCGACGGGCCAGGCTACTACAGCTTCAACGACTATGCCCGCGCCGTGACTGGTGCGCGCATCGAACCGCTGCGTTGGCAGGCGGGCCTGGGTGTGGATCAACCCGTGGGCGAGCGGGGCGGTCGCTTCACTTTGCGCGCCAGCCTGCGACAGCGTTGGGCCGGCAGTGGCCGTAGCGAGAGTTACAGCGTTGGCTACAACAACCACATCGGGTCGCTCAGCTATGGCATCAACCTGAGCCGCGAGCTGGCTGTGACAGGCCATGCTGTCGACGCCCTCATGTTCAATGCCAGCCTGCCGCTTGGCGAGCGCCGGCGGTCCTCGCTCAGCACGGCGCTGAACAGCGACTCTCGCGGCCAGGGCAGCGCCAGCGTTCGTTGGCGAGGCGTGTCCGGTGAGCATGGCCAATGGGGCCATGGGCTGGCGCTGGTGCGCCAGGAGGGCGAGCGGGCCGACAGTGGCTTCGACGCCACCCTGCAGCACCGTGGGTCGAGTGGGGATATCCAGGGCGCGTTGTCGAGCCGGCGTGGCTATCGCCAGGCGACGCTGGGGGCGCAAGGCGCCGTGGTCGCCCATGCCGGTGGCCTGATCACCGCACCGTCGCTGGGCGAGAGCTTTGCCATCGTGCATGCGCCGGGCGCCGATGCCGCGCGCCTGCGCCAGCAACCGCAGGTCAGTCTCGACCGGCGCGGTTACGCGGTCATGCCGGCACTGGTGCCTTACCACGTCAATACGGTCGAGCTCGACCCCAAAGGCATGTCCCGTGATACCGAGTTGCAGCTGACCGCCCAATCGGTGGTGCCACGCGCCGGTGCTGCCTCGTTGCTGCGATACCCGACGCGCAGCGGTCGCCAGTTCACCTTGCGGGCCCGTTTCGAGGATGGCAGGGCGCTGCCGTTCGGCGCGCTGGTGTTCGCCGCACAGGCCAGTGGCCAGGCCAGCGAGTTGGGCATGGTCGGCCAAGGCAGCCGGCTGCATGTGCGTACCGCCAGGGATGCCGGCACGCTGCTGGTCAAGTGGGGTGACGCGCCAGATGAGCAATGTTCATTGGCGTACCAGCTGGACGAAAGGCCGATGCAGCGGGTGCACATCTGCAGGCGCGGCGGCGCTTAGAAAGCAACGTGTCTATCCAGGCACAGGCTTTATAGCCAAAACCAATGATGCGCATGAGGTTTGCCAATGAGCCTAATCACCGACCAGCGGTTAGGATTCTCTCCGTCAACTGATTCCAACCCATGAAGGAGCGTCTCTCATGCCTATCATCAACAGCCAGGTCAAACCGTTCAACGCCACCGCCTACCACAAGGGCGAGTTCGTCCAGGTCAGTGAAGCCGACCTGAAAGGCAAGTGGTCTGTGGTGTTCTTCTACCCGGCCGACTTCACCTTCGTCTGCCCGACCGAACTGGGTGACCTCGCTGATAACTACGCCGAGTTCCAGAAGCTGGGCGTGGAGATCTACGGTGTGTCCACCGACACCCACTTCACCCACAAAGCCTGGCACGACACTTCGGAAACCATCGGCAAGATCCAGTACCCGCTGATCGGTGACCCGACCCACGTCATCTCGCGCAACTTCGACGTGCTGATCGAAGAAGCCGGCCTGGCCGATCGCGGTACCTTCGTGATCAACCCGGAAGGCCAGATCAAGATCGTCGAACTGAACGACGGTGGTGTAGGCCGCGATGCTGCCGAACTGCTGCGCAAGGTGAAGGCTGCCCAGTACGTCGCCGCCCACCCGGGTGAGGTGTGCCCGGCCAAGTGGAAGGAAGGCGAAGCCACCCTGGCGCCGTCGCTGGACCTGGTCGGCAAGATCTGATTTTCGCCTGACAAGCGCCTGCGCGACGACCATGCCGCGCAGTCGCTTCTCGAAGGAAAATCCGGTCATGTGCAAGCCGTGGGCGGTGAGCAGCCGCCAAAGCTGAATTCTCTCACCGCCCCGTAAAAACGCCCGGGCGCGATCGCCTGGGCGTTTTTGTATCCGTGTTTTGAAAAAGGAATCGCCCCGTATGTTGGACGCCACGCTTAAATCGCAACTGAAAACCTACCTGGAGCGGGTCACCCAGCCGATCGAGATCGTTGCTTCCCTCGACGACGGCGCGAAGTCCCGCGAATTGCACGACCTGCTGGTGGAGATCGCCGGCCTGTCGAACCTGATTACCCTGCGCGTGGATGGTGATGACGCCCGTCGTCCATCGTTCTCGCTCAACCGCCCGAATGGCGAGATCAGCCTGCGCTTCGCCGGCATCCCCATGGGCCACGAATTCACCTCGCTGGTGCTTGCCCTGCTGCAGGTCGGCGGCCACCCGTCCAAGGCCAGTGCCGAAGTGATCGAGCAGATCCAGGCGCTGCAAGGCGAATTCACCTTCGAAACCTATTTCTCGCTGTCGTGCCAGAACTGCCCTGACGTGGTCCAGGCGCTGAACCTGATGGCCGTGCTCAACCCCAACGTGCGCCACGTGGCGATCGACGGTGCGCTGTTCCAGGCAGAAGTGGAATCGCGCAAGATCATGGCGGTGCCGAGCATCTACCTGAACGGCGAAGTGTTCGGCCAGGGCCGCATGGGCCTGGAGGAAATCCTCGGCAAGATCGACACCAACGCAGGCGCTCGCCAGGCCGAGAAGATCAACGCCAGGGACGCCTTCGACGTGCTGGTGGTCGGTGGTGGCCCCGCTGGCGCCTCGGCAGCCATCTACGCTGCACGCAAGGGCATCCGCACCGGCATCGCGGCCGAGCGGTTCGGCGGCCAGGTGCTCGATACCCTGGCCATCGAGAACTTCATCTCGGTGCAGGAAACCGAAGGGCCGAAACTGGCCACGGCCCTGGAAGAACACGTCAGGCAGTACGACGTCGACATCATGAACCTGCAGCGCGGTGAAGCGCTGATCCCGGCCACCGATGGCGGCCTGCATGAAGTCCGCCTGGCTGGCGGCGCTGCGCTCAAGGCCAAGACCGTGATCCTGGCCACCGGTGCGCGCTGGCGCGAAATGAACGTGCCGGGCGAGCAGGAATACCGCGCCCGTGGCGTAGCCTACTGCCCGCATTGCGATGGCCCGCTGTTCAAGGGCAAGCGGGTGGCGGTGATCGGCGGTGGCAACTCGGGCGTGGAGGCGGCCATCGACCTGGCTGGCATCGTCGCCCAGGTGACCCTGATCGAATTCGACAGCCAGTTGCGCGCCGATGCGGTGCTGCAGCGCAAGCTGCACAGCCTGCCGAACGTCAAGGTGATCACCAGCGCGCTGACTACCGAAGTGTTGGGCAATGGCGAGAAAGTGACCGGCCTGCGCTACAAGGACCGTACCACGGAGCAGCAGCACGAGGTGGCGCTGGAGGGTATCTTCGTGCAGATCGGCCTGCTGCCGAACACCGACTGGCTGAAGGGCACCGTCGAGCTGTCGCCGCGTGGCGAGATCATCGTCGACGCCAAGGGCCAGACCAGCATCCCGGGTGTGTTCGCTGCCGGTGACGTGACCACGGTGCCGTACAAGCAGATCGTGATTGCAGTGGGCGAGGGCGCCAAGGCTTCGCTGGCGGCTTTCGATCACCTGATCCGCACCTCGGCACCGGCGTAAGCCTGCACCGGTCTCTCGCGGCCCAAGCCGCTCTTGCAGGTACTGCGCAGGTTGCGAAAACTGTGCGCTACTTGCAGGAGCGGTTTTGGCTGCGCAAGGGCCGGCCCAGGAAAAGCAATATCCGGGGGTGTCTATGATTACTGCAGACTCCCTCAGGAATCACACCCATGACCCTGATCAGCCGCGAACCCTGGTGGCTAGTCCCGCCCAAGCCCGGGCAGCAAGAGCAGGACCTGCACTGGGGCTACCTGGAAATCTACGCCGACGGCCGCACCGTGTTCGTCGACCAGCGCCCCACTGACCGGGAGCTGGCAGAGCGCAAGAGCTGCCGCAATTTCCCCGACCCGGAGCCGTGACGGCTCAGCCTTCCAGTTCGGCCAGGCGGGCCTCCAGCGCGGCAATACGGGCTTCCAGGGCTTCGATGCGTTCTTCCGAGACGCTCCCGCCACTGCTGCGCGGGCTGCCTTCCTGCTGCCGTGCGGCGAGGATCGCCTCGATTTCAGCCGGGTCGCCCAGCGCGTGGGTATAACGGTCTTCGCGCTGCCCGGCCTGGCGCGGCAGGTGCAAAGCCAGGCCGCGGGCGATCAGGCGCTCCAACTGGTGCTGGACCTGTTCGATGTCGTCGAAGTCATGCAGGCGGTTGCTGCGGGTCAGCAGTTCGTTTAGGGTTTGCGGCCCGCGCAGGAACATCAGGCCCATCAGCACCAGTTGCGCCGGCACCAGCTCCAGCGCCTTGTCTACCCGGTGTTCCCAGCGGTCGGCGCGGCTGCCCATTTGCAGTCGCGCCATGTCTTGCCCTTCGAGGGCGCGCAGGGCCTGGCCGACCTGGCCTTGGGTAAGGTTCATGACCGGTTCGCGGCTGGTCTTCTGGTTGCACGCCAGCACCAGGGCATTGAGGGTCAGCGGGTAGCTTTCCGGGCTGGTGGCCTGCTTTTCGATCAGCGCGCCGAGAATGCGGATCTCGATGCTGTTGAAACGGCCTTCGCCTGCGGTTTGGTGTTCTGACATGGCCCTGCCTCGTTGCTGGGAAAGGCCACTAGGGTAGGTAATGCCATCGTACAAGGCAATTGGGGCCGCAACGCGGCCCCGGCCATCTCAAGCGTTGCGCCGCTCTTCGGCCTGGCACGCCGCCGCGGTGAACAGCACATCGGTGGAAGAATTCAGCGCCGTCTCGGCCGAGTCCTGCAGCACGCCGATAATGAAGCCCACCGCCACCACCTGCATGGCAATCTCGCTGGGGATGCCAAACAGGCTGGCTGCCAGCGGAATCAGCAGCAGCGAGCCGCCGGCCACCCCCGATGCACCGCAGGCACAGATCGCCGCCACGACGCTGAGCAGCACGGCGGTCGGCAGGTCTACCACGATACCCAGGGTATGCACCGCCGCCAGGGTCAGTACGGTAATGGTGATGGCCGCACCGGCCATGTTGATGGTCGCACCCAGCGGGATCGACACCGAATAGGTGTCTTCATGCAGGCCAAGGCGTTCGGACAGGGCCAGGTTGACCGGGATGTTGGCCGCCGAGCTGCGGGTGAAGAACGCAGTGATGCCGCTTTCGCGCAGGCACAGCAAGGTCAACGGGAAGGGGTTGCGGCGAATTTTCCAGAACACGATCAACGGGTTCATCACCAGCGCCACGAACAGCATGCAGCCGATCAGCACGGCCAGCAGGTGCAGGTAGCCGAGCAGGGCGTCCAGGCCGGACTGGGCGAGGGTGGCGCTGACCAGGCCAAAGATGCCCAGCGGGGCGAAGCGGATGACCACGCGTACGATCAACGTGACGCCAGTGGACAGGTCCTCGACCACGTTGCGGGTGGTTTCGCCGGCATGGCGCAAGGCCACGCCCAGGCCGATGGCCCAGGTCAGCACGCCGATGAAATTGGCGTTGAGCAGGGCGTTGATCGGGTTGTCGACCGCGCTCAGCAACAGGTTCTGCAACACTTCGCCGATACCACCCGGAGCGCTCAGCGTGGCCCCGCCGGTGCTCAGTGCCAGGGTCGAGGGGAACAGCATGCTGGCTACCACGGCCACGACCGCGGCACCGAAGGTCCCCAGCAGGTACAGCCACAGGATCGGCCGAATGTGGGTTTCCTGGCCGTGGCGGTGGTTGGCGATCGAGGCCATGACCAGGATGAATACCAGCACCGGTGCCACCGCCTTGAGGGCGCTGACGAACACCTTGCCGAGGAAGGCCAGGTCGCGGGCGATGTCGGGCGCAAGCAGGGCCAGGACGATACCGGCGATCAGACCGATGACGATCTGGGTCACCAGGCTGGTGCGGTTGAGGAAGCGGAGGACTGGGGTCATGTGCAGCGGTATCCCGGCATGTTCGAAAAGGGCGCGACTTTACCATAGACCTTTGTCGAGCAGTGTCGGCCCTTTGCGGGTTTACCCGCGAGCAAGCCCAGGGCTACCAATGAAACAACTCCCGACGCGCCCCTTCGGTAATGGCCACGATGCCCGGGTGCTTGACTTTGCGCTCCACGGAAATGGCATAGAACGATTCGTGTACGGCCTCGGTCTGCCCGACCAGTTCCACTCCGTACTGGCGGCACACCTCCTCGGCGATCACGCTGGGTGCGACAAAGATGCCGCTGCCCGATTGCCCGAACGCCTGCATCAACGCGCTGTCGTCGAACTCACCGACGATGCGTGGCTGCACCTGCTGTTCGCCCAGCCAGCGTAGCAAACGGCTGCGTACCACGGTTTCCTGGCCGGGGATCAGCAGGGGCGCATCGTGCAGGCAGCCGGGGAAGGCCCCGGCATGCCGTCGGGCCAAGGCCGGGGTGGCGAAAAAGCTCAGCCCGCACTCACCCAGTTTCTGGCTGTAGCCCTTGATGTCCAGGTGGCTGGGCATGGGGCTGTCGGAGATGACCAGGTCCAGGCGCTGGATCGCCAGGTCGGCCAGCAACCGTTCAAGCTTGTCTTCACGGCAATTGATGCGCAGCACATCGTCCAGCTCCATGGTCGGCGCCAGCAAGCGGTAGACGATGGACTTGGGCACCACATCCGCCACGCCGACGCGGAACAGGATCTGCTCCTGCGGGCCGGCCCGCAACATGGCTTCCAGTTCGCCACCCAGCTGAAACATCTGCTCGGCATAGATCAACGTCTGGCGCCCGGTTTCGGTCAGCTCCAGCTGGCGCCCGACGCGCTGGAACAGCTCCAGGCCATAAGTCTGCTCGAACAGGCTGATCTGCCCGCTGATGGTTTGCGGGGTCAGGTTCAGCTGTTCGCTGGCGCGGGCGATGCTGCCGGTCTTGGCCACGGCCCAGAAATAGTGCAATTGCCGATAGTTGAGCATCAGTGCTTTCCGGATTCGTAAAAGCCGAAGTATAACCGCTGAAAATACGAATTTTCCTGATGTATCGCGCGCATTTAGAATGCGCTCCATCGGGCGCTATGTGCGCCACCGGAACACACAAGCGAGGAACCCATGCTGCAATTCAAATCCATCGGCACGCCGCTGGTGCTAGCCTTGGCCCTGTTCACCCTGGCTGGTTGCGAGCAGGCCGAGAAGTCCGCCCAGCAGATGCTCGACCAGGCCGCGCAGTCGGCCAAGCAGGCGATCGACGATACCAACAAGGCCGCCCAGCAGGCGCTGAGCGAGGCCATCGGCAGTGAAGGGCGCGCACCCGAGGACGCCGACAAGCACAAAGACAACCAGGAAATCTGACCCTTAACCGCTGCTGCAGGATGTGAACAATGGAATACTTGCTGGAACTCGTCGCTAGCCCTACCGCCTGGGTTGCCTTGGCTACGCTGGTGGCCATGGAAGTTGTACTAGGCATCGACAACCTGATCTTCATCTCCATCCTGACCAACAAGCTGCCGGTGGAATACCGCTCCAAGGCGCGTCGTATCGGTATCAGCATGGCCCTGGTGATGCGCCTGGCCCTGCTCAGCACGGTGGCCTGGATCGTCCAGCTGACCGACCCGGTATTCGAAGTGTTCGGCAATGCCTTCTCCTGGAAGGACGTGATCCTGATTGCCGGTGGCCTGTTCCTGCTGTGGAAGGCGACCAGGGAGATCCACGAGAACGTCGACCCGCACGGTGCCAAGGAAGAAGCCAAGGTTTCCTCGACAGTTACCCTGGGCTTTGCCGCGGCGATCTTCCAGATCCTGTTGCTGGACATCGTCTTCTCGGTCGACAGCATCATCACTGCCGTAGGCATGACCGAGCACCTGCCGATCATGATCATTGCGGTGATCACTGCGGTGATCGTCATGATGGTGGCCGCCGACCCGCTGGCCAATTTCATCAACGACAACCCGACCGTGGTGATGCTGGCGCTGGGCTTCCTGATCATGATCGGCATGACGCTGATTGCCGAAGGTTTCGGCGCCCATGTACCGAAGGGCTATGTGTATGCGGCCATGGCGTTCTCGACGGCGATCGAGATTCTCAACATCCTGGCCCGCCGGGCGCGGTTGAAGCGCGAAGCGGCGCAAGGGTGAAGTAGCGGGGGCGCTTTGCGCCCCATTCGTGGGCAAGCCCGCTTCCACAGCACAGCACCGCTTCAGGGCGTGTGCTGTCCCTGTGGAAGCGGGCTTGCCCGCGAATGGCTATGAGGAATCTTTGCTCAGTGCACCCCGGCATGCCGCCGTGCCCGGTGTGCAGGCTGCGCCCGGGCAGGGGCCTGTGGCGGCAGGTGATGGTGGGCATGGCGCCGCACGATACGCATTACACCCCACAGCATGGCGGCTGCGACGCTTAGCCACATACCTACCAGCATGAGAATTGCCATGGTCAGGCTCATCTGTGCCTCCCTCTTCAGGGCCGCGCTCGGCCAGCCAGCGCTTGCCTTCCAGACACTGCTTTAGTCTAGCCGTTCGCCCGTGACGTTCCATTGACCGAAGGTCTATTGCTTGGTCCGTTTTGCTCCAAGCCAGTGCCGGGCTATACCCGCGCCGCCGTCCGCCCTATGATCGCTGGCAGAGCCGGGCGCTGCCTGCCTGGCGTTGGAACAAGCGAGTGTCCATGGAGCAAGATTCCTTCAAGTCGGCAATCACCAGCCCACGCCGGTTGTTGCTGGCCTGCCTGGTGGCAGCCAGCCTGGCCGGCTGTGCCGGCACGCCGCCCGCCGGCCTCAATGGCCTGCCACAGCGGGTCGAAATCAGCAGCGTGCCATTCTACCGTGGCAACGCCAACCACAGCGGGGCCATGGCCCTGGCGGCAGTACTGTCGCAACAGGGTGCGCCCATCACCCCGGGGCTGCTGGACAAGCCGTTGAACCTGCCCCAGGGCGCCGACGCACTGGGCAGCAGCATCCCTCGGGTGGCGCGTGACTACGGCATGGTGGTGTATCCGCTGGACAAGCAGCTGGACGCGCTGCTGACCCAGGTGGCGGCGGGCAACCCGGTGTTGTTGCGCTATGAGGACGGCGCGGCCTGGTGGGGTGAGCCACGTTACGCCGTGCTGATCGGTTATGACCGCTACAAGCAGCGCGTGCTGTTGCGCTCGGGCATGCACCGGCGACAGCTGATGGCGTTCGATGACTTTGCCTCGGCGTGGGCCAGCCAGGGAAGCTGGGCGGTGCTGGTGCAGCCGCCGCGGCAGCTGCCGGCCCAGGTCGACCGCCAGCGCTGGCTGCAGGCTGCCGATGAACTGGCCCGGGCCGGGCAGGAGATTGCCGCGAAACAGGCCGTAAGCAGCTTGGGCAGATAGCTTTGCCTGCCCCGGGCATGTCGCCGGCCGGCTCTTGTGAGAGCCGGCTCGCCGACGACAGGGCCAGGCCTGCCTACATCAGAAGCCCAGGCGATCGCGCAGGCTGTAGTACCAGGCACCCAGGGCGCTGAACGGCACACGCAGCATCTGGCCACCCGGGAACGGGTAGTGCGGCAAGCCGGCGAACGCATCGAAGCGCTCGGCCTGGCCGCGCATGGCCTCGGCCAGGACCTTGCCGGCCAGGTGGGTATAGGTCACGCCGTGGCCCGAGCAACCCTGCGAGTAGTAGATATTGTCACCGATACGGCCGACCTGTGGCAGGCGCGACAGGGTCAGCAGGAAGTTGCCGGTCCAGGCGTAGTCGATCTTCACGTTCTTCAGCTGCGGGAAGGCCTTGAGCATCTTCGGACGGATGATCGCCTCGATGTTGGCCGGGTCACGCGCGCCGTATACCACGCCACCGCCGAAGATCAGGCGCTTGTCACTGGTCAGGCGGTAGTAGTCGAGCAGGTAGTTGCAGTCCTCGACGCAGTAGTCCTGCGGCAGCAGGGTACGCGCCAGTTCCTCGCCCAGCGGCTCGGTGGTGATCACCTGGGTACCGCATGGCATGGACTTGCTGGCCAGCTCCGGTACCAGGTTACCCAGGTAGGCGTTGCCGGCGACGATGATGAATTTGGCGCGGACCTTGCCCTGCGGGGTGTGTACCACCGGGTTGGCGCCACGCTCGATGCGTACGGCCGGGGTCTGCTCATAGATGATGCCGCCCAGCGACTCGACCGCCGCCGCCTCGCCCAGGGCCAGGTTCAGCGGGTGAATGTGGCCACCGCTCATGTCCAGCATGCCGCCCACGTAGTTGTCGCAGGCCACTACTTCGCGGATGCGCTTCTGGTCCATCAGCTCCAGCTGGTTGTGGCCAAAGCGCTCCCACAGACGTTTTTGCGACTCCAGGTGGCCCATCTGCTTGCTGGTGAGGGCAGCGAACACGCCACCGTCCTTGAGGTCGCACTGAATGTTGTACTTGGCCACGCGTTCACGAATGATGCGCCCGCCTTCGAAGGCCATCTGGCCCAGCAGTTGCGCCTGCTTGGGGCCGACCGTGCGTTCGATCACATCGATGTCACGGCTGTAGCTGTTGACGATCTGGCCGCCGTTACGGCCCGACGCGCCGAAGCCGACCTTGGCCGCTTCGACGATGCTCACCTTGAAGCCGTTCTCCAGCAGGAACAGGGCGCTGGACAGGCCGGTGTAGCCGGCGCCGATGATGCACACATCGGTTTCCACCTCACCCTGCAGCGCCGGACGTGGCGGCACCGGGTTGGCCGAGGCGGCGTAGTAGGACTGGGGGTAGGGGGTGTTAGCCATGTTGCAGGAACCTCGTGTTTTATATTTTTAACGAATGTACCGATGCTATCAATAATAATAAACACCCGCTAGTCGTCCGTTGAAAATCCTTTACTCGGTCCTGGCTCGTGCACCTTTCTATAAAGGGGTTAAGATTCAGTAGCTTAGCGTGAAAAAAAGTGTTGACAGGGTTTTTGGAATGAGTAGAATGCGCACCACACGACAGGCACATAGCTCAGTTGGTTAGAGCACCACCTTGACATGGTGGGGGTCGTTGGTTCGAGTCCAATTGTGCCTACCAAATCGAAGAAGGGGTGATCCGCAAGGGTCATCCCTTTTTTCATTGGAGCTCTACGTGGCGCCCGGCCTGTTGTGCGGCGGTTGCGCAGCGAAGCTGCCTCGGCGTGGGCGGTTCTCGAAAGTTTTTGATTTTTCTCAAAAAAACGCTTTACAGCCGTGTGTTTGATCTCTAATATGCGCACCACACGACAGGCACATAGCTCAGTTGGTTAGAGCACCACCTTGACATGGTGGGGGTCGTTGGTTCGAGTCCAATTGTGCCTACCAAATCCGAGAAGGGCGATCAGCAATGATCGCCCTTTTTGCTATGCGCGCGAAGCAGGCTGTAACGTTTGGTCGCGCTTCGGGGCATGGCCCGGCGTGCTAGAATCCGCCTCTTCGAATCTGGAGGTACACGCGTGCGCAAACTGGCTGTGGTAATGGCAGTGCTCGCCCTGGCGGGCTGTGAGAACGAAGTCGAAGGCGTGCACAAGCAAGTGGCCGAACACCTGCATAACCCCAAGACGGCCAAGTTCGGTAACGTGCGGATCGACACCCAGGGCACCATCTGTGGCCAGGTGCGTGGCAAGGACGACGCCGGGCAGTACGAGCCCTACCGCAGCTATGTGGCGATCAAGCGTGATGGCCGGTACGAAATCATTGTCGATGGCAGCGGCAACAACCTGCGCATCCGCGAGCTGTGCGGCGGCGCCGACCTGCAGCGCCGCGCCGAGGCCCTGGCTGGCCAGCCGGCCCCGCAAGGCTGGGACGTGGAAGTGATCCAGGGGGCCAACATGGGGGCGCTCAGCGACATGACTGCGCGCCTGATCGAAAAGGGCATTCCATCCTCGGTGGAGTACCGCGACGGCAAGCCGGTGGTGTTGATGGGGCCTTTCCCGACCCGTGAAGAAGCCGAAGCGCGCAAGGCCGAGGTCATGGCCAAGCTGGGCACCGATTCGGTTGTCATCCAGCACGGCGCAGCTCGCTGACTGCGCGGCCCTCTGTAGGAGCGGCCTTGTTCCGCGATGGGCTGCGTAGCAGCCCCACAGAGTCTGCCGTGACGCTGAACCCTTGGGGCTGCTAGGCAGCCCATCGCGGCACAAGGCCGCTCCTACACGGACCGCGGCGGCCCAAGTTTGGCTATGCTTGGCAGGAACAAGCCGAACAGGGAGGGGCTCATGTCTACACTGGAGCGGGCCATTGCCGTGGCCGCCAGCGCGCATGAAGGGCAATATGACAAGGGTGGGGCAGCGTATATCCTCCACCCGCTACGCGTGATGATGCGGGTTTCCACCCCAGAACAACGGATTGTCGCGGTGCTTCACGACGTGATCGAAGATACCCCGCTGACCCTCTCCGACCTGGCGCGTGAGGGTTTCGCGCTGAAAATTCTTGCCGCCTTGCTGGCGCTCAGCCGTCGCGAAGGCGAGGCTTACCAGGACTTCGTGGTGCGCCTGGGCGATGACCCGCTGGCGCGCACGGTCAAACTGGCCGACCTGGCCGATAACAGCGACCTTTCGCGCATTCCGAGCCCCGGCCCAGCCGACCTGGCGCGGTTGGCCCGTTACCGCGAGGCCAGTGCCTATCTGCAGGCGCTGGCCTGATGGCGGCGGGCGCTTGCGCGGTCAATCTTCCTTGGGCACAGTCCAGAAAATCTGCACGCCGCCATCGTCGCGGTGGGCGAGGGTGACATTGTCGTTTTCGGCAATTTCCTCAAGCAACGTTTCCCAGTCTTCGGGGGTTTCCTGTTCCAGGCGGAAGATCAACGCTGCCCGGCTGCGCTGGGCGGTGGGGCTGTTGATGATCTTCTGGATACGCATGCCCAGTTGTGTGTAGCTGTTTGGGGTGGCGGAGGCAGTGTTGGACACAAGTGTTTCCTTGTTTTTGCTGTATGCACATACAGTATTTCACTGTCAGTTATTACGCAACAGGGCGCCGGGATAATATAAACGTTCGGTTTTGGAGAAGTTTTCTGGATAATCGCTCCCGGCAGTTCGCTGACATCCGACAGCCAAGCGGATTTGACAAACCTCGGTACTGTTTCCATAGTTACGTATCGCAAACGTTTGCTATCCGATAAAAACCACAAGATTCGGAGTCATCGTCCATGAAACTGCCGTTCCCCGGTCGCCTGTTGGCCCTCGCTGTCGTTGCTTCTCTGTCCTTCGCCATCCCGTTCTCGGCAGCCCATGCCGAAGACAAGCCCAAGGTTGCCTTGGTGATGAAATCGCTGGCGAACGAGTTCTTCCGCACCATGGAAGACGGCGCCAAGGACTACCAGAAAGCCCACCCTGACGAGTTCGAGCTGATCGCCAACGGGATCAAGAACGAAACCGACACCGGCGAACAGATCCGCATCGTCGAGCAGATGGTCAACGCCGGTGCCAAAGCGCTGGTGATCGCCCCGGCCGATTCCAAGGCGCTGGTGTCCGCCGTGAAGAAAGCCATGGACAAGGGCGTGGTGGTGATCAACATCGACAACCGCCTGGACCCCGAACTGCTCAAGAGCAAAGGCATCAGCGTGCCGTTCGTTGGCCCCGACAACCGCAAGGGCGCGCGCCTGGTCGGCGACTACCTGGCCAACGAGAAACTCAAGGCCGGCGACCAGGTCGGCATCATCGAAGGCGTGCCGACCACGACCAATGCCCAGCAGCGCACCGCCGGCTTCAAGGACGCCATGGACGCCGCGCAGATCAGGATCGTCTCGGTGCAGAGCGGCAATTGGGAAATCGACAAGGGCAACGCCGTCGCCGCCTCCATGCTCAACGAATACCCGGACCTGAAGGCCCTGCTGGCCGGTAACGACAGCATGGCCCTGGGTGCCGTTTCGGCCGTGCGTGCCGCTGGCAAGACCGGCCAGGTGCAAGTGGTGGGCTACGATAACATCAATGCCATCAAGCCCATGCTCAAGGATGGCCGGGTGCTCGCCACCCTCGACCAGGCAGCCAGCCAGCAGGCGGTGTACGGCATCCAGGCGGCGCTGAAGATGGTCAAGGGCGAGAAGCCCGAGGTGGATGCCGACAACGTCATCCAGACCCCGGTCCAACTCATCACCCAACCCTGAATTGCTGGCAGGAGAAACGGCCATGCCTGCATCGGCCAACGAAGTGGTGCTTGCCGCCAACGGCCTGGGCAAGACCTACGCCCAGCCGGTGCTGGCCGAGGTCAGCCTGAGCCTGCGCGCCGGCGAAGTGCTGGCCCTGACCGGCGAAAACGGCGCAGGCAAGAGCACGCTGTCCAAACTCATCAGTGGCCTGGAAGCCCCCACCACCGGGCACATGAGCTACCGTGGCCAGGCCTATGCACCTGGCAGCCGCAGCGAGGCCGAGCGCCTCGGCGTGCGCATGGTCATGCAGGAGCTGAACCTGCTGCCCACGCTGACGGTGGCAGAAAACCTGTTCCTCGATAACCTGCCCAGCCGCTTCGGCTGGATCAGCCACAAGCGCCTGCGCCAGTTGGCCACGGCCGCCATGGCCCAGGTCGGCCTCGACGCCATCGACCCGGACACCCCGGTCGGCGAGCTGGGCATCGGCCACCAGCAGATGGTCGAGATCGCCCGCAACCTGATCGGCGACTGCCATGTGCTGATCTTCGACGAGCCCACCGCCATGCTCACCGCGCGTGAGGTGGAGCTGCTGTTCACCCAGATCGAACGTTTGCGCCGGCGTGGCGTGGCCATCGTCTACATTTCCCACCGCCTCGAAGAGCTGCAGCGCGTGGCCCAGCGCATCGTCGTACTGCGCGATGGCAGGCTGGTGTGTGACGAGCCGATCCAGCGCTATAGCAGTGCCGAACTGGTCAACCTGATGGTCGGCCGCGAACTGGGCGAGCACATCGACCTGGGCCGCCGACAGATCGGTGCACCGCTGCTCAGGGTCGACAGGCTCAGCCGCGCTGACAAGGTGCGTGAGGTGTCGTTTGAGGTCCGGGCAGGGGAGATCTTCGGCGTCTCTGGCCTGATCGGCGCCGGCCGTACCGAGCTGTTGCGCCTGATCTACGGCGCCGACCGGGCCGACAGCGGCAGCATCGCGCTCGGCCAGCCACCGCAGGCGGTCACCATCGACTCGCCCAAGGCTGCAGTGCAGGCCGGCATCGCCCTGATCACCGAAGACCGTAAAGGCGAGGGCCTGCTGCTGACCCAGTCGATCAGCGCCAATATCGCCCTGGGTAACCTGGGTGCGGTGTCTCGCGCCGGTGTGCTCGATGCCCAGGCCGAACAGGCCTTGGCCGCCCGGCAGATCCAGGCCATGCGCATCCGCAGTGCCGGCCCGCAGCAAGTGGTCGGCGAGCTGTCGGGTGGCAACCAGCAGAAAGTGGTGATCGGCCGCTGGCTGGAGCGTGACTGCCAGGTGCTGCTGTTCGATGAGCCTACCCGCGGCATCGATGTGGGTGCCAAGTTCGACATCTATGGCCTGTTGGCCGAACTGGCACGCCAGGGCAAGGCCCTGGTGGTGGTGTCAAGCGACCTGCGCGAGCTGATGCTGATCTGCGACCGCATCGCCGTGCTCTCGGCCGGGCGCCTGATCGACACTTTCGAGCGTGACCATTGGAGCCAGGACCAGCTACTGGCTGCCGCTTTTGCCGGTTATCAGAAACGTGACGCACTGCTGCATGATGCAGCCCCCAGGATGGACGCATGAAAACCACCCCGCTCGACAGCCAGGGCGCTGCACCGCTGCGCCGCAGTGGCACCTATTTTGGCCTGGGTACCTACCTGGGCCTGGCCGGCGCGTTGCTGGCCATGATCGTGCTGTTCTCGTTCCTCAGCAGCCACTTCTGGTCGTACAACACCTTCAGTACCCTGGCCAACCAGATCCCCGACCTGATGGTGCTGGCGGTGGGCATGACCTTCGTGCTGATCATCGGCGGCATCGACCTGTCGGTGGGCTCGGTGCTGGCACTGGCCGCCTCGACCGTGAGCGTGGCGATCCTCGGCTGGGGCTGGGGCATGCTGTCTGCGGCGCTGCTGGGCATGGCCGTGGCGGCGTTGGCCGGCAGCATCACCGGCGGCGTTACCGTGGCCTGGCGCATCCCGTCGTTCATCGTCTCGCTTGGCGTGCTGGAAATGGCCCGTGGCCTGGCCTACCAGTTCACCGACTCGCGCACCGCCTATATCGGCGATGCCTATGCCTGGTTCTCCAACCCCATCGCCTTTGGCATCTCGCCGGCATTCATCATCGCCTTGCTGGTGATCGTGCTGGCCCAGCTGGTGCTGACGCGTACGGTGTTCGGCCGGTACCTGATCGGCATTGGCACCAACGAAGAGGCGGTGCGCCTGGCCGGCATCGATCCGCGCCCGTACAAGGTGCTGGTGTTCGCCCTGATGGGCCTGCTCGCCGGGCTGGCCGCACTGTTCCAGATCTCGCGCCTGGAGGCAGCCGACCCCAATGCCGGTGCCGGCCTGGAGCTGCAGGTGATCGCCGCCGTGGTGATTGGTGGCACCAGCCTGATGGGTGGGCGTGGCTCAGTGATCAGCACCTTTTTCGGCGTGCTGATCATTTCGGTGCTGGCCGCCGGCTTGGCGCAGATCGGCGCCAGTGAACCGACCAAACGCATCATCACCGGGGCGGTGATCGTCATCGCCGTGGTGCTCGACACTTACCGTAGCCGGCGCGCGGCCCGGCGGAACTGAAAACATGGCAACCATCAAAGACGTCGCGGCACTGGCGGGTATCTCCTACACCACTGTGTCCCATGTGCTGAACAAGACCCGCCCGGTCAGCGAACAGGTGCGGTTGAAAGTCGAAGCCGCCATTGCCGAACTCGACTACGTGCCCAGCGCCGTGGCGCGTTCGTTGAAGGCGCGCAGCACCGCCACCATCGGCCTGCTGGTGCCCAACAGCGTCAACCCGTACTTCGCCGAGCTGGCGCGGGGTATCGAGGATGCCTGTGAACGCAACGGCTACTGCGTGATCCTGTGCAACTCGGATGACAACCCGCAGAAACAGCGCAGCTACCTGCGCGTGCTGCTGGAAAAGCGCATCGACGGCCTGGTGGTGGCCTCGGTGGGCCAGGACAGCGACCTGCTGCAAAGCCTGGCCGGGGTGCGTACGCCGATGGTCATCGTCGACCGCGAACTGGAGGGCGTGGACGCCGACCTGGTGCGCATCGACCACGAGCTGGGCGCCTATCTGGCCACCCGGCACCTGCTGGAGCTTGGCCATCGCGACATCGCCTACATCGGCGGCCCCGCCGAAACCGGGGTGACCCAGCTGCGCCTGGGCGGCTTTCGGCGCGCCATGGCCGAGGCCGGCGCAGCGGCCGATGGCAACCGCGTGCTGCACTGCGACTTCACCAGCCTGGGCGGATACGCAGCGGCGGCGCAGGTGTTGCAGGGCCCGCGGCCAACGGCGATTTTCGCCGGTAACGACATGATCGGTTTCGGCGTGCTGCGCGCCGCGGCCGAACGCCAGATCAACGTACCCGCCGAGCTGTCGGTGATCGGCTTCGACGACATCGAGCTCAGCCGTTATGTATACCCGCCATTGACCACGGTCGGCCAGTCGATCCGCGAGCTGGGCGAAAGCGCTGCCTCGCTGTTGCTGGCGCGCATCTGCAAGCCCCGGCAGGGGGCGGCGGAACAACGCATCGTCACCCCGCGCCTGGTGCTGCGCGAGTCCACCGGGCCACGCCCGGACCTGTTCAATGATTACCGCTAACGCTAAGGAAATGTCATGAGTGCCAAGGTCGTGGTGGTCGGGAGCCTCAACATGGACCTGGTGGCCCGCGCCCAGCGCCTGCCCCGGGCCGGCGAAACGCTGCCCGGCGACAGCTTCTTCACCGTGCCCGGCGGCAAGGGCGCCAACCAGGCCGTGGCCGTGGCGCGCCTGGGCGGCAGCGTGGCCATGATCGGCAACGTGGGGGACGATGCCTACGGCCAGCAACTGCGTCAGGCCTTGCATGTGGAGGGGGTCGATTGTGGCGCCATCGAAACCTGCCCGGGCGTGTCCAGCGGTGTGGCGCTGATCACCGTCGATGCGTCCAGCCAGAACTGCATCGTCATCATTGCGGGCGGCAATGGTCTGCTGACACCGCAGTCGGTGCAGCGCTTCGATGCGCTGTTGCAGGCGGCCGAGATCATCATTTGCCAGCTGGAAGTGCCGGCCGAAACCGTGGCCTGGACCCTGGCCAGGGGGCATGAGCTGGGCAAGCAGGTGATCCTCAACCCGGCGCCCGCCACGGGCCCGCTGCCAGCGGACTGGTTCGCGCACATCGACTACCTCACGCCCAATGAAAGCGAAGCCGAAGCCCTGAGTGGCGTGGCGGTGACCGACCAGGACAGTGCCCGGCGCGCCGGCGAGCGCCTGCTGCAGCTGGGCGCGGGCAAGGTGATCATTACCCTGGGCGCGCAAGGCGCGTTGCTGGTCACGGCGCAGGGCCACCGGCACTTCCCCGCGCCGGTGGTGCAGCCGCTGGATACCACCGCTGCCGGTGACACCTTCATCGGTGGCTTCGCCGCCGGCCTGGTGCGCGGCCTGGAGGAGGGCGAAGCCATCGCCTTTGGCCAGCGCGCCGCGGCGTTGTCGGTCACCCGTGCCGGGGCCCAGCCGTCGATTCCCTACCTGGCGGAGCTTGCGCCATGAAGAAAACCCCGCTGCTGAACGTCGCCCTGTCACGCACCATCGCCAGCATGGGGCATGGCGACATCCTGGTGATTGGCGATGCCGGCTTGCCGGTACCGCCGGGTGTCGAACTGATCGACCTGGCCGTGACCCCTGGCCTGCCGGATTTCGCCAGTGTGCTGCGCGTGGTGCTGAGCGAGCTGCAGGTAGAGCGCCACGTGCTGGCCGCAGAGATGCAGAAAGTGGTGCCGCCGGCGCTGGTCGAGATCGAGCGCTTGAAAGGCAAGCTGGGCAAGCGTGAATGGCTGAGCCATGAGGATTTCAAGGTGCTGTCGCGCAGCGCCCGTGCGCTGGTGCGCACCGGCGAGTGCCAGCCCTACAGCAACATCGCGCTGATTTCCGGCGTCACGTTCTAACCGTCAAGACACGCTTTTTTTTGTAGGAGCGGCCTTGTGCCGCGATGGGCCGCAAAGCGGCCCCGGCAATGTTTGCTGCGAAGCTGAAAACCTGGGGCCGCTTCCCGCCCCATCGCGGCGCAAGGCCGCTCCTACAGACCTTCGTTCTGGCAACAGGAGTGCCACCCATGCTCAAACCCTTGCTACAAGGAATCGCCTTCATGGTCACCGCCACCAGCGTCCAGGCCGCCCCGATCGACCTGATCATCGACACCGACCCCGGCGCCGACGACGTAGTCGCCCTGTTCCTGGCCATGGCCTCGCCCGATGAGCTGAATATCCGCGCCATCACCACCGTGGCAGGCAACGTGCGCCTGGAAAAGACCTCGCGCAATGCCCGCCTGGCCCGCGAATGGGCTGGCCGCGAGGATGTCCCGGTGTACGCGGGTGCCGGTCGCCCGCTGCTGCGCAAGCCGATCTACGCTGCCGAGGTGCATGGCGAGGAAGGCCTCACCGGTGTCGAGGTCAAGGAGCCAAAAGCGCCCCTGGCCCAGGGCAATGCCGTGCAGTACCTGGTCGACACCCTCAGCGCCGCCAAGCCGCACAGCATCACCATCGCCATGCTCGGCCCGCAGACCAACCTGGCCCTGGCGCTGGTTCAGCGCCCGGAGATCGCCAAGGGCATCAAGCAGGTGGTGGTCATGGGCGGCGCCCACTTCAACGGCGGCAACATCACCCCGGCGGCGGAATTCAACCTGTACGCCGACCCGCATGCTGCCGAAGTGGTGCTGGCCAGTGGCGTGCAACTGACCTACCTGCCGCTGGACGTCACCCATAAACTGCTGACCAGCGACGCCCGCCTCAAGCAGTTGGCCGCGGTGAACAACCAGGCCAGCAAACGCGTGGTGGATATCCTCAACGCCTACATCACCCACGACATGGACCTGTACGGCATGCCCGGCGGCCCGGTGCACGACGCCAGCGTCATCGCCTACCTGCTCAAGCCCGAGCTGTTCAGCGGCCGGCGCATCCACATGAGCATCGACAGCCGCGAAGGGCCTACCTTCGGCCAGACCATTGCCGACTGGTATGGCGTGCTCAAGCAGCCTGCCAATGTGCTATGGGTGGAGCAGGGCGATGCCCAGGGCCTGTTCGACCTGCTCAGCGCCCGTTTGGCCCGATTGGAATAGCCGCATGCGGCGCGTAGCGTTCGAACACCTGGTCGATGAAGCTACGCGCCGCCTCGCTGCCGCGGTCGCGCACCAGCAGGTCGATGGCAATCAGTAGTAACTCTTCCGGTGTGCCGGGGCTGTACGCGCTCTGGCCTTCGGCCCATTTGACCTTGATATCGGCAACAATGCTGTGGCTGCTCATTACGCTCTCGTTGGGGGCCCGGACGAAGGACGAACACTGACCCTGGTGTTCGATGGAGGCGGGGTGCGCTCCACTTCTTGCACTAAATCATGACTTTGCGTCATTGACCTTGCGACTTAAGCATATGGCAAATGCGGCGGCTTGTGCAAAATCCGGTCACGATTGCGTTTTCGCCTGTGCCGCCTGGTTGAGGCAAACTTGACCGGTTTTGCAACAAAAGAACAGCGGAACTGTCCGATCAGGCAGTTCCCGGACCGATTTAGGAGGCTTCATGTTCCGTACCCGTGCTTACCTGGCAACCCTGGCGGTGGCTATTGTCCTGGCTGGTTGCAGCACTGGTGGCAATGCTGGCGGTAGCGCTACTTCGACCACGCCGGCTGGCAACGATGGCCGCTGCGAAGCCAGCGGCGCCGATTTCGCCATTGGCAAACCGGCCAGCGCCGAATTGCTGGAGCAGGCGCGCAAGGCCAGTGGCTCGCAGATGGCCCGTATTCTCAAGCCGCACGATGTGGTCACCCTGGAGTACCGTTCCGAGCGCCTGAACCTGAATGTGGACGAGCAGGGCAAGGTGACCCGCGTCAACTGCGGCTGACCCAGCCCTGAAAACCCGCGCGGCCCCTGTAGGAGCGGCCTTGCGCCGCGAAAGGGCCGCAGAGCGGCCCCAACAATACAAGCTGCTGCGCTGAACCCTAGGTCCGCTCCGCGCCGCTCGCGCGACACAAGGACCGCGCCCATAAAAAAACCCGCCACAAGGGCGGGTTTTTTTACAGCTATCCGAATTACTCCGGACGAACCTGTGCAGCCTGCATGCCCTTCTGGCCGCGCTCGGCGACGAAGGAAACAGTCTGGCCTTCTTTCAGGCTCTTGAAGCCGTCGGATTCGATGGCCTTGAAGTGAACGAACAGGTCGTCGCCGCCGCCTGCTGGGGTGATGAAGCCGTAGCCTTTCTCATCATTGAACCATTTGACGGTGCCTTGTTGGCGATTGGACATGGGTGAATCTCCAGAACATTTAGTTTTTTCGGTGGTGCAATGCGGCCGAGGCTACGGAGCACGAGACACATCATAGTCTAATTCTGCGCATCTAGCGCCTTTTACCTTCGCAGGATATTGATCCAGCGCAAAGAATGGCTGGCCTGCTCTGGCTGTAAGGTTTCAGCCCTTCGATGCGCAGGTTTGTTTCACCACGGTTTGTGCCTTCTGCATCAGCTTGGCGTCAACACCATCGTTGCTGTCCAGGTCGGCAATCTCCGCGTCGGTGAAATTCTCTTTGATGGCTTTGGCGCCGCAAGCGCAGTGCTTTTTCGCGGTTGCGGCGTCAACGCCCTGGCCGCTGGCCACCTGGGTGCACTGGGTCATGTAGGCGGCCTCCTTCCCGGCTGGGAAGTTGCCGGCGTTCGCAGCCACGGGCAGCAGCAGGGCGCCGGCGGCCGCCAGGGCCAGAAGAGACGGAACTCGCATAACCAGTTACTCCTTGGGTCAGGTCTCATCAAGAGTAGGTTGCTTCCCAAGGTCTGATAGGAAATTTTCCGTGTTAGTTCACCCAAACGGCGTAATTTCCAAATATTTCTGCGTGGCGTACAAGCCGCGTGCTAGCATGCCCGGCTTGTGGTCGCGCCGTTGCGCGCCGCAGCTATCTTTTTTCTTTCCAGTCACTCTGGTTCGTCCCCCGCAAGCCGAAAGGCTTCTGCCACTGTGAGGCAGGCTTCCTGTGCAGGAAGGCAGGCCGGATCTTGTACTGGCTCATCCCAACCCACGTGACCTTTGGTAGGGGTCACCACTAGGAGAGGAGGCGCCATGCCCGTTATTACTCTTCCCGATGGCAGTCAACGTTCGTTCGATCATGCCGTGTCCGTAGCCGAAGTCGCCGCTTCCATCGGTGCCGGCCTGGCCAAGGCCACCGTGGCCGGCAAGGTCGATGGCAAGCTGGTCGATGCCTGCGACCTGATCCACAACGACGCCACCCTGCAGATCATCACCCCTAAAGATGAAGAGGGACTGGAGATCATTCGCCACTCGTGCGCCCACCTGGTCGGCCACGCGGTGAAGCAGCTGTACCCGAGCGCCAAGATGGTCATCGGCCCGGTCATCGACGAAGGCTTCTACTACGACATCGCCTACGAGCGCCCCTTCACCCCTGAAGACATGGCCGCCATCGAAAAGCGCATGATGGAGCTGATCGACAAGGACTACGACGTGGTCAAGAAGATGACCCCACGTGCCGAGGTCATCGAGGTGTTCAAGGCCCGTGGCGAAGACTACAAGCTGCGCCTGGTCGAAGACATGCCGGACGAGCAGGCCATGGGCCTGTACTACCACGAAGAATACGTCGACATGTGCCGCGGCCCGCACGTGCCGAACACCCGCTTCCTCAAGGCGTTCAAGCTGACCAAGCTGTCCGGCGCCTACTGGCGCGGCGATGCCAAGAACGAGCAGCTGCAACGCGTGTACGGCACCGCCTGGGCCGACAAGAAGCAGCTGGCCGCGTACATCCAGCGCATCGAAGAAGCCGAAAAACGCGACCACCGCAAGATCGGCAAGCAGCTCGACCTGTTCCACCTGCAGGAAGAAGCCCCGGGCATGGTGTTCTGGCATGCCAACGGCTGGACCGTGTACCAGGTGCTCGAGCAATACATGCGCCAGGTGCAGCGCGCCAACGGCTACCAGGAAATCAAGACCCCGCAGGTGGTCGACCGTATTCTCTGGGAGCGTTCCGGCCACTGGTCCAACTACGCCGAGAACATGTTCACCACTTCGTCGGAAAGCCGTGACTACGCGGTAAAACCGATGAACTGCCCGTGCCACGTGCAGGTGTTCAACCAGGGCCTGAAAAGCTACCGCGACCTGCCGCTGCGCCTGGCCGAGTTCGGTGCCTGCCACCGTAACGAGCCGTCCGGCGCCCTGCACGGCATCATGCGCGTGCGTGGCTTCGTGCAGGACGACGCGCACATCTTCTGCACCGAAGAACAGGTGAAGAAAGAAGCCGCCGACTTCATCAAGCTGACCCTGGACGTGTACAAGGACTTCGGCTTCACCGACATCGCCATGAAGCTGTCGACCCGCCCTGCCAAGCGCGTCGGTTCCGAAGAGCTGTGGGACCGTGCCGAAGGTGCACTGGCCGACGCCCTGAACGAATCGGGCCTGGAGTGGGAATACCAGCCGGGGGAGGGCGCCTTCTACGGGCCGAAGATCGAGTTCACCCTGCGCGACTGCCTCGGCCGTAACTGGCAGTGCGGTACCCTGCAGTACGACCCGAACCTGCCCGAGCGCCTGGATGCCAGCTACATCGCCGAAGACAACAGCCGGGTGCGCCCGGTCATGCTGCACCGCGCCATCCTCGGTTCGTTCGAGCGCTTCATCGGCATGCTGATCGAGCACTACGCCGGTGTGTTCCCGGCCTGGCTGGCGCCAACCCAGGCGGTGATCATGAACATCACCGACAAACAGGCCGATTTCGCCCTCGAGGTGGAAAATACCCTGAACGGTAGCGGTTTCCGTGCCAAGTCGGACTTGAGAAATGAGAAGATCGGCTTTAAAATCCGCGAGCATACTTTGCTCAAGGTCCCGTACCTTTTGGTTATAGGGGATCGCGAAGTCGAAACGCAGACCGTCGCCGTACGCACCCGTGAAGGCAAAGACCTCGGCTCCATGCCGGTGGCTGAATTCACGCAGCTGCTCAACAGCGCTGTTGCCCAGCGCGGTCGCCTAGAATCGGAGTAATGACTATTAAGCGTGAAATGAGAAACGATAAACGAACTGCACCGAAAGCCCCGATCAACGAGAATATCTCGGCACGCGAGGTTCGGTTAATTGGCGCTGACGGCGAGCAGATTGGCATCGTCTCGATTGATGAAGCGCTTCGTATCGCTGATGAAGCGAAGCTGGATCTGGTGGAAATTTCTGCCGACGCGCAGCCGCCCGTCTGCAAGGTGATGGACTACGGCAAGCACCTCTTCGAAAAGAAGAAGCAGGCCAACGAAGCCAAGAAAAACCAGAAGCAGATCCAGATCAAAGAAATCAAGTTTCGTCCAGGGACGGAAGAAGGGGATTACCAGGTAAAACTACGCAACCTGGTACGTTTCCTTACCGATGGGGACAAGGCCAAGATCTCTCTGAGATTCCGCGGCCGTGAGATGGCCCACCAGGAGCTGGGCATGGAGCTGTTGAAGCGGGTCGAAGCCGACCTCGCCGAATACGGCTCCGTTGAGCAGCATCCGAAGATGGAAGGACGCCAGCTTATGATGGTCATCGCCCCCAAAAAGAAGAAGTAATCTCCCGGGCACGGCAGGCCTGATGATTATTGTGTAATTTTATCGAATGCGGAGTTCCAACATGCCAAAAATGAAAACCAAGAGCGGTGCTGCGAAGCGCTTCCTGAAGACCGCTTCCGGCTTCAAGCACAAGCACGCTTTCAAGAGCCACATCCTGACCAAAATGTCGACCAAGCGTAAGCGTCAACTGCGCGGTGCCAGCCTGCTGCACCCGTCTGACGTGGCAAAAGTCGAGCGCATGCTGCGCGTACGTTAATTCTGGTTTAGATAGAGGAAGTTACTCATGGCTCGTGTTAAGCGTGGCGTCATCGCTCGTAAGCGTCACAAGAAAATTCTGAAACTGGCTAAAGGCTACTACGGTGCACGCTCGCGCGTATTCCGCGTTGCCAAGCAGGCGGTCATCAAGGCTGGTCAATATGCCTACCGTGACCGTCGTCAGAAGAAGCGTCAGTTCCGCGCACTGTGGATCGCTCGTATCAACGCCGGTGCCCGCACCAACGGTCTGTCCTACAGCCGTCTGATTGCTGGCCTGAAAAAGGCTTCGATCGAAATCGACCGTAAGGTTCTGGCCGATCTGGCAGTGAACGAAAAAGCGGCGTTTGCTGCGATTGTCGAGAAAGCTA
Source organism: Pseudomonas sp. UBA4617 (assembly GCF_002386445.1). Classification (GTDB taxonomy): domain Bacteria; phylum Pseudomonadota; class Gammaproteobacteria; order Pseudomonadales; family Pseudomonadaceae; genus Aquipseudomonas. The sequence goes on from NZ_DGIR01000012.1 coordinate 90,545, forward strand.
AAGCCGTTCTGGCTTAAGTACCCGCGACAATCACCCGGCGGCGCCAGCGCCGTCGGGCATTGAACGTCATCGATAGGGGAAGAGCCTTCAAAGCTCTTCCCCTATTTTCGTATCTGGAGTCTGTACATGGAAAACCTGGATGCGCTGGTCTCCCAAGCCCTGGAAGCTGTGGAGCGCGCTGAAGACATCAATGCCCTGGAACAGATCCGGGTTAATTATCTCGGCAAGAAGGGCGAACTGACCCAGGTGATGAAGACCCTGGGCAACCTGCCAGCCGAAGAGCGGCCGAAGGTCGGCGCGCTGATCAACGACGCCAAAGAGCGCGTTACCGTGGTGCTCAATGCCCGCAAGGCGGCCTTCGAAGAAGCCGAGCTCAGCGCTCGCCTGGCGGCCGAATGCATTGACGTCACCCTGCCAGGCCGCGGCCAGGCCACCGGTGGCCTGCACCCGATCACCCGTACACTCGAGCGCATCGAGCAGTTCTTCACCCATATCGGCTACGGCATCGCCGAAGGCCCCGAGGTGGAAGACGACTACCACAACTTCGAAGCGCTCAACATCCCCGGCCACCACCCGGCGCGGGCGATGCACGACACCTTCTACTTCAATGCCAACATGCTGCTGCGCACCCACACCTCGCCGGTGCAGGTGCGGACCATGGAGTCCAGCCAGCCGCCGATCCGCATTGTCTGCCCGGGCCGCGTGTACCGTTGCGACTCGGATATCACCCACTCGCCGATGTTCCATCAGGTCGAAGGCCTGCTGATCGACCGCGACATCAACTTCGCCGACCTCAAGGGCACCATCGAAGAATTCCTGCGGGTGTTCTTCGAGAAAGAACTGGCGGTGCGTTTCCGCCCATCGTTCTTCCCGTTCACCGAGCCGTCCGCCGAAGTCGACATCCAGTGCGTGATGTGTTCCGGCAAAGGCTGCCGCGTGTGCAAGCAAACCGGCTGGCTGGAAGTAATGGGTTGCGGCATGGTGCACCCGAACGTACTGCGCATGTCCGGCATCGACCCGGAAGAATTCCAGGGCTTCGCCTTCGGCATGGGCGCCGAGCGCCTGGCCATGCTGCGCTATGGCGTCAACGATTTGCGTCTGTTCTTCGACAACGACCTGCGCTTCCTCGCGCAATTCCGCTAGGTCAATGCCCGACGCAACTTTCAGGAGAACAGCATGAAATTCAGTGAACAGTGGCTGCGTGGTTGGGTAAACCCGCAAGTCTCCCGTGATGAACTGGTCGCCCGCCTGTCCATGGCCGGCCTCGAAGTCGACAGCGTCACCCCTGCTGCCGGCCAGTTCAGCGGCATCGTCGTGGGCGAGATCCTCGCCACCGAACAACACCCGGACGCCGACAAGCTGCGCGTGTGCCAGGTCAGCAACGGCCAGGAAACCTTCCAGGTGGTATGTGGCGCCCCTAACGCCCGCCCAGGCATCAAGATCCCGTTCGCCATGATCGGCGCCGAACTGCCCGGCGACTTCAAGATCAAAAAGGCCAAGCTGCGCGGCGTCGAGTCCTTCGGCATGCTGTGCTCGGCTGCCGAGCTGCAGATCAGCGAAGAGAACGACGGCCTGCTGGAACTGGCCGCCGACGCCCCGGTGGGCGAAGACATTCGCCAGTACCTCAGCCTGGACGACGCCAGCATCGAGATCGGCCTGACCCCGAACCGCGGCGACTGCCTGTCCATCGCCGGCCTGGCCCGCGACGTCAGCGCCCTGTACGACACCCCGGTCACCCGCCCGGTAGTGCCAGCCGTAGCGGCTGCCCACGACGAAGTGCGCCCGGTCGAAGTCAGCGCCCCGGCTGCCTGCCCGCGCTACCTGGGCCGCGTCATCCGCAACGTCGACCTGAGCAAGCCGACCCCGCTGTGGATGGTCGAGCGCCTGCGCCGCAGCGACGTGCGCAGCATCGACGCCGCCGTCGACATCACCAACTACGTGATGCTCGAACTCGGCCAACCGATGCACGCCTTCGACCTGGCAGAAATCAACGGCGGCATCCGCGTACGCATGGCCGAAGAAGGCGAGAAGCTCGTCCTGCTCGACGGCCAGGAAGTGGCCCTGCGCGCCGACACCCTGGTCATCGCCGACCACACCCGCGCCCTGGCCATCGCCGGCGTCATGGGTGGCGAGCACAGCGGTGTGAACACCGAAAAAACCCGCGACCTGTTCCTGGAAAGCGCCTTCTTCGAGCCGATTTCCGTCGCCGGTAAAGCCCGTTCCTACGGCCTGCACACCGATGCCTCGCACCGCTACGAGCGCGGCGTCGACTCGCAGCTGGCCCGCGAAGCCATGGAACGCGCCACCCAGCTGCTGCTGGACATCGTCGGCGGCGAAGCCGGCCCGGTGGTCGAAGCCGTCAGCGAACAGCACCTGCCGCAAGTCGCCCCGGTGACCCTGCGCGCCGAACGCATCACCCAGATGCTCGGCATGGAAATGGACCCGGCCCAAGTCGAGCAACTGCTCAACGCCCTGGAGCTGACCACTACCAAGAGTGGGGAAGGGCAGTGGACCGTCAACGTGCCAAGCCACCGCTTCGACATCAGCCTGGAAGTGGACTTGATCGAAGAGCTGGCCCGCCTGTACGGCTACAACAACCTGCCGGTGCGCTACCCGCAAGCCCGCCTGGCGCCGCAAGGCAAGCCGGAAACCCGCGGTGACCTGCCGACCCTGCGCCGCCTGCTGGTTGCCCGCGGCTACCAGGAAGCAATCACCTACAGCTTCATCGACCCGAAACTGTTCGAACTGTTCAGCCCGGGCGTAGAGCCGCTGCTGCTGGCCAACCCCATCTCCAGCGACATGGCCGCCATGCGCGCCTCGCTGTGGCCGGGCCTGGTCAAGGCACTGCAGCACAACCTGAACCGCCAGCAAGACCGCGTGCGCCTGTTCGAAAGCGGCCTGCGCTTCGTCGGCCAGCTCGGCGACCTGCAGCAGCAACCGATGATCGCCGGCGTGGTCACCGGCAGCCGCCTGCCGGAAGGCTGGGCCAACGGCCGCGACAGCGTCGACTTCTTCGACGTGAAGGCCGACGTGGAAGCCCTGCTGGGTTACTCCGGCGCGCTGAGCGACTTCACCTTCAGCGCCGGCAAGCACCCCGCCCTGCACCCAGGCCAGACCGCTGCCATCGAGCGTGACGGCAAGCTGGTCGGCTACCTCGGCGCCATCCACCCAGAGCTGGCCAAGGCCCTGGACCTGGACCGCCCGGTGTTCCTCTTCGAGCTGGTGCTGGGTGACGTGGTCGAAGGCCGCCTGCCGAAGTTCAGCGAGCTGTCCAAGTTCCCGGAAACCCGTCGTGACCTGGCTTTGATTGCAGGACGTGATGTAGCTTCTAGCGCGGTGCTTGAAGTAATTCGTGACAATGCAGGCGAATGGCTCACAGACCTCAGGCTGTTTGATGTCTACCAGGGTAAAGGCATTGATCCTGATAGAAAAAGTCTGGCCGTCGGCTTGACCTGGCAGCATCCATCGCGCACTCTTAACGACGATGAGGTGAACGCCGCACTGCAAAACATCCTCACCTCGCTCGAACAAAGGTTGAACACCACGTTAAGGAAATAACGGCATGGGTGCTCTGACGAAAGCTGAGATGGCCGAAAGGCTGTACGAGGAGCTAGGGCTTAACAAGCGTGAGGCCAAGGAGCTGGTCGAGCTGTTTTTCGAAGAAATTCGGCACGCACTTGAAGAGAACGAGCAGGTCAAGCTGTCCGGTTTCGGCAACTTCGACCTTCGCGACAAACGCCAGCGGCCGGGCCGCAACCCCAAGACTGGGGAAGAAATCCCGATCACTGCACGGCGCGTCGTCACCTTTCGTCCAGGGCAGAAGTTGAAGGCCCGGGTTGAGGCCTATGCTGGAACCAAGCCATAACGACGAACTGCCCCCAATACCGGGCAAAAGGTACTTCACCATCGGTGAGGTGAGTGAGCTTTGTGCGGTAAAACCGCACGTGCTGCGGTATTGGGAGCAGGAGTTCGACCAGCTCAATCCCGTGAAGCGGCGGGGGAACCGGCGGTATTATCAGCGCCAGGACGTGCTGATGATTCGCCAGATTCGTGCGCTGCTTTATGACCAGGGCTTCACCATTGGTGGGGCGCGGTTGCGGCTCTCCAGTGAGGAGGCCAAGGATGAGTCGAGCCAGTACAAGCAGCTGATTCGGCAGATGATTGTCGAATTGGAGGATGTGTTGGTGGTGTTGAAGAAGTGACCTGGTTGGTGGTGAATGAAAATTTTTTGAGAAAAAGCTTTCATTTATCAGGAGGTTAGGGTAAATTCTTCAGCGTTCTCAGAGGTTATGAGAATGTAGTCGGGGCGTAGCGCAGCCCGGTAGCGCACTTGCATGGGGTGCAAGGGGTCGAGTGTTCGAATCACTCCGTCCCGACCAAAAAAATCCCAAGGACTTAGGCCATTTCCGAAAGGGGTGGCCTTTTTCCTTTGCGTGACTTCTCAGCTTTTTACGCCTGCCTCCTCTTCAGAACTGGCAGCACCGGCCCATGCGAGTCCGTCGCTGACACCTTGTTTGCCGCCTCTATCAAGTGTCCCAGCTCCGCGGCAGAATAGTTACTGGTCACGTTGTCGTTCTTCTGGCCAAGTAGCGACTTCCGATCTTCCTCTGTTACGCCTGCCGCTTTCAGGCGCCTGCCGAAGGTGGTCTGCCCCAGCGTTGTACTCGACATCGACCTACCAGGCGCCGAGCTTGTGATACGGCTCACCGTTTCGGCTGGCCTTCTCGTGGCTGACGATTTTCCAGCTCAGGCCCTGGTCATACACCCCATCGAATTCCAACCAGGTGATGGGCACGTTCCAGTGGTGCTGGCACTCGCGGATGAAGTCGAGCGTTTCATTCTGCTCTTTGCCGGCGTTCTGGAACGTGACATGAACCCCTTCGGGCAGCTTGCCGTCGTGTGCTTCGAGGTGGTACAGCATGTAGCCGGAACCGCGTCCGCCACTGAAGCCGATCTGAGCCGGCCCGGTGATCTGGTAGGGGTTCATGGGCAATCTCCATTGCGGCGCCGCGCTAGCTCAGCGGGTGCCAGGCTCCGGTTGCAGCTCAATGCAGCTGCAGACGCTCCGTAGGTGATGTTCCTGAGGAAAGATGTCCCTTAAAATAGCTGACTTACTGAACTGGACACGGGCTTTAGTGAATATGGAAATAAATTTTTTATCTACATTCCGTTGGTTGAAAGTTGATGCAGCTCCTGGGGTATATGACCTGTTGCCCACCGTTTCAGTAGTAACGGACAGCAAAATAAGGAAATCAAAACTTACCGAAGAATTCAGAAAGCTGGCGGGCGAAATCGAATATCGCCATCTGGTAGATGCTAGCCATATTTTGATTTGCAGGCCTGAACATTCAAGTGCATTCAAGGAATTTGAACACAGCGAACCTGCACTTTTAACGTGGCTCGTATGGCTTGGCTGGCTTATAGAGGATTCTTGGCTTGTCAAAGATAATTGCATTGGCTGCGAAGTTGCATATTGTAATATGCGGCTTGGTGGTTTGAACCATTGGACGAATAATGGGATATATTCGACTTTAACAACAGCGAAAGGAGAGATGCAACAGGACGTGTCATTCTCGGCTGAAGAACTTGCCGAGTGGCTCAGCATCACCGATGAGGTGCGGACTTTAAAGCATCAGAAAGGCTACAGTTTCAAATTTTCACCGGTATCGAAGGAAAGCTCCCGTTTCGACAGGTTCCTGAGCTTTGTCCATGCATCTCGCACCGTGCCTTATCCGGCATTGAAAATTGCGCAAATTTGCAGTGCGTTGGAAAGTCTTTTCTCAACGACGACGACGGAGCTTACGCATCGTTTGTCTGAGCGCGTCGCATTTTTCCTAGGGGGAGACTCCAAAGAGATGGAGGAGAGATACCAATTCATGAAGAGGGCGTATGCTATTAGGTCTCAGGTAACCCATGGCTCACATATTAAACATTCCGATTTAGAAGCCGCTCCTCAAGTGAGTCAAGGTCTTCAGGATTTGTGTCGTAGGATTGTATTCGATATTCTGCGGAATAAAGAAAAGCAAGCCCTAGTGTATGGTTCTAATGAATATATCGAGAACTATTTTAGGCGTATCCTTTTTAGCTAATTTAGCAGGTCTGCTGATTAGTAATAACGGATGGTCAGTGGCAATTGTCTGTGAGGCCACTTGGTGGCAGGCTGATACGTTGCTGGCGTCTGCTGTACCGGGCGCGTGCGGTGATGCGTTTCACGCTGCTTTCTGCTGATTCCTGGCGCCGACAGCGGCAAAGATCCTGGCGGCCTTTGCTTCGTTGAGTGTTATGTCGGGGGGGGAGCGATCCTGTTCTGGTCAAGTTTTGCCGGACACCGATTACGGTGATCACGCCGCCTGCTGCTCCATAGCTATCGGCGACAGGTAGTTGTTGTGGCTGTGGAGCCTGATTCGGTTGTATCGCATGAAGAAGCTGGTCATATCCTGCCTGGCTTCATCAATTTCTTTGTAGCCTTTGCTGGGCACCCACTCTGACTTGAGCGTCCCAAAGAAGCGCTCTGTTGGTGCGTTGTCCCAGCATTGCCCTCTGCGGCTCATGCTTTGTGTTATCCCGTGCTCTAGCACTCGGATTGGAAGCGCTGACTGGTGTCTTGGCAGCCTTGATCCGAGTAAAACATCAAGCCTGCATGTCTACCTCGAACGCCCACCGCCATCCTCAGTGCCTTGCTAACCAAGGTGGGGTCATTGATCAGCGAAAACGCCCAACCAACGATCCGGCGGGCGAACAAATCAATGACTACTGCCAGGTGATACCAGCGTTTCCCGACCATCAAGCTGGTAACGTCGCCTCACCGGACTTGGTTGATAGCTGTTGGCTCGAAGTTACGTTCGAGCAGATTCTTGGCCACATATGCCTCGACACCCTTGGAGCGATACTGATGCCGGCGGCGCTGCCTACTGGCCAGGTTCGCCTCCTCCATGAGCTTTCGGGCCAGGTACCGCCCCACCTTGAACTGCTGGGCTTTCAGGCACTGGGAGATCATCCTAGCGCCCGCACTTCCCCTGCTTTCGACGTGCAGCTGAACGACTTTTTCTCTGAGCCCGTTGCGCTTAGTATTCGGTGCCGAGCGGCGGCGAAGCCAGTCATAAAACGCGCTGCGGGAAACGCTCAACGCACTGCAAAGCAGGCTGGTCGGATACAGGCCTGACTCTCTCAGTTCCTCGATCAAGAAAAACGATCGGGATCCGACATCAAGAGAGCCGTAGTCTTTTTTAATATTTCGGCCTCGGTCTCCAAACGCTTAATCTTGGCCCGCAGCTCCTGGAGCTCTCGCTGTTCGTCGCTGATTGCCTTGGTACCTGCTACTGGCTGGCCCTTCTGACGCTCTTTGCGAACCTGATCTACCCAGCGGCGCAGCGCCGTAGGGCCGAGCTCCATCGACGCACAGACGTCTGGAATCGATCCGTTATCATCAGGAACCATGCTGGCAGCACGTTGCTTGAACTCGCGGGTTTAGGTCTTGCGTTCTTGCATGGAACCTCCTGATTGGGCGACTCATACCGCCCTTAAGAGGTGTCCGGGATCATTAAGCCAGTTCATCACGATTCCAGCCCAATCTGTGTGCAGTGGGGGAGGTTGCCACAGACTTTAGCCGCTTGATAAATTTCGTCGAGCCGTCACAATTGGGCAAGAATTGCGTCTCGGTAGACATTTTCATTCGGCAGATTGCTAGGGGAAGTAAATGCATTCGCGACTTGGTCAACGGTGGTAGTGAACACACCCTCAGCCTTCAGCTCGCGAATCTGCCCCTCAGGCACTTCCTCGCCAATGTCGTACCACATTAGTGAAAGTGAGCCAGGTTGGAGTTGGTACTCGTACAAAGTACCGCCGAGTCTCTCGCGAATTTTGTCGTTGACTGGTTTAGGACAGACAAAGAATAAGCCGCTGCGACAAAGCCGTTCCCTTCTGAGGACATGGCCTTTGTAAATTAGCTGAGGAAGGATGCGCTTATTAACATTTTCCCAGTTGAACCCCGCAGTGCTAGCCTTCGCCGGTTTCTCATTATTCAGATACGCACGCCGCTCTTCTTGGTAGTTACCAGTGGTGTCAATAGACTGGACTTCGATGGCCACGAAGTCTTTTAAATCGCCCTTGTCATCGAGTCGTGCCAAAACCCAATCGACAAAGTAACCGCCGGACTTGCCACGATTTGGAAGTCTAAGCTCCTTTCCCCATCTCTTGCCAAAAACCGCAACTTTTATCTTGCCAGGCGATACTATAGCTGCTCGGGCCTCATTGCCGCGGAAAAGCTCAACATCGCCCTCAAATGCCACCTTTGCAACATCCAATAAGATGCGATAGTCATCAGCATAAAGGCGGTACGGGCAGCAAATCACTGGGCCTGTGGTCATAGGCTTGAGAGTGCAAACGCCGCTAATATCACCGTTGCTCAGCGTTTTTACACACTTTGCGGCTACAAATGGGCACTCTGAGTTGGCCCGCGCTTGGCGGGCCTTCTGTGATTGGTCAGTAGGTGCATATCCGAAAAATTCAATGATTCGGCTAGCCAAGCGCAAGTTCCTTTTGATGTTGTCTAGGAACAACCCTAGTATTGGTGGATGCCCAGTGGGCTAAGAGCTTCTCTGCTATTGCTTTCGCCATCAATACCGGAACCGCATTCCCGACCTGTTCATATTGGCTGACACGCGAACCTAAAAACTTATACGTATCAGGGAACGACTGGAAGCGTGCAGCTTCACGTACTGTGAGGGTGCGGTTTTGGTACGGAAGGAAGACTGTACCCCAGTGTGGATCACATTTCGTCAAAACTGTACCTGGCAGTCGATCAGGATGCAATCTCCCATAACGTTTAGTGTGGTCTGATCGTCGAGCACGTTGCATCCCTTTCGGTAGTAATTCGAATGGAATATCTCTCCAGGATCCTCCTGGTTGTACATGCATCATCCGCTCTGCATTTTGCTTCGACAGTTTAGCTGCGAAATGGTTATAGGTTTCACCGCTTGGATTGCGAATACTTTTTGCAAAGCTGCTTTCAGCGGGAGTGAGATATTCAATTGTCTCCGCACCTTCGCCCATTTCAAGTGGAGGCAGGTCTGAAATTGCTTCATTTACCGTCACGGCGGGTTTGAGGCGCTCGCGATCTAGCTCTCCGAGCTGGAACGTCATGGTGTTGCCGCCTCGGAAGTTAGCTCGACCTATAGCATAATGCGAGGGGATAGGATGCTCAATAGGGCCCGCCAGAGACCCCAGCAAGATCAATCGCCAACGCTCTTGGGGTACGCCGTAGTGTGCAGCAAAAAGAATCTTGGCGGTGACGTGATAGCCGAGGTTCGTGAAAATTTCGATAATGTGCCGGTAAACCTTACCATCCCCAATCGACAAAAGGCCTGGAACGTTTTCAAACACAAACGCTTGAGGCATGAACTCCTCAAGAAATCGCTCATAGTGCCTAAAGAGCTTGTTTCGAGGATCCTCAAGGAAGCGTTCGGGTGCGTTAATTGAAAAGCCTTGGCAGGGAGGCCCGCCGACTAGCACATCAAGTTCACCCCTTTCCAGGCCGAGTTGGACGCGGATTGCAGCGGGATCAACTTCCTCGATGGGACGACAATCCGCAATGGCTTCAGGGTGGTTGAGGCGGAAGGTCTCTATCGCTTCGGGCATGATGTCATTACCATACAGGCTAATGTAGCCAGCCTGTCGAAAGCCCTCGGTGATGCCCCCGGCGCCACAAAAAAGATCGATAGTTCGGCGCGGAGCCATGCCCGTTCCTCCGTGGGTAAGTGGACCAGACATCGTTTTAGGGTTTCCAAGGCGGCACAATGCTCCTTTTGGAATATTTTTACCGCTAACGTCAATCGTCATATCATGCTCAATAGCCATTTCTCTACTTCTGTCAGTAGGGGTGGTTAGATAGGGGCAGCGGTTGCCGCCGCTGCCCCTATCGTTGTCCGAATCTGTCGGGAAAGCTCAGTCAGTTCAGTCTTGGCTCGCTTGGCTCAGGGAACAACGCCCCTTGACCGCGTTCGTGTCTTTCGACGTAACACTGCATAAATTCGCGAAGCACCTCGGATGCTTTTCGTTCCTCTGCTGTACATGCTGACTGAAATGCCTCGCGCAGATCTTTTTCAATGCGTATGCGCAAGCCAACGTCTTTGCTGCTCATAACTATGGTAGTCCTGGATACACATATGTGTATCCATATCATCGCCGACTAGTGCAGCGTAGGCAAGCGAACAGCGATCGATGGCTCTAGGAGCGTTCCGGCAGCGGTGACGGGCCGAGGTGCCCTCAGGTATCCGTTCGGTAAGCATCCGCCCAACTCAGCTTGCATAGTCAGGTCGGCATTCACTGCGAGGGCAGCCGCTCGATTTCACTTGCCCGCTGCGTCGGTAGCCTCGCCAGCACAGAAGGTCTTGGCTGGGTTGTTGTCGATGGGTAGCCCATCGTCGACATAGAGCGTCAAGGGGCATCAACATGCGTTCGAGCTGTTGATACGGCAGCTTGCAGGTGCCCGGGTGAGATTTACATTTACAACTAAACCGCCCATTAGATTCGACCTGCATTGAGCTTTTTCTCATTGTATCCGACGATGGTTTGCTCAGCGCCGCCTGCAGGTACAAGCCTGCTGACCCTACTGGCCCAGTAGTGTCTGCCCGTCACGGTAGCCTCCGCCATTTCTTGTCGAATGTGTGATTTCTCCCGCTTAACCTTCGTCAAGAACACTACCCCTAAGCCGTCGTCTGGGGATTGATACAGGGCCCTCCATGCAAACGCTGTTGAACGAGATTCTCGAAGAAGTACGTCCCTTGATCGGCAAGGGCAAAGTGGCTGACTACATCCCTGCGCTGGCCGACGTGCCGGCGAACCAGTTGGGCATCGCCGTCTACGGCAACGATGGCAGTTATCACTGCGCAGGCGACGCCCTGGTACCGTTTTCGGTGCAGAGTATTTCCAAGGTGTTCAGCCTGGTCCAGGCGATTGGCCATTCGGGCGAGGCCATCTGGGAGCGGCTTGGCCATGAGCCCTCGGGCCAGCCATTCAACTCGCTAGTGCAGTTGGAGTTTGAACGCGGGCGCCCGCGCAATCCCTTCATCAACGCGGGTGCGCTGGTGATCTGCGATATCAACCAGTCGCGCTTTGCAGCACCTACCTTGTCGATGCGCGATTTCGTGCGCCGGCTGTCGGGCAACCCGCATATCACGATCGATGCGCGTGTCGCCGATTCGGAGTACCAGTTCCGCGCGCGTAACGCGGCCATGGCGTACCTGATGCAGTCGTTCGGCAACTTCCATAACGAAGTCGAAACGGTGCTGCGGAGCTATTTCAGCTACTGCGCGCTGCAAATGAACTGCCTCGACCTAGCCAAGGCGTTCTGCTTCCTGGCCAACGATGGTTTCTGCAAGCACAGCGGCTCGCAGATCCTCACCCCGCGCCAGACCCAGCAGGTGAATTCGATCATGGCCACTAGCGGGCTGTATGACGAGGCGGGTAATTTCGCCTACCGCGTGGGGTTGCCCGGCAAGAGCGGTGTAGGGGGCGGGATTGTGGCGATCGTGCCGGGGCAATTCACTGTGTGCGTGTGGTCACCTGAGCTGAACGCTGCGGGCAACTCTCTGGCCGGGATGGCGGCGCTTGAGTTGCTGAGTTCACGTATTGGATGGTCGGTGTTCTGATTAACAGCATTGCTGATTAGCCATGTGACCGGGCGTACGAATTGCCTTCAAGTCTGGGCTTCGCTCCAGATCCTGAAGGCAATTCAGTGAGTGATGTTCAGCGCATCATGCCCAGCTCGGCATCATCCATCAGCGCCTTGGCTAACGCGCACAGGTAGTGCGAGGCCCATATCAGCTGAGGCTTGTCTTCCATCAGGCCGTCCAGGGTCAGGTCCCGTGCGTAGCCCATCAATTCCGAGGCCTGTTCGCGGGCGCTCTGGCAAGGGATGCCGGCTTCGATGCGGAAGAGGGGGTGGGTCTGGTTTTCACCCTGGTAAAAGGCGGTCTTGCCGACGGTGCATCTGGTTTCTTCAGTAGGCATTGTTCAATCTCCCCGAAAATCTCTAGTGCCTGCGCTGGCTCTATTGCCGGCAAGCCAGCTCAGGCGACATAACGTTGAAGCCTTAGTGCAAGGGCCGTGGCTCAGAGGACATCTGCACCTGGATCAGCGCTTGCTCAAGCAGGGCTCGCAGCGTCTCCAGTTCATGCATCGACGCCATCATGAGAATTGATGCCGGTGACTTAGGATGCAGCAGCATTGCCTGATGTACGACAGTCGACGCGCACAACGCGTAATCCGTCGCCTGGATCAGGGTATCTTCAAGGGATTGGAGGTTTTGAGGCGGATCTGGAACTATTTTTAGCATTTTACTGTGTTCTCGGTAGGGCCACCGCCAGCCCGCTGTCAAACGGAAAGGTGGCAGCTGTACATGGGTTGACAGACCGGCGAACACAGAAACCGGCGCACGCGAGCGTGCCCCATGCACAACCGCCATAAACGGGTATGCACTGTGTATCATCGCGGCCTGTCAAAGCCGGTCGTTGATGTGCAACGACGGACCGAGACTAGAGCGCTTAAAAAACGTCCGCAACGAAAAACAGGCGCAGGGAGTATCTTTGGGAAATGGCCTACATGGAAGTGCTTATTTCTGATTTTTCGCACGTTATCCTTCACAGCTCGTAGCGCTTGCTGCAGCGCATTCACCTCGAAACGGAACGCACCAGCGATGACCAGCGAAGCTTTCGCCCCCTTCCAACACCTCGCCGCTCAACTGCTGAAACATCTCCCGCCAGACCACCACGACGGCTCCCACGACCTCGCCCACCTCCACCGTGTATGGGTAAACGCGCAGCGCATCCAGCGGGCAGAGGGCGGCGATTTGGAGGTACTGCTGGCCGCGACGCTACTGCACGACTGTGTGCCGGTCGAAAAGAACTCACCTTTGCGCAAGCAGGCGTCGAGCTTGTCGGCCGACAAGGCCAGCGCCATCCTCACCGCGCTTGGCTGGCCATTGCCGCGTGTCGAGCAAGTAGCCCATGCGATCAAAACGCACAGCTATTCCGCAGGTTTCGAGCCGGCGAGCCTCGAAGCCCGAATTCTGCAGGACAGTGATCGCCTGGACGCCATCGGTGCGGTGGGTATTGCCCGATGTTTCTACGTATCCGGGCGGATGGGCTCGGCGCTGTACGATTTCGAGAATCCCGCTGCGCAGGGGCGGGCGTATCAGGACACGGCCTACGCCATCGAGCACTTTCATACCAAGCTGCTCAAGCTGGCATCGGGCTTCAAGACGGCGGAAGGGGCGCGCTTGGCTGCCGAACGCCACGCGCGGCTGGAAACCTACCTTGCGGATTTCATGGAGGAGGTCGGGGCTAACGGCGTTGGCTGAGGCAAGTGGCACATGGCTCAAGGTCTGCGAGGGCGCAGATTCAATCAGGCCATCGCCACAGCGGCTCGTCCAGCAAGCCAACCCCGCGTAACCCGGTCTGCCCCTGGCGCTTTTCCAGCTCCAGCACATTGCACCCGTCGCACGCCCGCAACGCCTCGATCAAAGGCCGGCTGTGCGACACCACCCACACCTGGCTACGTTGCGAAGCGCGAATGATCAGGCGCGCCAGGGCGGGCAGCAGGTCGGCATGCAGGCTGGTTTCCGGTTCGTTCAGCACCATCAGCGAGGGCGGGCGGGGTGTCAGCAGCGCGGCCATCAGCAACAGGTAGCGCAAGGTACCGTCCGACAGTTCCGCACCCGCTAGCGGCCGCAGCAGCCCGTGCTGGTGCAGCCGCACGCTGAACAACCCTCCAGGCGGTGCATCGATCTCCAGCCGGCTGCCGGGGAACGCGTCCTCCAGTGCGGCCATCAGGTCTTCGGCATCGCCAATTTCGATGATGGTTTGCAGCGCCGGGGCGAGGTTGCGTCCGTCGTGGTGCAGCACCGGTGAACGGGTACCCAGCTGTGGCTGGCGGCAGGGGGCGTCGCGGTCGATGCGGAAGTGGTCGTAGAAGCGCCAGCTGTTGATGTACGCGCGCAGCTCGCCAATCTCTGGCGCCTGGCGTGGGCGGTCGACAATGTTGAAAAAGCTTTCGCCGCTGTCGGCATGCTGGTCGAGCACCGCCCAGCTGTTGCCTTCGCGGGCGCGCACCAGGGCGTTTCGGCGCTCCACCAGCAACGACGCGGGCCGGTAGGCGCCCGCGGCCCAGATGGCTTCGCACTTGATCTCGGGGTCGAGCATGAAGGCAGAGGGGTACGGCAACGGAATCGGCAGGCCGAGGGAGATGGCAAAGCTGAGGTCCGCCGTCGCAAAGCCCAGGCGCAGGCGTTTGGCCTGGCTCGGGTGCTGGCCCTGGATCGGCACTTCGCCGCGCTGCATGCGGGCGCTGGGTTCGGGCCCGGCCCACCAGGTCGAATCCAGCCCGCCTTCACGGGCCAGCGCTGCGACCACGCCGCCCTGGGCGGTTTCGGCGAGCAGGCGCAGGGCCTTGTACAGGTTGGATTTGCCGCTGCCGTTGGCGCCGGTCACCAGGTTGAGCTGGCTCAGCGGCAGCACCAGGTGGTTGATCGAGCGGTAGTTGCCGATGGCGAGGGTGGTGAGCATGCGGTGTGTCCAGGCTATGGCGCCGAGCGGGTCATTCTGGCCGAACGGCGGCCGCATGGCTACCGTTCAGCGCCGCCTCAGCTGGCCGGGTCCTGGCCCAGCACCTTGGCCAGGGCCACCCGGGCATCTTCCAGCTGCACCAGTGAAGCATGCCGCGCGCCCAGTGCGTCGCCGTTCTGGATGGCGGTCAGGATTGCCTTGTGCCGGGGCAGGGCGAGTTGGTCGAAATTCGCCCGCTGGTTGGAATAGCGCACCGACTCGCGCAGTGCCATCGACAGCATGTTGCACAGGTAGGCCAGCAGGTCGTTGTGGGTGGCGTCGGCGATGCGGGCGTGGAAGTCCAGGTCGGGTTGCAGGCGCTCTTCATGGTTGCGGGCGGCTTCCATACGCTGGTAGGCCTCGGCGATCGACGCGACGTCCTCGGCGCTGGCGTTGGTGGCGGCCAGCGCGGCGGCGGCGGGCTCGATGACCCAGCGCACGCTGGACAGCATGTTGAAGAATTCCTGCTGCGGCGTGGCCTGCATCAGCCAGTGCAGTACATCGGGGTCGAGCATGTGCCAGTCATGCCGGGGCCGGACCAAGGTGCCGGTACGCGGGCGGGCTTCGATCAGGCCCTTGGCGGTGAGGGCGCGCATGGCCTCGCGAAATACCGGCCGGCTGATCGCGTAGGTTTCGCACAGGCTGGCCTCGGAAGGCAGCTTCTGCCCGGGTGCGAGTTGGCCGGAGACGATCTGTACGCCAAGGTCCTGGACCAGGGTGGCGTGCATGCTCTTGCGCGTGGTGGGCTGGCGGTAGTTCATGTGCGGCAGGGGCGATCCTTCGGGCGGGGGCAGCATCATAGCATTAGCGCGGCGACGCAGTGGATGGCACC
>NZ_DGIR01000010.1:0-159 GCF_002386445.1 Pseudomonas sp. UBA4617
ACCCATGATCGCCGGGTCGACTCCGGCACTGGCATAGGCTGCGATCCGTGCCAGCACCGGCAAGCCGAGGGCCTTGGCCTTGGCGGCACTCATCAACATCACGGCGGCGGCGCCATCGTTCAGGCTGGAGGCATTGCCGGCAGTGACGCTGCCGTCCTT
>NZ_DGIR01000010.1:405-85591 GCF_002386445.1 Pseudomonas sp. UBA4617
TGCCGTCCTTCTTGAACGCCGGGCGCAGTTTGCCCAGGGACTCGACGGTAGTGTCCTGGCGTGGTTGTTCGTCCCGCGCGAACACTTTGGGCTCACCCTTTTTCTGTGGCATCACGATCGGCGTGATCTCGTCAGCGAAGCGCCCGGCCTCGATTGCCGCCACTGCCTTGCGCTGAGACTCGGCGGCAAAGGCGTCCTGCTGTTCACGGCTGAGGCCGTATTTGTCCACCAGGTTTTCTGCGGTGATACCCATGTGATAGTCGTTGAACGCATCCCACAGGCCGTCGCTGATCATGCTGTCGATCAGTTGGCCATGGCCCATGCGCTGGCCGGTACGGGCCGAGGGCATCACGTAGGGGGCGAGGCTCATGTTCTCCTGGCCACCGGCGATGACCACTTCGGCGTCACCACAACGGATCGCCTGGGCCGCCAGGTGCAGGGCCTTGAGGCCCGAGCCGCAGACCTTGTTCAGGGTCAGCGCCGGTACGCTGTAGGGCAGGCCGGCGTTGATCGCCGCCTGGCGTGCCGGGTTCTGCCCGGCGCCTGCGGTCAGCACCTGGCCGAGGATGACCTCATCGACCTGCGCCGGCTCCAGCCCGGTCTGCTCCAGCAGGCGCCTGATCACGGCGGCACCGAGGTCTACCGCAGGTACGGTGGCGAGGGCGCCCTGGAAGCTGCCGATGGCGGTGCGGGTTGCGGCGACGATGACCACGTCGTTCATGTTGTTGTTCTCCGTGCGGTGGACGTAATGCTGCAAGCATCGGTGGCTTTGGCTCATTTGTTAAGTTTGTTTTTCTTTGCGATTGATCCGGAAAGCCAATGAATGGGCGCAAAGCACCCTGCAGATCTAGACTTGATGAGTCGTACTTCAATTTCGATGGAGGTAATGCTCATGCGCACGCGCGTACTGATAGCCTTGTCCCTGCTGCTCGGCAGCAGCACTGTCTTCGCTGCCCCCGAATGCACCACCGCCGACAAGAGCACCTGGCAAGACCAGGAAAAGTTCCAGGCCCAGCTCAAGGAGCAGGGCTACAAGATCAACAAGTTCAAGGTCACCAAGGGCAACTGCTACGAAATCTACGGTTTCGACAAGGATGGCAAGAAGGTCGAGATCTACCATGACCCCGTGACGGGCAAGGCAGTCAAGACCGAGTACCACTAATGGGCAGTGACGGCACGATACAGCTGTGGGACCCTCTGCTGCGCCTGTGCCACTTGTCGATCGCCGTGGTGTTCTTCGCCAACTATTTCTTCAACGAGGAGGGTGACGACTGGCACCAGTGGCTGGGCTACTACGCCCTGGCCGTTGTCGTGGTGCGTATGGTCTGGGGCTTTGTCGGGCCACGCAGTGCGCGCTGGGCCGACTTCTGGCCAACTCCGGCAAGCCTGGTCGAGCATGCCCGGGCACTGCTGCATGGGGAGCTTGACCATCACATGGGGCATTCGCCGATAGGTGCCCTGGTGATGGTACTGATGCTCACCGGCATCGCCGGCCTGGGCCTGACCGGGTGGGCCTCGCAGGAAGTGGATGCGCTGTTTGGTGTCGACTGGCCTATAGACCTGCACAGCTGGCTGGCCAACGCGGTGCTGGTGCTGGTTTGCGTGCATGTGCTGGGCGCCATCTACGAGAGCGTGCGCCTACGCGAAAACCTGCCGTGGTCGATGATCACCGGCCGCCGTCGGCGTCGCGACTGACTGTGCCGGTCTCTTCGCGGGCTTGCCCGCTCCCACAGGTATTGCGCAGCCGTCAGGATTTGCGCTGTCGCTGGGGGGCGGGTTCACCCGCGAAGCTGGCCGGAACAGGCCAACCACCGTTTTGCATCCCTATGTTCACCCCGTAATATGTGTCGGATAACCTGCGAGGGTAGTCTCACCCTCTGATCAATCGGAATCGCCCATGACGGCGCTTCCTCCGGCATAAACCTGACGAGGTACAGACATTGGCCATCATTCATCCTAAGGTTCGCGGTTTCATCTGCACCACGACTCATCCGAAGGGCTGCGAGCTCAACGTCCGTGACCAGATCGAAGCCACCCGCAAGCTGGGCGTGCGCGAGGATGGCCCGAAGAAGGTCCTGGTCATCGGCGCTTCCAGCGGCTACGGCCTGGCGGCCCGTATCACCGCGGCGTTCGGCTTCAAGGCCGATACACTGGGTGTGTTCTTCGAAAAGCCTGGCACCGAGACCAAGGCCGGTACCGCCGGCTGGTACAACGCTGCCGCCTTCGACAAGTTTGCCAAGGCCGAGGGCCTGTACAGCAAGTCGATCAACGGTGACGCCTTCTCCGACGAAGCCCGCGCCAAGGTCATCGAGCTGATCAGGAACGAAATGGGTGGCAAGGTCGATCTGGTCATCTACTCGCTGGCCTCGCCTGTGCGCAAGCTGCCGCAGACCGGTGAACTGGTGCGTTCGGCGCTGAAACCGATCGGCCAGCCCTACAAGTCGACTGCCATCGACACCAACAAGGACACCATCATCGAGGCCAGCATCGAGCCGGCCACCGAGCAGGAAATCAAGGATACCGTCACCGTCATGGGTGGCCAGGACTGGCAGCTGTGGATCGACGCCCTGGCCGGCGCCAACGTGCTGGCCGAAGGCGCCCGCACCGTGGCCTTCAGCTACATCGGCACCGAAATCACCTGGCCGATCTACTGGCACGGTGCGCTGGGCCAGGCCAAGCAGGATCTCGACGAAACCGCCCTGCGCCTGGACAAGAAACTGGCTGGTGAAATCAAGGGCGGCGCCAACGTGGCGGTACTCAAGTCGGTGGTTACCCAGGCCAGCTCGGCCATTCCGGTGATGCCGCTGTACCTGTCGATGGTGTTCAAGATCATGCAGGAGAAGGGTGTTCACGAAGGTACCCAGGACCAGCTGGACCGCATGTTCCGCGAGCGCATGTACCGCGCCGACGGCGCGCCGGCCGAGGTCGACGAAAAGGGCCGCCTGCGCCTGGACGACTGGGAGCTGCGTGACGACGTGCAGGACGCCTGCAAGGCCATGTGGCCACAGGTAACCACCGAGAACCTGTTCGAGCTGACCGACTATGCCGGTTACAAGAAACAGTTCCTCAACCTGTTCGGCTTCGAGCGCGCTGACGTCAATTACGACGAAGACGTGGCGACCGATGTGAAGTTCGACTGCATCGAGCTGTAATCGCTGCTGACTGGTACCGGCCCGCTTCTGC
This sequence comes from Pseudomonas sp. UBA4617, assembly GCF_002386445.1. Lineage (GTDB taxonomy): Bacteria > Pseudomonadota > Gammaproteobacteria > Pseudomonadales > Pseudomonadaceae > Aquipseudomonas. The sequence goes on from NZ_DGIR01000010.1 coordinate 3,589, forward strand.
GGGCCCTCACCGCCTGCAGGAATGGGTTTACCTGCGAAGAGGCCGGTACAGGCTATGAATCTTTGCTAGCTTTGGCGCACGACAACAGGGAATGTGCCATGAGCAGCCTTGACCAACCTGCCACCGCCTTTCGCCACACCGCAGCCGACGGCTACAGCCTCGGCGGCTTTCGCTGGCGCCACGCCCAACCTGACACCCAGCGCCCGCTGGTGATCATCAATGCTGCCACTTCGGTACGCTGCCGCTACTACTCGAGGTTCGCCGACTACCTGTTTGCCCAAGGCTGTGATGTGCTGACCTATGATTACCGCGGTATCGGCGAGTCCCGCCCGTCATCGCTGCGCGGCTTCCAGGCCACCTGGAGCGACTGGGGCCGGCTGGATTTCGAAGCCATGCTTGCATACGCCGCAGAACACTTCCCAGGCCAGCCGGTGGATGTGGTGGGGCACAGCTTCGGCGGCTGTGCGGTGGGTTTGGCGCCGTCTGCGGGTCAGGTACGCCGGCTGGTAATGGTGGGGGCGCAATTCGCCTACTGGCGCGATTACGCGGCCAACCAGCGCTGGCAACTGTTCGGCAAGTGGCACCTGGTGATGCCATTGCTCACGCGGGCGTTCGGTTATTTCCCCGGCAAGCGCCTGGGCTGGCTGGAGGATACGCCATCCGGCGTGGTGCATGACTGGGCCACATGTACGCCGCGTTATGAGCAGCGCCCCAGCGGCCGGGCACTGGCGATGCTACCGTTCGCCCAGGTACAGGCGGCGACGCTGGCGGTCAGCCTGAGCGATGACCCCTTTGGTACCGTGGCGGCGACAGAGCGTCTGCTGGGCTACCTGCAGAAGGCTGAGCGCTGTCATTTGCGCATCGCGCCTGAGGATATCTCGGTAGGGGAAATCGGCCATTTCGCGTTCTTTCATGATCGGTTCCGCGACAATTTGTGGCCGTTGGCGGTGCAGTGGTTGCAGCGGGGCGGGTTGGCAGCTGGTGTGCCGGGGACAATCATCAGTTGAAGTAATACAGATTTCGGGGCCGCAAAGCAGCCCCGGCAATCTCACGCCTTGCGCGAAAGTGGCTGCCCGGCAAACTTCACACCGGCCAGGCCATGCTTGATCAGCGCGCGGATGTTGCCATGGTCGCTGCCGTCCGGCGTAGCCAGCACATCCCGGTAGTGCTCGCCAAAGGCCTGCAGCGCTTCCTGGTCGCTCAGACCTTCCAGCAGCGCCAGGCCCAGGGTCTTGCATGAGCCTTCGTTCTGCCCGGCCGCATTCGCCAGGCCGCCGTTGTCGAAGGCCTGTGGCTGGTAGCTGTAATGGTCGGCAACGAACGCCAGGGTGTCGGCAAAGACATGTTTGCCGCTGGCGAGGCTGGCGCGCAGGGTGTCGAGGTCAGTCACGAGGTTTTCCTTTTTCGAACGCCGCTTGTTGCTCGGCGCTGGCTTCTTTCTGGTATTGGGCTTTCCACTCGGCGTACGGCATGCCGTACACCGCTTCGCGGGCATCGTCCAGGCTTACGTCGAGCTGGCGCTCGTCGGCCGCCGCCTTGTACCACTTGGACAGGCAGTTGCGGCAAAAGCCGGACAGGTTCATCAGGTCGATGTTCTGCACGTCGCTGCGCTTTTGCAGGTGTTCGACCAGGCGCCGGAACGCGGCGGCCTCGAGTTCGAGCTGTTGCTGTGGGGTCATGGGCTTCTCTCAGGTCATGCGATTCTTCAGGTGGCGGCCACCGTTGATGACCACCTGGCTGCCGGTGCTGTACTGGCTGGCGAGCAGGTACTTGACCGTCTCGATCAACGGGCCGGCGCCGGGTTCGAACTCCAGCAAGGCCTTTTTCAGGGTCTGCTGGCGATAGGCTTCGTCAGCGCCTTCCTTGAGGATCAGCAGCCCGGGCAGGATACCGTTCACACGCACCTTGGGCGCATATTTTTCAGCGAACGACAGCACCATGTTCTGCAACGCGGCCTTGGTTGCGGCATAACCGATATGGCTCTTGCTGCCGCGCGAAGAGGTTTCGTCGCAAATATGGATGATGTCGGCCTTGTCCACCCGCGCCAGCAGCTCGCCCAGCGCCAGGTTGAGATGGTAGGGCGCTTCGACGTGCAGGCGGAACATGGTCTCGAGGTTGTCGAGACCGTCGTCGAGCCACAGCGAAGCGTTATGGATGATCGCGCGCAGGCCGTCGTAATGGCCATGCAGGTAGTCGATCAGGGCCTGGCGGTCGGCCGCCTGGCACAGGTCGGCCTGGAACTGCACGATGTTCGGGTGGGCCGCCTGTGGCTGGGCGCTGCGGCTGGCACTGACCACCTTATGGCCGGCCTGGGCAAGTTCAAGGGCCAGAGCCAGCCCGACGCGCTGGCTGGCTCCGGTAACGAGAATTGGGCTGTTCATGTTCGGGGCGGTCAACTGTCTGTCCTTGGGTTGCCGCCCAGCATACCCGAACTGTTCAATGCGTGTACCGCTGGCCTCAGCGGCTGCGCAGGGCACCCGTGGCGGGTGGTGATGTGTGCAGCCAGCCGGCCAGCAGGCGGGTGGACAACGGGATGAACAGGTAGACCATCATGGGCGTCAGGGCCAGGGTGCTGAGCAGCACCCTGGGCAACAGTTCCAGCGCCGCCAGCCAATGGCCGAACACCAGGTTGAACACCAGCGAGACCGGGAAGAAGGCCAGCCAGATGGCCACGGCCTGTTTCCAGCGCGGTGGTTTTTGCACCATGTGGGTGCCGAACCAGTCATCAATGCCGCTTACGCGCGCCTCCCTGGGGCGTTCGAACAGGCCATTGCCGCGTTGCAACCAGGCCCGACGCGAAGCGGAGTGCTCCCAGGCATGCAAGGTGGGTTCGTCGCTGAAGCGGAAGATGATCTGGAACTCATCGCCATCGCGGGGTGGGGCGAGAATGCCCGAACCGAGGTAGCCGGGGAAATCGGTGGCCAACTGCTCGCCTTCATGCAGCCAGGCCAGCAGGTCCTGGTAGCGGCCATGGGCGGCGCGGCGCGACACCATCAGGGTGACGGGTGGGGTAGACATCGTGTATCTCCTGGCGACAGGGCTGGCGGGTAGCTGGCCCTTCTGGCTGAGTCGCCCGGGGTGGTGGGCGACGCAGGCGTGCATGCAAGAATCGGGCGCGGATTATCGCGTATCGGCATTCTTCGGCAAATGGCATCCGGCAAACGGTCAATCCCTGTGCCCGTTACGGTCGTAGTAGACTATTGCTCGACCTACCACAGGGTAACCCGTGCACATGAACGAACAGGGGCGTAAGCCAGTGATCGACGCCGGTCTGATGCAGCAGGACCTGTTTCCGATCCGCGAAGTTTCCCGCCTGACCGGCGTCAATGCCGTGACCTTGCGCGCCTGGGAGCGCCGCTATGGTCTGATCCAGCCAACCCGCACCGACAGTGGTCACCGCCTCTACTCGCAGGCCGATATCGATGACGTGCGCCGCATCCTTGGCTGGCTGGAGCGCGGTGTGGCGGTGAGCAAGGTCGGCAGCATCCTAGCGCGCGACCATGCCCTGGCCGGGCAGGCAGGCGGGGCGATGGATGCCTGGGCACGTTGGCAGCAGCAGATTCGCCAGGCAGTGCAACGTTTTGATGCGGCAAGCCTGGACCGCCTGTTCGACGAGGTGTTTGCGGCAAGCGCAGTGGACCAGGTATTCAGTGAAGTGTTCATGCCGGTTTGGCATGACCTTGCCGTCGGGCACGGCGGTTATGGGCAGACCAGCGAGTGGCTGTTCCTGGACCAGTTCCTGCGTGGCCGGGTGTTCGCCCGCTTGCGGCTTGCCCGTGCGCCGCGCGGGCGCACGGTAGTGCTGGCGCCACTTCCGGGGCATTGCCATGAGCTGGAATTGCTGGTTGCCAGCCTGGCTCTGGGCAGCGACGAAGTGGGCGTGACCCTGTTGGCGAACGGGCAGCCGCTGGCGGAACTGGCGCTGGTTTGCGAGCGCCTGAAACCGGATGCCTTGGTGCTGTTCTCCCACCAGTCCCCCACCGTCGAAATCAACCGGCGCCTGGCACGCCTGGTGGCCGGGTTGGAGTGCCCGTTGCTACTGGCCGGTGAGGCGGCGGAACTGGCACAAGAGAGCCTGGCTGGCAGCCCGATTGCCTGCCTGGGTGCTCAGGGTAGTGTGATGCGTCAGCGTTTGCGGCAGTTTCTGGCCGGTCAGCTCGATACCTGAGTGTGCAGTTCAGGGTGGGCCCGGCGATGGGCCTGAAGAATGTAATCGCGCAGGCGTTCGGTTTCTTCGGCCGAGCTTTGGCTGAGGTCGTAGGCGGCCAGGTCCGGGCCGATGCGTCGGCTCAACACGCCATGCAGTTTGATGGGATTGATGCCGCCAGGCGCGAAGCGCAGCTCGAAGCGCGCTGGCGCTGCCGGCAGGCCACGGACTTCAACTAGCGTACCCTTGAACGAAATATCACGAACCCGCAGGCCGCTGTCCTGCCCATCGGCATCGAGCAACGCGCTCGGCTGCTCCATCGACAGGCGCCAGGGGCGCAGCATGGGACCGTCTTCGTAGATCTCTGGCGAGCCCAGTTGCAAGTGCAGGGCGTGGAATTCGTCTTCCACCAGTTGCAGCGGGAAGCTGATCTGCTGGTTGTTGAACTGGGCCTGCAAGGTGACTTGCTCATTGGCCACCAGACGGGTAAGCAAGCTCTGGATTCGACGGTCGCCATTGACCAGCAGGCTCGACATGGGGTCGGCCAGGTTCAGTTGCGGCGAATGCTGCATGTTCTGTATGAAGTCCAGTTCGTCCTGGGTGAGGAGCGCTTCTGCTTGCATGATCGAACTCAAGGGTGGCGTTTTCTTCAACGGGATTGACCGTCACCGGTGTACTTGGTTCAGGTGCGTTCGTCGGGTTTCGGACGAGCGTGCAGCTCCGCCAGCTCGCGTTCCAGTTCGACCTGGCGGCTAACGTCTTTCTGGATCCCGATGAAGTAGGTGCGTTGTTCGGCATCGTGCCTGACCGGGGTGATCGACAGCTCGTTCCAGAAAGCGCTGCCATCCTTGCGATAGTTGCGCAGCACTTCGCGGCACGGGCGGCCTTCGGCCAGCGCCTTGCGAATGCGCGCACGGCCAAGCTGGTCACGGTCGCTGGCCTGCAGGAAGCGACAATCCTGATAGAGGATCTCGTCACGGCTATAGCCGGTCAGGCGTTCGAAGGCGGCATTCACATAAATCAGGATGGTGTCGTCGCCTTCCTGTTCGGCGACCACGATCCCGTCGTTGGATGCGTCGACCATGGATTGCAGCAATTGGGCGTTGATCATGTTCGGGCCATTGAACGAAGAAGGGCTGAAGATGGCGACTTTGATAGAGGGGGCCTTTTGCCAGCGCTGGGTGGTAGTATCCTACGATTTCACTCAGTTTCGGAATCCTCTACTTGATGAAAGTCGCCATTATTTCCGGATCGGTCTACGGCACCGCCGAAGAAGTCGCCCGTCACGCTGAAACGCTGCTCAAGGCAGCGGGCCTGGAAGCCTGGCATGCGGCGCGCGCCACCTTGCAGGACCTTGAAGGTTTTGCCCCTGATGCCCTGCTGGCCGTCACCTCTACCACCGGCATGGGCGAGCTGCCGGACAGCCTCATGCCGCTGTACAGCAGTATCCGCGATACGCTGCCTGCGGCCTGGCGTGGCCTGCCGGGCGCGGTGATCGGGCTGGGCGATTCCAGCTATGGCGACACCTACTGCGGTGGGGGCGAGCAACTGCGCGAGCTGTTTGCCGAACTGGGCGTGCGGGAAGTGCAGCCGATGCTGCGCCTGGATGCCAGTGAGACGGTAACCCCGGAAGCAGATGCCGAGCCTTGGCTGGTCGAGTTGGCTGCAGCATTGAAAGCCTGACGAGCTGTGTCGCCAGCACCGGCCTTTTCGCGGTTCAACCCGCGAAAAGGCCAGCAAGGGCCACTCATGCCTTGCTGTCGGGCACTGACCGCTCGCTCACCAACGCCAACCAGGCCTGCGCGGCTCGTGACAGATACGCCCCGCGCCGCCAGATGAAGGCGATGTCCCAACGCAGGTCCTCCGGCGAGCGCAGCGGCAAACGCACTACCCCGGGGCGTTCCAGTGCCCTTGCCACCACACGGGGCAGCAACACCACGCCCTGGCCCGCCGCCACCAGCGCCGCGAGAAAGTCGGCCTGGCCACTGCGCCCGCCTTCCTTCGGGGTAAAGCCTTTCTGCTGGCATGCCTTCAGTAGCCGGTCATTGAGCACGAAGCTGCGCTGGTAAAGCAGAAACGGGGTATCGGCCAGCTGCTGCAGATCCACCCCGTCCTGGCCCGCCAGCCTGTGGCCGGCCGGTAACAGGGCATCCAGTGGCTCGTTGCAGAATGGCTGATAGGCGAAAGCTTCGTCAGTGGGTGTCAGGCTGCCGCCCAGCTCCAGTTCGCCACTTCTTACTGCCTGTTCTACGCTGCGGCTGCCACCTTCGAGCAATTGCACGGTAATGTTCGGGTGGCGCCGCCGGTACTCGGCGAACAACCCGGCGAACAGCGCGTCGCTGCCCAGCATCGGCAAACCCAGACGCAACTCGCCGCGGCCCATCTGGCTGAGGTCGTCCAGTTCACTCAGCAGCGCCTGGCGCTGGCGCAGCAGGGCTTCGCCACGCTCCAGCACGATGCGCCCGGCCGCGGTCAGGTGCAGCTGTGAAGCCTGGCGTTCCAGTAGCGGCTGGCCCACATCTTGCTCCAGCTGGGCGACCTGTTTGCTCACGGCCGACTGGCTGACGTGCAGGGTTTGTGCCGCCTGGGTGAAGCCACCGCGGTGAACCACTTCGATAAAGCTGCGCAGTTGTTTGAATTCCATGAGTGCAATTCCATTCTGGAATGGTGTGCAGTCTAACAATTCGCTTCTGGCCTAGGCAGCCGAAACTTAAAATGAGGGCCTGTTCGAGGAACCCCCATGAAACCCGCGTTACTGAAAAAAGCCCTGCGCCTGCTGGCCGAGCTGGCAACCCTCTGTGCCCTGTTCCTGCTTGGCGGTCAGCTTGCTGTCTGGCTGGGCTGGCCGATTCCGGGTGGGGTGATGGGCTTGGCCATGCTGCTGTTGCTGTTCGCTGCAGGTGTGCTCAAGCCGGCCATGCTGCAACTGGGGGCAGGCTGGCTGATGGCCGAGATGCTGCTGTTCTTCATTCCGGCGTTGATGAGCCTGCTCGATTATGGCGCCCTGATCCGTGACGAAGGCTGGCGCATCTTGTTGGTGATTGCCGTGAGCACCTTGATGGTGATGGTGGTGACCGCATTGACCGTTGAACTGGTGTGTCGCTGGAGCTTGCGCCATGAGCCTTGAACCGATGCCGCTGTTCTGGCTCGCCCTGACGCTGCTGGCCTATCTGGGCAGCCGCTGGTTGTACCGACGCAGTGGGCGCTACCTGCTGTCGCCGCTGATCCTGGTGCCGGTCTTGTTGCTGGCGGTGGCAGTACCGCTGCACACCGCCTATGCCGAGTACGCCCGCAATACCCACTGGCTGATGAGTGTGCTCGGCCCGGTGACCGTGGCATTCGCGGTGCCGATCTGGCAGCAGCGGGCCATGCTCGCACGCCATTGGCCGGCGCTGATGGTGGGCATGGTGGCCGGCAGCAGTGCCTCGATTGCCAGTTCCTGGGGGCTGGCCCATCTGTTCGCATTGGACAGTGCGACCAGCCTGTCGCTGGTGCCACGTTCGATCACTACCCCCTTTGCCATGCCGCTGGCGCATGACCTGGGGGGTGTACCGGAGCTGACTGCGGTATTCGTGATGTTCACCGGGGTACTTGGGGCCATGTTCGGCGGCGTGCTGCTGCGCTGGCTGCCGTTGCGTACGCCGCTGGCACGCGGTGCGCTGTTTGGCGTCGGTGCCCATGGCGCGGGGGTCAGCCGGGCACAGGAGGTGGGCCGCGAGGAAGGATCGGTGGCGGGCCTGGTGATGGTCCTGACCGGGCTGCTGAACCTGTTCGCGGCACCGCTGCTGACCATGCTGCTCTGACCGTTCGTGCCACTGACTCGCTCAGTCATCAAGCTGGCTGGCAACGCAAGTTCAAGGCCCCGGGCTGCTGGCTAGACTCAGCCTCGACTCAGAGAGCACATGTAAGTGCCGAGGTGACATGCAATGAGCGCAGCCTTGCCCTGTTCAACCAATACCACTTCACCGGGACCCTGCTGATGCCTCTGGCCGAAATTCCATTGTGCGTCTGGCGTACCCGTGGACAGAATTTCAACTTCCGGGGCCAGAGCATCCGTTACTGGATTGCAGGGCAAGGAGAGCCCCTGCTGCTGTTGCACGGTTTTCCCACGGCCAGCTGGGATTGGCACTACCTGTGGGGGCCTTTGGCCCAGCGCTTCCGGGTAATCGCCTGCGACATGCTCGGCTTTGGCGATTCCGCCAAACCGGTCGATCATGCCTACAGTCTGATGGAGCAGGCCGATCTGCAGCAGGCCTTGCTCGCCGAACTGCAGGTCGGGCAGCCGGTGCACCTGCTGGCCCACGACTACGGTGGCAGCGTGGCCCAGGAACTGCTGGCGCGGCATCACGAACAGCGCGCCAGCATCGGCAGCTGCGTGTTCCTCAACAGCGGGTTGTTTCCGGAAAGTTGTCGCTTGCTGCTGATCCAGAAACTGCTGCTCAGCCGTGTGGGCTGGCTGATAGGGCGCTCGTTCGGGCGCGACGACCTGGTGCGCAACGTGACCCAGGTCTACGGGCCTTGCACCCATCCCAGTGAAAGCGCACTGGATGACCTCTGGAGCCTGATCACCGCCAACAACGGCACCCGCGTGTTGCACAAGCTGGTTGGCTACATGCCGGAGCGCAGGCTGCACCGTGACCGCTGGGTTGGCGCCATGCAGCGTGAAGGCGTGCCGTTGCGCCTGATCAACGGCATGGTCGACCCGCTGTCGGGTGCGCACATGGTCGAGCGCTACCTGCAACTGGTGCCGGCACCGGACACGGTACAACTGCAAGGTATCGGCCACTATCCGCATACCGAAGCGCCGGTTCAGGTATTACGCCATTACCTGGCCTTTCGCGAGCGGCCGCTGAGCTATCTGCCACAGAAGATGGCGTGGTCCTGACCAGGCTTGCCGACCATCGCGTTGTGTTATTGCCAGGCATTCAGCCAGCAGGCGCTTGATTGTCCATTCGCCTTCGACGGCAGACACTCGGCAGACCTGAACCTGCCTGGAGCCCTGTACATGAGCGAGCCTGTCCGTCTGCAAGATCGCGTGGTGATCGTCACCGGAGCCGGCGGTGGCCTGGGCCGTGCCCATGCGTTGCTGTTCGCTGCGCGTGGCGCCCGGGTGGTGGTCAACGACCTCGGTGGCTCCACCCATGGCGAGGGTGCCAGCGCTTCGGCCGCTGACCGGGTTGTCGAGGAGATTCGCGCCGCAGGTGGCAACGCCATCGCCAGCCATGATTCGGTCAGCCATGGCGCGCGCATCGTCGAACAGGCCCTGGACAGCTTCGGCCGGGTCGATGTGCTGGTGAACAACGCCGGCATCCTGCGTGACAAGAGCTTCCACAAGATGGAGGACAGCGACTGGGAGCAGGTCTACCGGGTACATGTCGAAGGGGCCTACAAGGTCACCCGCGCCGCCTGGCCGCACCTGCGCGAGCGGAACTGGGGGCGGGTAATTTTCACCGCATCCACGTCGGGCATCTACGGTAACTTTGGCCAGGCCAACTACGGCATGGCCAAGTTGGGCCTGTATGGCTTGACCCGCACCCTGGCGATCGAGGGGCGCAAGCATGGCATCCTGGTCAACGCCATCGCCCCGACCGGCGGGACACGCATGACCGAAGGGCTGATCCCGCCCCAGGTGTTCGAGCGGCTCAAGCCCGAACTGGTCAGCCCGCTGGTGGTGTACCTGGGCAGCGAGCAGTGCGAGGCCAGCGGGGAGCTGTTCGAAGTGGGCGGCGGCTGGGTGGGCAAGGTGCGTTGGGAGCGTAGCCTGGGCGTGGGTTTCGATCCGCGTGAGGGCTTTACCCCAGAGCAGGTGGCTGAGAACTGGGCGCGCATCGATGACTTCGAAGGGGCGGTGCACCCGCAGGACAGCCTGCAGGCCTTGCAGCAGATGATGGCGAACCTGCAGAAGTACCCGTTGGGCTGAAACCTTTGCCGCACAGGCGAAGATTATCTGCAGTGCAGATAAAAAAGGCCGCTGCAAACCGCAGCGGCCAATCGAGACGTCAGATCAAGGAGCTTCAAAATCTACGTCGGTGAACCTCGCAGGCCTGAAAGGCGGGGGGGAGCCCTTCATGCCGGCCAGTGAGTTAAGAATAAGCGCTTGATCCTGTAGGAAAAATAGCGGCTTATGACATTCACCTTTACGCCTCGGGCAATAGTGCCGCAGGTGTATAGCCCATCCGCCAGCTGGTTTCCCGTGCTGCCGCCAGCAGCCGTCGCGCCGCCGGGCCATGCTCGTCGGCGTGGAAGATCGATGTTGGCCCGACCACGGTCATCACCGCAGCGATCTGCCCCATGGCATTGAACACCGGAGCCGACAGCGCATCCACGCCGGGCATCAGCAGCCCGTGAACATGGTGCAGGCCACGTTCACGGATGCCGGCCAGTACTGCCTGGTAATCGGCAGCACTGTGCTGCAGGGCCGCCAGTTCCCGGTCACGCAACTCCACGGTCTCGCGTTCGGGCAGGTAGGCGGCGAACACCAGCCCGGTGGATGAACTGAGCAGCGGCAGTACCGAACCGATCTGGGTGACCACGGTGACTGCGCGGACTGCCGGCTCGATGCTGACCACAGTCGCGCCCTGGTTACCCCAGACGGCAATGAAGCAGCTCTCGTTCAGTTCATCGCGCAGCTGCGACAACGGCAGCGCAGCGATTTTCAGCACATCGATGCTGCCCAGCGCCGCCAACCCTACCCGCAGGGCCTCGCGCCCCAGGCCGTAATGGTTGGTGGCGGCGTCCTGTTCGGCAAAGCCGCTGGCGATCAACGCCTGCAAATAACGGTGCACCTTGCTCGCCGGCATCTGCACATGCTCAGCCAGGCGCGACAGCGAGGTGGAGGGGGAAAGTTCCGCAAGGGCCTTGAGGATATCGGTGCCAACCTCTGCCGAGCGGACTTTCTGCTTGCCGTTGTCGGCGGGGGAGCTGGCTTTGGTCATGGACATCTGTTTCCGGAATTTTCGCGTCGCGCCTTTATAGCTTGACGCATTGCCCGGAGCAAATTACGTTATTCGTAATCTGATTACGATAAAAACAACGCAGACGCGCTGCCAACCCGATCGGGATCGGTAGCCAGCTGCCAGCAACGGCTCGGCCAGAGCCCGGAGGCATCGATGAATCGCGATACGACACCCGACCTTCACTACCTCAGCGGCTTTGGCAACGAATTTGCCAGCGAAGCCCTGCCGGGTGCCCTGCCGGTCGGGCAGAACTCGCCGCAAAAGGCGCCGTACGGGCTGTATGCCGAGCTGCTCTCGGGCACGGCGTTCACCATGGCCCGCAGCGAGCTGCGCCGTACCTGGCTGTATCGTATTCGCCCGTCCGCGCTGCACCCACGTTTCGAGCGTCTGGCGCGCCAGCCACTGACCGCCCCGCTGGGCGCCATTACCCCAAACCGCCTGCGCTGGAGCCCCCAGCCGATCCCCAGCGAACCGACCGACTTCGTCGAAGGCTGGCTACCCATGGTGGCCAATTCGGCAGCAGACAAACCGGCTGGCGTCAGCATCTACATCTACCGCGCCAACCGTTCGATGGAACGGGTGTTCTTCAACGCCGACGGTGAGCTGCTGCTGGTGCCGGAACAAGGCCGCCTGCGCATCGCCACCGAGCTGGGGGTCATGCAGGTTGAGCCGCTGGAAATCGCAGTGATCCCGCGCGGCATGAAGTTCCGCGTCGAGCTGCTCGACGGCCAGGCGCGTGGCTACATTGCCGAAAACCACGGCGCACCGCTGCGTCTCCCCGACCTGGGCCCGATCGGCAGCAACGGCCTGGCCAACCCGCGTGACTTCCTCACCCCGGTGGCGCATTACGAGGAGGCCGCAGGCCCGGTGCAGCTGGTGCAGAAGTTCCTTGGCGAACACTGGGCCTGCGAATTGCAGCACTCGCCGCTGGACGTGGTCGCCTGGCACGGCAGCAACGTACCGTACAAGTACGACCTGCGGCGCTTCAACACCATCGGCACGGTCAGCTTCGACCACCCGGACCCGTCGATCTTCACGGTATTGACTTCGCCGACCAGTGTGCATGGCATGGCCAACATGGACTTCGTGATCTTCCCGCCTCGCTGGATGGTGGCCGAGAACACCTTCCGTCCACCATGGTTCCACCGCAACCTGATGAACGAGTTCATGGGCCTGATCAACGGTGCCTACGACGCCAAGGCCGAAGGTTTCCTGCCCGGCGGTGCCTCGCTGCACGGCGTTATGAGCGCACACGGTCCCGATGCCGAAACCTGCGAGAAGGCCATTGCCGCCGACCTGGCGCCGCACAAGATCGACAACACCATGGCCTTCATGTTCGAGACCAGCCAGGTGCTGCGCCCGAGCCAGCAGGCCCTCGAATGCCCGCAATTGCAGGCCGACTACGATAGTTGCTGGGCCACCTTGCCGAGCACCTTCAACCCGAACCGGAGATAACCATGAACCAGACCGCCATTGCCCGTAGCTGGGTGGAGCACGCCAACGGGCACAGCGACTTCCCACTGCAGAACCTGCCGTTGGGCATTTTCAGCCGGCCCGGGGAAGCCAGGCGCTGTGGCGTGGCCATCGGCGACGCGATCCTCGATCTCGAGGCAGTGCTGGCCGCCGGCCTGTTCGACGGCGCCGCCAAGGCCGCTGTGGAAGCCACCCGCGGTGGCGCTCTGAACGCATTCTTTGCCCTCGGTCGCGGCGCCCGCGTGGCTTTGCGCGAACGTCTGCTGGTGTTGCTGGGCGAGCATAGCGAGCACCAGGCGGCGCTGCAGCCGGCGTTGTATCCGGCCAGCACCTGCCAGCTGCATGTCCCGGCGCAGATCGGTGACTACACCGATTTCTACGTAGGCATCGAACACGCCAGGAACGTCGGCAAACTGTTCCGCCCCGACAACCCGCTGCTGCCCAACTACAAGTACGTGCCGATCGGTTATCACGGCCGCGCCTCGACCATTCGCCCGTCCGGCACCGACGTGCGCCGCCCCAAGGGCCAGACCCTGCCGGCCGGGCACAGCGAGCCAAGCTTCGGCCCCTGTGCGCGCCTGGACTACGAGCTGGAACTGGGTATCTGGATCGGCCAGGGTAATGAAATCGGCCAGGCGATCCCGATCGGCGATGCCGCCGAACACGTGGCCGGCCTGTGCCTGCTCAACGACTGGTCGGCACGAGACATCCAGGCCTGGGAATACCAGCCACTGGGCCCGTTCCTGTCGAAGAGTTTCGTTACCACCATCTCGCCATGGGTCGTCACTGCCGAAGCGCTGGAGCCGTTCCGTTGCGCCCAGCCGCCACGCCCGCAAGGCGATCCGCAGCCACTGTCGTACCTGCTGGACAAGCGCGACCAGGCCGCCGGTGCGTTCGATATCGAACTCGAGGTGCTGCTGCTGACCGAGCGCATGCGCGAGCAGGGCATGGCCCCGCACCGCCTGACCTTGAGCAGCACCCGCAGCATGTACTGGACCGTGGCGCAGCTGGTGACCCACCACAGTGTCAATGGCTGCCAGTTGCAGCCGGGCGACCTGTTCGGTTCGGGCACGCTGTCGGGTGCCACGCCTGGTTCGTTCGGCAGTCTGCTCGAGATCACCGAAGGCGGGAAACACCCGGTGGAGCTGGCCAGTGGCGAGGTACGCAAGTTTCTCGAGGACGGCGACGAGATCATCCTGCGTGGCCGCTGCGTGCGTGAAGGCGTGGCCAGCATCGGCTTCGGCGAATGCCGTGGTACGGTCATCGCGGCCAACTGAGGAGGCAGGGGCATGGAGCTGTACACCTATTACCGTTCCACCTCGTCCTATCGGGTGCGCATCGCCTTGGCGCTGAAGGGGCTGGCCTACCAGTCCCTGCCGGTCAACCTGCTGCAGGGTGAGCAACGCAGTGCAGGCTACGTCGCCGTCAACCCGCAGGGCCGTGTGCCGGCCTTGCGCACTGACGGCGCTGAGCTGCTGGTGCAGTCACCGGCTATCATCGAGTACCTGGAAGAGGTTTATCCACAACCCGCGTTGCTGCCTGCCACTGCGGAGGCGCGTGCCAAGGTGCGCGGTGTGGCTGCGATCATCGGCTGCGATATCCACCCCTTGCACAATGTCAGTGTGCTCAACCGGCTGCGCCAGGCCGGGCATGATGAGACCCAGGTCAACCAGTGGATCGGCCACTGGATCAGTCAGGGGCTGGCGGCGGTGGAACAACTGATCGGCGACCACGGCTTCTGTTTTGGCGACAAGCCAGGCCTGGCGGACGTCTACCTGATACCGCAGTTGTATGCAGCCGAACGTTTCAACATCGACCTCGACGGCTTCCCGCGCATCCAGCGGGTTGCCGCCCTGGCGGCCGGGCATCCGGCGTTCGCCAAGGCACACCCCGCCCAACAGCCGGACTGCCCGGCTCAGTGAATGGAACGGTTCGCCGCCGGAAGCTTGCCGATACGCTCGGACAGCTTCAGGCGCTGGACCGGGTCTTCCGTCAGCAGCAAGGCATGCTCCAGGTCGAAGCGCTCGGCCTGCGGGCAATCCAGATGCTGGTAGAGCGAGGCGCGGGTCACATAGTCGCTGACTTGTACCGGCCCCAGTTGCATGACCCGTTCGGCATCGATCAGTGCCGCCAGGTGGTTGTCGTTGCTGATGTGCAACTGGCGCAGGTTGCGTGACAGACGTTGCAGGATCTGCGCGGGGCTGGCACTGCGCATGTGCTCGGCGGTCAGCGCGACCTGCGGGCCGAACTGGCGCGCCAGCAGTTCGCGACAGTCGTTGGGGTACAGGCGTCGGCCGCCGCAGGGGTCGAGGAGGTGGTCGGCACCCGGCACGCGCAGCAGGAAATGGCCAGGAAAGCCCACGCCCTCCAGGGGGATGGACAGGCGTCGGGCCAGCTCCAGGGCGAGGATGGCCAGGGCCAACGGCTGGCCACGGCGGCGCTGCAGCACCTTGTCCATCATCGCGGCATGCGGGCGCAGGGGGTGATACTCATCCTGCTGGAAACCCAGGGCATTGAGCTGGCGCAACAGTGGCTGGGCCAGTTCGCATAGCGGCAGCAGCGGCAGGCTGGCACTGATCTCGCGTTGCAGGTCATGCAGCGTGGCCAGGCTGGCCGCGGGCTCGATGCTGCGGTCATGCTCGGCGGCAATCCACAATGCGGCTTCCAGCAGGGCGACGGGCTCGCGTTCCAGGCAGGCCAGGCAGGCTTGACGTGGCTTCATGGGGCTTCTCCACACACGCTTGAGTATTAGCCTCGCTACACGGTTTCGTCCAGTGGTCCGGCGGCGGCTTAGGCCCAAGGGCCAAGCCTATACTGGAATGAGCACCTCTCAGGGGAGCCTGTCGATGTTCGCACTGATGCAAAGCACCCGTACCCAGTCGCTGCACCTGTTCACCGACCCGCCCACCGGCCTCAAGGCCGTGGTGGCGATTCACAGTGAACAGTTGGGGCCGGCCATGGGCGGTTGTCGCTACCTGCCGTATGCCGACGACGAAAGCGCCATGACCGACGCCATTCGCCTGGCCCAGGGCATGAGCTACAAGGCAGCGCTGGCCGGCCTGCCATTGGGTGGCGGCAAGGCAGTGATCATGCGCAACCCGCATGTGGAAAACCGTGCCGCGCTGTTCGAGGCCTTTGGCCGCTTCATCGATACCTTGCAGGGGCGCTTCATCATTGCCGTGGACAGCGGCACCTCTACCCTGGATATGGATTGCATTGCCCAGAGTACTCCGCATGTGACCAGCACCACGGCCTGCGGCGATCCTTCACCGCACGCGGCGATGGGGGTTTTTGCCGGCATATGTGCAACCACTTCGTTCCGGCTTGGCAGTGATGACCTGCAGGGGCTGCGGGTTGCGGTGCAAGGGCTGGGCAATGTCGGTTATGCGCTGGCCGAGCAACTGCATGCGGCGGGGGCGGACTTGCTGGTGAGCGACCTGGACCCCGGGCGGGTGCGGCTGGCAGTGGAGCAGTTCGATGCCAAGCCGGTCACCAACGATGCATTGCTCAGCACCCCTTGCGACATCTTCGCGCCTTGTGGCGTGGGGCCGGTGCTGAACGGGCAGAGCGTGATGCAGTTACGTTGCGCGGCGGTGGCGGGGGCGGCGAACAACCAGTTGACCACCTTGCAGGTGGCCGACCAGCTGGAATCGCGCGGGATTCTGTATGCGCCGGACTACGTGATCAATGCCGGTGGGCTGATCTACGTGGCGCTTACCCACCGTGGCGAGGACCTGGGTACCATCACCGCGCACCTGGCGCGGATACCTTCGCGGCTGACCGAAGTGTTCGGCCATGCGCAGGCCCAGAAACGCTCGCCGGCGCGGGTGGCACAGATGCTGGCGGAGCGGCTGCTCTACGGTTGACGGCTGCTCCTGCAAAGGCCAGCGCAGGTATTACTCGGCTGCTGGCGCCTCGAGCAACTCGGCCAACGCATCCGGCTGGCTCTTGAATGCGCGGGCGAACACATCGCGGTTCCTGGCCATGTAGATGCCGGCTTCCTCAACCTGCTGCTCGGTCAGCGAGGGCACGGCCTTGTGCAGCACTTCGGCCAGGCGCTCGGCCAGTTCGAGCATCTTGTCGTGACGGTCTGCTTCGGCCTTATCCATGAACAAGCGCTCCGGATCGCGGCTGCTGCGGTATACCACTTCGACGGCCATTCATCACCTCTATGCCTTTTGCTGGTTAGGTTACGATCTACTGTATCCATATACAGTAATGGCATTTGCTACTGCCACGCAAGCCGATTCTTCAGCCCGTGGGCGCGTGCCTTGCGGCAATCGGTCGCCTTCCAAGGCAAGGGCCTGGCCCTTTAACTGCATGGCACAAGCGTCACACCGGTGGCGCATCATCCTTCAAGACGTATCGGGGAATGGAACATCGTGAACATCAAATGGGCAGAAAAGCTGCGCAAGGGCCTGCACGGCTCGGCCGACTCGCTGGGCAACCTGTGTGTCGAGGCATTCCATTACCTGGCGCTGTTCGGCATTGGCGCGATTACCGCCTATGCCGCGGTGATGACCTTCCTGGACATGCTCGGCAAGGGCGGAGTCAGCGTCGATGACATTCTGCTGCTGTTCATCTACCTGGAGTTGGGGGCGATGGTGGGGATCTACTTCAAGACCAACCACATGCCGATCCGCTTCCTGCTGTACGTCGCCATCACTGCACTGACCCGCCTGCTGATCGGCGATGTCTCGCACCACAAGGCGCCGGACGCCGGGCTGCTGTACCTGTGCGGTGGCATCCTGCTGCTGGCGTTCTCGATCCTGGTGGTGCGCTACGCCTCGTACCGCTACCCCTCGACCAAGGTGCTGGATGCCAATGGCAAGGAAGTGGAGGAGGGCAAGTAGCCCTCAGTTGGCCATGAAATGGCGTGGCTCGCGCTGAGCGTCGCGGGTCAGTGCGGCCAGTACTTGCAAGGGGTTCTGGTTGTGTTCGATGGCCAGGCCCAGGCGGATGCTGTCGATCACCCGTTGCAGGCGCACCGGGTCATTGCGCTGGGCCTGGGTGATGAGACGCTTGGCGACTACGCCGCTGTCGTCGGACAGGGTCAGCATGATGCTGCCGTCAAGGTTGGCGATGCTCAGGTTGACCCGGTATTCGTGGGCGAATGCAGCACTGATTCGTTCGAATGGGTTGTTCATGGTGGTGCTTCTGCAATGAATGACTGCAGGGGTTGACCGACGCCTTCGGCAGTTGGTTCAGCGCCGTTGATCGACACCAACGAAAACGCCCGGCACGAGGCCGGGCGTTGCTTGCGTTACCGATCAGGCGTCCGGGTCATTCAGTTCCAGGGCGCCGCGCTTGCTGCGCAGCTTGCCGTAGAAGTGTTCCAGCGCGTGGTTCAGCTTGGTCGCGGCACCATCGACTGCCTGGTCCAGCGAAGTTGCAGTGTGGGTCACCGAGATCGGTTGATGGCCTTTGGGGCGAGCCTCCATCTGGCAGCGTTTGTCATGCGGTCCGGGCTTGGCGCCGTTCTCGTCGCGCAGGTGCACCTCGATGCGGGTGAGGTCGTCTTCGTAACGTTCCAGTGAATTCTGCAGGGTACTGCGGACCCACTGGTCGAGCCGGGCGTTGCCTTCGAAATGGTTGCTGCTGTTGACCTGGATTTGCATGATTCAATCCTTATTCAGCTTGCTCGCATGGAGACGCGCCTAGGCCTTTGAGACCCTTGGAATTTCTGCGTCTCTTGACTCTAAGGTCAGGCAACGGCGAAACGAATTCAAGCCTTTTTTGAAAATAAATTTCTTGTTGCATATGGGGCCACAGTTGACCACGCAGCGCTTAGGCTTTGCTTATGAGAATTGAAATCATTATTATTGAACGCCCGATAACGCCCAACCGTTCGCCATGACGCGTAAAACCGCCAGCCTCCCGATCAGCTATCGCCTGGCCGTGACTTCACGCAGCCTGGCCGCCCTGCTGGGCGGCTACCTGCTGGCGTCGATGGCCAGCGTCTGCATTGCTCTGGTGGCGCCGTTGCCGCAGGTCGATGCCACACTCACAGGCCTGTTGCTGTCATTCGTCTTCTACCTGCTGGCGTTCATCTGGTGCTTCGCCTGCCGTAGCGCTTTGCGCGCCTGGCTGGGTGTGCTGGCGCCAACTGTACTGCTGGGCGTGATCAGCGGGTTGGCCTACTGGATGACAAGCGCATGAAAGAAGGCTTCCGTCAGGCCATGGCCTGGCTGCACACCTGGACCGGCCTGATCTTCGGCTGGCTGTTGTTTGCCATATTCCTCACCGGCACGCTGTCGTACTTCAAGGAAGAGATCACCCACTGGTCCAGGCCGGAAGTGCGTAGTCAGACACTGGATCCGACCCATGCCCTGGAGGTGGCCCAGCGTTACCTGCTGGACCACGCAGGTCATTCGGGAACGTGGTTCATCCGCATGCCCAATGCACGTGAGGCGGGCTTGAATGTGGGCTATCGCGACACCAATGGCGGGCCGCGTGGCTTTGTCAGCCAGACCCTCGATACCCAGACCGGTGAGCCGCTGCAGGCCCGTGACAGCCGCGGTGGCGAATTCTTCTACCGCTTCCATTTCCAGTTGCAGATGCCGCACCCCTATGGCCGCTGGCTGTCGACGTTCTGTGCATTCATCATGTTGCTGGGGCTGGTGACCGGCATCATCACCCACAAGAAGTTCTTCAAGGAGTTCTTCACCTTCCGCCCCGGCAAGGGCCAGCGCTCCTGGCTGGATGGGCACAACGCCATCGGCGTGTTGGTGCTGCCGTTCCACCTGATGATCAGCTACAGCAGCCTGGTGCTGTTCATGTACATGGTCATGCCGGCGGGCATCATGGCCAGCTACGGCAATGACACCGGCAAGTACTTCAACGATCTGTTCGGCCGCAACGAAGCGCCTGCGCCAGCCCATGTCGCCGCACCGCTGGTGCCGTTGGCAGGCCTGTACGC
Organism: Pseudomonas sp. UBA4617; assembly: GCF_002386445.1. Taxonomy (GTDB): domain Bacteria; phylum Pseudomonadota; class Gammaproteobacteria; order Pseudomonadales; family Pseudomonadaceae; genus Aquipseudomonas. The sequence goes on from NZ_DGIR01000010.1 coordinate 23,084, forward strand.
CAGGGTGCAGGCGCTGCAGCCGGGCGCGCGTATCGGCGATATCCAGGTGCAGAATCCGGGCGACCGCAATGCCCGCGTAACTTTCACTCAATCCTCGGCCGACCACGTCGCCTACCGGCGCAGCGCCAACTGGACATTCGATGGCTCCACGGGTGCCCTGCTGAGCCAGGGCAAGCCGGAGAGTGGGGTGATGATGACCGCGTTCAGTTTTGCCGGCCTGCACATGGGCAATTTCGCAGGGCCCTGGTTGCGCTGGCTGTATTTCTTGTTTGGCCTGGCGGGTACCGCGGTGATCGGCACCGGGCTGGTGATGTGGCTGGGCAAGCGTCAGCTAAAGCATGCCGGGACCGAACGCCTGCCGGGCGAGCTGCGCCTGATCGAGGTACTCAACATCGCCAGCATGAGCGGGCTGCTGCTGGCCGTTGCCGGTTTCTTCTGGGCCAACCGCCTGATCCCGCTGGGGGTGCAAGGCCGGGCCGACTGGGAGGTCGATACCTTCTTCATCACCTGGGGGGGGACGCTGGTGCATGCCATGCTGCGCAGTGGGTACCGGGCCTGGGCCGAGCAACTGGCACTGGGCGCGCTGGCTTTTGCCCTGCTGCCGCTGCTCAACGCCCTGACCACCGGCCAAGGCCTGAACCATTCGCTGCCGGCAGGCGACTGGGCCATGGCCGGCTTCGACCTGACGGCGCTGGCGACCGGCCTGTTCCTCGCCTGGCTTGCCGGCAAGCTGTCGCGCAAGCCCGGGGTGGCTGCCAGACGCGCCCGGCACGCAGCCAGAACGCCACCTGCCGAAACGGCGGGGGCAAGCTGATGGCGGGCATTGCGCTGATCACATTCGCAGGCTTGGTTGCCCTGTGCCTGGCCATGCAAAAACATTTCGCCGACTTGTTCGGGCGCAAGCCGCGCCCAGGCCAGCTGCGCCTGTTGCGTAGCGCCGGCTGGTTGCTGTTGCTGGCTGCACTGGTACTGAGCGTGCACCTGCGTGGCTGGGCCCATGGCCTGGTGCAATGGGTCGCGGTGCTGATGGCCGGGGCGACCGTGTGGGTATTCGGCCTGCCATACCTGCCCCGGCTGCTGCTGGGCCTGGCCGCCGCCAGCATGGTGCTGGGGCCGTTGCTTGTCGTGTACGCCGGGTGACCTGATGAGTGAACAGGGCAACATGTTCGAGCCGGACACCGACAACGGCGGTGGGCGTGCGCGTTTCGTCGAGGTGTTCCAGGCCCAGCGCGCGCGTATGGAGGCATTGGTCAGTCGTCGGGTCGGTTGCCGGGCCACGGCATCGGACCTGGTCCAGGAGCTGTTTCTGCGTTTCTGGCGCCGCCCGGTGGTCAAGGTCGAGGCACTGGATACCTATCTGCTGCGTTGCGCCGGCAACCTGGCCATCGACCACTTGCGCAGTGAGGGCAGCCGCGAACGTGTCGTCGAAGCTGCGTTGCCGGTAGATGAAGCCCAGGCGCCGGAGCAGGCCGTGCAGGTCGACCATGACCTGCAGCGCATCGAAGCCGCCTTGCGCGCCTTGCCCGAGCGCACCCGGCAGATCTTCTTGCTCAATCGCATTCACGGGTGCAAGTACGGCGAGATCGCCAAGGCCATGCAACTGTCCCAGAGTGCAGTGGAAAAGCATATGATGCGCGCCCTCGAGGCGTGCAAGGCGAGTGTGGCCGAGCCCGCGTCCATTCCACGCCGGCCAGGGAGCGCCCGTCGATGAGCCATCTACCGCCGATTACCGAGGCGCAGTCCAAGGCTGCACTGCAATGGCTCAGCCGCATCAACGAGCAGCCCGCCCACGCCGATGGGGCCGCGTTCAAACGCTGGCTGCTGAGCCACCCCGCGCACCGTGCAGCCTTCGCCCAGGCGCAGGCGCTGTGGCAGGCCAGCGGCACCGCTGCGGCGCGCCTGGCTGACGAAGAACAGCAAGGCCTGCAGCGCTATCTGGATGCAATGGCCCGGCCAGTGGCCAGGTCGCCGTGGCGGCAGCGCCTCGCCGCACTGGCGGCCTGCCTGGTGCTGGCCGTGGGCATTGCCGGGGGTTGGCAGCCTGGCCTGTGGTTGCAGGACCTGCAGGCTGACTACAGCAGCGCCGGGCAGGTGCGGCAGGTAATGCTGGCTGACCAGTCGCAAGTGACGCTGGATGCGCAGAGCGCAATTGCAGTCGATTTTGTCCGAGGTGAGCGCCGCGTGCGCTTGTTGTATGGCGCGGCATTCTTCCAGGTCACGCATACCGGTGAGCCATTCCTGGTCGAAGCAGCGGGGGGCGAGGTGCGGGTACTCGGTACGCAGTTCGAAGTGCGTGAGCAGGGCGAAGGCGCCCAGGTCACGGTGCGTAGCGGGCGGGTGGCAGTAAGCCCGGCACCGGGAGCCGCGAAGCGCGAACTGACGGCCAACCAGCAGGTGACCTACGCTACAGGCCGGCTGGGTGACCTTGTGACAGTGGATAGCGACACCCGCCTGGCCTGGCGCCAGGGTTGGCTGAATTACTACCAGGTCCCGCTGGCGCAGGTGGTCGAAGACCTGGGGCGCTATTACCCGGGGCGCATCCTGCTGCTCGACGGCGAACTGGGGCAGCGCAAGGTCAGTGGCAGTTTTCCCGCGGCAGAACCGTTGCCGGCGCTGGATTCGCTGGGCAAGGTGATGGGCTTTTCGCGGCAGACTGTGCTGGGACGGTTGACGGTCATCCGATAATCGCCTGTGCCGGCCTCTTCGCGGGAACAGGTAAAAATATTTTCAAATAGCAGGTGAGGTAACAGGTCGTGACATCCGTGTAATGAGTGGAAGTGCGATTCATTCGCAGTCATAACCCTCTCACAGGTCAGCGTCCATGAAGTTCACCCCGCGTTGCGTCCCTCTCTGGCTCAGCCTGTCCGCGCTGCCGGCCCTCGTTTTCGCTCCCCTGGCCTGTGCTGCCGAGCTACAGCAGACGTACGCCTTCGCCCAGCCCGCGCAACCCTTGGCACAAGCGCTCAATGCGTTCAGTCGCACCACTGGCCAGGGCGTGGTCTACACCTTGGAGCTGCCCGGCGGGCAGGCCCCGGCGCTGAACGGCCGGTACAGCGCCGAGCAGGCCCTGCAGCAACTGCTGGGCAGCAGTGGGTTGGCCTGGCGTCGCGTCGACGCGCGCACCTTTACCCTGGAAACGCTGGATACCTCTGGCGCCCTCAGCCTGCAGGCCACCACGGTCACCTCGGAACTGGACGACTACAGCTACCAGCCTCCGGCCAGCGCCTCGATCATGCGCGGGCAGGGTCCGAGCCAGGACATTCCCCAGGCGATCAACGTGGTGCCGGCCCAAGTCATTCGCGACCAGGCCCCGCGCAACCTCGACGACGCCCTGGCCAACGTCAGCGGCATCACCCAGGGCAACAACTTTGGCGGCACCGCCGACACGGTGATGAAGCGTGGTTTCGGTGATAACCGGGATGGATCGATCATGCGCGACGGCATGCCGGTGGTACAGGGCCGCAACCTCAATGCCAGCACCGAGCGGGTCGAAGTGCTCAAGGGCCCGGCGTCGCTGCTGTACGGCATCCAGGACCCGGGCGGGGTAATCAACGTGGTCAGCAAGCGGCCGCAGCTGCAGCAGTACAACGCCCTCAACGTGCGCGGCTCGACCTACGGCAGTGGCAAGAACGGCAGCGGCGGCGGCTTCGACAGTACCGGCGCGCTGGGCGACAGCAACTTTGCCTACCGCCTGATCGTCGACCACGAGGACGAGGACTACTGGCGCAACTACGGCGTGCACCGCGAATCGCTGGTGGCGCCGTCGCTGGCTTGGCTGGGTGAGGACACCCAGGTGGTACTGGCCTACGAGCACCGCGAGTTTCTCTCACCGTTCGATCGGGGCACTGCATTTGGCAACAACGGCCACCCGCTGGACATCCCGGCCACGCGGCGCCTGGATGAGCCATTCAACGACATGGAGGGGCGTTCCGACCTGTACCGGCTGGAGCTCGACCACCAGCTGGCCGATCACTGGAAGCTGCATTTCGGCTACAGCTTCAACCGCGAGACCTACGATGCCAGTCAGGTGCGGGTGACCAAAGTCAATGAAACAAGCGGCACGCTGGCGCGCAGCATCGACGGCACGCATGACGCCATGAGCCGTGACCAGTTCGCCACCCTGAGCCTGGCCGGCAACGTGCAACTGGCAGGCATGCAGAACGACCTGCTGTTCGGCATCGACCATGAGGACCGCAAGATCTTCCGCGGTGACCTGATCCGGCAGAAAGCCCAATCGACCTTCAGCTATGTCAATCCGGTCTATGGCCAGGAAGTGGAGGGCACTACGGTCGGTGCCAAGGAAAGCGACCAGACCGACAAGCTGCGCACCGATGCGCTGTTCGTACAGGACGCGCTGCACCTGGATGAGCACTGGATCCTGGTGGCCGGTGCGCGCTTTCAGCAATACGACCAGTACGCCGGTCGCGGGCGCCCGTTCCAGGTCAACACCGACAGCAACGGCCAGACCTGGGTACCGCACGCGGGTGTGGTGTACAAGGTCGATGAGCAGCTGTCGTTCTATGCCAGCTACAGCGAATCGTTCAAGCCCAACTCGACTATCGCACCGCTGGTCGGCAACGTGGTGCTGGACGGCTCGGTGGCGCCGGAGGAGGGCAAGTCCTGGGAATTGGGGGCCAAGCTCGATATGCCGGGGCGCCTCACCGGCACCCTCGCGCTGTTCGACATCACCAAGCGCAACGTGCTGGTTTCCAGCCTCGACCAAGGCACGGGCGAGACGGTGTACAGCAATGCCGGTGAAGTGGGTTCGCGGGGTATCGAACTGGACCTGACCGGCCAGCTCAGCGAGCGCTGGAGCCTGATCGGCAGCTACGCGTTCACCGATGCTGAAGTGACCAAGGACCCGGAACTCAAGGGCAACCGCCTGCAGAACGTGGCCCGGCACAGTGGTTCGCTGTCGGCGGTGTACGATTACGGCAGCCTGTTTGGCGGCGACCGCTTGCGCCTGGGTGCCGGGGCGCGGTATGTGGGCGAGCGGGCGGGTGACTCGACCAATACCTTCGATCTGCCTTCCTATACAGTGGCCGATGCCTTTGCCAGCTATGAAACCCGGCTCGACGAGCACAAGGTGCTCGTGCAATTGAATGTGAAGAACCTGTTCGACAAGGTGTACTACAGCTCGGCAGTGAACCAGTATTTCGTGGCTATCGGCGATCCGCGGCAGGTAAGCCTGTCCAGCACCTTCGAGTTCTAGACCAGCCTGTGCCGGCGTCTTCGTGGCTTTAGCCGCGAATGGCCGAACGGTATTCACCGGGTGTCGCACCGATCGCCTGGCGGAAGCGGTTGCTGAAATGGCTGGCACTGGCAAACCCGCATAGCAAGGCAATTTCGCCCAGCGGCATCATTCCCAGCCGCAGCAGCTGGCAGGCCCGGTGCAGGCGCCGGGCCAGCAGGTACTGGTGCGGCGGCAGCCCGAAGCTGGCGCGGAACATGCGCGCAAAATGGTATTCGGACAGGTTGCAGCGCACGGCCAGTTCACCCAGGGTAATGGGCTGGTCAAGGTGTGCTTCGATGTAATCGATCATCTGCCGGCGCAGGTTCGGCGCCAGCCCGCCTTTCATGCGCAGGCCATGGCGCAGCCCGACCTGGTTGAGCAGCGCATGGTCGACGATTTCGTGCGCCAGGCTGCTGGCCAGCAAGCGCTCGCCAGGTTCGTCCCAGTCCAGGGTGGTCAGCTGGCGAAAGCGCGCGGCCTGCTGCGGGTCGTCGAGAAAGGTCGCTTCCTGCAGTTGCAGCTCACGCGGTTCGCGGTCGAGCAGGCGCACGCAGCCCAGGGCGAACTGCGTCTCGCTGATGTACAGGTGGGCCAAACGGATAGCGCCATTGACCACCCAGTTCGATTCCTGCCCGGCCGGCATCACGCACAGCTTGTTCGGCGCCCCCTTGTCGGCCGGGCGCTGGCGGCGGAAGGTGCCGGTGCCGTCGGCGATGTAGCACGACAGGGTGTGGTGGCTGGGTGCCTGGTAGTCGCGGGCATCGTCACGGTTGCTCCACAACGCCGCCGCCAGCCCGTCGCCCAGCTGTGCGCTCAGCTCCAGCCGGGCGTTGGGCGAGGCGTGCATGGCGTTGAACACTTGCAGTTGGCTGAATGGCGTCATGGGTTGTTCCTCTTGCAGCCATCCTACTGCGCCTTGGGCAGGCTTACAGCTACCCGTGGGACAAATGCGCAAGTTTGTGCAAGCGCGTGGGTGTTCGACAGGAGAACACTGGAAATGCCTCGGCGAGGGCTGCGCCCTCGATTCGCGGGTGAACCCGCTCCCACAGGGACCGCGCCAGCCTCGAGAGCAGCACGGTCCCTGCGGGAGCGGCTTTAGCCGCGAAGCGCCGGGCACCGATCTTGAAGGCCCAAGGAACCGCCGCCATGAACTTGTCGCTCTATCTGCTTACCGTGCTGATCTGGGGTACTACCTGGATCGCCCTCAAACTTCAGCTGGGCGTGGTCGCCATCCCGGTTTCGATCGTCTACCGCTTCGCCTTGGCCGGGCTGATCCTGTTCGCCTTCCTTTTGCTCACCCGCCGCCTGCAGCCGATGAACCGGCGTGGTCACCAGATCTGCCTGGCCCAGGGCCTGTGCCTTTTTTGCGTCAACTTCATCTGCTTCCTCAGTGCCAGCCAGTGGATCGCCAGCGGCTTGATTGCCGTGGTGTTTTCCACCGCCACGTTGTGGAACGCACTCAACGCACGGATCTTCTTTGCCCAGAAGATTGCCAGCAATGTGCTTGCCGGCGGCGCCTTGGGCTTGTTCGGCCTGGGCCTGTTGTTCTGGCCGGAGCTGTCCCACCACACGGCCAGCCGCGAGACCCTGTATGGTCTTGGCCTGGCTTTGCTCGGCACCTTGTGTTTCTCGGCGGGCAACATGCTCTCGAGCATGCAGCAGAAGGCTGGGCTCAAGCCGCTGACCACCAATGCCTGGGGCATGGTCTACGGCGCAGCGATGCTGGCGCTGTTCTGTGTGATCAGCGGCGTGCCGTTCAGCATGGAGTGGAATGCGCGCTATATCGGCTCGTTGCTGTACCTGGTAATCCCCGGTTCGGTGATCGCCTTCACCGCCTACCTGACCCTGGTCGGGCGCATGGGCCCGGAGCGGGCGGCGTACTGCACGGTGCTGTTCCCGCTGGTGGCGTTGAACGTGTCGGCGGTGGCCGAGGGGTATCAGTGGACGGCGCCTGCCTTGTTGGGGCTGGTGGCGGTGATGGCGGGGAATGTACTGGTGTTTCGCAAGCCCAGGGCCAAGTTCGCCTCTGGGCTGTCGAGAACTGTGTAGGAGCGGCGCCGTGTCAGGCAGGCATCAGCCTTTCCACACCTGCGGGTTCACCAGGTCTCGCGGCCGTTCACCCAGCAGCGCCGCGCGCAGGTTGTCGATTGCCCGGTTGGCCATGGCCTCGCGGGTTTCGGCAGTGGCCGAACCGATGTGCGGCAAGGTCAGTGCATTGGGCTGCTTGAACAGCGGCGAATCGCTCAGCGGCTCTTTCTCATACACGTCCAGGCCCGCACCGCGAATCGTGCCGCTCTGCAGCGCCTCGATCAGCGCCGCCTCGTCCACCACCGGCCCGCGGGCGATGTTGATCAGGAACGCGCTGGGCTTCATCAGTTGCAGCTCGCGGGCACCGATCAGCTTGTGCGTGGCATCGGACAGCGGCACCACGATGCACACGAAGTCTGCTTCGGCCAGCAGTTGCTCCAGGCTGCGGAACTGTGCGTCCAGCTCTTGTTCCAGCGCGGCCTTGCGGCGGTTGCCGCTGTACAGGATCGGCATGTTGAAACCGAAGTGGCCCCGGCGCGCCACGGCTGCGCCGATGTTGCCCAGGCCGACGATGCCCAGGGTCTTGCCATGCACGTCGCTGCCGAAGTACGCCGGGCCCACGGTGGCCTGCCAGTTGCCGGCCTTGGTCCAGGCATCCAGTTCGGCCGTGCGGCGGGCGCAGCCCATGATCAGCGAGAAGCCCAGGTCGGCGGTGCTTTCGGTCAGCACATCCGGGGTGTTGGTCAGGGCGATGCCGCGTTCGTTGAGGTAGTCCAGGTCATAGTTGTCGTAGCCGACCGAAACGCTGGACACCACTTCCAGCCTGGCCGCGCCTTCAAGCTGTGCCCGCCCCAGCTTGCGGCCGACACCGATCAGGCCGTGGGCCTCGGGCAGGGCCTCGTTGAACTGGGCGTTGATGTCGCCCAGCTTGGGGTTGGGCAGGATCACGTTGAAATCTTGCTGCAGGCGCTCGGCCATGGCCGGGGTAATACGGCTGAAGGCCAGGACGGTCTTTTTCATCGGGCAACTTCTCTGCAAGGCGGTGGGGCGGTGGTGGTTTCTTCGCGGGTGGACGCTCCCACCAGGTATTGCACAGGCCTGGAAGGCGGTGGTGTACCTGTGGGAGCGGGTTTACCCGCGAAGAGGCCAGGAATGGTTAGCAACCTACCATTGTCCACCCCTGCAATGCAGCAGCTTTTTAATTGGCGATCAGCACCTGATGCGTTTTCAGGTCGGCCTCGTGCGCCGCGAGGATTTCTGGCAGCGAATTGCGCAGGTACTCGACCCAGGTCTTGATCTTGGCGTCCAGGTACTGCCGTGACGGGTAGATCGCGTACAGGTTCAGCTCCTGCAGGCGGTACTCGGGCAGCACCCGTACCAGGCTGCCATCACGCAGGCCCTCGATGGCCGAATAGATCGGCAGTACGCCCACACCCATGCCGCTGCGAATCGCGGTTTTCATGGCATCGGCGGTATTGACCATGAACGGCGAGCTGGTGATGTTGACCATCTCTTGGCCTTCCGGGCCGTCGAACAGCCACTTTTCCAGCGGGATCACCGGGCTGACCATGCGCAGGCAGGCATGCTTGAGCAGGTCGGCGGGCTTGTGCGGTATGCCGTGGCGGGCAATGTAGGTGGGCGAGGCGCAGACGATGCTGTAGGTGATGCCCAGGCGCTGCGACACGAACCCTGAGTCGGGCAGTTCGGTGGCCAGCACGATGGACACGTCATAGCCCTCGTCGAGCAGGTCGGGCACGCGGTTGGCCATGGTCAGGTCGAAGGTCACGTCCGGATGCGATTCGCGGTAGCGGGCGATGGCATCGACCACGAAGTGCTGGCCGACCCCGGTCATCGAGTGCACCTTCAGTTGCCCGGCGGGGCGCGCATGAGCGTCACTGGCCTCGGCCTCGGCTTCTTCCACGTAGGTAAGAATCTGTTCGCAACGCATCAGGTAGCGCTTGCCGGCTTCGGTCAGCGCAATGCGACGGGTCGTACGGTTTAGCAGCCTGGTTTGCAGATGGGCTTCCAGGTTGGAAACCGCCCGCGACACGTTCGCGGTGGTCGTATCCAGCTGCCCGGCGGCAGCGGTAAAGCTGCCCAGTTGGGCGACGCAACTGAAAGCACGCATGTTTTGCAGGGTGTCCATGGGTCACTCTCGATGTAGAGGACAAAATTGTGTCACGAAGTAACGAAAAAAAGATGAAAAGTTGCCTTCGACCAAAGGCGGATTATCGCTGTTTCGGTAACAAAGATTCGCAGGAATCCACGCTTATCGCCAGTGCTGCCGCCCCCTAGAATTGCCCGGCCCTATCACCTCTTCCTCGGGAATTCGCAGCTGTGCCGCGTCGCATCATCAGAACGCTCAGTGCGTTCAGTGCCTGTGCCCTTGCCCTCACCTTGAGCGGCTGTATCGGAACCTGGGGCATAGCCCCGCAAAGCAAGACGCTGCAAGCCAATACCCTGACCACCGACGCGGCCATACGCGAAGCCGCGAGCGACGCCCACTGGCCCGACCAGCAATGGTGGCAGGCCTATGGCGACCCTCAATTGGACCGCTGGATTGACTTGGCCGTGGCCGGCAGCCCGAGCCTGGCCATGGCGGCGGCGCGGGTGCGGGAAGCCAAGGCCATGGCCGGCGTGGTCGAGTCGGCCGAGAAGCTCCAGGCCAATGGCCAGGCCACGCTCAAGCGCCACAACTGGCCTGAGGACCAGTTCTATGGCCCTGGCGCGCTGTCCGGCGCCAACACCTGGGACAACAACGCTGCCATTGGCTTCAGCTACGCCCTCGACCTATGGGGCCGCGAACGCAATGCCAGCGAGCAGGCCGTGGACCAGGCGCACGTGAGCGTGGCCGAAGCCCGCCAGGCGCAGCTGGAGTTGCAGAGCAACGTGGTACGCGCCTATATCCAGCTGAGCCTGCACTTCGCCGAGCGCGATATCGTCAAGGCCGAACTGCAACAGCAGGAGCAGATTCTGGCCCTGGCCAAGCGCCGCCTGGATGCTGGCATCGGCACCCATTTCGAAGTCAGCCAGGCCGAAGCGCCACTGCCGGAAACCCACCGCCAGCTCGACAGCCTCAATGAACAGATTGCCCTGACCCGTAACCAGCTGGCCGCCCTGGCCGGCAAGGGCCCGGGGGAGGGTGCGCAATTGCAGCGCCCGACCCTGGCCTTGGCGGCGCCGCTGAAACTGCCGTCGAACCTGCCGGCCGAGCTGGTCGGCCAGCGTCCCGATGTGGTCGCCAGCCGCTGGCAGGTGGCCGCCCAGGCGCGTGGCATCGATGTCGCCCACGCCGGCTTCTTCCCCAACGTCGATCTGGTCGGCAGCCTGGGCTTCATGGCCACAGGCGGTGGTCCGCTGGAGTTCCTCACCGGGCGCAAATTCAACTACAACGTCGGCCCGGCCATCAGCCTGCCGATCTTCGACGGTGGCCGCCTGCGCTCGCAGCTGGGTGTGGCCTCGGCAGGCTACGACGTGGCTGTGGCGCGCTATAACCAGACCGTGGTCGGTGCGCTGAAAGACATCTCCGACCAGCTGATCCGCCGCGAGTCGATGCAGCAGCAGTCGCACTTTGCCGCCGAGTCGGTCGCGGCTGCGCAAAAGACCTACGACATTGCCATGGTCGCCTTCCAGCGCGGGCTCACCGACTACCTCAACGTGCTCAACGCGCAAACCTTGCTGTTCCGCCAGCAGCAGGTGCAGCAGCAGGTGCAGGCCGCGCGCCTGATTGCCCATGCCGGGCTGGTCACCGCCCTGGGTGGTGGCTTGCAGGCTGGCCATGACGTGCCCCCGGAGCAGCGCCAGGCGGCACCGAAAACCCCGGCCAGCCTGGCCATTTTCGACAAGCAGCCGGACAGCGCCGAATGAGCACCTTCAGTTTGCCCATGCGCTGGCTGCAGAGCCTGGAATGGCGCCGGGGCTTCTTTGCCTGGGCGCGCACCGACGGTGTGACCTGGGTGTACATCTTCAAGGTGCTGACCGCTGCGTTCATCACCCTGTGGCTGGCCATGCGTCTGGAACTGCCACAACCGCGCACGGCGATGATCACCGTGTTCATCGTGATGCAGCCGCAAAGCGGGCATGTGTTCGCCAAGAGCTTCTACCGGGTACTGGGCACCTTGGCCGGCTCGGCGATGATGGTGGCGCTGATCGCCATCTTTCCGCAGAACACCGAGCTGTTCCTGCCCAGCCTGGCCGTGTGGGTAGGCCTGTGCTCGGCCGGTGCCATGCGCTACCGCACCTTCCGCGCCTATGGCTTCGTGCTGGCCGGCTACACCGCAGCGATGATCGGCCTGCCGGTGCTGCAACACCCTGACCAGGCATTCATGGCAGCAGTGTGGCGGGTGTTGGAAATCGCCCTGGGCATCCTGGTGTCGACTTTCGTCAGCGCGGCGATCCTGCCGCAGTCCGCCAGTGCCGCCATGCGCAACGCCCTGTACCAGCGTTTTGGCGTATTCGCCGGGGTAGTGGTCGAGGCCTTGCGCGGCGACAGCCAGCGCGACCGCTTCGAGAGCAGCAACGTGCGTTTCGTAGCCGAGGCAGTGGGCCTTGAGAGCCTGCGCAACGTCACTGCGTTCGAAGACCCGCACATGCGCCGACGTTCTGGCCGGCTGGTGCGCATGAACAGCGAGTTCATGGCCATCACCACCCGCTTCAATGCCCTGCACCGGTTGCTGGAGCGCCTGCGTGCGCGGGGTCCACAGCAGATCGTCAGCGCCATCGAGCCGGGCCTGAACACCCTGGTGGAGTTGCTGCAACCCTATGTCGGCCGGGCGCTGACCGATGCCGACGCGTTGCGCCTGACGCTGGAACTGGCGGCCTACAAGGAAGGCCTGCAGGCGCAGGTGCGCAGCTTGCGCGCCGACTACCTGGCGACCGAGCCGAGCGAGGCCGACCTGCTCGATTTCCACACGGCCTTCGAGCTGCTCTACCGCTTCGTCGACGAGATGTACAGCTACGCCGAGACGCACGCCTCGCTGGCTGCGCACCAGCACGAACGTGAACAGTGGGACGAGCCCTATGTGGCGCAGACCAGCTGGCTGGTATCGCTGGCCGCCGGCCTGCGTGCCTCGGCGGTGCTATTGCTGCTGGGCAGTTACTGGCTGCTCAGCGACTGGCCCAGCGGCGCCATGATGACCCTGATCGCCACGGTTACCGTCGGCCTGTCGGCGGCTTCGCCCAACCCCAAGCGCATGTCGTTCCAGATGGCCTGCGGTACGGCGATTGGCGCCTTCGTCGGCTTCTTCGAAACCTTCTTCGTGTTCCCCTGGATCGACGGTTTCCCGCTGTTGTGCATGGTGCTGGCGCCGGTATTGGTGCTGGGCGCCTTCCTTTCGTCACGCCCGGCCTATGCCGGCTATGGCATCGGCCTGCTGGTGTTCTTCGCCATCGGCTCGGTGCCGAACAACCTGACCGTGTATGACCCGTACAGCTTCATCAACGACTACATCGGCATGGTCATCGGCATGTTCGTCTGTGCTGCGGCCGGGGCAATCATCCTGCCGCCCAACAGCCGCTGGCTGTGGAGCCGCCTGGAGCAGGAATTGCGCGAGCAGGTGCTGTTCGCCATCAGCGGTCGCCTGCGCGGCCTGGGCTCGGCCTTCGAAAGCCGCACCCGCGACCTGCTGCACCAGGCTTATGGCCTGGCTGCTGGCAAGCCGCAGGTACAGAGCCAACTGATGGGCTGGATGTTCACGGTGCTGGAGATCGGCCACGCAGTCATCGAGCTGCGCAAGGAGCAGGCCCGTGCGCCGGTGCACCCGGCCTACGCCGAGTCGCAGCCCTGGCGCCAGGCCATCCGCGTCATGGGCCGCGCCCTGGCTCGGCTGTTCCTGCAGCCCAGCGCCAGCAACCACGAACGCGCCCTGGTAGCGGTGGACCACGCCATTGCCCGCGTACAGGCCACCGACGAGCCGTTCGCCCGGCACTTCGACACCTCGGTACTGCGCCGCGCGCAAAGCTACCTGCACTTCATCCGTTCATCCCTGCTCGACCCACAGTCGCCATTGGCACCGGCGAAAGGACTGCACCGTGCTCCGTGAAATCATGCCCCGCGAAATCGCCTTCCATGGCGTGTACATGCCGACCATGACCTTGATGTTCCTGTTCGCCCTGGGCCTGGCCTGGGGCCTGGACCGGTTCATCGCCAGCCATGATGGCTACCGCTTCTTCTGGCACCCGGCGCTGCTGCGCCTGAGCCTGTTCGTCTGCCTGTTCGGCGCCTTGGCGCTGTCGCTCTACTGGTGAGAATCCTTCGATGAAAAAGTTCTTCAGCCTGATCGCCACCCTGCTGGTGCTGACCGCTGCCGTGGTGATCGGTCGCCAGTTGTGGCTGCACTACATGACCACGCCATGGACCCGTGACGGCCGCGTGCGCGCCGATATCATCAATGTCGCCGCCGACGTGCCCGGCTATGTGGTGAACGTGCCGGTCAAGGACAACCAGCGGGTGAGGAAGGGCGACCTGCTGATCCAGATCGACCCTGAGCACTACCAGCTCGCGGTCGACCAGGCCAAGGCCCTGGTCGCTTCGCGCAAGGCCACCTGGGAAATGCGCAAGGTCAACGCCAAGCGCCGTGCCGACATGGACAACCTGGTAATTTCCAAAGAGAACCGCGACGACGCCAGCAATATCGCCAATGCGGCCCAGGCCGATTACCAGCAAGCCCTTGCCGAGCTGGCGGCGGCCGAGCTGAACCTGAAGCGCACGCAGATCGTGGCCACGGTTGACGGCTACGTGACCAACCTGAATATCCACAAAGGTGACTACGCGCGCACCGGTGAAGCGGTGATGGCGGTGGTCGACGAGCACTCGTTCTGGGTATACGGGTTCTTCGAAGAGACCAAGCTGCCGCATGTGAAGGTGGGTGACCAGGCCGAACTGCAGATGATGAGCGGCGAACGTATCAAGGGCCATGTGGAGAGCATCGCCCGTGGCATCTACGACCGCGACAACCCGCAAAGCCGCGAACTGATCGCCGATGTGAACCCGACTTTCAACTGGGTGCGCCTGGCGCAACGGGTGCCGGTGCGTATTCACATCGATGAAGTGCCGGACGGTTTTCTGCTGGCGGCGGGGACGACCTGTACGGTGGTGGTGAAGCCGGGGTCGCCTTGAGTGGTGTGGCGCCTGTGGGATCGATCAGCGCCCGCGCGGCGCTCGATCCCACAAGCGATGAACCTCTCAAGTCATCCACCCGCAGCCCCGACCAATACCGGTACCTCAACCCGGTCAATCACCTTCGCGCTGACCGACGGATCCAGCAGCCGCCCCAGCCGCGACAGGTGGCGGTGGCCCATGATGATCAGCTCGCAGTTCAGTTCCTGTGCCTTGCTGACAATTGCCTCGGCCGGCTGACCGGCAACCATGCAGCCCTGGCTGTCGAAACCGGCCTGCTGCAATAGCTCCACCGCTTCGGCCACGGCGCGGTCACCCAGGCGTTGTTCCTCGCAGGCGGCGGGGTATTCCTCCAGCTCCTCGGTGGTGTAAGGCGCGGGTTTGTCGTGCACGGCGAAGGTCGAGTCGATGGCCAGCAGCACGTGCAATTCATGATCGCCGGGGTGGCAATAGCGACGGGCAAGGGTGAGCAGGGCGGCGGAAGCGGGGGAGGCATCGATGGCGATCAGGACGGGGCTGGGCATGCGGAATCCTAAGTTGAGGCTGGCTGATGTGCTTGCAGGCTCGGCCCTTTCGCGGGGCCTGCCCGCTCCCACAGGAATCCCACAATACTCGAGTAATGTGCAGTACCTGTGGGAGCGGGCTTGCCCCGCGAAAGGGCCGGGCCTGCCAATGCCTCATTTATGGCCGAACACGGCCGGTGGATAAATGCCCCGCCGCGTACGAGCGCATTGCGTCTGGTGCAATCCGCCAACCTGCTACCATCGCCAGATTCCACAGTTGTCACGGAAAACGGCCATGCAACTCCCCGACATGAACCTGCTCGTCGCCCTCGATGTCCTGCTCGACGAAGGCAGTGTGGTTGGCGCAGCACAGCGCATGAACCTGAGCCCGGCGGCGATGAGCCGGACCCTGGGACGGATCCGCGATGCCCTGGGCGATCCGATCCTGGTGCGCGCCGGCCGCGGCCTGGTGCCGACGCCACGAGCGTTGGCCCTGCGTGAGCAGGTGGCTGCGCTGGTGGAGCAGGCCGGTGAGGTGTTCCGCAGTGCCGGTGAGGTCGACCTGCCCAAGCTCGACCGGGCTTTCAACATCCGCACCAACGACCTGTTCATTGCCCTGTACGGCGCCCAGCTGTTGAGACGCATGCACGTGCAGGCGCCACGCACGGTGCTGCGTTTCGTGCCGGAAAGCCCTGGCGGTGATGATGACAGCGTGCTGCGTGACGGGCGTACGGACCTGATCATCAGCTCGACCATGGAGCTGGGCCCGGAGATCAAGGTGCAGAGCCTGTTCCAGACTTATTACGTAGGCCTGGCCAGGCGCGACCACCCGATCTTCGAACAGCCGATCACGCCTGCCAGTTTCGCCAGTTATCCACAGATCAGCGTGTCACGCCGTGGGCGGGCCAACGGCCCGATCGATGTCGAGCTGGCCAACTGCAAGGTACAGCGGCGGGTGGCGCTGATTACTCCGAGCTTTCATTCGGCGCTGTTCTCGCTGCCGGATTCCGACCTGATCCTGCCGATGCCGGCGAATATTCTCAACAGCGTGCACAAGCTAGGGCTGCCGCTGCGCTCGTTCGAAATCCCGGTGCCGCTGGAGCGGGTGACCGTTCTGCAGGCATGGCACCCACGCTTGCACAATGATCCGGCGCATCGCTGGTTGCGGCAGATCTTGAAGGCTTGCTGCAGTGTCGACCCTTGATACCAGGTTGGTTACGCCGCTGCATGTCCGCGAGCAGGCAGCCCCGGTTTTGACATGGATTGCGTCTGACGCAACATAAACTTACCGATAAGTCAGTTTTCGTCAGTATTCGACCTTCTTAGACTTGCTCCGGTCGCAAATTTGTTGCTGGAGATGTCCACCCATGAGTTCCCTGTCCGCCCCGTCTGCCGCGCTTGCCGCCCCTGCGCCGGCTGCGTCTGCGCAGACGGCGTTCGGCCTGCAGGTCGTGGTCGGGCTGTTCGGTGTATTGCTGGCGGTGCTATGCGCGGGGCTCAACGAATCGGTGACCAAGATTTCCCTGGCCGACATCCGTGGCGCCATGGGCATCGGTGCTGACGAAGGCGCGTGGCTGCTGGCGGTATATAGCGCGGCCTCGGTCTCGGCCATGGCGTTCGCGCCCTGGCTGGCCACCACCTTTTCATTGCGGCGCTTCACCCTGTGCGCCATCGGCTTGTTCGCGCTGTTCGGCCTGCTGCAACCGTTCGCCCCCAACCTGCACAGCCTGATGCTGCTGCGCGTGCTCCAGGGCTTCGCCTCGGGCGCGCTGCCGCCCATGCTGATGAGCGTGGCCCTGCGCTTTCTGCCACCGGGCATCAAGGTCTATGGCCTGGCCTGCTACGCGCTCACCGCCACCTTCGGGCCCAACCTCGGCACCCCGCTGGCGGGGCTGTGGACCGAATACGTCGGCTGGCGCTGGGCGTTCTGGCAGATCATCCTGCCCTCGGCCCTGGCCATGGTCTGTGTCGGCTGGGGCCTGCCGCAGGACCCGCTACGCCTGGAGCGTTTCAGGCAGTTCGACTGGCGGGGCGTGCTGCTCGGCCTGCCTGCCATCAGCTGTATCGTGCTGGGCCTGTCGCTCGGCGACCGCTGGGGCTGGTTCGATTCGCCGCTGATCTGCTGGCTGCTTGGCGGTGGCCTGCTGTTGCTGGTGCTGTTCATGTACAACGAATGGTCCGAGCCGCTGCCGTTCTTCCAGTTGCGTATGCTGTCGCGGCGCAACCTTAGCTTTGCCCTGGTTACCCTGGCCGGGGTGCTGGTCGTGCTCTCCGGTGTGGGCAGCATCCCCTCGGCCTACCTCGCACAGCTGCAGGGCTATCGGCCGGCGCAGACCAGCCCGCTGATGCTGCTGGTGGCGATGCCACAGTTGATTGCCCTGCCATTGACAGCGGCGCTGTGCAACATCCGCGCTGTGGACTGCCGCTGGGTGCTGGGCGTCGGCCTGGCGTTGCTGGCGGTGTCCTGCCTCGGCAGCAGCCTGCTGACCGCCGAATGGATCCGTGGCGACTTCTATCCGTTCTACCTGCTGCAGGTATTCGGCCAACCGATGGCCGTGCTGCCGCTGCTGATGTTGTCCACCAACGGCATGACCCCGCAGGAAGGCCCGTTCGCTTCCAGCTGGTTCAACACCGTGAAAGGCCTGGCAGCGGTGATTGCCGGTGGCCTGCTGGACGCCCTTGGCACCGTGCGCCGGCACTTTCACTCCAACCACCTGGTGGACAGCCTGGGCAACGCACCGCTGGTCGACGACAACGCCGTGGGCCTGGCCAGGCGTATCCACGAGCAGGCGCTGGTGCTGACCTCGGCCGACCTCTACCTGGTCATGGCCGGCATTGCCGTAGTCCTGATCTGCCTGATTCCTTTCGTGCCGACCCGGGTCTACCCGCCACGCGCAGTAGCCTGACCCCGGATGAATTCGAGAACCGCTGAAATGACCAACAACCGCAAAACCCTGTTCATCGGCTCGGTGCTTGCCGTGGCCGTCCTGGCCGGCATCGTCGGCCCCTGGCTGTTCGGCAGCGACCACCGCCAGAGCACCAATGATGCCTATGTGGTCGCCGACTACACCGTGGTCGCACCGAAGGTCGCCGGGTTCATCAAGGAGGTGCTGGTGGAAGACAACCAGCAGGTCAAGGCCGGCCAGTTGCTGGCGACCATCGATGCCCGCGACTACCAGGCCGCACTGGATGCCGCACAGGCGCAACTGCTGGTGGCCAAGGCGCAGAGCGCCGACGCCAGGGCCACTCTGGAGCGCCAGGCCGCACTGATTGCCCAGGCCGAGGCCGAGGTGAAAGCGGCCCAGGCCGAAGCCGCATTCGCCGACCATGAAGTGAACCGCTACAGCCGCCTGGCCGAGCAGGGCGCCGGTACCGTGCAGAATGCCCAGCAGGCGCGCAGCAGGGTCGACCAGGCGCGCGCACGCCTGGCCAATGCCCAGGCGGCGTTGGTGGCGGCGCGCAAACAGGTGGATATCCTCAGCGCCCAGGTGGCCAGTGCCGATGGCCAGCTCAAGCGTGCCGAGGCGGGGCTGGAGAAGGCCCAGCTCGACCTGTCCTACACCCGTATCACCGCGCCGGTGGACGGCATGGTCGGCGAGCGCGCCCTGCGCGTCGGCGCCTACGTCAACCCGGGCGCCCGCCTGCTGTCGGTAGTGCCGTTGCAGCAGGCCTAC
Organism: Pseudomonas sp. UBA4617; assembly: GCF_002386445.1. Classification (GTDB taxonomy): domain Bacteria; phylum Pseudomonadota; class Gammaproteobacteria; order Pseudomonadales; family Pseudomonadaceae; genus Aquipseudomonas. The sequence goes on from NZ_DGIR01000010.1 coordinate 41,639, forward strand.
GTGGTCGGCAACTTCCAGGAAACCCAGCTGACTCACGTGCAGCCTGGCCAGGCGGTGAGCATCAGTGTCGACACCTTTGCTGGCGAAGAGCTGCACGGCCATGTGGCAAGCATCGCCCCGGCCACCGGGGTGACGTTCGCCGCAGTCAAGCCGGACAACGCCACCGGCAACTTCACCAAGGTGGTGCAGCGCATTCCAGTGAAGATCGTCTTCGATGACGGCCAGCCGCTGCTTGCCCGCCTGCGCGTGGGCATGTCGGTGGAGGCGACCATCGATACCCGTGGCGACACGCTGCAAAGCAAACAGGTGAGTGCGCGATGAAACCGGTATTACGCTTGAGCCCGTTACTGCTGGCGGTGTGGTTGACCGGCTGCACGTTGGGCCCCGACTTCCAGCGCCCCGACAGTCAGGCACCGCAACAGTGGGCGCCGCTGCGAGGCGAGGCGGCGGCCAGCCAGCCACAGGCCGAACCGCTGGAACTGCGCTGGTGGGAAAGCTTTCACGACGCCCGGCTGAGTGCCTTGATCCAGCGCGTTGCCGAGCGCAACCTGGACCTGCAGATGGCCAGCGCGCGTCTGCTGCAAAGCCGTGCCCTGCGCAGCAGCGTGGCTGCCGATGAGGTGCCGTCGGTGGATGTGAACGCCGGCTACAGCCGCGCGCGCAACAGTGCCGATGGCCTGAGCGACCCGTCCGGCAAGGCGGGCAAGGCAGCCTTCAACCTCTGGCAGGGCGACCTGGTGGCCGGCTGGGAGCTGGACCTGTGGGGCCGTGTGCGGCGTCAGGTCGAAGCGGCCGATGCTACCGTCGAAGTGGCCGAAAACGACCGTCGTGGCGTGCTCCTGGCACTGCTTGCGGAAACCGCCGGCAACTACATCCAGTTGCGCGCCGTGCAGCACACCATAGATGTGACCCAGGACAACCTCAAGGTTGCCCGGCACAGCCTGAAATTGTCTGAGGACCGCCAGGCCGAAGGCGTTGCCACCCGGCTTGACGTGGCCCAGGCCAGTGCCCAGGTTGCTTCGATCGAGTCGCGCTTGCCAAGCCTGGAGGCCCGCCGCGACGACTTGGTCAACGCCCTCAGCCTGCTCGCCGCCGAACCGCCGCGCAGCTTGCAGGCCGAACTGCTCAAGGGTGGCAAACTGCCTACGCCGCAGCAGAAGTTTGCCATCGGCCTGCCGTCCGAACTGGCCGAGCGCCGTCCGGACATTCGCCAGGCCGAAGCTCGCCTGCATGCTGCGACTGCCAGCATTGGCGTGGCCAAGGCCGACTTCTACCCGAGTATCCGGTTGTCGGGCAGCGTCGGTTTCCAGGCCATGCAGCTGTCCGACCTGGGTGGTTGGGACTCACGACGCTTCGCCTTCGGCCCTCAACTGTCGTTGCCGATCTTCGAGGGTGGCCGGCTCAAGGGCACCTTGGAACTGCGCGAGGCACAGCAACAGGAAGCGGCGCTGAACTATCGCAAGGTGGTACTGGGCGCCTGGCATGAAATCGACGATGTGCTACGCCTGTACAACGCCAGCCAGTTGCGCCGCGACCACCTGGCAGAGGCGGTGCGGCAGAACCGCATCGCCCTGGAAACTGCCCAGCGCCAGTATGTGGAAGGGGCGGTTGACTTTCTCAATGTACTGACGGTGCAGGGCGCATTGCTGGCCAGTGAGGAGCAGTGGATCGACAGCTCGGCGGCGGTGTCGCAGGCGCTGGTGGGGCTGTACAAGGCTTTGGGTGGTGGCTGGCAGGCATTCGACGAACAACCGCTGAAGAAAGCATGAAAGCCGGGCCGCTGTGCGGCCCATCGCCGGCACAGGTGGCCGAACACTCAGAGCGGGCGCAACAGGCCAAAGCGCTTGCGCAGCGCCCAGTCCAGCAACCGCCGCGGCAGCAGCCGGGCCATCAGCGGCAAGGCCGTGCTGCCATTGCCCAGGCGCACCATTGCTGGCACCGGCGACTTGCCGACTGCTGCCAATACGCCTTGGGCAAACACCGCCGCCGAAGTCGGTTTGTCCTGCGACGCACGTGCCCGAGCCTGCACCTGCTCACGCAACGGCCACCACGCTGAATCCGCCGCCAGCACCTGCTCGGCCTGGCGCTGGGCATTGCTGGCGAACTGCGAGGCAATCGCCCCCGGCTGCACTTCCATCACCCGCACGCCGAACGGTGCCAGCTCCAGGCGCAAGGCATCGCTCAGCGCATGCACAGCGGCTTTCGAGGCGCAGTAGGCACCGGCGAAGGGGGTGACCAGTACGCCGGAAACGCTGCCGATATTCACCACCAGTCCACGCGTACGGCGCAGCAACGGGAACAGCGCGCGGGTAACGCCCACCACGGCGAAGACGTTGGTTTCGAACTGCTGGCGCAGGGCGTCCACGCCGCCATCGAGCAACGGGCCCATGGCCCCGTAACCGGCGTTGTTGATGAGGATGTCGAGGCTTTCCAGTTCCTCGGCCAGGCGGGCCAGGGCTATGCTGTCGTTGACGTCCAGTTGCCGGGCAGTAAAACCGGCGGCGTGCAGTTGCTCAACATCTTCCGCCTTGCGCGCGGTGGCCCAGACATGGTGGCCGGCATCGCGGAAGGCGTCGGCCAAGGCGCGGCCGATGCCGCTGGAACAACCGGTGATCAGTACGGTGGGCATGGTTGGGACCTGTATTCCGGAGGCGATCAATTGGCGAATGTACCTTGCAGGCGCTCTGCCCGAAACTCCAGGGTCTGCGGCCGGTACCCGGAACGCAGTGGTGGCAGCGGCAGGCAGTCTTGCCATTCGGTCCCCGGTTGCAGCTCGCCCGGCCCGCGATAGCGCGGGGCGTTGTAGGTGTTCTCGGCCAGGTTCACGGTATCGCCCGGTGCATATGCTGCCACCCGCCAGCGCAGTTCGGTCAGCGGCACGTCGTTGCCGTTCTTCATGCGCACCTGCAGGGGACGGTCGGCCGGGCAGTGTTCGGGGGCGTAGGCCAGGCGCAGGTCCAGGCGGGCCAGCCGCGAGGTTTCGCGAGCGTCCTGCCAGACGACGAACAAGGCCACCAGGCCCAGGCCGCACACGGCCGCCAGCGAGATCGGCAGGGCCTTGGCCGGGTAGCGCAACAGCAGCACCAGCCAGGTAAGAATGAGAAAGGCACCGATGATCATGATGGGCTGATTCCGAGCAGAGACTCGGACATCTTGGAGCGCCATGCGGCAAGCTGCAAGGCACAAGAAAAAAGCGGGGCGGTGGTGAACCCGCGCTTGCAGATTCACCTCCGTCCCGCTTTTTTCCTGCAGCTGGCAGTTTTACTGCGCGATGGTCTTCACCGAAACACCACGCTCGATCGGCGTGGAAGTACGGCCATACACGTCCTCGAAGCGCTCGATGTCGTCCTCGCCCAGGTAGCTGCCGGATTGCACCTCGATGATCTCCAGCGGGATCTTGCCCGGGTTGCGCAGGCGGTGCACCGAGGCGATCGGGATGTAGGTCGACTGGTTCTCGGTCAGCAGGAACACGTTCTCGTCACAGGTCACCTCGGCGGTGCCGGATACCACGATCCAGTGTTCGGCACGGTGGTGGTGCATCTGCAGCGACAGGCTGGCGCCCGGCTTGACGGTAATGTGCTTGACCTGGAAGCGGCCGCCCATGTCCACCGAGTCGTACGAACCCCATGGGCGGTACACTTCCAGGTGGTTCTGGGTTTCGCTGCGGCCCTGCTCGTCGAGGGTCTTGACCATCTGCTTGACGCCCTGGACCTTGTCCTTGTGGGCAATCATCATGGCGTCCTTGGTCTCGACCACCACGATGTTTTCCAGGCCGATCACCGACACCAGCTTGCCGTTGCCATGGATCATGCAGTTGCGGCTGTCCTGCACCACCACGTCGCCCTTGGTGACGTTGCCGTTGTCGTCCTTCTCGTGCACTTCCCACAGCGACGACCAGCAGCCCACGTCGCTCCAGCCGGCCGACATCGGCACCACGCAGGCGCGCTGGGTCTTTTCCATCACCGCGTAGTCGATGGAGTTGTCGGGGCAGCAGGCGAAGGTGGCTTCGTCGATGGTCAGTACATCGCCGTCTTCACGGCTACGCTCCAGGGCCAGCACGCAGGTATCGTAGATGTCGCCGTCGTGCTTTTTCAGCTCTTCGAGGAAGCGGCTGGCACGGAACAGGAACATACCGCTGTTCCAGAAGTAGCCACCGGCCTGGACGAATTCGGCGGCGCGTTTCTCGTCGGGCTTTTCGACGAACTGGGCAACACGGGCCACGCCTTCAGGCAGCAGGGCGTCCTGGCTGGAGCGAATGTAGCCATAGCCGGTTTCCGGTTTGGTCGCCGGTACGCCGAACAGCACCATCTCGCCACGCTCGGCGGCCACGGTGGCCAGGGCCAGGGCACGTTGCAGGGCCTTCTGGTCGTCGATCACATGGTCGGCCGGCAGCACCAGCATCAGCTCGTCGCGGCCTTCGTTGACCAGTTTCATCGCCGCCATGGCCACCGCCGGGGCGGTATTGCGACCGAACGGCTCCATCAGGATGCCCTGGGTTTCCAGCTTCAGCGCGGCCAGTTGTTCCTGGACGATGAACTTGTGGTCCTTGTTGCAGACCACGATCGGCGTGTCCATGCCTTCGAAGACCAGGCGTTCCAAGGTTTGCTGGAACAGGGTGTGTTCACCGGTCAGGGCCAGGAACTGCTTGGGGAACTGCTTGCGCGACAGAGGCCACAGACGGGAACCGCTACCACCAGAAAGAATTACCGGGATCATCATGTTTCTCCAATAGTCGTTGAGAGGCAGTGGAATCAGTTGCTAGCCACGGGGCGAGTTACCCACACCGGCGACAAGGCGTTGCCGGAACCCGTTACATACAGCACTGCGGCTTCGCCGCGCTCCAGGGCGACCGGTTTCAGGTCACCCACTTTCTTGTCTCCTTGGTACAGTGCCAGGTTGACCTTGACCGGGTTGATCTCACGCTCGCCACGACCATTGGCGGCAACCGGCTTGACCACTTCGGTCTTGCCGTCGGCAGTCTTCAGGGTCAATTGCTGGTCGCTCAGGTTCTGCACGCGAACCAGGGCTTTCTGCTTGTTCTTGAACGGTGGCTCTTCGATCAGCTTCGGGTTGCCATTGGCGCTGTTGACCAGGGTGTAGTACTTGTCCGAGGCCAGCTTGACCGGCACGCTCTTGCCGCCGACCTGGGCGGTGTAGTCACCGCCTGGCAGGAAGCTGAAATCGCTGCTGGCCTGGGCGCCAACCTGCTTGATCTGGGTGTTGCCGACCGAGGCTGCGGTCGGGGTGCTGGTAGCGTTGTACAGGCGCACGAAGGTCGAACCTTTCGGTGCACTCGGGCCGTACAGCGCGGCGTCGGCACCGGCGAATGCCTGCATCGAGGCCAGGGACAGGCCGGCCGCGAGGGTGAGGGCTTTGGCAATGGAAGTTTTGGTAGTCATTGGCGTGTTCCTCTCTATCAGTGGTTCGTCCGGGTGGACGACAAGGCCAGGTTTTCTTCGGATTTACGGGAGTTCTTCAGCTGCGCGATCCACTGCGGGTCGAAGCTGCTGAGGTCGTTCTTCATTGGCAGATAACGTTCGGGGAATTCCCACACCACCACTTGCGGTGCAGCGCTCTTGAAGGCATCGCTTTGCAGGTACTTGAGCATTGGCAGCAGCGGGCCGTGGCCGTCTTCGGCGTAGTTGGCCACGTCGCTGCGCAGGGCCTGCTGCAGCGCGCCGAGGAAATTCCAGTGCGGGTTGGCGCTGTAGCTGGTGCCTACCAGGGCAACCGGGATCTGCTTGTCGGCGAACAGTGCGTCACCGGCTTCACCCTCGGCCTCGACCGGGCGGGTGGTGCGCTTCTGCAGGTTGTCCGGAGCCGGCAACAGGTTGCTGAACAGTGGGTCCAGTGGCAGGAAGTTGGTCAGGTCGCCCTTGTACGGCGTGGTGCTGCCGGCTTCGGTGACGAACGTCTGTGGCTCGCCGTTGAGCAGGCTTTGCCGGCTGACCGCTTCGGCCAGTGCCTGCGCTGCCACTTCGGCGCCCATCGGCGTCCAGTGGGTGTCGGTGCGCAGGAACACCTGGCCGCGGGCCTTGGCCTGTTCAAGCGGGGCCATCAGGTCTGGGGCGAACACGTTGGCCTGGCGGGCCTGGGCGTGGAACTGGTTGTACAGGTCGCCATGCAGGCTGGTCGGCAGTTCCTTGCCCAGGTATTCGGCGTATACCCTTGCCTTGGCCGGCACGATCGCCAGCACCAGCTGGCTGCCGTGCTGCTGCAAGGTGTCGCGTACGCCACGGATCAGCGCCAGGTTTTCCGCCATCAGCTGCTCGGCCCCGGGGGTGGGCTTGAATTCTTCGTCGCTGAACAGCCACTGGTCGCGGCCCAGTACCACACCGGGGCGGCCTTCATTGAACAGCTTGAAATCCATCGCCGCCCACAAGTTGGTGCCCAGGCGCTTGATCGGGAAGTGTTCGTCGTAGTGGGTCTCGGCGGCCTTGGCCAGCTTGCCGTTGAGCAGGGTCATCTGCTCGGTGCGCTGGAAGCTTTGCAGGCCACCGGTCGACCACACGCCCATGCCTACCAGCAGGCCGAGGAACGACAGTGAATAGGTGATGCGTAAGGTGCGGGTCATGTCATCCACCTCAGAACTGGAAGTAGAGGAACGGCGAGTAGCTCTGCGCCGAAAGCTTGAGGATCGAGGCCACGAACAGCAGCAGCACCAGGGCGCGGGTCATCACGCGGGTCCAGTCAAGGCCGATCGAACCGTCGGCGTTGACCGCCACCGGGGTGGCCTTGGGCGTCGGCCTGGCATTGCGATAGAAGTCACGCAGGCCGAAGAACGCCAGGGTGATGTAGGCGACCACCAAGGTGGCGACCTGCAGGCCGGTCAGCTGGGCGCGGTTGAGTTCCGACAGCTGCCAGTCGCCGAAGCTGAACATGGCGCCGTACATGCGGCCGGCCACTTCGAGGTTTTCGGCGCGGAAGATCACCCAGCCGACCACCACCAGCAGGAAGGTGAAGGCCCACTTCACCGGGTTGAAGCGCTGCGGGTTGGTGTCGATGCCCAGTGCGCGCTCGATGGCCAGCCACATGCCGTGCCATGCACCCCAGATGATGTAGGTGAAGTTGGCGCCATGCCACAGGCCGCCCAGCAACATGGTCAGGAACAGGTTGCGGTAGGTGTTGAAGGTGCCTTTGCGGTTACCGCCCAGGGTGATGTACAGGTAGTCGCGTAGCCAGGTCGACAGGCTGATGTGCCAGCGCCGCCAGAACTCGGTGATCGACTGGCTGATGTATGGCTGCTTGAAGTTCTCCATGAAGCGGAAGCCCATCATCAGGCCCAGGCCGATGGCCATGTCGCTGTAACCGCTGAAGTCGAAATACAGCTGCGCGGTGTAGGCCAGGGCACCTAGCCAGGCATCGCCGGTAGTCGGGTTCTGCAGGGCGAAGCAGTGGTCGGCGACGACGGCCAGGGTGTCGGCGATGAACACTTTCTTGATGAAGCCCTGCATGAAGCGGGTGCAGCCTTCGGAGAACTTGTCCAGGGTGTGGGTGCGGTTGTTGAACTGGTCGACCAGGTCCTTGAAGCGCAGCACGGGGCCGGCGATCAGGTGCGGGAAGATCGCCACGAACGCGGCGAAGTCGATCAGGTTGCGCGTGGCCGGGGTGTCGCCGCGGTACACGTCGATGATGTAGCTGATCGACTCGAAGATGTAGAACGAGATACCGATCGGCAGCAGCACGTGGGTGAGGATGAACGGCTCCAGGCCGAACGAGGTGATGATCGCGTTCAGGCTGTCGACGCCGAAGTTGGCGTACTTGAAGTAGCCGAGGATCGCCAGGTCGACACCCACGCCGAGCAGCAGCCAGCGCTGGGCGGGCTTGGTGCGGACACCGGCGGCGCCGACTTTCAGGCCGATCCAGTAGTTCCACAGGGTGACCCCGGCGAACAATGCCAGGAAGTCCACTCGCCACCAGGCGTAGAAGATGTAGCTGGCGACCAGCAGCAACAGGTTGCGATAACGTTGCCCGCTCAGGTAGTACAAGCCGAGGAAGATCGGCAAGAACAGGAACAGGAACACGTTGGACGAGAAGACCATCCCGGTTCTCCTTTTTGTTCACAGCATCCGGGGCAAAGCGCCCCCCAAACCCCCCACACCAATGTGGGAGATACCTAGTCCCCCTGTAGTCGCGGATAAATCCGCGCCTACAGGAATTGCGTTACTTTCTGGCTTCCGCGCTCGGGTCGTAGACCCGGGTCAGGTCGCCGCCCAGCCGGAAGCTGTTGAATGGCTGCATCCCGCGCTTGCGTTGCAGGGTGTCGGCGCTGCACGCATACAGGCTGCAATAGGGCTCCATCCACGAGTACTTGCTGTCGATCTTCAGGTCTTGCATGTCCTGCTTCTCGCCATTGCGCGCCTTGAATGTGCTCGGGTCCTTGACGCCGGCCAGCACCCGCTGCGCCAGGCGCTGCAGGGCGTTGTCGTTCTCGCTGCGCACATCCACGCCGTTGACCTGGGCAAAACTGGCAATCATCGCCAGCGGCGGCAGGGCGTAGTTGTGGTAGGCCAGGGCACGTTGCTTGCGCTTCAGCTCGTTGGGCAGGAAACCCTGCGCATCGACCTGGTTGGCGCCAATCCGGTATTCCTTCACGGCCCAGTCAAAGAGGTCGCGCCGGTCGGTGGCCACGGCGGTGGCCATCACTGCCCAGGCTGCCCAGTAGCTGTGGTTGTTGATCTTCTCCAGCGGCAGGTCGCTCCAGTCGCGCACGGTCTGCTCGGCGAGGCGGGCGAACCATTTCTCGATCAGCTCGGCCTCGGCCTGGTGCGCGGCCAGCGGCTGCGAGTTGGAGAACTTCAGGCGCAGCCACGAACCGCTCATGCTGCCCAGCGCCCATTTGCGCATCGACTTGCCGGTGTGGTTGTAGTCGGTAGACATCAACGCATCGGCACGTGCCCAGCTGCCCAGCCAGGCCAGGGCGCACTCGAGTTGCGCCGGGCGACCGTCACGCATGTACTGGCCGATCATCTTGCTCACGCCTTTCTCAAGCGTGGTGATGTCTTCGGTGGACTTGCGAAAGGCCTTTTCCGAGCTGGCGTTCAGGGTGGCCCGCGCCTTGTCCGAACCTTCGTACTTGCTGCGAAACTGCAGGGCCCCGGTGTACGGCTGGGGCACAGCCTCACAGCGGAAGTTACCGTCGCCGGTCTTGAGCTTTTCGATCCCTTCGTAGTACCCCTGCGGCGGTACCAGTGCGGCGTGCGCGGCACTGCCGCACAAGGCCAGGCCGAGCAGGGCAGGGCGGAAAATTCGCTTGAATGCAGTCATGGTCGCCTCACTGGCCGGCCTGCGCGGTCTGCGCGGGCACGGCGAAGTTGTTGCGTTTGCAGAGCTTGGCCTCGACCTTCTGAGTACCGCTTTCCGGGCCCTGTACCTCGAAGGCCAGCAGGCTCTGGCTGGCCCAGTCCTCGTCTTCGCGCATCTGGAAGACGAAGCGGCCATCGGTCTCGGCGGTTTCCGGTTTTTCCAGCTTGATGTCCTCGTGGCGGCCGTTGAGGTACCACAGGGTGGCCTGCAGGACTTTCACCGACGGGTCCTCGAACTTCACGTCCATCTGGATGTTGCGGTTGACCAGGTCCTTGATCACGCCGCCCTTGCCGTTCACCATCAACTCGTTCTTGCCGGGCTTGAGGGTGGTGCTGGCACTCATCAGCGCCGGGCGGTTATCGCAGCCGTCATCGAGCAGGCCGAGGATCTGCCGCCAGATGGTCTCCTGGTCCAGGCGGTACAACGGGGAGAATTCCCAGATCAGGATCTTCGGCGGGTTCTTCTTGAACTCTTCGCTGCCCAGGTACTGGATCATCGACCCTTCCAGGCCACCGCCGGGGAAGGCGACGTTGAGCACATCGGCACCGATGTACTGTTGCAGGAAGCCGGCGAAGTTGTAGTTCTTGCCACTATGGCTGGTACCGACCAAGGTGATCTGGGCGTTGCCGGCGTCACCGAACAGGTCGTCACCGCCACCGTCGGAGCCCTTCGGCTCGGTGGCGAACTGGTCCATGTACTGCACTGCATAGCTGGTGCCGCAAAGCTGGCCGGCAACGTTATGCAGGGTGCCGGTCTTGCCCATGCGGCCGGACTTCTTCGTCTCGAATTCCTTGCGCGGGATGCCTTCGAAAGCTGGCATCTTGTGCACGGTTTCGGCCACGATCTTCGCCGCGCGCTCGGCGCCGTACGGCGTCCAGTGCTGGTCGCCACGGAAGTAGAAGTCCTTGCCCTGGTCGGCGGCGGCCAGCTGTTCGTTGGTCAGCGGCGACAGGTCGGGCACGTTGTAGCCCATGCTGGCGAAGCGCTTGAGCATGGCCTGGTAGTTGCCCAGCGCCTTCTGGTAGTCGAAGGCGGCTTTTTCCGCCGGGTTGAGCATGTTGCGGTTCACCAGGCCACGGGTCGGCTGGTACACCACCACCAGTTCCACGCCGCGCTTCTTGAACGCGTCATGCACCTGCTGCAGGCGCTTGTAGCCAGCCGGGGTGGTGGTGAACTCGGTGCGCAGGTCTTCGCGGGTACGGAACAGCCAGTCACCCTGGGCCTGCACCAGCGTGGTGAAGTTCTGCTGATAGCGGGTGGTGTAGCGGCTGGGGTCGTGCGCTTCCGGGCACAGCTGGCAGCAAGGCTCGGCGGTGAAGGTCGGGGCCTTCACTTCGTCGGCGCTCACGCCCTGGCTGATGGCCAGGAGGGCAGTGGACAGGCCCAGCAGTTTCATCAGGTGTGGAGTCATGGTCTGGGCTTCCTTATTCGATCATTTCGGTCTGGCGTTCGACCGGGTCGATCAGCACAGCCTTTTTCTGGCGGACCAGCAGGTCGAGGATTTCGTCCTGGCGCTCACCCAGCACGCCGTTGAGGCTGATGCCGCTGGCCTTGCGCGGGGCGAGCATGGACACCTTGTACAGCTCGACCGACAGCGGCGAGTCGATCGACAGCGGGCCGGAGCCGTTGGCAGCCAGTTCGCCACCGACCAGGATCAGCGACACCTTGGTGTCGAACGGGTCGAGGGCAATGTCACGGTCGGTGTCGGACAGGTCCTTGATGTGGCCGTACACACCCACCAGGCCGTTGGCCATGGCGATGTTCTCGTACAGGCGGATGTTCACGCTGTTACGCACACGGATGCCGTGGCGGCGGTTGTTGACCAGCTTGTTGCCCCAGATCAGGTTGTCGCCGCTTTCGTACAGGGTGATGCCGTCGGTGTGGTTGCGGTAGATCTCGTTGTAGGCAATCAGGTTGTTGACGCTGTTACGGTCGATCACCACGCCGGAGAGCTTGTTGTCGTAGCTCTTGTTGTTGATGATCCAGCTGTCGTTGACCTCACGCGAAATGATGATGCCGTGCTTCTTCTTGGTGCCGTACACGGTGTTGCCGGCGATGATCAGGCGGTGCGAGCGGTCGTGCGGGTCGATGCCGTAGACGATGTTGTCGCGGTAGGTGTTGTCCTTGATCACGAAGTCCTGGGTCTCGTAGCAGTAGAAGCCGTACCACATGTCGCTGAATTCCGAGCCGATGATCCAGCCGGTGGGTTCCGGGCGGCCCATGCGCTTGGCCATGTTCGGCGTGTACTGCGAGATACTCACGCCGTACGACTTGGACTTGGCATAGCCGAAGCTGGCCATCTTGCTGTTGACGATGTAGGTCTCGGTGCCACCCCACGACAGCAGGAACGGGCGGAATTCCGTGGGCGAGCGGAAGGTCGCCGGGCCGTTGTCCTTTTCGCGCCAGCCAGTCACCTGGGTGTCGGTGACGAACAGCTTGCCGTCGTTGACCAGGAACGAACCGCCCTCCTGGGACAGGCGCAGTTGCTTGACCTTGCCGTCGATCTCGAGGATGCCCTTCTGCCCGACCACGATCGGCAGGCGCGCCAGGTAAATGCCCGGCTCGACTTCGCTGAGATACTGCCTGGGTACCTTCTTGCTCAGCTCGACCAGGTCGACATGCCCGTCATCGACGAAGATCGCCTGCGGAATGCCATGCTGGCGCTGGACCCACTCGGCCGCCTTGTTGTCGCCACCGACGAACTCCTTGAGGGTGTTCTCCTGGAACATGCGGCGCAGGCTGACCTTGCCCTTGTGACGGCGGTCGATCTTCTTCTGTACCGCCTCGGCGGTGTAGCCGGTCAGGTCGGGCAGCTTTGGCGGGTCCATGTGCAGTGGTTCGACCGGGGCACTGGAAACCGTGTAGGTCTTGGCCTGCTGCAAGCCTTTGGCCGTCGTCGTCGGCTCGCTGGCGACGGCCAGGCCTGCGGCCAGCAGCAAGGCACTGGCCAGCAGGCTGTGACGTAGGTGCGGGTGAAGGTTCATAACGGTAAGTCCCCTACCGGCCTCAGAAGCGCCAGATCACGTCGACAAAGGCGCGGTGCATGTACGAGTCCGCTTCCTTGCCGTAGGCGTCGCCCGGCTTGAACACGCCGGCACGCAGGCGCACCAGGGCGGATGGTTCGTCGATGGCCTGGCTCATCGAAGCCGGCAGCAGGCCTTGCTTGAAGTACTTGGTCACGACCACGTCCATTTCCTGGCCCAGGTCTTTTTCGCCATCGACCAGCGGGCGATTCACGCCGTTGTCGTTGACCACCGCATTGATGCCGCTGGAGCCGATGTTCTGGCTGTCATCGACACGCCAGAACTTGTGGTAGATGAAGCTGGCGTCGTAGTCATCGCGCAGCTGCCAGGAGGCGAACAGGGTGGCCGCCTGCAGGTTGCCCAGCTCGCCACGGAAGGCTTCACCGAAGCGGTGCACGCGCGAACGGGTACCGGTGTAGTTGGAGCGGTTGCTCTCCAGGCCGGTCTGCTCGTAGTTGCTCGAACCGTCGTCGCCGCCGCCGCCGCTGCCGCGGGCGTAGGCCGCACCGACCTGCCACTGCGGGTCGAGGCGCACGCGGATGCCGAGGTCGGTGGCCCAGGCGTTGACGTCGCCGCTCTGCTTGCCGGTGGCCACGCTCTGGTCGCCCACCACCTGGCTGCTGAGGGTGTCGCGGTCACCGGTCAGCCAGGTGACACTGCCCCAGTAGTTGACGGTGTGGTCGTTGCGCCAGTTGTAGGCATCGCTGTTGGCTTCCAGGCCCAGCCAGGTCAGGTCGCCGGTGCGGGTCTTGTCCAGCGCATCGACGGTTTCGCCCGGGTTCTTCAGGCTGCCGCCGTCATGGGTGTGGTGGGCACGTACGCCGACCCAGTGGCCAGGGGTCCATTGCGTGGCGACGTTGCCATAGACGTGCGTGCGGTCCTTGTCTTCCGGAGCCAGCTCGGTGAGGTCGGTACGGTATTCGCTGAAGCGCTGGGCCACGCCCAGGTCGGCCTTGAGCAGGGTGGTGTCGAAGGTCCAGTTCAGCGCCTCGATATTGGTGTCACGCCACATGCCGTCGTCGCTGCGCAGGCGCTGGCGACCGAAGCGCAGCTGCTCGCCGGGGTAGGCGGTGAGGCCGCTGTAGCCGACCCAGAATTCGCGCATGGCCAGGTAGCTCTTGTCCTGCTCGCGGCCGTCGGCGGCGGTGTCGGTGGTGGTGCCGTCGTCGTTCTGGCGCAGGGTATCGGTTTCGATGGTGTCGGTGGCAGTGACGGCCTGGCCCATGGCATAGGCGCTCCAGTTGCCGCGCTCGCCGTATACCCAAGGGCGCAGGTCGAGGCCCAGGCCACTGACGTCGCCGTCAGAGCGGGTACCCAGGTCGCGGTCGTCTTCCGACTGGCCGGTGATTTTCACATCAAGGCCGAAGTTCTTTTCAGCGGTCATTTCCGCCAGGGTCGGGCAGGACCACAGCAGGGCGAAGCTCAGGCCGATGCCAGCTTTCACGAAGGGATTGAGCGTCATAGCGAGTCCTCACCGGTTACTTCTTTTTCGTCGTCTTGCAAGGCTTCGATGGCCAGGGTGCTGTTGGCGCCCAGGTTCATGCTGCCGCGGGCCTGCTTCTCTTGCGCCAGCAGGGTCTGCGCCTGGCTGCGCTGGTCAGGCGTGAGTTGCTGGTCGAGTTGCTGCAACAGTTCAGCGGACTGCGGCGTCGGGTTGGCCTGGGCCAACTGGGCGAATACCCAGGCATTGCCCGGTTGCGGGCGAATACCGTGGCCTTCGCTGAACAGTTGGGCCAAGGCATAGTCGGCGCTGTTCTGGCCGCCACGGGCGGCGGCCAGCAGGTGGTCGACGGCCTTCTGTGGCTCGACGTTGCCGAGGTAGCCACGGCGGTACAGCTGCCCCAGGTAGTAATGAGCGCTGACTTCGCCAGCGTCGGCGGCGGCCTGCAGGTGTTGCTCGGCTTTTTCCGCATCTGCAGGCAGGGTCTTGCCTTCGTAGTAGAGGCGGCCAAGCAACAGTTCGGCGCGAGGCTGCTCGGCTTCGCGGCCCTTGTCGATGTAGGCCATCAGCTGGTCGGTATCGCCCAGCTCGGGGAAGTCGTACACCAGCTGCGCCAGGCTGACCCAGGACCCCGGGTTGGCCGGGGCTACCTGCTCGAGCAGGTCCTTGGCAGTTTTCTCGTCGGTCTGGCCCAGGCTGCGGTCGGCCAGGACACGGGCGACGCTGTCGACCCGGGTGGCCGGTACCGCGCCGCGGGCGTAGGCAGCCTTGAGCTGGCCGAGCAGGGCAGCCTGCTGGTCGGCCTGGCCACGCTTCTGGTACACGGTGGCCAGTTCGACGTAGCAGATGTCGGTGGCGGCGAGCGCGGCCTTGCAGATTCTTTCCACGTCGCCCAGGTGCTGGTCATAGGTGCCCTGGGTGCGGTACAGCAGAATCTGGGCCAGCCCCGCTTCCGGGTTGCCGGCGGCACGCCACTGGTCGATCTGCTGCTGCGCATTGACCTTGGGGAAGCTCTGCGGGTAGCTCAGGTAGAGCATCGCCAGCGGGATCAGGGTGTTGCCTTCGCCCTGCGCGGCGGCTTGCTTGAGCAGGGTCTCGGCTTCCTCGCGCTCGGCCTGGGTGCTGTCGGGCTTGGCCACCAGAAGGCGGCCAAGGCGCGCCTGGGCCCGCGGCGAGGTCGCTGCCGCGGCGCGGTAAGTGGCCTCGGCTTCCTTGATTTTCGCCGGGTCGCGGGTGGCGACCTTGATGTCAGCCAGGCCCACTTGCGCTTCGCTGTAGCCCAGGTCGGCCAATGCCTTGTAGTTGCGCTCGGCCAATGCCGTGTCACCGCGCTTCATGGCTTCGTTGGCCAGGCGCTGGTCAGGCAGGCCGGCACAGCCGGCCAGGGTGATGGCTGCAGCCAGGGCACACAGGCCCAGGCTGGCGCTTTTCTTGTGGGGAATCATACGGCGATCCTCTTACAGCCCACGGGCCATGGCTTTGTCGATCAGCCAGTTCAGCGAAGGACCGCGGTCGCTGTTGACCGAGGCCGGACGCCCGGCGAGCTCGGCGGGCAGGGTGCTGTCGGGCTTGATCTGCACACGGATGTCGGAGGCCAGGTCGTCGCTGTTGAGGCTGGCGCTGCTGACGATCTGGCCGGTGCGCACTTCGTCTTCGCCGGCCACCTGGAAGTTGACCCGGGTACCTGGCTTGACCTCGTCGAACTGGCGATAGCTGAAACGCGCCTCGACCATTGGGTTGGTGGTGCGCGGGATCAGCTGGAAAATCGGCTGGCCCTTGGCCGCGTACTGGCCGTTGTCCACCAGCTGGCGGGCGACCACGCAATCACAGGGGCTGGTGAGGGTGCCGGACAGCTGCTTGCCGAACAGTTCCTCGATCTTGGCCGGCTCCAGCTGTGCGTCTTCCAGGTTGCCCTTGAGCATGTCCAGCATGCTGGTGGTGAAGGTGGCCAGTGGCGCACCTTTGCCGATCATCCCGCCGTTGTCGACCAGACTGCTCACGGTGCCGTCGCGTGGCATGGTGATGTTGGTGGTAGGCACCGCCACCACGCCGGCTTCGGCGTGGCTGACGAAGTACATGCCATACAGCGACTTGGCGATAAAGCCGAAGGCGGCGACGCCGACCACGAACACACCGAGGGTGACGGTGACTGCCTTGAGGCGGCCGAAGGCGCTCAGGCCGCTGCCGCCGTCCTTCTGTTTGCGGGCCTTGGTGAAGTTGTCGCGTTGCAGGGTGCTGAGCACGTCGCCGACGCTGATCAGCTCACCCGACAGGTGCGTGGTGATGATGTGCCGCAGCGTGGCGATGTCGCGTGGTTCGAGGTTCTGGAACTGCGCGCCGGTACGGCCGCTGTCCGGGTGGTAGGAGCGCACCTGGAATTCGATATCCATCGACAGACCGAGGTTGTCGACCGTGAACTGCAGCCGTCCGCGCAGCACGTCACCGACCGACAGTGGTTGCTTGGTGTGGAAGCTCAGGCCACCAGCGGAGAGGTCGTCGACCTTCACATCGTGGGCCTGGCGCTGGGCGTCGAGGAAACGCAGCTTGGCGGGGATGCGAACCCGGGCATGCTGACGCTGGGCTTCGGACTCATGCACGACGTTGACGTTCACGGCGGTATTCATGTGGTTTGTTCCTGTTAGTTCCGATCCGGGTTGGGCTCACACGACCATGAACAGCACAGCAACGAAGATGCTGGCAGCCGAGAAGGTCATGGTCCGCGAGGACCAGGTGTTGAACCATTGTTGAAAACTGGCGAGGTCACGCTTGAGGGCAGTGGGCTGACGCGTCCAGGACTGCTTGTCGAGGCGGAAGAACACGTAGATCTTCATCAGCGCGCCGACGATCTGGTTGTAATAGAGAATCAGCGGGTAGGCCGGGCCGACATTGTGGCCGGAGCACAGCAGCATGATGGTAAGGATCAGGCGGGTGATGCCGATCCACAGCAGGTACACCAGCAGGTAGCCCATGCCGAACTTGAGGCTGGCGATTACCGCCACGGTCAGGCCCAGCAGGCTGGTCCACATCGACACGCGCTGGTCGAACAGCACGATGCTGGTGAACAGCCCCAGGCGCTGCAGGCCCAGGCCCAGCGCCCGGGAGTTCTGCCGCAGGTTGTTGCCGTACCAGCGGTACATCAGCTTGCGGCTGGCCTTGAGGAAGCTCTTCTCCGGCGGGTGCTCGACCGTGTTGATGGCGGCATCCGGCACGTAGAAAGTGTCGTAACCCAGGCGCATCAGGCTGAACCAGCTGGACTTGTCGTCACCGGTGAGGAACTTGAAGCGGCCCAGGCGCCAGTGCATCAGCGAGTCGCTTTCGACATCGGCGATGAATTCCGGGTTGGTCACCACGCTGGCGCGGAACATCGACATGCGTCCGGTCATGGTCAGCACGCGCTTGGACAGGGCCATCGAGCACATGTTGATATGACGCTGGGCGAAGCGCAGCTTGTGCCACTCGCTCATGATGTAGCCGCCACGCACTTCGCAGAACTCGTTGGTGGTCAGGCCGCCGACGTTGGGGAACAGCTTGAACCACGGCACGGTCTTGCGGACCACGCCGTCGCCCAGCACGGTGTCACCGTCGATCACCGCTACCACTGCGTTTTCATCCGGCAGCATGCGCGAGATGGCACGGAAGCCATAGGCCAGGCCGTCACGCTTGCCGGTGCCGGCGATGCGCACGATGTCCAGTTTGACGTGAGCTGGCGGGTTGTATTTGGCCCACAGGCTTTTCACCAGCAGTTCGTCCGACATCTCCACCAGCGAGCAGACCACGGTAGTGGGGAAGCCACAGTTGATCGCCTCGCGGATCACCGAACTGTACACCTGGGCGGTGGTCAGGGCTTCGATACGGAAGCTGGTCACCATCAGGTACACGTGCGACGGGTCGGCGGCACTGCCCATTTTCTGCACCTTGCGACGCAGGTACGGGTACACGCCGTAGAGGAAGATCATGCCGCGAATGAAATGGGTGGCGCCCATGGAATAGCGCCAGATGCCGACTGCGCCGACCAGGAAGATGAAGTGCTTCGACTGCGAGTCGAAGATATCGGCTGGCAGGGCCAGGGCGATCAGCATGAGCAGGCTCATGTAGAGCAGCCACCCGGCGCACTGCAACAGCACTGTCTGGAGCCTTTGCATGTTCAGCATCCGTCGAGAATTCGGGAAAGGGTGGGCGACGCAGCTGCCACCGTGGTGGCCAACAGCTGCGCCGCCGGTCCAGCTGTTACCAGCAGATGCCTTCGGTACGGCTGGTAGCGCAGGTTGGCTTGCTCATGAAGCCGACCAGGTCGATCACGTGCTTGCCGGCCGGCGCTTGCTCGGCAAGAGCGCGGAACTGCTCGTCACGGTTGCCCAGGACGATGATGTCGGCGTTGTCGATGACCTTCTCGAAGTCGGCGTTGAGCAGCGACGACACGTGCGGGATCTTCGACTCGATGTAGTCCTTGTTGGCGCCGTGGACACGGGCGTACTGGACGTTCTCGTCGTAGATATCCAGTTGGTAGCCCTTGCCGATCAGGCGCTCGGCCAGCTCCACCAGCGGGCTTTCGCGCAGGTCGTCGGTGCCGGCCTTGAAGCTCAGGCCAAGCAGGGCAACCTTGCGCTTGTCGTGTGCTTCGATCAGCTCGAAGGCGTTCTGCACCTGCGATTCGTTACTGCGCATCAGCGAGTCGAGCAGCGGTGCGCGGACATCGAGGCTGGCGGCGCGGTAGGTGAGGGCGCGCACGTCCTTCGGCAGGCACGAGCCGCCAAAGGCGAAGCCAGGGCGCATGTAGTACTGGGACAGGTTGAGCACCTTGTCCTGGCACACCACGTCCATCACTTCACGGCCATCCACGCCTACAGCCTTGGCGATGTTGCCGATCTCGTTGGCGAAGGTGACCTTGGTGGCGTGCCACACGTTGCAGGTGTACTTGATCATCTCGGCCACTTCGATCGGCTTGCGGATGATCGGTGCATCGAGTTCTTCGTACAGCGCTTGCAGGATGTCGCCGCTGGCGCTGTCCAGTTCACCGATGACGGTCATTGGCGGGTGGTCGTAGTCCTTGATCGCGGTGCTTTCGCGGAGGAACTCCGGGTTCACTGCAACGCCGAAGTCAACACCGGCCTTCTTGCCCGAGCAGTCTTCGAGGATCGGGATCACCACGTTCTTCACGGTACCCGGCAGCACGGTGCTGCGGACCACGATGGTGTGGCGGCGGTCGCTGTCACGCAGCACGTAGCCGATTTCGCGGCAGACCGACTCGATGTACTCGAGGCCCAGGTCGCCGTTCTTCTTGCTCGGGGTACCCACGCAGATCATCGACACGTCACTGGCACGGATGGCTTCGGCGAAGTCGGTTGTGCCGCGCAGGCGGCCATTGGCGATGCCTTGTTGCAGCAGTGCTTCCAGGCCAGGTTCGACGATGGGCGACTTGCCCTGATTGATCAGGTCGATCTTGGTGCTGGACACGTCCACACCGATCACTTCATGGCCTCGCGCCGTCAGGCAGCCTGCACAGACTGCACCCACATAACCCAAACCAAAGATGCTGATACGCATCGCTATCACCTCATGTGTTTATCACGTCGACATCTCCGCAGAGAGCCGGACTGGGTTGATTAACAACAGTTTTCAGGCGCACGGATACATGGCGAATGCACACTTCGCCGAGCGCAGGCAAAATAAATCCGGAGCGCAAAAAGTCATGCACTCAAATGTGGCAGTAAAAAGCCATTAATTAAAAAACGTGCCCTGGAATGCAGCCGTCTTTATTGCAATGCGCTACATGGCGCGTTGCTGTGCTTGTTTTTTCAAGTGGATAAATCCTTTGAAATCAACCACTAGGACGAATTGTAAGGGACGCGTCTCTCCTGCATGGACAGGGGGCTCGGGGTGTGCCCGTTGTACCTGTCGAAGTTATTAGGGCGGGTAGTGGATACCTGCCGTTGTCATCTGTAAGTCATCTCGTACAGCCCGGGGGCGGGAAAATCGTTACGGCACTATGAGCGATTCGGCGTAGCAGAAGTTCCGGGTCGGTTTGGACCGGATGAAAGATTTCTAAATATTTTTTCAGTGGCGGGTAGATTTCAATCTGATAGCACGCAGGTGTTTCGCCCCGATATATAAAGGGCGAAACTGTTGCGAGATATTTTTTTGCCAGCATCGAAAAAAATTTTCAAAATTAGTCAAAAAAGGTACGAACGGTCTTATGGCGGTTGGCGATTCCACTGCGGGTGATGGTTTTTTGACGTCGAACAAATGACATGCTGGCAATGTGAAGCTGACTGTGGACCGAGGCGGCGCGTCAACACATACCGATACACATTATGGCCACATGAAAGCTAAGGCTTTTGTCGCGTTGGCCGTTACCCCCTCTGGACGCTCTGCGGAGCTGTTCATGAACGAAGGAGCGTCTTGGGCAGCCTCGGGCCACTGGCCACCGAAGGCGTCTCATCCATTTATCACATGGAAGAGACTAGAGAACGCCAAATGAAGAAGACATCGCAAATCCTGATCGCCAGCGGTTCCTTGTTGCTGGCTGGCATGGTGCAGGCGGGGCCAAAGGTAGATGTAACCGTTAAAAATCAGGGGACCGGCACCATGGTCCTCAAGCTGGTCACCTCCAACGAAACCAGCACCTATCAAATTGCTAATCCTCGGCCAGCTCAGCAGATCGTCCCTGGCGCTGTCGACGCTTTCGGCGTGCAGCGTGTCGTCAGTCCCAATGTCAACGCGGCGATGGTGCGTTACACGATGGGACCCAAGACTTGCGCTTTCGGAACCACCTTTCAGATGCGCCTCATGCCGGGCGGGATCATGAAACCCGAATGGACGAAAACCGCCACTCCAAGTGGTGGCGCTAACTGCACTGCCATTATTACCGGCACTGCCGCTGATCACTCATGGCGAGTGGAATTCACTATGAAATAGGCATTTCGACTGAAAGGAGGTAACCGCTTCGTCGCCAGTCTGCAGCGAAGCGGTGTTGGCCTATTTGTAGAGTTTGCTTAACCCTGGGTGGGTATATGGAAATAAAATACACAGGTGTGCCGGTGCGTAGTGTGCACGCTTTGACGGCGCAGGAGAGCTCGAAGGCTATCGGGCAACTGGTGGATGTGGATAATTTTTTTGAATTGGACAGTGCAGATCTTTCTTCACTGGCCACGGCGCTAAGTGCAGCCGCAGAGCGTGCAAAATTACGAGATAGCCAGATGTCAAGAAGCGACCTGGCCGCGTTGGCGGCCAAATTAAGCGAGCGGCTTTTTGGCTTGGGTTATGAACTCGGTAAGCTCGCCCATGATGCTGAGATCCCCGCTACAGACGACCCTGAATGGCTTGTCAGGGCTGCGCAAGCTACTGATTTTATTAATGGAAAGGCAAATAATCCGTTTGCGCTGCTAAGTCAGGAACAACTGAGTCTTATCGCTTACGATGAGGGCGGAACGTTCACGGTCAATGAGCGAAAAGCTGCAGCGATGGAAACGAGCAGGCGTTACTGTGAATGGTCAGTATATATTTGCAGGAAAATGGATGCGGAGCGACAGAGTAACGGCAATAGTGCGGAAAGTCTTCAAGAAATATTGTCTTATTATCGCGGTCTGCCGGCAATCGAAGAAGCGCAGTTTGGCAACTATGAGGTCGCGATAATGATGCAGTTGAATGCAACGGAGATCGATTGGCCTGAGTTTAACGTTTCACTGGTCGACATGGTTGCCAACAAGTGGCCTGAACAAGAGCGTACTGCAGCTAATCTGGAGCTGGATAATGAACCCTCTTCGTCTTGAGTCAGTACAACGCTCGATTGGCGGTCAGGTGATTCTCGACAATGTATCGATTTCATTTGCTGAAAGTCAGTCCTGCGCCATCACTGGCCCCTCCGGTTCAGGCAAAAGCACGCTACTAAACCTGATCGGCCTGCTCGACCAGCCCTGCCGGGGGCGGCTGGTACTGGACGGTTGCGACATGACGCATGCCAATGCTGATCAACGCGCGATCACCCGAAACCGCCTGCTGGGTTTCGTGTTCCAGAGCTTCAACCTGCTACCTCGTCTGACCATTCTCGACAATGTCGCGCTGCCGCTGAGTTACCGGGGCATTGGTCTGGCCTCGGCAAGGCGGGCTGCGACGCTGCAGCTGGAAAAAGTCGGTCTGGCCCAACGTGCCCGGAACTGGCCCGCAGATCTATCCGGTGGCCAGCGCCAGCGTGTTGCAATCGCCAGGGCGCTGGTCACCGCGCCGCGAATTCTGCTGGCCGATGAGCCCACCGGAAACCTTGACTGCGAAACGGCCCAGGCGATCATCGGGCTGCTCTGCAGGCTGAACCATGAGCAGGGCATGACCTTGCTCATGGTCACCCACGACCCAGCCATGGCGCAGCGCATGCAGCGGCGCCTGCTGGTACGTGACGGTGGCGTCTTCGATGCCTGAGGCCTATGGGCCAAGCTGGCCGCAACGCATCGGCGAGGCATTGGGTAGCTTGCGGCAACTGGGCGCCAGAGCCTGGTTGGCACTGTCGGGCATAGCGATTGGCTGCGCCGCGCTGGTGGCTTTGATGAACATCGGCCATGGCGCCGCGCAGCATGTCCAGCCGATGTTCCAGGGGTTGGGCAGCGACTTGCTGGTGGTGAGCCTTGAAGGTGCTACCGCGCCGGGCGGCACTTTGGGTCTGGAAGCAGAGCCTTGGCCATCTGGCATTCGAGCGGCGGCACCTTTGGCAACCGCAGTGCAGGCGCTGCAAGTCGGCAGGCGTGGCCGAATACCTCCGCAAGGGACGCGCAACGCTGGGTGCAGGTCGAGCCGCAGCCGCTGGAGGTGCATCTGGGTTTGGTTGGCCGGCTTCAGGCAGGCCGCCAGATGACCCTCAGTGCCCCCTTCGATGGCGTGCTGGCTTCGCTGCTGGTAGCTGAGGGGCAGCAGGTGGTCGCCGGGCAGCCATTGATGCAGCTGGACACCACGCAGCTCGATATCCAGCTGCGCCAGGCCGAGGCCGAGCGCCTGAAGGCCAAGGCATTGGTCAGCCAGTTGCGCGGCTGGCAGGCTGGCCCGGAGGTCGCTCGTAGCCTACGTACGCTGGCGGTGGCACGCGCCACGTTGGCGGCTGGCCAGACGGCGCTGGATGAAACCCGACGGCTGCTGGACCGAGGTATCGTTGCCCGTATGGAAGTTGAGAGCCTGGAACAGTTGCAGCAAGCACAGCGGCAGGCGGTGCTGGACGCGCAGCAGGAGCTGCAACTGACCCAGGCCCGGGGCCAGGGGGATGCGTTGAAGATTGCCGAAATGGAACTGGCAAACGCCGAAGCACAGTGGCGGGCGTTGCGCGCAAGGCATGATCTGAAGGTGGTAAAGGCGCCGTTTGCCGCCCTGTTGGCCCGTGCCGCCGGCAGCGCAGCCACGCCTGGCCCACTTCAGGAGGGCCAGGCGCTTGTTCAGGGGATGCCACTGCTGACGTTGAGTGGTCTTGAGCATTTGCAGGTGGCTGCCAAGGTGGCAGAAAGCGACCTTGGCGAACTGCGCGAGGGCATGGAGGTGCAAGCCTTCATTGCAGGTCACCTGCTTGCCGGGCGCCTGGCGCAGATTGGCCTGCAGGCGCGTGACGATACCGGACAAACGGCATGGTACGACGTACGGGTTGACCTGCAACTGCCTGAAGGCGCCACACAGCAGCGCTTGCGCCTGGGCATGAGTGCCCGCTTGGCGGTGCTGATACATCGCGAAGACGCTGCGATGGTGGTGCCTGCCGAGGCTTTGCAGGAGGATGAAGCGGGCAGGCAATACGTGGTTTATCGTCAGTCTGCGCAACAGAAGCCGCGAAGGGTTGTGGTCAGGTCGGCAAGGGCGGTGGTGCAGGGGCTGCAGGTGGACGGGCTGGAGGCAGGGTTTGTACTGCTACCGTAGGGCCGCCGTGCGGCCCTTTTCGCGGGTAAACCTGTTGCCTCGGCCTTGCGTGCAGCGCAGTACCGGTGGGGGCGGGTTCAACCTCGAGACGGCCGTTACAGGATCACTCGGAAGGATGATCGCGCAGGAACACCAGGTGGTCCGCTTTCGACTGCTCGGCACTGTAGTAGTAGCCCTGCACATCGAACTGCTTGAGTTGTTCCGGGTCGCTGATGCGCCGCTGGATCACGAAGCGGCTCATCATCCCCCGTGCCTTCTTGGCGTAGAAACTGATGATCTTGTACTGGCCGTTCTTCCAGTCCTTGAAATCGACGTTGATCACCCGCGCCTTCAATGCGCTGCGTTTCACCGCGCTGAAGTATTCATTGCTGGCGAGGTTGAGCAGCACGTCGTCGCCCTGCTCGGCCAGGGCCTGGTTCAACCATTCGCTGATGCGCGTGCCCCAGAACGCGTACAGGTCCTTGCCGCGG
Source organism: Pseudomonas sp. UBA4617 (assembly GCF_002386445.1). Classification (GTDB taxonomy): domain Bacteria; phylum Pseudomonadota; class Gammaproteobacteria; order Pseudomonadales; family Pseudomonadaceae; genus Aquipseudomonas. The sequence continues at coordinate 65,758 of NZ_DGIR01000010.1, forward strand.
GCATTGGCCAGCTTGGTGCCCATTTCCAGGCGATAAGGCTGCATCAGGTCCAGCGGGCGCAGCAGGCCGTACAGGCCCGAGAGCATGCGCAGGTGCTCCTGCGCGTAGTTGAAATCGTCCTCGCCCAGGCTCTCGGCATCGAGGCCGGTGTACACGTCACCCTTGAACGCCAGCAGTGCCTGCTTGGCATTGGCCGGGGTGAAGTCCGGAGTCCAGCTGCCAAAGCGTGCGGCATTCAGGCCGGCGAGCTTGTCGGACAAATGCATCAGTTCGCTGATCTGCGCTGGCGACAGCTCGCGCAGTTGCCGAATCAGTTCCTGGGAGTCGTCCAGGTATTGCGGCAGGGTGTAACGCTCGGTCACCGGTGGGGTGTCGTAGTCGAGGGTCTTGGCGGGGGAAATCACCGTCAGCATCGGGTCGGCTCCTGGCATCGTTGGCCGGGAATTCTACGGGCTGGGCGGTACAAGTCCAAACTATGGCGACGATAGTCACAGACCATGCCCGGTGCAGGCGCTATAGTGCGCGTTTCGCCGTTGCGGAGCCTTCAACCGTGCGCATTGCCTCTGCCTTGCTGGCCGGCCTGCTGAGCCTGGCCGTGCAAGCCGCCCCATCACCCCAGGTAAGCCTGGACCGCAGCCTGTGGCCCGAGCAGCTGGACAGCCCGGCGCTGTTCGATGTGGCTTCGCGGGCGGAAATCCTTTCGTTCGCCCAGGTGCTGCACGAGAGCGAACTGCTGGACGACGCGGCATTGACGAGCCGGTTGGCGCTGCGGCAGATAAACATGCAGAAGGTGCGCCTTGTAAGGGCGCGCATGTGGCAGCGCTTGTGGCAAGGCTATCAACAGGCGCAGCGCAGTTGCGAGCAGGACGCATCGTTCTGCTACCCGGTTAGCTCGATGGCGGAGTTACGCACCCAAGCGGCGACGTTCGCTGCAGATGTAGGCACGTTCTACACTGGTTGGGTCGAGCCCAGCCACCAGTTCCATGTTCAGTACCTCGACGAACAATTGCGCAAGGCTGCCTTGCTGCCACAGACCAGCAGTGAGGTGGAGCGGCTGTCGGCGCGCGAGCGCAATGGTGATGAACTGAATGACCGCATGTTCCTGCTGACCTTCGTCGGTGGGCCCGGGCCGCAGGGCGGCACGACCGACCAGCTCACCGATTACCTGCGTCGACAGAAGCTTGCAGGGACGTTTTTCGTGCTCGGCAACCGCCTGCAGCAACGCCGCGACGCCGGCGCGGCGACCGCCTTGCGCCAGCTTTATGGTGGCCAGTGCGTGGGCATCCAGGGCTGGGAATATCGCTCCCATGCACAGTGGACGGGCTGGCAGGACTCGCTGCGGCGCAGCCAGGCGCGGGTGCAGGCCGACCTGCCGCAACAGTACGTGCCGTTGTTCCGGCCACCTTATGGGCAGCGCCGCGCCGACGGCGAGACGTTCATGGCCAGCCAGCAACTGCGGGTATCGTTGTGGGATATCGATGCTCAGGATGATGGAGCACTGACGGCGCAAGCCTCGGCGCAGCGGGTGCTGACCTTGATGCTGCTGTGGCGCAAGGGGGTGATCCAGTTCCATGACAGCCTGCCCAAGGCGCAGCCGGCAGTGGACTGGTTGCTGCGCAATACCGCGCAGAGCGGTATCGGCTGGGAAGGCTGCCGCGAGTATGGGTACCGCGAACCGGGGGTGTGACTTCTGACTGTAGTCCCCTCTGGCGCTGCCGCCAAGGCCCCTTCGTCATTCGGCAAAATAAACTTCAAAAAGTCGTAAAAACGCTTTTTCCGGTCATGGTTTTTGCGGTATGAAGAAACCAGACAGCCGATTCCTGCAGCACAGGTGGCGTCATCCAGGCCCACCTAGCCAGGTTCGCTTCCCGCCCGTAACAACGCGGATACGGGGAGAACGGCAGTCACTCTGCGGCGTAACAGAGCACGCCGTGTGGCTTCGACATAAGGTGACCGAGTATGGATGACCAAGGACGCAACCCTTCCTCCAGCAAGCCAATCCTGTATGTGCTCGATACCAACGTCCTGATTCACGACCCCAACGCGTTACTCAACTTCGAGGAGCACCATGTCGCCATCCCGATGACGGTGCTGGAGGAACTCGACAAGCTCAAGGCCGGCAAACAGAGCATCGCTGCCGAATGCCGCCAGGCCATTCGCCTGATCGACCAGACCCTCGGTGACGCCTCGCCCAGCGATGTCGAGCAGGGCGTGCCGATCCAGCGTGGCAAAAGCGGGCCCAAGGGCTTCCTGTCGATCCTGATGACCCCGCGCAACGAGCCCAATAAGCTGCTCCCGGAAAACCTAAACGACAACATCATCATCAACCAGCTGCTCGAAGTACGGGCCCGGCGCACCGACCTGGACGTGGTGCTGGTCACCAAAGACATCAACATGCGCCTGAAGGCACGTGCCTGTGGCATCGCGGCCGAGGACTACAGCACCGACCAGTTGGTCGATGACGTATCCTTGCTATCCAAGGGCTACCATTCGGTCAGCGGTTCGTTCTGGGACCGGGTGAGCAAGGTCGATACCCGCCAGGAGCGTGGCCGCACCTGGCACCGGGTGCAACTGACCGACAACCTGCCGGCGGTGCATGTCAACGAGTTCATCATCGACGAACAGGGCTTCGTCGGCTGGATCAAGGGCATCCGCAACGACGAGCTGCTGTTGCTCGACCTGCACCAGGAGCCGCTGCTGCACCAGGAGGCGTGGGGCCTGAAACCGCGCGATATCCACCAGAGCCTGGCGCTGTTCGCCTTGCTCGACCCGGATATCCACCTGGTCAACCTGACCGGCGCCGCCGGTTCCGGCAAGACCATCCTGGCGCTGGCCGCGGCCATCGAGCAGACCATGGTCAGCAAGCGCTACCGGCGCATCATCGCCACCCGCAGCGTGCAGGGGCTGGACCAGGAGATCGGCTTCCTGCCGGGCACCGAGGCGGAGAAGATGGAGCCCTGGCTGGGCGCCATTACCGATAACCTCGAAGCCTTGCACATGGATGACGAAAGCACCCATGGCAGTGTCGAGTACATCCTTGAGCGTGTGCCGTTGCAGTTCAAGTCGCTGAACTACATCCGTGGTCGCAGCTTCCAGCAAAGCCTGATCCTGATCGACGAGTGCCAGAACCTGACGCCGCACCAGATGAAAACCATCATCACCCGTGCCGGCTCCGGTTCCAAGGTGGTCTGCCTGGGCAACCTGGCGCAGATCGACACCCCCTACCTGTCCGCCACCAGCTCGGGCCTGACCTACCTGACCGAGCGCTTCAAGGACTTCCCTCATGGCGTGCACATCACCCTGCAGGGCGTGCCCCGCTCGGTGCTGGCCGAGTACGCCGAGTCGCACTTGTAAAGCCATGCGGCCGGGCAGTTCGCTGCCCGGCCTTTTCATGGGCGCTCCGGCGGAGAGGCCGATCCAGTTGGTGCAGCCCCCTGCTCAAACCTGACCCACAGGTTTACACTGCCAGTTCCCTTCACAGGAGCAGAGCAGTGCTGACACATCTTGATTCCCAGGGGCGGGCCAACATGGTCGACGTCACTGAAAAGGCCGTGACCGAGCGCGAGGCCAGCGCCGAAGCACGGGTGCGCATGTTGCCGCAGACCTTGCAGATGATCGTCGACGGCGAACACCCCAAGGGCGACGTGTTCGCGGTAGCGCGCATTGCCGGGATTCAGGCGGCGAAGAAGACCAGCGACCTGATTCCGTTGTGCCACCCGCTGATGCTGACCAGCGTAAAGGTGGAACTCAACGCCGAGGGGCAGGATGCCGTGCGCATCGTTGCCCGCTGCAAGCTGGCCGGGCAGACCGGCGTGGAGATGGAAGCGCTGACCGCTGCCAGCGTAGCCGCGCTGACGATTTACGACATGTGCAAGGCTGTGGACAAGGGCATGGTCATCGAGCAGGTGCGCCTGCTGGAAAAACTCGGTGGCAAGAGCGGCCACTACAAGGTGGAGGCGTGATGAAGGTCAAGGTGATGTACTTCGCCCGTTACCGCGAACTGCTGGGCCTGGATGTCGAGCGGGTGGAGGGCGCGTTCAAGGTGCTGGACGATGTGCGCCAGGCCTTGGTGGCCAAAGGTGGGCAATACCAGGTGCTGGCCGAGCAAAACCTGATGTGCGCGCGCAACGAAGAGCTGTGCAAGCTTGATGAACCGCTGGAAGAGGGCGATGAGGTAGCGTTCTTCCCGCCGGTGACCGGAGGCTGAACATGGCAGTGCGAGTGCAGGAGGGCGCGTTCGACCCAGGTGCCGAAACCAATGCCATGCATGCGGCCAATGTCGGTGTGGGCGCGGTGGTTGCCTTTGTCGGCTATGTACGGGACTTCAACGATGGCCGGGAAGTGGCAGGGATGTTCCTTGAACACTACCCAGGCATGACCGAAAAGGCCCTGGGCAAGATCGTGGTCGAGGCCGAGCAGCGTTGGCCGTTGCTCAAGGTCGAGGTGCTGCACCGCATCGGTGCGCTGGAACCGGGTGAGCCGATCGTCTTCGTCGGCGTGGCCAGTGCCCACCGTCAGGCGGCGTTCGATGCGTGCAACTTCATCATGGACTACCTGAAAACCCGGGCGCCGTTCTGGAAGAAGGAGGACACCCAGGAGGGGCCGCGTTGGGTCGAAGGGAAGCAGAGTGACCAGGATGCTGCCGGGCGCTGGTAGATCCTTGTTTGATGGCCGGGGCGGAGCCCCGGTTCGCGGGTGAACCCGCTCCCACAGGTATTGCACAGGTCCGAAAGCTATGCAGTACCTGTGGGAGCGGGTTTACCCGCGAAAAGGCCGGTACAGGTCAGTGGTGCTTGCGCGGCACCGGCTTCAACAGCTCATCCGGCGGCATCTCGCACTTGATCTTGCGTCCCAGCAAAGCTTCGATCGCCGGCAACTGGTAGGAATCATCCTCACCGGCAAAGCTGATCGACACACCACTGGTACCGGCACGGCCGGTGCGGCCAATGCGGTGCACGTAGTCGTCCGGGTCTTCCGGCAAGGTGAAATTGATCACGTGGCTGATGCCGTCGATGTGAATGCCACGCCCGGCGACGTCGGTAGCCACCAGCACGGTAATGCGCCCTTCGCGGAAATTCTCCAGGGTACGGATTCGCTTGTGCTGTGGCACGTCGCCCGACAACTGGGCGGCGTTGATGCCGTCGCGCACCAGTTTTTCCTCGATGCGCCGCACTTCGTCCTTGCGGTTGGCGAATACCATCACCCGTTCCCACCTGTTCTGGGTCACCAGGTTGTACAGCAGCTTGTATTTGTCGCTGCCGGCCACCGCATAAACGTGCTGCTCCACCGTTTCGCTGGCCACGTTCTCCGGTTCGATCTCGACGATGGCCGGGTTGGTGGTCCACTGTTTCGCCAGGTTCATCACGTCGTCGGTGAAGGTGGCGGAGAACAGCAAGGTCTGGCGCTCGCTTTTCGGCGGGGTCTGACGAATGATCTGGCGAACCTGGGGGATGAAGCCCATGTCGAGCATGCGGTCGGCTTCGTCCAGCACCATGACCTCGACCATGTCCAGTTGCACCTCGCCACGCTGGTTGAAGTCCAGCAGGCGGCCGGGCGTAGCAACCAGGATGTCGCAGTGGCGCGCTTCCAAGGCCTTGAGCTGCTTGTCGAAGTCCATGCCGCCGACGAAGCTCATGACGTTGAGGCCGGTGTACTTGGTCAGTGCAACGGCGTCCTTGGCGATCTGTACCACCAGTTCGCGGGTGGGGGCGATGATCAGCGCGCGCGGTTCACCCATGTAGCGTTCCTTGGGCGGAGGCGTCTGCTGCAACTGGGAGATGATCGAGATCAGGAACGCAGCAGTCTTGCCGGTACCGGTCTGGGCCCGGCCAATCGCGTCCTGGCCACGCAGGGTATAACCCAGCACCTGCGCCTGGATCGGCGTGCAGTACGGGAAGCCCAGGTCGTGGATGGCGTGCATCAGTTCGTTGGACAGCTTGAAGTCGTGGAAGCGGGTCTTGCCTTCCTGCGGCTCGACCACGAAGTCTTCCGGTTTCCACAGGCTGGCCTGCGGCTTGGGCTTGCGCTCGCGGCGCGGTTTGTCCTTGGCCGGCTTGTCGGCGGCCGGCGCAACGACAGCAGGTTGTTCAGCCTTGGGCGTAGGGTTGGCGCGAGGGGCGGGCGTTTTTGCCGCCGGCCGGGCCTCGCTGGCAGGCGCAGGCGCCGCCACGCTGGCAGCAGGAGCGGCGGCCTGTGGCGCGGCGTCTCCCTTGCCGAATATTTTCTTGAGTGCCTTGAGCACGATCGTCTCATCAACTGGTTAAGGAATGTACGCCGGCAGTGTAAAGCAAGATTCGGGCGCGGCGTAGTGGCTTGGGCTTACAACTACAGATGGCTTCTGCTTATTGCAGTTGCCTGGCCAACCAGTCGTGGATATCGCCCAGCTCTTCTACCACCACTTCGTGCTCCATCGGGTATTCATGCCAGCGGGCGGCAACGCCCCAGGTATCCAGGTACTCGAAAGCGGTGCGGCCCATGGACGGGATCACCACCGGGTCGTGCACGCCATGCAGACACAGGGCGGGGGTGCGTTGCTGGCAGGCGCTCAGCTGATGCTGGTCATTGAAGGTCGGCGCATAGGTCGACAGGGCAATCACGCCACCCAGGGCTTCCTGCCACTTTATATAGGCAGTGTGCAGCACCACTGCGCCGCCCTGGGAAAAACCGGCAAGGAAAATTCGCGACAGGCTGACACCTTTGGCTTGCTCGGCCTTGATCAGGGCAATCACTTGTTCGGCCGACTCCTCCAGCTGTGCCTCGTCGATGGCACGGGCAGGGGTCATGGCCTTGATGTCGTACCAGCTGGGCATGGCATAGCCGCCGTTGATGGTCACCGGGCGGGTGGGGGCCTGGGGCATGATGAAGCGGGTACTGAGCAGGCGCTCCTGCATGAATTCGGCGACTGGTAGGAAGTCGTAACGGTCGGCACCCAGACCGTGCAACCAGATCACACAAGCGTCTGCGGTTTTCTGCGGTTCGAGAATCAGCGGGTTGGTCATGACTGCTCCGAAAGTGTGCGGGTCTCGTTGTGGCGTGCGTGAAAAGAAGGCGCTGGAAATGATTGTCTGAAAAAGAATGTCGCAACGATACAACTTTCCCTACTTGACGAGCGCTTAATCGCTACAGCCAGACAATCTGGTACGCGCTTTGCAATTCAACCTCCGATGCAAAGGGCAGGCCGTGACGGTAACACCCTTTGCACGCGAAGGCTGTCATAGAACAGCCCATTGCGCCAATTGACCCAATAACAAGCCAATACGGGTCGGATACGCCTCAAAAGGGTGCGGTGCAATTCCGGCTCGATACAACAAGAGCGATTTGGAGGTTGTGAATGAAGATGTTGAAAACCACCCTGGCAGTCCTGACCGCTGCCGCTGCACTGGGCGCCGTGAGCAATGCCCAGGCCGGCGCCACCCTCGATGCGGTGAAGAAGAAGGGCTTCGTCCAGTGTGGCGTGAGCGACGGTCTTCCAGGCTTCTCGGTACCTGATGCGCAGGGCAAGATCGTTGGTATCGACGCCGATGTGTGCCGTGCCGTCGCCGCTGCCGTGTTCGGCGACGCGACCAAGGTCAAGTTCAGCCAGCTCAACGCCAAGGAACGCTTCACCGCGCTGCAGTCGGGCGAAGTCGACGTGCTGTCACGCAATACCACCTGGACCAGCTCGCGCGATGCCGGCATGGGCCTGGTGTTCGCCGGTGTCACCTATTACGACGGCGTCGGCTTCCTGGTCAACAAGAAGCTGGGCGTTTCCAGCGCCAAGGAACTCGATGGCGCGACCATCTGCATCCAGGCTGGTACCACCACCGAACTGAACGTATCGGACTTCTTCCGCGCCAATGGCTTGAAATACACCCCGATCACCTTCGACACCTCCGACGAAAGCGCCAAGTCGCTGGAGTCCGGCCGTTGCGACGTGCTGACCTCGGACAAGTCGCAACTGTTCGCCCAGCGCTCCAAGCTGGCCGCGCCGGGCGACTACGTGGTGCTGCCGGAAACCATCTCCAAGGAGCCGCTGGGCCCGGTGGTGCGTAAAGGCGACGAAGAATGGTTCAGCATCGTCAAGTGGACCCTGTTCGCCATGCTCAACGCCGAAGAGGCCGGCATCACCTCGAAGAACGTCGAAGCCGAGGCCAAGGCCACGAAGAACCCGGACGTCGCCCGCCTGCTGGGTGCGGACGGCGAGTATGGCAAGGACCTCAAGCTGCCCAAGGACTGGGTAGTGCAGATCGTCAAGCAAGTCGGCAACTACGGCGAAGTGTTCGAGAAGAACCTGGGCCAGGGTACCGACCTGAAGATCGACCGTGGCATGAACGCCCTGTGGAACAACGGCGGCATCCAGTACGCACCACCGGTGCGCTGATGGCTGCACCCTGCGGCGGCATCCTGCCGCCGCAGGTTGTTCGGAACCCTACTTTCCGGGGCACTTCATGCAAAATCGAATTGGCGCACAAAAGGGGTTATCCCTGAGCGATCCACGTGTGCGTGCGTGGCTGTTCCAGATCCTCACGATAGCCTTCGTGGTCGGTCTGGGCTGGTACCTGTTCCACAATACCCAGACCAACCTGCAACACCGAGGTATCACCTCGGGCTTCGACTTCCTCGAACGCAGTGCCGGCTTCGGCATCGCCCAGCACCTGATCCCCTACGTGGAATCCGACAGCTATGCGCGGGTGTTCGTCATCGGCCTGCTCAACACCCTGCTGGTGACCTTCATCGGCGTGGTCCTGGCGACCATCCTCGGCTTCATCATCGGCGTGGCACGGCTGTCGCCGAACTGGATGATCAACAAGCTGGCGACCGTGTACGTGGAAACCTTCCGCAACATCCCGCCGTTGCTGCAGATCCTGTTCTGGTACTTCGCCGTGTTCCTGACCCTGCCAGGGCCGCGCGGCAGCATCAACTTCCAGGACACCTTCTTCATCAGCAACCGTGGCCTGAACATGCCTGGTGCGTCCATGGCCGACGGCTTCTGGCCGTTCGTCATTGCCCTGGGCCTGGCCGTACTGGCCATCGTCGTGATGGTGCGCTATGCCAACAAGCGCTTCGATGAAACCGGCGAGCCATTCCACAAGTTCTGGGTGGGGCTGGCACTGTTCATCGCCATTCCGGGTGCCTGTGTACTGCTGTTCGGCGACCCGGTGCACTGGGAAGTGCCGCAATTGAAAGGATTCAACTTCGTCGGTGGCTGGGTGCTGATTCCCGAGTTGCTGGCGCTGACCCTGGCGTTGACCATCTATACCGCCGCGTTCATTGCCGAGATCGTACGTTCCGGTATCCGTTCGGTCAGCCATGGCCAGACCGAGGCCGCGCGCTCGCTGGGCCTGCGCGAGGGCCCGACCCTGCGCAAGGTGATCATCCCCCAGGCACTGCGGGTGATCATTCCGCCGCTGACCAGCCAGTACCTGAACCTGGCGAAGAACTCGTCACTGGCGGCCGGTATCGGCTACCCGGAGATGGTCTCGCTGTTCGCCGGTACCGTACTCAACCAGACCGGCCAGGCCATCGAGGTGATTGCCATCACCATGAGTGTCTATCTCGCCATCAGCATCAGCATTTCGCTGCTGATGAACTGGTACAACAAGCGCATTGCGTTGATCGAGCGGTGAGGATACGCCAGTGAATGCCCATGTTTTCAAACCCGACATGCCGCCACCGGTGAAAACCGTCGGCGTGCTCGCATGGATGCGGGCCAATCTCTTCTCCAGCTGGCTTAACACGCTGCTGACCCTGTTCGCCATCTACCTTGTGTGGTTGATCGTGCCGCCGATGCTGCAGTGGGCATTGCTCGATGCCAACTGGGTCGGTACCACCCGCGCCGACTGCACCAAGGAGGGCGCCTGCTGGGTGTTCGTGCAGCAACGTTTCGGCCAGTTCATGTATGGCTACTACCCGGCCGAACTGCGCTGGCGCGTGGACCTGACCGTGTGGCTTGCCGTGCTTGGCGCCGCGCCATTGTTCATCAAGCGTTTCCCGCGCAAGGCTGTCTATGGCCTGGGTTTCCTGGTGCTGTACCCGATCCTGGCCTACACCCTGCTGCACGGCGGCGTGCTGGGCCTGGAGAATGTACCGACCAGCCAGTGGGGCGGGCTGATGCTGACCCTGGTGATCGCCACCGTGGGTATCGTCGGTGCCTTGCCGCTGGGCATCCTGCTGGCCCTCGGGCGGCGCTCGAAGATGCCGGCGGTGAAGGTGGTATGCGTCACCTTCATCGAGTTCTGGCGCGGCGTGCCGCTGATCACCGTGCTGTTCATGTCATCGGTGATGCTGCCGTTGTTCCTGCCCGAAGGCATGAGCTTCGACAAACTGCTGCGGGCGATGATCGGCGTGATCCTGTTCCAGTCGGCATACATAGCCGAAGTGGTGCGTGGCGGCCTGCAGGCCATCCCCAAGGGCCAGTACGAAGCGGCCGCGGCCATGGGCCTGGGCTACTGGCGGGCGATGGGCCTGGTGATCCTGCCGCAGGCGCTCAAGCTGGTGATCCCCGGCATCGTCAACACCTTCATTGCCCTGTTCAAGGACACCAGCCTGGTGATCATCATCGGCCTGTTCGACCTGCTGAACAGCGTCAAGCAAGCCGCCGCCGACCCCGCCTGGCTGGGCATGGCCACCGAAGGCTACGTGTTCGCGGCCCTGGTGTTCTGGATTTTCTGTTTCGGTATGTCCCGCTACTCCATGCACCTGGAGCGCAAGCTGGACACTGGCCACAAGCGTTAGGAGTTTCGAAATGAGTGAAGCGATCAAGCAGCCTGCCGGCCCCGAAGGCATCATCCAGATGCAGGGCGTGAACAAGTGGTACGGCCAGTTCCATGTGCTCAAGGACATCAACCTGAACGTGCGCCAGGGCGAGCGCATCGTGTTGTGCGGGCCATCGGGCTCGGGCAAGTCCACTACCATCCGCTGCCTCAACCGCCTGGAAGAGCACCAGCAGGGGCGCATCGTGGTCGATGGTGTCGAGCTGACCAACGACCTCAAGCAGATCGAGGCCATCCGCCGTGAAGTGGGCATGGTGTTCCAGCACTTCAACCTGTTCCCGCACCTGAGCATCCTGGAGAACTGCACCTTGGCGCCGATGTGGGTGCGCAAGATGCCGCGGCGCAAGGCCGAGGAAATTGCCATGCACTACCTGGAGCGCGTGCGCATTCCGGAGCAGGCGCACAAGTACCCGGGGCAGTTGTCCGGTGGCCAGCAGCAGCGCGTGGCGATTGCCCGTGCGTTGTGCATGAAACCGAAGATCATGCTGTTCGACGAACCGACCTCGGCGCTGGACCCGGAAATGGTCAAGGAAGTGCTCGATACCATGGTGGGCCTGGCCGAGGATGGCATGACCATGCTTTGCGTGACTCACGAGATGGGCTTTGCCCGGACCGTGGCGAACCGGGTGATCTTCATGGACAAGGGCGAGATCGTCGAGCAGGCGTCGCCGGATGACTTCTTCGACCGGCCGCGCAGTGACCGGACCAAGTTGTTCCTGAGCCAGATCCTGCACTGACGCAAAAGGGGCCGCAAAGCGGCCCCATTCCTACTTCTCTTCCTTGGCCACCGCTGGCGCTGGCGGCGGCCGCAGCCCAACCTCGGCAACCAGCTTCAGCTGTTGCCCGTTGCGCATCACTTCGATGGTGATTTTCTCGTTGGGTTTGATCCGCGCCACCTGGTTCATCGATTTGCGTCCGTCGCCGGCCGGCTCGCCGTTGATGCTCAGGATCACGTCACCCAGCTGCAACCCGGCCTTCGCCGCCGGCCCCTCGCGGAAGATACCCGCCACGACGATGCCCGGGCGGTCCTTCATGCCGAACGATTCGGCCAGTTCCTGGCTCAGCGGCTGCACTTCGATGCCCAGCCAGCCACGGATCACCTGGCCGTGCTCGACGATCGACTTCATTACCTCCAGGGCCAGTTTCACCGGGATCGCGAAGCCGATGCCCTGCGAACCGCCGGACTTGGAGAAGATCGCCGTGTTGATGCCGATCAGGTTGCCGTTGGCATCCACCAGCGCACCGCCGGAGTTGCCCGGGTTGATCGCGGCGTCGGTCTGGATGAAATCTTCGTAGTTGTTCAGCCCCAGCTGGTTACGCCCAGTGGCGCTGATGATGCCCATGGTCACGGTCTGGCCGACTCCGAACGGGTTGCCGATGGCTAGCGACACGTCGCCGATGTGAATGGTGTCGGAGCGGCCGATGGTGATCGCCGGCAGGTTCTTCAGGTCGATCTTCAGCACCGCCAGGTCGGTTTCCGGGTCGCTGCCGATGACCCGGGCCAAGGTCTCGCGACCGTCCTTCAGGGCCACCACGATCTGGTCGGCGCCGCTGGTCACGTGGTTGTTGGTCAGCAGGTAGCCTTCGGGGCTCATGATCACGGCTGAGCCCAGGCTTGATTCCCAGCGGCGCTGTTTGGGCAGGTTGTCCCCGAAGAAGCGGCGGAACTGCGGGTCTTCGAACAGCGGATGCGAGCTCTTGTTCACCACCTTGGTGGTGTACAGGTTGGCGACCGCCGGGGCGGCCAGGGTCACGGCGTCGGCATAGGACACGGGGCCCTGCATGATCCGCGAAGTCTGCGGTGCCTGTTGCAGGTTGACGTCCTGGCTGGGCAGGCCGACCCATTCCGGAAAACGCTGGATGATCAGCATGGCGACCAGTACGCCGGTAAGCAGGGGCCAGCCAAAGTAACGCAAAGCCTTGAACATGAACGAATCCTGGAAAGAGCGAAGACCGGTGGGCGCGCGGTGGAGCATGAGCGCGCGCGATCATACACCGGTTCCCCCAGTGCCCGCGACGGCCCATAATGGCCGGCATTATACGGGCGTTGCATGGGCGTTGTGCCCGATAAAAATGCAGATTCGAGGAGATTTTCATGGCCGTCGCACTGAACACCCTGGTCGAGGAAGCCGAGCGTTACCTGGGCAGCGCGAAGATCCAGGATTACTGTCCCAATGGCCTGCAGGTCGAGGGCCGGCCGCAGGTCAGCCGCATCGTCAGCGGAGTCACTGCCAGCCAGGCGCTGCTGGATGCGGCGGTCGAGGCCGAGGCCGACCTGGTGCTGGTGCACCATGGTTATTTCTGGAAGGGCGAAAACCCGTGCGTCACCGGCATCCGCCAGCGCCGGCTGAAGACCCTGCTGAACAACGATATCAGCCTGCTGGCGTTCCATCTGCCGCTGGATGTGCACCCGGACGTGGGCAACAACGTGCAGTTGGCGCGGCAACTGGACATTACTGTCGAAGGTCCGCTGGACCCGGAAAACCCCAAGGTGGTCGGGCTGGTCGGTTCGCTGGCCGAACCGCTTACCGCGCGTGACTTCGCCCGTCGTGTGCAGGAGGTGCTGGGGCGCGAGCCGTTGCTGGTCGAGGGCGAGCAGATGATCCGCCGGGTCGGTTGGTGCACCGGCGGCGGGCAGGGCTATATCGACACCGCGATTGCGGCCGGGGTCGACCTGTACCTGACCGGGGAAGCCTCCGAGCAGACCTATCACAGTGCGCGCGAGAACGGTATCAGCTTCATTGCTGCCGGGCACCACGCTACCGAACGCTATGGGGTGCAGGCGCTGGGCGACTATCTGGCACGGCGGTTTGCCGTCGAACATCTGTTCATCGATTGCCCGAATCCTATCTGACAGTGGTATGGGTTTTTCGCGGGCGTGGCCGCGAACAGGCCGGACCTGCCAGCTCGAAACTTCAGTCATATGGTTAGACTTTTTCGATCTAGCCGGCCTCCTAAATAGAAGCACTCGCTGTGATAAAGTGGCTCGCTCGAATACGGCCCGCAGGCCGTCCATAAGATCGTTTTTCGTGAGTAGCCATGGTCGACAAACTGACGCACTTGAAACAGCTGGAGGCGGAGAGCATCCACATCATCCGCGAGGTGGCCGCCGAGTTCGACAACCCGGTGATGCTGTACTCGATCGGCAAGGATTCCGCCGTGATGCTGCACCTGGCGCGCAAGGCCTTCTTCCCGGGCAAGTTGCCGTTCCCGGTCATGCATGTCGACACCCAGTGGAAATTCCAGGAGATGTACCGCTTCCGCGACAAGATGGTCGAGGAAATGGGCCTGGAGCTGATCACCCACGTCAACCCGGAAGGTGTGGCGCAGGGTATCAACCCGTTCACCCATGGCAGCTCCAAGCACACCGACATCATGAAGACCCAGGGCCTGAAGCAGGCGCTGGACAAATATGGCTTTGATGCCGCCTTCGGTGGCGCGCGCCGCGACGAAGAGAAGTCGCGGGCCAAGGAGCGTGTTTACTCATTCCGTGACAGCAAGCACCGCTGGGACCCGAAGAACCAGCGCCCCGAGCTGTGGAACGTGTACAACGGCAAGGTCAACAAGGGCGAGTCGATCCGGGTCTTCCCGCTGTCGAACTGGACCGAGGTCGATATCTGGCGATACATCCAGGCGGAAGACATTCCGCTCGTGCCGCTCTATTACGCCGCCGAGCGCCCCTATGTGGAGCGCGACGGGATGATGATCCTGGCGGAAGATCCGCGGCTGGAACTCCAGCCCGGCGAAGAAATCCAGCACGGCATGATCCGCTTCCGCACGCTCGGCTGCTTCCCACTCACCGGTGCGATCCGCTCGACGGCATCCAACCTCGAAGAGGTGATCGCGGAACTGGAAATCGCAACCGTTTCCGAACGACAGGGCCGCGCCATCGACCGTGACCAGTCCGGCTCCATGGAAAAGAAGAAGCGCGAGGGATATTTCTAAGATGAGCGCCACAGCTACAGCCACAACTACGCCCGTCGCTGCTTCGGCGAATGTCATTCCCTTCGCCGAATCCGCCGCCCGCGTTTCGCGCGATACGCGGCCGCTGCGCCTGATCACCTGCGGCTCAGTCGATGACGGCAAGTCGACCCTGATCGGCAGGCTTCTCTGGGACACCAAGGCGGTCAAGGAAGACCAGGCGGCGACGCTTGCGCGTGACAGTGGCGCGCAGAACGATCTCGGCCTGCCGGATTTCGCGCTGCTGCTCGACGGCCTGCAGGCGGAACGCGAACAGGGCATCACGATCGATGTCGCCTATCGCTATTTCTCCACGGATCGCCGCTCCTTCATCGTCGCCGATACACCCGGCCACGAGCAATATACCCGCAACATGGTGACCGGCGCCTCTACCGCCGATCTCGCCATCCTTCTGGCTGACGCCCGCGTCGGCCTGCTCGAACAGACCCGTCGGCACGCAACGATCGCGGCGCTGATGGGCATCCGGCAGTTCGTGCTGGCGGTCAACAAGATCGACCTGATCGGTTACGACAAGGCAGTGTTCGAAAAGATCGCGGCCGAATTCCGCGAATTCGCATTGGCACTCGGTGTGCGGCAGATCACCGCCATTCCGATGTCTGCCTTGAAGGGCGAGAATGTCGTTCTCTCAGGCAATCAGGCGATGCCGTGGTATGAAGGCCCGACGCTGATCGAAGCGCTGGAGCTTGCCACCAGCCGTTCCACCCAGGCCGGCGGTTTCCGCCTCCCCGTGCAACGTGTCGTGCGCCCCGGCGAGAGTTTTCGCGGTTATCAGGGTACGGTATCAGGCGGCGCGATCAAGCCGGGTGACTCGGTTGCGATCCTGCCTTCGGGCACCGTCGCCAATGTGAAGCAGATCGTCACCTTCGATCTCGTGCGAAATGCAGCAGTCGCCGGCGATGCGATCACGCTCGTTCTCGACCGGCAGGTGGATGTGTCGCGTGGCGACATCATTGTCTCCATCGATGGCCAGCCGATGACCGGCACATCCTTCGACGCGCAGCTCGTGTCGCTTCAGCCGGGCGGCATCGAGCCGGGCAAGCGTTACTGGCTGAAAAGCGGCTCGCGCCGGCAGCGGGTAACGATCGAACCCACGTTGCAGCTCGATCTGTCGACCGGACAATGGAAGCCGCATGCCTCGCTGCTTTCGATGAACGCGATCGGCAAGGTGCATCTTTCCTTCGAAGAACCGGCGGTGTTCGATGCCTATGAGCAGAACCGCGCCACCGGCGCCTTCGTCCTGATCGATCCCGACACGCTGAATACGGTCGCTGGCGGCATGGTTACCGCCAAGCGCGCAGATGTCGGCGGCATCCATCGCGGCAAGGAAGGTGAACAGCGCATCGTGCTTTCGCTGCCTGCGGATTTGGCCGAACAGCTGATGGCAAGTGAATTGTTCGCATCACGCCGCGACGAAGCGGAGATCAGGAGACTGACGGCCGCAGAAGCAGCCGAGTTCTTCTCCAATGCCGGAAGCGATATCTGACTGCAAGAATGTCATGAGGGCGGCGCAAGCCGCCTTCCTGTTACGACAAGTGCGTTGTAACTCTCAGCGCCAGTAGCTCTCAGATCACAAATTACCGAAACAAAAAAGCCCGCGAAAGCGGGCCTTTTCATCTGCGTTCGTTGCTTTGCAGCCGATAATGCTAGGCTGAGCTGCTTTTGCTCAATGGCGCAACAAGTGGCTGCAGCTAGAAAACAAACATGTAGAGCAGAACGATTACAAATATAGGAACTCCCATTGCCCACAATGCGATACCTTTAAGCATAGTCACCTCCATCGGTTTCGATGGGCTGATAACGCCGGCTCTCTTCAGCTGTTCCCAAAAATGAGAATACAGGATCTGCTGGTTCGAGATTCATCGATCCCGGACGTGGTAGTGGAGGCGGCAGCGAAAGGATTTAAATAGACTGCACACATGCAAACTGAGACGTCCAGATCGCGCAGACAAACGCGTTCTTAAGCCCAAGCGATGAAACAGTCCGCAATCGGTCCGTTTATCAGAAAAGGAATTCTTCGGAGAAAGTGTTTCGGGAGTTGAAACCTTTGCTCGGAAAGGCTTTTGACTGGTCGGAGTGGCAAGATTCGAACTTGCGACCCCCACGTCCCGAACGTGGTGCGCTACCAGACTGCGCTACACTCCGTGACCAGTGGCGCCTCTATAGAACAGCATTTTTCCTTCGACAAGCACCGTTTTCGAAAAAAATGTGACAAGGCTTAATTCGTTTGTCGCACCTCGTGGAACTGCCGTGAATCCGTTGCAAAAAAGCGGCGCTTCAAGAATTTGATGTCAAAGCCGTCCCGTGATCTCGCGGTGAGCCAGGAAAATCTGCTAGCTGGAACATGACATATGTCCCGCAGGCATTGCTTGGGGACCAGCCCATCACACAAGGATTTTCACGGATCATGAGCCGCCGCCTCATCGCATCGACCGCCCTTCTCGCACTTGCACTTTCCAGCTGCACGACCGTTACCATAACCGACAGCCCGATATCCAAGCGCTGGGTCGGCCATTCTGCCGGCGAGTTCTTTGCAAAATACAATCCGCCGCTCGATGACGTTACGTCCGGCTCCAGCACAGTCTATAGCTGGCGCGGCGGCTACAAGCGCATCAAGCTGGAGAACGGCAAGAGCGCCAGCGTCAGCTGCTCGGCCAAGATCACCGTTTCCTCCGATTACACGATCCGCAATATCGAGATCACCGCCGACCGCCCCGGCGCAACCGGACCGAGCTACTGCGAGGAACTGCTGGCCGGCGCGTAACAGCACCTGTAGAGACTTGCGTAGCACCGCTCCCCGGACCGGTGCTACGCTTCAGAACACGCGCGATGGCTGCAAATCAGGGTAGCCTTCTGGAGCCGCCATTGTTTTTGGTAGCATAAACCGCCGATTTGACATAATTTGGCGTCAGTTTTCGGCCGTTCTTCAACCAGGGTTCCCAGACGCGCTTGTCCTATCTAGCAACTCACGCTCGTGTCGTCAGCGCATTGGTAATGCGTGAAATGTCGACGCGCTTCGGAGCAAAGCCGGGCGGATATCTCTGGGCCTTCCTCGATCCGGTGAGCCATATCGTCTTCCTGTCCGTCATCTTCATGGCGATCGCCCATCTGCCGCCGCTTGGAACCAGCTTCCCGCTGTTCTTTGCCACCGGTTATATCGGCTTCCAGTTCTACCAGGCGCTGGCCGGTTATCTGAACAGTGCCGTCAGTGGTAACAAGGCCCTGCTCAGCTATCCGAGCGTGGCGCCGATCGACACGGTTGCTGCACGCTACGTGCTGCAGATCGTGACGACGACAATCGTCGCCATCGTTGTGCTCGGTTATATCGTGTTCACGGTCCGCCATCCCGTTTCCATCCATCTGCCGCCTATCCTGGAAGCCATGGTAGCGGCGAGCCTGATCGCGCTCGGCATCGGGCTCGCGAATGCAGTGCTGTTCGTCATGTACCCGATATACGAAAAGCTTTATGGCATCGTCACCCGCCCGCTTTTCCTCGTCTCCGGCGTATTCTTCCTGCCCGACTCACTGCCACCGATCGCCAAGGATGTGATACTTTTTAACCCTTTGGCTCATATCGTCATGCAATTCAGGACCGGATTTTATCCGCAATACCGGGCAGCCGGATATGACGGGTTCTATGTCTGGAGTGTCGCGGCCTGCCTGGTATTCATCGGGCTTGTGCTATTTACGACATCCAGGGGAAGGCTGAGAGACCGATGATCCGATTGGAGCGCGCAACCAAAGAGGTGCGCATGAAAGGCGTGAGAAAGATGATCATCGACAATGTGTCGGTGACCTTTCCGCGTGGCAAGAGCATCGGGCTTTTGGGCCGTAACGGCGCGGGAAAGTCGACGCTGCTTCAGATTATCGCAGGTACGCTCGAACTCGACCGCGGCCGCATCATCCGGCAGGGAAAAATCTCCTGGCCGCTGGGCTTTCAGGGCAGTTTCCAGGGCAATCTTTCCGGCGAGCAGAATGTCCGCTTTGTCGCCCGCATCTATGGCGTGAATACCGACGAGCTGGTTGCCTATGTTGCCGAATTCGCCGAACTAGGGCAATTCTACCATGCGCCTGTCAGAACCTATTCTTCGGGCATGAAGGCTAGGCTGGCATTCGGGGTGAGCATGGGAATCAATTTCGACTATTATCTGGTCGACGAAATCACCGCCGTGGGCGATACCAATTTCAAGCGGAAATCGCAGCAGACCTTCAAGGAAAAGCTGAGCAATTCCGACGTGATCATGGTCTCCCACAGCACCGGAACGTTGCGCGACTATTGCCAGACCGGCATCGTTCTGGAAAATGGACAGATGACCTACTACGATGACATCAACGAGGCCATCGCCGTGCATGAAAGCAATATGAAGAGGCACTGACTTTGAACCAGACGGCTCCAAACACCGTATCAGGCAATCAAGTTGCTCTGCCCTCCGAGAACGGCCAAGCCGCGCCGAAGAGCAGGAACCTGCGCCTACTGGAATCGCTGCTCGAACGCCCTGCGTCCGTGCCGGCTCCGTCTGTCCAGCCTGCCCAACCGGCATCGCCTGAGATCACGATAGACCCCGCATCGCCGGAACCTGTCAAGCGGGGTTGGTTGTCAGCACTGAAAACGCGGCATATGGCGATCGTTGGCGGTTTTCTCGCCCTGGTCGCAGTGCCTTCAGTTGTCAGCACCGGTTACATGGCCTTCATCGCGGCCGACCAGTATCACAGCTTCTCGTCCTTCTCCGTGCGCAGCATCGAAGCCGCACCGTCGAGCGACCTGCTCGGAATGTTCTCGCAAAGTTCATCCGGCAGCACGCTTTCCGATTCCTACGTACTGGTCGACTTCATCCTGAGCGAGCGGATGGTTCAGATGGTCGACGAGGCCTTTGGCCTTGATGCGGTATTTGCACGCCAGGGCATGGATTTCTTTTATGGTATCAGCCCGGATATGCCGATCGAAGACAGGCTGGCCTATTGGCGCAACATGGTGACCGTGAATTTCGACCAGACCTCGGGCATCATGGACCTGCAGGTGAAGGCATTCAGCCCGGAAATGTCGCAGAAGGTTGCCGATTTCGTCATCGCCCAGAGCGAAAAGCTGATCAACGACCTGTCGCTGA
>NZ_DGIR01000011.1 GCF_002386445.1 Pseudomonas sp. UBA4617
CGCGAAGAGGCCGGCACAGGCTCTGCGAAAATCAGCGCCAGCTCTCCTTCACCCCGCCACGCCGCCCGCCAAGAATCACCCAGCCAATCCCCAGCAACAGGCTCTCGACCACAAAAGCCAGCACAAACCCTGCGCCAATGCCCCAGCCAATTGCCTCGGGCACCAGCAGAATTTGGTAGCTGTAGCCGTTAAGCGTCTCTTCCCGCAGTTGCGGGTCGGCCTGCACCAGCACGTGCCAGGTACGTTCAACCCATGGTCCTTGCAACGCCTGCCATTCGTTTTCCAGCCGTTCATTACGGATCATCAGGCTTTCGATGCTGTTGGCGTCACTCAGGAACACCGGGTCGTCACTGCTGCGGTAGTGCCGCAACAGCGCCTGCAAGTCACCGTTGAAGAAACGCTCGGCTGTCTGCCGGAAGCCATCGAGCGCCTCGCGCGACTCGAACAGGTGCGCCTCGACCCGCTGGCTGTAATCCTTGACCAGCCCCGGGACCTGGATGCCGGCCAGCAGGCCGAAGGTGAACAGCAGCAACCGCAGGTAACTTCTGAACATGCAGCGTCCTTAGCTCTGGCCGTGCGCCACGCATTCGCCGTGCCGCCACAGGGCCCATTGTCCCGGCGCGTAGCGCTGCCAGGTCTCGTTCTCGGTCAGGGCCTCGGTAGCGATGACCGTGACCACGTCGTTGGGGGTGGTTTCGGTGTGGAAATCGACGATCAGGTCGACATCCTTCAACCGCGCTGCACCAAAGGGGGCACGCCGCGTGATGTGCACCAGCTTGGTCGAGCAGAAGCAGAACAGCCAGTCGCCGTCGCTGAGCATGCAGTTGAACACGCCAAGCGCCCGGTAGCCGGCACAGGCTTCGACCAGCACCGGCAGCAGCTGTTCAACCGCAACCGGTTCGGGGAAGCTGCTGCGAATGCGGTTGAGCAGGTCGCAGAAGGCCGCTTCGCTGTCGGTGTCGCCCACGGGCCGGTAGAAACTGGCCTGGCCCTTGAAGTCACCCAGCTGGCCATTATGCGCGAAGCACCAGTTGCGGCCCCACATTTCCCGCACGAAGGGGTGGGTGTTGGCCAGGCATACCTTGCCGACGTTGGCCTGGCGAATATGGCCGATGACCACTTCGCTCTTGATCGGGTAGCGCTGCACCAGGTTGGCCACTTCCGACTCGCTGCTGGCGGCCGGGTCCTGGAACAGGCGCAGGCCGCGCCCTTCGTAGAAGCCGATGCCCCAGCCGTCACGGTGCGGGCCGGTGCGGCCACCGCGCTGCATCAGGCCGGTGAAGCTGAAAACGATATCGGTGGGAACGTTGGCACTCATGCCCAGCAGTTCGCACATAGGCGTTTCTCCGCTTACAGACGGGGCTCGACCCGGCCACCGCCACGCAGGGCAGGGCGTGGGTCGTCAAGGTAACGGTCCCGGCGCTCGGCGGCGAACGGCGCCTGGGCAGCGAGCGCGTCATCTTCGGCGACCTGGCGCTGGGCTGCGGCTTCGGCCTGGGCGCGGCGCTCACGGGCGCGCTTTTCCAGCGGCCAGCGCAACGCCACGAAGAGGAAGTAGAGGCTGAAGGCGAACATGCCATACATGGCAAAGTCCGACACCGCGCGCCAGGCGTTGTTGCCGACCTTGAAGGCGAGATCCAGCGCAGTGATGGCGATGGCCGGGGCGAAGCTGTCCTTGGCCGGGTCGACGATGGTCGGGGTCAGCAGCAGTACCGCCAGCACCACCCGCAACGGTTCGCGCAGCCAGCGCCACATCCAGCCGGTGAGTTTGAAGCCCACCAGCAGGCAGCCCAAGGCGGCAACCGCGTATAGGCCCCAGGCCAGGGTGTAGTCGTTCTCGGTCATGGTGTTCGTGCAAGCCAGGCAAAGAGATGCCTATGATAAACACTTTTCCGGGCGCAGACAGCGTCTCCCTGTCCCCAGCCAAGAGTTCCCCGATGCCGAACAAGCCTCAGCCCCCCATCGCCCATGCCGACAACGCCACCGACCCCTATGCCTGGCTGCAACAGCGCGACAGCCCCGAGGTGCTGGCTTACCTGCAAGCCGAAAACGCCTACCAGGAAGCCTGCCTGGCCGACCAGGCAGCGCTGCGCGAGCAATTGTTCGAAGAAATAAAGGGTCGCATCCTGGAAACCGACCTGTCGCTGCCGACCCCCTGGGGCCCCTACCTCTACTACACCCGCACCACCGCCGGCGACGAGTACCCGCGTCACTACCGCTGCCCGCGTCCGGCCGACGACGCCAACACCGTCGATGAAAGCCAGGAGCAACTGCTGCTCGACCCCAATGCCCTGGCCAATGGCGGCTTCCTGTCACTGGGCGCGTTCAACGTCAGCCCCGACCACCGCCTGCTGGCCTACAGCCTCGACACCAGCGGCGACGAAATTTTCACCCTGTACGTCAAGGACCTGGCCACTGGCAACGTCACCACCCTGCCCTTCGACGACTGCGACGGTAGCCTGACCTGGGCCAACGACAGCCAGACGCTGTTCTTTGCCGAACTGGACGACACCCACCGGCCCTGGCGCCTGCGCCGCCACACCTTGGGCAGCGATGGCGCGCAGACCGTGTTCGAGGAGCCCGACGGGCGCTTCTTCCTGCACTGCTACCGCACCAGCTCCGAGCGCCAGCTGGTGCTGCTGCTCAACAGCAAGACCACCAGCGAAGCCTGGGTGCTGGATGCCGAAACGCCGCAGGCGCCGTTCACCTGCCTGGCGCCGCGGGTCGAAGGCCACGAATACTTCCCCGACCACGGCCAGCTCGACGGCCAGTGGCGCTGGTTCATCCGCACCAACCAGGACGGCATCAATTTCGCCCTGTACCACGCGCCGGTGACACCGGTGCCAAGCCGCGCGCAGTGGCAGGTGCTGGTGCCGCACCGCGACGCGATCATGCTCGAAGGCCTCAGCCTGAATGCCACTGCGCTGACCCTGAGCCTGCGCGAAGGCGGCCTGCCGATCATCGAGGTACGTCCCCAGGGCTTGCCGGCCTACCGTGTCAAGCTGCCCGACGCGGCCTACAGCCTGTACGTGCAGGACAGCCTGGAGTTCGCCAGCCCGCGCCTGCGCCTGCGCTACGAAGCCCTCAACCGCCCGGCCCAGGTGCGCCAGCTGGAACTGGCCACTGGCGCCCAGGTGGTGCTCAAGCAAACCCCGGTACTCGGGCCGTTCGATGCCGATGACTATGTCAGCGAGCGCCGGTGGGCCACGGCGGCGGATGGCACCCGGGTGCCGATCAGCCTGGTACGCCGGCGCCAGGACCTGGGCCGGACCGTGCCACTGTACCTGTATGGCTACGGCGCCTATGGCGAAAGCCTCGACCCGTGGTTCTCGCATGCGCGCCTGAGCCTGCTGGAGCGCGGTGTGGCCTTCGCCATCGCCCATGTGCGCGGCGGTGGCGAACTGGGCGAAGCCTGGTACCGCGCGGGCAAGCAGGAACACAAGCACAATACCTTCGGCGACTTCATCGCCTGTGCCGAGCACCTGATCGCCGAGGGCGTGACTGCAGCCGATCGCCTGGCCATCAGCGGCGGCAGTGCCGGTGGCCTGCTGATGGGTGCGGTGCTCAACTTGCGCCCCGAGCTGTTCCGTTGTGCAGTTGCCGAAGTGCCTTTCGTCGACGTGCTCAACACCATGCTCGACCCTGAGTTGCCGTTGACCGTGACCGAGTACGACGAATGGGGCAACCCTGAGGAGCCGGAGGTTTATGAGCGGATCAAGGCCTACGCACCGTATGAGAACGTGAAGGCACAGGCTTACCCGGCGATGCTGGTGGTGGCCGGCTACAACGACAGCCGCGTGCAGTACTGGGAAGCGGCCAAGTGGGTGGCGCGGCTACGCACGCGCAAGACCGACGACAACCTGCTGCTGCTCAAGACCGAGATGGGGGCCGGACATGGCGGGATGAGCGGGCGGTATCAGGGGCTGAAGGATGTGGCCCTCGAGTACGCGTTCGTGTTCGGCGAGCTAGGTATCGTTTGAGAGGGCTGGGAGCGCTTTGCGCCACTTTCGCGACACAAGGTCGCTCCTACAGGGACCGCGCATGCCCTGAATCCTGCGCGATCCCTGTGGGAGCGGGTTTACCCGCGAACACGGGCGAAGCCCGTGCCATCCACCGCGGCACCTGCTTCGCGGGTAAACCCGCTCCCACAGAAAACCGGGGTAGGCCGGCTGAATTCAATCATCCTGCACCGGCGGCTTCGGCGGGTCCTGGCGTAAGCCCGGCAATGGCTGGTCTTTCGGCGGCCCTGGCACCGGCATGGGCGGCAATAATGGTGCCCCCGGCTGGCTGTCATAGGCCTTGGGCGGTGTACTCGGGGTGATCTGCGGGTACGGTGTGGGCGTTGGCGTACCCGGTGCACCGGGCACTGGCGTGCTCAACCGGGGTGGCGTGCTGGCAGCTTGGGCCATGGGCAGGCCAGCCAGCACCAGCACGGCAAGGATCGCGCGAAACATCAGCAACCTCCTGTCGGGAACCTTCCTACAGGCTACGCCGATATTCCGGTTTTCGCCTGTCCGCCAGCCGTGCAAGCGCGCTAGACTCAGGGGCATAACCGTCATTCGCCTGATCAGATCAAGGGAAACACCATGAGCTCCACCACTTCCGCCGCCACCGCGCGTCTGGACCGAATCCTGGCCGATGCCAAGCGTGACAAGGAAATGGGCTACCGCGACAAGGCCCTGAAAATGTACCCGCACGTGTGCGGCCGCTGCGCCCGCGAATTCTCCGGCAAGCGCCTGAGCGAACTGACCGTGCACCACCGCGACCACAACCACGACAACAACCCGCAGGACGGCTCCAACTGGGAGCTGTTGTGCCTGTATTGCCACGACAACGAGCATTCGCGCTACACCGACCAGCAGTACTTCAGCGAAGGTTCCACCAGTACCCCGAGCATCGCCAAGGCCACCCACAACCCGTTCGCCGGCCTGGCTGGCATGCTGAAGAAGGACTGACCATCGATTCGCCCCCCGCCGCTACCGGGTAGCCCGTATAATCGCGCTTTTTTGCGAAGGGCCCCGGTACGTGGCAAACAAACGATACAGCTGCATCGGCCTGTTCAACCCCAAGTCGGCGGAAAATGTCGGCTCGGTCATGCGCGCCGCGGGTTGCTATGGTGTCAACTCTGTGTTCTATACCGGCAAACGCTACGAACGCGCCCGTGACTTCGTCACCGATACCAAGCGCGTGCACTACGACATCCCACTGATCGGCATCGACGATCTGCAACGCATCATTCCACTGGGCTGCACGCCGGTGGCGGTGGAGCTGGTGGAAGGTGCCCGACCGTTGCCGGAGTACACCCACCCTGACCGGGCCATCTACATCTTCGGACCGGAGGATGGCTCGTTGAGCGAGGATGTGCGGGGCTGGTGTGAAGAGACCATCTACATTCCGACCGAAGGTTGCATGAACCTGGCGGCGACGGTGAATGTGGTGCTGTATGACCGCATGGCCAAGGGGCTCAATACCCGTTCGGGGCCCAGGTTCAAATAACCGACTGAACGATGGCGGTGGCCGGCGGGTCAGCTGCTTACACGTCAGACGGAGGCCTCGCCATGCTCGATATTCATTCGGCTGCAACATCGAAGGACAACAACGTTCATGGGCTTGAACGCGCCAGTTCGCTGGCGGGTGGCGCCCTGATGGTCAGCAAGGGGCTGCGCCACGGCGGCCTGGTCGGCTTGCTGCAGGTTGCAGTCGGCGGCCTGGCGCTGGCTCGCGGCTTCACCGGGCACTGCGCGACCAAGGCCTGGTGGCAGCGGCACCGGCAGGAATATCACCGCTTGCGCTCGGACATCGAACGCAGTGCTTCCGAACTGCAGGCCTTGCAGGCCAGTGCCGAGGCGGCGACGCGCGGAGTGACGGTGACCGGGAAGGACCCGTTGACCGGCAGTTGAGGCACGTTGGCCTGTGCCGGCCTCTTCGCGGGTAAACCCGCTCCCACAGGATCACCAGGACGTTGGACGCTTCGCCGTACCTGTGGGAGCGGTTTACCCGCGAAGAGGCCGGCACAGGTAACAGCTTTACTGCAATACCTTGCTCTGCAAGACCTCTGACTGCCGCCCCAGCACGTTCTCGCTGATCTGCACGAAGTCTTCGGTGCTGACACCGGGCAGGCGCATCAGGCCCCGCACCACATCGTCGAGCGAGCGCCTGGCCTGGGTGTGGATGCGAATTTCCGTGTCCAGCGCCTGCAACAGCATCACCCCGCGCGCCACCTGCGCCGGGCTCGCATGCTTGCCCTTGAGCCGGGTGACCTTGGCGCCGTGCTTGCTCAAACGCGCCTGCCAGGCCTGGTAGCGGTCGTCGCTTATCCCGCCCGAGCGGCGCAGCAGCTCGCTGGCGTAGTAGTCGGTCAGGCTTTCCACCAGCCAGTCGCTGCCGTCACGCCCATGGATCTGCGCAAACAGCTGTACCACTTCGCGCAGCAAAGGGCTGCTGCCGTTCTCGCTCACCATCGGCCGGCCACTGTGCAGGTACAACGACCCGTGCGCGGCAGTCGCCCCGCGCCACATGCCGTCACGGGCGCCGACCAGCAGCAGTTTTGGCGGGTTACGCGGGAACAGTGCCTGCAATTGCGGCCAGACGAAGGTGAGCAAGGTCAGGCTGTCCATGCGCCGCATGCCCTGCCCCACCGGCGCGGCCACCGTCACCTCGGTGTCGCCCAGGCGCGCGCGGCGGCTGCCCAGGTTGCCAGCGAGCATCCAGCCGGTCGGGCGGTCGAACAGGCGCGATACATTGTCGATGCGGAACTTGTCCTTGCCGATGCGTGGCCAGGCGGTTTCGACGCTGTTCCAACCCTCGGGCAGGTCGAACGCCAGGCGCGCCACCAGTTCGGTGCCATCCTGCTGGTCGAGGTGCGCCGGTGGCACCAGTTGGTCACCGAGAAACAGCGCCCATTGCGGGTTGATGCGCGACGCATAGGCCTCGCCCCGCTTCTGCTCCAGCTGCACTCGGTAGCTGAGGCTGGTCTTGCCGGCAGCCGGCTGCCACACGCCACGCTGGCCCTGCGTCTGCCAGTTGCCGTCAGCCTGGAACCCGCTGTAGGTCCCGGCCTTGCCCAGGTCGAAGTCCAGGCTGCGCACGGCACTGCCATCGGCCAAGGTAGGCGGACTTCCGCCTGGCCACTGGCTGGCAGCAGACGCACGTGGTAGTCCAGGTCGACCTTTTTCGCCCAGGCTGGCGAGCAGGCCACAAGGCTCAACAGCAACAACAGCTGGCAACGCATGGAGAAACTCCTTGTATCCCGTACAGCGGGCAGCGCCGGTCAGCTGGCGCGGAAAATCAGGTGGTCTTCCCAGTCGTCTTCGTGCACATCGTGCTCGCTGAGCATACGCCCCGCCTGGGAAATGCGCTGTTCATGGACCTGCTGGCGGTCACCACAAACCAGGTGGTGCCAGGCCGGCAGGTCCTTGCCCTCGCTGACCAGGCGGTAGCCGCAGGTGCTCGGCAGCCATTTGAACTGGTCGGCCTTGCCCGGGGTGAGCTGGATGCAATCAGGCACCTGGGCGAAGCGATTCGGGTAGTCGCTGCACTGGCAGGTGTCCAGGTCCAGCAGCTTGCAGGCGATGCGTGTGTAATAGACGCTATTGTCATCCTCGTCCTCGAGCTTCTGCAGGCAGCACAGACCGCAGCCGTCACACAGCGACTCCCACTCTTGCGGGCTGAGTTGCTCCAGGGTCTTGCGCCGCCAGAACGGGGCGTTTTCAGCGATCATGACACGGATATCCTGCATTCATCTTGGGGCCGCGGCGCGCGGCGGCGCCAGTCTAGAGCCTGGCCATCGGCAAAGCCAGACCGCTTGTCAGGGGCGACGCGAGGCAGTAGCGTGCGGGTTTCCCCTCCGTTTGCAGGAGCCGCCATGAGCGCCAACCCTCGCATAGCCGATTACGCCATCAACGAACAATTCATCAACCGCTGGTCGCCACGCGCCTTTACCGCTGAGCCAATCAGCGAAGAAACCCTGCTGAGCTTCCTCGAAGCGGCACGCTGGGCCCCGTCGGCGTACAACTCGCAGCCGTGGCGGTTCCTGTATGCCCGTCGCGACACGCCAAACTGGGAGCGCTACCTGAACCTGCTGGTACCGTTCAACCGCAGTTGGGCGCAGCACGCCTCGGCATTGGTGCTGGTCATGTCCAAGACCACCTTTGCCGCCCCGGGCACCACGGAAGAAAAGCCGGCGCTGTGGCATACCTTCGACACCGGTTCGGCCTGGGGGCACCTGGCCCTGCAAGCCAGCATCAGCGGCTGGCACACCCACGGCATGGCCGGTTTCGACCAGGCGCTGGCACGCCAGGAGCTGAAAGTGCCGGAAGGCTACGTGCTGCATGCCATGGTGGCGATCGGCAAGCTGGGCGACAAGGCCAGCCTGGACGAAGCCCTGCAGGCGCGCGAAGTACCAAGCCCGCGCAAGCCATTGAGCGAGCTGGCGGCCGAGGGTGATTTCAGCCTGTAAGGCTTGCACTTGCTGTACTGGCCGGTTCGCGGGTGAACCCGCTCCCACAGGGATTTCCACTGCCCCATGGGGCTTTGCCAGTACAGCCAATACCAGCCTCCCGCAGGACCTGAGGACAGTGGACATCCTGTGGGAGCGGGTTTACCCGCGAAGAGGCCGGCACAGGCATTTCAAAATCAATAGCCCCGCGCGAAGTCCACTTCGCCGCGTAACCCCTGCCCCGCCGCATACGCCCGCAGATTCTCGACAAACAACCGCACCATCGCCGTCGGCGAAGTGGGCGCCGAGCTGTGCCCGGTCAGCAACAGGCCCCAGGCGGTCCAGAACGGGTGCTGCCTGGGCAGTGGCTCCTGGCGGCAGACATCGATCACCGCTCCTGCCAGGTGGCCGTCCTTCAACGCCGCGACCAGGTCAGCGTCGACCACCGCCGCCCCACGCCCGGCATTGATGAACAGCGCGCCGGGCTGGAAGCACTTGAACAGCGCAGCGTCATACAGATCGTGGGTGGCCGGGGTGTCCGGCAGCAGGTTGAGCACATAGTCGACCTGGCCAACCAGGCGTGCCAGGTCGGCCAATGCGGCCACTTCGACGAACGGCGCCTGTTCGCGCGCGCTGCTGGCGACCCCGTACAGGACCACGCCAAACGGTTGCAGGAACTCGGCCACACGCTGGCCAATGTCGCCGGTGCCGACGATCAGCACCTTGCGCCCTTCCAGGGTCCGCCCCGGGCGGTTGTCCCAACGCCGTTCGACCTGGCTGACCAGGCGCGACAGCACCTCGCGCTCGTGGCCAAGCATGTAGGTGAGCATGTATTCAGCCATCACCTGGCCAAAGATGCCCACGGCACGGGTCAGGCGATAGTCCCGCGGCAGGCCCTCGGCCAGCAACGGAGTGATGCCGGCCCAGGTGGATTGCATCCAGTCCGGCTTGTGGCCCTGGCGCAACAGGCTGGCCAGCAGGTCCGGCTGGCCCAGCCACACCGGGCACTGTGGTGCCTGGCAGGCCAGTTCGGCGGAGTCGCCGCTGGTCAGCACTTCCAGTTCAGGCGCGGCGGCATGCAGGATTTCGGCGTATCGAGCATGATCATGCTCTGCAATCAGTACACGCATGATCAGGCCGGGTCGTTACGGCGCAGCAACTCTTCGGGCAGGTGCTCGATGTAGTCGTCTTCGGGGGGCGGCATTTGCAGGTGGTAGCCCTGGTTGTCGAGGTTTTCCAGCACCTTGGCGATGTCTTCGCGGGCCAGTTTGCGCTCTGGGGTCAACACCAGGTCGAAGGCGTGCATGGGGGTGCCGAAGAACGGCAGCAGACCTTCGGGCACGCGCTGCAGGCCATCGGCCTTGAGCACGTACAGGTACATTTCGTTCTTGCGTGGGCTCTTGTAGATCGAGCAAATGCGTTTCATCGGGTCTCTCCGGCACCTGCCAGGCTGTCCAGCAGGGCCTGGCCCATACGCTCACGGCGCCAGCCGCGCAGCGAATCGGGCAGTTGATAGGGGCCATTGGGATAGCCGCTCTTGAGCAGCGCCTCCAGGGTTTTCTTGCGCAGCATCAGCTCGGGGGCGATGCCCAGCCGCTCACCTTCGGCCTGGCCGATGGCACGCAACTGCTTGAGGACGCCGGCGGCCTCGATCGGCAGCGGCTCGGGCAAGGCTGGTGGCCACTGCTCGGGTGGCAGGCTGGCGGCACGCTTGATCAGCTGGACCAGGAACTCACCGTCCTGGCGGATGGTGCGCGGGTGCATCTCGTCGATCCTGGCCAGCGCCGACAGGTTGTTCGGCTGGCTCTTGGCCATGGGCCATAGCGAGTGCTCCTTGAGGATGCGGTTGCGCGGCACATCGCGGTTGCGCGCTTCGCGTTCACGCCAGGCGCACAGTTCACGCAGCACCGCCAGTTGCTGGGGGGCCAGCTTCCAGGCCAGCTTGACGTCGCGGTACAGGCTTTCCGGTTCGACTTCGCGGCGCAGCTGGGCGACCAGCTCGGCGCCGTCTTCCAGCACCCAGGCGTACTTGTCATCGGACAGGCGTGGACGCAACTGGCTGAACAGCTCGGCCAGGTGCACGGCATCCTCGGCAGCATAGCTGACCTGGGTGTCGGAGAGTGGACGCTGCAGCCAGTCGGAGCGGGTTTCGCCCTTGGGCAGCTCGATGCCCAGCACGTCCTGCACCAGGCGCGAGTAGCCCATCGAGAAGCCCAGGTTCAGGTAGCCGGCGGCCAACTGCGTGTCGAACAGCGGCTGGGGCAACTTGCCGGTCAGGCGCAGCAGGACTTCGAGGTCTTCGCTGCAGGCATGCAGCACCTTGACCACGCCGTTGTCCTCGAGCAGCTCGGCCAAGGGTTGCCAGTTGCCGATCAGCAGCGGGTCGATCAGGAAGGCACGCTGGCCGTCGCCGATCTGGATCAGCCCGGCCCTGGGGTAAAAGGTGTCTACCCGCATGAATTCGGTGTCGACGGCGACGAAGGGCAGTTCGTGCCAGTTCCGGCAGTGTTCGGCCAGGCTCTGGTCGTCACGGATCCAGTGTATTTCGATGGCCACGAGGCTCTCCCACTAACATTGGCGCGCAGTATATACGGCGCAGGCACTGCTGGTGAAACCCGGGCCATCCTTGATATCGATCAGTGGTGCTGTTGTGTGCGTAGGGTATGTGCAGGAGCGGCCTGGCGCCGTTGGCTTCAGCGTTTGGCCGCCAGCCATGGGCGGCAGCTGGCGAACAGGTCGAGCGACCGCTGGTAGACCTCGGTGTGCACCTGCAACAGGCCAAGCATCGAGTGGAACAGGTTGTCCTGCGACAACGGGGCGTCGCTGAGCCTGGCCAGGCAGTCGGTATCAATGCCGAAGTCGTTCTTGTAGCTGTCGGAGAACCAGGTCAGCAGCGGCACGTGCTTCTGCTGCTCGGGGGCGATGGCGTAGGGCGTGCCGTGCAGGAACAGGTTGTATTCACCCAGTGACTCGCCATGGTCGGACAGGTAGATCATTGCCGTGTCGACCTTGTCCTGCTTGCTGCGCAGGGTATCGATCAGCGCGGCCAGCACCTTGTCGGTATAGGCCAGGGTGTTGTCGTAGCCGTTGACGATTTCCTGCTCGCTGCACTGGTCCAGGGCATTGCTCTGGCACACCGGGGCAAAGCGCTGGTCGGCAGCCGGGTAGCGCTTGAAGTATTCCGGGCCATGGCTGCCCATCTGATGCAGCACCAGCACGGTGTCCCTGTCGAGGTTGTCGATCAGTTCGCCCAGGCCCTGCAGCAGGATCTGGTCATGGCACTCGCCGTCCGCGCACAGCTGCGGGTCCTTGAGGTTGCTGACATCGATGAACTGCACACGGTCGCAGGTGCCCTTGCAGCCCGACTGGTTGTCGCGCCATTGCACGGCCAGGCCGGCACGCTGGAGGATGTCCAGCAACCCTTCGCGGTTCTTCGCCACGCGGGCATCGTAGTCCTTGCGCTGCATGCCGGAGAACATGCACGGCACCGAGACGGCGGTTTCCGTGCCGCAGGAGTGCACATCGGAGAACGCCAGCAGGCCCTGCTCGTGGGCAAGGTTCGGCGTAGTGTCGCGGTCATAGCCCAGCACGCCGAAATGGTCTGCCCGCGCACTTTCGCCCACCACCAGCACTGTCAGCGACTTGCGCTCATGTTTTTGCCAGGCGGCATCGCGCCTGGCATCTTCGCCGTAATGCTGGAAGGGCTGCGCAGCGGCACCGACGCGCTCGCTGACATAACCGAAGGACGCCCCGACGATATTGCTGGGGGTGAGCATCAGGCGCAGTTCGTGGTGATTGCGAAACAGTGACGACAGACCCTGATAGTTGACCAGTGCCACCGAACCCAGGGCGACCACACAGGCGCCGCCGACTACCAGTTTGCCAAACAGCTCGCGGTGCCAGGCGCGGTAGGCAATCGGCGCCTTCCACACCAGGATCGACGGCAGCACACCCAGGCCGAGGACATACAAGGCAAATTTCAGCGAGAGCAAGTCACGCACTTCCGCCACATTGGTTTCGGCAATATTGCGAAACATGCCCGCATCGATAAGTACGCCGTACCGGTTCATGAAGTAGGCTACACCGGCGCCACTCAGGAACAACAAGATCAATACCGGCTTCAATATGAAGCGAAACGCCAACACGGTCAGGATCAGGTTGAACGCGAACAGCATCATCACGGCAAACGCCAGACCCAGCCACAGCCCCGGCAAGCCGGGCGGAACGACCTGTTCGAGATGATGCCAGAGGAAGTAGTTGAAGCCGATCAGCAGGTAAAGGCTGGCCAGCAGCGTGACCCATTCGGTCCGCAGGGATTTGAAGTTCGGCATCAGCGTTCGCATTCAGGAATAATGACCCCGAGGGGCCTGGTGGCACCGCGGAAACTTGGCCGAACTCTAGAAACCGCACCATCAATTTTTTGTGAAAAAGACGCCAACAAATCCGTTAGCGGGCGCCTTCACCATTAAAAGAAGTTCATGAAACCGCGCGTCAGCCTGGCAGGCGCAGCTTGGTGTAGGGTTCGCGATCGATATCCAGTACTTCCACGCACAGCTGGATATCCAGCCCGGGCCGCTCGGGGATGGCTTCACGCAGTACTTCCAGCAGGCTGCTGGAGAGCAGCGCCTTCACCTCGGGCGAACGCCCGCTGAGAATCGCCAGGCGCACATGGGCGAAGGCCCGCTCGCCCGGCGAGGTGCCCACCCGAAAGTGCCTGAAGGATTCGGCACGGCTCTTGATATCCGCCTCGTCGGCGAACTGGCCACTGCCGACCAGGGCGTGATTCAGGCGCAGCAGCAGCATGTCGACGTTGAGTTCGCGCAGGTTGTCGCTGTATTCCAGGTTCAGGTGAGGCATGGCGCAGGGTCCGGGTCGCGGGGAGATGCGACAGCCTACCCCAGTCCCCTACCCGCGCAAAGCCGGCTATCCTCAAAGGTCAGGACCATTCGCCAACCCCGACAGAGGTGAAGAAATGCCAGTTCCGCATGATCTGCTCGCTGACCTGCACGTTACCGCTGATGCATTCCAGGCGCTCATGGACAAGGACCAGACGCTGCTCGCACTGCACAAGGAGTACAACGCCAAGGACAAAGAGGTGCTTGCCGCCGAAGGCAACGGTACCAACGACGAGGCCGTCAACCGCTTGCGCAGGGAGCGGTTGCTGATCAAGGACAAGATCGAACGGATCATTCACCCGCCCAAATCCTGACTGAACAAACCCATTGAATTCACCGGCCTCTTCGCGGGTTTACCCGCGAAGAGGCCAGCAGCCCTCACATAGCAGCCGCAGCCTTCAGTGCCCCATCCAGGTCCTCGACCAGGTCGCGGTAATCTTCGATGCCCACCGACAACCGCAACAGGTTCTCGCTGATCCCCATGACGCCCTTCTGCTCCGGGCTCAGCGAGCAGTGCGACATGCTCCAGGAATGGTTGATCATGCTTTCCACCCCGCCCAGCGAGTCGGCCAGCACGAAAATCTGCAGCGCCTCCACCAGCCGGTTGAGTGCGGCACGGTCGCCCTTGACCTTCATTGCCACCACTGCCCCGCCACTGCGCATCTGCCGCTTGCACAGTTCGTGCTGCGGGTGGCTTTCCAGCCCCGGGTAGTACACCTGTTCGACCTGCGCGTGGCTTTCGAGGAAGCGCGCCACCTGCAGGGCGTTGGCACACTGGCGCTCCATGCGCACATCCAGGGTCTTCAGCCCGCGCAGGGCCAGGTAGCAGTCGAACGGCCCCTGCACGCCGCCAATCGCCATGCTGATCCGGCGCAGGCGCGCCAGCAGTGCATCATTGGCGGCTACCACCACGCCACCGGTCAGGTCGGAATGGCCGCCGATGTACTTGCTTGCCGAGTGCATGACCAGGTCCACGCCCAGGGTGATGGGGCGTTGGTTCCACGGCGAACAGAAGGTGTTGTCGATGCAGGTGAGGATGCCCCGCGCCTTGGCCAGGTCGCACACAGCCTTGATATCGACCAGGTGCAACAACGGGTTGGTCGGCGATTCGATCCAGATCAGCTGGGTTTCCGGCCGGATGGCAGCGGCCACCGCCTCAAGATCGTTGAGGTCGACGTAGGTGGTGGTCAGGCCCGAGCTGCGGCTACGGTAGTCTTCGAGAATACGGAAGGTGCCGCCGTAGACGCCGTTCATCACCACCACATGGGCATCTTTTGGCAACAACTCCAGCACGGTGGCAGTGGCGTTCACCCCCGAGGCACAGGCGACCGCGCCAACACCCTCTTCCAGGGCGGCGACACAGGTTTCGTAGGCATGCCGGGTGGGGTTGCCAACCCGGCTGTAGGAGTATTCCGGCTTGTCATCCAGGCTGCGCTTGGTGAACGAGCTGGCGGTCACGATCGCCGGGAAAATGGCATTCTCAGCAACACTGAACTGCTCGCCGGCATGAATGGTACGGGTGGCGAAATTACGCGGTTTGTCGGACATGGTCAGGCCCATCGGCAGAATGAAAGGCGCCACTATCGCACAACCCAAATCGTCTGGCCTTGGGGTAATCTGTGAAATATTTTCCGGCACGGCCCACACGCGACATGGACAGCTTCGACCAGCACATTCTCACCCTGCTTCAGCGCGACGCGGCAATCTCGCTCAAGGACCTGGCCGAGGCCGTCAACCTGTCCACTACCCCCTGCTGGAAGCGGGTCAGGCGCCTGGAGGAAGAAGGCTACATCGTCGGCCGGGTCGCCTTGCTCGACCCTGAACGGCTGGGGCTCGGGCTGACCGTGTTCGTCCAGCTCAAGACCCAGCGCCACGACAGCGCCTGGCTGGAACAGTTTGCCGCGACCGTGACCGGCTTCGAGGAGGTGATGGAGTGCTATCGCATGTCGGGGGACTGGGACTACATGCTGCGGGTGGTGGTGGGTGATATCGCTGCATACGACCGGTTCTACAAGAAGCTCATCACTCGCACCGAGGGGCTTTCCAACATTACCTCCAGTTTTGCCATGGAGCAGATGAAGTACACCACGGCCTACCCGGTTTCTCGCTAACCGGGCTGCTGTGTCGCGAAAGGGCCGCACAACGGCCCGATCCCGCAAACGCCTCATTCAGCTTGCAGTGTTGACCGCCGCAATCCGGTTCCCTGCCCGGGCCTTCTCGACCTTGATCGCCACGAACTTCGAGGTCGGCGTAAAAGTCCCCTCGCCATAGCTGTCCAGCGGTACCAGCGGGTTGGTTTCCGGGTAATAGGCCGCCGCCTGCCCTTCCGGCACGTCGTACGCCACCAGGCGGAAGCCCGACACGCGCCGCTCCACGCCATCCTCCCACAGCGACACCAGGTCCACCTGCTCGCCCGGCTCGAAGCCCATCCGGCGGATGTCGACCGCGTTGACGAACACCACTTCACGCAGGCCGAACACCCCGCGATAGCGGTCGTCCAGGCCATACAGGGTGGTGTTGTACTGGTCGTGCGAGCGCAGGGTCTGCAGGATCAGGTCGGGCTTGTCACCGCGCGCCAGCACCTTGGCATTCACCAGTTGTTGCGGCAACAACTGCGGGCTGAAGCGCGCCTTGCCGGTGGCCGTGCGCCATTTACGCTCGGCTGCATGGTTACCGAGGTGGAAGCCGCCCGGGTGCTGCAGACGCTCGTTGAAGTCGGCGAAGCCGGGGATAACATCGGCGATCATGTTGCGGATGCGCCCGTAATCGGCAACCGCGTACTCCCAGTCGATCGGCCGCCCGCCCAGGGTCGCCTGGGCCATGCCGGCGATGATCCACGGCTCCGAACGCAGGTGCGGCGAACGCGGGCGCAGCTGGCCGTGGGAAAGGTGCACCATGCTGAACGTGTCCTCCACGGTCACGCCTTGCGGCCCGCTGGCCTGCAGGTCGATTTCGGTACGGCCCAGGCATGGCAGGATCAGCGCGTCGCGGCCAGTGACCAGGTGCGAGCGGTTGAGCTTGGTGGAAATCTGCACGGTCAGTGCGCAGTTGCGCAGTGCCGCATGGGTGCGCGGCGTGTCCGGCGTGGCCTGGGCAAAGTTGCCGCCCAGGCCGATGAACACCTTGGCCCGCCCTTCTTCCATGGCCTTGATCGCCAGCACCGCGTTGTGCCCATGCGCCCGTGGCACGCGGAAGCGGAAGCGCTTTTCCAGGGCGTCGAGCAGCGCCGGCCTAGGCTTTTCGTCGATGCCCATGGTGCGATCGCCCTGCACATTGCTGTGGCCACGCACCGGCGACAGGCCGGCACCGGGTTTGCCGACGTTGCCGCGCAGCAGCTGCAGGTTGACGATTTCCTGTACGGTTGCCACCGAGTGACGGTGCTGGGTGACACCCATGGCCCAGCACATGATCACCCGCTCGGCCTTGCGGTACATGCGCGCGGCCAGCTCGATCTCGGCCTGGGTCAGCCCCGATTGCGCGACGATGTGCGCCCACGGCGTGGCGTCCAGGATGTCCAGGTAGGCGTCGATGCCGCTGGTATGCTCGGCAATGAAGGCATGGTCGAACACCGCCGGTTCGCCGTTGGCCTGGGCTTCGCGCTCCCATTGCAGCAAGTACTTGGCCATGCCGCGCAGTACCGCCATGTCGCCGCCCAGGGCCGGGCGGAAGTAGGCCGTGTTGGTTGGTTCGGAGCCATTGCTGAGCATCTCGAACGGGTGCTGCGGGTGCTGGAAGCGCTCCAGGCCGCGCTCTTTCAGCGGGTTGAAGCAGACCACCTGGGCTCCGCGCTTGACCGCTTCACGCAACGGTTCGAGCATACGCGGGTGGTTGGTGCCGGGGTTCTGGCCAATGACGAAGATGGCATCGGCCAGTTCCAGGTCGTGGAACACCACCGTGCCCTTGCCCACGCCGAGGGTTTCCGCCATGCCCACGCCACTGGCTTCGTGGCACATGTTCGAGCAGTCGGGGAAGTTGTTGGTGCCGTAGGCACGCACGAACAGCTGGTAGAGGAACGCCGCTTCGTTGCTGGCCCGGCCCGAGGTATAGAACTCGGCCTGGTCGGGCGAGTCGAGCGCCTGCAGGTGCTGGGCGACCAGAACGAAAGCCGCTTCCCAGCTGGTTTCGACATAGTGGTCGGTGGCTGCATCGTAACGCATCGGATGGGTCAGCCGGCCTTGGTACTCCAACCAGTAGTCGCTCTGCGCGGCCAGCGCGCTGACGCTGTACCTGGCGAAGAACGCCGGGTCTACCGAGCGGCCGGTGGCTTCCCAGTTGACCGCCTTGGCACCGTTTTCGCAGAACTTGACCATGTCGTTTTCCGGCGACTCGCCCCAGGCGCAGCCGGGGCAGTCGAAGCCGCCGTTCTGGTTGGTCTTGAGCATGGCCCGCAGGTTCTTGAAGGCATTGTCGCTGCCCAGCCAGCTTTTGGTCACGCTCTTGAGCGCCCCCCAGCCGGCGGCGGCGCCCTTGTAGTCGCGAATATGTCGGTCCTGGCTCATGCGCTGAATCCTCACGCTTCGATGCTTTTTTTCAGCCTATGGAGCGCGGGGTAGAGCCGTCCAATCGAAAGATCTTACGGCGTGATAAGCGCTTTCGATCATGCGCCGGGGGTGATGATAGAAGCGGTCGATCAAATGGTCGGGCAAAGCAATTTGACGGCCTTGCCCCCAGGTTATAGCTTGGAGTGCAGTCCCAACCCATTCGAGGGCGAACGTGGAACAGAACAGCCGGGCCCTGATCGACGGCTTCAACCGGAAAATCGACTACCTGCGGATGTCGGTCACCGATCGCTGCGACTTCCGCTGTGTGTACTGCATGGCCGAAGACATGCAGTTTCTGCCACGCCAGCAAATCCTCAGCCTCGAAGAGCTGTTCGCGGTGGCCGAGCGATTCGTCGCCCTCGGCACCCGCAAGATCCGCCTGACCGGTGGCGAACCGCTGGTGCGCCAGGGCATCGTCGACCTGTGCGGGCGCATTGCCGCCCTGCCCGGTTTGCGCGAGTTGTGCCTGACCAGCAATGGTTCGCAACTCGGGCGCCTGGCCCAGCCACTGTTCGACGCCGGCGTGACACGCTTGAACATCAGCCTCGACAGCCTGGATGCCGAGCGCTTCAGGCAGCTGACCCGTACTGGTGACCTGCACCAGGTGATTGCTGGCATCGACGCTGCGCGCCATGCCGGTTTCCAGCGCACCAAGCTCAATTGCGTAGTGCTCAAGGGCCGCAACGACCACGAACTGGTCGACCTGGTCCGCTTTGCCATCGACCGCGAGTTGGACATCACCTTCATCGAGGAGATGCCGCTGGGCGTGATCGAGGAACATGAGCGCGGCGAGTCGTTCTGTTCCAGCGACGAGGTCCGCGCGCGTCTGGCCGAGCAGTTCACCCTGATCGAATCCACCGAATCGTCGCAAGGCCCGGCGCGCTATTGGCGCCTGGCCGAAGCCGGCAACACCCGCATCGGTTTCATTTCACCGCACAGCCACAACTTCTGCGCCACCTGCAACCGCGTGCGCCTCACCGTCGAAGGCCGCCTGCTGCTGTGCCTGGGCAACGAACACTCGGTGGACCTCAAGCAGGTGCTGCGCGCTCACCCAGGCAACCCCGAACGCCTGGAACAGGCCATTCGCGACTCGCTGCACCTCAAACCCTACCGCCATCACTTCGAAGTCGGTGGCGATGTGCAGATCCTGCGCTTCATGAACATGACTGGCGGCTAGGCGCCCGTCTCTGGATTGCCATGATCGTCCACCCCGCTCCTGATGTGCTGCGTGTGCTGTTCACCCTCAAGGGTTCGATCGTCAAGCGCATTGCCCTGCGCTGCCTGATGATCACTCTGCTGGCCGCGCTGATCGTGCTGGTCGAACGGCATTTCCCGGCGTTTTTCTACCCGGTCAGCGCCACCCCGTTTACCCTGCTGGGCCTGTCGCTGTCGATTTTCATGAGCTTTCGCAACAACGCCTGCTACGACCGTTGGTGGGAGGGGCGCAAGGCCTGGGGCAAGCTGATCATCGAAACCCGCTCGTTCGTGCGCGAAAGCCTG
This sequence comes from Pseudomonas sp. UBA4617, assembly GCF_002386445.1. Classification (GTDB taxonomy): domain Bacteria; phylum Pseudomonadota; class Gammaproteobacteria; order Pseudomonadales; family Pseudomonadaceae; genus Aquipseudomonas. The sequence goes on from NZ_DGIR01000011.1 coordinate 19,374, forward strand.
GTCATCGCCGACCCGGCCCTGCGCGCCGAGCTGTTGCGCGACCTGTGCGGGTTTGCCCATGCGCTGAATGCGCACCTGCGCAACGAGGACGAACTGGCGGCTGCCAGGCCCTGGCTGGCCCGGCCCGAAGCGCTTGGCAACCACAATGTGTGCGACGCCATCCTGCGCGAAGTCGGCGGGCACTGCTCGCGGCTGGCAACACAGCAGCAGATCAGTGACTGGCGCTACAGCCTGCTGGAGCAGCGCCTGGTGGGCCTGACCGAAGTGCAGGCCACCTGCGAGCGTATCAAGGGCACGCCGTTGCCGTTCCCCTACACGCTGTTGCTGCATCGCACCATCTATATCTTCTGTCTGTTGCTGCCGTTTGCCCTGGCCGAACCGCTGGGTTGGCTGGCGCCATTGTTCACCACCATCGTGGGGTACACCTTTTTCGGGCTGGATGCGATCGGCAACGAGCTGGAAGACCCGTTCGGGCGCGATGAAAACGATTTGCCGACCGATGCCCTGGTGCGCACCGTGGAGCGCGATGTACTGGCTGGCTTGGGCGAACAACAGCTGCCGCCGGCGTTGTTGCCGGTGGGCCATGTATTGAGCTGACAGAATGCCGTGGCCTGTGCCGGCCCTTTCGCGGGTTAAACCCGCTCCCACAGGGCCCTCACAGGTTTCAAACCCTGCACGGTACCTGTGGGAGCGGGTCTACCCACGAAGAGGCCGGTACAGGAGAAAACTCAGCTCCGGCTGGCGCAGGCCTGGATCGGCTTCAGGTGCTTGACGAAGTTGCACGGCCGGTGCCGCGCATCCAGCTGCTCCGCCAGGATCCCCTCCCACGCCGTCCGGCAAGCCCCGGTGGAGCCTGGCAGGCAACAGACCAGGGTGCGGTTGGCCAGCCCGGCGAACGCGCGGCTCTGCACGGTCGAGGTGCCGATATCCAGGATCGACAAGGCCCGGAACAGCTCGCCAAACCCGTCGATGCGCTTGTCCAGCAGGCACTCGACCGCCTCCGGCGTGCTGTCGCGTTCGGTAAAACCGGTACCACCGGTGACCAGCACCACCTGCACCTGGTCGTCGGCGATCCAGGTAGCGACCTGGGCGCGGATCCTGTACAGGTCGTCCTTGAGCAGCGCCCGCGCCACCAGACGGTGGCCGACCTCCACCGCGCGGCTGGCCAGCAGCTCGCCGGAGGTGTCGTTGGCATAGGTACGGGTGTCGCTGACAGTCAGCACGGCGATATTGAGCGGTACGAAGACCGCGTCGGCTTGGACGCGCACGGCGAAGCTCCTTCTGTGGCATTCCAGCCACGCTAGAGGCATGGCCCAGGGGCGTCCAATCGATATGGCGTACCGGCTGATCAATGACATCTATCGCAGACGTGGGTTAAGGTCTGCACAACCCGATACTAGGCACGTTCATGGACATCAAGCAGCTCAAGTTCCTCATCGCCCTCGACCAGACCCGCCACTTCGGCCAGGCCGCGGCGCTGTGCCATATTACCCAGCCGACGCTGTCCATGCGCCTGCGCAACCTGGAGGACGAACTTGACCTGGTGCTGGTCAAGCGCGGCCAGCGTTTCGAAGGCTTCACCGAAGCCGGCGAGCGCATCCTGGCCTGGGCCCGCACCTTGCTCGCCGCCCATGACGGCCTGCAGGCCGAGGCCGCCAGTTGCCGTGGCCAGGTGGTCGGCAGCCTGCGCCTGGGCACGGTGCCGCTGGCCAGCTTCAACCCCATGCACCTGCTGCTGCCGTTGCGTGAAAAATATCCCGAGCTGCACTTCCAGCTCAGCTCGCTGAGCTCGGAGCAGGTCATCGACGGGCTCAGCCGCAACCAGCTCGACCTTGGCATCTGTTACCTGGACCAGGTCAACACCAGCTTCTTCGAAGTGATCGAACTGGGTACTACCACCATGGGCCTGCTGCACGATACACGGCACTTCCAGTTCGCCAACGACACCCTGCGCTGGGACGAACTCGGCGGCATTCCGCTGGGGCTGTTGAGCAAGGGCATGCACTACCGCCAGTCGCTGGACCTGAGTTTCCGCAGCCGCGGCCTGGAGCCGAATGCAGTGCTCGAAAGCGACTCCAGCTTCCAGCTGATCCAGGCTATCAACACCGGCATGTGCTGCGCGGTCATGCCGCTGGACTGCGGCCTGGAAGACCTCAGCGAGCACCTGCGCATCCTGCCGGTGGCCGACGCCGCCATCCACAGCCCGGTAGGCCTGCTGCTGCGCCGCAGCGAGCCACGTTCGGCGATTGCCGAGCAGTGCTTTGATGAGGCACGGGCGTTGTTTCAACTCGGCTGACTGCTGGTCGCCTGCCGATACTGCCGCGGCGTAAAGCCGGTCAGCTGCTTGAACTGGCGGCTGAAGGCGCTGTGGTCGGTATAGCCGCAGCGCATGGCCACTTCGGTGATCGGCAGGTCTGAATGCAGCAGGCGATGGGCATGTTCCAGGCGCGCCTTGTGGATCATCTGCCGTGGCGTGAGGTGGAACACCCGCTTGCAATAGCGCTCCAGCTGAGCCACGGAAATGCCGGCGATGCGGGTCAGCTCGCGCATGCTGATCGGTTGGTGGAAATGCTGGCGGATGTGCTCGTCCACCGCAGCCAGGCGCTGGTAGGCCGGGTGGGTGTCGGCGGCTGACTGCAGGTCGACCGAGATGCCGACCAGGCCGATGATAGCCCCTGCCAGGTTGTACAGCGGACGCTTGTGCGTCAGGCACCAGCCGGGCTCGCGGCTGCCGTACAGGTGCAGCTCCAGCTGGTCCTCCAGCACCAGGCCTTCCTTGAGCACGCGCCGATCCTGCTCGGTGTAGCCGGGGCCCAGCTGCGCCGGGAACACTTCAGCGCTGGTCTTGCCCAGCAGCGGTTGCAGGCGCTTGAGGCCGCAACGCCGGACCAGGGTGTCGTTGGCCAGCACGTAGCGGGCAGCCGGGTCCTTGATGAAGATCGCGGCGTTGGGGATGGCGTCGAGGATCGGCAACAGCAGCGCCACACCGGCCAGCAGGGCCTCGAGGTTGGCGGGGCGGTGCTGGTCGAGGGCCTGGTACAGGGTTGCCAGGGGGGTGTGGGTCATCTGCTCTATCTCGGTTTGCTGTGCCGGCCTGTTCGCGG
>NZ_DGIR01000006.1 GCF_002386445.1 Pseudomonas sp. UBA4617
CCGAGGTTGATTTCCGGCTGGCCGAACTTGGCATTGTCCGCCGCCAGGATGAAGTCACACATCATCGCCAGCTCGCAGCCACCGCCCAGGGCAAAGCCGGACACCGCGGCAATGATCGGCTTGCGCCGGTTGGCAATGCGGTCGGCATCGCTGAACAGGTCGTCGACGTAGATCTGCGGGTATTGCAGCTCAGCCATTTCTTTGATGTCGGCGCCGGCGGCGAAGGCCTTGGCGGAACCGGTCAGCACCACGCAACCGATGTTCGGGTCCCGCTCGAGCTGGTCCAGGGCCTGGTTGATCTCGCCGACGATCTGCGCATTCAGCGCGTTCAGCGCCTGCGGGCGGTTCAGGGTAATCAGGCCGACCTTGCCGTGGATGTCCAACAGGATGGTTTCGAATGCCATGCAGTCTGCTCCTTCAAAGATTGCGCGCAATGACCATGCGCTGAATGTCGCTGGTGCCTTCGTAGATCTGGCAAACCCGAACGTCGCGGTAGATACGCTCCAGCGGGAAGTCGCTCAGATAGCCATAACCGCCCAGGGTCTGCAAGGCATCCGAACAGACCTTTTCGGCCATTTCCGAGGCAAACAGCTTGGCCATCGATGCTTCCACCAGTGCCGGACGCCCGGCATCGCGCAACGCGGCGGCGTGCAGCACCATCTGCCGGGCCACGGCGATCTTCGTCGCCATGTCGGCCAGGCGGAACGCCACGGCCTGGTGTTCGACCAGCACCTTGCCGAAACTTTGCCGCTCGTTGGCATAGTCGCGCGCCACTTCGAACGCCGCACGAGCCATGCCCACCGCTTGCGCGGCAATGCCGATACGGCCGCCTTCTAGGTTGGCCAGGGCAATCTTGTAGCCCTCGCCCTCCGCACCCAGGCGGTTGGCCACCGGCACGCGCACATTATCGAAAACGATCTGGCAGGTGTCGGAAGCGTGCTGACCAAGCTTGTCCTCGACCCGCGCCACCTGGTAACCCGGTGAATCGGTGGGCACGATGAAGGCGCTGATGCCGCGTTTGCCGGCGTCCGGGTCGGTGACAGCGAATACGATCACCACCCCGGCGTTCTGCCCGGAGGTGATGAACTGCTTGCTGCCGTTGAGCACATAGTGGTCGCCATCCAGGCGCGCACGCGTCTTCAAGCTGCTGGCATCGGAGCCGGCCTGGGGTTCGGTCAGGGCGAAGGCGCCGAGCATCGCGCCGCTGGCCAGCGGAGTCAGGAACTGCGCTTTCTGCTGCTCGCTGCCAAAGCGCAGGATCGGCACGCAACCTACCGAGTTGTGCACGCTCATGATGGTCGAGCAGGCGCCATCTCCAGCGGCGATTTCCTCCAGGGCCATGGCGTAAGCCACATATCCGGTGTCGCTGCCCCCCCATTGCTCCGGCACCAGCATGCCGAACAGCCCCAGCTCGGCCATCTCGGCGATGGCCTCCCTGGGGAAGCGATGTTCCTTGTCCCATTGCTCGGCAAACGGCTTCAGGCGCTCCTGGGCGAAGGCGCGCACCGCGTCGGCGATCTGTTGTTGTTCGTCAGTTACCAGCATGGTTCACCTCAGTACAGGCATTCGACAGCCATGGCCGTGGCTTCGCCACCGCCGATGCAAATGGCCGCCACTCCGCGGCGCAGGTTGTTCTGGCGCAGGGCCGACAGCAGGGTCACCAGGATGCGTGCGCCGGAGGCGCCGATCGGGTGGCCAAGGGCGCAGGCACCACCGTGGATGTTGACCTTGTCATGTGGCAGGTCGAGGTGCTTCATGGCCGCCAGGGTAACCACGGCGAAGGCCTCGTTGATCTCGAACAGGTCAACCTCGGCCAGGTTCCAGCCGGTGCGTTTCACCAGCTTGTCGATGGCTCCGATCGGAGCGGTGGGGAACAGTGCCGGGGTGTCGGCGAAAGCGGCATGGCCATGGATCACCGCCAGCGGCTTGAGGCCACGCTTGTCGGCTTCGGAGCGGCGCATCAGCACCAGCGCCGCGGCACCGTCGGAAATCGAACTGGAGTTGGCCGCCGTCACCGTACCGCCTTCGCGGAACGCCGGCTTGAGCTGCGGGATCTTGTCCAGGCGGGCCTTGGGCGGCTGCTCGTCATCCTTGACCAGGCGCTTTTCCTTGCCCTCGGTGACTTCCACAGGGACGATCTCGGCAGCGAAACGGCCATTGCTGATCGCCGCCTGGGCACGGGTCAGCGAGGCGATGGCGAACTGGTCCTGGGCCTCACGGCTGAAGGCATTGGCCTGGGCGCAGTCTTCGGCGAAGGTGCCCATCAGCCGGCCCTTGTCGTAGGCGTCTTCCAGGCCGTCCATGAACATATGGTCGATGACCCGGCCGTGGCCCATGCGATAGCCGCCACGGGCCTTGTCCAGCAGGTAGGGGGCATTGGTCATGCTTTCCATGCCACCGGCCACTACCACATCGGCGGTGCCGGCCAGCAGCAGGTCATGGGCCATGATCGCCGCCTGCATGCCCGACCCGCACATCTTGTTCAGGGTGGTGCAGGTGGTGTGTCTGTCCAGCCCGGCACCCAGCGCCGCCTGGCGGGCCGGCGCCTGGCCCTGGCCGGCCGGCAGCACGCAGCCGAACAGGACCTGCTCGACACTGCCGGCATCGGAACGGAAGAGCGTCGTGTA
>NZ_DGIR01000013.1 GCF_002386445.1 Pseudomonas sp. UBA4617
CGCCGGTGTTCGCGGGGCAAGCCCGCTCCCACTGGGCCCCGCTATCAGGCAACCTCAGCCGTGGTTTCGAAGTCGAACACCAGTTCGCCATCGCGCAGGTCGACGTGCACCACGCCGCCATGCTCGGCCAGTTCGCCAAACAGGATCTCCTCGGCCAGTGGCCGCTTGATCTTGTCCTGGATCAGCCGCGCCATTGGCCGCGCGCCCATCTGCACGTCGTAACCCGAGGCCGCCAGCCAGCCGCGGGCAGCATCGCTGACTTCCAGCAGTACACGCTTGTCTTCCAGCTGCGCCTGCAGTTCGATGAGGAACTTGTCGACGATGCTCTTGATCGTCTCGTGGCTCAGGCGGCCGAACTGGATGATGGTGTCCAGGCGGTTGCGGAACTCCGGCGTGAAGCTCTTGCGGATGACCTCCATGGCATCGGACGCATGGTCCTGATGAGTGAAGCCGATCGAGGCCCGCGCGGCAGTTTCGGCACCGGCGTTGGTGGTCATGATCAGAATCACGTTACGGAAGTCGGCCTTGCGCCCGTTGTTGTCGGTCAGGGTGCCGTGGTCCATCACCTGCAGCAGCAGGTTGAAGACTTCGGGGTGAGCCTTCTCGATCTCATCGAGCAGCAACACGCAGTGCGGCTGCTTGGTGATCGCCTCGGTCAGCAAGCCACCCTGGTCGAAACCGACGTAACCGGGCGGAGCACCAATCAGGCGCGACACGGTGTGACGCTCCATGTATTCGGACATGTCGAAGCGCACCAGCTCTACACCCAGTGCCTTGGCCAGCTGCCGCGCCGCTTCGGTCTTGCCGACGCCGGTCGGGCCGGCGAACAGGAACGAGCCCACCGGCTTGTCTGGCGACTTGAGGCCCGCACGCGACAGCTTGATGGCAGTGGCCAAAGAATCGATGGCCGCATCCTGACCGAACACGGTCAGCTTCAGATCGCGCTCAAGGTTGCGCAGCAGCTCCTTGTCGGAACTGGTGACATGTTTTGGCGGAATCCGTGCAATCTTGGCGACGATGTCCTCGACCTGCGGCACGTCGATACGCTTGACCCGGTTGGCTTCCGGTTGCAGGCGCTGGTAGGCGCCGGCTTCGTCGATGACGTCGATGGCCTTGTCCGGCATGTGCCGGTCATTGATATAGCGCGACGCCAGTTCGGCGGCGGCGCGCAGGGCTTCGTCGCTGTACTCGATGTTGTGGTGGCTTTCGAAGCGCCCTTTCAGGCCGCGCAGGATACCCACGGTGTCCTCCACCGACGGCTCGCTGACATCGACCTTCTGGAAGCGCCGCGCCAGGGCGCGGTCTTTCTCGAAGATGCCACGGAACTCCTGGAACGTGGTCGAGCCGATGCAGCGGATTTCACCGGACGACAGCAGCGGCTTGAGCAGGTTGGATGCATCCATCACCCCGCCCGATGCCGCACCGGCGCCAATGATGGTATGGATCTCGTCAATGAACAGGATCGCCTGCGGGCGCTTGCGCAGCTCGCCCAGCAGCGCCTTGAAGCGCTTCTCGAAGTCGCCACGGTACTTGGTACCGGCCAGCAGCGCCCCAAGGTCGAGGGAATACACCACGCTCTGCGCCAGCAGGTCGGGCACCTGGCCATCGACGATACGCTTGGCCAGGCCTTCGGCGATGGCGGTCTTGCCCACCCCGGCTTCACCCACCAGCAGCGGGTTGTTCTTGCGCCGACGCGCCAGGATCTGCGCCACGCGCTCCACTTCCTGCTCGCGGCCGACCAATGGGTCGATGCGGCCGGCACGGGCCAGCTCGTTCAGGTTGCTGGCGTAGGCATCCAGTGGGTTGCTCGAAGAGGCGGTATCGCCGCCTTCATCGTCCTGCATTTCCTGGTCGTTTTCGGAATGCGAACCATGGCCCGGCACCTTGGAGATGCCGTGGGCGATGTAGTTGACCACGTCGATGCGGGCCACGCTCTGCTGCTTGAGCAGGAACACGGCCTGGCTTTCCTGTTCGCTGAAGATCGCCACCAGCACGTTGGCGCCCGTGACCTCACGCTTGCCCGAGCTCTGCACGTGGAACACGGCACGCTGCAGCACGCGCTGGAAGCCCAGGGTCGGCTGGGTCTCGCGGTCTTCGTCGTTGACCGGAATCAGTGGTGTGGTGGAATCGATGAACTCTTGCAGGTCGTGCTTGAGCTTGTCGAGATTGGCGCCACAGGCGCGCAGAACGGTCGCGGCAGCCTCATTGTCAAGGAGTGCCAGCAGCAGATGCTCGACGGTCATGAACTCATGACGCTTCGAACGGGCCTCCTTGAAGGCAAGATTGAGGGTGACTTCGAGCTCGCGGTTTAACATAGCTTCACCTCATACCCAAGTGGTCGGCTTTTAACCGTCCTTCTCGATTTCACAGAGTAGCGGATGCTGGCTTTCCCTGGCGTATTGGTTGACCTGCATAGCCTTTGTTTCGGCGATGTCACGGGTAAACAATCCGCACACTGCCCGCCCTTCGGTATGGACGGTCAGCATGATCTTGGTCGCCAGCTCGCGGTTCAGATTGAAGAACGTCTCGAGCACTTCGACGACGAAATCCATCGGCGTGTAGTCATCGTTGAACAAAACCACCTTGTACATCGGTGGCGCCTGCAGGATCGGCTTGGCTTCCTGAACCGCAAGACCTGAGCCGTCGTCCTCATTCGATTGCGGGCGATCCTGATTGAATGTTAGTCGAATCTCACTAGGTGCATGCATGGAAAGAATTTCATCATGAGCGACAGGTTAAGGTTGTGGGTTGACTGCAAAAGCCGCCACCGGAGCACGCGCCGCGTGACCTTGACTAACGGCAAAACGGTGTTACAAACAATAAGAACCCACCGTGGTCGATAAAGATCCGCGCAGTCAACCAGATTTTTCGCAAGGTTCGTATGCGGATGAAGTGGATGATACTCCAGTGATGGAGTCCTTTGCAGAGGGACATAGGGATGGCAAGCGGTAAAGTCAAGTGGTTCAACAATGCCAAGGGCTATGGGTTCATCAATGAAGAGGGCAAGAGCGAAGACTTGTTCGCTCATTTCTCGGCCATCCAGATGGACGGTTACAAGACCCTGAAGGCCGGCCAGGCGGTGAACTTCGAGATCGTCCAGGGCCCCAAAGGCCTGCACGCAGTGAACATCAGCAACGCCTCCAGCCCCTCCGTCGCCAGCGCCCATTCCGCCGGCAGCCCTGCCGACGCCTGAGCGCCGCTGCCGGCAACAAGTTCGGCCGCCTCCTTGCGGAAGCGGCCGGTTTTGCGTTGCCTCACATATGCTTGATCATTTCATCGCCAAAGCCTGAACTGCTGACCAGGGTGGCGCCCTCCATCAACCGCTCGAAGTCGTAGGTCACCGTCTTGGCGGCAATCGCGCCATTGGTGCCCTTGATGATCAGGTCGGCAGCTTCGGTCCAGCCCATGTGCCGCAGCATCATTTCTGCCGAGAGGATCACCGAGCCTGGGTTGACCTTGTCCTGCCCGGCATACTTGGGCGCGGTACCATGGGTGGCCTCGAACATGGCCACAGTGTCGGACAGGTTGGCCCCCGGCGCGATGCCGATGCCGCCCACCTCTGCCGCCAGGGCGTCGGAAAGGTAGTCACCGTTGAGGTTGAGGGTGGCAATCACGTCGTACTCGGCCGGGCGCAACAGGATCTGCTGCAGCATGGCGTCGGCGATGGCGTCCTTGACGATGACCTCGCGGCCGCTCTTGGGGTTCTTGAACTTCATCCACGGGCCGCCATCGAGCAATTCGGCACCGAACTCGTCACGCGCCACTTCGTAGCCCCAGTCCTTGAAGGCGCCTTCGGTGAATTTCATGATGTTGCCCTTGTGTACCAGGGTCAGCGATTCGCGGTCATTGTCCACCACGTACTGCAAGGCCTTGCGCACCAGGCGCTTGGTCCCCTCGCGGGATACTGGCTTGACGCCGATGCCGCAGTCCTGGTCGAAACGGATCTTGGTGACGCCCATTTCCTCCTTGAGGAACCTGATCACCTTGTTCGCCTCGGGCGAACCGGCCTTCCACTCGATCCCGGCGTAGATGTCCTCGGAGTTCTCGCGGAAGATCACCATGTCGACGTCGCCAGGCTTCTTCACCGGGCTTGGCACGCCCTGGAACCACAGCACCGGACGCAGGCACACGTACAGGTCGAGCTGCTGGCGCAAGGCCACGTTGAGCGAGCGGATACCACCGCCCACCGGCGTGGTCAGCGGCCCCTTGATCGACACCACGTAATCACGCACGGCATCGAGGGTTTCCTGTGGCAACCAGGTGTCCTGGTCGTACACCTGGGTGGCCTTCTCGCCCGCGTACACCTCCATCCAGGCGATCTTGCGCTTGCCGCCGTAGGCCTTCTGCACGGCGGCGTCGACCACCTTGATCATGACCGGCGAGACATCCACGCCAATCCCGTCACCTTCGATGTAGGGAATGATCGGGTTGTCAGGCACGTTGAGCGAATGGTCGGCATTGACGGTGATCTTGGCGCCGTCGGTCGGAACCTTGATTTTCTGGTATCCCATGCTTGCACTACTCCGCTGTCGGGTATGTGTGTTTGGTCATCTGCGATCCAATGAGACTAAACCACATCTGCCGAGGTGCAAGGCATGCGACAACCGACCACATTGCCGCTTAGTCTTTGGTCTTATAAGTGGGCCGATATCACTTGGCCTTGCTGATTAGCCCGAATGGTTTGGTATACTGCGCCGCGACCGAAGGGTCATCGGGGCGATCCCTTGGAAAATGCGGACCGCCCTCGGCCATGAACGGCCACTAAGCCTGGGCTGTTACCGCAGTTCAGCACTTGACGCTCGACTGATGCATCCACCATCACCGCTCGCAGCCTCTCGACTTTCCGCTCATGGCGCTGCCAGGGCGATGCGCCTACCCTGCGCACCACGAGACTCGAGCACGCTCAGCACACAGAGAGTTAACCCGCATGCCCACCCGTTCCAAGATCATCTATACCTTCACCGACGAAGCCCCCGCCCTCGCCACCTACTCGCTGCTGCCGATCATCGAAGCCTTCACCGCCTCGGCTGACATCGCCGTCGAAACCCGCGACATCTCCCTGGCTGGCCGTATCCTCGCCGCCTTCCCGGAGCAACTGGGCGCAGAGAAGCAAGTAGGCGATCACCTGGCGGAACTGGGCCAGCTGGCTACCACCCCCGAAGCCAACATCATCAAGCTGCCGAACATCAGCGCCTCGGTACCGCAGCTGAAAGCCGCGATCAAGGAACTGCAAGCCAAGGGCTACAACATCCCTGACTATGCCGACGAGCCAGCCACCGCGGAAGAGAAAGAATCCCGCGCCCGCTACGACCGCATCAAGGGTTCCGCGGTGAACCCGGTCCTGCGCGAAGGCAACTCCGACCGCCGCGCACCGCTGTCGGTGAAGAACTACGCGCGCAAGCACCCGCACAAGATGGGCGCCTGGGCTGCCGACTCCAAGTCGCACGTTGCCCACATGACCCAAGGTGACTTCTACGGCAGCGAGAAAGCCGCACTGATCGAAGCCGACGACACCCTGCGCATCGAACTGGTCGGCAAAGACGGCAGCACCACCGTGCTGAAGGAAAAGACCGCGGTCAAGGCAGCTGAAGTCATCGACTGCGCAACCATGAGCCGCAAGGCCCTGAAAGCCTTCATCGCAGAGCAGATCGCCGATGCCAAGGCTTCCGGCGTACTGCTCTCGGTACACCTGAAAGCCACCATGATGAAGGTCTCCGACCCGATCATGTTCGGCGTCATCGTCGAAGAGTTCTACGGCGACGTACTGGCCAAGCACGCCGCTTCTCTGGCCGAAGTAGGCTTCAACGCCAACAACGGCATCGGCGACCTGTACGCCCGCATCAAGGACCTGCCAGTCGAGAAGCAGGCCGAGATCGAAGCCGACATCCAGGCCCTGTACGCCCAGCGCCCGGCCCTGGCCATGGTCAACTCCGACAAGGGCATCACCAACCTGCACGTGCCAAGCGACGTGATCGTCGACGCCTCGATGCCGGCCATGATCCGTGACTCGGGCAAGATGTGGAACGCCGCCGGCGAACTGCAGGACGCCAAGGCCGTGATCCCGGACCGCTGCTACGCCGGCATCTACCAGGCCACCATCGAAGACTGCAAGGCCAACGGCGCCTTCGACCCGACCACCATGGGCAGCGTACCGAACGTCGGCCTGATGGCGCAGAAGGCCGAAGAATACGGCTCCCACGACAAGACCTTCCAGATCAAGACCGACGGCGTCGTGCGCGTGGTCGATGGCAAGGGCAACGTGGTGCTGGAGCAGAACGTCGAAGCCGGTGACATCTTCCGCATGTGCCAGACCAAGGACGCGCCGATCCAGGATTGGGTCAAGCTGGCCGTCAACCGCGCCCGCCTGAGCAACACCCCGGCTGTGTTCTGGCTGGACCCGGCCCGCGCCCACGACGGCGTGATGATCGAAAAGGTACAGAAGTACCTGAAGGATCACGACACTTCCGGCCTGGACATCCGCATCCTGGCCCCGGTCGACGCCATCAAGTTCTCGCTGGCGCGCATCCGCGAAGGCAAGGACACCATCTCGGTGACCGGCAACGTGCTGCGTGACTACCTGACCGACCTGTTCCCGATCATGGAACTGGGCACCAGCGCCAAGATGCTGTCGATCGTGCCGCTGATGAACGGTGGCGGCCTGTTCGAAACCGGCGCCGGCGGTTCGGCACCGAAGCACGTGCAGCAGCTGGTGGAAGAAAACTTCCTGCGCTGGGACTCGCTGGGTGAATTCCTGGCCCTGGCCGCTTCCCTGGAGCACCTGGGCAACACCTACGACAACCCGCGCGCCAAAGTGCTGGCCAACACCCTGGACCAGGCTACCGGCAAGTTCCTCGACACCAACAAGTCGCCTTCGCGCAAAGTCGGTGGCATCGACAACCGTGGCAGCCACTTCTACCTGACCCTGTACTGGGCTCAGGCCCTGGCTGCGCAGAACGACGACGCTGCCCTGCAGGCGCGCTTCGCCCCACTGGCCAAGACCCTGACCGAGAACGAGGAGACCATCGTCGCCGAGCTCAACGCCGTCCAGGGCAAGCCGGCCGACATCGGTGGCTACTATGCCCCGGATGCCGAGCTGACCGCCAAGGTGATGCGCCCAAGCCAGACCCTGAACAGCGCCATCGCCGCCCTGTAAGGTTCGCTTGAAGTAACCGCACAAACCCCGGCCACGCACCGGGGTTTGTGCTTTTTTGGGAAAGGGGCCGCCTTGCGGCCCCAGGATCTAAGGACACCACCATGGCCTGGCAACCCCACATCACCGTCGCCACCATCGTCGAAAACGAGGGCAAGTTCCTCTTCGTCGAAGAATTCAAAGCCGGCCAGCATGTCTTCAACCAACCCGCAGGCCACCTCGAACCCAACGAAACCCTGCCCCAGGCCGCCCTGCGCGAAACCCTGGAAGAAACCGCCTGGGAAGTAGAGCTGACCGGGGTGGTCGGCATCTACCTGTACACCGCCCCCAGCAACGGCGTGACCTACCAGCGCATCTGCTTCGCCGCCCGCCCCCTGCGCCACCGCCCGGAACTGGCCCTGGACAGCGACATCGTCCGCGCCGTGTGGCTGACCCGCGATGAACTGCTGGCCGACCCGGCCCGCTGGCGCAGCGAACTGGTACCACGCTGCCTCGACGACTACCTCGAAGGCCCCCTGCACAGCCTCGACCTGCTGCGCGACTGACGTGGCGCCGCGGGTTTGATAGAATCGGCTCTTTTCCCCCCTGATACACACCGGTAACCATGACCAGCCCAGCACTCAAAGACCCCGCCAAGACCCGCGTCATCGTCGGCATGTCCGGCGGCGTGGACTCTTCCGTCTCCGCCCTTCTGCTCATGGAGCAGGGCTACCAGGTGGAAGGGCTGTTCATGAAGAACTGGGAAGAAGACGACGGCACCGAATACTGCACCGCCCGTGAAGACCTGGCCGACGCCCAGGCCGTGTGTGACCGCATCGGCATCAAGCTGCACACCGCCAACTTCGCCGCCGAGTACTGGGACAACGTATTCGAGCATTTCCTCGAGGAATACAAGGCCGGCCGCACACCCAACCCGGACATCCTCTGCAACCGTGAAATCAAGTTCAAGGCGTTCCTCGACTATGCCCTGTCGCTGGGTGCCGACCTGATCGCCACCGGCCACTACGTGCGCCGCCGCGACACCGGCGAACTGACCGAACTGCTCAAGGGCCTGGACCCGAACAAGGACCAGAGCTATTTCCTGCACGCCGTCGGCGGCAAGGAAATCGCCCGCACCCTGTTCCCGGTCGGCGAACTGGAAAAGCCCGAAGTACGCGCCATCGCCGAAAAGCATGGCCTGGCCACTGCCAAGAAAAAGGACTCGACCGGCATCTGCTTCATCGGCGAACGCCGTTTCAGCGATTTCCTCAAGCAGTACCTGCCGGCCCAGCCGGGCAACATCGAAACCACTGACGGCGAAGTGATCGGCCGCCACCACGGCCTGATGTATCACACCATCGGCCAGCGTCAGGGCCTGGGCATTGGCGGCCTGAAGGATGCCGGTGACGAGCCGTGGTACGTGCTGCACAAGGACCTGGCGCGCAACGTGCTGGTGGTCGGCCAGGGCAACGACCACCCCTGGCTGTTCTCGCGGGCCCTGCTGGCCTCGGAAATTTTCTGGGTCAACCCGATCGCCCTCGGCAGCCCGCGCCAGCTCACCGCCAAGGTTCGCTACCGCCAGGGCGACCAGCGCTGCACCCTGGAACGCAGCGCAAGCGGCTACCGCGCCGTGTTCGACGAACCGCAGCGCGCCGTTACCCCGGGCCAGTCGGTGGTGTTCTACGATGGCGAGGTGTGCCTGGGCGGTGGCGTGATCGAAACTGCCGAGCCGTGGAGCCCGCGCGCATGAGCAAGCTGCAGGAGCAGTTGATAGCGTTGGGTGGTGTGTTCCAGGCTGCGGTGCTGGTGGACCGCATCGCCCGCACCGGCCAGGCCAGCGAAGCCAACATCGGCTGCATGCTGGGCAGCCTGCTGGTGCGTGACCCCAAGGACACCCTGGAGGTGTTCGGCGGCGACGACCTCAACCTGCGCGATGGCTACCGTGCGCTGGTCGGCGCTCTGGAGCGCGACCCCAGCAGCCTGCAGCGCGAGCCGCTGCGCTACGCCCTGTCGATACTCGGCCTGGAGCGCCAGCTGAACAAGCGCGCCGACCTGCTCGACACCATTGGCAATCGCCTGCCGCAAATCCAGTCCCAGGCCGAGCATTTCGGCCTGGTTCACGAAAACGTCATCGCTTCCAGCGGAGCCTTGTACCAGGACACCCTGAGCACCTTGCGCCAGCGTATCCAGGTGCATGGCGACATGCGTTTCCTGCAACAGGCCAGCAACGCCTCGAAGATCCGCGCCCTGCTGCTGGCCGGTATCCGCGCCGCCCGCCTGTGGCGCCAGCTGGGTGGCCACCGCTGGCAGCTGGTATTCAGCCGGCGCAAGTTGCTCAACGAACTGTACGACATGATGCGTTCGCCTTCCTGAGCGATGCGCATTGCCCTGTGCAGGAGCGGCCCTGGGTCGCGATGGGCCGCTCCTGCACAACGGCCGCGACATGTTTTATAGGGCCGACCTTTGGTCAGCCACCCGACTCCGGCGCAAAATTCATGTATGATATGCGCCCTTCCAAAAGCCTGACTGTCCGAGAACACCCCATGCAGCTTTCTTCGCTCACTGCGGTTTCCCCTGTAGACGGCCGTTATGCCGGCAAAACCCAGGCCTTGCGCCCCATCTTCAGCGAATTCGGCCTGATCCGTTTCCGCGCCCTGGTCGAAGTGCGCTGGCTGCAGCGCCTGGCCGCCCACCCGCAGATCGGCGAAGTGCCGGCATTTTCCGCCGAAGCCAATGCCCTGCTGGACAGCCTGGCTACCGATTTCAAGCTTGAGCACGCCGAACGCGTCAAGGAAATCGAGCGCACCACCAACCACGACGTCAAGGCGATCGAATACCTCCTCAAGGAGCAGGCCGCCAAGTTGCCTGAGCTGGCCAAGGTCAGCGAGTTCATCCACTTCGCCTGCACCAGCGAGGACATCAACAACCTGTCCCACGCCCTGATGCTGCGCGCTGGCCGCGACGACGTGCTGCTGCCGCTGATGCGCCAGATCGCCGATGCCATCCGCGCCCTGGCCCACGCCCATGCCGACGTGCCGATGCTGTCGCGCACCCACGGCCAGCCGGCGTCGCCGACTACCCTGGGCAAAGAGCTGGCCAACGTCGTGTACCGCCTGGAGCGCCAGATCGCCCAGGTTGCTGCCGTACCGCTGCTGGGCAAGATCAACGGTGCCGTGGGCAACTACAACGCCCACCTGTCGGCCTATTCGCAGATCGACTGGGAACAGAACGCCCGCGCCTTCATCGAAGACGAGCTGGGCCTGCAGTTCAACCCGTACACCACCCAGATCGAGCCGCACGACTACATCGCCGAACTGTTCGACGCCATCGCCCGCTTCAACACCATCCTGATCGACTTCGACCGTGACGTGTGGGGCTACATCTCGCTGGGCTACTTCAAGCAGAAGACCGTCGCCGGCGAAATCGGCTCGTCGACCATGCCGCACAAGGTCAACCCGATCGACTTCGAAAACTCCGAAGGCAACCTGGGCATCGCCAACGCACTGTTCCAGCACCTGGCCAGCAAGCTGCCGATCTCGCGCTGGCAGCGCGACCTGACCGACTCCACCGTGCTGCGCAATCTGGGCGTGGGCTTTGCCCACAGCGTCATCGCCTACGAAGCCAGCCTGAAAGGCATCGGCAAGCTGGAAGTCAACGAAGCCCGCATCGCCGCCGACCTGGACGCCTGCTGGGAAGTGCTGGCTGAGCCGATCCAGACCGTGATGCGCCGCTTCAACATCGAGAACCCCTACGAGAAGCTCAAGGAGCTGACTCGCGGCAAGGGCATTACCCCGGAAGCGCTGCTGACCTTCATCGACGGCCTGGATATGCCAGCCGAAGCCAAGGCCGAGCTCAAGCAACTGACCCCGGCTACCTACATCGGCAACGCAGCAGCACAGGCGAAACGCATCTAAGCTGAGCGTCGCGTTCAACGCCCGGCCTGGCCGGGCGTTTTTATTCACGGACGAAAATTACTTTTTTTCAATAGGTTGAACATGAATCCTGATACTCCACTGCAGCTGCTCGGCGGCATTTCGGCCCGCGAATTCATGCGCGACTACTGGCAGAAGAAGCCACTGCTGGTGCGCCAGGCCTTCCCGGATTTCATCAGCCCGATCGACCCCGATGAGCTGGCCGGCCTGGCCCTGGAAGAGGAAGTCGAGTCGCGTATCGTGCTCGAGCACGGCGCGCACCCGTGGGAGCTGCGCCGCGGCCCGTTCAACGAAGACACCTTTGCCGAGCTGCCGGAGAAGGACTGGACCCTGCTGGTGCAGGCCGTCGACCAGTTCGTCCCGGAAGTGGCCGAACTGCTGGAGAACTTCCGGTTCCTGCCCAGCTGGCGCATCGATGACGTGATGATCAGCTTCGCCGCGCCTGGTGGCAGTGTCGGCCCGCACTTCGACAACTACGACGTGTTCCTGCTGCAGGGTCACGGCCAGCGCAACTGGAAGATCGGCCAGATGTGCAGCAGCGACAGCCCGCTGCTGGAACACGCCGACCTGCGCATCCTCGCCGCCTTCGAGCAGAGCGAAGAGTGGACCCTGGAACCGGGCGACATGCTCTACCTGCCGCCGCGCCTGGCCCACTACGGGGTAGCGGTGGACGACTGCCTGACCTATTCGGTCGGCTTCCGTGCCCCCAGCGCCGCCGAAGTGTTGACCCACTTCACCGACTTCCTCGGCCAGTTCCTGCCCGATGAAGAACGTTACAGCGACGCCGATGCCCAGCCGGTCAGCGACCCGCACCAGATCCAGCACGACGCCCTCGACCGCCTCAAGGCCCTGCTCGACAAGCACATGAGCGACAAGGACCTGCTGCTGACCTGGTTCGGCCAGTTCATGACCGAGCCGCGCTACCCGGAGCAGATCGTCGGCGAAGAACTCACCGAAGAAGAACTGGTCGAGGCCCTGGAACAAGGTGCCATCCTGATCCGCAACCCGAGTGCACGCCTGGCCTGGTCCGAGTTCGAAGACGACCTGCTGCTGTTTGCCAGCGGCCGCAGCTGCCCGCTGCCGGGCAAGCTGCGCGAGCTGCTGAAGCTGGTCTGCGCCGCCGACGCGCTGCACATCGACAACCTGGCCGAGTGGCTGCAGGATGAAGACGGCCTGATGCTGGTACAGCAGTTGGTAAAACAAGGAAGCCTGGGGTTTGCCAATGAATAGAATCAGTATTCGCTTGGCCGACTGGCACAAGGACAACGCCGATATTCGCCGTATTCGAGAAGCCGTGTTCGTTGCCGAACAACATATTCCGCCAGAACTGGAGTTCGACTCGGAAGACCAGGATGCGCTGCATTTCCTTGCCCTGGAAGGCGATTACCCGATCGGCACGGCCCGCCTCCTGGCCGACGGTACCATTGGGCGCATCTCGGTGCTCAAGGATTGGCGCGGGATGAAGGTTGGCGATGCGCTGGTCAATGCGGTGATCGCCGAAGCGCAGAACCGCGACCTGAAGCAGCAGATGCTCAGCGCCCAGGTGCATGCCACGCCGTTCTACGAGCGGCTGGGCTTCCGCGTAGTCAGCGAGGAATTTCTTGAAGCTGGCATCCCGCATGTGGACATGGTGCGCGATTCACGCGCCTGATCCTTGACCTGCCCGGCCCTTTCGCGGTCAAGCCCGTGAAAGGGCCGGCACGCCAACGACATGCCTGCTGACAAAAACCTGTACATCCATCCAGATAAAACTTGCCACCGCGCCCTCGCTTGCGCATCCTAGTGCCCATCACCCCCGATGAAGCGTTCCCGGCCATGCGCCTGTTCCTTTGTGAAAAACCCTCCCAGGCGAAAGACATCGCCAAGGTGCTCGGCGCCAACCGCAAGGGCGATGGCTGCTGGCAAGGCACCGACGTTTGCGTGACCTGGTGCATCGGCCACCTGTTGGAAACCGCCCCACCTGACAGCTACGACGAGCGCTACAAGCGTTGGAACCTGGCCGACCTGCCGATCATTCCGGAACAATGGAAAATGCTGGTCAAGCCCAAGACCGCCAGCCAGTTCAAGGCGGTCAAGCGCCTGCTCGGCGAAGCGAGGGAACTGGTGATCGCCACCGACGCCGACCGTGAAGGCGAAATGATTGCCCGCGAACTGGTCGAGCATTGCCGTTATCGCGGCCCGGTGCAGCGCCTGTGGTTGTCGGCGCTGGACGACGCCTCCATCCGCAAGGCATTGGCCCGTCTGCTGCCGGGCCATGAAACCTTCAACCTGTACCACTCGGCGCTGGGGCGCTCTCGCGCCGACTGGCTGATCGGCATGAACATGAGCCGGCTGTTCACCCTGCTGGGCCGCCAATCCGGCTACCAGGGCGTGCTACCGGTGGGCCGGGTGCAAACGCCGACCTTGCGCCTGGTGGTGGACCGCGACCGCAGCATCGCCGATTTCATACCAGTGCCGTTCTGGGCCATCGACGTACAACTGGAACATGCCGGCCAACAATTCAACGCCCAGTGGCGCGCCCCCGAAGACGCCTGTGATGACCAGGGTCGCTGCCTGAAGCAGCGGCTGGCACAGCAGGCTGCCGCCGACATCAACCAGGCCGGTACCGCCCGGGCCGACAGGGTGGCCACCGAGCGCGTGCGTGAAGCCGCTCCCCTGCCGTTCGACCTGGGTACCCTGCAGGAGCTGTGCTCGAAAAAATTCGGCCTCGGTGCCCAGGAAACCCTCGACATTGCCCAGGCCCTGTACGAAACCCACAAGCTGATCACCTACCCGCGCAGCGACTGCGGCTACCTGCCGCAAAGCCAGCACGCCGAGGCACCGGCCATCCTCGCCGGCCTGCAAAGGGCCGATGCCAGCCTGGCACCGCTGCAGCCCCACCTGCAGCCCCAGCGCCGCTCGCGGGCCTGGAACGACGCCAAGGTCAGCGCCCACCACGGCATCATCCCGACCGCCGCTGCCAGCGACCCGTCACGCCTGCCAGCCAAGCACAAGGCAGTCTATACCCTGATCCGCGCCCGTTACCTGGCGCAGTTCCTGCCCAACCACGAGTACGACCGTACCCAGGCCGACTTCGACTGCGCCGGCCATGCCCTGCGCGCGGTGGGCAAGCAGATCGTCGAACCCGGCTGGCGCCGCGCCCTGCCCGAAGCACTGGCCCCGGCCAAGGGTCGCGAGGCGCCGCCGGCCCAAGTGCTGCCGGCGCTGCGCGAGGGCCAGGAGTGTGCGGTGCAAGGCCTGCAACTGAAAGACCTGTGGACCCAGCCGCCCAAGCCGTTTACCGAAGGCGACCTGATCAAGGCGATGAAGAACGTGGCCAAGCTGGTGGATGACCCGCGGCTGAAACAGAAGCTCAAGGAAACCACCGGCATCGGCACCGAAGCCACCCGTGCCAGCATCATCCAGGGCCTGCTCGACCGTGGCTACCTGGTGAAGAACGGCAAAGCCCTGTCCGCCACACCTGCTGCCTTCAGCCTGATCGATACCGTGCCCCGCGCCATTGCCGACCCCGGTACCACGGCAATCTGGGAGCAGGCGCTGGAAATGGTGCAAAGTGGCGAGATGACACTGGAAGAATTCGTCGCCCGGCAGTCGGCATGGATGGGCAAGCTGGTAGAACGTTGCAGTGGCATGCGCATCAGCATCAGCGGGCCGCCAGTGGGTAAGGCGGCGCCGTGGAAGAAAAAACGCCGCAGCGGCGGCGGCAAAGGCAAAAGCGCAGCTGGCCCGGCCAAGGCCAGCGAAGGCAAACCAAGGCAGGGCCGGCGCAAGACGGCGGCGAGATGAACCGCCGCCTTGCCGTTTGGAGCCCGCGCTCACTTATTCATGTTGCTGCCAAAGCGCCGCGGCCGCCCCTGGCGCCCAATCCTCGGAGAGAGACCTGTGCGCTTGCCGGCAGCGCCAGTCAGCGCCGACATGGCTGACAAGGTCGCCACTGGCGTAATCCTGGTTCAGTCGCCAGGCAGGGTAATTACTTTCTCCGGCAGTCCTGACCGAAAGGTTGTTACTCGGAGCGGAAACCTTGCCCTCCCCATCAACCGCCACGACCTGGTAAACATAGAGGGTGTCCGGCTGCAGGCCACCATCCGTATGTTCAGTCCTGTTACCGGCGATGGTGGCCACCTGCTGAGCATCACGATAGAGCTCGTAGCGATTGATTGGGCTCGCACCGCTTGAGGCACCCCACATCAGGCGGATGCTGTCGACAGCCTGCCCCATCGAGTGCAGATTTTCCGGCGCGCTGGGCACGCCACCTTCACCCAGAGTACGCACGATGATCGGGGCTGAAGGCCTGGAGCTCGCACCTTTGCTATCAACTGCGACGATGGAATAGTGGTAGGCCTTATCCGGCATCACCTCGTTGTCATCCCAGTGCGTAATGGGGGCAGGCACGACGAACATGTCGGTGCCATCACGGCTCAGTTGGTAGTACTCGATGGGTTGCGCACCACTCGATGGCTCCCAGCTCAAAGAAACCTTGGTGTCGGTCACCTCATCGGCTTTCAGGCCCATCGGCACGCTCGGCCGGTCATCGCCGTCACCCGGCAGAAAGTCGAGATCGACCACGTGGTAGAAGGCGTTGCCCGTGTCCGCCACCTCCCATACCGCGAGCAATACGTGATAACCCTCGCGCACGGGTAGCGGCAATGCGTGGGTGGTCGGGTTGCTGGGTTTCATCTCTTCGTCATACGCCCAGAACGGCTGCCACTCGATCAGTTCCGTGTGGAAAGGCTCGGCCTCGAACTGATCGCGCGCCAGCACCTTGGCGCTGTCCCAATCTGCCTTGGTGATGAAATAGTTCCAGCGACGCGTTTTATGTGCGGCAGCAAAATACCAGGAGATGTCCAGGGTTTCCCCGCTACGGACTTCGTGTTTGGTCCAGTGGTCGCCGGGCTGATCGAGCATCATCCCGGTCGCCTGATTGGCACTGGCAATTTTGCCGTCTGGTGGCGGCAGCAGGTTTTTCAGGTCGTCCTTGGCAAATGGATCCGACAGGCCAGCTTGCGTATGCGGAAAGAACTTGCCTGCTTCACGCTGATTCAGCGCACCTTCATCCAGCATGCCTGCTTGCCAGGCAAAATAGGCCCGCGATGCGGGGGAAAACACATGACCATGTCGTGGCATGACAGGCCCGCGGATCGACTTTTGTTCAGCTTGTTTCATCGTTGCTTCCTTGAATGGATGGCCGTATTGACCAAGGCCATTTGTACGGGTTGTCGATGCCTGGAGATACGCGTAGATCTGACAGTCGGGCAGGGTTTCCCTGGCAACATGAAAATTTCCTGATATATTTTCATGAAAAATATATAAATAATTTTCATGAGATTCCGGCATGTTCAAGCAATCCGCACAGCACATCGCGACGTACTATGCCCAGACCTACCCTGCCAGCATTCCACTACACCCCACCCTCCAAGGCCGTCATGACACCGAGGTGCTCATAATCGGCGCCGGCTTCAGCGGCTTGCACACTGCCCTGCGCCTGACCCAGGCCGGCAAGCGCGTGACGCTGCTGGAGGCCAGTCGCGTGGCCTGGGCTGCGTCCGGGCGCAACGGAGGCCAGGCCCTGCTCGGTTGGTCATGCGACATGCCACCACTGGAAAAAGCCCTGGGTCCCGAGCGCAGCCAACGCCTGTGGGCCAGCATGTGCTGGGCCGCCGAAGAAATGCGCGAACTACCGCAGCGCCATGGCTTCGACATCGACTACCGGCCAGGCAGCCTGTGGACCGCCGTGATGCCACGCCGGGTGAAAATGCTTGAACAGGCCTTGCACGATGCCGAACACAAATGGGGCTACGACGCCCTGCGCCTGATCGGTCGCGACGAGCTGCCACAGTGGATCGACAGCCCGCGCTACCAAGCTGCGCTGTATGACGCCAACGGTGCGCATCTCAACCCGCTGAAACTGGCCCAAGGCCTGGCCAGCGCCATCGAGGCTGCCGGCGGATGCATCTTCGAGCAAAGCCAGGTGCTGGCCTACGCGCCGAGTGGCAACGGTTATGTCGCACGCACAGCCTGCGGCGAGGTACGGTGCGACGTGCTGGTGCTGGCTTGCAACGCCTACATCGACCGGCTCGACCGCAAGCTGTCACGGCGCTTGCTGCCGGTCGGCTCCTACCAGGTCGCCACCGCGCCACTGGATGCCGAGTTCGCCCAGTCGCTGCTGCCACGCAACAGTTGCGTGATCGACAACCAGTTCGTGCCCGACTACTTCCGCCTCACCCCGGACCACCGCCTGCTGTTCGGTGGCGGCTGCACCTACCTGGGCGGGATTCCCAGGAACGTCGCCAGCGCCACCCGCCCCTACCTGGAGCGGGTGTTCCCGCAACTGGCCGGGGTGGCCATCGATTACGCCTGGGGCGGCCATATCGATTGCAGCATGCAGCGCACCCCGGACGTCGGCCATGAGGGCCAGCGCTACTGGTTGCAAGGTTTTTCCGGGCATGGCGTGCTGCCGACCCTGGCCGCCGCACGGGCCGTGAGTGACGCCATCATGGGTGATGAGGACCTGCTTTCGCTGTACCAGGGCATCGACAATGGCCGCTTTCCGGGCGGCGACCTGCTGGCCGCACCGCTGGAAGCCGCCGCCAAAGCCTGGTACCGCATGCGCGACCGCGTCTGAGGGCATCTGTGTCGCCTGCACAGGCGATACAAAAACCCGATAGCCGTCCAAATTCCTCCTATGCTCAATAGCTCCCTTCGGTGCCTGCACACAGGAGACACGACCATGAGCTATGTAACCACGCAGGACGGCGTACAGATATTGTACAAGGACTGGGGCCCCCGCGACGCGCCGGTCATTCACTTCCATCACGGCTGGCCGCTGAGCGCCGATGACTGGGACGCGCAAATGCTGTTCTTCCTCGCTCACGGTTACCGTGTGGTCGCCCACGACCGCCGTGGCCATGGCCGTTCCAGCCAGGTCTGGGACGGCCATGACATGGACCACTACGCCGACGACGTGGCAGCGGTGGTCACCCACCTGGGTATACAGGGTGCCGTGCATGTCGGCCATTCGACCGGTGGCGGCGAAGTGGTGCGCTACATGGCCCGCCACCCCGACGACAAGGTCGCCAAGGCCGTGCTGATCGCCGCCGTGCCACCACTGATGGTCCAGACAGCGGCCAACCCGGGCGGCTTGCCCAAGTCGGTGTTCGACGGTTTCCAGGCCGAGGTCGCCAGCAACCGTGCACAGTTCTACCGGGATGTGCCGGCTGGGCCGTTCTATGGCTACAACCGCCCCGGTGTCGAGGCCAGCGAGGGCATCATCGGCAACTGGTGGCGCCAGGGCATGATCGGCAGCGCCAAGGCCCATTACGATGGCATCGTGGCGTTTTCCCAGACCGACTTCACCGAAGACCTGAAGGGCATCACCCAGCCGGTGCTGGTGATGCATGGGGACGATGACCAGATCGTGCCGTATGAGAACGCCGGGTTGCTGTCGGCGCAGTTGCTGCCCAACGGGACGCTGAAGACCTATAAAGGCTACCCGCATGGCATGCCGACCACCCATGCCGATGTGATCAATGCGGATTTGCTGGCGTTCATCCGTAGCTGATGGGTTTTGCCAGTGCGGCCTTTTCGCGGGCATGCCTGCGAAAAGGCCGGCACTGGCAACACACCGCCCCCAGGATTACCATGTCCCCCTTCCGGCGCGCCTGTTTGCCGCCCCCTTGCCTTCCTGCCTGCCAATCCCATGCCCTTTGAACTCACCGTAGAACCGCTCACCCTGCTGATCCTGGCGCTGGTCGCCTTCGTCGCCGGTTTCATCGACGCCATCGCCGGCGGCGGCGGCCTGCTCACCACCCCCGCCCTGCTCACCGCCGGCATGCCCCCCCACCTGGTGCTGGGTACCAACAAGCTCAGTTCCACATTCGGCTCGGCGACGGCAGGTTTCACCTACTACAAACGCAAGCTGTTCCACCCCGCGCAATGGCGCCCGGCATTGTTCGCCACCCTGACCGGGGCCCTGCTCGGTGCAGTGATCGCCCACTACATGCCAGCCGAATGGCTGAACAAGATGCTGCCGGTGATCGTCTTCGCCTGTGGCATCTACCTGCTGTTCGGCGGCACGCCCAAGGCACCGCTCGATGCCGACGCCCCGATCAGGAAGAAATGGCAGCTGCCACAAGGCTTCACCCTGGGCTTCTACGACGGCGTCGCCGGCCCGGGTACCGGGGCGTTCTGGACTGTCAGCACCCTGCTGCTGTACCCCATCGACCTGGTGCGCGCCAGCGGTGTGGCGCGCAGCATGAACTTCGTCAGCAACATCGCGGCGCTGACGGTGTTCATCATCTCGGGGCAGGTCGACTATATCGTCGGCCTGTGCATGGGCCTGTCGGTGATGGTGGGCGCCTTCTTCGGGGCACGCACGGCGATCAGCGGCGGCAGCAAGTTCATCCGCCCTGTATTCATCACCGTGGTGCTGGCCTTGACCGTGCGCCTAGCGTGGCAGCACTGGTTCGGGCAGGCCTAGGCGGCGCGCAACGTAGAGGTCGATGAGGTACCGGGCGATGGAGCGCCCGGCTGGCAGCGGCGGCAGGTCGTGGACGCTGAACCACCTGGCATCCTCGATCTCGTCCGGCTGCATGACGATATCGCCGCCGGCGTATTCGGCATGAAAGCCCAGCATCATCGAATGCGGGAACGGCCAGCACTGGCTGCCCACATACTGGATGTTCTTCACCTCCACTGCCACTTCCTCGCGCACTTCGCGCACCAGGCAATCTTCGGCCGACTCACCCGGTTCGGCGAAGCCTGCCAGGGTGCTGTACACCCCGGTGACGAAGCGCGGCGAGCGGGCCAGCAGAATCTCGTCGCCACGGGTCACCAGCACGATCATGCTCGGCGAAATGCGCGGGTAGCTGCGCAGGTCGCAGGGCTGGCAGTACATCGCCCGCTCCCAGCGGATCTGCGTCATCGCCTGGCCGCAACTGCCGCAGAAGCGGTGCTCGCGTGCCCAGGTGCCGATCTGCGCGGCGTAGCCCAGCACCTTGTAGGTGTCGAAGTCGCCTTCGAGCATGAACGCACGCAGGCCACGCCAGACACAACCAGGCATCTCGGTGGCGCTGCGCAGCTCCAGCAGGAACACCGGCTGGCCATCGAAGTGGCCGATGCCGTGCTCGCACAGCACATCCAGGTCCTGACGCTTGAGCCAGTCGCGGGAAAACAGCGCACCGTTGGCGTCCATCAGGAACCCTTCCGGGCTGCGGGCTACGGCCAGGCCCCCGGTGATCTGCGGGTCGAGTACTGCAGTAGTCCAGCGTGCTGACATGTTGGGGATCCTTTACTGCGCGTCCCCCGGCCCGGTCAGTCGGCGAACGTCGGTTTCTGTTTGCTCATGTGCGCCGCCACGGCCACGCGCAGGTCTTCGGACTGCAGCATCGCGGCGTTCCAGGTGGCGATGTATTCCAGGCCATCGTCAATGCGATGGTCACGCATGTAGCTGAGCATCTCCTTGGTGCCGGCCACGGCAATCGGTGATTTTGCGGCAATCTCGCCGGCGAGGGCAAAGACCCCGTCCTTCAGCGCGGCCTGATCATCATAGACGCGGTTGACCAGGCCAATGCGCAGCGCCTCTGCAGCCTCGACATTACGCCCGGTGAAGGCCAGCTCACGCATCATGCCGTCACCGATGATACGCGGCAAACGTTGCAGTGTGCCGACATCGGCCGCCATGCCCATGTCGATCTCCTTGATCGAGAATTGCGCATCGGCGCTACAGTAACGCATGTCACAGGCCGAGATGAGGTCGATGGCGCCGCCGATGCAATAGCCTTGCACGGCGGCCAGTACCGGCTTGCGGCACTTGTCCACGGCATTGAACGACGCCTGCAGACGCAGGATGGTACTGCGCAGAAAGCGCGCGTTGCGGCCGACGTCCTTGCCCATCTGCCCCGCCAGCGAGGCCAGCATCGTCAGGTCGATGCCGGCGGAAAAATGCTTGCCGGCGCCGCTGAGCACCACGACCCGCACCGCGTCGGTATCGTCGACCCATTGGAAGATATCGATGATCTCTTCCCAGAAGGCGGCGTTCATCGCATTGACCTTTTCCGGGCGGTTGATCTGGACATGGGCAATATTGTCGGTCAGTTCGACCTTGAATGCGCTGTACTCGGTCACGGGCGGCACTCCTGCGGGGTGAAGGTTCATGCCACGGATGGTACCCCAGCCCGATGGCCGTACTTGTGCCAAAAACGGGACTGTATGCCTTGCCTAAGCCGCGCTGATCCGGCACCGTTCGCCATCGCCGAATCATAAGGACACAAATTCATGTCGCGCTCCCTGACTGGCGCCCTTGCCCACAGCTTCCTGGGCCAGTCGCCGCTTTGGTACAAGGTCGTCATCTGCCTGTTCCTGGTGCTCAACCCGCTGCTGCTGGCCACCCTTGGCCCGGTCGCCGCCGGCTGGGCGCTGGTGCTTGAGTTCATCTTCACCCTGGGCATGGCCCTGAAATGCTACCCGCTGATGCCCGGCGGCCTGCTGCTGGTCGAAGCGCTGCTGTTGCAGATGACCACCCCGCAAGCGCTGTACGAGGAGTTGCAGCACAACTTCCCGGTCATCCTGCTGCTGATGTTCATGGTCGCAGGCATCCACTTCATGAAGGAACTGCTGCTGTTCCTGTTCTCGCGCATTTTGCTCGGGGTGCGTTCGAAGGCAATCCTGGCGTTGCTGTTCTGCGTGCTGTCGGCCTTTCTCTCGGCGTTTCTCGACGCACTGACCGTGACCGCCGTGATCATCAGCGCCGCGGTCGGCTTCTATGCGGTGTACCACCGTGTTGCCTCCGGGGCCAACCCACGCGAAGACGTTGCGCTGGACAGCGACCAGCAGGTCGCGGCACTGCACCGTGAAGACCTCGACCAGTTCCGCGCCTTCCTGCGCAGCCTGTTGATGCATGGTGCGGTGGGAACCGCCCTGGGCGGTGTATGCACCTTGGTGGGCGAACCGCAGAACCTGCTGATAGGCCACGAGATGGGCTGGCATTTTGCCGATTTCTTCCTCAAGGTGGCGCCGGTATCGTTACCCGTACTGGCTGCCGGCCTGCTGACCTGCGTGCTGCTGGAGAAGCTGCGCCTGTTCGGTTACGGCACATTGATGCCCGAGCCGGTGCGCCAGGTGCTGGCCACCTACGCCGCCGAGGACGATGCCGCACGCACCTCCGCCCAGCGCATCGCGCTGTGGGTGCAAGGGCTTGCCGCACTGGTCCTGATCGTCTGCCTGGGGTTGCACGTTGCCGAAGTCGGCCTGATCGGCCTGATGGTGATCGTGCTGATCACGGCGTTCACCGGTATCACCGATGAACACCGCCTGGGCCGTGCCTTCCAGGACGCCATGCCGTTTACCGCGTTGCTGGTGGTGTTCTTTGCCGTGGTGGCGGTGATCCACCAGCAGCAGCTGTTCAGCCCGCTGATTACCTGGGTACTGGCCCTGCCGGCCGAACAGCAGCCAGGCATGCTGTACCTGGCCAATGGCTTGCTTTCGGCGATCAGCGACAACGTATTCGTCGCCACCATCTACATCACCGAAGTGAAGCAGGCATTTGTCAATGGCGGCATGAGCCGCGAGCATTTCGAGACCCTGGCGGTGGCGATCAACACCGGCACCAACCTGCCTAGCGTGGCGACCCCGAACGGGCAGGCGGCGTTCCTGTTCCTGCTGACTTCGGCGATCGCACCGCTGGTCCGGCTGTCGTATGGGCGGATGGTATGGATGGCCTTGCCCTACACCGTGGTGATGGGAGGGCTGGGGTGGTGGGCGGTGACCTACTGGCTGTGATACAGCCTGCCCCCAGCAGCACTCGCAGGCTTCGTCAAAGGGTGTAATGATCGCCCATCAGGTGCGCGCCGGCAGCGTGCAGACTGGCTCGTTCCGAAAGGCACGATCCGGTACAACTTTTGCCGCGCGCCTGCATCGAAACACAGGTAAGCCCATTCACCGCAAGGAGGTCGATCATGGCGCTACGCACCCCGCTACTGCTTTCCTGCCTTACCCTGGCCCTGCTCGGCTGCGCCGGCAACGACCACCCGGAGCCGCCACATACACAGCAGGTCGACCTGCAACGCTACCAGGGCACCTGGTACGAACTGGCGCGCTTGCCGATGTTCTTCCAGCGCAACTGCGTGCAGTCCGAGGCGCGCTATGGCCTGCGGGCAGACGGCCGTGTCGACGTGACCAATCGCTGTCGGGAAAAGGACGGCCAGTGGAATGAAGCCAGGGGCATCGCCGAAGCCCAGCAACCGGGCAGGACCGACAAGCTCTGGGTGCGCTTCGACAACTGGTTCAGCCGCCTGACACCCGGCCTGACCAAGGGCGAGTACTGGGTGCTGTACCACGACAAGGATTACCGCGTGGCCCTGGTCGGGCACCCCAACCGTGAGTACCTGTGGCTGCTCTCGCGCACGCCGGCCATCCCCGACCAGACCCGCGAGCAGCTGCTGGATATCGCCCGCGAGCAGGGCTACGACACCAGCGAACTGATCTGGCGCCAGGCGGATGCTGAAGCGCCCCAGTAAACCACGGGGCGGTTCGGCCAGCCGGGCCCGGGCATCACCAAGGAGTTGTAATGGATCTGCTGTTCCTCGGCACCTCCGCCGGGGTGCCCACCAAGGCACGCAATGTCAGCGCCACGGCCGTGATCGAAGCCACGGGCAGCCACTGGTACCTGGTCGACTGCGGCGAAGGCACTCAGCATCGGCTGCTGCATACGCCGCTTTCGATCCGCGACCTGCGGGCGATCTTCATCACCCATGTACATGGCGACCACTGCTTCGGCCTGCCGGGCCTGCTGGCCAGCGCCGGCATGAGCGGACGCACCCAGCCACTTGACCTGGTGCTGCCGGTTGCCCTGCACGAATGGGTCCGTCAGGGGCTGGCGGCCAGCGACACCTTCCTGCCGTTCGAACTGCGCCTGCTAGCCGTGGAGGACCTGCTGGAATGGCACAGTGAGGCGATGCAGGTCACTACGGTGCAGTTGTCGCACCGGGTCCCGAGCGTCGCTTTCGTGTTCACCGAAATCAACCCCGAACCACGCCTGGATGTCGCACGCCTGGCAGCCGAAGGCATCCCCCGCGGGCCGCTGTGGGGCGACCTGGTCAAGGGCCTGGTGGTGGAGCACGGCGGACGGACGCTGCACGGCCAGGATTACCTGCGCCCGTCGCGTCCGCCCCGGCGCGTGATTGTGTGCGGCGACAACGACAACCCAGAACTGTTGGCCGACGCCGCCAAGGGCGCGGACGTGCTGGTCCACGAAGCCACGTTCACCCAGCCAGTGGTCGAACGCACCGGGGTCACCTTCGGCCATAGCACCGCAGCGGCGGTGGCGCGCTTTGCCGAAGCGGCAGGCGTGCGCAACCTGGTGCTCACGCACTTCAGCGCCCGCTACCAGCCGGACCCACGGCGCAGCCCGAGCATAGTCGACATACGTGACGAAGCCGCTGCCCATTACAACGGGCACCTGACCCTGGCGCAGGACCTGCAGCGCTACCACATCGGGCGCGATGGCAGTCTTCAACCAGGCGGATGACTGCACCGGCGACGAGCCCCTGCTGCTGAGGCGGCGTTGCTAAGCCGCCAGGCGCCCGCTGGCAATCGCCTCAGACGCCGCCAGCATCGCCCGCAGCAGCACCGCGCAGCCCGCCGCCAGGTCCTCTGGCGTGGCATTCTCGATTTCGTTATGGCTGATGCCGTTTTCGCAGGGCACGAAAATCATCCCCGCCGGCCCCATTTCGGCAAGGAAGATCGCGTCGTGCCCTGCCCCACTGACGATGTCCATATGTGGCAAGCCCAGCGCCTTGGCCGACTCGCGCACGGCATCGACACAGCCTTTGTCGAAGTACAACGCCGGGAAGTCAGCCGTCGGCACCAGCGTGTGGCTCAAGCCGTGCTTGGCACAGGTCGCCTCGATCACCGCCCGCACTTCACTGATCATCGCATCCAGTTGCTCGCCTTCCAGGTGGCGGAAGTCCAGGGTCATGCGCACTTCGCCGGGGATCACGTTGCGCGAGCCGGGGTAGGCCTGCAGGCAACCCACCGTGCCACATGCATGCGGCTGGTGGCCGAGGGCCGTGCGGTTGACCGCTTCGACCACGGCGGCGGCGCCGACCAGGGCGTCCTTGCGCAGGTGCATGGGTGTCGGCCCGGCATGGGCTTCGACGCCGCGCAGGGTCAGGTCGAACCATTTCTGGCCCAACGCGCCCAGCACCACGCCGATGGTCCTGGCCTGGTCCTCCAGGATCGGCCCCTGCTCGATATGCGCTTCGAAATAGGCCCCCACCGGGTGGCCCAGCACCGCACGCGGGCCGGCATAGCCGATGGCGTTCAACGCCTCGCCGACACTGACCCCCTGGGCATCACGCTTGGCCAGGGTTTCCTCCAGAGTGAACTTGCCGGCAAATACGCCTGAACCCATCATGCACGGGGCAAAGCGCGAGCCCTCCTCGTTGGTCCATACCACCACCTCCAACGGCGCTTCGGTTTCCACACCCAGGTCGTTGAGGGTACGGATCACCTCCAGCCCTGCCATGACCCCGAAGCAGCCATCGAACTTGCCACCGGTGGGCTGGGTATCGATATGGCTGCCGGTCATCACCGGCGGCAGCTTGGGGTTACGCCCTGGGCGACGGGCGAAGATATTCCCGACAGCGTCGATGCTCACCGTGCAGCCGGCGGCTTCGCACCACTGCACGAACAGGTCACGGGCCTGGCGGTCGAGGTCGGTCAGGGCCAGGCGGCAGACACCGCCCTTGGCAGTGGCACCGAGGCGCGCCAGGTCCATGAGCGATTGCCACAGGCGGGCGCTGTCGACATGCCGGGCGGTGGTGTTGAGGATCTCTTGGACTGGGGTCACGGGTTTCTCCTTCAGGCTTTGTTGTTGTCTGTGCCGGCCTCTTCGCGGACATGCCCGCGAAGCAGCACACGCGGTCTCAAGGCAAAGGCTTGGCCACCTGCGCCGGGCTGCGCGCCAGCACCCCGGCGAACAGGTAGTACAGCCCCCCTCCCAGCAGCGAGCCAGTGAACCAGCCATAGTCGTAGAACCAGCTGAAGCTGCTGTTGCCGATGGCCATCACCGTCAACGCGACCGGCAACGCAAAGGCGGCAAAACCGGCCCAGTTCCACGCCGGGTACACGTCGTCGCGGTACAGCCCGGCCAGGTCCAGCTGTTGCCGGCGGACCAGGAAGTAATCCACCACCATGATCCCGGCGATCGGCCCCAGCAGGCTGGAATAGCCCAGCAACCAGTTGGAGTACACACTCTCCAGGCTCAGGTCGGAGACGATCCAGCCCAGCTTCTTGAGCAACTCATGGCCCATCAGCGCCAGGCCGATGAAGCCGGTCAGCCACACGGCGCGGCTGCGCCCGATCAGGCGCGGGGCGATGTTCTGGAAATCGTTGGTCGGCGACACGATGTTCGCCGCAGTGTTGGTCGACAGCGTGGCGATCACGATCAAGGCCATGGCCAGGGCCACCCAGAACGGGCTGTGGATCTTGCCGATCAGGCTGACCGGGTCGGCCACGGTCTCGCCAACCAGCGACGCCGAGGCGGCGGTCAGCACCACGCCCAGGGCGGCGAACAGGAACATGGTCAGCGGCAGGCCGAAGATCTGCCCGAGAATCTGGTCCTTCTGGCTGCGGGCATAGCGGCTGAAGTCGGGGATGTTCAGCGACAGCGTGGCCCAGAAGCCGACCATGGCAGTGAGCCCGGCGCAGAAGTACCCGAGCATGCTGGCGCCTGCCGGGCGCTTGGCTGGCTGGGCCAGCAGCTCGGTCATCGACATGTGCGGCAAGGCCCACAACAGCAGGCCGATTCCCACCGCCACCAGCAGTGGTGCCGACAGCGTTTCCAGCCACTTGATCGACTCGGCACCGCGCAGCACCACCCACAGGTTCAGGCACCAGAAGATCATGAAACCGATCACCTCGCCGGTACCGCCCAGTGCCTTCCAGCCGTCGAATACCGAGCCGAGGAACAGGTGAATGGCCAATCCGCCGAACAGGGTCTGGATGCCGAACCAGCCACAGGCGACCACCGCGCGGATCAGGCACGGTACGTTGGAGCCGAGGATGCCGAACGACGAACGCAGCAGCACCGGGAACGGGATGCCGTACTTGGTGCCGGGAAACGCATTGAGGGTGAGCGGGATCAGTACGATCAGGTTGGCCAGCAGGATCGCCAGCAACGCCTCGCCCACGCTGAGGCCGAAATACGCAGTGAGCACGCCGCCAAGGGTATAGGTGGGTACGCAGATGGACATGCCCACCCACAAGGCGGTGATATGCCATTTGTTCCAGGTGCGCTGGTGCACCTTGGTCGGGGCGATATCGTGGTTGTAGCGCGGGCTGTCGAGGACATCGCTGCCCTCGGACAGCTCGAACAGGCCACCCTGCTCGACCACTTCCGATCTGCTCTGCTGCATCGGCTTTCTCCAGATGTTCTTTTAATTCTTCGCTCATCGGCTTGGTGCGATGGCCGGAGTACACGCGTAATGTGCTTGAAAATCTCGACCAGATTTTTATCTTGTCAAGTTAGTCAATGTTCATCAAAACCCTGATACCAGCACAACCATGTGAATTAATCTTTTATTTTCAATTACTTAAAAACCATAAAATTAATAGGAAAATTTTCTTGCTGAATGCCTGATCAGCATCTAGCCTCGATTCTTGTCAGGCCTGACAGGATTAACCGCCCTGCTCGCCTGCCCCCGACAATTCCAAGAACCGGCCCAGACCGGTCAGCCTGCGAGGAAGACGGCATGTCCCTGTTGATCCGTGGCGCCACCGTGGTCACCCACGAAGAAAGCTACCCCGCCGATGTCCTGTGTGCCGATGGCCTGATCCGCGCCATCGGCCAGAACCTCGAACCGCCCAGCGGCTGCGAGCTCCTCGACGGCAGCGGCCGGTACCTGATGCCCGGCGGCATCGACCCGCACACGCACATGCAATTGCCGTTCATGGGCACCGTGGCCAGCGAGGACTTCTTCAGCGGTACCGCCGCCGGCCTGGCCGGGGGCACCACCTCGATCATCGACTTCGTCATCCCCAACCCGCAGCAATCGTTGCTGGAGGCCTACCACACCTGGCGTGGCTGGGCGCAGAAAAGCGCCAGTGACTATGGCTTCCACGTGGCCATCACCTGGTGGAGCGAGCAGGTGGCGGAAGAAATGGGCGAGCTGGTAGCCCGGCATGGAGTGAACAGCTTCAAGCACTTCATGGCGTACAAGAACGCCATCATGGCCGCCGACGACACCCTGGTGGCCAGCTTCGAGCGCTGCCTGCAACTCGGTGCGGTGCCCACCGTGCATGCCGAGAACGGCGAGCTGGTGTACCACCTGCAGAAGAAACTGCTGGCACAGGGCCTGACCGGGCCGGAAGCGCACCCGTTGTCGCGCCCCTCGCAAGTCGAGGGCGAGGCCGCCAGCCGCGCCATCCGCATTGCCGAAACCCTCGGTACGCCGCTGTACCTGGTGCACGTTTCCAGCCGCGAAGCGCTGGATGAAATTGCTTATGCGCGCGGCAAGGGCCAGCCGGTCTACGGCGAGGTGCTGCCCGGCCACCTGCTGCTGGATGACAGCGTCTACCGTGACCCGGACTGGGCTACCGCCGCAGGTTATGTAATGAGCCCGCCATTCCGCCCGCGCGAGCATCAGGAAGCGCTGTGGCGCGGCCTGCAGTCGGGCAACCTGCATACCACCGCCACTGACCATTGCTGCTTCTGCGCCGAGCAGAAAGCCATGGGCCGCGATGACTTCAGCCGGATTCCCAATGGTACGGCCGGCATCGAGGACCGCATGGCAGTGCTGTGGGATGCCGGGGTAAACAGTGGGCGTCTGTCGATGCATGAGTTCGTCGCGCTGACCTCCACCAACACGGCAAAGATCTTCAACCTGTTCCCGCGCAAGGGCGCCATCCGCGTGGGTGCCGATGCCGACCTGGTGCTGTGGGACCCGCACGGCACGCGCACCATTTCCGCCCAGACCCACCACCAGCAAGTGGATTTCAACATTTTCGAAGGCCGCACCGTGCGCGGTATTCCCAGCCACACCATCAGCCAGGGCAAGCTGCGCTGGGCCGATGGCGACCTGCGCGCAGAAGCGGGTGCGGGGCGCTATGTGGAACGGCCGGCGTATCCGTCGGTGTACGAGGTGCTCGGGCGCAGGGCCGAAGTGCAGCGGCCGACGCCCGTGCAGCGCTGAAGCGATTGGGGCTGCTGCGCAGCCCATCGCGGCACAAGGCCGCTCCCACAGGAGTGTGCGGTTCCTTGCAGGAGCGGCCTTGTGTCGCGATGGGGCGCGCAGCGGCCCAAGAAACCACCGCAATCCTTGTTGCCTGCATCCAAGAAAAATAGAGAGGCTACAACCGTGATCGACGCCCTGAACCACTTGCCGCGCCCCCGGGCCGGTGCCGACCATCTGGCCAAGCGCTTCAGCGACCTGGCCCCACCCCTCACTCCCCGCCAGGCCGCCGTCGAAAGCGCGCGCTGCCTGTACTGTTACGACGCCCCCTGCGTCAACGCCTGCCCCAGCGAAATCGACATCCCGTCGTTCATCCACCGCATCAGTGACGACAACCTGCAAGGCGCCGCCGAACGCATCCTTTCGGCGAATATTCTCGGCGGCAGCTGTGCCCGCGTCTGTCCCACCGAAATCCTCTGCCAGCAAGCCTGCGTGCGCAACAATGCCGAGGAATGCGCCCCCGTGCTGATCGGCCAGCTGCAGCGCTATGCCCTGGACAATGCGCATTTCACCGCGCACCCGTTCCAGCGCTCGCCAGCCACCGGCAAGCGCATCGCCGTGGTCGGTGCCGGCCCGGCCGGGCTGGCCTGCGCCCATCGCCTGGCCATGCACGGGCATGACGTGGTGGTGTTCGAAGCCTGCGACAAGGCCGGCGGCCTGAACGAGTACGGTATCGCCCGCTACAAGTTGGTGGATGATTTCGCCCAGCGTGAAGTGGAGTTCCTGCTGGGCATCGGTGGCATCGAGATTCGGCATGGCCAGCGCCTGGGCGGCAACCTCGGCCTGGGCGAGCTGCGCGACCAGTATGACGCGGTGTTCCTCGGCCTCGGCCTTAATGCGGTGCGCCGGCTTGGCCTGGACGCTGAAGAAGCCCCCGGCCTGCTCGCCGCCACAGAATATATCCGCGAACTGCGCCAGGCCGATGACCTGAGCCAACTGCCACTGGCCGACCGGTGCGTAGTGATCGGTGCCGGCAACACCGCGATCGACATGGCCGTACAGATGAGCCGCCTTGGCGCCCGCGACGTCAACCTGGTGTACCGTCGCGGTCACGCCGACATGGGCGCCACCGGCCATGAACAGGACATTGCCAAGGCCAACCAGGTACGCCTGCACACCTGGGCCCGCCCCGATGCCGTGCTGCTGAACGACACCGGCAAGGTGCGCGGCATGCGCTTTGCCCGCACCGAGCTGGCTGACGGCCGCCTGCGCGACACCGGCGAAACCTTCGAGCTGGCCGCCGATGCCATCTTCAAGGCCATCGGCCAGCGCTTCGACGACAGCAGCCTCGGTGACCCGCTGGCGGCGCAACTGGCCCGCGACGGCGAGCGTATCCGGGTCGATGCAACGATGCAGACCAGCCTGCCGGGGATCTATGCCGGCGGCGACTGCACCGCACTGGGCCAGGACCTCACCGTCCAGGCCGTGCAACATGGCAAGCTGGCCGCCGAAGCCATCCATGCCCGACTCATGCTCAATGTGGAGGCAGCGTAAATGGCCGACCTGTCGATCGAATTTGCCGGTATCAAGGCACCCAACCCTTTCTGGCTGGCCTCCGCCCCGCCAACCGACAAGGCCTACAACGTGGTACGAGCCTTCGAGGCCGGCTGGGGCGGCGTGGTGTGGAAGACACTGGGCGAGGACCCGGCGGCGGTCAACGTGTCGTCGCGCTATTCCGCGCACTTTGGCCCGAATCGTCAAGTGCAAGGCATCAACAACATCGAGCTGATCACCGACCGTTCGCTGGAGATCAACCTGCGCGAAATCACCCAGGTGAAGAAGGACTGGCCGGACCGTGCGCTGATCGTGTCGCTGATGGTGCCGTGCGTGGAAGAGTCATGGAAGTTCATCCTGCCGCTGGTGGAGGCCACCGGGGCTGATGGCATCGAGCTGAATTTCGGCTGCCCGCACGGCATGCCGGAGCGTGGCATGGGCGCGGCTGTGGGCCAGGTGCCAGAGTACGTGGAGATGGTCACCCGCTGGTGCAAGACGCATTGCTCGCTACCAGTGATCGTCAAGCTCACGCCGAATATCACCGACATTCGCCAGTCGGCCCGCGCCGCGCACCGTGGCGGCGCCGATGCGGTGTCGTTGATCAACACCATCAACTCCATCACCAGTGTCGACCTGGAGCGCATGGTCGCCCACCCCATTGTCGGTGACCAGAGCACCCATGGCGGCTACTGCGGTTCGGCAGTCAAGCCGATCGCCCTGAACATGGTGGCGGAAATCGCCCGCGACCCGCAGACCCGTGGCTTGCCGATCTGCGGCATTGGTGGCATCGGCAACTGGCGCGATGCCGCCGAATTCATGGCCCTGGGCAGTGGTGCCGTGCAGGTGTGCACGGCGGCGATGTTGCATGGTTTCCGCATCGTCGAAGACATGAAGGACGGCCTGGCACGCTGGATGGACCAGCATGGGCATCGCAACCTCGAGGCGTTCCGTGGCCAGGCGGTGGCGCATACCACCGACTGGAAGTACCTGGACATGAACTACAAGTCGGTGGCGCACATCGACCAGCAGGCGTGCATTGGCTGCGGGCGCTGCCACATTGCCTGCGAGGACACCTCGCACCAGGCCATTGCCAGCACGCTGAAGGCCGATGGCACGCATGCCTACAGCGTGGTGGAAGAGGAATGCGTCGGCTGTAACCTGTGCCAGATCACCTGCCCGGTGGAAGGCTGCATCGACATGGTGGCGCAGGATACCGGCAAGCCGTACCTGAACTGGACGCAGGACCCACGTAACCCCTACCGCGAGGCCAGTTGAAGCGGATCGCTACCCGACCGACTGACGCAATCCTGGTGGGAGCAAATGTCTTGCTCAAATGTTCAAAGCTGGCGTTGTTCCTGGACTGCCCCCAGGAAGTTGGACACCAATCCAACTTAAAACTGTCCAACTTTTGGGGGGCAGTCCATCCTGTGGGAGCGGGCTTGCCCCGCGATCACGGGCGAAGCCTGTGCCATCCACTGCGTCGCCT
>NZ_DGIR01000040.1 GCF_002386445.1 Pseudomonas sp. UBA4617
GCGCGGTGCATCGCGGGCGGCGCTCGATCCTACAGGCGCCGAATTTCTCTTGGCGAACTCACTTGGCAGTCACGGTTTCGGCAGCAGCATCCTGCGACAGGCTGTACACATAAGCCGCCAACAGGTGCACCTTGTCATTGCCCTGGATCTCGGCCTGCGCCGGCATCTGACCCTGGCGGCCATAACGAATGGTCTGCTGCAACTGGGCAAAGCTCGAACCGTAGATGAATGCCTGCGGGTGGGTCAGGTCTGGCGCACCCATGGCCGGTGTGCCCTTGCCTTCGGGCCCGTGGCAAGCCACGCAGTTGGCGGCGAATATGGCCTTGCCCTTGGCTGCGTCGGCCTTGGCCCCTTCCGGCAGGCTGCGTTGACCGAGGTCGCTCAGCACGAACGCAGCCACGTCCGCCACACCCTGTTCGCCGATCACTTCGGCCCAGGCCGGCATCACCCCGTGGCGGCCGTTCATGATCGAAGCCTTGATTGTTTCCGCATCGCCACCCCAGCGCCAGGACTGGTCGGTGAGGTTGGGGAAACCATAGGCGCCCTTGGCATCCGAGCCATGGCACACCGAGCAGTTGGAGGCGAACAGGCGGCTGCCCATTTTCAGCGCCTGTGGGTCCTTGGCGACTTCCTCCACCGGCATGGCCGCGTACTTGGCGAAGATCGGCCCGAACCTGGCGTCGGCCTTGGCCATTTCCTTCTGCCATTCGTTGGCACCCGTCCAGCCATTTTCATAACCCGGCAGGATGCCCTTCCAGTTGCCCAGGCCCGGGTAGAGGATCAGGTAGCCGACCGAGAACACCAGGGTGCCGACGAACAACCAGAACCACCACTTGGGCAGCGGGTTGTCGTACTCCTCGATGCCGTCGAAGCTGTGGCCCATGGTCTGGTCGGTGGTGCTGTTGCTCTGCCCCTTGCGGGTGCCGAGCAGCAGCCAGGTCAGGCCGATCAGGCTGCCGAGGGTCAGCACGCTGATGTAGGTACTCCAGAAGGTGGTCATTGCCCATTGCTCCTTACAGCAGGTTCCTGCCCGGCAGCGGGCAGGCGGTCGTCGACGAAGGGCAGCAGCCGCGCTTCGGCGAAATCACGGTCGCGGCGGCGGTTGAATACCCACAGGGTGAGGCCGATGAAGGCGATCATCACCACCAGGGTGCCCAGGCCGCGGATCATGCCGATGTCCAGTTCCATCGCACTCACCTCTTGTTCTTGATCGCGGTGCCGAGCACCTGCAGGTAGGCGACCAGGGCGTCCATCTCGGTCTTGCCCTTGAGCGCGTCGCGGGCCCTGGCGATGTCATCGTCGCTGTACGGCACACCGAGGGTGCGCAGGGTGCGCATCTTGGTGTCGGTGTGGCTGTTGTCGACCGGCTGCGCCACCAGCCACGGATACGACGGCATCTTCGACTCCGGTACCACGTTGCGCGGGTTGTACAGGTGGGCGCGGTGCCAGTCGTCCGAGTAGCGGCCGCCGACCCGGGCCAGGTCCGGTCCGGTCCGCTTGGAGCCCCACAGGAACGGGTGGTCCCAGACGCTTTCACCGGCCACCGAGTAGTGGCCGTAGCGCTCGGTTTCGGCGCGGAACGGGCGGATCATCTGCGAGTGGCAGCCCACGCAACCTTCGCGGATGTAGATGTCGCGGCCTTCCAGTTGCAGCGCGGTGTAGGGCTTCATGCCTTCCACCGGCTTGTTGGTGACGTCCTGGAAGAACAGCGGGACGATCTGGGTCAGGCCGCCGATACTGACGGCGAACACCATCAGCAGGGCCAGCAGGCCGACGTTTTTCTCGATGACTTCATGTTTCATCAGGCAGGTCTCCTCAAGCCAGCTGGGCGTTCGCAGGGGCGACATCGAGCGCCGGCGAACGCACGGTGCGCCAGGTGTTCCAGGCCATCAGGAACATGCCGCTGAGGAAGATCGCACCGCCGACGAAGCGCACGATGAAGCCTGGGTGGCTGGCCACCAGGGTTTCCACGAACGAGTAGGTGAGCGTGCCGTCGCTGTTGACCGCGCGCCACATCAGGCCCTGGGCGATACCGTTGACCCACATCGAGGCGATGTACAGCACGGTACCGATGGTGGCCAGCCAGAAGTGCGCGTTGATCAGGCCGATACTGTGCATGCGCTCCTTGCCGAATACTTTCGGAATGGTGTGGTACAGGGCACCGATCGAGATCATCGCCACCCAGCCGAGGGCGCCGGCATGGACGTGGCCGATGGTCCAGTCGGTGTAGTGGGACAGTGCGTTGACCGTCTTGATGGCCATCATCGGGCCTTCGAAGGTGGACATGCCGTAGAACGCCAGCGACACCACCAGGAAGCGCAGGATCGGGTCGCTGCGCAGTTTGTGCCAGGCGCCGGACAGGGTCATCATGCCGTTGATCATGCCGCCCCAGCTCGGTGCCAGCAGGATCAGCGACATCACCATGCCCAGCGACTGTGCCCAGTCGGGCAGGGCGGTGTAGTGCAGGTGGTGCGGGCCGGCCCAGATGTACAGGGTGATCAGCGCCCAGAAGTGCACGATCGACAGGCGATAGGAGTACACCGGGCGTTCGGCCTGCTTGGGCACGTAGTAGTACATCATCCCCAGGAAGCCGGCAGTGAGGAAGAAGCCCACCGCGTTGTGGCCGTACCACCATTGCACCATGGCGTCGGTGGCACCGGCGTATACCGAGTAGGATTTGGTCAGGCTGACCGGCAGCTCGAGGTTGTTGACCACGTGCAGCATCGCCACGGTCAGGATGAAGCCGCCGAAGAACCAGTTACCGACGTAGATGTGCTTGGTGGTGCGCTTCATCAGCGTGCCGAAGAACACGATGGCGTAGCTCACCCAGACGATGGTGATCAGGATGTCGATCGGCCATTCCAGCTCGGCGTATTCCTTGGAGGTGGTGTAGCCCAGCGGCAGGCTGATGGCCGCCAGCAGGATCACCAGTTGCCAGCCCCAGAAGGTGAACGCGGCCAGGCCCGGGGCGAACAGGGTGGTCTGGCAGGTGCGTTGCACCGAATAATAGGAGGTGGCGAACAGCGCGCAGCCGCCGAAGGCGAAGATCACCGCATTGGTATGCAGGGGGCGCAGGCGGCCGAAGCTGGTCCAGGGGAGGTCGAAGTTGAGGGAAGGCCAGGCGAGCTGGGCGGCGATGAAGACGCCGAGCCCCATCCCGACGATTCCCCACACCACCGTCATGATGGCGAATTGGCGGACCACCTTGTAGTTATAGGCGGTACTGCTGGTTGTGTTCATGTATGGGTTCCCATCCACGGTTATTTGGCAGGCTTTACAGCGAGGCAAGCATGATTAATGGGCAAAGTGCCGGTATTGACGGGGATCAATGGGCGAAGGTCGGAAATGTCCCAGGCTTGCGCTGCGATCCCCCGCAGCTAGAGGGCAGGGGCGGTTACAAGGGCTGCCTGATCCTGGCCCATGGCGCGGGTGCGCCAATGGACAGCGGGTTCATGAATGAAATGGCGCAAAGGCTGGCGGCGCTTGGGGTCGCGGTGCTGCGCTTCGAGTTCCCGTACATGGCCGAGCGCAGGGCAGGGGGTGGCAAGCGGCCGCCGAACCCGCAGAAGGTGTTGCTCGAATGTTGGCGCGAGGTCTACCAGCAGGTGCGACCTTTGGTCACGGGCAGGCTGGCTGTGGGCGGCAAGTCCATGGGCGGGCGCATGGCCAGTTTGGTGGCCGACGCGTTGGGGGTGGATGCGCTGGTGTGCCTGGGCTACCCGTTCCATGCCGTGGGCAAGCCGGAAAAGCCACGGGTCGAGCACCTGGCCGCATTGCAGACGCCGACATTGATCGTGCAGGGTGAGCGGGATGCACTGGGCAACCGTGAGACGGTGGCAGGCTATGTGCTGTCGCCGGCCATCGAGGTGAGCTGGCTAGTGGCCGCGGACCATGACCTGAAGCCGTTGAAAGCTTCGGGGTTCAGCCATGAGCAGCATTTGCAGGCGGCGGCAGAGAAGGTTGCGGCATTCCTGTCGCGATAGTGCCGGTTGGTCGCGGGTTTACCCGCGAAGAAACCGGCACCGGCTACCGCTTAGTCGCGGTACTCGCACAGGTAGGCGGTATCCACTTTCACCTGCAACTGGAACTTGCTGTCGGCCGGCACGTTGAATTTGTCGCCGGCTTTGAAGGTTTCCCAGTTGTCGCTGCCTGGCAGCTTCACGATCAGTGCACCCGACACCACGTGCATGATCTCGCGCTTGGCAGTGCCGAACTCGTATTCGCCCGGGGCCATCACACCGACAGTGGCCGGGCCTTCTTCGCCGGCGAAGGCGATCGACTTGACGGTGCCGTTGAAGTACTCGTTGACCTTGAACATGGGCGACTCCAGAAAAAGGGATGAAAAAGGGCTGGCCAGTATGCCCAAGCCCTCAGCCCCCGTCATCTGCTTTCAGGTGCCGTTGGCGGGAGGGTCAAGGGCAGTAGCCGTGCAGTATTGCGTGCATCTTCCAGAGCCCGGTGCTGCTGCCCGCAAAAGTGCATGCCGGCCAGTTGCAGGGCACCGTTCAGGCCGGTTGGGCGCTGCAGATGGCGGGCCTTGGCGAAACGTTGCTTGAGGTTGATGTGCGGCAGGCTCCGCAGCAGGCTGTCCAGCCCGTGCAGCTGCCATTCCTGATGCAACTGCTGGCGGTCGTAGTCTCCCCAGCTGACCCAGGCCTGAAGCTGCTCACGGTGGTGTCCGAGCCAACGCTCGAAACCTGCCCACACTTCGTGGAAGGGGGCAGCACTGTCTACCTCGGCCTGGCTGATGTGCGTCAGTTCGCGGCAGAACGGGGTCAACTGCGGCCGACGCCGGGGCTTGACGAAGCGCTGGAAGTGGTCGACTTCGCGGCCCTCGCGGGTAACCAGGCTCGCACCAATTTCAATGACTTCCATCTCTGTGACTGGCCAACCACCCTTGTCGGTGGTGGCTTCCAGGTCGATCACCAACCACTGGCCCATACCAGGCTCCCTTGCAGATCCTGCTAGAGCGTAGCCAATCTGTGGGCATCGGGCACCACTGGCAATTTGCCCCCGGGTTTGGCACAAGGGCAGCGCAACCGGCAGTTGTGTCCGACCGGGAAAACGCCTAGCTTAAGCGCACCCAGGCATGAACCGTATGAGTGTCCGTCTTGATTCCAACGCCAGGCCGCAAGGCCTTGTCTGCCCTGTTGTTGTTGGCCGTGTCCTGGCTGGCGGTGCCTGCCTGGGCGCTTGACGCCATCGAGGTCAAGGTCGGCGCGGCACACTTCCCGCCGTACACGGTGCGCCCCGAGCAGGGAGCCGATACGGGCCTGCTGCCGCAGCTGGTCGAGGCGCTGAACCGGGCGCAGCAGCAATACCGTTTCACCCTGGTGCCCACTTCCATCCAGCGGCGTTTTGGTGATTTCCAGCAAGGCCGCACCGACATGGCCATTTTCGAGAACCCGGAATGGGGCTGGCAGCAGATTGCCCATCAGACCGTGGACATGGGCCTGGAAGATGCCGAGGTATTCGTCGCCCGTCAGGTCAATGGCCGTGATCCGCATTACTTCGACAACCTGAGCGGCAAGCGCCTGGCACTGTTCAATGGTTATCACTATGCGTTCGCCGGCTTCAACTCGGACCCGGACTACCTGCGCAAGGCCTACAACGCGACCCTGACCTATTCCCACGACAGCAACCTGCTGATGGTGCAAGCCGGGCGCGCCGACATTGCCTTGGTCACGCGTTCCTACTTCAGTGATTTCCTCGCGCGCAACCCGGCCAGCCGCGAGCAACTGGTGCCCTCGCAACGTATCGATCAGCTTTACCACCACTACGCCTTGCTGCGCCCTGGTGCGCCGATCAGCGAGCAGGCATTCGCGGCGCTGCTGCGAGGCCTGCGCAACAGCGGCGAGCTGGCGCGCATCTTCGAGCCCTACCGCATCGCGGTGGTGCCGACACGCGACTAAATTCCCGCCATGCGGCAACGTTTCCAGCAGTGAGCCTTTTCCTTCATTGCCGTGAGCCAAGCCCATGCCGTTCGATGCCGCTTCGCAGCCCCCGTCAGCGCCGCGCTGGCGCAGCCTCAGTGCCGAGGAGGGCGACCACTGGCTGAGCCTGTCCCTCGAAGGCCGCCCGTTGATCCAGTTGCGCCTGGAGGTGGGCGCTACCTTGCACCTGCATCTCGAGCGCCTGTGCCCCGAGCGACCCTGCCAGGCCTTGTGGGCCGCCTGCTACTGGCTGTTGTCCCGTGACAGCGCTTGCCAGCGCCTGGTCTGGCACTTGCCGGAGGTTCCGGCGCAGGCGTTGCTCAGTGGCCTGCTGCTGAACGCCGAGCAACCAGGCCAGTTCCTGTGCGAGCGCGCGCTGTTCTGGCAGTTGCCACAACCCTGGCTGGGCGAGTCGGGCCATGGGGCGTATCCACAGCAGATGCAGCTCAGCAATGGCAAACGTCACCCGCGCCGCCCACCCAAGCCGTGTGGCGAAGTGTACCGGCGTTTCGATGCGCGCCTGGGCAGTTGGGTGTCGCTGCGCACGCTGGAGATCGAGGCAGACCTGGAGCGTTTCAACCGCTGGCAGAACAATCCGCGGGTGGAAGCGTTCTGGCAGGAGGCTGGCACCCTGGCGCA
The DNA here is from genome assembly GCF_002386445.1 of Pseudomonas sp. UBA4617. Classification (GTDB taxonomy): domain Bacteria; phylum Pseudomonadota; class Gammaproteobacteria; order Pseudomonadales; family Pseudomonadaceae; genus Aquipseudomonas. The sequence continues at coordinate 6,573 of NZ_DGIR01000040.1, forward strand.
GCACCGCGAGTACCTGGACAAACTCCAGGCCGACCCGCATACCCTGACGCTGATCGGCTGCTTCGATGATGAGCCGTTTGCCTACTTCGAAGCCTACTGGGCCAAGGAGGACCGCATTGCGCCGTTCTACCTGGCCGATGACTACGACCGGGGTATCCACATGCTGGTGGGCGAGCAGCACCATCGCGGGCCGCACAAGGTAGCCAGCTGGCTATCGGCGCTGGTGCATTACCTGTTCCTCGACGATCCGCGTACCCAGCGGGTGGTGGCCGAGCCGCGCGCCGACAACGGCAAGATGATCGGCTACCTGCACGATCAATGCTTCCACTGTGACAAGGAGTTCGATTTCCCGCACAAACGGGCGGCACTGATGATTCTTGGCCGGGAGCGGTTTTTCGATCGCTGTGAACTGGCCTGAGGGCTGGGGGCAGTGTAGCCCTGTAGCTGCGGTTTTCCCGCGAAGCGCGCGACGCGGTGCCCGACACACCGGCCCCGCCGGTGTTCGCGGGTGAGCCTGCTCCCACATGCCCCCGGCAACCTTGAAGGCTCAGGCCTGGCGACCGGCCATCTTGCGGCAGTGCACCAGTGCATCGCGAATCATGAAATTGACCAGCGTTGGCGACACTCCCAGCTCCTTGGCAATGTCCTTCTGCGGCACCCCATGCAGGCGGTACATCTCGAACGCATAGCGGGTGCGTTGCGGCAGCTGGTTCAACGCCTCGGCAATATCATCCAGCGCAGCCAGGTTGATGTGGGTGGCCTCGGGCGAAGCGTTCTGCACCACCACATTCAGGCCTTCCTCCTCGCTGCCGGAGTACTTCAACTCCATCGCCTGCTTGCGGTAGTGGTCGATAGCCAGGTTGCGCACGATCTGGAACAGGTAGCTCAGCTGCGCCTTGAACGACGAAGTGATCTGCGGGGCGGCGCTGAGCCTGAAGAAGGCATCCTGCACTACATCTTCGGCGCGCGAGCGGCAGCCGGTAATGCGCGCGGCAATCTTGACCAGGATGCTGCGGTTGTCGACGAAGGCCTGCAGTAATGGTGAATCGCACTTACTTGTGGATAGTTGTTCCGCCATGGAAATCACCTTGTCACAGAGGGGAAAGGACGCTTCCTGATGCGGGAAGCTTCCTACGACGTGCGACAACCTATTCGTAGTGATAATTATTGTCAAATGAGAAATGTAATTATTAAGACCTAGTTCTGATTTTGCCGAGCCATGCCTTGGGAGCTGTGGCGCTCGATCGTCCAGGCACCACACCTGCCAAGCCAGACCCCGCTAATTTCTCCCCGTGCCCAAACGTTCCCCTGTGTACATCCGGCCGCCGTACGCTGCTCGCCTTCGTGCGCGCAGCGGCCGGCCCGCCCTCACCAGACACTGGCAGGAACACCCCATGACGGACGCCTTCGAACTCCCGCTCTCGCTGGCCCAGGCCCTGGCCCAACGCGCTGCACAGACCCCAGACCGGATCGCCTTGCGCTTTCTGGCCGACGCTCCCGACGAGCAGGTTGTGCTCAGCTACCGTGAACTGGACCAGCGCGCGCGCACCATCGCCGCTGCGTTGCAGGCGCGGGTCGGTTTCGCTGAGCGTGCGGTGCTGTTGTTCCCCAGCGGGCCGGACTACGTGGCGGCATTCTTCGGCTGCCTGTATGCGGGCGTGATCGCGGTGCCTGCCTACCCGCCGGAGTCGGCGCGCCAGCACCACCAGCAACGCCTGCTGTCGATCATCGAAGACGCCGAACCGCGCCTGCTGCTGACCGTGGCGGCGCTGCAAGGCAGCCTGCAGGGACTGGAGGCGCTGAGCAGGGCAGACGCCCCTGCACTGCTGGCGGTCGACGGCCTCGACCCGGCGCTGGCTGCGAACTGGCGCGAGCCAACCCTGAAGGGGGATGACATTGCCTTCTTGCAGTACACCTCCGGCTCCACCGCGCTGCCCAAGGGCGTGCAGGTCAGCCATGGCAACCTGGTCGCCAATGAGCAGCTGATCCGCCGCGGTTTCGGCATCGATCTCAACCCCGACGATGTGATCGTCAGCTGGCTGCCGCTGTACCACGACATGGGCCTGATCGGTGGCCTGCTGCAGCCGATCTTCAGCGGTGTGCCCTGTGTGCTGATGTCGCCGGGCTACTTCCTGGCCCGGCCGCTACGCTGGTTGCAGGCCATCAGCGACTATGGCGGTACCATCAGCGGTGGCCCGGACTTTGCCTACCGCCTGTGCAGCGAGCGGGTCAGCACGGCCGCCCTGGCCGGGCTCGACCTGAGCCGCTGGCGCGTGGCCTATTCCGGCTCCGAACCGATTCGCCAGGACAGCCTGGCCACCTTCGCCGACAAGTTCCGCGCCTGCGGCTTCGACCCGCAGAGCTTCTTCGCCAGCTACGGCCTGGCCGAAGCGACCCTGTTCGTCAGCGGTAGCCGCCGTGGCCAGGGTATCGCCGCACTGGAACTGGACGCCGAGGCCTTTGCCGCCAACCGCGCCGAGCCGGGCCAGGGCAGCGTGCTGATGAGCTGCGGTTACCCGCAGCCGGGGCATGCGCTGCGTATTGTCGACCCGCAACGCCTGCAGCTGTTGGAGGACAACCAGGTCGGCGAGATCTGGGCCAGCGGCCCGAGCATCGCCCGGGGCTACTGGCGCAACCCGCAAGCCAGTGCCCGCACGTTTGTCGAAATGGACGGGCAGACCTGGCTGCGGACCGGCGACCTGGGTTTCCTGCGTGACGGCGAAGTGTTCGTCAGCGGGCGCCTCAAAGACCTGTTGATCGTACGCGGGCAGAACCTGTACCCGCAGGACCTGGAAAAAACCCTCGAAGGCGAAATCGAGGTGCTGCGCAAAGGCCGGGTGGCAGTATTTGCCGTCGAGCACCAGGGCGAGGAAGGCATCGGCGTGGCAGTGGAAGTCAGCCGCAACGTGCAGAAGGCGGTCAAGCCCCGCGACCTGATCAACTCCCTGCGCCAGGTTGTCGCTGACGCCTGCCGCCAGGCCCCGGCGGTGGTCCTGCTGCTGAACCCTGGCGCGTTGCCCAAGACCTCCAGCGGCAAGTTGCAACGCTCGGCCTGCCGCTTGCGCATGATGGATGGCAGCCTGGATTGCTACGCCCGGTTCCCTGACGTCAACGCAACCGATGCCACGCCGGCCATTGCTGATGGGTTGCAGACGCGCATCGCCAGGGTATGGCGCGACGTCCTCAAGGTGGAGACGCTGGCAGCAGACGACCACTTCCTGCTGCTGGGTGGCAACTCCATCGCCGCCACCCAGGCCACCGCTCGCCTGGCCGATGAGCTGGGCATCACGCTCAACCTGGCCACGTTGTTCGAGGCGCCCGTGCTGGCTGACTACAGCCAGGCAGTGGCAGCCCTGCTCGCAGTCGACGGCGCCCAAGCCACTGCCATCGCCCCGCTGGAGCGTGGCCGGGCACTGCCCCAGTCGCTGGCGCAGAACCGCTTGTGGCTACTGTGGCAACTGCAGCCGCAAGCGGCGGCCTACAACATTCCGGCTGGCCTGCACCTGCGTGGCGAGCTGGATCAACATGCCCTGGAAGCGGCGTTCCAGGCGCTGGTGCAGCGCCATGAGTCACTGCGCACCGTGTTCAGCGAAGAAAATGGCCAGGCCTTGCAACGCATCCTGCCGTCATCGCCATTTCAGCTGCGCCGCCTGGTCCTGGAAGGCCAGGCACCCGAACAGGTCGCCAGCCAGCGCGAGGCGGAAGCCTGCCAGCCGTTCGACCTGACCCAGGGGCCGCTGCTGCGGGTGACCCTGGCGCGCCTGGGCGATGAAGACCATCAATTGTGGGTGACCCTTCACCACATCGTCGCTGATGGCTGGTCACTGAATATTCTGCTGGATGAATTCGCCAGGTTGTACGCTGCCCGCTGTCAGGGCCTGGAGGCCAGCCTGGCGCCGCTGCCCCTGGGTTACGCCGATTACGGTAGTTGGCAGCGGCAGTGGCTGGCTGCAGGCGAGGCCGAGCGTCAGCTGCGCTACTGGCAGACGCGCCTGGGCGATGAAACACCAGTGCTCGACTTGTGCACCGACCAGCCGCGCGCCAGCCAACGCGACCACCGGGCTGCCCGGTTGCAAGTGAAGGTGCCGGCCGGCCTCGCCGAGGCACTCAAGGGCCTGGCGCGCGAGCAGCAAGCCAGCCTGTTCATGGTCTTGCTGGCTGGCTGGCAGGCGCTGCTGTACCGCTACAGCGGTCAGGCCGACATCCGGGTCGGCGTGCCGAACGCCAACCGCCCGCGCCTGGAGACCCAGGGCATGGTCGGCTTCTTCATCAATACCCAGGTGATGCGCGCGCAACTCGATGGCCGCCTGCCGTTCAGCCAGTTGCTGGCCCAGGTGCGCCAAGCCACCCTGGAAGCCCAGGCCAACCAGGACTTGCCGTTCGAGCAACTGGTCGAAGCCTTGCCCGAGGCACGCGAGCAAGGCCTGTTCCAGGTAATGTTCAACCACCAGCAGCGTGACCTGTCGGCCCTGCGCCGCCTGCCGGGCCTGCTGGCCGAGGAGTTGCCGTGGCACAGCCGCGAGGCCAAGTTCGATTTGCAATTGCACAGTGAGGAGGACCACCAGGGCCGCCTGAGCCTGGCCTTCGACTACGCCGTCGGGCTGTTCGAAGCCGGCACCATCAAACGCCTGGCCGGGCACCTGCTGGCCCTGCTGGAACAGGTGTGTGCTGCGCCGCAGCGGGCCCTGGGCGAGGTGCCGTTGCTCGACGAGCCCGGCCGCATGCAACTGCTGGGTTGGGGCCAGGCACCGGCCCTGGCACCGCAATGCCTGCTGCTCGAACAGCTCAATGAACAGGCGCGCAACACCCCGCAGCGCACCGCGCTGGTCTGGGAGGGGGGCAACCTGGACTATGCCGGGCTGCACCAGCAAGCCAACCGCCTGGCCCATTACCTGCGCGACAAGGGTGTCGGCCCTGATACCTGTGTGGCCATCGCCCTCGAGCGCTCGCCGCAATTGTTGGTCGGCCTGCTGGCGATTCTCAAGGCCGGCGGTGCCTATGTGCCACTGGACGTCGATTATCCCGCCGAGCGCCTGGCCTATATGCTTGACGACTGCGGCGCCCGCCTGCTGCTGAGCCACAGCGGCCTGCTGGGCAAGCTGCCGCAGGTCGACGGGGTCAGCGCCATCGCCCTCGACCAGCTGCACCTGGACAGCTGGCCCAGCCATGCGCCAAGGCTGCATCTGCACGGCGACAACCTGGCATACGTGATCTACACCTCCGGTTCCACCGGCCGACCCAAGGGCGTCGGCAACACCCACGCGGCGTTGGCCGAACGCCTGCAGTGGATGCAGGACACTTATGCGCTGAACGCCAGCGACGTGCTGATGCAGAAGGCGCCGGTCAGCTTCGATGTTTCGGTGTGGGAATGCTTCTGGCCCCTGATCACAGGCTGCAAGCTGGTGCTCGCCGGCCCCGGCGAGCACCGTGACCCCCAGCGCATCGCCGCGTTGGTGCAGGCGCATGGCGTGACCACGCTGCATTTCGTGCCGCCTCTGCTGCAGGCCTTCATCCAGGAACCGCTGGCGCAGGCCTGTACCAGCTTGCGCCGGGTTTTTTCCGGGGGCGAGGCGCTGCCTGCGGCATTGCGTGACCGTGTGCTGCAGGTGCTGCCGCAGGCGCAGTTGCACAACCGTTACGGCCCGACCGAAACCGCCATCAACGTCACCCATTGGCACTGCCAGGCGACGGATGGCGAGCGTTCGCCGATCGGCCGCCCGTTGGCCAATGTGCTGTGCCGGGTGCTGGACGACGAACTTGAGCTCACTGCCCCCGGTGTTCCGGGCGAGCTGTACCTTGGCGGCGCCGGCCTGGCACGTGGCTACCTGGGCCGCCCGGGCCTTACCGCCGAGCGCTTCGTGCCCCGGGTCGATGGCCATGGCGAACGCCTGTATCGCAGTGGCGACCGTGCCCGCTGGCAGGTACAGAGCGAGGCCCTGGAGTACCTGGGCCGCCTCGACCAACAGGTCAAGGTGCGTGGCTTCCGTGTCGAGCCCGAGGAGGTCCAGGCCTGCCTGCTGGCGCAAGCGGGTGTCGAACAGGCGCTGGTGCTGGTGCACCAGGATGCCGTCGGCGCACAGCTGGTCGGCTACTACTGCGGCAGCGCCCAGCCAGCCGAGTTGCTGGCGGTGCTGGCCGAGCAGTTGCCGGCCTATATGGTGCCGGCACAACTCGTGCCGCTGGCACACATGCCGCTGGGCCCCAGCGGCAAGGTCGAGCGCAAGGCGCTGCCGGCCCCGGTGTGGCAGCAGCGTGAGTACGTCGCGCCACACAGCGCATTGCAGCAACAGGTCGCGGCGATCTGGCGCGAGGTGCTGAACCTGCCGCGGATCGGCCTGCAGGACGACTTCTTCGCCCTCGGCGGCCACTCGCTGCTGGCCACCCAGATCGTTTCGCGCACGCGCCAGGCCTGCGATGTCGAGCTGCCGCTCAAGACCCTGTTCGATGCCAGTGAACTGGGCGCCTTCTGTGCCGAGATCACGCGTATCCGCGCCGCCGGCGAGCGCAACCTGCAAGGCGAGATCGCCCGCGTCGACCGTCGCCAGGCAGTGCCGCTGTCGTACTCGCAGCAGCGCATGTGGTTCCTCTGGCAGATGGCGCCGGACAGCCCGGCGTACAACGTCGGTGGCATGGCACGCCTGCGCGGTACCCTGCACGTGGAAGCCTTCGAGCGTGCGCTGCAGGCGCTGGTGGTGCGTCACGAAACCCTGCGTACCACCTTCCCCAGCATTGACGGCGTGCCGTACCAGTGCGTGGCGCAAGATGGCAGCCTGCACCTGGACTGGCAGGACTTCAGTGCAATGCCTGCCGAAGCCCGCCAGCTACGCCTGCAGCAACTGGCCGACGACCAGGCGCACCAGCCCTTCGACCTGGAGCGCGGCCCGCTGCTGCGCGCCTGCCTGGTCAAGGCCGAAGAACGCGAGCATTTCTTCGTGCTGACCCTGCACCACATCGTCACCGAGGGCTGGGCCATGGACATCTTTGCCCGCGAGCTGGGTGAGCTGTACGAGGCGTTCGTCGATGACCGCGAATCGCCACTGCCGCCGCTGCCGGTGCAGTACCTGGACTACAGCCTGTGGCAACGGCAATGGCTGGAAAGCGGCGAGGGCGCGCGTCAGCTGGCCTACTGGCAGGCACGCCTGGGCGATGAGCACCCGGTACTCGCGCTGCCCGCCGACCGTCCACGCCCGCCGGTGCAAAGCCACCGTGGCGAGCTGTACCGCTTCGAACTGGACCCGGCGCTGGTCGCCCGTGTACATGCCTTCAACCGCCAGCGCGGTCTGACCCTGTTCATGACCATGACCGCCACCCTGGCCGCCTTGCTGCACCGCTACAGTGGCCAGCACGACCTGCGCATCGGCGCGCCGGTGGCCAACCGCATTCGCCCGGAAAGCGAAGGCCTGATCGGTGCCTTCCTCAACACCCAGGTGCTGCGCTGCGAGGTGGACGGGCAGATGACTGCCCATGCCTTGCTGGAGCAGGTACGCCTGGCGGCGATCGAAGCCCAGTCGCACCAGGACCTGCCGTTCGAACAACTGGTGGAGGCCTTGCAGCCACCCCGCAGCAGCGCCTACAACCCGCTGTTCCAGGTAATGTGCAACGTACAGCGCTGGGCTTTCCAGCAAAGCCGCACGCTGGCCGGCATGCAGGTGGATTACCTGGTCAACGATGCCAGCGCCACCAAGTTCGACCTGTACCTGGAGGTGACTGACCTTGACGGTCGCCTGGGCTGCTGCCTGACGTACAGCCGCGACCTGTTCGACGAGCCGCGCATCGCCCGCATGGCCGAGCACTGGCAGCAGCTGCTGGTCGGCCTGCTGCACGACCCACAGCAGCGCCTGTGCGAGCTGCCGATGCTGGGCAGCGCCGAACAGCAGGTGCTGGCGGGCCAGTTGCACGGCGAGCACGCGCCCGGCCTCGACCAGACCTTGCATGGCCTGTTCGCCGCCCAGGCGGCGCGTACCCCCCACGCCGTTGCGCTGACTTTTGCCGGCCAGCACATCACCTATGCCGAGCTCGACCAGCAAGCCAACCGCCTGGCCCGCGCCCTGCGCGAGCGCGGGGTCGGCCCGCAGGTGCGCGTGGGCCTGGCGCTGGAGCGCTCGTTGCACATGGTGGTCGGCTTGCTGGCCATCCTCAAGGCTGGTGGCGCCTACGTGCCGCTCGACCCGGAGTACCCGCTCGACCGCCTGCGCTACATGATCGAAGACAGCCGCATCGGCCTGTTGCTGAGCCAGCGCGCGCTGCTGCAAAGCCTCGGCGAGCTGCCCGCAGGAGTCGCGTGCTGGAGCCTGGAAGACGACACTGCCAGTCTGTCGGCCTACAGCGATGCGCCGCTGGACAACCGTAACCTGGCGCAGCACCAGGCCTACCTGATCTATACCTCGGGCTCCACCGGCAAGCCCAAGGGGGTAATTGTCAGCCACGGCGAATTCGCCATGCACTGCCAGGCGGTGATCTCGGCATTTTGCATGCGCAGTGACGACTGCGAGCTGCACTTCTACTCGATCAACTTCGATGCTGCCAGCGAGCGCCTGTGGGTGCCGCTGCTGTGCGGCGCCCGTGTGGTGCTGCGCGCCCAGGGGCAGTGGGGGGCAGAAGACATCTGCCAGCTGGTGCGCGAGCAACAGGTCAGTATCCTCGGCTTCACGCCCAGCTATGGCAGCCAGTTGGCGCAGTACCTGGCCGGGCAGGGCGAACAGTTGCCGGTGCGCCTGGTGATCACCGGTGGCGAAGCGTTGACCGGCGAGCAAATGCAGCGTATTCGCCAGGCCTTCGCGCCGCAGCAGCTGTTCAACGCCTACGGCCCGACCGAAACCGTGGTCATGCCGCTGGCCTGCCTGGCACCGGAATCGCTGCCGGCGGACCTCGGCAGCGTGCCGATCGGCCATGTGGTCGGCAGCCGCACGGCCTACATCCTCGACGAAAACCTTGCCCTGTTGCCGCAAGGTGGCATCGGTGAACTGTATGTCGGCGGTGCCGGCCTGGCCCAGGGTTACCACGACCGCCCGGGGCTCAGTGCCGAGCGCTTCGTCGCCGACCCGTTCGGTGCCGCGGGCGGGCGCCTGTACCGCACCGGTGACCTGGTGCGCCTGGGCAGCGATGGCCTGGTCGAGTACATCGGCCGTGCCGACCAGCAGGTGAAGATTCGCGGCTTCCGCATCGAACTCGGGGAAATCGAAAGCCGCCTGCAGGCGCATGCCGACGTCGACGAAGCCGTGGTGCTGGCACTCGACTTGCCGGGTGGCAAGCAACTGGTCGGTTACCTGGTCTGCCGGCAGGCGGCGGCCGACAGCGCCGCCCAGAGCCGGCTGCGTGACGCGGTGAAGGCCGATGCCCGACGGCAGCTGCCGGACTACATGGTGCCTGCGCACCTGGTCCTGCTCGACAGCCTGCCGCTGATGGGCAACGGCAAACTCGACCGCCGCGCGCTGCCGCTGCCGGACCTGGAGCAGGCCCGCCAGCACTACCAGGCCCCTGGCAATGCAGTTGAGGCGCAACTGGCGCAGGTCTGGTGCGACGTGCTGAACCTTGCCCAGGTCGGTGTGCAGGACAACTTCTTCGAACTGGGCGGCGATTCGATCCTGTCGATCCAGGTGGTCAGCCGGGCCCGCCAGGGCGGCTTGCAATTCACGCCGCGCGACCTGTTCCAGCACCAGACCATCCAGGCCCTGGCGGCTGTCGTACGCCACAGCGAAGCCACCAGCAGCATCGACCAGGGCCTGCGCCAGGGACAGGTCGGCCTGACCCCGATCCAGCACTGGTTCTTCGACACCGACCTGGCGCAGCCGCAGCACTGGAACCAGGCAGTGTTGCTGCAGGCCCACCAGGCGCTGGACGAAGCGGCACTGGAACAGGCACTCGCCGCGCTGGTGCGGCACCACGACAGCCTGCGCCTGCGCTTCAGCGAGGCCAACGGTCGCTGGCAGGCCGCTTACGCCCAGCCTGACGCCGGGCAATTGCTGTGGGGCGCGACGGTTGCCGACTTCGCCGATTGCCAGGCGCTGTACACCGACCTGCAACGCAGCCTCGACCTGCAGCAGGGGCCGCTGCTGCGCGCCCTGCTGGTGCGTGACGGCCAGGGCAGCCAGCGCCTGTTGCTGGCGATCCATCACCTGGTGGTGGATGGCGTGTCCTGGCGGGTGCTGCTGGAAGACCTGCAGGCGTTGTACCGTGGCCGAGCGCTGCCGGCCAAGACACACGCCGTGGGCGATTGGGCGGCACGCCTGGCCAGCTATGCCGGCAGCGATTCGCTGCGCGACGAGCTCGGCTGGTGGCAAAACCAGCTGGCAGAGGTGCGCCGCGAACTGCCCTGCGATCACCCGCAGGGCGACAACCTGCAGCGCCACGCCCGTACCCTGGCCATCAGCCTGGATGCGCAGCAGACCCGGCAATTGCTACAGCAGGCGCCAGCGGCGTATCACACCCAGGTCAACGACCTGCTGCTCACCGCGCTGGCGCGTACCTTGTGCCGCTGGAGCGGTGATGAGGCAGTGCTGGTGCAGCTGGAGGGCCATGGCCGCGACGGGCTGTTCGAAGACATGGACCTGACCCGCAGCGTCGGCTGGTTCACCAATGCCTACCCACTCAGCCTGCGCCCGCTGCCGGGCCAAGACGATACGGCGCGGGCCGCGTCGATCAAGTGCATCAAGGAGCAACTGCGCCAGGTGCCGCACAAAGGCCTGGGCTACGGCGTGCTGCGCTACCTGGCCGATACGGCGCTGCGCGAGCAGATGGCGGCCTTGCCGCAGGCGCGTATCACCTTCAACTACCTGGGCCAGTTCGACCAGCAGTTTGACAGCGCGGCGCTGTTCCAACCGCTGGACGTCCCTGCAGGCCAGGCCCACGCTGCCGATGCGCCGTTGCCCAACTGGTTGAGTGTCGATGGCCAGGTGTATGGCGGCGCCCTGCAATTGCGCTGGACGTTCAGCACCGAGCGCTATGACGAGCGCACCATCGCCAGCCTGGCCGAGGCCTACCGCCAGGAGCTGCTGGCGCTGATCGAGCATTGCCTGGCCGATGGCAACGGCAGCTTCACGCCGTCCGACTTCCCGCTGGCGCACCTGACCCAGGCGCAGATCGACGCCTTGCCGGTGCCGGCTGCGCAGATCGAGGATGTCTACCCGCTGACACCGATGCAGGAAGGCATGTTGTTGCACACCCTGCTAGAGCCGGGCACCGGCCTCTACTACATGCAGGACCGTTATCGCATCAACAGTGCCCTTGATCCCGAGCGCTTCGCCCAGGCCTGGCAAGCCGTGGTGGCTCGGCACGAGGCGCTACGCGCATCGTTCAGCTGGAATACCGGTGAGGCGATGCTGCAGATCATCCACAAACCCGGTAACACGCCGCTGGACTACCAGGACTGGCGCGACCTCGATGAGGATGCCCAGGAGCAGCGCCTGCAGGCCCTGCACAAGCAGGAGCGTGAGGCTGGCTTCGCCTTGCTCAGCGAAGCGCCTTTCCACCTGCGCCTGGTGCGGGTGGCCGACGAACGCTACTGGTTCATGATGAGCAACCACCACATTCTGATCGATGCCTGGTGCCGCTCGCTGTTGATGAACGACTTCTTCGAAATCTACCTCACCCTCGGTGAGGGCCGTCAGGCGCAACTGCCCGTGCCGCCACGCTACCGCGACTACATCGGCTGGCTGCAACGCCAGGGCCTGGACGATGCCCGCGCCTGGTGGCAGGCCAGCCTGGCTGGCTTCGAACGCGCCACCGCCATTCCCAGCGACCGCCCGCTACGCCACGAGCACGCCGGCAGCGGCATGGTCGTCGGCGACTGCTACACCCGCCTGGCGGTAGACGACGGCGTACGCCTGCGCGAACTGGCCCAGGCCCACCAGCTCACCGTCAATACATTTGCCCAGGCGGCCTGGGCGCTGGTGCTGGCGCGCTACAGCGGCGACCGCGACGTGGTGTTCGGCGTGACCGTGGCCGGGCGGCCGGTGAGCCTGCCGCAGATGCAGCGCACGGTCGGTCTGTTCATCAACAGCGTCGCCCTGCGCGTGCAGTTGCCGGCGGCCGGCCAGCGTTGCAGTGTGCGCCAGTGGCTGCAAGGCTTGCTGGAGCGCAACATGGAACTGCGCGAGTACGAATACCTGCCGCTGGTGGCGATCCAGGAATGCAGCGAACTGCCCAAGGGCCAGCCCCTGTTCGACAGCCTGTTCGTGTTCGAGAACGCGCCGGTCGAAACCGCCGTGCTCGACCATGCCCAGCACCTGAACGCCAGTTCCGACTCAGGCCGCACCCACACCAATTTCCCGTTGACGGCGGTGTGCTACCCGGGCGATGAGCTTGGCCTGCACCTGTCGTTCGACCAACGTTACTTCGACTACCCGACCGTCGAGCGCCTGCTGGCCGAATTCAAGCGCCTGCTGCTGGCGCTGGTGCAAGGCTTTGCCGGGGAGGTGAGTGCGCTGCCGCTGCTGGGCGCCGAGGAACAGCGCTTCCTGCTCGAGGACTGCAACCGCAGCACGCGGGCCTACCCGCTGGAGCAGAGCTACATCGCCCAGTTCGAGACGCAGGTCGCTGCGCACCCGCAACGTACCGTGGCGCGCTGCCTGGAGGCGACCTATGATTATGCCGGGTTGAACCTGGCGGCCAACCGCCTGGGCCATGCCTTGCTTGCGGCGGGCGTGCAGGTTGACCAGCCAGTGGCGCTGCTGGCCGAGCGCGGGCTGCCGTTGCTGGGCATGATCGTCGGCAGCTTCAAGGCCGGTGCCGGCTACCTGCCGTTGGACCCGGGCCTGCCGCCGGCGCGCCTGCAAAGCATCATCCAGCGCAGCCGAACCCCCGTGCTGGTGTGCAGCGCGGCCTGTGCCGGCCAGGGTAGGCAGTTGCTGGACACGCTGGAGGCGGCGGCACGCCCGCGCTTGCTGGTGTGGGAAGACATCCAGGCCAGCCCGGTGGCCAGCCATAACCCCGGTATTTACAGCGCGCCGGGCAACCTTGCCTACGTGATCTACACCTCAGGCTCCACCGGCCTGCCGAAAGGTGTAATGGTCGAGCAGCGTGGCATGCTCAACAACCAGCTGAGCAAGGTACCCTACCTGGCGCTCACTGAGCACGACGTGATCGCCCAGACCGCCTCGCAGAGCTTCGACATCTCGGTATGGCAATTCCTTGCCGCACCGCTGTTCGGCGCCCGGGTGGAGATCGTGCCGAACGCCATCGCCCACGACCCGCAAGCCCTGCTGGCGCATGTGCAAGCCACCGGCATCAGCGTGCTGGAAAGCGTGCCGTCGCTGATCCAGGGCATGCTGGCCAGCGACCACCAGGCCCTCGACGGCCTGCGCTGGATGCTGCCGACCGGCGAAGCCATGCCGCCGGAGCTGGCCGCGCAATGGTTGCAGCGTTACCCGCAGATTGGCCTGGTCAACGCCTACGGCCCGGCCGAGTGCTCGGACGACGTGGCATTCTTCCGCATCGATGCCGCCTCGACCGAAGGCAGCTATCTGCCAATTGGCCGGCCGACCGACAACAACCGCCTTTACCTGTTCGACGAGGAGCAGGCGTTGGTGCCGTTGGGTGCGGTGGGTGAGCTGTGCGTGGCCGGCACCGGTGTAGGCCGAGGTTATGTCGGCGACCCGGTGCGTACCGCGCTGGCGTTCGTCCCCCATCCCCATGGCGCTGCAGGCGAGCGCTTGTACCGCACCGGTGACCTGGCGCGGCAGCGCCCGGATGGCGTGCTCGAGTACATCGGGCGCATCGACCATCAGGTGAAGATTCGTGGTTACCGCATCGAACTGGGCGAGATCGAGGCGCGCCTGCACGAGCAGGTCGAGGTCCGCGACGCTGCCGTTGGCGTGCAGGAGGGCGTCAATGGCAAGCACCTGGTCGGCTACCTGGTGGCACACCAGGGCATCAGCGCCGATGCCGCGTTGCTGGAACGGCTCAAGCAGCGCCTGCGGGCCGAGTTGCCGGAGTACATGGTGCCGCTGCACTGGGGCTGGTTCGACAGCTTGCCGCGCAACGCCAACGGCAAGCTGGACCGCAACGCCTTGCCGGCCATCGACATCGGTGGCCAGCACAGCCAGGCGTACCAGGCACCGCGCAATGAGCTGGAGGCGCTGCTGGCGGAAATCTGGGCTGATGTGCTCAAGGCTGAGCGGGTGGGGATGCACGACAACTTCTTCGAGCTGGGCGGGCATTCGCTGCTGGCCACGCAGATCGCCTCGCGGGTGCAGAAGCAGCTGCAACTGAATGTGCCGCTGCGGGCGATGTTCGAGTGCAGCACGGTGGCGGAGCTGGCGGTTTACGTGCAGGGGCTGCAGGGCAGTGCGCTGGATGACGATAAGGTCGACCGGCTCAGTGACCTGATGGCGGAACTGGAGGGGTTGTAACCTGCGCTGGTAGAGGCTGCACCGGCTTGTGAAGTTACCCGCGAAGAGGCCGGTGCAGGCAGCCCACCTTTCAGCACTGCCGAGAGTCTTCCCACGTAACTCCGCCCGCAGTGGCTCCGCAGGTTGCCCGGCTCATCCAGATAGAAAATCACCGGGGTCACCTGTAAGTCCTTCTATTCCGGGGTTCTTCGGCGTTACGATGCAACATCCACTTTTTCCAGAGACGTCGAAGCACTGATGAACGCTTCATCCAAAGACGTCGCTTGATAGCGCGCCAGGAATTGGTCTGCACTATGAAATGCCTCTAATTGATGATGAGCAAGCATATAAAACCGATCGCAACTGGCCGTGATTTCCTGCGTGTAGTGGGACGAAACCAAAACACTGGCCCCTTCACTGCAGGCATGTTTGATTCCAAGCCAGATGAAGTGTCGGAATTCAGGGTCCACGCCAGCCGTGGGTTCATCAAGTATGATTAGATCGCTGCACATGAGTAAAAGTGTCAATGTGAAAAAACTCCGGATCTCGCCATAGCTGCAAGTGGAAGCTTTCTTTTTGGAAATGCCGGAGTATCGACGGGAAAGCGCAGGTGACCACGCACTAAGTCGGGTTGTTGCTTCATGAAAGCAAGTTTTTGCCGGAGCGTTTAAATGAGTAATTAGTTCGTAAACCTCAATCATTCTTAGACGGGGTGGTGGCGTCAAAATTTGCGTTAGATACGCCGGATGTTGGGCGCGATTGATTATTTCTCCGCTCTCGGGTTGTCTGAGTTTGCAAATCAGGTCGAAGAGCGTCGTTTTTCCAGCGCCATTGTTTCCTAATATACCAACCACTTCACCTGGCAAAAGGTGCAGATTGAGATTGTTGAACAAGGGAGCATCGTTGTGCGAGAACGCCAGCGAATTAATGACAAGTATGCTCATTCAGTATCGACTCCAGATGGGCTGAATCCTGAAATATTTCACGGTCAAATAAAAGCCAATCAGTGGGAGTATGAGCGCTACCAGGAAAGCAGCTGGTAATGGAAGTTCGCCGCGAAAAATTCGGGTGCTCATGTGTAGAGGGTTTACCAGCGCGATCAAGTCATCATGCTCTATTCCTGTGATTACACCCATATAGCTGGACATCAACATGAGGAATGATAACAGTGAAAATAGTGTATTGGCTGTTCCAAATTTGATGGGCAGGGCGGCTATGGCCAAACCCACACAGGAAAAACCTAGATAACTGGTAAAGAAGCACGCAATTATGTACAGGTATTCTTGAATGGAGTAATTTCCATGCAGGGGCTTGGTGACCATATAAAATAACGAAGCGTATGTGAGGCTTAGAATCGAGTAGCTAATTGCGTGGGATGCAAGAAAAAGGCGAATTGATTCCTTTTGATAAATGAATGAGCGGATGAAGCCACTTTCTCTTCTGCCGATAAGGTAAAAGCTGAATCCAAAGAAGGCTACGTTTGCTGAGATATAAGCGTAAAACCAAGCGGCGTAGGGTAAATAAGATTGTGTAGTCTTGTCTGGGGTGGGCTGGCTTGTGCTCATGATAAAAAATAACATGCAGGGCGCGAGTGCAGTCCATAATAGGCCAGATGGTTCTCTGAGATGTTCCTTTATCAGGATTTTTGAGATGCTATAGAGCTTACTTGCTCTGGTGGTCGGTAGGATGCTGCTGGTCATGGGAAAGGTACCATTTTGCTAAGTTGTTGTGGGATTATCTGTTTTTGAAATTGATTCGAGTAGCTGTTCTTGATATTGAGGTGAGATGCATTGTTCATGTGGAGGAATAATTTTGGGGAAATGTATTTGCAGTAGTGTAGATTTCGTTTGGTTGAGTTCATGGATGATAGGTATAAGTATCCGTCAAGTTGTAATTCTCGCAGAAGCTTTATTAGTGCTGCGCTGGTGAGTGGTAATGGTTTAGCTGGTTTGCTTCGTTTTGAGTAGTTTATTATACCTGTGGTGATATCAATGTAGGTTTCATAGAAGTTGCTTTCCAGGAAGTGTTTAAGGTAGGGGTCTTCAATGTCGCTAAGTGCTTTTCCTCTTAAGTAAAATGAGTGCATGAAACGAAAGGTTTGCCATAGCTCAATCACTGACTTTTCCAATGCGCTACTCATGTCGTCCGAGTAAGCCAGCCCTGCACAGTATCTGACATGTTGATTTTTCCCGCACCGGTTGCCATAACAGAGAAGTATGCAGCAGCCAGGAAAATGTTCATCTGTGAGGTTTAGGATGCAGAGATCTCCTGTTCTTTCTAATTCTTTGAAAAGTAAGAAGCTGGGCCGATTTGAAAGTGCTGAGCACGCGTCTCGATGCTTGACTTTTCCTGTGCAAGCCTTTGTTAGCCAAAACCTGAGCAGGAATTGTCGCTCTATAGCCTCTTTCAGTGCACCGAGCACTGCTCGGTCAACAGTCATGTGCACGCTACATCCACAGGTGTCTCGTATGGGGTAGAATTCATTGTCGATGGAGTTTCTGCAGGGTGATATTGAAATCAACGCCGTTGGAACTGCACATCGAGTTAAATCAGTGATCCTGTAGACGTGAGTGCGGTCAAAAGTATGTGAATGAAGGTCGTTTTTTTGGCCGGTCATTGCTGTTTGTAGAAAAGCGTTGGCAAACGCTTCGAGTTCATCAGGTGTCAGGCCTTCGCCCAGTTTATTTCTATCATGTACGGGTACGTCCAGATAAAAGTGCTTTCGTTCAAACTGCTCGCCCATAGCGCTGATGGTGACGGAGGCTGACCATCCACTACTTGATCCGTAGGTGTGCCAGCGGCTGCCGCATTCAACGCTGTGTGGGAAATGAGACACTGCACTCGGTCGATGAAGCTCGAAATCTGCAAACGCGAGTGTATGTATTTCGTTGTATATGTTCATGCATCAGCCCACGAATTGAATGCACAGAGGGATAAAAAGTGCAGGGTTAAGGTCTAGGTTTTTAGTTACCTCGTGATCAGTAAAGCCTGACCATGGTCTGCTATTTAAACTGAGCTCTTTGCAGCGCAGATCTATTAGCATGTACATGGAGCCTGCTTCCATGAGCGCTAAGCGATAGCCTCTATAGCGATATTTGAACAATGCTTTGGGTAGGTAAGCCAGGTAAATCAGCGCTAGTGCGGGTGTTCCGATAGTAGATTCTTTAGGTAAAATTGCTTGTGAAAGTTTGTTGGAGTCAATTCCAGGGCTATGAATTTCAAAGGTCCTTGAGCTGGGCAGGAGATGTAAGGCGTTACAATCTGATGGCCATTGGAAAATTTTGTTCCCGAGGTTCACAAGAAATACTTCGATAGGGTAGAGTGCTCCGCCACTTGGGTAGCCTCTTTTGTATGGATGCTCATTTTTTGTCAATAGAGGAGAAACTAATGACTTAATGGTGCCAAAATTCAAGTTGCTTTCTGTGAAATGATCGCATGACTCGTTTCGCTTTAAGTGATGGCCGGCTTTGAGGGTGGGTAGGTTGAGTGCTTTGTCTGAAAGTTCATTGTTTAATATGTTGAGTGGTAACTCGTTTCCTGTTAATTCTTCAAGCGTTTTTTTCGGGATGTGATGTAGAGTGGAGGCGTGTTGGGTTGTTTTATGGACTGTATAATTGCCCTTGGCGTGAAACGCTAACGTTTCGTCCAGTATCTCTGAAGATACGAATGTTAGATAGTGGTCGTGTGGGACGCTCATCGCGCTTCTCCAATGCATTGGCAGAGGGGCCAGTGGATGCTGCTATCTTCAGTAAACGAACCGTCTGACAAATTCAGTGTTCGGGAAAGCAAGAATTGATCTTGGGTGATTTTTGTTTTTTGAAAACTAGTGAATTTGTTGGTGAAAGAGACGATGTTTCCCAAGATAAGGGTGCTTTGCAATTCGTCAAGAGGGGTCCTGGGAAGTTCAATCTTGTTTGACTGGCAAAAGCTCCATATTCTGCTCCAGTGATGTTGGCTTGCTCGTAGATTTTCATAATGCGCTAAACGGTCCAAGGTGCAAAAAGCGCAGGGATTCCCGATTGAGGGAATATAAGGTTCGGTCAAATGGAAGAAAGGGTGGCTGACGAACCCTACGCTGATTCCGCAGTCTGAATTGTTTTTTGATAGTTCAGAGTAAGTTGTTCTTAGTTCTTCCGGTTTTAGCTTCGAATATGCAAAAACGTACAAGGTTGGATTTGTAGGAGTGCTTGTTCTTAAATCGTATATATTTGTGATTTGTATTCTGCTGTTGGGGGTGCTTTCTATATAGTCTTTTAGTGTGTTCGGTATTTTCCAGTCAATGCATATTGTAACTTCTTGGAAATATGGTAATTTGGTCGCCTCGCCTATTATTAGGATGGATTCTAAAAACGTATGGCTTTCTCGGATTGAAGCTCTTCGTGTTCAAGAATTTTCTTTAGTTCATCCTCTGGCATGTATTTTAAATGACTCTCAGCGATGTGCTGAAGTACTTTTGTGAGTCTTGGATCGGTGATTCGTGTAAAACCCGCGTTTGAGAAAACGGTGGGTTGAGCGTCAAAGTTGAGAATTTCGTAATTGTATATTCTTATAGTTTTCATGACGCGCCTCATAGATTGTGGCAGGCGTCAGCGTTGGCTAACGCTGACGCCCGCGTATAATTATGAATCAGCCCTCCTGGTATACCTGAGTGATTGCATTGCCACCGCTTCCGCCGCAACCGCCGCTGCCGCCGCTGCATCCACCGCCGCCGCCACAACCACCGCTACCACCACATCCACCTGCCCCTCCTGATCCGCCAAAGAACTCGGCGTCCATATCGCAACTGTTGTCGAAGGTCAGATCCATCAAGTTGATACCGAATTGAGTGTCCATTCGAAGTCTCCTTAGTTGCCCCGAGTGCCGGGGTCCTGTGGGTTTAGGTTTATATTTCATGCACGTCAAATTCACCGAGGGTGATTTGGTGGTTAGGACATTGGCTGGCTGTTTAAGCTGAGGTGATTTTTGTGAGATTTGTCTGAGCGTAATCTCTGATGAAACTCTAATTGCTGAGCTTGAATGTGAGGGGCTTCCGTGATTGACGTGAGATTAGTCTGTATCTCTCGTGGGATTGATATGTGTTTCAGCGATGAGTGCTCTTCTTGCGACGGGTGGTGCAGGAAGGTGTTTATTGTTTTTGGACCGAAAGTTAGTGTTTCGAGATGTAAATTTTGATCATGGTCCGTACGCTACTTGTAGAGGTTCTACGGATGGTCCTACCGGTCATCGACATCGGTGCCGGCACAGACAGGCCTGCACGCGTTACGTAACGAACTGGAGGAACCGATGGCCGATAACTGGGTCGATGTGCTAAAGGCTGGGTGGGGCAGCGTGCACGACAACTTCTTCGAGCTGGGCGGGCACTCGTTGCTAACCACGCAGACCGCCTCGGGGGTGCAGATGGCGTTGCAATTGGACGTGCCGCTGCGGGCGATGTTCGAGTGCAACACGGTGGCGGAGCTGGCCGAATATGTGCAGGGGCTGCAGGGCAGTGCGCTGGATGACGATAAGGTCGACCGGCTCAGTGACCTGATGGCGGAACTGGAGGGGTTGTAACCTGCGCTGGTAGAGGCTGCACCGGCCTGTAGAGCGGCCTTGTGTTGCGAAAGGGGCGCAACGCGCCCCCAGACTTCAGCGTCATAGCCTGTCGGGGCTGCCATGCAGCCCTTTCGCGACACAACGCCGCTCTACAGATACAGCGACAACCTCAAGCGCAATGCGGTACCTATGTGGTTTATTTGCGAAGAGGCCGGTGCAGCTACCCGAGCTTTCAACGCTTGCCCAGAATCTTCCCAAGCAACTCCGGTCTTGGCGCCCCCTGCTGGCTCTGCAGGTTGCCCTGCTCATCCTGATAGAAGATCGCCGGGGTTGCCTGCAGCCCCATTTCTTCCATCAATGCCATGTTCGCCGCCAGTTTCTGCTGCACCGCCTCCGGCACTTGATCCAGCGGCTTCAGCGTGCTCGCCTTGCCAGCCTTCTCGTGCTCGTGCAGTGCCTTGGCCGGGTCTTTCGCCGCCAGCAGCGCCGCCGACTTGCCCGGGCTGTCTGCGCGAATGATGCCGACCATGATATGGCGCAGCTGCACCTTGCCCGACTCCACCCACGGCCGCGCCTGTTCCCAGAACATGTTGCAGTACGGGCAGTTGGGGTCGCTGAACAGGTACACCTTGCGAGGCGCATCGTCCTTGCCGTCGGCGATCCACGAGGTTTTTTCCATCTTCGCCCAGATTTCCTTGCTCATCGGCGCATACACCAGCTTTTTCAGCGGCTCGGCACTGAGGTCTTTGCCCTGTTCGTCGAACAGGCTGCCGACCAGTACGTGCTTGCCGTCAGGGGTGAGATACAGCGCCAGGCCATTATTCTGGTACTCGGCGGCATACCCGCGCAGGCCGTTGGGGGCGTCGAAGCTGCCTTTGATCTCGGCGCCCTTGGCTTGCAGTTGCTGAATCGCCTTGGGCAGCTCTTCGGCTTGCAAGGTCGGCACAGCCAGCAGGGCCAGGGACAGGGGCAGCAGTGCAGTCAGTCGCATGTCAGTTTCCTTGTGCGGCGGGGGCGGGCGCGGCGGCCCGGTCGAAAGGCTCCAGGGCGTGGCGCAGGCTGGCCCGGGACAGCTCGCCGAGGTGGCTGCCGATCAGCCGCCCGTCGGCGTCGTAGAACAGGGTAGTGGGCAGGGCCATGGAACCGACGCGTTGGGCCAGCAGGCCGGTACCGTCGAACAGCACGTGGGTCAGGCTCAGGCCGGTGGTGGCGAGGAAGGTGCTGACGTTTTCCGGGGTCTCGCCCTGGTTGACGAACAGGAAGGTCACATGCGGGTAATCGCCTTGCGCTCGTTGCAGCACCGGCATTTCGCGCCGACAGGGCGGGCACCAGGTGGCCCAGAGGTTGATCACCAGTGGCTTGCCACGGTAGCCGTGCAGCGCCACGGATTGCCCGGTAGCGTTGCGCAGGCTCAGTTCGGGCAGCTCGGTGCCCTTGCTGTACAGGTGCCCGGCGAGGCTGGCCAGGCCCCAGAACAGTGCACCGCTGAACAGCGCCCAGCCCAGCGGGCGGCGCAGCCCGGGATGACGCCAGCCCTGCCACAGGGCGCCGAGCACGATGCCGGCAAGGCCTGACCAGAACAGGAAGCCACCATCGCGGATGTCGATGATCTGCACCGGGTCGTCCTGGTACATCGGCCAGTAGGCCAGCACGAAGCCGGCGCGCGCGCACAACAGGCCGATCAGGAACAGGTTGAACAGCGCCGATTCCGGGCTCTCGCCGCCACGCCGGGCGACCCACCAGCCGACCACGCTGGCGATCACCAGGGCGGTGAGCATCAGCAGGTGGTTGAGGGCCATGGTCAGTGGCCCGAGGGTTACGGTCAGCATCAGCCTTGGCTCCTGGTCTGGGTCCAGTGTTGCAGGAACGCAGCTGCATCCACTTCACCGGTGAGGCGCCGCGCACGACGCTCGTCGCCTTCCGGGCCGATCCAGATGATGCTGGGTGGGCCGGGTACCTGGTAGCGCTGCAGCAAGGCCTGGCTGGCAGGTGTGTCGGCGGTCACGTCCAGGCGCAGCAGGTGCACGCCGGCCAGGGCGGCCTGTACGTCGCCGCGGGCGAACACCTGTTTTTCCATGACCTTGCACGACACGCACCAGTCGGCATAGTAGTCGAGCATCACCCACTGGCCACGCGCCTTGGCCGCATCCAGTTCGCGTTGCAGGTCTTCGGGGCGGCTGACGGTGACCAAGGTAGCTTCGGCGTGCTGGCCGGTGGCCGGCGCAGCACCGCCGGTGAACGGGCGCAGAGGCTGCCAGAGGTCGTCGCCGCCGGCCGCCGCGCCCACCAGCAG
>NZ_DGIR01000048.1 GCF_002386445.1 Pseudomonas sp. UBA4617
GGTCTGAGCCGGGTTGCTCAGGGTCACGGTGTAGGTGATCACGCCACCTTCGGTCACCGACGGTGTGGCCGTCAGGGTCGCGGTGGTGGTATCGATGGTATCGGTAATCTGGGTAACCGCTGGCGTCTGCGGCACGGTCACCGTCAGCCCGTTACCTCCGCTGGTACCCGTCACTGTCGCCGAAATCTGGCCACCGTCGATGTATGGGGTATCGCTCGCGGACACTACCACGTTGACGCTACCACTGGTCTGCCCAGCGGGAATGACGATCACGGCACCGTTGGACAGGGTGACAACCAGGTTGCTGGTCGGCGCCTGACCGACCGTGGCGGTATAAACGATAACGCCACCCGCTTCGCTGATTGAAGGGGTAGCGCCAAGAACCAGGCCAGTAGTGACGTTGGCTTCCGTGGTCGGGGTAGTCACGAGGGCATTGCTGGTTGTGTCCAGCGCGCCAACATCTTCATCACCAGGCACGGCGGCGAAGCCCAGCCCTTCCGTCTGGAAGCCGACGGTAGGGTCAACCCGGCCCGCGGTTTCCTCGAGCATGACGAAGCTGTGGCCACCGCCCAACGCGCCACCGCCCGCTGCCGATGGGCCAGCCGCAGTCGCTTCGAGCGCGGTAGTCGGGTCGAGACCGGCAGCGATCGCTTGTTGTAGCTCTTCCACCGAAGGGGCGGCCTGGGCAGTCGCCTGGCTAAGGTCAGCACTGCTGTCCGGCGCATCAGCGCTCCACTGGCTGTCGCGGCCCAGGTCGAGCAGACGGCCATCGGCCAGCTCCAGAGTTACCGCGCCACCCGGGCCGGTGAGAACTTCCTCACCCGCCAACAGACGGTCCCCTTCGATCAAGACACGCCGGATGCCCTCTGGGGATACCGCAATAACCTGGCCGACAATACTTTTGACGATGGCTACAACGCTGCTCATTGGACTCTCCGTGTGACCCGATGGGTACTTCCCTGCCAGAGCGGCATTCGCAAGCCACTTCAGGCGGAACTATGTCGATAATCTCTTGACGCTTTTATGCGTCAATATTTCGTCTATAACGTTTTTTGGGCGTACAACTGCCAAACTATTGACCTTATACATGCCATCCTAAACAATCGGCAATGTAATGTCACATTGATATTTGAACCTTAGCCAACCGTTTCTCGAGAACAACTGTCGCACATCATCGAAAGCGTGTTCGACGGCTGCTTCGGGTGCTATTTCATATGCTTGGATAGACACCGACATGGCGTTCAGCCCAACCGTTCATCGGGCAACTGTCTTGGAAGGGGGCGCCAATATTCTGCAAGACTTTTGCCCACCCGACCATGGTGGGAAGACAAGCATAAACCTTGCCGATTCCGGCCTTATACTCGCCGCAAGCCAAGCCGAATCAAGGTTGCAGGGGAATTCGCTCGGCATTCACCTGCGGCTCTGCGTAACCCGACGCGACGATTTGCGTCAGATCAAAGAGATAAAAAAGAACCGCAGAAATGCTGCGGGCTAAACATAGGAACGCATTGCGAATTGCCACAACCAGGCCTGATGAAAGGCAGCGGGTTCAGTACATGAATTTTGACTAACTAGCTGTCGAAAACCGTCAACATGCCAGCGCCTGTTTAATGGCAACGATAAAGGAGGAATCCGGTTGCATCGCTGACGCCAACTGTATGGCAGGCTATGCTGGAAATCAGCCCTCGCTTTACGTTGACTGTTCCAAGAATGAAACAACTCCGATGAGGCATCGTCGCGCAGGAATGAAGGGCGTAGAAGTGTTTACTCAATATCGATTCAAGGCGACCATTGGCCGGTTGCCCGGCCGACAGATGCTGCAGCCCTCGAGAAAGCTGCCTGGCAGCAGCATTTGAAACGCCAAGGTGAGCCAGCCGACCTCAACGGCCGATCACCCTTCCCACCCACCACAAGGATGAAGAGAGCGCCGCGTGGAATCCGAAGTCAGTCGAGTCCAACTCAACCACGATCCACGCAGTCAGCATGACGATCCGCTGCTGGATAGTCTGCTGAGCCTGTGTGTCCTGCACCAAAAGCCCGCCAGCCGGGTCATGCTCACCACCGGCCTGCCGCTGCCAGCCCAGCGCCTGAGCCCCGAGCTGCTGCCTCGAGCTGCCGCCAGAGCCGGGCTGCAGGGGCGCCTGTTGCAGCGCAAGCTGGAGCAGATCCCGAGCATCGCCATGCCGGCCATGCTGCTGCTCAAGGAAGGCCGCAGTGCCGTCCTGCTGGGCTGGGAAAACGAAGACACTGCACGTCTGCTGCTCAGCGAGAGCGATGGTGGCGAGGTGCATGTCAGCCGCGAAGCCTTGCAGAGCGATTACAGTGGCCGGGTGTTCTTCGCCCAGCCGCAGCACAAGTTCGACGTCAACCACGGTAACCTCATCCCGCGAGCGAAATCGTGGTTCCGTGACACCTTGCTGCGGAGCAAGTGGCTATACATCGATGCCATCGCCGCCAGCCTGGTGATCAACCTGATTGCCCTGGCGGCCCCCTTGTTCGTGATGAACGTGTATGACCGGGTAGTGCCCAACCAGGCCACTTCGACCCTTTGGGTACTGGCCATCGGTATCGCCGGCGCCTACATCTTCGACCTTATCCTCAAGGGACTGCGTGGCTTGTGCCTGGACCTGGCGGGCAAGAAGACTGACCTGATCATCTCGGCAACGCTGTTCGAACGTATCGTCGGCATGTCGATGAAGTACCGCCCGGCCAGGGTCGGCAGCTTTGCCCAGAACATCCACGAGTTCCAAGGCCTGCGCGACTTTCTCGCCTCGCTGACCCTTACCAGCCTGATCGACCTGCCGTTCACCATCCTCATTCTGGTCGTCATCGCCATCATTGGCGGGCACCTGGTATGGATCCCGATTATCGCCTTTCCACTGGCCTTGGGTATCGGTTATGCCCTGCAGCGGCCCCTCATGGCGACCATGGAGCGGACCATGGCTCTGGCCTCGGAGCGCCAGTCCAGCCTGATCGAGACGCTGGCCGGCCTGGATGCGGTCAAGGTCAACAACGCCGAAAGTGAACGCCAGTACCTGTGGGAGCAGACCTTGGGCACCCTCAGCCGCCTGGAATTGCGGGTGAAATTACTGTCGAGCCTGGCGATGAACATCACCCTGCTGATCCAGCAACTGGCAGGGGTGGCGATGATCTGCGTCGGCGTTTACCTGATCATCGACGGCAACCTCAGCATGGGCGGCCTGGTGGCCTGCTACATGCTCAGCGGCCGTGCCCTCGGCCCGCTGGGCCAGCTCAACGGCTTGCTCGCCCGCTACCAGCAGGCCAAGGTGACCATGGTCTCCACCGACCACATGATGGAGCTGCCACAGGAGCGCAACTTCGAAGAGCGCCCGCTGAGCCGCAAGGTGCTGCAGGGCAGCGTCGAGTTCCGCGGCGTCGACTTCACCTACCCGAACCAGCAGAACCAGGCCCTGAAGAACATCAACCTGACCATCCGCCCCGGCGAGAAGGTGGGCATCATTGGCCGCAGCGGCTCGGGCAAAAGCTCGCTGGCCAAGCTCATTGTCGGTCTCTACGAGGCCGATGGCGGGTCGCTGCTGGTCGATGGCGTGGACATTCGTCAGATCGACGTCAGCGAACTGCGCCACAACATCGGCTACGTGCCGCAGGACATCCAGTTGCTGGCGGGCACCTTGCGCGACAACCTGGTCAGCGGCGCCCGTTACATCGAGGACGAGTTGATCCTGCAAGCCGCCGAGCTGGCGGGCGTGCATGAATTCGCCCGGCTCCACCCGGACGGTTACGAACTGCAGGTAGGTGAACGTGGACAGAACCTGTCCGGTGGCCAGCGGCAGAACGTCGCCCTTGCCCGTGCCCTGCTGCTCAACCCGCAGATCCTTCTGCTGGACGAGCCGACCAGCGCCATGGACAACACCGGTGAAGAACGCCTCAAGCAACGCCTGCAAGCAGTGGTGGAAGGCAAGACCGTGCTGTTGGTCACGCACCGTGCCTCGCTGCTGTCGCTGGTAGACCGACTGATCGTGATCGATCGCGGGCAGATTGTTGCCGACGGCCCTAAGGCCGCGGTCATGGATGCGTTGAAGAAGGGGCAGATCAGTGTTGCAT
Organism: Pseudomonas sp. UBA4617; assembly: GCF_002386445.1. GTDB lineage: Bacteria > Pseudomonadota > Gammaproteobacteria > Pseudomonadales > Pseudomonadaceae > Aquipseudomonas. The sequence goes on from NZ_DGIR01000048.1 coordinate 4,087, forward strand.
AAGCTGGATATGGGGCAATTCAAGGATGGCCTGCGCCGCTATTTCAAAGGCTCCGACTCACTGGGTGGCCAGCCGCTGCCCGAGGTCAACAAGGCCCTGATCGAGGATGCACCGCGGGTCGTGCGGCTGACCATCTGGGGCGTGATACTGTTCTTCGTGTTCCTTATCGTATGGGCCAGCGTCGCCCCCATCGATGAAGTCACGCGGGGCGAAGGCAAGGCCATTCCGTCATCCAAGGTACAGAAGATCCAGAACCTGGAAGGCGGCATTGTCGCCGAGATTTTCGCCAAGGAAGGGCAGATCGTCGAAGTGGGCCAGCCGTTGTTGCGCCTTGATGAGACGCGCTTCGCCTCCAACGTTGGTGAAACCGAGGCCGACCGCCTGTCCATGGCCCTGCGGGTTGAGCGCCTGAGTGCCGAAGTTGAGGACCGCCCGCTGAAGATCGACGAGGCGCTGCGCAAGGCCGCACCAAGCCAGGCCGCCAGTGAAGAGTCGCTGTACCAGAGCCGGCGCCAGCAACTGCAGGATGAGATCGGCGGCCTGCAACAACAGCTGGTACAGCGCCAGCAGGAGCTGCGTGAATACAGCTCCAAACGCGCCCAGTACGCCAACAGCCTGGAGCTGCTGCGCAAGGAAATCAGCATGTCCGAGCCGTTGGTGGCTACCGGTGCGATCTCCCAGGTCGAAGTGCTGCGCTTGCGTCGTGCCGAAGTGGAGAACCGTGGCCAGCTGGATTCCACCGCGTTGGCCATCCCGCGGGCGGAAGCGGCGATCCGCGAGGTGCAAAGCAAGATCGAAGAAACCCGCGGCAAATTCCGCAGCGAAGCGCTGACCCAGCTGAACGAAGCGCGTACCGAGCTGAACAAGGCCACTGCGACCAGCAAGGCCCTGGATGACCGGGTCAACCGCACCCTGGTCACGTCGCCAGTGCGCGGCATCGTCAAACAGCTGCTGGTCAACACTATTGGCGGGGTCATCCAGCCTGGCAGCGACATACTTGAGGTAGTGCCACTGGACGATACGCTGGTCATCGAGGCGAAAATCCTGCCCAAGGACATCGCCTTCCTGCACCCGGGCCAGGAGGCGACGGTCAAGTTCACGGCCTATGACTACACCATCTACGGCGGGCTCAAAGCCAAACTCGAGCAGATCGGCGCCGATACCATCACCGATGAAGACAAGAAGACCACCTACTACCTGATCAAGCTGCGTACTGATCGCAGCCACCTGGGAACTGACGAGAAACCGTTGCTGATCATTCCGGGAATGGTGGCCACAGTGGACATCATGACCGGCAAGAAGACCATCATGAGCTACCTGCTCAAGCCGATCATGAAGGCGCGTTCAGAAGCACTGCGCGAGCGTTGATAGCCATTTCTGCCAAGTTCGCCGTAGCGGCGGCCTTGTGTCGCGAAAGGGCTGCGCAGCAGCCCCAGCGATTCATGCATCGCTGCTGAGTTGCGGGCCGCTGTGCGGCCCTTTCTCGACACAAGGCCGCTCAGGTACGCATTGTTGCTCGGCGATACCTGTAAACTGTCAGCGCCAGGGCGCAGGTTCGCCGACCAACTGCCCCTGAATACCGCCCACGCCCATTTCGCGCAACACCAGCCGCTCCCCTTCCGTCTCGACCCGCTCGGCAATCAGCGGCAGGTCAATGCTGTGTGCCGCGCGCTGGATCGCCTCGATGAACAGCCGCTTGTGCTGCTCGTGGTCGATGTTACGGATATAACTGCCGTCGATCTTCAGGTACGCCAAGCCCAGATGTGCCAGGTTGCCGATCATGCTGAAGCGCCCGCCAAAGCGTTGCAGCGCCAGACCGAAGCCAAGCGCGTGCAGGCGGCGGGTCAGCTGTTCCAGGGCTGACTGCTCGGGCAGTTGCTCTTCGCCGATCTCGAAAATCAGCCGCGGCCCCAGCACCGTATGCTGGCTCAGCAATTCGAAGACACGCTGCAAGGCCCTGGTGTCGGCCAAGGTCGCTGCAGACAGGTTCAGCGCCAGCACTTGGTCATGCCCGCGCAGGTGTGCGAGCACCTTCTCCAGCACCAGCACATCCAGTCGTGGCATCCAGCCGAAGCGTTCCAGCCAGGGCAGGAAACGGCCTGCCGGCAGCGCCTCGCCCTGGCCATCCTGCAAGCGTGAGATCACCTTGTGGTGCAGCACCCGTTGCCCAGTGCCGCAATCCACCACAGGCTGGAAGAACAGCTCGAAACGCCCGCCGATGAACGCCTGGTCGAGCCGCTCGTGCCAGGCATGCTGGCTGTCGGCCGCGACGGCTGCCACACCCTGTTCGAGGCAGACCCAGCCCGGCGTCGGCTGGTTTTCGGCGCGGGCCAAGGCCTCGTCGGCAAGCTTCAGCAGCGCCTGCGGTGAGTCACCAGGGCTGTAGGGTGCCAGGCCGATGCAGGCGACCGGGTCTATATCACTGGCGCCGGTCTCATGCAGGCTGTGCAGAGTCGCCTCCAGGGCTTGGGCAAGATGCACCGCCTCTTCATGCACCATGCCTGGCGCGAGCACAGCAAACTCGCCACCCCGGCTGCGTGAAATCAGGTCGTTGGTTTCCGGGTAACTGGCACAGGTGCGGCGCAACTGCTCGCCTACGGCCTGCAGCAACTGGTCGGTACGCTGACCACCAAGGCGGGCGTTCAACCCTGCCAGCCCCTGTACCCGCAACAACAGCAGGTAGCCGGCGCGCGCTTCTTCCAGGTTGCTTACACGGGTGTTCAGCTGCATCTCGAAATAACGCCGGTTGGACAACCCGGTCAGGCTGTCCTGATAGGACTCGGCACGCAGCCGCTCACTGCGCTCGGCCTGTTCGGTAAACAGGGCCTTGAGCTTTTCGACCATCTGGTTCATCGCCTGCACCACGCGGCGCAGTTCGGGCGTACGCGGTAACTCCGGCAGGCTGAGGAATTCGCGGCGGGCAATAGCGTGGGACTGCTCGACCATGTAGTCCAGAGGGCGCAATTGGCGGCGCAGCAACAAGGCGCCGAGCACCGCACTGGCCGCGCCACACAGCAGCAACCAGCCCAGGCTACCCAAGGCACTTTGCCAGAGCTTGGCAATGGCGAACATCGGGTGGCTGATAACTTCGACACGCGCGGCCTGCTGCCAGCCGCGGCTGACGATGGCATCACCACCGGCGGCTTCCAGGCCGATCAGGCGTATAAACCAGCGTGGCACACCGCCAGGGTCCGGTTCGGCATGGCGTTCCACCAGTACCGCATTGGAGCCCAGGTCGATGACTTTGATGCTCGAATAATAACCGCTGTCGAAGATTGAACTGACCATCAGTTCGACCATCGCCGGGTCGTCGATATTCGGCGTCAGCGACAGTGCCAGCGCTGTTGCCGCATCCTGGGCGTGCGAGCGCAACTGGTTGACGTACTGGTTGCGCGAACTTTCCAGGCTGACCATGAAACTGCCACTGAAGGCAACCACCAGGAACAGGCAAATGGCCAACAGCAATTGTTTGAACAGTGACATCTGTGCTCCTTCAGTAAACCGGTTCGGCCGGGAACCCTTCGGCCTGCATTTTCTTCAACAGATCCTGCCAGCGTGACAGCCGCTTGGTATCGCCGACCTTCTTGTTGCCTGCGGCCCCGGTCAACCAAAGCCCCTCGCCATTGAAAGCGTAAACCGGCAGCAGGTCGGTGCGCTGGCTGGCCGGCTTGATGGCGTCCATCAGGCTATCGAGCACCAATGGCTGCGCTTGTGGGCTTGAATAATAGGTCAGGACCATATGCGCCCGGTTCTGCCGCAGCGCCTTGACGTAAGTGATACGCAGTTTCTCGCTGGGGACGCCCATGCGCCTCAGGCTGAAATACTTGGCGATGGCATAGTCCTCGCAGTCCCCTGCGCCCTTGATCAGCGCCTGGACCGGTGTAGCCCAGTAATCGACCTCGTGCCACAGGTCGATGTCCTCGACATAACGCAGTTGCTGGTTGAAGAAGCGGTTGACCACCTGCAGCCGCTCGAGCTCTGTACCCTGCTTCTGGGTAGCCATCAGGTTCTGCCAGGCATCGATGCGGCCCTGCCCGCTCCCCAACGGGCCATACAGGGCCTGCGACTTGCGGCTGATCTGGGAAAAGTCCCAATCCGCGTGCAGGCCGCCCAGCAGCAGACTGCCCAGCAGCGCAGCAAGGCCGATACGTTGCACAACGGTTTTGAGCATCCAGGATATCGCCACTGCGAAGCCCTGTTCAGGCCTGTCGAAAGCAGCGATGGTGCGGCTTGCAGCGGCAAAAGACAATGGCACCCTGCAATCATGCACCCGCTTGTCAGACCACCTACACTTTATGGTTATAACCTTCTATGGGGCGCTTCCTTTGGCCGGCAACTTCATCCACCATAGCCGCGCTCTTGCGGCAGCCGTTCCACTGAAGGTGCGGGTTTGACACCTCCGCGAGCTTTACTAGTGTCATTGGATCCAAGTTAGTCATCGTTGAGGCAGACGTCGCGTGGCCCAGAAAATCAAATTGAGCAATGTGCTGGCCAGCGAGCAGCTGTTGCCTCACCAGGCCCGTGCCGTCATCGAAGAACGCCTGCGCAGCGCCATTCTTGATGGCCGTCTGCCCGCAGGGACTGCCGTTCGACAACAAGAGCTCGCGACCTTGTTCGGCGTCAGCCGCATGCCGGTGCGCGAGGCCTTGCGCCAGCTCGAGGCCCAATCACTGCTGAAAGTCGAGATGCACAAGGGCGCAGTGGTTGCGCCGTTGATCGGGGAGGACGCGGTGGATACCTACGCCCTGCGCGTCCTGCTTGAGAGCGAGGCGCTGCGGCAGTCCATCCCGTTACTCGATGCCAGCGACATCGCCAGCGCCCGTGGGTATATCCAGCAACTGGAGAACGAAACCCGGCATGCGGAAATCGGCCGTCTCAATCGCCTGTTCCACATGTCGTTGTACAACAAGGCGCCTAACAAGAAACTGCTGCGCCTGATCGAAGACGAATTGAACGAAGAAGAACGTTTCCTGCGGTTTCATCTTTCGACCATGGGCTTGGGCAAGCTAACCCAGGACGATCACAACGCGCTGGTGAATGCCGCCAGCGCCAAGCTGGTAGATGAAGCGATAGCGGTACTGGAAAGTCACCTCAATACCGCAGCGCGGGTTATCCGCAAGTACCTGGACACCCAGTTGAGACGTTAACCGGGCGATGATTGCAGGCAAGGGTGGCAATGGGTTGCAAATTGCTTCGCCCCCGCCAACAATGAGACTAATTATCATTCATGTCCATTGATGGCAGTGTTCTCGCCCATGCCTAGCAACGATTCCTTGCAAACGCTGTACAGTGACCACCACAGCTGGTTGCATGCCTGGCTGCGCAGCACGCTGGGCAATGCCGCCGATGCCGCGGACCTGGCCCAGGACACGTTCATGCGCCTGCTACAGCGGCGCGAGCACCTGCAACTGAACGCGCCACGGGCCTTCCTGCGCACAGTCGCGCGTGGACTGGTGATCGATCACTGGCGACGCGAGGAATTGCACAGGGCCTATCTCGAGGCGCTGGCTCATATGCCGGAAGCACAAGCCCCCTCGGCCGAAACCCGGGAGCTGCTGCTGGAGTTGCTGGAGCGCATCGCGCGCATGCTCGACGGCCTCAAACCCAAGGTACGCCGTGCATTCCTGCTGGCCCAATGCGAGGGGCTCAAGCACCAGGCCATTGCCGACCAGATGGGAATCTCGGTGCGTACCGTGGAGCGCTACATCGCCGATGCGCTCTACCATTGCTACCTGTTGCGCTACACAGACGAGTGCGACCAATGACCGCCGCACGACCTGATGCAACGTTGGTCAAGCAGGCTATCCAGTGGATGCTGAAACTGCGCGAGAACGGGCATGACTCCGCACTGCAGCAACAGTGTGCGCAATGGCGCAGCGCCCGCCACGAAAACGAACTGGCTTGGCAACGGGTGACTCACCTGCAACAAGAACTGGACCTGCGCTCCCTCCCCGGAGCCGGGTTGGCCTTGCAGACCCTGGAGAGCAGCCAGCGCCGCCTGCATCGCCGGCAGGCCTTGAAGCTGCTTGGCGGAGTTGCCATGCTGGGTTCAGCGGCATGGCTGGCCAAGGACCTCGATACAACCAGCGCCTGGACATCGGACTATGCCACCGGCACCGGCGAACGGCGCGCCTTCCGGCTTTCCGATGGAACGCTGCTGCAACTGAATACCCGCAGCGCGGTAGACCGGGCTTCCACTGAGCGGCAGCACCTGCTCCACCTGAAGCAAGGGGAGTTGATGATTACCTGCAGCCCTCAGCGACAGGTTCTGGTACAAACTCGCGACGGGTTGCTGGAAGGGTTCGGTGGACGCTTCGTGGCACGCCAGGACAGCGATTGCACGTGGGTGAGTGTAAGCCATGGCAGGGTCGCGATACATCGGCCTGGCCAAGCCCCTGTGGAGTGGATCGAACGTGGCCAGAACTGGCGCCTGGATGCGCAAGGCGCCTACCGGCTCGACCAGGTGAACATGGATGCAATGGCCTGGACGGAAGGGCTGATCGTCACCCGGGACATTCGCCTGTCCGACTTTCTCACCCAGGTCAGCCGTTATCGCCACGGTTACCTGGGCTGCAGCGATGACATCGCCGACTTGCGCCTGTCAGGCGTATTCCGCCTTGAAGATCCGGAGCAACTGCTGCTGGTACTGCCCCGGACACTGCCTGTGCAGCTTCGCCAACTCACACGCTGGTGGGTGCATGTGGAGGGGTTGGCCTGACCTGGTAGCGGCTGCTGCCTTCGTGGCCGCGGCGCATCCCGACAGCTTTTTTGACGGGTTTTGGCTGCCAGTCCGGCTAGGACAGTAAGCGATCCTCCTGCCCTTACTCTTGATGGACCCATCATGCCTACCGCCTTTGCGAACACGCGCTCTATCAATGCGAATGATTTTCGACCTGTCTTAGACTCAACTCTATTGCGTAAAGCCGTCCGGGCTGCGCTGTTTGGCACCGCGTTAGGCCTGACAACAGTCATGCCGGTATCGGTGGCAGCTGAAACTGTCGAACTCAACCCACACTATGCAATCCCGGCTGGCCAGCTGGATGATGTGCTCAATCAGTTCGCCCGACAGGCCGGCATCACGCTCTCAGCTACGCCGCAGCTCACCCAGGGTTTGCAATCCAACGGCCTGCAGGGGCAATACCCTACCGACAAGGCACTGCGCCAGTTGCTCAATGGCAGCGGCCTGGAAGCGGTCACACAGGATGGGCGCAGCTATGTACTGCAAGCACAGCCCCAGGGCGCCGCACTGTCGTTGCCAGACACCGATGTCCGGGGTTTCACCCTAGGCAATGCACTAGGCAGCATGGATGGTTACAACGCTACCCATAGCCAGGTAGCGACCAAGACCAGCATGCCGTTGGTAGAGACATCTCAATCAGTCTCGGTGGTTACCCGTCAGCAGATAGACGACCAAGGCTCACAGACGGTTGCCCAGGCCATGCGCTATACGCCCGGCGTACTGACCAACCCCTACGGTGCCACTCACCGCTACGACTATGTGGCCATGCGTGGCTTCAATGACGGCTCGGTTGACAACATCTATGTCGATGGGCTCAAGTCGATGGGGGACAACGGTACCTACAGCACCATGCAGGTGGACCCATACTTACTGGAGCGAATAGACATCCTGAAGGGACCTTCTTCGGTACTGTATGGCCGTAGTTCCCCAGGAGGTCTGGTGGCACTGACCACTAAAAAGCCGCTGTTTACCCGTTATCGCCAGGTTCAGGCAACGGTCGGTACCCAAGGCCACCGCGGCATGGGTTTCGACTTCAGTGGCCCTGTGGATGACCACAAGCGCATTGCGTATCGCCTGACTGGCCTTGCGGATGCTTCCGACACGCAGTTCGACCACAACAAGGAAGAACGCTACGCCATCGCGCCGGCAATCAGCATGGATTTCAGCGAGGACACCTCGCTTACCTTGCAGGCCTACCTGCAACACGACCCCAACGGCGGGTACCACGGCGGCAACCCTGCAGACGGCATGCTGCACAAGCGCAACGGCTTGCGCCTGTCGGACCATTTCTTCGAGGGCGAGCCAGGTATCGACAACTATGAGCGCACCCAGCAGTCGTTCAGCTACCAGTTCGAGCATCGCTTCAACGACGTGTTCACGGCGCGGCAGAATTTCCGCTACCAGGATTCGGACGTGTCGATGGACCAGGTGTACTCCGCCGGTTGGGCGGATGCCGACAGCAATATCCTCAACCGTGCCTACACCGGCGGCGACGAGCGCCTGCATTCGTACATCATCGACAATATGCTGCAGGCGGAATTCTTTACAGGGGCCGCCAAACATACTTTGCTGCTGGGCGCCGACTATCAACGACGCAAGGCCGATGTGGCCTGGCGTTATGGCACAGTCGACCCGCTGGATGCCAGCAACCCGCAGTACGACAAGGGGAACCTGCAGGTGCTGGGCGAAAACCGCTACCAGCGCCGTTTGCAACAAACGGGTGTGTACTTGCAGGACCTGGTGGAACTGGACCAGTGGCGCTTCTCCTTGGGGTTGCGCCAGGACTGGGTGAAGGTGTCCGAGGAAAATCGCGATAGCAACACCAAGGTCAGTGACCAACGCTCCAGGTTCAGTACCCGCGCTGGGCTGCTCTACCTGTTCGAAAACGGCATTGCGCCTTATGTCAGCTATTCGGAGTCATTCAACCCCAATACCGTTTCCGACCAGGACGGTCGCCCGCTGGCACCGACCGAGGGCACCCAATGGGAAGCCGGCCTCAAGTATCAGCCACCTGGGAGCGACAATCTGTTTACCGCATCGTTGTTCCGCATCGAGCAGGAGAACCTGGCGTCCAAGCAGCCTGATGAAGACTTCTATCGCCCTGTAGGCCAAGTACGCTCGCAAGGGCTGGAATTGGAGGCCCATGTGCAGCTGACCGACAGCCTGAAGTTGCTGGGCGGCTATACCTTCACCGATATCGAGTACACCAAATCCATGCCCAGCCTGGTGTCGGGCAACCTGGACAACAAGGGCCAGTCGCCAACCCAGGCGCCGAAACAAATGCTCTCCCTTTGGGCCGACTACAACTTCCGGCAGGGGCCTCTGGATGGCCTGAGATTGGGCGGTGGGGTGCGATACGTGGGGTACAGCTGGGCCGATGCGGAAAACAGCATGAAAGTGCCTGCCTACACCCTATTTGACGCATCGATCGGCTATGACCTGGGTAAGCTCGGCCTTCAGGGTGTGGATGTTCGCCTGAACGCCAACAACCTGACCAATGAGAGCTACATCACTTCGTGTGCCAGTTTGGACTACTGTTACATGGGTGAAGAACGCAATGTAAGTGCCACCGTCAGCTACCAGTTCTGACCTCGCGGTAGCTGCAGGCTCCTGTACCGCTATCGCCCTAGCTTGAGAGTTATGCCGGGAAAAGACAAAGCCCCTGTCTGCAGCGCAGACAGGGGCTTTGGGTTTGAATCTTGACGATGACCTAC
>NZ_DGIR01000018.1:0-32294 GCF_002386445.1 Pseudomonas sp. UBA4617
TGGGAGCGGGTTTACCCGCGAAGAGGCTGGTACAGGAGAGCTCAAACAGTCCTAGCAATGCGCCCCGCCAGCAAGGCCCAACCCAGCAGCAACGCACAGACGATCGCCAGCGGCCACGAGCGCCATTGCAGGTACGGCGTCAGTTGCTGCATCGGCACCACCTCGCCATACAGCACCGCCTGCTGGAACTGCGGAACCTGCGTGGTAATGCGGCCAAACGGGTCGATCAGCGCGGTCACGCCGTTGTTGGTGGCGCGGATCATCCAGCGCCCGGCCTCCAGGGCACGCATCTGGGCCATCTGCAGGTGTTGCAACGGGCCGATCGAGGTGCCGAACCAGGTGTCGTTGCTGATGGTCAGCAGCAGGTCGCTGCGGGCAGCCAGGCTGGCGGCGAACTCGGGATAGACCACCTCATAGCAGATGTAAGGCGCAATCTGATAGCCCTTTGCCTGCAACAGCGGCTGGTCTTCCGGCCCGCGGGCAAAGTCCGACATGGGCAGGTTGAAGAACTCGATCAGGCCTCGCAGCATGTCCTGCAGCGGCACGTATTCGCCAAACGGCACCAGCTTCTGCTTGAGGTAGGTGCCGTCGCCCTCACCGGTGACAGTGATGCCGTTGTAGTAGCGGCGTTGGTGGTGCACCACTTCGCGCACCGGTACACCCGTGATCAGCGCCGAATTTCGCCCGGCGGCGAAGCGCCCCATCACGTCGATATAGCCCTGGGCCTGGTCCTTGAGCACCGGTACGGCGGTTTCCGGCCACACCAGCAGGTCCACCGGCCGGGAGCTGAAGCTCAGGTCACGGTACAGCGCCAGCTGCGCGTCGATGTGCGCGGGGTCCCATTTCAGCTCCTGCTCGACGTTGCCCTGGATGGCCGCGACCTTCAACGGGTCGCCTGCCGGCTTGGTCCAGGCATGGCCCTTGAGGACCAGGCCCAGTACCCATGGCGCGAGCAACAGCAGGCAGGCCACGGCCAGGAAGGCGGGACGTGCGCGCAGGCGGTGCAGGTTGCACAGCAGGGCGGCACTCAGGGCCAGGGTGAACGAGATCAGCCAGACGCCTCCCAGCGGGGCCAGGCCGGCGAGCGGGCCGTCCAGCTGGCTGTAGCCAGCGTAGAGCCAGGGGAAACCGGTCAGGAACCAGCCGCGGAAGGCCTCTTGCAGCAACCACAGGGCGGCGAAGCACAGGGCGTCGGCCAGCGGCGCTTCGTTGCGCCGCAACCAGCGTGCCCACAGCCAGGTGGGCAGGGCGAAGAACCAGGCCAGGGCGGCGAAGAACGCCAGCAGCAGCACGATCGCCAGCAACGGCGAGGCGCCGCCATAGGTGTTCATGCTGACGTAGATCCACCAGGTACCAGCGCCATACAGGCCGAAACCGAACCACCAGCCACGCCACATGGCCTGGCGCGGGGTGAGCTCGCGCAGGCCAAGGTAGAGCACGGCGATGGACAGCAAGGCCAACGGCCAGATGTCGAATGGCGCCAGGGCCAGGAGAGTCGAAGCGCCGGCCGCCAGGGCCAGCAGGTTACCGGGCCAGCCGGGGCGGGTGATCCAACGCATGTTCGTCCTTAACGGGTGATCGGTGTCAGGCGCAGCAAGTGTATCCGCCGGCTGTCGGCGTTGAGAATACGGAACTTGTAGGGCCCGATCTCGGTGGTTTCGTTGCGCTTGGGCAGGTGGCCGAAGGCGCTCATCACCAGGCCGCCCACTGTGTCGAACTCGTCATCGGAGAATTCGCTGTCGAAGAACTCGTTGAAATTCTCGATCGGGGTCAGTGCCTTGATCAGGAAATCACCACTTGGCAGCGGCTTGATGTAGCTGTCCTCCTCGACGTCATGCTCGTCCTCGATGTCGCCGACGATCTGTTCCAGCACGTCTTCGATGGTGACCAGGCCGGCCACGCCGCCGTACTCGTCGATGACGATGGCCATGTGGTTATGGTTGGCGCGGAATTCGCGCAGCAGCACGTTCAGGCGCTTGGACTCGGGCACGAAGGTGGCCGGGCGCAGCAGGTCCTTGATATTGAAGCTGTCGCCGTTTTCCTTGAGGATCAGCGGCAGCAGGTCCTTGGCGAGCAGGATCCCCAGCACATCGTCATGGCTTTCGCCGATCACCGGGTAGCGCGAGTGCGCGGCGTCGATCACCGCCGGCAGGAACTCACGTGGCGACTGGCTGGCCTTGATGCTGATCATCTGCGAACGCGGCACCATGATGTCGCGGACCTGCAGGTCGGCCACCTGGATGGCCCCTTCGACGATGGTCAGCGCTTCGCTGTCCAGCAATTTGTTCTGATGGGCTTCGCGCAGCAGCTCAAGGAGCTCCTGGCGGTTTTTCGGCTCATGGGCAAAAGCCTGGGTGAGTTTACCCAGCCAGGACTTCTGCCCGTTGCTCGATCGATCTTCGCTCATGGCGGTTCTCGTGATCCTTCGTGTATCAGTGTGTGATTGAGTCGGTTTCATCGTCGGCGTAGGGGTCGGGGTGACCGAGCTCTGCCAGCAATTCCCGTTCCAGGCCTTCCATTTCCTCGGCTTCCTCATCCTCGATGTGGTCGTAGCCGAGCAGGTGCAGGCAGCCGTGGATAACCAGGTGTGCCCAGTGCGCTTCGAGCGACTTGCCCTGTTCGGCCGCTTCGCGCTCGACCACCGGCACGCAGATCACCAGGTCGCCCAGCAGCGGGATATCGAGCAGGTCATCAGGGACGTCGGCCGGGAACGACAGCACGTTGGTCGCATAGTCCTTGTGCCGGTAGGTGTGGTTCAGTTCGCGCCCTTCGGCTTCGTCGACCAGGCGAATGGTCAGTTCCGAGTCGGCGCTGCGCTGGCGCAGGGCCAGTTCGCACCACTGGCGGAAAGCGGTGTCATCCGGGGCGGTAGCATCGGTGGCCCGTTGAATGTCGAGTTCAAGCATCTTTGCCGGGCGCCTCGGGCTTGGCCTGGCGGGCATCGAAGCGGTCGTAGGCTTCGACAATGCGCTGCACCAGTGGGTGACGAACCACGTCTTTGGGCTGGAAGTGGGTGAAGCTGATCCCCGGAACGTCCTTCAGTACCTCGATGACGTGTGCCAGGCCGGACTTGGTGCCACGAGGCAGGTCGACCTGGGTGATGTCGCCGGTAATGACCGCCGTAGAGCCGAAGCCGATACGGGTGAGGAACATTTTCATCTGTTCCAGCGTGGTGTTCTGGCTTTCGTCGAGGATGATGAAGCTGTTGTTCAGGGTGCGGCCACGCATGTAGGCCAGCGGGGCGATCTCGATCACCTGGCGCTCGATCAGCTTGGCCACGTGTTCGAAACCGAGCATTTCGTACAGGGCGTCGTACAGCGGGCGCAGGTAAGGGTCGATCTTCTGGGCCAGGTCGCCGGGCAGGAAGCCGAGCTTTTCGCCGGCCTCGACCGCCGGGCGCACCAGCAGGATGCGGCGCACCTGTTCGCGTTCCAGCGCGTCGACGGCGCAGGCCACGGCCAGGTAGGTCTTGCCAGTACCGGCCGGGCCGATGCCGAAGTTGATGTCGTTGGCCAGGATTTCCTTGACGTAGCGCTGCTGGTTGACCCCGCGCGGGCGAATATTGCCCTTGCGTGTGCGCAGCGACACGCTGACCTCGTTGACTGCCGGGTTGTCGATGTTTTCGACGGTCGACTCCTGCAGGTACAGGTGCACGGTTTCCGGCGACAGCTCGGTGGCCTTGGTTTCACGGTAGAGGCGGCGCAGCAGTTGCTCGGCGGCGGAGGTGGTCTTGGGGTCGCCAATCAGCTCGAACTGGTTGCCGCGGTTGCGGATCTCGATCGCCAGGCGCTGTTCGATCAGGCGCAAGTGCTCGTCGAACTGGCCGCACAGGTTGGCGAAACGGTGGGCCTCGAAAGGTTCGAGGATGAAACGATGGGGTTGTATGGGTGCGTTCAAGGTCGTTTTTAGCCGCCCGACGGCAATGAAGGTGAACTCAAGAATAACCCTTGAATGGCAGTGGCGAAAGCACTGAAACGTCCAACGGTATGTCTGGCCTGTTCTCCGGCAGGCAACACAGATCGGCAAGCCGGTCTGCTATCATGCCTGCCTTTTCTCAAGCATGTGTTATCCCGCCGAACATGAGCAAACGCGAACCCGCCATTTACAAGGTGATCTTCCTCAACCAGGGGCAGGTCTTCGAGATGTATGCCAAGCAGATCTACCAGAGCGACCTGTGGGGCTTCCTGGAAATCGAGGAGTTTGTCTTCGGCGAGCGCTCGCAGCTGGTGGTGGACCCGAGCGAAGAAAAGCTCAAGAGCCAGTTCGACGGGGTAATCCGCAGTTTCGTGCCGCTGCATTCGATCGTGCGCATCGATGAGGTGGAGCGCCTGGGCACCGCCAAGATCAGCGAAGCCAAGGGCGGCGGCAACGTGATGCCGTTCCCCATGCCGATGCCGGAGAAGTGACCTTCAGGGAAGTGGCGAGAACGGTGTGCGCCCTTCGGCGTTCTGCAGCTCCAGCAAGTATTTGCGGAAGATCTGGCCGAGCACCTGGGTGGCATGTTCCAGCTCGTCGCGGGGCATTTTCTCGGTCACTTCGTCAGCCATGTCCAGCGCATCCTCGGCGCCGTTGACCGCTGCCATCTTCAGCAGGATGTAAGCTTGCACATTGTTGGCCTTGACCCCTTCGCCACGGTAGAACATGGCGCCCAGGCGGTACTGGGCTTCGGCATGGCCCTGCAACGAGGCCTTCTGCAGCCAGTCCAGGGCTTTGTCGAGGTTTTTCGGGGTTTGCGAATAGTAGTAGTCGCCGAGTTCGAATTGCGCCTGGGCATCCCCCGCCGTCGCCGCCTGTTCGCAGGCCTTCAGGGCGTTTGCCAGGTCTTCAGGCTGCACGTTCAAGGTGCAGCGGCCCGTCGCCGGAATCAGCAACGAGTTACCGCCCTCTGCCAGGGCCAGCAGGGGCTGAAGAAGCAACAGGCAGCCCAGGGTCAGGGCGCGGCCGGTGCGGTTCATGGGGATCGACTTACCTCTGCAAAGCTGCGGCCAATGTCTCTGGTGGCACATTATGGGATAAGCAGCGCCAACCTTACAAAGTTTTACTCGAATTTCTGTTTGGTTGGGGAGTCGGCTGATTGAGCAGGGTTATTAATTTGTTGTATTGGCCTTTCGCGGGTAAGCCCGCCCCTACAGGTTTTACGCCTGACTTGTGGGGCGGGCTTACCCGCGAAGGGGCCGTTCCGGCTGGCAGTTACTTCAGCGCAGCGAAGGCCTTTTCCGCCGCATCCAGGGTGATCTGCAGCTCCTTGTCACCATGGGCAATGGAGGTGAAGCCTGCCTCGAATGCGCTCGGCGCCAGGTATACGCCGCCGTCGAGCATCAGGTGGAAGAAACGCTTGAAGCGCTCGGCGTCGCTGGCCATCACATCGTCGAAGGTGACGATGTCGTCGGCGCCGCTGAAGTACAGGCCGAACATGCCGCCAGCCTGGGTGGTGACGAACGGCACGCCAGCAGCATCGGCGCGCTGTTGCAGGCCGTCGAGCATGCGGCTGGTGTAGTCGGTCAGCTCGGCGTGGAAGCCCGGGCGGCTGATCAGCTTCAGGGTGGTCAGGCCGGCGGCCATGGCCAACGGGTTGCCCGACAGAGTGCCGGCCTGGTAGACCGGGCCGAGCGGGGCGATGCAGCCCATGATTTCACGCTTGCCGCCGAAGCAGCCGACCGGCATGCCGCCGCCGACGATCTTGCCGAAGGTCGACAGGTCCGGCTTGATGCCGTAGTGGCCCTGGGCGCCACCCAGGGAAACGCGGAAACCGGTCATCACTTCGTCGAAGATCAGTACCACGCCGTGTTTGTCGCACTGCTCGCGCAGGCCTTCGAGGAAGCCAGGTGCCGGCGGGACGCAGTTCATGTTGCCAGCCACCGGCTCGACGATGATGCAGGCTACGGTCTGGCCGACTTCTGCCAGGGTCTTCTCGACGGCGGCGATGTCGTTGAATGGCAGGGTCAGGGTGTGCTTGGCGAAGTCCGCCGGTACGCCAGCCGAGCTAGGCACGCCCTGGGTCAGCAGGCCGGAACCGGCTTTTACCAACAGGCTGTCGGAGTGACCGTGGTAGCAGCCTTCGAACTTGATGATGGCGTCCCGGCCGGTGTAGCCGCGGGCCAGGCGGATGGCGCTCATGGTGGCTTCGGTGCCGGAGCTGACCATGCGCACCATTTCCATCGACGGCACCAGCGAGCAGACCAGGTCGGCCATTTCGGTTTCCATGGCAGTCGGCGCGCCGTAGGACAGGCCATGCTCCAGCTGCTTGCGTACCGAGTCCAGTACCTGCGGGTGACCGTGGCCGAGGATCATCGGGCCCCACGAGCCGACGTAGTCGACGTAGCGCTTGTCGTCCTCGTCAACGACGTAGGCGCCTTCGGCATGCTTGAAGAACAGCGGTGTGCCGCCAACGCTGCGGAAAGCGCGGACCGGCGAGTTGACGCCACCGGGGATGTGCTTCTGGGCTTGGGCGAACAGGGCTTCGGAACGGGACATGGAAGGTTCTCTCGAATCAGGATGCGAACAAGGCGTTGAAGGCGCGGGCGCGGCGGGTGACTTCCTGCGCGCTGTCGACACCGAACAGGCCGTGGATCACCGCCAGCAGGTCGGCGCCATGGGCAACCAGCGGGGCAGCGTTGTCGAGGCTAATGCCGCCGATTACCGCGATCGGCAATTTCACCTGGGCGCGGGCCTGCTCCAGCAGTTCGATATTGGCAGCGGGGGCGCCCGGTTTGGTGACGGAATTGAAGAAGCGGCCGAAGGCCACGTAGCTGGCACCTTCGCGGGCGGCCTGGACGGCCAGGTCAAGGTTGGCGTGGCAGGTGGAACCGATGGTCGCCTGGCGGCCGAGCAAGGCCCGCGCCGGGGTCAACGGGCCGTCGGTCTGGCCCAGGTGGACGCCGACACCCAGGCGCGCGGCCAGTTCGGCGTCGTCATTGATGATCAGCTGGGTGCCGTAGCGCTCGCAGAGTCTCATCAGCCCCTCGGCTTCGCGCAGGCGCCGGGCTGCGTCGTCGCTCTTGTCGCGGTACTGCAGCAGGCACACGCCGCCCTCCAGCGCCGCTTCGACATGTGAGAAGAAACGGCCGGCGAGCAGCTGGCTGTCGGTTATGGCGTACAGACCACGTAGCTTCATACAAGGCCTCGTATCAGGAGCAGAAATCCAGCGGCAGGCGACGTGGCACGAACTGGCCTTTGCCCAACTGCTCGGCATCACGCAAGGTGCGCCAGGTGTAGTCCAGGGCGCTGCGCACGGCGCTGTCCAGTTGTTCGCCCTGGGCCAGGCGCCCGGCCAGGGCGCTGGCCAGGGTGCAGCCGGAACCATGATAGCTGCCCGGCAGGCGCTGGCAGGTCCAGGTGTGGCGCTGGCCGCCGCGGCTGTACAGACGGTTGTGAATTTCGTCCTCGTCGCCGTGACCGCCGGTAATCAGCAGGTGTCTACAGAACGGCAACAGTTTCTCGGCACACTCATCGGCGCTGCCCTCGGGCAGCTCGGCCAGGATGCGTGCTTCGGGCAGGTTCGGCGTGGCGATGGTCGCCAGCGGCAGCAGGCGCTCACGCAGGGCGTAGCCCACTTCGTCCTTGCCCAGGCGGCCACCCCCACCGGCCCGCAGCACCGGGTCGCAGACCAGCGGCAGGTGCGGGTGCGCGGCCAGCAGCTCGGCGACGGTGTCGACCATCTCGATCGAGCCGAGCATGCCCAGCTTGACGGCGGCTACCGTGGAGTCGGCCAGTACAGCGTTGGCCTGGGCCAGCACCCACTCGCGGTCGAGCACGCGGAAGTCGGAAACGTTGACGGTATCCTGCACGGTCAGGGCAGTCACCGCGGGCGCGGCATGACAGCCTTGGGCGAGCAGGGCTTCGATATCTGCCTGAAGGCCGGCGCCGCCACTGGGGTCGTGGCCGGAGAGACAGAGGACAACGGGGCGGGAGCTGTAGATATTCATGGTCGGCGAGCTTACCACCAATCCTGTTTGGGCGGATCGTTCGGCAAATGGGTTTTGCTGATCATGCAGTCAGCTTGTTATCGGTGTTCTTTCTGAAAGCCTTGATATAGAGCCTTTCCTTTGTGGTTTGATATGGTCGATTGCCAGGTTGCGAAGCTATGCTAGAGTGCTCGGATAACTCGATAAACGGGTTCTGCCGGATCAGGTCGTCTCAAACGGATGGGAGGCAATCGCGACTCGACCGGACAGGCCATGCTGGGGCTGTATGCGCTATTTGCTGATTGTGCTTCTGGGCATGCTGCCCGTGTGGGCCGGAGCGGTCGATTTCGACGACGCGACCCGGCAACTTCCGCTGGGCAAGGCCATGCAGGTCTATGAAGACGTCGATGGCCATGCCAGCATCGCCCAGGTCAGTGCCCCTGGGTTCGCCAGGCGCTTCCGCCCCCATTCCGAAGACGTGCTGAACGCCGGGTATTCGACATCGGTATTCTGGCTGAAGGTCGAACTACGCCCTATCGCGCCGCCCGGCGCAGCCCCACGGCCATGGTTGCTGGAACTGGCGTATCCACCCTTGGACCACCTCGAGCTGTACCTGCCCGACAGCAGCGGCAACTACCGCCTGGCCCGGCGCACCGGCGATGCCTTGCCCTACGCCAGCCGACAGATCCGGCAAAACAACTACCTGTTCGAGTTGCCGTTGCCGCCCGGCCAGGTAACCACCGTCTACCTGCGCCTGCACAGCCAGGGTTCGCTGCAGGCACCGCTGACGTTGTGGTCCACCGAGGCCTATCTGGAGGCGCAGCCGACGCGCCTGTATGTGCTGGGGATGATCTATGGCGTGTTGCTGGTGATGCTGGTGTACAACCTGTTCATCTACCTCAGCGTGCGCGATGTCAGCTACCTCTACTACATCCTCTATATCGCCTCGTTCGGCTTTTACCAGGTGTCGGTGAACGGCGCCGGCGTGGCTTACCTGTGGCCGGACAGCCCTTGGTGGGCGAATGCTTCGACCCCACTGTTCATCGGTGCTGCTGGCCTGTTCGGCTGCCAGTTCGCCCGGCATTTCCTGCGACTGGGCAGTATCAGCCTTGGCTTCGACCGGCTGCTGCAAGCATTGATGCTGGGCGGTGCGCTGGTCATGGTGCTGGCGGTCACCATGCCCTATGGCTTCGCCTTGCGCGTGGCCACGGCGTTGGCCCTGTTGTTCACCGTGAGCATCTTCAGCGCCGGGCTGTACGCCTGGTGGCATGGCTTGCGCGTGGCGCGCTGGTTCATCATCGCCTGGACGGCATTCCTGCTCGGTGGCCTGGTCAACACCCTGATGGTGCTGGGTTACCTGCCGAACGTGTTCATCACCATGTATGCCAGCCAACTGGGTTCGGCGCTGGAGGTGGCCTTGTTGTCGCTGGCCCTGGCCGACCGCATCAACAACCTGCGCGAGCAGCAGGCGCAGACCTTGCGTGACGCCGGGCGGACGCTTGAACAGTTGAACTTGCAACTGGCCAGGAGCAACCGCCTGAAAGACGAATTCCTGGCCAGCGTGACGCATGAGCTGCGCACGCCGATGAACGGCGTGATCGGTTCGCTGGAGCTGATGCACACCTTGCCGATGGAGGCCGAAATGGCCCAGTACCACCGTACGGCGGTGGGTTCGGCGCAGGGCATGATGGACATGGTTGATGCGATTCTTACCCTGTCTGAACTGCAGGCCGGCCGCCTGCGCGCGCAGCCGGCGCCGTTCAGCCTGCGCAATCTGCTGCACGGCCTGCGCGCCGGTTATGCCGGGCAGGCGCTGGGCAAAGGCCTGTACCTGAGCCTGGATATCCCGGCTGACCTGCCGGATGGCTTGCTGGGCGATGGGCAGAAACTGGCCCGCTGCCTGGCTTGCCTGGTGGACAACGGCCTGAAGTTCACCCACCAGGGCGGGGTGTTGATCCAGGTGCGCAGCCGCCGGCTAGGGCCGGACGAGCTGGCGCTGACCTTCATCGTCAGCGATAGCGGCATTGGCTTTGACGACCTCGACCAGTCGACCTTGTATCAGCGCTTCTTCCAGGTCGATGGATCGATGACCAGGCGGTATGGCGGGTTGGGGATCGGTTTGTCGATCTGCCGGCAGATGGGCGAGTTGCTGGGGGCACGGTTGGCGCATGAATCGACGCGGGGGTTGGGCAGCCGGTTCGAGTTGAGTTTGAACATGGCTGTGGCGCAGGTGCAGATGGCATCGAATGTTCTGCAGACGCGACGGTCGCTTTAGAGATTTTCGCAGGCTTTGTCGGGGCTGCTTTGCAGCCCTTCGCGGACACGCCCGCTCCCACAGGTTTGGCGTTGAATTCAGGCAATGCGCGATCGCTGTGGGAGCGGGCGTGCCCGCGAAGAGCCGAAAGCGGCCCTCAGGACATGCCCTGACCGCACCTGCACTCCTACAACAACGCCAGACTCTTCCTATGCTTCAGCACTGGCAACCCCATCCCCTGCGAAATACCCTACAACCCCTGTCGACACACGTCTGATTGTTCCTGCAAATCCCGCGCTCTAGGCTTTTCCAGTCGCTGACGGTTCAGCGATCGGGTGTGGAAACCTGGCAAGACATATGATGTTTGTTGACATGACAGCTGTACGCGGGAGGCTTTCGGGCCTACCGGGTTTCATCATATGCCTGGTTTTCCACCCCGTGTGCAGCTGTCACCCCAACGTGTGGAAACGGACGGGTGACACATAACCAATATGCGGTTTGATGGATGGCGACCAGCAATTGATGTGGGCTTCGCACTACTTCGCAGCAATGGCCAAGGCGCTGCTGGATGATGCCGAGCTGGGTTTGATGCGCTGCCCTTTGTATTGACTGTTTCGGCCGCTTTCGCGGGTGAACCCGCTCCCACAGGATTTGTGCATAGACTGAAAGATGCGCAATGCCTGTGGGAGTGTGGTCCCCGCGGTGAGTCCTGATCGGGCGCTTGCAATGTTCGGTCTATTTGTGGGTTGCACTTCGATCCAGGTTAACTCCAGAAATGCATGCGCTTCAGTTTGATCAGGATGGCGGCTAACAGCGACCAGGCAAATGCTACCAGTAGTAATAAAAATACAATGCGCATCCTCTTCCTCAAGCTGGTTGGAATGCTTGAAGCATCATCTGGATCGAGAAGTCCTCGTTTCAGAAAGTATTCAGGGTTTAACGCGATACCACTCAATGTAGCAACGACTGATACCCGGGAGTAAAAGCTACGTTCCCCCCACCAAAGCACGGCTCTTTTCAAGTGCTCACTTCTTCTTAAGGCGTGTTGGAGTTTCCGGTAATTAGGCAGGTAAGCGAGTTGCGCTGTCATTGCTAGTCCTGCGAAAAAGAGTGCAAAAGGCATGACCAGAAATCCCAAACCCCAGAGAGACTCAAGAAATTCATTCATGTTCGGTTAATTCATAGAGTTCTTCCCCTATATACTCACCGATGCTCATGCCAGCTACGCTCCCAGCATATGAACTGGCACCGACAATTACAATGGCACATACTGCTCCACTTATGGCCCCAAGGCTGACGCAGGCAAAGCCTGCTATCGCTTTTCCAGCTGCTCCCGAAGCGGCACCTAATGCAAGTCCACCTGAAAAATTGCCCGCCTCAGTAAATCTTATTTGTCTGCAGGATTGAGTATTGCCTGATCTACATGCTTCTTGAGTTTTCAGCCAAGACGACCCAGCACCGATCGCCAGCCCTACATATCCACCTTTTTTCAGGTAGTTAGACAAACGTGTCAACTTGTCCAAGTGCGTTGAATATCCAGGGATGCCCCCTGGTGCTCCGGCCTTGCTCCAGTGATGTACTAGGCTTTTTGACGAAATGCCTAGGTCGCCCCGTAATCTGTCATGGCTTCCGAGGTGCATGTGTTTGTTAAGAAATCCCACCTTCAGCTGCGCGTCCAATTTTCTGAGTAGCTTCCTACGTTCAGCAAAAAACTCCGGACTACGTAGATGACCATGCTTGGAAAACTGATGTTGGTGCAGTTCTTCGATCTTGCGCAACGTCGCGCTAAGTTCATCCAGAACCTGAGCCATCATGGCCCCGCTCACCCCCATTGCCAAACTGGTACTGCTCAGCAACCCTGCTATTTCAGGCAAGTGACGCATCATGAAGTTAGCCTCTTCCGGGGTGAGATCTGCCAAGTCCTCCCGCGCCTGCTTCGCCGCACTCATCGCATAAATCTCTTCCCGAGTGCACACCGGGCGTCTCAGACCATCACCAATGACAAAGATCTCACCTGCCTTGAATCCACGCTGATACGTCGGGTTCAGCCGCTCCAGAATTGACCGAGGCAGGTTGGCCTGCGGCGCGCCCAATTCTGCCAGGACTTCCTGATACGTCATGCAACGCGGAACGATGTAGAAGCCGGGTTCCATGCCTTGTGGAGTAGGTGAAGGCTGAGCCACTTCTGGCTGATAGGAGTTTCTAATCGGGCGACTCGCCAGGGCCTGCGCGGGTGCCTCGCGAACAGGTTCACGTGCTGGTGCCCTGTGCGACGCCGGCGTTGCTGACCCACCCGCAACCACGCGATTGCTGCCCTGTGGGCACCCGCATTGCACCATCGCCCCGTCCAGAGCCGTGGGAATACCATCCTGCCGCCAGCGGGCTTCGCCCTCGACGATGGTGCCCGCTTGTCCACATAGCGGACAAGGTGTGGTCGGGTCGCCTTGCAGCAGCCAGTTGCGGCCATGCACGCGGCCCCTGGCCTGGCTGGCAATGCAGATGGCGCCTGTGGTGGTTTGGTCGCCGTCCAGGCCTTGGTATCGGCCGAAGATGTTCATGCGCATGCTCATGGCTCGCCCTTTTTTCAAAAATGAAAGCCAGGAATCTAGCAGCCTCTAGACGGGTATTTTCAGGCCGGGAGGGTTTAAGAAGGGTCCTACAATGGATAGGGATTTGGACTACAACGCTTTTTGTTGGCAGTGCCGGGAAGTGAAGCGGGGATCGGGTTAGGGCTGGCAGGTGCTCGCCGTGACAGGTGCAGCGTTTGGGAGATCGAGCGCCCCGCGCGGGCTGCGCTCAATCTCACAGGCGCTGCAACTGTCGTGGCGAACACCTGTCAGCTCCGCTGCATCCCCAAGACATGCCTCCCACCACATGTTTAGTCATTAATGTCACTTTGACTGGCTCGTACAGAGTGCTTCACTGGGTCTCTCAAGCCTACCCGGATCCAGGAGCCCCCGATGAACCTGCACCAGTACGCTGAAACCCACCAAGTCACCAACCAGCCACCGCCGCTCGACGGTGCCAACCTGTACCGCCTCGACCTGCCGTTGCAGGAATGGTCACGGCATTTCGGCGCAGGTTGGGCCGAGTCGCGAATCGATGCCTACGGTGCCCTGGCCGGCGGCCCGCTGATGCAGGCCGGCTTCCTGGCCAATGCACACAAACCGGAGTTCAGCAGCCACGACCGCTACGGCCATCGCATCGACCTGGTCGAGTTCCACCCGGCCTACCATGAGCTGATGCGTACGGCGGTGGAGCACGGCTTGCCTTCGCTGCCGTGGGCCGAGCCGCGTCCCGGTGCGCATGTGGCGCGGGCGTCGATGACCTACCTGCACAGCCAGGCCGAGGCCGGTACCGGCTGCCCGCTGACCATGACCTTCGCCGCAGTTCCGGCGCTGCGCCTGCAGCCCGAACTGGCCGAATACTGGTTGCCGAAAATCCTCGCCTGCCATTATGACCCGCGCAACGTCGGCGACCGCCACAAGGCCGGAGTCACCCTGGGCATGGCAATGACCGAGAAGCAGGGCGGTACCGATGTTCGGGCCAACACCACCCGTGCCTATCCGGTCGGCGCGGCGGGCCCGGGCCAGGCCTACGAGCTGGTCGGGCACAAGTGGTTCTGTTCGGCACCCATGTGCGATGCTTTCCTTACCCTGGCGCAGACCGAAAAAGGCCTGAGCTGCTTCCTGCTGCCACGCCACCGCCCGGACGACAGCCGCAACCAGTTCTATATCCAGCGCTTGAAGAACAAGCTGGGCAACCACTCCAACGCCTCCAGCGAGGTGGAGTTCCGCGGTGCCCTGGCGTGGATGGTCGGGGAAGAAGGGCGGGGCGTGCCGACCATTATCGAGATGGTGGCGATGACCCGCTTCGACTGCATGGTTGGCTCCAGTGCCCTGATGCGCCAGGCGTTGACCCAGGCGGCCCACCATTGTGCATACCGCACGGTTGGCGGGCGGTTGCTGAACGAGCAGCCATTGATGCAGAACGTCCTCGCGGACCTGGCTCTGGAAAGCGAGGCGGCACTGGCCTTGAGCCTGCGCATGGGGCAGGCGCTGGAACAGCTGGACGACCCGCAGCAGGCGCATTTCGCCCGCCTGGTGACGGCGGTGGGCAAGTACTGGATCTGCAAACGTGCGCCAGCCATGATCAACGAGGCTGCCGAATGCATGGGCGGCGCGGGTTATGTAGAGGACAGCATCCTGCCGAGGCTGTACCGCGAGGCGCCGGTCAACTCGACCTGGGAAGGTTCGGGCAACGTGCAGTGTCTGGATGTGCTGCGTGCGTTGTCGAAGGAGCCAGGTGTGCTCGATGCGTTGTTCGCCGAATTGGGCGACGGGCACGGCGACCCGCGTCTGGCTGCACATATCGGCAACCTCAAGGGCGCGTTTGCCGACACCGTCGACCTGCAATATCGCGCGCGGCAACTGACCGAGGACATTGCGCTGGCGCTGCAGGCCAAGCTGTTGCTGGAAGCTGGGAATGCGGTGGTGAGTGATGCGTTCATCGACAGCCGCTTGACCGGCGGTGGCCGGGCTTACGGAGCCTTGCCGCGAGGGGTAGATGTGCAGGCTCTGGTGATGCGGGCCACGCCAGTCTGGAGCAACTGAGCTGGCTTTTCGCGCGCCCGCCCGCCCTCACAGGCCCTGCGCTGCCTCCAAGCCATGCACGGAAATTCCAGGGGCGGTCTGCTGACTGACATCGATCAATGGGGGTGTATTTAGCCACGAAGGCAGGCAAGATGGTTCACAGGCATGTCCAGACAGGAAGCACAGTGTGAGCCAAGCGTTTGTAGTCGTTGATACCCCCGAACAGGCCGTCGACCGTCTGGCGGCCTTGCATGACCAGGCCACCGGGGCCCTCAGCCAGGCCCTCAAGCGTTACCTGAAGGACCGTACCGAGCCGGACGCCGAAGCGCGCGACCTGTTCCGCTATCCCGCGCTGCGCCTGACCTACTACAGCCACGGTGAAGTCGCCGCCACCACGCGGGCCTATGCCAAGGTGCAGGTGGCCGGTACCTACAGCGTCACCATCACCCAGCCGGCCGCGTTCCGTGCCTATCTGCTGGAGCAGCTGCGCCCGCTGATGCATGACTACACGGTGACGGTAGAGGTCGGCATCAGCGAGCAGAACATCCCTTACCCATACGTCGTCGACCAGGGTGACGAGCTGGCCGGCAGCGGCATTACCGCCGCCCAGTTGGCGCGCGTGTTCCCCAGCACCGACCTGTCGGCGGCCACCGACAATATTGCCGACGGCCTGTACGACTGGGGCGGCGCCGAAACCCTGCCACTGGCGCTGTTCGATGCAGCGCGGGTCGACTTCTCGCTGCGTCGCCTGGTGCACTACACCGGCAGCGACTGGCGCCACGTGCAGCCGTGGATCCTGCTGACCAACTACCACCGCTATGTCGACCAGTTCATCAGCCACGGTCTGGACCAGCTGCGTGATGACCCGCGCTTCGTGCGTATGGTCCTGCCGGGCAACGTGGTGATCGAAAAGGGCATGGACCATGGTGAAACCCAGGCCCTGGTGGCCAGTGTGGTATGGCACCGCTACCAGATGCCGGCCTACCACCTGATCGCCGCCGACGGCGACGGCGTCACCCTGGTCAACATTGGCGTCGGCCCGTCCAACGCCAAGAACATCACCGACCACCTGGCAGTGCTGCGTCCGCACTGCTGGTTGATGATCGGCCACTGTGGCGGCCTGCGGCAGTCGCAGACCATCGGTGATTACGTGCTGGCGCATGCCTATATGCGCCGTGATGGCATTCTCGACCGGGTGGTGCCGCCGAACATTCCGATTCCGGCGCTGGCCGAAGTGCAGCTGGCCTTGCAGGAAGCCGCCGCGCAGGTCACCGGCGAGCGTGGCGAACAGCTGAAGAAGCGCCTGCGCACCGGCACCGTGCTGACCTACGACGACCGCAACTGGGAGCTGCGCTGGGCCCAGGAGCGGCCGCTGATCAACCTGTCGCGGGCGGTGGCGGTGGACATGGAAAGCGGCACCATTGCCGCCCAGGGTTACCGCTTGCGCGTGCCATACGGCACCTTGCTGTGTGTTTCCGACAAACCGCTGCACAGCGAGATCAAGCTGCCGGGGTCGGCCAACGCGTTCTACAACCGCGCGGTCAGCCAGCACCTGAAGATCGGCATTGCCGCGCTCGACCTGCTGCGTACCGAGCTCAACTCGCTGCACTCGCGTAAACTGCGCAGTTTCGATGAGCCGCCGTTCCGCTGAGGCCCCATGTCAATGCCCCCCCGTTCCAAGCCGCGCCGCCCCCAGGCGCGGCCTGCCACCGGCCCGCGTCGCCAGCCCAAGGCGCCCCCAGCCGAGCCACGCCTGATCCTGTTCAACAAACCGTTCGACGTGTTGACCCAATTCAGCGATGGCGACGGGCGGGCGACGCTCAAGGACTTCATCGACATCCCCGGTGTGTATCCGGCCGGGCGCCTCGATCGCGACAGCGAAGGCTTGTTGCTGCTGACCAACGACGGCGGCCTGCAAGCGCGCATCGCCGACCCGAAGCACAAGCTGGCCAAGACCTATTGGGTACAGGTGGAAGGACAGCCGAGCGAGGAGCAGTTGCAGCGCTTGCGTGATGGCGTGGCGCTGAATGACGGGCCGACCTTGCCGGCCGAGGCGCGGTGCCTGGAAGAGCCTGAGCTATGGCCGCGCAACCCGCCGGTGCGCTTTCGCAAGAGCGTGCCGACCAGCTGGCTGGAGCTGGTGATTCGCGAAGGACGAAACCGCCAGGTGCGGCGGATGACGGCAGCGGTGGGATTGCCGACCTTGCGCCTGGTGCGGGTACGGATCGGCGATTGGGCGCTGGATGGGCTGGAGCAGGGCTGCTGGCGCGAGGTGCCGGCGACGTTGCAGCGCTAGGCCAGCCAGGGTGGGGGCCGCGGTAGCAGCAGCCTTGTGTGGCGATGGAGCGCAAAGCGCTTACGACCTTCCCTAGCCCTACACCCCTTCGAGAAACCCGACCACCACGCTCTTGATGATGAATGCCAACACCCCCAGCCCCAGCACGAAGAACAGGATCAACGTACCGAACCTGCCTGCCTTGGACTTTTTCGCCAGGTCCCAGACGATGAAGCCCATGAAACCGATCAGCACGGTGACCAGGATGATCATCATCCACTCTTCGAATACGGCGGGATCCATCAGTGTTCTCCAGGCAGGCTGAGCAGCCGAGTATACGCCGGCTGGCATGAGCGTTTAACGCAGGTGGGTCAATGGCAGCTCGGTACTGGCCAGCACCTGGTTGAGCACGAAGCTCGAGCGCACGCTGGTGACGCCTTCGATACGGGTCAGGCTGCCCAACAGTAGCTTCTGATAGTGGTCCATGTCCGGCACCACCACCTTTAGCTGGTAGTCGGCATCCATCCCGGTCACCAGGCTGCATTCGAGGACCTGTGGCAGGTTGCGGATGGCTGCCTCGAAGGTTTCGAAGCGCTCCGGGGTGTGGCGGTCCATGCCGATCAGCACGTAGGCGGTCAGGCTCAGGCCGAGCTTCTTGCGGTCGAGCAGGGCCACCTGGCGCGAGATGTAGCCATCGTCCTCCAGCTGCTTGACCCGACGCGAACATGGCGATGGCGACAGGCCGATGCGTTCGGCCAGTTCCTGGTTGGAAATGCGCGCATCGCGCTGCAATTCGGCGAGGATGCTCAGGTCGTAGCGGTCAAGCTTGCTCATGATTTCTGCCTTTTCTGTTCCGATTGCGG
This sequence comes from Pseudomonas sp. UBA4617, assembly GCF_002386445.1. Lineage (GTDB taxonomy): Bacteria > Pseudomonadota > Gammaproteobacteria > Pseudomonadales > Pseudomonadaceae > Aquipseudomonas. The sequence continues at coordinate 17,889 of NZ_DGIR01000018.1, forward strand.
CGAATTATCGATCCGGGGCGAAAAATTGCGCAAGTGCTATTTATCCGAGCAATCTTCGCAATCCGCTGTCCCACCCTGTCCGGTATCTTTACCCACAGAATCACTGCCCGGACATCAGTCCACGGCGACGCGCCCCAGGCGGGCGGTCGCGGCCAGCCATCCAACAGGATCGGCCAGGCCCCCGGGCTACACGCCTTCCAGAAGACGGTGTGAGGTGAGCCGGCGCCACAAGTGCCGAGCACGGACGACAATTTCTGAAGGGAGGCCCTGCGGCCTCCCTTTTTTCATGCCCGTGAAATTTCATTGGCCCGCGTGTCGGGCGCGGTAGACTGGTTGCCGGCGCCGTTTTTTTACCGAGAGGATTACCATGAAGTCGCGCATCTGGCAGTCGGCAGGTGTAGGTGTGTTTGCGATGGGCATCAGCTTCGCGGCCATGGCCGAAGGGCCGGGCGAAGCACCCGCTCGTGCGCTCAACTCGCGCGACCAAGTGCAACAGACGCAACCGCCACGCCAGGGCCATTACCAGGACATTCCGCGTCGTCATGGCGATAACCGCTACTGGGAAGCCGGTGGCCCGGGGCAACGTCCTGGCGGCGACTGGCAGGGACGCCCGGATGGCCATGGCAATGGCTGGGGGCCTGGGCCGCAATACCGTCCCGGGCATACCCTCGATCATTTCCCCGACCGTTACTGGAAAGTGCCCTACCGTGGCGATGACTATTTCTATTCCGGTGGCTACTGGTTCCGCCCGCAGGGGGGCCGGTATGTCGTGGTGACCCCGCCTGACGGCATGCGGGTCGATTACCTGCCGCCCTATGCGCGTGAAGTCTGGCTGGGCGGGGCGTTGTTCTTCGTGGTGGCCGACACCTATTACCAGTACCTGGCCGACCGCCGCGAGTACGTGGTGGTCAACCCGCCTGTTGCCGCGTTGCCGCCTGTGGGTGGTGGTTATGATGTGGTGGCTTACCCGATGCACGGGCAAGGGCAGGAGCAGCAGGAACAGGACCGTTACCAGTGCCATCGCTGGGCAGTCAGCCAGTCGGGGTTCGACCCGGCGACAGCGGCATATGCGCCGCCGACCACTGTGGCCGATAACTATCGGCGAGCGCTGGGAGCCTGCTTCAGTGGGCGAGGCTACAGCATCAACTAAACCCGGCATGCTGCTGACCCGACCCATCGCCTGCAGGCTCACACCGGGTCGGCGTGCACCATTACATCCGCCTGCGGGTAGCGCTGACGGATGACTTCCGACGCCTTGACGCACAAGCCATGCGCTTCATCCAGCGGCAACATCCCCGGCAGTTCCAGATGCAACTGCACGAACCACTGGTTGCCTGACACCCGCGTACGCAGGTCGTGCACGCCTTTCACGCCCGGGATGGCCAGCACCAGCATGGCCATCTCCTCGCCCACATCAGCGGGCAGTTCCTTGTCCATCAGGATGGCCGTGCTCTCTCTGGCAATCTGCAGCGCGCTCCACAGGATATAGGCGGCAATGCCCAGGCCGAACAGTGCATCCAGTTGCGGCCAGCCAAAGTGTGCCAGCAGCAAAGCCAGGAGAATGCTGCCATTGAGCAACAGGTCCGAACGGTAGTGCAGGGAGTCGGCGCGCACTGCCGTGGAGCCGGTCACGCGGATGACCTTGGATTGCAAGGCCAGCAGGGCGAGCGTCAGCACCAGCGACAGCAGCATCACCGCGATACCGATGTCGGTATCGCCCAACGGTTTCGGGGTATGCAGGCGCTCGGCCGCCTGCACCCCGATGAGCATTGCACTGACCGCGATGAACAGCGCCTGTGCCATGCCGGCCAGGGCTTCGGCCTTGCCATGACCATAGCGGTGGTCATCATCGGCCGGGCGCAGGGCATAGTGCACGGCGAGCAGGTTGAGGAACGAGGCGACGGCGTCCAGTGCCGAGTCGGTCAGCCCGGCCAGCAGGCTCACCGAGCCGCTCAGCCACCAGCCCACGGCCTTGCTCAAGACCAGGATGCTGGCCACCGCCAGCGACGCGCGCGTCGCCAGGCGCAGCAGGCGCTGGTGTTCAGCCGGGGTGGTCGTCATCCGTGATCGGTGTCCTTGCGGTTCAGGCCGCCGGTACCAGGCCCAGGCTGGCAAGTTGCTCGATGCTGCCGCGATGCTGGATCAGCCGTGGGTCGTTCAACGGCAGGCGCTGGCCCAGTTCGCTCTCGAGAATGGCTTGCAGCTTCAGGTTGTCGACCTTGCCATCGGGGCTGACGGCGTCGCGCAGTTTGACCGGGTCAACCTGGGCGCTGCGCCCGCCCGAATAGTAGATGGCGCCTGTGGCGAAGTCGATGCCGAAGGCGATCAGCCCCGGAATTACATAGAACAGGATGCCGATGGCATCCATCGCGGCAACCACAGGGTCGATCTTGCCGCCGATCTGGCCGCGACGTTCCGGGTAGAGAATGGTGCCGCAGGCGGTCAGTTGGGTCAGCAAGGTGACGATGAGGGCGCCACCGATGACGCGGGTTGGGATGCGCATGTGAATCTCCGAAAAGGTGTTCAGCAGGGCAAGCGAAACGTCTGCACCTGAAGCTAAGACCATGATAGAGCAGGCTGGGTTCGCCGTTATACTCGCGGGATTGTTCGAGGACCACCATGATTTCATTACCGATCGATGTTGTCTTGCCCGCCTTGCGCCAGGCCTTGGAAAACCGTGACGAAGCGGTACTCGAAGCGCCGCCCGGTGCCGGCAAGACTACCCGCGTACCGCTGGCGCTGCTCAGCGAGCCCTGGCTGGCCGGGCAGAGCATCCTCATGCTCGAGCCCCGGCGCCTGGCGGCCCGGGCCGCGGCCGAGCGCCTGGCCAGCGAGCTGGGCGAAGAGGTTGGCGAAACGGTTGGCTACCGCATTCGGCTGGACAGCAAGGTCGGGCCGAAAACCCGTATCGAGGTGGTGACCGAAGGTATCCTCACCCGCCGCCTGCAGGCCGACCCGGCGCTGGAAGGGGTGGGGCTGCTGATCTTCGACGAGTTCCACGAGCGCAGCCTTGATGCCGACCTGGCCCTGGCGCTGAGCCTGAACGGCCGCGAGTTGCTGCGAGACGACCCGCCCCTGAAGATTTTGCTGATGTCTGCGACGTTGGAGGGGGAGCGTCTGTCCCGGTTGCTGAACGATGCACCGGTGGTCAGCAGCCAAGGCCGCATGCACCCTGTGGATATCCGCTGGGGGCGCCCTTACCAGCCGGGCGAGTTCATCGAGCCACGCGTGGTGGACAGCGTGTTGCAGGCGTTGGCCGAGCAGGCTGGCAGTGTGCTGGTGTTCCTGCCTGGCCAGGCCGAGATACGCCGGGTGCACCAGAGCCTGCAGGAAGCGCTGGGTGAACGGCCTGAGATCCTGCTGTGCCCGCTGCACGGCGAACTCGATCTCGATACCCAGCGCGCCGCCATCAATCCGGCGCCCAAGGGCCTGCGCAAGGTGGTGCTGGCTACCAATATTGCCGAGACCAGCCTGACCATCGACGGTGTGCGGGTGGTGATCGATGCCGGCCTGGCCCGGGTTCCGCGCTTCGACCCCGGCAGCGGCATGACCCGCCTGGACACCCAGCGCATCTCGCGCGCCAGCGCCACCCAGCGCGCCGGTCGTGCCGGGCGGCTGGAGCCCGGCGTGTGCTATCGGTTGTGGTCCGAGGCCCAGCATGAACAACTGGCCGCCCATGGCAGTGCCGAGATCCTGCAGGCCGACCTGGCCGGCCTGGCTTTGCAACTGGCACGCTGGGGCGTGACACCCGAGCAGTTGCGTTGGCTCGACCAGCCACCCCTCGCCGCGTTCGCCCAGGCCCAGGACCTGCTGGCGCGGCTCAATGCCTTCAAACCGGGCAGCCGCGACAGCCTCAGCGAACATGGCCAGGCCATGGCCGAACTGCCGGCACACCCCCGTATCGCCCATTTGCTGTTGCGGGGGCAGGACCTGGGCTTGGCACGAATGGCCTGTGATGTCGCTGCACTATTGGGCGAGCGGGATATTCAACGGGGTGGCGGTGCCGACCTGCATAGCCGCTTGGCCCTGGTCAGTGGCCAGAGCAAGGCTGCCCGGGGCAGCCAGGGTGGTGTGCAGCGGGCCCGCCAGCTGGCGCGCCAATACCGTGGTTTGCTGCGCGGTACGCCGCAGGCGCCGGTCGCCGACCCCGATCACCCGAGGTGGCTGGGTGCTTTACTGGCGCTGGCCTACCCTGACCGCGTTGCCCAGCAGCGCCGCGAGGGTGGTGCGGAGTATCGGCTGGCCAATGGCCGTGCTGCGCTGTTTGCCGAGGTCGATGCCTTGATGAAGTGCCCCTGGTTGGTGATTGCCGACCTGGGCAGCCGCCAGGGCCAGCGTGAAGAGCGTATCTACCTGGCGGCGGAGTTCGACTCGACACTGCTCGATGGCGTGCTGGCCGAGCAGGTGGAGCGGATTGACGTGCTGGATTGGGATGAGCGCGAGCAGGTGCTGCGTGCCGAGCGTCAGGTCAAGGTTGGCGAGCTGATCCTCAGCCGCGAACCGCTGCCCGGCCTGGACGATGAGGCGCGCGCCCGGGCGCTGCTTGGTCTGATCCGGCGCAAGGGGCTGAATCTCTTGAGCTGGACACCAGAGCTGCGCCAATGGCAGGCACGTGTAGCGCTGTTGCGCCAACTCGACCTGGCCAGGCAAGGCCACAGCGAATGGCCAGACCTGAGCGACGAAGCCTTGCTCGCCAGCCTGGAAAGCTGGCTGCAGCCGTACCTGGGCAAAGTGTCGCGCTTGAGCCATTTCGCCGCGCTGGATCTGCCTTCAATGCTACGCAACCTGTTACCCTGGCCGTTGCCACAGCGCCTGGAAGAACAGGCCCCTGCGCACCTGGCAGTGCCTTCCGGCTCGAACATCCGCCTGGATTACAGCGAAAATCCGCCGATCCTCGCGGTGCGCCTGCAGGAGCTGTTCGGCCTGGCCGACACGCCACGCATCGCTAACGGCCACCTGCAGGTCAAGCTGCACCTGTTGTCACCTGCACGCAGGCCGGTGCAGGTGACCCAGGACCTGGCCAACTTCTGGCGTACGACCTATGCCGAAGTGAAGAAGGACCTCAAAGGACGTTACCCGAAGCATTACTGGCCGGATAACCCCTTGGTAGCCGAGGCGACGGCGAGGGCCAAGCCTCGGGGTACCTGACGACAGCGTGGCATCCTCTCAGCCGGTTTGCCGGAGCAGGAAGGTAGATTCTTCGCCTTCCTCGACGTTGAGAAAGGCCACCCAGTCACCGCTCTTGTGAGGGTCGTCCTCGAGGATGCCAACCCGGTAGCCGCGGTGGTCGCGCAGGTGACACACCAGGCCTTCATCGGTCAGTTGCAGTGGTTCGATCTTCCAGAAGTTGGTGACTTCGGCACGCCAGTAGAAACCCAGGTAACCGTTGCGGCTGACCCCGAGTCTCTTCGTCGTCGGGCTGCCTGGAATGCTGATGTGATAGTGCAGGCGGTCATCGCTGTGCGAATCGTAGTGAAAGCTCATCAGCGGCGAGTCCTGCCGGCCGCCTGCCTGCAGCCAGTCATCCTCCGGGGTGATGCCCCAGGTGAATTTGTCGTCGCTGCGGCTCAGGCGCAGTGGGATGTCCCGGTCGGCGGCACGCAGGTACAGCTTGCCGCGAAACGACCTGGCGTAGCCCGCGAGTGTGTCATCGTCCATGGTGTGCTCCTAGATAGGCATTGAGGGTCTCCACCTTATGCCCGGGCTGGGCAGCCACGCAGGCCGAAGGTTTTCCTCCATGCCTTCAGGTTCGCTCTTCGCCTTCCAGCAACATGAACAGACGGTACAGCACCACGGTGCTGAACAGCTGCAAGAAGCCGCTGAGGCTGTCCATGGCCAGCTCCATGCCGGGCGATGGCTCGGGGAATGCCATCAACAGCAGCCCGTCGATCAGCCATATCGGTGCCAGCACCGCCAGTACGCAGATCATGATGCGCAGGAAGTGGCCCGTGGTCATGCGTGCGCTTTCGCGCATCGATTGCACCACTGGCAGGCCACGCAGCACCAGCAGGTACTCGGCGAACACCAGGTTGATCATGATCCACACGCCCGGGAAGATGAACAACGCCAGGCCCGCCATGATCAGCAGCGAACTGATCAGGATCAGCAGGGCCAGCTGCGGCCACAGTTGCACGGCGCGGGCGAACAGTTCGCGGTTGCCGGTGGTCTGGCCGTTGCTGCGGGTGTCGAGGAACAGGATCAGCGCGGCGCTGTACAGCGGGTAGAACAGCAGGCTGACCAGCATGCCGTAGGCCGGTGACGCCTGGTCACCCAGCTGCCGGTACAGCAGTTGGGTGAGCAGGGCCTCCAGCACTACAAAGGGCAGGCACAACTGGAGGATGCTCGGCAGGTGGCGGCGGAAGAAGTACAGGGAGTCGCGCAGGACGCTCAGCGGATTCATCAGTCAACATCGCATGGCAGGAAAAACAGGGGCCTAACTTTAGCCCAAAGCAGGGCGGGGGCCGCCATTTGCTGAAAAAAGTTTCACGACGTCGGTGATTGAATCCCACGCCTGTACGCCCCATCTTTGACGCTATCCGTTCTCCCGCTACCCACGAGGTCGCCCCATGAATACTGAAGAACAAACCCTTATCGACGGCCTGTTCAGCCGTATCAGGCAAGCCGAGGACCCGAGCCAGCCTCGTGATGCTCAGGCTCAGGCCCGTATCGAGGAGCACGTGCGCCAGCAGCCGGCGGCACCTTACTACATGGCTCAGGCGATCCTGGTCCAGGAGGCTGCGATCAAGCGACTCGACGAGCAGAACAAGCAGCTTGAAGCCGAACTGAAGCAGGCGCGTGCCCAGGCTGAGGCCGCCCGCACCAGCAGTGCGCCAGGCAGCGGTGGCGGTGGTTTCCTTTCCAGCATTTTTGGTTCGGGTGGACGCAATGCAGCTCCGCCCGTGCAACCGCAACCAGCCGTAGCCGCCCCGGCGGCATCGACTGGCGGCTGGCGCGAACCGGCGGCCGCCGGCTATTTCCAACCGCAAATGCAGCAGCCCGGTTTTGCTGCCGCGCCGGCGCGCAGTGGTGGCAGCAGTTTCCTTGGTGGGGCGATGCAGACCGCGGCCGGTGTCGCCGGCGGTGTCTTGCTGGCGCAGGGTATCAGCAGCCTGTTCCATCATGATGCGCAGCCGCAGGAGGTGGTCGAAGTGATCAAGGAAGAGCCGGCACCCGCCAGTGACAGCAGTGGCTGGAACGACTCGGGCGCACAGCAGCACGTAGCCGACAATGGTGGTTGGGGCAGTGACCAGGGTGGTTATGCCGACAGCGATTATGGTAGCGATGATGGCGGGTTCTTCTCGGACGACGATTCTTACGTCTGACAGGTCTGGCATACTGCGGGCATTTCCGGGGGCGCCAAGCGCCCCCGGATCCCCAGACCTGATATGAGGCACCAGGGTGAAAAAGATCGCGCTGTTCGCCGATGTGCAGAACCTCTACTACACCGTGCGTCAGGCCCACGGCTGCCATTTCAACTACACCGCATTGTGGAACGCTGTCAGCCGCGAAGGCCAGATCGTCGAGGCCGTGGCCTATGCCATCGACCGTGGCGACAGCAAGCAGCAACAGTTCCAGCAGATCTTGCGCAACCTCGGTTTCGATGTTCGGCTCAAACCCTTCATCCAGCGCAGCGACGGCTCGGCCAAAGGTGACTGGGACGTGGGCATCACCCTGGACGTGATGGATGCCGCCAGCCGCGTCGACCAAGTGGTACTGGCGTCTGGCGACGGTGATTTCGACCTCCTGCTGGAGCGGGTGATTCAGCGTCATGGCACCGAGGCGGTGGTGTATGGTGTGCCCGGCCTCACGGCACTGTCGCTGATCCGTGCCGCCACCCGCTATGTGCCCATCGAGGGTGCGTTGTTGCTCAAACACTGAGGCCCTTGCATGGAACGTATCGCTGTCATCGACTTTGAAACCACCGGCATCAGCCCCGGCGCCGGCTGCCGCGCCACCGAGGTGGCGGTAGTGATGCTGGAGCGCGGACGCATCGTCGAGCGCTACCAGAGCCTGATGAACGCGGGGGTTGCAGTGCCGGCTTTCGTCGCCGGGCTGACTGGTATCACCACCGCCATGTTGCGCAGTGCGCCGCCGGTCGACCAGGTGATGAACGAAGTGGCCGATTTTGTCGGAAGCACCCCGTTGCTGGCGCACAACGCCGCGTTCGACCAGAAGTTCTGGGATTCTGAGCTGAGCCGCATCGGGCGTAGTCGTAACCAGGCCTTCGCCTGTTCCCTGCTGCTTTCCCGGCGCCTGCTGCCGGCGGCACCGAACCATAAGCTGGGCACCTTGACCCGCTGGGCTGGGCTGCCGGACACCGGGACTGCACACCGGGCCATGGCCGATGCGCAAATGGCTGCCAACCTGTTGCAGCACCTGGCCGGCGTGCTGCGCCAGGAGCATGGTGTGCAGCAACTGTCCCACGAACTGCTCTGCCGCCTGCAGAAAACCCCTGCGGCGAAGGTGCGCGACACCCTGGCCAGGTTCTGTTAGGGCTTCCTTTCCAGTTGTGCCAGCGGCACTCGTCGTTCCACGGCACTGGAAAGAATGATCGAGGTTTTGCTGAAGCCGAACTGCGCTACCCGGTTGATCAGCTCTTCCAGTTCGGGCATCGAGCCCACCGCGGCCTGCATGATCACGCAGGGGTCACCGGTGACCCGGTGGCATTCGGTCAGCTGGGGGATCTGCGTCAATGCTTCATAGGCTTGCTGGTTCCCGTGGCTGGCCAGGCGCAGTTCGATTACACACTGGATCGGCAGGCCGATCTTGCTCATGTCGACCTTGGCCTGGTAGCCGGTAATGACTCCGCTGGCCTCCAGCTTGGCCACTCGCTCGGCCACCGCTGGCGCCGACAGGTTCACCTGGCGCGCCAGTTGCGCGAAGGTGGCGCGGCCGTTGTCGAGCAGGGCGGCGAGCAGCATGCGGTCGTATTTGTCCATGGGGTGTTCCTGCCTGGTTTCGATTCGTTGGAAAAATGCCCGAATAACCATCAAATGCAAAGTGTTCTGGCGATTTAAAGCAGTTTTGTAACTTAAGTTTACTCGGCATGCTTTCTAAACTAAGCCACCCGTAAACGGATTTCGAGTGTGCCCCATGCCTGTCTCCCGTCGCTTCCCCTTGTTGCTCGTCGGCGCTTTCCTGGCCTTGTACCTGGTCTGGGGCTCTACCTACCTGTTCATCCGTATCGGCGTCGAAAGCTGGCCGCCGATGCTCATGGCCGGGGTGCGCTTCCTGATTGCCGGCGGCTTGCTGTATGGCTTCCTGCGCTGGCGTGGCGTGCCGGCACCGACCTGGCCACAGTGGCGGGCGGCGGGGGCGATCGGTTTCCTGCTGCTCAGCTGCGGCAACGGCGGCGTGACCGTGGCCGAGCATGCCGGGGTGGCCTCGGGCGTGGCGGCGCTGGCGGTGGCGACGGTGCCGCTGTTTACCTTGCTGTTCGGCCTGCTGTTCGGGCACCGCAACTCGAGGCTGGAGTGGGCGGGCATCGCCCTCGGGCTGGTAGGTATCGGCCTGCTGAACCTGGGCTCCAACCTGCAGGCCAGCCCGATTGGCGCGGCGCTGATCATTTTTGCCGCAGCGTCCTGGGCATTCGGCTCGGTGTGGAGCAAGACCCTGCCGTTACCCCAGGGGCCGATGGCCAGTGCTGCGGAAATGCTGGTTGGTGGTGCCGTGCTGTTGCTGGGCAGCGTGCTGTCTGGCGAGCGCATGACGCAGATGCCTAGCGCCGCCGGCTGGGGAGCGTTGGCCTACCTGGTATTGTTCGGCTCGATCCTGGCCTTCAGTGCCTACATGTACCTGCTCAAGCATGTGCGCCCGGCGGCTGCCACCAGCTATGCCTACGTCAACCCGGCAGTAGCGGTGCTGCTGGGCATCGTCTTCGCCGGCGAGCAGATCGGTGCCGAAGAGTGCGTGGCCATGGCGGTGATCATCGGCGCGGTGGTGTTGATCGGCCTGCCGCAGTGGCGCAGGGCGCCCGAACCGGCGCAACCGCTGAAAGGTGAAATCTGCAAGTAGACAGGGGCGATGCGGTAAACTTGCCGCCTTCGCTGAACCCCCTGACGGTATTGCCATGAATTTCGCCAAACTCGGCCTGATCGAACCGCTGCTGCGCACCCTGCAGCAGCTGGACTACACCACCCCGACCCCGGTGCAGGCCAAGGCCATCCCCGCCGTGCTGGCTGGCCGTGACCTGATGGCCGCAGCCCAGACCGGCACCGGCAAGACTGCCGGCTTTGCCTTGCCGGTGCTGCAGCGCCTGGCACTGGAAGGGGAGAAGGTGGCCAGCAACTCGATCCGTGCGCTGGTGCTGGTGCCCACCCGTGAACTGGCCGAGCAGGTGCACAACAATGTGCGCGAATACGCCGAGAACCTGCCGCTGAGCACCTACGCGGTGTACGGCGGGGTCAGCATCAACCCGCAGATGATGCGCCTGCGTCGCGGTGTCGACCTGCTTGTGGCTACCCCGGGGCGTCTGCTCGACCTGTTCCGCCAGAACGCGGTGAAGTTCAACCAGGTACAGACCCTGGTCCTCGACGAAGCCGACCGCATGCTCGACCTGGGTTTTGCCGAAGAGCTGCAGTCGGTGTACGCCGCACTGCCACGCAAGCGCCAGACGCTGCTGTTCTCGGCCACCTTCTCCGAGCAGATCCGCATGCTCGCGGGGCTGGCCCTGAATGACCCGCTGAGCATCGAAGTCAGCCCGCGCAATGCCACGGCCAGTAGCGTCAAGCAGTGGCTGGTTCCTGTGGACAAGAAGCGCAAGGTCGACCTGTTCTGCTACCTGCTGCGCAAGCAGCGCTGGAAGCAGGTGCTGGTGTTCGCCAAGACCCGCAATGGCGTCGACCAGTTGGTGGAACGCTTGCTGGCCGAGGGTGTGAATGCCGACGGCATCCACGGTGACCGCCCGCAAGCCACCCGCCAGCGCGCCCTCGACAGCTTCAAGGCCCGCGAAATCCAGGTGCTGGTGGCCACCGACGTGGCGGCTCGCGGCCTGGATATCGATGATTTGCCGCTGGTGGTCAACCTCGACCTGCCGATCGTTGCCGAGGACTACGTGCACCGCATCGGGCGTACCGGGCGTGCGGGCAACAAGGGCGAGGCGATTTCCCTGGTGTGTGCCGATGAAGTGCAGTTGCTGGGGGCAATCGAAGTGCTGACCCGGCAGACCCTGCCGCGCCATGAGGAGCCGGATTTCATTCCCGACCACCGGGTACCGCTGACCGATGCCAGCGGCCAGGTGATCAAGAAGCCGAAGAAGCCCAAGAAGCCCAAAGAAAACAGCGCCAAGCGCGGCTTGGGGCGCTGGATGGACAGTGCCGAGGCGGGCAGTGCGGCGCCGGCAGTAAAGGCGGTGCGCAAGGTGCCGAGCTTCAATGGTGGGCCGCGCAAGCGTAAGCCTTGATATTTTTGGGGCCGCTTAGCGGCCCTCCACAAGGTACAGCGCAAGCCCTCGGCAATCTTTCAGGAAAGCCGAATCGCCCAATCCGCCGCCGCCCGTCCGGCGCGCAATCCGCTGGCAAAGCACGCCGTCAGCAGATAGCCCCCGGTTGGTGCTTCCCAGTCCAGCATCTCGCCAGCGCAGAACACTCCCGGCATGCGCTGCAGCATCAGGCCTTCATCCAGGGCCTCGAAACGCACCCCACCCGCGCTGCTGATCGCTTCATCCAGCGGCCGCGTGCGTACCAGCGTGATCGGCAATGCCTTGATCGCCCTCGCCAGCGCGTCCGGGTCGGTAAAGGTCGCCTGATCGGTCAGTTCGCGCAACAGCGCTGCCTTGACCCCATCGATGCCCAGCTGGCTATGCAGATGCTTGGCCATGGAGCGCGACCCCCGGGGCCTGGCGAGCGCCTGGGCGACTTTTTCCAGCGGTTTGTCCGGCAACAGGTCAAGCAGCAACTGCCCTTGACCGGTACGGTTGATCGCCTCGCGCACCGACGCTGACCAGGCATACACCAGGCTGCCTTCAACACCCTGGGCAGTGAGAATGAACTCGCCTTTGCGCGGCGCGCCGCCGGGCACGCTCAAGGCAATGTTCTTCAGCGGCGCACCGGCAAACTTTTCCTTCAGCAGCGTGCTCCAGCCTGCCACTTCGAAACCGCAGTTGCTCGGCTGCAGCGGTGAGATATCCACACCCCGTTCGGCCAGCAGTGCTTGCCAGCTGCCATCGGAACCCAGCCGCGCCCAACTGCCGCCGCCCAGTGCCAATACCACCACCGCAGGTGTAAGCAGCCGTTCTCCCTGTGGATAAGCCATTCGCAATGCCCCTTCGGCATTCCAGCCCAGCCATCGGTGACGGGTGTGGATAACCACCCCGCTGTCGCGCAGGCGCTTGAGCCAGGCGCGCAGCAATGGCGCGGCCTTCATGTCAGCAGGGAACACCCGGCCCGAGGTGCCGATGAAGGTTTCGATGCCCAGCCCGTGGATCCACTGGCGCAAGGCATCGGCATCGAAGTCGCGCAGCAGGGCGTCGATCTCGCCCTGACGCTCGGCATACCGGGCGACGAAGGCCGGGTATGGCTCGGAATGGGTGATGTTCATGCCGCCGACACCTGCCAACAGGAACTTGCGGCCGACCGAAGGCATGGCATCGAACACTTCCACCGTCAGGCCCGCCTGGGCCAGTGCTTCTGCGGCCATCAGGCCGGCGGGGCCAGCGCCGATGACGACAGCAAGGGAAGGGGCGGCGGGTTTCAGTTCGGGCATGGTGGGCAGCAGGCTGTGGAAAAGACGCGCATTCTAGCGCAGCGAGGCCTATGGAAGCACTGATCAAAAAATGATCATTCGGTTGCAGGCCTCGGCCATCAAGGGCTGTGGCGCCTTTCCCGCAGGTTATCCACAAGCGGCTCCACAATCATTGTGAACAACCGATGACACGGGCCGCACTGTGGTGGAGGATGCCATGACGCCTGGCCAGCGCTATCCGGTCCTTGCTGTAACCGCCGCCGATCACGCCCACCACCGGGATGTCGCGGCCCAGGCAGTGGCGCAGCACCGCTTCGTCACGGGCGGCCACGCCTGCATCGGTCAGGTGCAGGTAGCCCAGGGCGTCGTCCTTGTGCACATCGACCCCGGCGTCATACAGCACCAGGTCGGGACGATAGAGCGGCAGCAGGTAGTTCAGGGCATCGTCGACCACCTTCAGGTAGGCCGCGTCATCCATGCCGCGTGGCAAGGGAATGTCCCAGTCGCTTTGTGCCTTGCGGGCCGGGAAGTTCTGTTCGCAGTGCAGTGATACGGTGATGGCATCTGGCGTGTCGTGCAGGATGCGCGCGGTGCCGTCGCCCTGGTGCACGTCGCAATCGAAGATCAGCACCCGGTGCACCCGACCGGCTTCCAGCAGGTAGCGGCTTATCACCGCCAGGTCGTTGAAGATGCAGAAACCGGCAGGATGATCGTAATGGGCATGGTGGGTGCCACCGGCAAGGTGGCAGGCGATGCCGTGCTGCAGTGCCATCTCGGCACTCAGCAACGAGCCACCTACCGCGCGTACGGTACGTCGGGCCAAGGCTTCGCTCCAGGGCAGGCCGAGGCGACGTTGGTCCTCGCGTGACAGGTCACCGTTCAGGTAGCGCTCGATGTAGCTGCGGTCGTGAGCCAGGGCGAGAATGTCGTTGGGGCAGATGCCCGGGCGCAGCAGGGCCTGGTCGGTGGTCAGCCCGCTGTCGACCAGGTGATCACGCAACAGGCGGAACTTGTCCATCGGAAAGCGGTGCTCGGCAGGAAACTCCGGGCTGTAGTCGTCGTGGTAGATCAGCGGCAGCGGCATGGCGGTTTCGCAATCGGGGCCAGTGCTGATCTTGCCAGTTCCGGGGTTGTGGTTGCTATCGCGAATGCGCGCGTTGTAGCGCAGCCTTGTGTCTTGAGAGGGGATTGGAATCTGTAGCGAGAGCGGTGAATGGCAAGCTGAATGCGGCAGGTGCGTTGAGCACGAGTGGGAGCACAAGCTGCCATTCACCGTTCCACTTTGGCCAGCGCCCGAACAGTTGGATGAGGGGCGAATCTCGAACCGCAAGCATGGGCCAAGCCAAAGTGCTCTCACAGTGTCCAACACTCAAAGGCCGGTATGAGGTTCTGCGTGGACGAGGAAGTTAGCCAAGGTCGCACTTGTGGCCTGCATGAGAATCTTCATCGTACGGCTCAACGCAATGCCCAGAACGGGCACGCCGTGGCGGGATGACCTGCCAAGACCCGAGGAGTCAACGCAGATGCAGAGTTCTGCGTGATCAGTGTGGGAGCGGGTTTACCCGCGAAGAAGACACCGCGGTGGATGGCACCGGCTGTGCCGGTGTTAGTGGGGCAAGCCCGCGCCTACAGGAATAACGCCCGCTTTGAACATTTGAGCAAGACAGTTGCTCTCACAGGTGTAGTGTCAACGCGAAGCCAGCACAGTACCTGTGGGAGCGGCCT
>NZ_DGIR01000018.1:32576-123123 GCF_002386445.1 Pseudomonas sp. UBA4617
CCTACAGGAATAACGCCCGCTTTGAACATGTGAGCAAGACAGTTGCTCCAAGGGCGCAGGGTTATTTCGCGATGCTGGACAGTACCCGCTGCCAGTCGGGTTCGTTCAAGCGCCCGAGGATGCGCGCCTGGCCATTGCCATCGACCGAGACGAACAGCGCGCTGGCGTACCCACTTTCACGCTCGCCACCCACCACCTTTTGCTGGCGGGCAAAATAGTCGATGCAACCATTGTGGGTCACCAGCACCAGGTTATGCCCGGGCCGCTTGCGTGCCATCGCTTCCCGAGCGAACTGGCTGTCACACCCCTCCAGCCAATCCTCACTGGCCACCGCCTGGCCAAGAATGAAATGCGCGGTCTGCCGCGTGCGCAGTTTCGGGCTGCTGAGCATATCGGCGTTGGCCAGGCCCAACTGCTGCAGCCCCTGGCCAACCCGGCTGGCGGCCTGGCTGCCGGCCACGGTGATACCGGTGGGGTCGTCCAGGCATGGCCCGGGGGCGCTGTCGCAGCGCTCGGCGTGACGAATCATCACGATCACCGCACCGTCGGCCCAGTCCTGCAGCAGGCCGCTATCGCTCAGTTGTTGCCCGTTGCCAAGGTCCACGATATGCGTCCTCGTCGCCAGCCAGGTGGTCAATGCCGCCACGACCATGCACAGGCCAAGTGCGGCGCCGAGGGTTTTGCGGGTCAGGCGTCGCTTGCGCCGGGCGTGGATGGCAGGGTGCCCCAGGGTGTTGCTCGATAGCATGCGTGGCTCCGTTGGCATGGCCGCGCCTGGCGCGGCGGTGAATGGCGGCATACTGTCAGGCCGCCTGTCGGGTGGCGGTGAAGGCCATGTGAAAATTGCATTCCGGTGTGCACTGGCTAGGTGAAAGCCACGCCCGCGCCTACGCTGTAAACTGCAAGACAGAAAAACCGGAGCACGCCTCATGACCCCCATCCTGCAACTGGAAAGCGCACGCCTGGTGCTGCGCCAATGGCGCGACGAAGACCTGCGCGAGTTCGCCGCGATGTGCGCCGACCCGCAGGTGATGCGCTACTTCCCGGCGCCGCTGACCCGCCTGGAGGCAGCTGCGCTGATCGGCCGCGTGCGCGGTCATTTCAACGAATACGGCTTCGGCTTGTGGGCGCTGGAGCGCAAGGACAGCGGTGCATTCATTGGTATGACCGGGCTGTTGCATGTCGGCTTCGATGCTGATTTCACACCGGCAGTGGAAATCAGCTGGCGCCTGGCACGCCGCCACTGGGGCCTGGGCTTTGCCAGTGAGGCAGCGTGGACCTGCCTGCGTTGTGCTTTCGCCCAGTTGCGCCTGGAGGAGGTGGTGTCGTTCACTAGCGAGAGCAACCTGCCGTCACAGAAGGTCATGCAGGCCATCGGCATGCAACAGGACCTGGACGGCAGTTTCCGGCACCCCCGCCTGCCTGTGGGCCACCCGCTGCGTCCGCATGTGCTGTACCGCATCGACCGCGCTCACTGGGAGCAGACCCTGCGCGCCTGAATGCATGGCCATGCCCGGCACCAATGACAAACCCTGTATCATTTGCCCTCATAACAGTGCTGTTGAGACGTGTTGCCTTGCTAGGAGAACCCCCGATGAGTCATGTGTTGGACGACCTGGTCGACCTGTTGAGCCTCGAGTCCATCGAGGAGAACCTGTTCCGTGGACGCAGCCAGGACCTGGGCTTCCGCCAGTTGTATGGCGGCCAAGTGCTCGGCCAGTCGTTGTCGGCAGCCAGCCAGACGGTTGAAGACGCACGCCACGTACATTCGTTGCATGGTTATTTCCTGCGTCCTGGCGATGCCAGCCTGCCGGTGGTGTATTCGGTGGATCGCGTGCGTGATGGTGGCAGCTTCAGCACGCGACGGGTGACGGCGATCCAGAAAGGCCAGACCATCTTCACCTGCAGTGCCTCGTTCCAGTACGACGAGGAGGGTTTCCAGCACCAGGCACCAATGCCTGAGGTGGTCGGCCCGGAAAACCTGCCCAGTGAGGTCGAGCTGGCCCGGGCCATGGCCGACCAGTTACCCGAGCGCATTCGTGACAAGGTGCTGTGCGCCAAGCCGATCGAGATTCGCCCGGTCACCGAGCGCGACCCGTTCAACCCCAAGCCTGGCGACCCGGTGAAGTACGCCTGGTTCCGCGCCGACGGCAACCTGCCCGACATTCCGGCCCTGCACAAATACCTGCTGGCCTACGCCTCGGACTTCGGCCTGCTGACCACCGCACTGCTGCCGCATGGCAAATCGGTGTGGCAGCGCGACATGCAGATCGCCAGCCTCGACCATTCGCTGTGGTTCCACGGCAACCTGCGCGCCGATGAGTGGCTGCTGTATGCCACCGATAGCCCCTGGGCGGGCAATGCCCGAGGCTTCTGCCGCGGCAACATCTTCAACCAGGCCGGGCAACTGGTGGCATCGTCGTGCCAGGAAGGCCTGATTCGCCATCGCAAGGATTGGGCATGAGCCTGGGTGAGGTCCGCAACTGGGTGTTCGACATGGACGGCACCCTGACCGTGGCCGTGCATGATTTCGCTGCCATCCGCGTGGCGCTGGACATCCCGGCCGAGCACGACATCCTCACTCACCTGGCGGCCCTGCCGGCGGACGAAGCGGCGGCCAAGCATGCCTGGCTGCTGGAGCACGAGCGCGACCTGGCGGTCGCTTCCACGGCTGCCACCGGGGCGGTGGAGCTGGTGCGCGAACTGGCCGAGCGGGGTTGTCGACTGGGCATTCTGACCCGCAATGCCCGCGAGCTTGCGCATGTGACGCTGGAGGCCATCGGCCTGGCTGACTGCTTCCCGGTCGAGCACATTCTCGGGCGCGACGAAGCAGCGCCCAAGCCGAGCCCGGACGGGTTGTTGAAAATCGCCAGTGCCTGGGGTGTGGCAGCCCATGAGCTGGTGATGGTGGGGGATTATCGGTTCGACCTGGATTGTGGGCGTGCAGCAGGAGCGCGCACGGTGCTGGTGAACTTGCCGGACAACCCATGGCCGGAACTGGTGGACTGGCATGCGGCCGACTGCCGGGCATTGAAGGTGATGCTGGGCTGAGTTTTCGTGTCGCCTGTGCGGGCTTCTTCGCGGGTAAACCCGCTCCCACAGGGCCCGCGCCGAGCTCAAGCCCAGCACTCAACCTGTGGGAGCGGGTTAACCCGCGTAGAGGCCGGACCTGTCTATGCTGAACCCCAATCTATTCCCTGAACGGAGACCCTACCCATGACCAGCAAGGCCATTTACGTACAACCTGGCGGCGGCTACGACAAGGTCGAAGTCGGCAGCTACGAGGCCCCTGCACCCCAGGCAGGCGAGATCACCGTTCGCCTGCACGCCAGCTCCCTCAACTACCACGACTTTGCCGTGGTCAGCGGCATGTGGGGGCCGAGCGAGCGGCGCATTCCGATGGCCGATGGCGCGGGTGAGGTAGTCGCAGTGGGTAGCGGTGTCAGCGAGTTCCAGGTCGGCGACAATGTGGTCAGCACCTTCTTCCCCGACTGGCTCGATGGCCAGGCCAATGTCGAAGGCTTCGCCAGGGTGCCGGGCGATGGTATCGATGGTTATGCCCGTGAACAGGTCACTGCCCGCGCCAGCGCCTTCACCCAGGCGCCGAAGGGCTTCAGCCACGCCGAAGCCGCCACCCTGACCACCGCCGGCCTCACCGCCTGGCGTGCGCTGATGAGCGACGACCACCTCAAGCCCGGCGATACGGTGCTGGTGCAAGGAACCGGTGGCGTGTCGATCTTCGCCCTGCAGTTCGCCAAGCTCGCCGGCGCCACGGTGATTGCCACCTCGTCCAGCGACGTCAAGCTCGAGCGCCTGAAGGCACTGGGAGCGGACCATCTGATCAATTACAAAAGCACTCCGGCCTGGGGTGAGAAAGCGCGCGAGCTGACCGGCAACCGCGGCGTCGATCATGTGATCGAAGTGGGTGGCCCGGCGACACTGGAACAGTCGATGATTGCCGCGCGTATTGGTGGGCATGTGTCGTTGATCGGTATCCTCACGGGTGTTGCCGGGCAGTTGCCGCTGGTACAGGCGCTGGTGCGGCAGATTCGCCTGCAGGGCGTGCTGGTGGGCAGCCGCGCCCAGCAGCAGGCCATGGTGCGGGCGATCGATGCCAATGGCTTGCGGCCGGTGGTGGACAAACATTTCGAGCTGGAACAGATCGTCGAGGCGTTTCGCTACCAGGAAAGCAACCGGCATTTCGGCAAGATCTGCCTGACCTGGTAGCTATGCCTGCAAGGCTTTTGTGCAGGAGCGGCCTTGCGTCGCGATGGGCTGCCTGGCAGCCCCTCGGTTTCCGCACGGAAGCTGAAAACCGGAGGCCGCTTTGCGACCCTCTCGCGACGCGAGGCCGCTCCACCGGGGAAGGTGTCATGCCTGTTCGGCCAGCAGGCGATCGCGGCTATTGGACAGATGCAGACAGATGGCTGCCCGCGCCGCGTCCGGGTCTCGCCGGCGAATGGCATTGAGGATCGCCTCATGTTCGAGGTTGGCCAGGTACGCCTGGCGCGCCAGCTTCGCCCCGCTGCGCTCAGCTAAAGCCATACGGTTGCGTGGAATCAGGCCACTGCCCAGCTGCAGCAGCATCTCGGTGAAATACAGGTTGCCGGTGGCCTCGGCAATCAACAGGTGAAAGCGCCGGTCGGCCTCGATGCAGCTGTCGCCGGCGGCGGCCAGGTCCTGGTAGTCATCCAGCGCCTGGCGCATGCGTGCCAGGTGCCCATCATCACGGCGCAGCGCGGCCAGGGCGGCAGCCTGGCTTTCCAGGCCAATGCGCAGTTCCAGCAGGTCGCGCACATTTGCCGCGCTTTCCGCAGCGATGCGCAGGCCAGCCTGGGCCTGGCGCTCCATCACGAAGGTACCGATACCGTGGCGTGGTTCCACCAGCCCCGACGCCTGCAGTTTCGACAAGGCTTCGCGGACCACGGTGCGGCTGACCCCGTGCTCGCGTACCAGGGTGTTCTCCGAGGGCAGTTTGTCGCCTGGCCTGAAGGTACCCAGCAAAATCTGCTGGGTCAGGCTGGAGACCAGGTCGTGGGCACGGCTGTGGCCATGCTTGCGCAGGCGTTCGGGTTCCATGATTTCATCCGTTGCGGTCTGTACTTGTATGACAAGTTAATGGATAGAAAAATTTTTTGCTGGTTTTTGCACTGCTCAAGGCGCTCCATAGCGTGACAATTACCGCACGTTTTCGACAATATTGTATTTTGCCAGCTTGTATGTTGCCATTTTGACGACGTTTCTGATCTTGTCGTACAACTGCGCTGCGCATATGCTCCAGCCCACTGTCATGTCAGACAACTCCGCCCCGCACAAAAACAATTAGTGGGAGATCCGCAAGTGAACGATACCCTCGCTCCGTCGACCCGGAATGAAGGCGACGCCCTGGCCAGCGCCGTGGCCAAGGTCAAGCGCCACGTCCTGCCGCTGTTCGTCATCATGTTCATCGTCAACTACCTTGACCGCGTCAACATTGGCTTCGTCCGCCCCCATCTGGAGAGCGACCTGGGCATCAGTGCCGCAGCCTATGGCCTGGGTGCCGGGTTGTTCTTCATCGGTTACGCGTTGTTCGAGGTGCCATCGAACATGCTGCTGCAGAAGGTCGGCGCGCGCCTATGGCTGACCCGCATCATGTTCACCTGGGGGCTGGTGGCTACGGCCATGGCCTTCGTGCAGAACGAAACCCAGTTCTACGTGCTGCGCTTTCTGCTCGGCGTAGCCGAAGCGGGCTTCTTCCCCGGGGTGATCTACTACTTCACCCGCTGGCTGCCTGCCGCCGAGCGCGGCAAGGCCATTGCCATCTTCCTCAGTGGTTCGGCGCTGGCCTCGTTGATTTCCGGGCCGCTGGCCGGGGCGCTGATGCAGCTTCAGGGCCTGGGCATGCATGGCTGGCAATGGATGCTGTTCATCGAAGGCATGGCCTCGGTGGCGCTGTGTTTCTTCGTGTTCTTCTGGCTCGACTCCAGGCCACAGGATGCCAAGTGGCTGAGCCAGGCCGAGCAGGACGCGTTGGTGGCCGCCATTGACCAGGAGCAGCGTGAGCGCGAAGCCGTCGCGGTGGTCAGGCCATCGGCCTGGAGCCTGCTCAAGGACCGCCAGATCCTGCTGTTCTGCCTGATCTACTTCTGCATCCAGCTGACCATCTACGCCGCCACCTTCTGGCTGCCAAGTATCATCAAGCGCATGGGCGACCTCAGCGACCTGCAGGTCGGCTTCTTCAACTCGATCCCCTGGCTGATCTCGATCCTGGCCATGTATGCCTTCGCCGCCGGCTCCGCGCGCTGGAAATCCCAGCAGGCCTGGGTGGCGGGGGCGCTGGTGGTCGCCGCCATCGGCATGTTCATGTCCACCACCGGTGGGCCGGTGTTCGCCTTTGTTGCGGTGTGCTTTGCGGCGATCGGGTTCAAGTCGGCTTCTTCGCTGTTCTGGCCGATCCCGCAGGGTTACCTGGATGCACGCATCGCCGCAGCGGTGATCGCCCTGGTCAACTCGGTCGGCAACCTCGGCGGCTTCGTCGCCCCCACCACCTTCGGCCTGCTGGAACAGCAGACCGGGTCGATCCAGGGCGGCTTGTACGGCCTGGCGGTGACCTCGGTGCTGGCCGCCATTGCCGTGTTCTTCGTACGCACGCGCCCGAAGGGCGCCCCTTCCGACGACCTCAAGGCACCTTCGGCCTTGGGCCAGAGCCACTGATGACTGCGAGACAACAACCATGAATCTGCAGACAACCCCCGCCACCCACATCGACACCCCGGTGGTCACCGACCTGCGCGTCGTCCCTGTCGCCGGCCATGACAGCATGCTGCTTAACCTCAGTGGTGCGCATGGCCCGTTCTTCACCCGCAACGTGGTGGTATTGCGCGACAGTGCTGGCAATACCGGCCTGGGCGAAGTGCCCGGTGGCGAGAAGATTCGCCAGACCCTGGAAGACGCCCGCAGCCTGGTGCTCGGCCAGCCGATCGGCCATTACCAGCGCGTGCTCAATGCCATGCGCCAGACCTTCGCTGGCCGCGACTCGGCCGGGCGTGGCCTGCAAACCTTCGACCTGCGCGTTACCGTGCATGCGGTAACCGCCATGGAGTCGGCGCTGCTCGACCTGCTCGGCCAGCACCTGAACGTGCCGATGGCGGCACTACTGGGCGAAGGGCAGCAACGCGACGCGGTGAAGATGCTCGGCTATCTGTTCTACATTGGTGACCGTCGGCAGACCAACCTGGCCTACCGCAACGAAGCCGACAGCGAGGATGATTGGTTTCGCCTGCGCCACGAAACAGCGCTGACCGCCGACGCGGTGGTACGCCTGGCCGAGGCCGCCGAGGCGCGTTACGGCTTCAGCGATTTCAAGCTCAAGGGCGGGGTGCTGCGTGGCGAGGAAGAAATGGAAGCGGTGACGGCCCTGGCCGAACGCTTCCCGCAAGCGCGCATCACCCTCGACCCGAACGGCGCCTGGTCGTTGCAGCAGGCCATTGCCCTGTGCCGCGACAAGCACGCTGTGCTGGCTTACGCCGAGGACCCGTGTGGTGCCGAGGACGGTTATTCGGGCCGCGAAGTGATGGCTGAATTCCGCCGCGCTACCGGCTTGCCGACAGCCACCAACATGATCGCCACCGATTGGCGGCAGATGGGCCACGCGATCCAG
The DNA here is from genome assembly GCF_002386445.1 of Pseudomonas sp. UBA4617. Taxonomy (GTDB): domain Bacteria; phylum Pseudomonadota; class Gammaproteobacteria; order Pseudomonadales; family Pseudomonadaceae; genus Aquipseudomonas. The sequence continues at coordinate 40,216 of NZ_DGIR01000018.1, forward strand.
TCGCAGGCGGTTGACATTCCATTGGCCGACCCGCATTTCTGGACCTTGCAGGGCTCGGTGCGGGTGGCGCAGATGTGCAACGACTGGGGCCTGACCTGGGGTTCGCACTCCAACAACCACTTCGATATTTCGCTGGCGATGTTCACCCAGGTGGCGGCGGCAGCGCCGGGCGAGATCACCGCAATCGACACCCACTGGATCTGGCAGGACGGCCAGCGACTGACTCGCGAGCCGCTGCGCATCGTCGATGGCCATGTACGTGTGCCGGCGCGGCCAGGGCTGGGGGTGGAGCTGGACGAAGCGCAATTGGCCAAGGCTCATGAGTGCTACCGCAACATGGGCCTGGGCGCGCGCGATGACAGCGTAGCGATGCAGTTCCTGATTCCCGGCTGGCGCTTTGATAACAAGCGGCCCTGCCTGGTGCGTTAAAAGCAGGTGCAGGCCTGGTGTTGAGAAATCAGCCCTGCAACCAGGGCTGTTTTCGAAAGCCGCAGCAGGCCGTACCCGTGGGGAACGGCCGTTGCCGATAAATTTACCCAACGTGTTCGGGCTTCAGCAGTTTCAAACCCTGTGCGCTGGTGTAGCCATGGATCTCCTGTACATCCAGGTTTCGCATGAAATCAATGATCGGGGCGGTGACCACTTGGCCTGGCACCATGATCGGGAAGCCAGGCGGGTACGGAATCACGAAATTTGCCGAAACCAGGGGCGGGCCGTTTTCCAGGCGCTGGTCGATCTTGCTGTCGGCCAGTTGCAGATACTCGCAGGCCTCATGGTCGTAAGCCTTGTAGAAGGCCTTGCGGATGTCGCCTTCGATCGTGCCCTCCAGTGCATCGCTGCGGAACTCCGGATGGAAGCAGCTGAAGTCTGGCAATGCAGGTAGGTCTTCGACAAGGCTGGTGACCCTGCTTCGTAGTTGCTGGGCCTGGTTTTCATCGTCTGCGATGCTTGCATTGATGTCCCGGCATATTTGCACCAGCACTTGTAACAGGTGTGCCACATCGCTGCGAGTGTTGTTGATGTTGGTCTGCAACAGCACACTGTTGCGGGACGTCTTGTTCAGTTGGATGTTGTATCGCCCGGCTAGCAATTGCTTGAATTGGGTGCCGTCGAACCCGGCGTGTCCGCACGATAATGTCAGGCGTGTGGGGTCAAGGAAGAATTCATCATTGATGATCGCCTGGCTCAGCGTACTCCAGTGGGCTCGGTCATCCACGTAACTGGCGATCTTCGATTGGCGCAGCGGTTCGGGAATAAGCTCCGCAACATCCAGGATCTTGAAATAGCGAGAGATCAAAGGGTGATTATTGACCTGCTTGCGTATGACGAAGGCCAACTGCGTGGCGCGCATCACCAAGTCGTAACCTTCGAGATTCATCTGCCGACGCGCAAGGTCCAGCGAGGCGATGATCTGCTGGTTGGGTGAGGTAGAAGTATGGGTGAATACCGCTTCGCGGAAGGCGCCTTCGGTCTGGGGGAAGGCATCGTCGCTAACCAGTATCATCGAGCCTTGCCGCAGGGCTGACATCGACTTGTGTACGGAAGAGGTCTGGTATACGCGCACCTGGGTGCCTTCAGGGTTCATCAGAAGACGATTGTGCTGCATTTGTTCATCCGTGAATGCAGCTTGGGCGGCGCATTGCTCGGCGTATTGCTGACGATAACCGGGACTTCTCAGGCGTTTGCGTAACTCGGCCGCTGCATGCATGGCGGTGCGCTGGCGCAGCAGCGGTGAAAAGCGGGCGAAACCGAACCATGCCTCATCCCAAAGAAAGATGAGGTCGGGTTTGATGGCCAGGCATTCTTCCATCACCCGCAGCGGGTTGTAGACATGCCCATCGAACGTGCAGTTGGTCAGCACCATCATTTTTGCACGTTCAAGTTTTCCGTCCCGTTTCAGGTTCAATAGCGCCTGCTTCAATGAGGCGAGCGTTACGCCTCCGTACATTGAATACTCACTCAAAGGATAGGCATCGATATACAGCGGGTAGGCACCGGTCAGTACGGCGGCGTAGTGATGCGATTTATGACAGTTGCGGTCGATCAGGACGATGTCACCCGGTGCCAGGAGTGCCTGTTCCACAATTTTGTTCGCTGTCGAGGTCCCGTTGGTTACGAAGAACGCCTGTTGCGCGCCAAACGTACTGGCGGCCATCAGCTGGGCCTGCCTTATATTGCCTGTAGGTTCGAGCAGGCTATCGAGACCGCCGGTGGTCGCGGAGCTTTCCGCCAGGAAAAGGTTGGCACCGTAGAACGCCCCCATGTCGCGAATCCAGTTGGACTTGAAAATGGACTTTCCGCGGGCGATCGGCAGGGCGTGGAAGGTGCCAATCGGGCGTTGCGCATAACGCTTGAGGTTGTCGAAAAATGGCGTGCGGTAGCGGTTGGCAACACCTTCGATCACACACAGGTGCACTTCCATGGGCTCTTCGAACTCATAGAAAACGCGGTTGATGAACGTCATCTGCGGGTTGCCGGCAGTCCGTTCGATGTTGCGGTCTCTGAGCAGGATTATGTCCAGCTCCGGGCGTAACTGTTTAAGCGCTACCGACAGTTCCAGCGTGGGGTCTTCCTGCGTTTCCGAGCCGACCAGCGACTGATATTGTTCGAGCATTCCGCGCAGCCGGGTCGACAGGTTGGCATCACGCTGAAAACCGTCGTGGATCGCCACTACCTGCACATCGGGGTTGAGCATCACCGCCATCAAGGCGTCTTCATACGTGCCGACGATGATCGGTTGGTAGATGAACGCATCGTCATGTCGCCGCAGGTTGCGGATATCTTGCTGCTTCTGCGCCCAGGTGCCCGAGGCGTCGGAGCTGACGATCAGCAGCTCGAAGTACGGACGAAACTGGGCAGCCGGTTGATTGATGCTGTAGCGCGCGGCGGAAGCGTCGGGCAGGTCGTCAGCCGGTTCCCAGTCGTTGGCATCATGGCGATAGCTCGAATCGAGCAAAGAGCTGCAGATGCGCCGTGCCAGACGCAGTGTACCGACATCGTCATGCTCACCGATTCGTTGCTCGAAAATGGCCATCAGCCGGTGGCCAGGGTAGGCATGGTAACGTTCGAGAGTTTGCAGGTGCTGGCCGATGCGCACTACCTCCCTACGTTTCTGCTCTTTTGCCTCGCAGCAGTTTGCCGCTACCCAATCCCGGCATCCTTGCAGCAGGTCGCACCACAGGTCCAAGCGTTCATGTCGGGTTGAAAACAGATACTCGGCAGATTGGTCGGGGATGTTCGTCAACATGGTTTCGGCTCCTGGCCTGATAGCGTGGCCGGAGAAACTGGCCACTTCGGGAAGGCCGGAGTCTGCCCGGCGAGGCGGAGCCGAACACAGCACGACACTTTTCCACCTGACGTGAAAGGGCTGCTGGCAGCGGTGCTTTTGGCAGTCATTACGTCAATCGCCGTTCGGCGCGCTCAGAGCGGAGCGAACGAGCTGTCGTGATCGAACAGTTCTGAGGCGTTCTCGTGTAATTTCCTACAGCCCTGCGCGGCTTAAATGAACCCCGACCTATGCGGGACACTTGCTCTGTGACGCGTGCCAAATATCAACAACAGTGCGCGAGTAATGTGTCGACTTATTGATTTCAAAGGAGATATTTTCGCCTACGCCTGCCCGTCCTTCCTTGTGTCAGCAAAAAGAGAACAACATCAATGAACACCGTGGGATCTGATGGCAACCTTGCCCAAGGTTTCAAGCCTCGTCATGTAACGATGCTGTCTATTGCCGGCATCATCGGCGCCGGACTTTTCGTCGGCTCTGGCCACGCCATCGCGGCAGCCGGGCCAGCTACCATACTTTCCTATTTCGTGGCCGGGGCCCTGGTGGTGCTGGTCATGCGCATGCTCGGCGAAATGGCCGTCGCACACCCGGACACGGGTTCGTTTTCGACCTATGCCGACCAGGCCATCGGCCGCTGGGCCGGCTATACCATCGGTTGGCTGTACTGGTGGTTCTGGGTGCTGGTGATCCCCATCGAAGCGCTGGCCGCCGGCCATGTACTGAACGCCTGGTTCCCACAGGTGGACAGCTGGATCTTCGCCCTGGCCTCGGTGCTGCTGCTGGCCGGCACCAACCTGTTCAGCGTGGCCAAGTACGGCGAGTTCGAGTTCTGGTTCGCGATCCTCAAGGTCACTGCCATTCTCGGTTTCATCGGCCTGGGCTTCGCTGCGCTGATGGGCTGGTTGCCCAACCGCGAAGTCAGCGGCCTGAGCAGCCTGATGGCCGAGCATGGTGGCTTCGCACCGAAAGGCTGGTCGGCGGTGGTCGGCGCGTTCATCACCGTGATGTTCAGCTTCATCGGTACCGAGGCGGTGACCATCGCCGCCTCTGAGTCCAGCGACCCGTCGCGCAACATCGCCAAGGCCACCCGCTCGGTGATCTGGCGCATCAGCACTTTCTACATCCTGTCGATCTTCGTAATCATTTCGGTGGTGCCGTGGAACGACCCGCAACTGGCCGTGGTGGGCTCGTACCAGCGTGCGCTGGAGATCATGAACATCCCCAACGCGGCCTTCATGGTTGACCTGGTGGTGCTGGTGGCCGTGACCAGCTGCATGAACTCGTCGATCTACATTGCCTCGCGGATGATGTATTCGCTGGCCAGGCGTGGTGACGCGCCGGCCATGCTCAACAAGACCTCCAAGGTCGGCGTCCCGCGTGCCGCAGTGTTCGGCAGCACCCTGATCGGCGCGGCCATCGCCGTCCTCAACTACTTCGCGCCGAAGGGGGTGTTCGAGTTCCTGTTGGCTAGCTCCGGTGCCATCGCCTTGCTGGTGTACCTGGTCATCGCCATTTCCCAGCTGCGCATGCGCCGCCGCCTGGAGCGCGAGAACACTGAACTGAAGTTCCGCATGTGGTTGTTCCCGTACCTGACTTGGGGGGTGATCCTGTTCATTGGCGGGGCACTGGCGGTGATGATGTTTACGCCTGAACACCGGGCGGAAGTCAGCTCGACGCTGGGCCTGGCGATCATTATTTCCTTCCTGGGAATCGTGACTTCGCGGGGCCACGCGCAACCCGTAGGGGTGCGTTCGATGGGGTGATTGGGTTCACCTGGCGGTAAGGCAAAGGGCACCGATGGAGGGTGCCCTTTGTTTTTTCAGGTTACCGCAATCAAAAAGTCTCACCGCGAGCGAGACAATCTTGAAAATAAATGAGGTGATTTCTCATTCTCGTTCGGCAGGTAGTGAAGGCCGGAATACAGGCCAGTCTGCCGATCCCTCTACGGAGCGAGAAAATGAGTTCGACCCCGGTTCCACAGCGCCATCCCTTGAGCCGTGCTTTGCACGGTGTTTTCCTGGGCCTGGTTGTCAGCAGTTGTGCGCTACCTGCGCTAGCGCAACCTGCAACCTCTGAGCCCGACAGCCAGCTACAGCAGTGGAATATTCCTGCTGGCCCGCTGGCACCAGCGCTTGACCGCTTTGCCCGCCAGGCAGGTGTCAGCCTGTCCTTCGATGCACAGACCGTGGCCAACCGCAGCACTGCCGGGGTGCAGGGAACGCTGGGCACCTCGGCTGCACTTTCGTCATTGCTGCAGGGCACCCAGCTTCAGGCGGTGCAACAAGGGCCAGGCTCCTACTTCGTGGCGCCACAACCCGCGCCTGCCGGCCCGCTGGAACTTGGCGCCAGCGAGGACTACCGCCTGGCACCGGTCATCATCAACGCCAAGGTAAAGGCCAGCGCCGACGATGACAGCAACTCGGTGGTCGCCAAGGAGCTGTGGGTGGGCGGCAAGGTGGCCACCAGCATTCTCAATACGCCGGCTTCCGTGTCTGTGGTCACCAGCAAGGAAATGCAGCAACGCAGTGTCAGCACCACGGAAGAAGCGCTGCAATATACGCCGGGGGTCGTCAGCGATTACTACGGTTCGGACGACCGCAACGACTACTTTCTGATCCGTGGCTTCCAGGCCACCACCTACCGTGACGGCCTGACCTTGAGCTCGATGCGGGGTGTGCGTGAAGACCCTTACGCTTACGAGCGCATCGAGGTATTGCGCGGCGCCAACTCAACGCTGTTTGGCCCGGCAGATCCGGGAGGCTCGGTCAACTTCGTGAGCAAGCAGCCGCGTTTCGAGCAGTTTGGCCAAGGCTACGTGACGTACGGCTCTTTCGACCATGCCGAAACCGGCATCGATGTCGGCGATGCGCTGAACGAGGAAAAGACCTTGGCCGGCCGCTTCACCGCCAAGATGCAGAACAGCGACCGTGAGTATGACCACTCCCAGGATGACAACCGCTTCGTGATGGGCGGGCTGACCTGGGCGCCCACGGACTATACGTCGGCCACGATGATCGTGGACTACCTGAAAACCAACAGTTCGCCGAACAGCGGTGGCTATCCGCTGGACAAGGAATACGACCGCAGCGATTTCTATGGTGAGCCAGGCTACAACTTCCATGACGTGGAGCGCACCAGCCTCAGCGGCAACATTACCCACGACTTCGACAATGGCTTTGTGCTGCGCAGCAACCTGCGTTACAGCGAGTTGACCGATGACTTCGGCTACGCCTACCTGAGCGACAGCCCTTCGCGGGTCGGCACCGTCATCCCGCGCTACGTGTTCGGCACCGACAGCGATGCCGACCAGCTCAACGGCAACCTGATGCTGCAATACGATGCGCAGTTCGAGCATGTCGACAGCAGCACGTTGGTCGGTGTCGAGTATCTCGATTCGACTACCAAACAAAGCTCGATCTATGGCCTGGCGCCCTCCATCGACATTGCCAACCCGGTATTCACCGGCGTACCGGGCGGCCTTACGCCTTATACCCGGCAGAAGAACGATGCCACTACCAAGGCGGTTTTCCTCCAGCAGAACCTGTCGTTCTACGACCGTGTGATCGCCACTGCCGGCGTGCGCAATGACTCGATGGACCTGTCGAGCAAGGAATACGTCGGCGGTGTCCAGGAAGAGAAGGACAACTTCTCGGAAACCTCCTACCGCGCTGCGCTGACCTATATCGTCAACGACGAGGTTTCCACCTATGTGAGCATGGTGGAGTCCGTATCGCCGCCACAGGTTGGCGTCACACCGCAAACGGGCAAGCAGTACGAAGTGGGCGTGAAGTATTCGCCGATGGGCATGGACGCGTTGTTCTCGGCTGCGGTGTATGACCTGACCCAGGAGAACGTCACCATCGCCGTGGTGCTGCCCAGCGGCATCATCGAGCAACAAACGGTGGGCGAATCACGCGTGCGCGGCCTGGACCTGGAAGCCAAGGCACAGGTCACCCAGGACTTCAGCGTGATTGGCGCCTACTCGTACATGCAGTCCGAGGTGCTGCGCGGGGCGTTGTATGACGGCTCGTCACTCAAGGGCAACGAATTCGCCACGGCGCCGAAGCACTCGGGTTCCTTGTGGGGCTACTACAGCATTCCAGGCACCGACGTGAGCGTTGGCCTCGGGGCGCGCTATGTGGGGGCCTACTACATGGATGCGGCCAACACCAAGAAGAGCGATGGCACTACGTTGTTCGACGCTGCGCTCAATTACCAGATCGCCAAGGGTACCGACCTGGCGCTGAACGTCAGCAACCTGTTTGACGAGCAGCATGTGGTGGGCTCAGGGACAGCGAACTACTACAACCCGGGGCGGGAGGTGACGGCCAAGCTGAGTTATAGCTGGTAAGGCTGAGGGCGCCGCATGCTGGCCCGACACCGAATTGCCGGGCGTGTGCAAGTGAAATTCTGGATGTGACTTTGCCAATGGCCCTGCACGAAGCAGGGCCGTGACATGTTCAGCGCATCATGCCCAATTCGGCATCATCCAGCAGCGCCTTGCCCAAGGCACACAGGTAATGCGCAGCCCAGATCAGTTTCGGTTTGTCTTCCATCAGGCCGTCGATGGTCAGGTCACGCGCATAGCCCATCAGTTCCGAAGCTTGTTCACGGGCGTTCTGGCAGGGGATGCCGGGTTCGATGCGGAACAGTGGGTGGGTCTGGTTTTCACCTTGGTAGAAGATGGTTTTACCGACGGTGCATTTGTCGTCTTCGGTGGCCATGTTCAATCTCCCTGGTTTGCGTCAGTGCACTGCTTGCGAATCCGCTGGTTTTTGTATTTGTGCCAGTGCTGAGTCGAGCAATTTGCGCAGGGCTTCAAGCTCGTGCATCGATGCCATGATCAATAGCGATACTGGTGATCGCGGCTGCATCATTACTGCCTGTTGGGCTACCGCTTCTGCACAGAGCGCGTAGTCCGAGGCCAGCATGAGGGTGTCTTCCAGAGAGTGGAGGTGATGGGGTGGGTCGGGGACGATCTTCAGCATTATTTGGTCCTCAGTGGAGCGACCAGCGCTTGCTGTCAAACAAGTGGTGGCAGCTGTGTATGGGTTGACAGACCGGTGAAGACCAAACCGGCGCACACGAGGTGCCCCACACACAGCCGCCATAGGCAAAACCGTGTGTTTGGTCGTTATCAGCCTGTCAAAGCTGGTCGTTGATGTGCAACGACCCACCGAGCCTAAAACCCTGAAATAACGACCGCAACGGAAAACAGGCGCTGGGAGTATCTTTGGGAAACGGCCTACAAGGAAGGGGATAAATCTGATTTTTTGGGGGCTCGCCCACAAAATCCAGACACAAAAAAAGACGCCCTGGGGCGTCTTTTTCTTTGCAATTTGGTGGAGCCGGGGGGATTTGAACCCCCGTCCGCCAGTACTCCGCTGTCGGTACTACATGCTTAGCCGTGTCTACTGAGTTAATCCGCAGCCGCCCGACGGGCAGGGTGCTTTGGACGAGTTGGGTAAGTTTTAGTCGCTTTGCCCCCAACGTGCTACACGACGATCCTGTTCTGTATGACAATCATTTCGGGTTTACAGGCATCCCCTGATGATTGCTGGAGCCGAAGCTACCAGGAGAGCGGGCTCAGCTGCTTACGCAGCGAGAGCGTAACCCTCGTAGTTTTCGTCATTGGCAACTATAGAAAGTTGCAACAGTGGATTTACGAGTTCTGTTACCAACTCGGCATGCACCTAGAGTTTCGCTACCGGCGTCGAATCCTAATCGGCCCCACACTAGCTCTAAGCTAACGTACCTTACGGCACGTGAGGTGGAGTATACGCCATTGCGCGGGCGACGTCGACAGTAGGGCCCGTCGCCCGCGCTCGGCGTCACGAGCCGCTGCCGCTGCTGCTGCCGCTGCCTTTCTCGGTTTTTTCCAGGCGCTCCAGCACCTTGCTGGTGATGGCGATGCATTCCTTGGTGTCACCTGAGGCCTTGGCCGCCCTGGCCTTGTCGACCTGCTCGGTGATGGCCTTGTCCAGGCCCTCGGAAGTAGCGCCGGCGGTGGTCATGCTGTCGTCGATCTTCTGCAGGTTGGTGGCGCAGAGGTCTTCGGCGGCAAACACCGGTGAAGCCAGCAGGGTGGCGGCCGCGAACAGGGCCGAAAGCGCGGTACCTTTCATGGGAGTCTCCTCTGGGGCCTCTGGAAGGTGGGCCTGTAAGGTGGACTGCGGGGGAATGGCGGGGGTTCAATCGGATGATGGCTGGGTGAAATGACGGTGGGGCTCTGGCGCCAGGCGCGGGTCTTGTGGGAGCGGCCTTGCGCCGCAAAGGGCCGCACAGCGGCCCCAGGGTTCATGCGGTGGAGCTGAAATCACGGGGCCGCTTTGCGGCCCCTTCGCGGCGCAAGGCCGCTCCCACAAGGGACTGTGTTGACCTCAGATGCTGCGTGGGCGGGTGACGCGGTCGACCAGGTAGACCAGGCCGTGGTAGTCGATGCCGCTGTGGCTGGACAGCCCGATCTCGCAGGTACGGCTGGTGGAGATGCCTTCGTTGCAATACTGCACCGCGTCCTTGAGGCTGCGCAGCGAGTGGGCGTTGAGCTCGGGGGTGGTGAAGCCTTTGTCACCGGCAAAGCCGCAGCAATGAATGCCTTCCGGGATCACCACCTGCTTGCTGCAACGCCGTGCCAGATCGATCAGCGCCTGGCTTTCACCCAGGTGCTGGGTGCTGCAGGTCACGTGCACGGCCACGGGCTCGTCCTGAGGGGTGAACTCCAGGCGGTCGAGCAGATGGGTGCGGATGAAGCGCACCGGGTCGTACAGGTCCAGCCGGCTTTCGCCCAGGTCCTGAACCAGGCGCAGGGTGCACGGGCTGGTGTCGCAGTAGATCGGGTCGAGGCCACCGCGGCTGGCGTGCAGCAGGGCATTGATCAGCTCTTGGCGTTTGTGTTCGGCCTGCTCGGGGTAGCCCTTGGAGGCGAACGGCTGGCCGCAGCACAGGCTGTCGGCATTGTCGGGAAACACCACCTGGTAGCCGGCCTTTTCCAGCAGGCCGCGGGTCTTGTCGAGCAGCGAGCTTTGCTCGCGGTCGGCATAGGCCGGGCCCATCACCCGTGAAACGCAGGCGGCCAGGTACACCACGCGCGGGCGGGCGTCGTGGCTGGCCGGCCCGACGGGCAGCGGGCGCAGGGGTTGCGGCATGGTCGGGGTCCACTGTGGCAGGCGGCCTTTGCTGGCCTTGCTCAACGTGGCGCTCAAGCGGCCCAGGCGCGGGGCACCGAGCAGTTTGCGCGCGGTATTGGCGGCGGTCAGGGTCAGGCGCGCGCCGCTTAGGGCGGTGTGGAAATTGTCGGCCAGCCAGTCGGCGGCCCTGGCGTGGCCAGCGGCCTGGCTGCGCAGTTTCTTCACCAGTTCGCCGGTGTTGATGCCAACCGGGCAGCGCTGGGCGCACAGGCCGGTGGCGGCGCAGGTATCGATGCCCTGGTACTGATAGGTCCGGCGCAGTTCCCGGGTGTCGATGCCGGCGCGTTGCTTGGCCTGGATATCACGCCACATGACGATGCGCTGGCGCGGACTGAGGGTCAGGCCCTTGGAGGGGCACACCGGCTCGCAGAAACCGCACTCGATGCACTTGTCGACGATCTCGTCGGCGGCGGGCAGCGGCTTGAGGTTTTTCAGGTGGATGTCCGGGTCTTCACTCAGCACCACATCCGGGTTGAGGATGCCGTTGGGGTCGAGCAGGCGCTTGAGTTTCCACATCAGCTGGTAGGCGTCGCTGCCCCATTCCAGCTCGACGAACGGCGCCATGTTGCGCCCGGTGCCGTGCTCAGCCTTGAGCGAACCGCCGAACTCCACCGCCACCAGCTGTGCCACATCGTCCATGAACGCCTGGTATCGGGCGACTTCCGCGGCGCTGTTGAAGCCCTGGGTGAAGACGAAGTGCAGGTTGCCTTCCAACGCATGGCCGAAAATGATCGCTTCGTCATAGCGATGCTTTTCGAACAGCTGGATCAGCCGATTGACACCTTCGGCGAGCTGCTCGACCGGGAAAGTGACGTCTTCGATGATCACCGTGGTGCCGGTCTGGCGCACGGCGCCGACGGCGGGGAAGGTGTCCTTGCGGATTTTCCACAACTGGTTGTACACGGCCGGGTCTTCGCTGAAGTCGACCTGCTGTTCCAGCGGGAAGACGGCGATCGAGGCCATTACCTGTTGCAGCTGCTCGTGCAGCAGGGTCTGGCTGGCGGCGCGTGATTCGATCAGCAGGGCGCAGGCATTGTCCGACAGGCCTTTTACCCACAGCGGCATGCCGGGCATGTCCTGCACCGAGCGCAGGCTGCGGCGGTCAAGCAATTCCACAGCTGAGACCGGTTGCTGCTTGAGCACGGTCACCGCGCGGCAGCAGCTTTCGACGCTGGGGAACACCAGCAAGGCGCTGGCCTTGTGCGGGTGGTCGGGTACGGTGTTGTAAGTGACTGCGCTGATGAAACCGAGAGTGCCTTCGGAGCCGACCAGCAGGTGCTGCAGGATGTCCAGCGGCTGGTCGTAGTCGACCAGTGCATTCAGCGACAGGCCGGTGGTGTTTTTCAGCCGATACTTGTGGCGGATGCGCTCGGCCAGCGCGGTGTTGGCACGGGTTTCGCGGCCCAGGCCGGCCAGCGCTTGCAGCAGCTCGGCGTGGCTGGCTTCGAAGGCGGCGACACTGGCCGGGTCTTCGCTGTCCAGGCGCGTGCCATCGGCCAGCACCAGGCGCAGGCCGGCCAGGGTGTGATAGGTGTTCTGCGCGGTGCCGCAGCACATGCCACTGGCATTGTTGGCGACGATACCGCCGATCTTGCAGGCGTTGATCGAGGCGGGGTCGGGGCCGATCTTGCGCCCGAACGGGGCCAGCCAGGCGTTGGCCTGGGCGCCGATTACCCCTGGCTGCAGGCGAATCTGTTCACCCTGGCCACGGATTTCGCGGCCGTTCCAGTTGTCACCAAGTACGATCAGCACCGAGTCGCTGATGGCTTGGCCGGACAGGCTGGTGCCGGCGGCGCGGAAGGTCACCGGCACCCGCTCGCGCTGGGCCAGTTTGATCAGACCGACCACTTCGTCTTCTGACTCGACGCGTACCACCAGTTTGGGGATCAGCCGGTAGAAGCTGGCGTCGGTGCCGAAGGCCAGGGTGGCGGTGGGGTCATCGAAACGGCGTTCGGCGGGGATCAGGCGCTCGGCATCACGCAGGAACGCGGCAGGCAGGCTCATGCAGTCTCCTCGCGGGGCTGTGGCATCTGTGCACCACATGCCCCGGGTCAATCAGGCGGTCGTTCTTGCAGGCGTCAGGCGCCCAGTTCGCGTACCAGCGAGTCGCGAGTGATTTCGCTGATCGACTTGGCACCGGTCAGTACCATGGCCACGCGCATTTCCTTCTCGAACAGCTCCAGCAGGTTCTTCACCCCGGCCTGGCCGTGTACGGCCAAGGCGTAGAGGAAGGCACGGCCGATCAGCACGGTGTCGGCACCCAGGGCGATCATGCGCACCACGTCGAGGCCGCTGCGGATGCCCGAGTCAGCCAGGATCTTCAGCTCACCTTTGACCGCGTCGGCGATCGCCGGCAGGGCGCGGGCGCTGGACAGCACGCCGTCGAGCTGACGGCCGCCGTGGTTGGACACGACAATGCCGTCGGCACCGAACCTGACCGCATCGCGGGCATCATCGGCATCGAGGATGCCTTTGATGATCATCGGGCCGTCCCAGAAGTCGCGGATCCACTCCAGGTCTTTCCACGAAATCGACGGATCGAAGTTGTTGGCCAGCCAGCCGATGTAATCGGCCAGGCCGGTAGGGTTGCCACGGTAGGCGGAAATATTGCCCAGGTCGTGTGGGCGGCCCATCACGCCGACATCCCACGCCCACTCGGGGTGGGTCATGGCCTGCAGCACGCGGCGCAGCGGGCCGTGCTTGCCGCTCATGCCGGAGTGGGCGTCGCGGTAGCGGGCGCCGGGGGTGGGCATGTCGACGGTGAACACCAGGGTCTTGACCCCGGCGGCCTTGGCCCGCTCCAGGGCATTGCGCATGAAACCGCGGTCTTTGAGCACGTACAGCTGGAACCACATCGGCCGGTCGATGGCTGGCGCCACTTCCTCGATCGGGCACACCGACACGGTGGACATGGTGAACGGAATGCCATGCGCCGCCGCCGCGCGTGCCGCCTGCACTTCGCCACGGCGGGCGTACATGCCGGTGAGGCCGACCGGGGCCAGGACCACCGGCATGCTCAGGGTTTCGTCGAACAGGCGGGTCTCGAGGCTAAGTTCTGACATGTTCTTCAGCACGCGCTGGCGCAGGGCGATGCCGGCCAGGTCGGAGACGTTGTGGCGCAGGGTATGCTCGGCGTAGGCGCCGCCGTCGGCATAGTGGAACAGGAAAGGAGGCAGCTTGCGTTGGGCCGCGGCGCGATAGTCGGTAGAGGCGGAAATGATCATGGATTCTCGCAGCGTTGCTTGTGGGGATTGCCGGGCGCGCCAGGGCGCCCGGCCCCTTTCACTTTAGTGATGGACCAGCATGCCGGTCAGCCAGTAGGCCTGGATCAGGGTGATCAGGCCGACGATGGTAGCGAAGAACAGGCTGTGCTTGACGGTGAAGCGGAACAGGTCGGATTCCTTGCCGACCAGGCCGGTGGCGGCACAAGCCACGGCGATCGATTGCGGCGAAATCATTTTGCCGGTTACCCCGCCGCTGGTGTTGGCAGCAACCAGCAAGGTGTCGTTGACCCCGATCTGGTGCGCGGTGGTGGCTTGCAGCGAGCCGAACAGGGCGTTGGACGACGTGTCCGAGCCGGTCAGGAACACGCCCAGCCAGCCGAGGAACGGCGAGAAGAACGGGAACGCCGCGCCGGTACCGGCCAGCACCAGGGCCATGGTCGAAGACATGCCCGAGTAGTTGGTGACAAAGGCGAAGGCCAGCACCATGCCGATCGACAGGATCGGCCAGCGCAGTTCCCAGAAGGTTTCCTTGAAAGTGGTCAGACCAGTTTTGAAGTTGATCTTCAGCACCGCCATGGAAATCAGCGCCGAGAGGAAGATCGCGGTGCCGGTGGCGGAGATCGGGTCAAGCTTGAACACGGCCGGCATGGCGGTTGGCGCAGCCACGATCGGCGCAGCCTTGACCACCAGCTGGTCGAGGTGCGGGATGGCGAAGTTGAACACGAAGTCGTACATCGAGCCGCCCGCCGCGAAGGCCGCCTTGAACGGTTTCAGCGTCCAGATGGTGACCAGTACGGTGAGGATCAGGAACGGCGACCAGGCCTTGAAGATCTCGCCAAGGCTGTAGGGGCTTGGCTGGCTGCCACTTGGCTGCACCACGGCGGCGCCCACGCTGCCTTTGGCTTCGGCGAACGCGCGCTTGGGCTGCCAGACTTTCAGGAACAGGGTCAGGGCGACCAGGCTGGCCAGGGCCGAGGTGATGTCCGGCAGCTCCGGGCCAATGAAGTTCGAGGTGAAGTACTGGGTGACGGCGAAGCTCAGGCCGGCAACCAGGGCGGCAGGCCAGGTTTCCTTGACGCCACGCACGCCATCCATCATGAACACCAGCCAGAACGGTACGAACAGCGACAGCAGGGGCAGCTGGCGACCGGTCATGGCGCCGATGTGGAAAGCGTCGATACCGGTGACCTGGCCGGCCACGATAATCGGGATGCCCAGGGCGCCGAAGGCCACTGGCGCGGTGTTGGCGATCAGGCACAGGCCGGCGGCGTACAGCGGGTTGAAGCCCAGGCCTACCAGCAGCGCGGCAGTGATTGCCACCGGTGCGCCAAAGCCCGCTGCGCCTTCCAGGAAGGCGCCGAAGCAGAAACCGATCAGCAGCACTTGCAGACGCTGGTCGTCGGTAATCGACAGCACCGAGCTGCGGATCACTTCGAACTGGCCGCTCTTGACCGTGAGTTTGTACAGGAACACCGCGGCAACGATGATCCAGGCGATTGGCCAGAGGCCATAGAGGAAGCCATACCCCGCGGCGGCGAATGCCATGTCGACAGGCATCTGGAAGGCGAAGATTGCCACCAGGATCGACAATGCGAGGGTGATGCTGCCTGCCACGTGGCCTTTGAGGCGGAACACGGCCAGGGCAAGGAAGAAGAAGACGATGGGAATGACCGCCGCCAGCGCGGACAGGCCGAGACTACCAAGCGGGCTATAGAATTGTTGCCAGGTTTGCATATGGGGTGGCCCCTAATTGTTGTTGGTCAGGCACTGGCATTGGATAATTGGTAAGACCAATTTACAATGACTGGTCGCTAGGTTAAAAGCGCTGTCGGGGGTGTGTCAATTTGTCCTGTGCAAAACTTTGGTCGAGTGCCGATGAGCGGGCATCTGATGAGCCGGGAAAATCGCTAGCTGATGGTGTTTGCGCAGCCCTGGATCGGCGAGAATAGAGGCCCCGGAAATCTGCCGGGGGTTTGTGGAGAGCATGTGATGGTTTTTGATCAGGTCCGCCAGCGGCGCCTGTCCGACGACATCGTCGATCGGTTGGAGGGGATGATTCTGGAAGGCACGCTGACCTCCGGGCAGCGGCTGCCGGCCGAGCGCGTCCTTGCCGAACAGTTCGGTGTGTCCCGCCCGTCACTGCGTGAGGCGATCCAGAAGCTGGTGGCCAAGGGGCTGCTGGTCAGTCGTCAGGGCGGGGGCAATTATGTTGCCGAGTCGCTGGGGTCGACCTTCAGCGATCCGTTGCTGCAATTGCTCGAGCACAGTGCCGAGGCGCAGCGCGACCTGCTCGAGTTTCGCCATACCCTGGAGGCGTCCTGCGCCTATTACGCCGCCCAGCGCGCCACCGAGCCGGACCGGGCGCGGCTGAAGGCGGCCTTCGATGCGTTGCAGGACTGTTATGCCCGGGTCGATGAAGTGACCCGGGCAGAAGAAGGCGCAGCCGATGCGCGCTTCCACCTGGCGATTGCCGAGGCCAGCCATAACGCCGTGCTGCTGCACACCATTCGTGGTTTGTTCGACCTGCTCAAGCGCAACGTGGTGACCAACATCGGCGGCATGTACCAGCAACGGGCCGAGACCCGTGACATGCTGATCAGCCAGCACCGGGAGCTGTACCTGGCGATTGTCGAGGGCAGGGCGGACGACGCGCGAGAGGTGTCCAGCCGGCACATTCTGTATGTGCAGGAGGTGCTGGAAGAGGCGCAGGAGGAAGCGCAACGGGTGGCGCGTGCGGAGCGGCGTAGCGGGCGCTGAGATTGGCTGTGGCACTGCGGGCCTCTTCGGGGCAAGCCCGCTCCCACAATTTTCGAGCTCGACGCTGTCATTGTGGGAGCGGGCTTGCCCTGCAAAGAGGCCCGCATGAGCAACCTAAGACTTAGTCTACCTTGCCCTTGTTGCGCACGGCCCGCTGCAGCTCGCGGTTGGAATCGCGTTCGCGCATGGTGTCGCGCTTGTCGAATTCCTTCTTGCCCTTGCCCAGTGCGATTTCACACTTGATCAGGTGCTTGCTCCAGTACAGCGCCAGGGCCACACAGGTGTAGCCTTTTTGCGCCACGGCCGCTTCCAGTCGCTCGAGCTCGCGCTTGTTCAGCAGCAGCTTGCGCGTGCGGATAGGGTCGGCGATGACGTGGGTGCTGGCCGTGGTCAGCGGGGTGATGTGGCTGCCGAACAGCCAGGCTTCACCGTCCTTCAGCAGCACGTAGCTGTCAGTCAGGTGCGCCTTGCCGGCTCGCAGGCTTTTTACTTCCCAGCCGGACAGGACCAGCCCGGCCTCGAACTTGTGTTCGATGAAGTAATCGTGTCGCGCCTTCTTGTTTTGCGCGATGGTCCCGGTCGGATGTTTTTTTTGCTTAGCCATAGGGGCGGCATTATAGGCAAGTCGACGCGTCGTCCGCTATGGGATTTCGGTGTGCTTGAGCCACCGGAATGAATACCGGACAATACGAACGCTGTCATAGCTACACAAACTGTTTTCGGCACGCTGCGAAGCACCGCCACCCAGCCTTGGAAGTGACGCCTGGATGACTACCCATATTCAACGCTCCGCCCTGCTGCCATACCCCGCCAAGGCGCTGTACGACTTGGTCAACGATGTCGCCAGCTACCCGGATTTCCTGCCCTGGTGCTCTGACTCCACGGTACTTGAAGCCAGCGACACGCAGATGCGCGCCAAGCTGGAAGTGGCCAAGGGCGGCATGAGCCAGCAGTTCGTCACGCGTAATGTACTGGTGCCGGGGCAGTCCATCGAGATGAACCTTGAAGAAGGGCCATTCACCCAGTTGCATGGCCTATGGGTATTCAAGCCGTTGGGTGAAAAGGCCTGCAAGATCAGCCTGGACCTGTCCTTTGATTACGCCGGGCCGATCGTGCGCGCCACGCTGGGCCCGCTGTTCAACCAGGCGGCCAACACCTTGGTCGATGCGTTCTGCCAGCGTGCCAAGCAGCTGAATAGCTGATTGAAACAACGGCAATAAAAAGCCCGGATCTGGTCCGGGCTTTTTTGTACCTGCTCGCCGCTTACTGGGGCGAGGTTTCCAGCGGCGCGGGGGTTGGCACCGGGGTGGTCTCGATGGTGTCGATCTCGCGCTGGATGGATTCTTCCACCGAACCCGGCTTGGCCGGTTTTTCTTCAGGCTGCACGGCTGGTTGCGCTGGCTGGTTGGCCGGGCTGACGGTGGTGTCACCGCTGCCACCGAGGATTTCCTGGTCACGGCTGACGCCTGGCATGAAGTCACCGGACAGGCTGACCAGTTGGTCGCTGTCATTGAAGAACACACTCATGCGTTCCTGCTGACGTTTACCGCCACCTGGTTGAATGCTGTACAGGTAATCCCAGCGATTGGTGTTGAAGGTATCCTGGATCAGCGGGTTACCCATGATAAACCTTACTTGCCGACGGGTCATTCCGGGGCGCAATTGGTCTATCATGTCTTGCGTAACGACATTGCCCTGCTGGATGTCGATTTTGTAAACCCCGGGAAACGAGCAACCGGCGAGTGCGAGCAGTCCCACTAGGGTGAGGCTGGTTAGCAAGAGCTTGGTGTTTTGCATCGGTGGGCGACTTCCACTATCTTGGCTGGACAACGTAAACCCCGATCATACCCGTATTAAGAGAAGCTGCGAAGCAGCATCGGCGAGAAAGCTGACCATGGTTGAAAATAGCGAATTGCGCAAAGCCGGTCTCAAGGTGACCCTGCCTCGAGTCAAGATCCTTCAGATGCTCGACTCGACCGAGCAGCGTCACATGAGCGCCGAGGATGTCTACAAGGCGCTGATGGAGGCTGGCGAAGACGTGGGCCTGGCCACCGTCTATCGCGTACTGACCCAGTTCGAAGCGGCGGGTCTGGTGGTTCGCCACAACTTCGACGGCGGTCACGCAGTATTTGAACTGGCTGACGGTGGCCACCACGATCATATGGTCAACGTGGATACCAGTGAGGTCATCGAGTTCATGGATGCCGAGATCGAGAAGCGTCAGCGCGAAATCGTGGCCGAGCATGGCTATGAGCTGGTGGACCACAATCTGGTTCTGTACGTGCGTAAGAAGAAGTAACGATTTTCTATCGTTATGAATGGCAAAAGCGACCTTCGGGTCGCCTTTGTGCTTTTGGGGGCTGAGAAGTATGTCGTTTGTTCCGGCCTCTTCGCGGGTAAACCCGCTCCCACAGGTATTGCACAGGCCTCAGGCTCGGTGAATATCCTGTGGGGGCGGGTTTACCCGCGAAGAGGCCTGGAAATCAGGGCTCAGGCTTTGCCGCTCACAACCATCTTGCGCGCATGCGCCAGGGATTCCTTGGTCAGGTCGATGCCACCGAGCATCCGCGCTACTTCCTCGACCCGCTCGCGCTTGCCCAGGCTGGTCACGGCAGTGTGGGTGGTATCGCTGTTACGCACCTTGTGCACGAACAAGTGATGGTGCCCTTGTGCGGCAACCTGCGGCAGGTGAGTCACGGTCAGCACCTGGCCGCGTTCGCCCAGGCGACGCAACAGCTGACCGACGATTTCCGCAGTTGGCCCGCCAATACCAACGTCGACTTCGTCGAATACCAGGGTGGGGATGCGCGACGTCTGCGCGGTAATGACCTGGATCGCCAGGCTGATGCGCGACAGCTCACCGCCCGAAGCAACCTTGGCCAGGCCCTTGAGCGGCTGGCCGGGGTTGGCGCTGACCAGCAGTTCGATCTGTTCCAGGCCATGCGGTGACAGGTCGTCGCCCTCGTTTGGCGTCAGGGCGATGCAGAAGCGCCCACCGGGCATGCCCAGGCGCTGGATCTCCTGCTCTACCGCCACTGCCAGCTGTTGCGCCGCCTGCTGGCGCAGGGCGCTGAGCTCGCGAGCCTTCTCTTGATAGTGGTGGGCGAAGGCAGTCAGCTCTTCGCCCAGGCGCTCGATCGATTCGTCACTGGCATTCAGGCCCTCCAGCTCCTCCATCAGTTGCTGCTGCAGGTGAGGCAGCTCGGTGGGGTGCACGCGGTGTTTGCGCGCCAGCGTATAGATGGTGTCGAGGCGTTCTTCCAGGGCCTGTAGCCGCATGGGGTCGGCGTCGAAGTTGTCGAGGAAGCGGTTGAGCTCGCCGATGGCTTCCTCGACCTGGATCTGCGCACTGGCAAGCAGGTTGGCCGCTTCGTTCAGTGCCTTGGGCGAATGAGTGGCGGCTCCCAGGCGATTGAGGCTGGCGGTGAGGGCGCTGAGTACGTTGCCCGAGTCGCTTTCGCTGCATTGGTCGATAACCTGGCGGCATATGCCGAACAGCGCTTCGGCGCTGGTCAGTTGCTTGTGTTCCTGCTCCAGGTGTTCCAGTTCGTGCTCGCCCAGCCCGAGGTTGTCCAGCTCTTCCAGCTGGTAGCTGAGCAACTGGTGGCGGGCGCGTTGCTCGTCGCCGGAATTGGACAGGCGCTCGAGTTCCAGGCGGGTCTGGTTCCAGCGTTTGGCAGCCAGTTGCACCTGGCGGGCCAGGTCGACGGCGCCGGCGTACTCGTCGAGCAGGCGGCGATGGGTGTCGGGCTTCAGCAGCGACTGGTGCTCATGCTGGCTGTGAATGTCGATCAGCAGTTCGCCCAGCGCCTTGAGGTCGCCGAGCGGGCAGGGCGTGCCGTTGATGTAGCCGCGGCTGCGGCCTTCGGCGGTGATCACCCGGCGCAGGATGCACAGGCCGTCGTTGTCCAGGTCGCGCTCGGCCAGCCAGGCATGGGCCTCGGGAATGTCCACCAGGTCGAAGGTGGCAAGGATGTCTGCCTTGTCCGTGCCGGGGCGTACCACGCCGCTGTCGGCCCGGTCGCCCAGGGCCAGGCCGAGGGCATCGAGCATGATCGATTTGCCGGCGCCGGTTTCGCCGGTGATGACGGACATGCCGCGGGCGATCTCGAGGTCGAGGTGTTCGACGATGGCGTAGTTGTGAATGGACAGGTGCACCAGCATGAGGGCAGCTCCCGAAAGTCAGGTCTGGTTATTTATACAGTACTTTTTTCAGGCCTGCCAATGCCCTTTGCCGGATTGTGTTGCCGGGCGGAAAACCACCTTGCCCCCTTGAAGCTGGTTTTTCCGGCCCCATATAGCCGACATCCAAGGCGAGCGTGGCTCGCAGTCCACAAATTTGCGCAGGAGAGACCCCATGGCTGATGAACAGCTGAACGAGAAAGACCTTAACGTGGAAGAAGCCGGTGCAGGCAATGCTGCTGACGCCCGTGTTCTGGAACTCGAGGAACAGCTGGCCGCAGCCAAGGACCAGGCGCTGCGCGCCGTTGCCGACGTACAGAATGCGCGTCGCCGTGCCGAGCAGGATGTCGAGAAGGCCCACAAGTTCGCCCTGGAGAAGTTCGCCGGCGACTTGCTGCCGGTGATCGACAGCCTGGAACTGGCCCTGGCCCACTCCAGTGCCGAAGACGAGAACGTCAAGCAGATCCGCGAAGGTGTGGAGCTGACCCTGAAGATGTTCCAGGACACCCTCAAGCGCTACAACCTCGAAGCCATCGACCCGCACGGCCAGCCGTTCAACCCTGAGCATCACCAGGCCATGGCCATGCAGGAAAACGCCGAGGTGGAGCCGAACAGCGTGCTCAACGTGTTCCAGAAGGGCTACCTGCTCAATGGCCGTCTGCTGCGCCCCGCCATGGTGGTGGTCAGCAAGGCGCCAAGCGCGCCGCAACCCTCTATCGATGAAAAGGCTTGAAATCCTTCCGGGCATCCCCATCTAGGTGTCAAGCCTTCAAGTATTACCGCAGTTGGCCACAGTAGCCGCTGCTACCAAATTCAAGTCTCGGGAGAGTTAACATGGGCAAAATCATCGGTATCGACCTGGGGACCACCAACTCGTGCGTCTCCGTTCTGGAAAACGGTAACGTCAAGGTCATTGAAAACGCCGAAGGCGCGCGTACCACCCCTTCGATCGTCGCCTACGCCAATGACGGCGAAATCCTGGTTGGTCAGTCGGCCAAGCGCCAGGCTGTGACCAACCCGCACAACACCCTGTTCGCAGTGAAGCGCCTGATCGGCCGCCGCTTCGAAGAAGACGTCGTGCAGAAAGACATCAAGCTGGTGCCATACAAGATCGTCAAGGCCAGCAATGGCGACGCCTGGGTACAGGCCAGCGGCAAGGACATGGCGCCACCGCAGATCAGCGCCGAAGTCCTGAAGAAGATGAAGAAGACCGCCGAAGACTACCTCGGCGAGCCCGTCACCGAAGCGGTCATCACCGTTCCGGCCTACTTCAACGACAGCCAGCGCCAGGCCACCAAGGACGCCGGTCGCATCGCCGGCCTGGACGTGAAGCGCATCATCAACGAACCGACCGCCGCTGCGCTGGCCTACGGCATGGACAAGGCCAAGGGCGACCACACCGTCATCGTCTACGACCTGGGTGGTGGTACCTTCGACGTATCGGTCATCGAAATCGCCGAAGTCGACGGTGAGCATCAGTTTGAAGTGCTGGCCACCAACGGTGACACCTTCCTCGGTGGTGAAGACTTCGACATGCGCCTGATCGACTACCTTGTCGACGAGTTCAAGAAAGAGTCCGGCATGGACCTGAAGAACGATCCGCTGGCTCTGCAGCGCCTGAAGGAAGCTGCCGAGAAGGCCAAGATCGAACTGTCGTCCTCGCAGTCGACCGATGTCAACCTGCCGTACATCACTGCAGACGCGACCGGTCCGAAGCACCTGAACGTGAAGATCTCCCGCGCCAAGCTGGAGTCGCTGGTCGAAGACCTGGTTCAGCGCACCATCGAGCCGTGCCGTATCGCCCTGAAGGACGCTGGCATCGACGTCGCCAAGATCGACGACGTGATCCTAGTCGGCGGCCAGACCCGTATGCCGATGGTACAGAAAGCCGTTGCCGACTTCTTCGGCAAGGAAGCCCGTAAGGATGTCAACCCTGACGAAGCCGTGGCCATGGGTGCTGCCATCCAGGGCGCCGTACTGGCCGGTGACGTGAAGGACGTACTGCTGCTGGACGTCAGCCCGCTGACCCTGGGTATCGAAACCATGGGTGGCGTGATGACTTCGCTGATCGAGAAGAACACCACCATTCCGACCAAGAAGTCGCAGGTGTTCTCGACTGCCGACGACAACCAGGCTGCCGTGACCATTCACGTGCTGCAGGGTGAGCGCAAGCAGGCTGCCCAGAACAAGTCGTTGGGCAAGTTCGACCTGGCTGACATCCCGCCGGCTCCGCGTGGCGTGCCGCAGATCGAAGTGACCTTTGACATCGACGCCAACGGCATCCTGCACGTCAGCGCGAAAGACAAGGCCACCGGCAAGTCGCAGTCGATCGTGATCAAGGCCAACTCCGGCCTGTCGGACGAAGAAATCGAGCGCATGGTGCGCGACGCCGAGGCCAACGCCGAGGAAGACCGCAAGTTCGAAGAGCTGGCCGCTGCCCGTAACCAGGGTGACGCGCTGGTTCACTCGACCCGCAAGATGGTCGCTGACGCCGGTGACAAGGTTACCGCCGAAGAGAAAACTGCCATTGAGGCTGCCGTGGTTGCCCTGGAAGCCGCTGTCAAAGGCGACGACAAGGCTGCCATCGACGCCAGGGTCGAAGAGCTGTCCAAGGTTTCAGCACCGGTTGCCCAGAAGATGTACGCCGAGCAGTCGGCAGAACAGCCTCAGGGTGGCGCGCAGCACGCCGAGCCGGAAGCCAAGCACGACGACGTGGTTGACGCCGAGTTCGAAGAAGTGAAAGACAACAACAAGCAGTAATCCCTGCATGTTGTCGGCCAGTTCACCGTCGTTTGCCGGGGAGCTGGTAGGATGTCGCCGCGCGGGGGCTTGCTCCCGCGTTGGCGTATCTGGAATTCGAGAATCTTTACAGCATCTGTCAGCGGCCCAGGTGGGCCAACGGCAGGTGCTGATGGCGTGGCGCAGATGCCAGACGCCCAACAAGGTGCAAATGACCTATGTCCAAGCGTGATTATTATGAGGTCCTGGGTGTCGAGCGCGGCGCCAGCGAAGCTGACCTCAAGAAGGCCTATCGCCGTCTGGCGATGAAGTACCACCCTGACCGCAACCCCGGCGACAAAGAGTCCGAAGACAAGTTCAAGGAGGCCAACGAGGCCTACGAAGTGCTGTCTGACGCGAGCAAGCGCGCGGCGTTCGACCAGTATGGTCATGCTGGCGTGGACCCGAGCATGGGTGGCGGTGGTGCCGGTTTCGGCGGTGCCAACTTCTCCGACATCTTTGGCGATGTGTTCAGCGACTTCTTCGGTGGTGGCCGCGGCGGTGGACGTGGCGGCGCCCAGCGTGGCAGCGACCTGCGCTACACCCTGGAGCTGAACCTGGAAGAAGCGGTGCGTGGCACCACGGTCAGTATCCGCGTGCCTACCCTGGTCAACTGCCAGCCTTGCGACGGCTCGGGGGCCAGGAAAGGTTCCACGCCGTCGACCTGCCCGACCTGTGGCGGTATCGGCCAGGTGCGCATGCAGCAGGGCTTCTTCTCGGTGCAGCAAACCTGCCCGCGCTGCCATGGCCAGGGCAAGATCATCACCGACCCATGCACCTCGTGCCACGGCGAAGGTCGTGTCGAAGAATACAAGACGCTGTCGGTCAAGGTGCCGGCGGGTGTCGATACCGGCGACCGTATCCGCCTGTCGGGCGAGGGCGAGGCCGGTACCCATGGCGGCCCGACCGGCGATCTGTACGTGGTGATCAATGTGCGTGAGCACGAGATCTTTCAGCGTGATGGCAAGCACCTGTACTGCGAAGTGCCGATCAGCTTCACTGATGCCGCCCTGGGCGGCGAGCTGGAAGTGCCCACGCTCGATGGTCGCGTGAAGCTGAAGATCCCCGAAGGCACCCAGACCGGCAAGCAGTTCCGCCTGCGCGGCAAGGGCGTTGCCCCGGTGCGCGGTGGTGGTGCTGGTGACCTGTTGTGCCGCGTGGCGGTGGAAACCCCGGTCAATCTCAGCCGCCGCCAGCGCGAGCTGCTCGAAGAGCTGCGTGACTCGCTGGAAGGCGACAGCTCCCACTCGCCAAAGGCCAGTGGCTGGTTCGATGGCGTGAAGCGCTTCTTCGGCGACCTCTGACAAGGATAAGGCTATGCGACGTATTGCAGTGATGGGTGCGGCAGGGCGAATGGGCAAGACCCTTATCGAAGCCGTGCAACAAACGCCGGGTGCGGGATTGACGGCGGCGATCGATCGCCCTGACAGCTCGCTGGTTGGGGCTGATGCCGGTGAGCTGGCAGCTCTTGGTCGGATTGGCGTGTTGTTGTCCGACGATCTGGCCAAGGTCGCCGACGAATTCGACGTGCTGATCGACTTCACTCACCCTTCGGTAACCCTGAAAAACCTCGCATTCTGCCGCAAGCACGGTAAGGCGATGATCATCGGCACCACCGGTTTTACGGTTGAAGAGAAGCAGCTGCTGGCTGAGGCTGGCAAGGACATCCCCATTGTGTTCGCTGCCAACTTCAGCGTGGGTGTGAACCTCAGCCTCAAGCTGCTTGACCTGGCTGCCCGGGTGTTGGGCGATGATGTCGATATCGAGATCATCGAGGCACATCACCGGCACAAGGTCGATGCCCCATCGGGTACTGCGTTGCGCATGGGTGAAGTGGTTGCCAATGCGCTGGGCCGGGATCTGCAGGAAGTGGCCGTGTATGGCCGCGAAGGGCAGACTGGCGCGCGTGACCGCAAGACGATCGGCTTCGCCACTGTACGCGCCGGCGATGTGGTAGGTGATCACACCGTTCTGTTCGCAGCAGAAGGCGAGCGCCTGGAAATCACCCACAAGGCTTCCAGCCGCATGACCTTCGCCAAGGGCGCCGTGCGTGCGGCGCTGTGGCTGGATGGGCGTGAGCCTGGGCTGTATGACATGCAGGACGTGCTCGAGCTGCACTGACCTGCAGATTGGTGTCGGCTTCTTCGCGGGTAAACCCGCTCCCACAGGGTTCATGCAGGTTTCAGGCTTTGCGCAGTCCTTGTAGGAGCGGGTTTACCCGCGAAGAGCCGACAAATGCCAGCTTGTCGCATTGATATGTTTTAGAGGCACATCTGCGGTAGACCGAAAACGCACTTTTCTGTAAGCTACAGCTTTAGTGTGTCCACTAAAAGCGCGCAGCGAATTGAATTCAGCACATGAAAGCGGGGTGACGTGTCCATACGTCACTCCGCTTTTTTGCAACCTGCGATCGCCCTTTCATGCTTGATTAACGGGAGGTCTTCTTGACAAAGCCAGCCATACTCGCCCTTGCCGACGGCAGTATTTTTCGCGGTGAAGCCATCGGTGCCGACGGTCAGACCGTTGGTGAGGTGGTGTTCAACACCGCTATGACCGGCTACCAGGAAATCCTTACAGACCCTTCCTATGCGCAGCAAATCGTTACCCTGACCTACCCGCACATCGGCAATACCGGCACTACCCCGGAAGACGCCGAGTCGAACCGTGTCTGGTCCGCTGGCCTGGTCATTCGTGACCTGCCGCTGCTGGCCAGCAACTGGCGTAACACCCAGTCGCTGCCGGAGTACCTCAAGGCCAACAACGTCGTCGCCATCGCCGGCATCGACACCCGTCGCCTGACCCGGATCCTGCGTGAAAAGGGCGCCCAGAACGGTTGCATCCTTGCCGGTGACAACATCAGCGAAGAAGCCGCCATCGCCGCTGCCCGTGCCTTTCCTGGCCTGAAGGGCATGGACCTGGCCAAGGTCGTTTCCACCAAGGAGCGCTATGAGTGGCGCTCCAGCGTGTGGGAGCTGAAGACCGACAGCCACCCGACCATCGAAGCTGCCGACTTGCCTTACCACGTGGTCGCCTTCGACTACGGCGTCAAGCTGAACATCCTGCGCATGCTGGTCGCCCGTGGCTGCCGCGTGACCGTGGTGCCGGCCCAGACCCCAGCCAGCGAAGTGCTGGCACTCAACCCGGACGGCGTGTTCCTGTCCAACGGTCCTGGCGACCCCGAGCCGTGCGACTACGCCATCCAGGCGATCAAGGAAATCCTCGAGACCGAGATCCCGGTGTTCGGCATCTGCCTCGGCCACCAGCTGCTGGCCCTGGCCTCCGGCGCCAAGACCGTGAAAATGGGCCACGGCCACCACGGCGCCAACCACCCGGTCCAGGACCTGGATACCGGCGTGGTCATGATCACCAGCCAGAACCACGGCTTTGCCGTTGACGAGGCTACCCTGCCGGGCAACGTCCGCGCCATCCACAAGTCGTTGTTCGACGGCACCCTGCAGGGTATCGAGCGCACCGACAAGAGCGCGTTCAGCTTCCAGGGTCACCCTGAAGCGAGCCCCGGCCCGACCGATGTCGCGCCTCTGTTCGATCGTTTCATCGATGCCATGGCCAAGCGCCGCTGAGCATCCTGCTTCAAGGCCCCGGGCCGGCTAGCGCCGCGCCCGGAAGCGCCTGACCCAGATTGTTCAAGGCGGCTTGCCGACTGACCCCGGATTTGAGTGACAACCATGCCAAAACGTACAGATATCAAAAGCATCCTGATTCTCGGCGCCGGCCCGATCGTGATCGGCCAGGCCTGCGAGTTCGACTACTCCGGCGCCCAGGCCTGCAAGGCCCTGCGCGAGGAAGGTTTCCGCGTCATCCTGGTGAACTCCAACCCGGCCACCATCATGACCGACCCGGCCATGGCCGACGCCACCTACATCGAGCCGATCAAGTGGCAGTCGGTGGCCAAGATCATCGAGAAAGAGCGCCCTGACGCGCTGCTGCCGACCATGGGTGGCCAGACCGCACTGAACTGCGCCCTGGACCTGGAGCGCCACGGCGTTCTGGAAAAGTTCGGCGTGGAAATGATCGGTGCCAACGCCGACACCATCGACAAGGCCGAAGACCGCTCGCGTTTCGACAAGGCGATGAAGGATATCGGCCTGGAGTGCCCGCGTTCCGGTATCGCCCACAGCATGGAGGAAGCCAACGCGGTGCTCGAGCGCCTGGGCTTCCCGTGCATCATCCGTCCGTCGTTCACCATGGGCGGCACCGGTGGTGGCATCGCCTACAACCGTGAAGAGTTCGAAGAAATCTGCGCCCGTGGTCTGGACCTGTCGCCGACCAAGGAGCTGCTGATCGACGAATCGCTGATCGGCTGGAAGGAATACGAGATGGAGGTGGTCCGCGACAAGAAGGACAACTGCATCATCGTCTGCTCCATCGAGAACTTCGACCCGATGGGCGTGCACACCGGCGACTCGATTACCGTTGCCCCGGCGCAGACCCTGACCGACAAGGAATACCAGATCATGCGCAACGCCTCGCTGGCGGTGCTGCGTGAGATTGGTGTGGAAACCGGCGGCTCCAACGTGCAGTTCGGTATCTGCCCGAACACCGGCCGCATGGTCGTGATCGAGATGAACCCGCGTGTGTCGCGTTCCTCGGCGCTGGCCTCCAAGGCCACCGGCTTCCCGATCGCCAAGATCGCTGCCAAGCTGGCGGTCGGCTACACCCTCGACGAGTTGCAGAACGACATCACCGGCGGCCGCACCCCGGCGTCCTTCGAACCGTCGATCGACTATGTCGTCACCAAGCTGCCGCGTTTCGCCTTCGAGAAGTTCCCGAAAGCCGACGCCCGCCTGACCACCCAGATGAAATCCGTCGGTGAAGTCATGGCCATCGGTCGTACCTTCCAGGAATCCCTGCAGAAAGCCCTGCGCGGCCTGGAAGTGGGCGCCTGCGGCCTCGACCCGAAAGTCGACCTGGCCAACCCGGAAGCTTCCAGCATCCTCAAGCGCGAGCTGACCGTACCGGGCGCGGAGCGCATCTGGTACGTGGCCGATGCCATGCGCGCCGGCATGACCTGCGAGCAGATCTTCGACCTGACCGGCATCGACATGTGGTTCCTGGTGCAGATGGAAGACCTGATCAAGGAAGAAGAGAAGGTCAAGACTCTGGCCCTGTCGTCGATCGACAGAGACTACATGCTGCGCCTCAAGCGCAAGGGCTTCTCCGACCAGCGCCTGGCCAAGCTGCTGGGTATCACCGACAAGAACCTGCGCCGTCACCGCCACAAGCTGGAAGTGTTCCCGGTGTACAAGCGCGTCGACACCTGCGCTGCCGAGTTCGCCACCGACACCGCCTACCTGTACTCCACCTACGAGGAAGAGTGCGAGGCCAACCCGTCGACCCGCGACAAGATCATGATCCTGGGTGGCGGACCCAACCGTATCGGCCAGGGTATCGAGTTCGACTATTGCTGCGTACACGCCGCGCTGGCGCTGCGTGAAGACGGTTACGAGACCATCATGGTCAACTGCAACCCGGAAACCGTCTCTACCGACTACGACACCTCCGACCGCCTGTACTTCGAGCCGTTGACCCTGGAAGACGTGCTGGAGGTGTGCCGCGTCGAGAAGCCGAAAGGCGTTATCGTCCACTACGGCGGCCAGACCCCGCTGAAACTGGCCCGCGCCCTGGAAGAAGCCGGCGTACCGATCATCGGCACCAGCCCGGATGCCATCGACCGTGCCGAAGACCGTGAGCGCTTCCAGCAGATGGTGCAGCGCCTGAACCTGCTGCAGCCGCCAAACGCTACCGTGCGCAGCGAAGAAGAAGCTATCAGCGCTGCTGGCGGCATTGGCTACCCGCTGGTGGTGCGCCCGTCCTACGTGCTGGGTGGCCGGGCCATGGAAATCGTCTACGAACTGGACGAGCTCAAGCGCTACCTGCGTGAAGCCGTACAGGTGTCGAACGACAGCCCGGTACTGCTCGACCACTTCCTCAACTGCGCCATCGAGATGGACGTGGATGCGGTCTGCGACGGTACCGACGTGGTGATCGGCGCCATCATGCAGCACATCGAGCAGGCCGGCGTTCACTCCGGCGACTCGGCATGCTCGCTGCCACCTTACTCGCTGAGCAAGGAAGTGCAGGACGAAGTCCGCGTACAGGTCAGGAAAATGGCCCTGGAGCTGGGCGTGGTCGGCCTGATGAACGTGCAGCTGGCCCTGCAGGGCGACAAGATCTACGTGATCGAAGTCAACCCGCGCGCCTCGCGTACCGTGCCGTTCGTCTCCAAGTGCATCGGCACCTCCCTGGCGATGATCGCAGCCCGCGTCATGGCCGGCAAAACCCTGAAAGAGCTGGGCTTCACCCAGGAAATCATCCCGAACTTCTACAGCGTCAAGGAAGCCGTCTTCCCGTTCGCCAAGTTCCCGGGGGTTGACCCGATCCTCGGCCCTGAGATGAAATCGACCGGTGAAGTCATGGGTGTCGGTGACAGCTTCGGCGAAGCCTTTGCCAAGGCCCAGATGGGTGCCAGTGAAGTGCTGCCGACCGGCGGTACCGCATTCATCAGCGTACGTGACGACGACAAGCCGCAAGTGGCTGGCGTTGCCCGCGACCTGATTGCCCTTGGCTTCGAAGTGGTCGCTACTGCCGGCACCGCCAAGGTCATCGAGGCGGCTGGCCTGAAAGTGCGCCGTGTGAACAAGGTGACCGAAGGTCGTCCGCACGTGGTCGACATGATCAAGAACGACGAGGTGTCGCTGATCATCAACACCACCGAAGGCCGCCAGTCGATCGCCGATTCCTACTCGATTCGTCGCAATGCGCTGCAGCACAAGATTTACTGCACCACCACCATTGCGGCCGGGGAAGCCATCTGCGAGGCGCTGAAATTCGGTCCGGAAAAGACCGTTCGCCGCCTGCAGGATCTGCACGCAGGATTGAAAGCATGAGCATTACCAAGTACCCGATGACCGTCCAGGGCGCTCGCGCCCTGGAAGAGGAACTGCTGTTCCTGAGCAAGACCGAGCGCCCGCGCCTGAGCCAGGCCATTGGTGAGGCGCGCGAGCTGGGTGACCTGAAGGAAAACGCCGAATACCACGCAGCTCGTGAAGAGCAGGGCATGGTCGAAGCGCGTATCCGCGATATCGAAGGGCGCCTGCAGAACTCGGTGGTGATCGACGTGACCACCATTGCTCACACCGGTAAGGTGATTTTCGGCACTACCGTAGTGCTGGCCAACACCG
The DNA here is from genome assembly GCF_002386445.1 of Pseudomonas sp. UBA4617. GTDB lineage: Bacteria > Pseudomonadota > Gammaproteobacteria > Pseudomonadales > Pseudomonadaceae > Aquipseudomonas. The sequence continues at coordinate 70,832 of NZ_DGIR01000018.1, forward strand.
AAACCGATGATGAGGTGACCTACCAGATCGTTGGCGAAGATGAAGCTGACGTGAAGAAAGGCAAGCTGTCGAACAGTGCCCCGATCGCCCGTGCCATCATTGGCAAGGAAGAAGGGGATACCGTTGTCGTGAAGACGCCAAACGGTACGGTCGAGTACGAGATTGTCGAAGTCAAGCACATCTGACCGGCGCCAGCGGGCGCCATCCCTCGAGGGGATCCTCTGGCAACTGGCCCAGGTTTTCTGGGTCGGTGGCCTGTGGGTGTTTCACGTCGGGTTGGTGCCTGCGCTCAAGGTCAGTGGCCTGGCGCCGCTATTGGTGCAGGACATCGCCGGGCAGATCGACCGCTGGTTGATCGGTGTGGCGATGCTTGGCCTGCTGGTCCAGTTGGCCGTACTGGCCAGAGTGGACGGCCTGGCAGCCTGGTGGCGGCAGTTCCGGGGCCAGATGTTATTGCTCGGCCTTGGCGCTTGCGTGGGGTATTACACCTTGCGCTACGGTATTTCTGTAGGCGAGCGCTGGCAGATGTTCTGCTTCCTGGTGCTGGGTTTTTCCGGCATCGTGCTGGTGGCCCAGCCGGTTCCGGTCAGGACGCGCGGCTAACACGAGCAAACTGCCGAGAGTCGCTGGGGCCGCATGGCGGCCCCTGTGCCGTTACTTGTAGCGGTGGATGTTGGACAGCTGCTTGTTCGGCTGCGGGTTCTTGCGGTAGATCAGGGCTTTCTTGCCGATGGTCTGCACCAGTTCGGCACGGCCGGCCTTGCACAGTTCGGCAATGGTTTCTGCACGCTCTTCGCGGTCTTCCGAACGAATCTCGACCTTGATCAGCTCGTGGTCGACCAGGGCGCGCTCCAGCTCGGCAATGACGCCTTCATTCAAACCGTTACCAGCAACGATCAGGACCGGCTTCAGGTCATGACCAATGGACTTGTATTGCTTCTTCTGCTCGTTATTGAGCGGCATAATCTGACCCTTTCCGTCTGATTCTGTAAAATTGACCGGCATTTTACCCGAGGGCCACCGGCTCCGCCCAGTCAATCACGACGCATATCATCGAGGTGCCCCGTGGTACAACGTTCCAAAAGCAGCGCCAACTGGCTGCGTGAACATTTCAACGATCCTTTTGTGAAGCAGGCGCAAAAGGACGGCTACCGCTCGCGTGCGAGCTACAAACTGCTGGAGATCCAGGAAAAGGACCGGCTGATCCGCCCAGGCATGAGCGTGATCGACCTCGGCGCGGCCCCCGGCGGCTGGTCGCAGGTGACCAGTCGTCTGATTGGTGGGCAGGGGCGGCTGATCGCATCGGACATCCTGGAGATGGACTCGATCCCCGACGTGACCTTCATCCAGGGCGATTTCACCCATGACGAAGTGCTGCAGCGCATCCTCGAGGCGGTTGGCGATTCGCACGTGGACCTTGTGATTTCCGACATGGCCCCCAATATGAGTGGTACCCCCGCGGTGGACATGCCGCGGGCGATGTTCCTCTGCGAGCTGGCCCTCGATCTGGCAACCCGCGTGCTAAAGCCCGGCGGCGACTTCCTGATCAAGATCTTCCAGGGCGAGGGCTTTGACGTATACCTCAAGGACGTGCGCAGCAAATTCGACAAGGTACAGATGCGCAAGCCATCGTCGTCGCGGGACCGTTCCCGTGAACAATACCTGCTGGGCAGGGGTTTCAAAGGGGCATGAAAGTCTCAAGCGGGGTGGCCGATAGTTATTTCCAATCGGCCGCCGCGTCAGGATCGCCCGAACTTCGTGTAGTCTAGCTTTCACAAAGGGTTACAGACGGTGCCTGCGTCTGCGTAGGTAATGTAGTAAGTTAGGGCGATGAATATCATGCGAGGAACGGCTGCGTCGTGCGCCGACCTCAGAGGGTAGCGAATTGAACGACATGGCAAAGAATCTGATCCTGTGGTTGATCATCGCAGCTGTCCTGGTGACAGTGATGAACAACTTCTCCAGCCCTAACGAACCGCAGACCCTCAACTATTCCGACTTCATCCAGCAGGTCAAGGATGGCAAGGTCGAGCGCGTGACCGTCGACGGCTACATCATTACCGGCAAGCGCGCTGACGGTGACAACTTCAAGACCGTGCGTCCGGCCATTACCGACAATGGCCTGATCGGCGACCTGGTCGACAACCACGTCATCATCGAAGGCAAGCAGCCCGAGCAGCAGAGCATCTGGACCCAGTTGCTGGTAGCCAGCTTCCCGATCCTGGTGATCATCGCCGTGTTCATGTTCTTCATGCGCCAGATGCAAGGCGGTGCGGGCGGCAAGGGCGGGCCGATGAGCTTCGGCAAGAGCAAGGCGCGCCTGCTGTCCGAAGACCAGGTCAAGACCACGCTGGCTGACGTTGCAGGGTGTGACGAAGCCAAGGAAGAGGTTGGTGAGCTGGTCGAGTTCCTGCGCGATCCGGGCAAGTTCCAGCGCCTGGGTGGCCGTATCCCTCGTGGCGTGCTGATGGTCGGCCCACCCGGTACCGGCAAGACGCTGCTGGCCAAGGCCATCGCTGGCGAGGCAAAGGTGCCATTCTTCACCATTTCCGGTTCTGACTTCGTGGAAATGTTCGTGGGTGTCGGTGCCAGCCGTGTGCGCGACATGTTCGAGCAGGCCAAGAAGCACGCCCCGTGCATCATCTTCATCGACGAGATCGACGCCGTTGGTCGCCACCGTGGCGCCGGCATGGGCGGCGGTCACGACGAACGTGAGCAAACCCTCAACCAGTTGCTGGTGGAGATGGACGGCTTCGAAATGAACGATGGCATCATCGTCATCGCCGCCACCAACCGTCCGGACGTGCTCGACCCGGCGCTGCTGCGCCCGGGGCGCTTCGACCGCCAGGTGGTGGTCGGCCTGCCGGACATCCGTGGACGCGAGCAGATCCTCAAGGTGCACATGCGCAAGGTGCCGGTGGGCGAGAACGTCAACCCGGCAGTCATTGCCCGTGGGACCCCTGGTTTCTCCGGCGCCGACCTGGCCAACCTGGTCAACGAGGCCTCGCTGTTTGCCGCGCGTGCCAACAAGCGCCTGGTCGAAATGAAAGAGTTCGAGCTGGCCAAGGACAAGATCATGATGGGCGCCGAGCGCAAGACCATGGTCATGTCCGAGAAAGAAAAGCAGAACACCGCCTATCACGAGGCTGGCCACGCCATCGTCGGACGCCTGGTGCCTGAACACGATCCGGTCTACAAGGTTTCGATCATTCCGCGTGGCCGTGCTTTGGGCGTGACCATGTTCCTGCCGGAAGAGGACCGCTACAGCCTGTCCAAGCGCGCGCTGATCAGCCAGATCTGCTCGTTGTACGGCGGCCGTATCGCCGAGGAAATGACCCTGGGCTTCGACGGCGTCACCACCGGCGCCTCCAACGACATCATGCGTGCCAGCCAGATCGCCCGCAACATGGTGACCAAGTGGGGCCTGTCGGAAAAACTCGGCCCGCTGATGTACGCCGAGGAAGAAGGCGAGGTGTTCCTGGGCCGCAGTGCCGCCAGCCAACACGCCAGCGTTTCCGGCGAAACCGCCAAGCTGATCGACTCGGAAGTGCGCAGTATCATCGACCAGTGCTATGCCACGGCCAAGCAGCTGCTCACCGACAACCGTGACAAGCTCGATGCCATGGCCGAAGCCTTGATGAAATACGAGACCATCGACGCCGAGCAGATTGACGATATCATGGCCGGCCGTACCCCTCGCGAACCGCGCGATTGGGATGATGACTCGGCTTCGGGCAAGCCTGCCGCCCAGGGTGATCGCCCAGAATCGCCGATCGGCGGTCCAGCGGCCCAACACTAAGGGCACCTATGAGCTCAGTGCAGTACCCCACCCGGTTGCCTTGCGGTAACCGGGTTCTTGATTTGTCGCGTACCCATGTCATGGGTATCCTCAACGTCACCCCCGATTCCTTCTCTGACGGCGGGCGTTTCAATCAGCGCGACGAAGCGTTGCGTCATGCCGAAGCAATGGTGGCAGCCGGCGCCACGCTGGTCGACATCGGCGGTGAGTCCACGCGGCCAGGTGCGCGCGCAGTGTCGGTAACCGAGGAGCTGGAGCGGGTGGCCCCCATGGTCGAGGCCATCAACAGCCGTCTTGACGTGGTCATCTCGGTCGATACGTCCACGCCAGCGGTCATGCGTGAAGCCGCGCGTCTCGGTGCCGGGCTGATCAATGACGTACGGGCCCTGGAGCGTGACGGCGCGCTGGATGCTGCGGCGGACACCGGGCTGCCGGTGTGTCTCATGCACATGCGCGGCGAGCCGGGGAACATGCAGGACGACCCGCAGTACGAAGATGTAACCGCCGACGTCACGCGGTACCTTGAGCAGCGGATGGTCGCCTGCGCTGCGGCGGGCATCGACGCAAACAGAATCATCCTTGACCCGGGCTTTGGTTTTGCCAAGACGCTGGCGCACAACCTCAGCTTGTTCAAGCATATGGAAGCGCTCTATCGCCTGGGGCGCCCGCTTCTTGTGGGTGTGTCACGCAAGAGCATGATCGGCCAGACGCTGGAACGTCCGGTCGGCGAGCGGTTGTACGGCAGCCTGGCGCTGGCGGCGTTGGCCATGACCAAGGGGGCGAGCATCCTGCGTGTCCATGACGTGGCCGAAACCGTTGATGTGGTGCGCATGATCGCTGCGGTGCAAAACGCCGAATAAGAACATTGGAGTCCCTATGAGCAGAAAATATTTTGGTACCGATGGCATTCGTGGCCGTGTCGGCGAATACCCGATCACCCCTGACTTCATGCTGAAGCTTGGCTGGGCTGCCGGCATGGCGTTCCGCAAGCAGGGCCATTGCCGGGTGCTGGTGGGCAAGGACACGCGTATCTCCGGCTACATGTTCGAATCCGCACTCGAAGCCGGCCTGTCTGCGGCGGGTGCCGACGTGATGCTGCTCGGGCCGATGCCGACGCCGGCCATTGCCTACCTGACACGTACCTTCCACGCCGAAGCCGGTATCGTCATCAGTGCCTCGCACAACCCGCACGATGACAACGGCATCAAGTTCTTCTCGGGCCAGGGGACCAAGTTGCCTGATGAAGTCGAGTTGATGATCGAAGAGCTGCTTGACCAGCCGATGACCGTGGTCGAGTCGAGCAAGCTGGGCAAGGTGTCGCGCATCAATGATGCGGCAGGCCGCTACATCGAGTTCTGCAAGAGCAGCGTGCCCAGCAGCACCAGCTTCGATGGACTCAAGCTGGTGGTCGATTGCGCCCATGGCGCCACCTACAAGGTTGCGCCAAGCGTGTTCCGCGAGTTGGGTGCCGAGGTGACCATGCTGCATGCGCAGCCGGACGGGCTGAACATCAATGAAAACTGCGGTTCGACCCATATCGAGTCGCTGCAGGCCGCTGTGCTGGTAGGGCATGCCGACCTGGGTATCGCTTTCGACGGTGACGGCGACCGGGTACTGATGGTCGATCACACCGGTGCCATCGTCGACGGTGACGAATTGCTGTTCATCATTGCCCGCGACTTGCAGGACCGTGGCAAGTTGCAAGGCGGCGTGGTGGGTACGCTGATGAGCAACTTGGGCCTGGAGCTTGCGCTGAAGGACCTGGAAATTCCGTTCGTGCGGGCCAAGGTCGGCGACCGTTACGTCATGGCCGAACTGCTGGAGCGTGAGTGGCTGGTCGGGGGTGAAAACTCTGGTCACGTCGTTTGCTGCAACCACACCACCACGGGTGATGCAATCATTGCCGCACTGCAGGTGCTGATGGCGCTCAAGCGCCGTGGCGAAACGTTGGCCCAGGCCCGTCAGGCCCTGCGCAAGTGCCCACAGGTACTGATCAACGTGCGTTATGGCGCCAGCAAGGTCGACCCGCTGCAACACCCGTCGGTCAAGGAAGCCAGTGCCAAGGTGACCGAGGCGTTGGCTGGCCGTGGTCGCGTGCTGCTGCGCAAGTCCGGTACCGAGCCTCTGGTGCGGGTCATGGTCGAGGGTGAGGACGAAAGTCAGGTGCGTACCCATGCCGAAGCACTGGCCAAGCTGGTCGGCGAAGTTTGTGTCTGAAGGCGCTTGCCAGCGCAGGTAGGGTTGGGTACTATCTGCGCCCACTTTGACCGACGAGGTAAAGCATGCGTCGCCCCATGGTAGCTGGTAACTGGAAGATGCACGGTACCCGCGCTAGCGTCGCTGAGCTGACCGAAGGCTTGAGAAATCTGGCCTTGCCGAGCGGAGTGGAAGTCGCGGTGTTCCCACCGGCCTTGTTCATCAATCAAGTGATCGATGGGCTGGCAGATAAGGGAATCATCGTCGGCGCACAGAATTCTGCAGTACAACCCGAACAGGGTGCGCTGACCGGAGAAGTTGCTCCGGAACAGCTGGTTGAAGCAGGTTGCAAGTTGGTTCTGATTGGCCATTCGGAGCGTCGCCAGATTATTGGTGAAACTGACCAAGTGCTCAATCGCAAGTTTGCAGCCGCTCAGGCCAAAGGTTTGAAGCCAGTGCTTTGCATCGGGGAAACCCTTGAAGAGCGCGAGGCCGGCAAAACGCTCGAAGTTGTCGGGCGTCAACTAAGCAGTATCATCGAGGCCTTCGGTGTTAAAGCTTTTGCCAATGCAGTAATTGCCTATGAGCCTGTATGGGCCATCGGTACAGGCCTTACGGCCACGCCCCAGCAGGCCCAGGATGTGCACGCCGCCATCCGCGGTCAGCTGGCGGCAGAAGATGCTGAAGTAGCTGCGAAGGTGCAGCTGCTCTACGGCGGCAGCGTGAAGGCGGCCAATGCGGCCGAACTGTTCGGCATGCCGGATATCGATGGGGGGCTCATTGGTGGAGCTTCCCTGAACGCAGACGAATTCGGTGCAATTTGTCGCGCCGCAGGAAACTGAACAAATGCTGGAAACAGTCATCGTTGTTTTTCATCTGTTGGCAGCGCTGTCGCTTGTAGTGCTGGTTCTGTTGCAACAGGGTAAGGGTGCGGAAGCAGGTGCATCTTTCGGCGCGGGTGCTTCAAATACCGTGTTCGGGAGCCAGGGTTCTGCAACCTTCCTGAGTAAATTAACTGCTGTACTCGCTGCCACTTTCTTTTTGACAGCACTTGGGTTAGGATACTTCGCGAAGCAACAAGCTCACCAGCTTAGCCAAGCAGGTCTTCCAGATCCAGCAGTGCTAGAAGTGAAAGAGCCGCAGAAACCGGCAGTTAATGATGATGTACCGGTGCTCCAGCAGCAGAAGAGCGACACCACCACTAACACTGGTGATGTACCTCCTCCGGCACAAGAGCAGAAGTAACGGGTTTCAAGTAGTAGTATTGCCGAGGTGGTGGAATTGGTAGACACGCAACCTTGAGGTGGTTGTGCCCATAGGGTGTAGGGGTTCGAGTCCCCTTCTCGGTACCAATTAAAGCTTGAGAGCCCGCTTTAGCGGGCTTTCTTGCAGGTGAAGGTTTGGATTTGACCCTTGAGAGGGTTCGGTCTTATACTTTTGCCCCAGCTTTGTCGCGGGGTGGAGCAGCTTGGTAGCTCGTCGGGCTCATAACCCGAAGGTCGTTGGTTCAAATCCAGCCCCCGCAACCAGCTTCAGCGGAGCCCCTTTTCAGGGGCTTTTTGCTAACCGAACAGTTTTCGGCGTCGTTGTCCAACGGCGCTTTCAGGGATGGGCGCTTTGCCCATTTTTTATTTGCACAGCATGCACGAGGGGGTTCAGGTGTCGAGCAAGCTAGAACAGTTGCAGGCCTTGTTGGCCCCGGTTGTCGAGGGTCTGGGCTATCAATGCTGGGGGATCGAATACGTTTCCCAGGGTAAGCATTCGGTACTGCGCATCTACATCGACAAGGAAGGCGGCATCCTGGTGGACGACTGCGAAGCGGTCAGCCGTCAGGCCAGCGCAATCCTCGACGTAGAAGATCCGATCAGCAGTGAGTACACCCTCGAGGTGTCTTCTCCAGGCATGGATCGCCCACTGTTCACTCTGGAACAGTTTGCCTCGCATGCCGGCGAACAAGTGAAGATCAAGCTGCGCTCACCCTTCGAGGGTCGTCGTAACTTCCAGGGCCTTCTCCGCGGTGTGGAGGAGCAGGACGTGGTGGTCCAGGTGGACAATCAAGAATTCCTGTTGCCGATCGACTCGATCGACAAGGCCAATATTATTCCCAGTTTTGACTGAGACGTGCCGGGCCCGGCGGACTATCCGGGCCCAATGGCTTGCGCAAGGCGAGGCGTACGATGAGCAAAGAAGTACTGCTGGTTGTTGAATCGGTATCCAACGAAAAAGGTGTACCGCCCGGCGTCATTTTCGAAGCGCTGGAAGTGGCCCTGGCCACTGCAACCAAAAAACGTTTTGAAGACGAAGTCGATCTGCGTGTGGAAATCAACCGCCACACCGGTAGCTACGAGACCTTCCGTCGCTGGACCGTGGTCGACGAAGCCGATCTTGATGATCCGGCGATCGAGACCTGGCTGGACAAGATCAAGGACACCCACCCTGAAGCCAAGGTCGGTGACGTGATCGAAGAGAAGATCGAGTCGATCGAGTTCGGCCGTATCGCCGCCCAGACCGCCAAGCAGGTCATCGTGCAGAAGGTCCGTGAGGCCGAGCGTGCCCAGGTGGTCGATGCCTACCGCGAGCGCGTTGGCGAGATCATTTCCGGCACCGTCAAGAAGGTTACCCGCGACAACGTCATCGTTGACCTGGGCAACAACGCCGAGGCCCTGCTGGCCCGCGAAGACATCATCCCGCGCGAAACCTTCCGTGTTGGCGTGCGCCTGCGTGCGCTGCTGAAGGAAATTCGCACTGAAAACCGTGGCCCACAGCTGATCCTGTCGCGCACCGCGCCACAGATGCTGATCGAGCTTTTCCGCATTGAAGTGCCGGAAATTGCCGAGGGCCTCATCGAAGTCATGGCTGCCTCCCGTGATCCGGGTTCGCGAGCCAAGATCGCCGTCCGCTCCAAGGACAAGCGCATCGACCCGCAAGGTGCCTGTATCGGCATGCGTGGTTCGCGCGTCCAGGCCGTATCCGGGGAGCTGGGTGGCGAGCGTGTGGATATCGTCCTGTGGGACGATAACCCGGCGCAGTTCGTCATCAACGCCATGTCGCCGGCTGAAGTCGCGGCGATCATCGTTGATGAAGATGCCCATGCCATGGACATCGCCGTCGCCGAGGACAACCTGGCCCAGGCCATTGGCCGTGGCGGTCAGAACGTTCGCCTGGCCAGCCAGCTGACCGGCTGGACCCTGAACGTGATGACCGAGAAGGACATCCAGGCCAAGCAGCAGGCCGAAACCGGTGACATCCTGCGCAATTTCATCGATGAACTGGAAGTCGACGAGGAGCTGGCCCAAGTGCTGGTCGACGAAGGCTTCACCAGCCTCGAAGAAATTGCCTACGTACCGTTGGAAGAAATGCTCAACATCGATGGCTTTGACGAAGATATCGTCAATGAGCTCCGCGCTCGAGCCAAGGACCGTTTGTTGACCAAGGCCATCGCTACCGAAGAAAAACTGGCAGACGCCCATCCGGCCGAAGACCTGCTCTCCCTCGAGGGCATGGACAAGGACCTGGCGGCGGAACTGGCGGTGCGCGGCGTGGTTAACCGCGAAGACCTGGCCGAGCAGTCGATCGACGATCTGCTCGACATCGACGGCATCGACGAAGAGCGTGCCGGCAAGTTGATCATGGCCGCCCGAGCCCACTGGTTCGAGTAATTAGGCGCGGCCTGAGGAGAGAAGTGCATGACGCAAGTCACGGTGAAAGAACTGGCCCAAGAGGTCGAGGCACCGGTAGAGCGCCTGCTGCAGCAGATGCGTGAGGCAGGTCTGCCGCACACCGACGCCGGTCAGGTAGTGACCGACAATGAGAAGCAGACCCTGCTCACTCATTTGAAGAGCAGCCACAAGAGCAAGGCGGAAGAACCGCGCAAGATTACCTTGCAGCGCAAAACCACCAGCACCCTGCGTGTCGCCGGTAGCAAGAGCATCAGCGTAGAAGTACGCAAGAAGAAAGTATTCGTGCAGCGCAGCCCGGAAGAGATCCAGGCTGAGCAGAAGCGTGAGCTGGAAGAGCGCCGCGCGGCCGAAAACGCCGCTCGCGAGAAGGTCGAGGCCGAAGTTCGCCAGCGCAACGAAGAGCAGGCCCGCCGTCAGGCCGCCGAAACCGCTGCCCCGGCGCCTGCCGCCAGGCCAGAGCCGGCACCTGCCGCTGCCCCGGCCCCGGTAGTTGCCGACGCCCTGGCCTCCGAAGACGCTGCAGCCCGTGCTGCCGAGCGCAAGAAGGACGAAGCCCGTCGCAACGAAGGCCGCACCCGTGACGAAGATCGTCGCGGTGGCGAGCGTCGTGGCGAAGCCCCGCGCGTGTCGATCAAGGTCAAGGTCAAGGAGAAGGAAAAAGCTCCGACGCCGCGTGCCGCGCCGCGCACCACCGATGAAGAAAGCGATGGCGTACGCCGTGGCCGCGGTGGCAAGAGCAAGCTGAAGAAACGCAACCAGCACGGCTTCCAGAACCCGACCGGTCCGGTCATTCGTGATGTGACCATCGGTGAGACCATCACCGTCTCGGAACTGGCCCAGCAGATGTCGGTCAAGGCCGCTGAAGTGGTCAAGTTCATGTTCAAGCTGGGCACCCCGGTCACCATCAACCAGGTGCTCGACCAGGAAACCGCGCAGCTGGTCGCTGAAGAACTGGGCCACAAGGTGACCCTGGTCAGTGATACCGCCCTGGAAGACTCCCTGGCCGAATCGCTGAAGTTCGAAGGCGAAGTCGAATCGCGTGCGCCGGTCGTTACCGTCATGGGTCACGTTGACCACGGCAAGACCTCGCTGCTCGACTACATCCGTCGTGCCAAGGTTGCCGCAGGCGAAGCCGGTGGTATTACCCAGCACATCGGTGCCTACCACGTGGAAACCGACCGCGGCATGGTCACCTTCCTCGACACCCCGGGCCACGCAGCGTTCACCGCAATGCGCGCCCGTGGTGCCAAGGCCACTGACATCGTCATCCTGGTGGTGGCGGCGGACGACGGCGTGATGCCGCAGACTCGCGAAGCCGTTCAGCATGCCAAGGCAGCTGGCGTTCCGCTGGTGGTCGCGGTAAACAAGATCGACAAGCCGGGTGCCGACCTCGACCGCATCCGCAACGAGCTGGCCGTCGAAGGCGTGACCTCCGAGGACTGGGGTGGTGACACTCCGTTCGTCAAGGTTTCGGCGAAGATGGGTACCGGCGTCGACGAGCTGCTCGAGGCCGTCCTGCTGCAGGCCGAAATCCTCGAACTGACTGCCACCCCGACTGCTCCAGGTCGTGGCGTGGTCGTCGAATCGCGTCTGGACAAGGGGCGTGGCCCGGTGGCCACCATCCTGGTTCAGGACGGTACCCTGCGCCAGGGCGACATGGTCCTGTGCGGCTCCAACTATGGTCGTGTGCGCGCCATGCTCGACGAGAACGGCAAGCCTGTGAAGGAAGCCGGCCCGTCGATCCCGGTCGAGATTCTCGGCCTGGATGGTACCCCGGAAGCCGGTGACGAGCTGTCCGTGGTGGCCGACGAGAAGAAGGCCCGTGAAGTGGCCCTGTTCCGTCAAGGCAAGTACCGCGAGGTCAAGCTGGCCCGTGCTCACGCCGGCAAGCTGGAAAACATCTTCGAGACCATGGGTCAGGAAGAGAAGAAGACCCTCAACATCGTCCTCAAGACTGACGTGCGTGGTTCCCTGGAGGCACTGCAGGGCTCGCTGTCGGGCCTGGGCAACGACGAAGTTCAGGTGCGCGTGATCGGTGGCGGTGTCGGTGGTATCACCGAAAGCGACGCCAACCTGGCGCTGGCTTCGAATGCAGTACTGTTCGGCTTCAACGTGCGTGCCGATGCCGGCGCGCGCAAGATCGTCGAGCAGGAAGGTCTGGATATGCGTTACTACAACGTGATCTACGACATCATCGAAGACGTCAAGAAGGCCCTGACCGGCATGCTCGGCAGCGATGTTCGCGAGAACATCCTGGGTGTTGCCGAAGTGCGTGACGTGTTCCGTTCGCCGAAGTTCGGCGCCATCGCTGGCTGCATGGTCATCGAAGGTACCGTGTACCGCAACCGTCCGATCCGCGTTCTGCGCGAAGACGTTGTGATCTTCGAAGGCGAGCTGGAATCGCTGCGTCGCTTCAAGGACGACGCCTCCGAAGTCCGTTCGGGCATGGAGTGCGGTATTGGCGTGAAGAGCTACAACGACGTCAAGGTCGGCGACAAGATCGAAGTCTTCGAGAAAGTCCAGGTGGCTCGTACCCTGTAAGGGGGCGAGCGTGGTGCAGGCCCCGCCCCAGGGCGGCTCGCAGCACCTCTGAAGGTAGCGCCCGGTCAGGCTTCAGCCTGACCGGGCGTTTGCCGCTTTAAGTTACAGGTAGCAAGAATGGCAAAAGAATATAGCCGTACCCAACGCATCGGCGACCAGATGCAGCGCGAGCTGTCGGAGCTGATCCGCCGTGAAGTCAAAGACCCGCGCGTCGGCCTGGTGACCATCACGGCCGTCGACGTCAGCCGCGACCTTGGCCACGCCAAGGTGTTCATCACCGTGATGGGTGCAGATGGCACCGACGCCGTACCGCAGACCCTCAAGGCCCTGACCAGCGCCGCAAGCTTCCTGCGCCTGCACCTGGGCCGGGTAATGCAACTGCGCAGCGTGCCGCAACTGCATTTCCACTTCGACGAAAGCGTCAGCCGTGGTGCCCACCTGTCGGCACTGATCGAGCGCGCGGTCGCCGAAGACCGTCAGCACAAGGATGCCGACAAGCCGGACACCGAGGAGTAAGCGGTGGCCCAGGTCAAACGTATCCGCCGCAACGTCAGCGGCATCATCCTGCTCGACAAGCCGCTGGGCTTCACTTCCAACGCTGCGCTGCAAAAGGTGCGTTGGCTGCTCAACGCGGAAAAGGCCGGCCACACCGGCAGCCTCGACCCTTTGGCCACCGGCGTGCTGCCGCTGTGCTTTGGCGAAGCGACCAAGTTTTCGCAGTACCTGCTCGATTCGGACAAGGGCTACGAAACGGTCATGCAGATGGGGCAGACGACCAACACCGGCGATGCCGAAGGTGAGGTGCTGCAGACCCGCGAGGTGACCGTTGGTCGTGCCGACATCGAAGCACTGTTGCCCCGTTTTCGTGGCCAGATCAGCCAGATACCGCCAATGTACTCGGCGCTCAAGCGTGACGGCCAGCCACTGTACAAGCTGGCACGTGCAGGAGAGGTAGTGGAGCGCGAGGCGCGTTCTGTTACTATTGGCCGCTTGGAGTTGCTCGAGTGCGAAGGCACCCGTGCACGGTTGAGCGTAGGATGCAGCAAAGGCACCTATATCCGCACCCTGGTGGAGGATATCGGCGAAGCACTTGGCTGCGGCGCCTATGTCGCCGAGCTGCGCAGGACCCAGGCCGGGCCCTTCGTGCTGGCACAGACGGTCACCCTCGAGGAACTCGAACAGGCCCACGCCGAAGGTGGTAACGAAGCGCTCGACCGCTTCCTGATGCCTTCGGACAGCGGCCTGCAGGACTGGCCACTGGTGTGCCTGTCCGAGCATAGTGCGTTCTACTGGCTGCATGGCCAGGCGGTACGCGCGCCGGACGCCCCCCAATTTGGCATGGTCCGGGTACAGGATCACAATGCGCGCTTCATCGGTATCGGTGAAGTGAGCGAAGACGGGCGCATAGCGCCGCGTCGGCTGATTCGGTCGGAATGACCGAAACCGTAGGGCCAGGCAATCGCCAAACCCCACGGCAACAAGGGTGGCTGTCAGTAGGCACGGTCACACCTTTTTTATTAATACAGGGATTTGTCCCTGGCCTATTGGGACCCCGCGTGCGGGATCCGTTATCAGGAGAAGCCACATGGCCCTCAGCGTTGAAGAAAAAGCTCAGATCGTTGCCGAATACCAGCAAGCCGCCGGCGATACCGGTAGCCCGGAAGTGCAGGTTGCTCTGCTGACCGCCAACATCAACAAGCTGCAAGGCCACTTCAAGGCCAACGACAAAGACCACCACTCCCGTCGTGGTCTGATCCGTATGGTCAACCAGCGTCGTAAGCTGCTGGATTACCTGAAGGGCAAAGACACCACTCGTTACAGCGCCCTGATCGGTCGCCTGGGCCTGCGTCGCTAATAGCGGCTTGGCCAGTGGTGTGCATGGCGTGTCGCAGGCTTCGGCAGGGCTGTTTTGCAGTGTTGCCGTTGGACACGCTACGCGTATCTCCGAGGTTGGCAGCCTGGCAATGCTGAGCGGATCTTCCGCTTGGTGCCAGGCTCCCAGCCTCGTGTTGTATCTGGACGGTCAATGGGGCCGATTCCCCGTTCTGCCCAAGAATTCGCAAGAAACCAGTTCCCCCAGAGCCACTGAAAAAAGGTAGGAAACCGTGAACCCGGTAATCAAGAAATTCCAGTTCGGTCAATCGACCGTTACTCTCGAAACGGGCCGTATTGCCCGTCAGGCAACCGGCGCCGTGCTGGTTACCGTCGACAACGATGTCACCGTGCTGGTGACCGTGGTCGGTGCCAAGCAGGCCGATCCAGGCAAGGGCTTCTTCCCGCTGTCGGTCCACTACCAGGAAAAGACCTACGCCGCCGGCAAGATCCCGGGTGGCTTCTTCAAGCGTGAAGGCCGTCCTTCCGAGAAAGAGACGCTGACCTCGCGCCTGATCGACCGTCCGATCCGCCCGCTGTTCCCGGAAGGCTTCATGAACGAAGTGCAGGTCGTCTGCACCGTGGTCTCCACCAGCAAGAAGACCGACCCGGACATCGCCGCGATGATCGGTACCTCGGCTGCCCTGGCCATCTCCGGCATTCCGTTCGAAGGCCCGATCGGCGCCGCCCGCGTTGCCTTCCACGAAAGCACCGGCTACCTGCTGAACCCGACCTACGAGCAACTGGCTGCCTCGAGCCTGGACATGGTCGTTGCCGGTACCGAATCGGCTGTACTGATGGTTGAATCGGAAGCCAAGGAGCTGACCGAAGACCAGATGCTGGGCGCCGTGCTGTTCGCCCACGACGAATTCCAGGCTGTGATCCAGGCTGTCAAGGAACTGGCGGCCGAAGCCGGCAAGCCAACCTGGGACTGGCAGCCAGCCCCGGCCAACACCGAGCTGATGAACCTGGTGCGTGCCGAGTTCGGCGAAGCCGTTTCGCAGGCCTACACCATCACCCAGAAGGCCGACCGCTACAACCGCCTGGGCCAGCTGCGCGACGAGGCTGTTGCCCGTCTGAGCAACGAAGAGACCGGCCCGTCTGCCGCTGCCATCAAAGAGATTTTCGGCGAGCTGGAATACCGCACCGTCCGCGAGAACATCGTCAACGGCAAGCCGCGTATCGACGGCCGTGACACCCGCACTGTGCGCCCACTGAACATCGAAGTCGGCGTCTTGCCGAAAACCCACGGTTCGGCACTGTTCACTCGTGGCGAGACCCAGGCCCTGGTCGTCGCGACCCTGGGTACTGCCCGTGACGCCCAACTGCTGGACACCCTGGAAGGCGAGAAGAAAGACGCCTTCATGCTGCACTACAACTTCCCACCGTTCTCGGTGGGTGAGTGCGGCCGCATGGGCGGCGCTGGCCGTCGTGAAATCGGCCACGGCCGCCTGGCCCGTCGTGGCGTGCAAGCCATGCTGCCGAGCGACAGCGAGTTCCCGTACACCATCCGCGTGGTTTCGGAAATCACCGAATCCAACGGTTCCAGCTCCATGGCTTCGGTGTGTGGTGCTTCCCTGGCGCTGATGGACGCTGGCGTGCCGATGAAGGCGCCGGTTGCCGGTATCGCCATGGGCCTGGTCAAGGAAGGTGACAAGTTCGCCGTCCTGACCGACATCCTGGGTGACGAAGACCACCTGGGCGACATGGACTTCAAGGTAGCCGGTACCGCCAAAGGCGTCACCGCGCTGCAGATGGACATCAAGATCAACGGCATCACCGAAGAGATCATGGAAATCGCCCTGGGCCAGGCCCTGGAAGCGCGCCTGAACATCCTTGGCCAGATGAACCAGATCATCGCCCAGTCGCGCAGCGAGCTGTCGGCCAACGCCCCGACCATGATCGCGATGAAGATCGACACCGACAAGATCCGTGACGTCATCGGCAAGGGCGGCGCCACCATTCGCGCCATCTGTGAAGAAACCAAGGCTTCGATCGATATCGAAGACGACGGCTCGATCAAGATCTTCGGCGAAACCAAGGAAGCCGCAGATGCTGCCAAGCAGCGCATTCTGGGCATCACCGCCGAGGCCGAGATTGGCAAGATCTACGTCGGCAAGGTCGAGCGCATCGTCGATTTCGGCGCCTTCGTCAACATCCTGCCTGGCAAGGACGGCCTGGTGCACATCTCCATGCTGAGCGATGCTCGCGTCGAGAAAGTCACCGACATCCTGAAAGAAGGCCAGGAAGTTGAAGTACTGGTACTGGACGTGGACAACCGCGGCCGTATCAAGCTGTCGATCAAGGACGTTGCCGCAGCCAAGGCTTCGGGCGTCTGATGATTGCTTGCAGTAGAAAGAAGGCCCCGTGAGGGGCCTTTTTTTATGGTTGCACGGAACCTTTTGCGGACTTGCATCTTGCATGCAGGTTTATCGTGCGGATTGCAGAATGCACGACGGTGGTTGTAGCGATAGGTTACTAACTTATTGATTTAAAAGGAAACAAGCGAAACGGAAAAGCTGGCACAGCGCATGCAACTACCTTCATACCTGACGCCAGGACGTACGGCGCAGACCTTTCGATAAACAGGAGTGACTCACATGAAGAAGTTCGCCATTGCTGCCGCTACTGCTACCGCCCTGACCCTGACCATGGCTAACGGCGCATTCGCTGCAGAGCCAACCCAGGCTCCAGTCATGTTGGCCGCCAATACCGTGGACAACGCCAAGCAGGAAGGTTCTGACACTTGGATCACCACCAAGGTGAAAGCGGACTTGCTGACTGAAAAAGGTATTCCAGGCAGCGACATCAAAGTCGAGACCAGCCATGGCGTTGTCTCGCTGTCGTCTGACGTGGCAGTGACTCAGTCCCAGAAAGAAGAAGCCATTCGCATTACCAAGAACATCAAAGGCGTCAAGAGCGTCATGGCTGACGGTCTGAAAGCCGAGTAAGGGATGTCCCGTCGGCCAAACGGATTTGGCCACCTATGCTCCAGGCCCCGGCGTCTTGCCGGGGCTTTTCATTGTGCGCCTAGTACACCGGATTACGCGCAACCACATCACTTTCGAAGCATTCCTGTTCGACTATCAGCGGCTCGACCAATGGCCGGCTATCGCGATAGTGCGCGGTTTGAGTATGCGCTTCATACGCCGCATCATCGCGGTAGAGCTCGTACAGGTATATCAGGTCCGGGTCGACGCGATCTTGCGACACATCGAACACTAGGCATCCAGGTTCGCTGGCGACGGAAGCGGCAGCGTTGACCTTTATCGCATTCAGAAAATCCTCGGCGCAGCCGGGCTTCACTCGGGTCTTGATAAACAGGCTATACACAAGGTTGTCCTTTTGTTTTAAATTCAGATATGAATTGTATACAAAAATGGAGCCTCGCCAATGTCCGAATTGCCTGCCCGCCCTGGTCGCCTGAACGGCCTGCGTCATATTGCCTTGCTGGTGCCCAACCTTGAGGAGTGCGAACGCTTCTACGTCGATGTGCTGGGGATGGAGGTGCTGAACCGCGCCAACGAAGACCTGGTGTATCTCACCTGTGGTAACGACAATCTGTCGCTGGGGCGCGGGGCAGGGGCGGCCAATGGCTTGCAGACCCTCGACCATTATGGGTTCATCGTCGACAGCGTGGAGGAACTTGAGGCTTGGTATCAGTACTTCAAGGCGCATGGCGTGACCTTGCTCGACAAGCCGTTCAACCACGGCGACGGCGCGCGCAGCTTCCACCTGTTGGACCCGGCCGGGAACAAGGTTCAACCGCTGTATCACCCGGCAGTGTCGGGGCAGCAGCTGGTGTAAGCCTGTGCCGACCCTTCGGCAAACGCCGCTACAGGCCTGTGCGATTGCCTGTAGCGGCGTTAGCCGCGAAGGGCTAGCCCTGTTGGCACCGTTTATTCAGCATCCAGGTGCATCGGGGTAACCACCCGCCCGTCGCTCTCAGGCTGCCCCAGGTTGGTGTCGATGAAATACACCCGGTCATCTTCCAGCTGGCCCTTGTCCACCAGGTAATCCTTGATGCTGCTGGCCCGCTCCTGGCCCAGTGTACGCAGCAGCGCAGTACTCTCGGCCCAGGATTTGATCACCGCCTCGCGCAACTTGGCCGTGCGCTCTTCGCGGCCCAGCTGCTCCCAGTCCGCAGGTGGTTGCTGCTTCAGGCGGTTGCGGTAGATGCCTTCCAGCATCGCCGGTTTGTCAGCGTCGTCGACCACCAGCATGGATGCATTGGCCGGTACCTTGTCGCCCCGGCGCTGCAGGATCTTGTACCAGGTAGCCTGGTATTCGCGCTCCAGCCGCTGCTGGGCGATCAGCGGGCCGTCACTGGCCTGCGCGCTGGTGCCTTCGATTTCTAGGCGCAGTTCCGGACGTTCTTTCAGGGCCGAGGCCAGCTTGTCCAGCGAGGCCTGGGCGTCCGGGCCAAGCTCGCTGGAGCCCGGGGCGAAGGCCACGCTGCCCAGGTCTTGCGAGCCGCCGCCACTAACCAGCCCGCCAATGAACTTGAACGGCGCCTGTGCTGCGCGCAGTACCAGGTTGCGCAGGGTCTGCCAAACGATCGGCATTACGCTGAACTGCGGGTTGTTGAGGTCGCCAGACACCGGCAGCTCGATCGAGATCCTGCCCTCGGTATCCTTCAGCAACGCCACTGCCAGGCGGATCGGCAGGTCCACTGCGTCCGGGCTGTCGACCTTCTCGCCCAGTTGCAGTTGCTCCACCACCACCTTGTTCTCGGCCTTTAGCTGGCCATTGGTGATGAGGTAATGCAGGTCGAGGTTGAGCCGGCCCTTGCGAATGCGGAAACCGGCGAACTTGCCGGAATAAGGGGTCAGCGTGGTCAGCTCGACGCGCTTGAAGCTGGTGGCAATGTCCAGGCTGGCCAACGGATTGAACGGGTTGAGTGCGCCCTTGATGGTAACCGGCGCGTAGCGGTCGACCTTGCCCTTGACGTCGACCTTGGCCGGTACCGGCTTACGATTGTCGATGGTGCCGACCTGGCCGTTGAGCTGCTGGATGGCGGTGGCGAAGTTAGGCGTCAGGGACAAGTCGGCGAAGTTGGCCGAGCCGTCGTTGATGTCGATCTGGCCGATGTGGATGCCCAGCGGCTTGCCGCTGCTGGCCGGCGCCGGCTTGGCCTGGGCTGGTGCCGGGGCGCCGGCCGGCTGCGGGATCAGCAGGTCGTTGATGTTGGTGGTGCGGTCTTCGTTGATGATGAAGCGTGCATAGGGCTGCTGCAGGGTTACCTTGTCGATCGACAGCGTATCGCCATGCACGTAGGACAGGCCATCGACATTTACCTGCTGCCATTTGACGAAATCGCGGCTCTTGATGGTGTCGAGGGTATGCAGCTGGCTTACCTGTGCCTTGCCGGTAATGTTGAAGGCCAGTGGTGCGGTGTTCTTCAGGTCGACATTGAGGTCGCTGGAAAGCATGCCACTGCGCAGTTCCAGGAGGATGAATGGGCTGATATAGGCCTGGGCCACGCGCAGGTCGATGTCGCGAGTGCTGACATCCAGCCTGGCCCAGACCGGCGCCAGGTTGACCTGGCCGGTTGCCTGCAGCTTGCCTTGTCTACCCACGCCGGTATCGAGCTTGAGGGTAAAGGGTGACTGGTTGAGGCTGTCGAACCCCTGCAGGTCGGCGTTGAGCGGGCCTACGTCGAGGGCCACCGGCTCCTTCTGCGTACGGTCTGCCAGGTGCACCAGGTAGTTACGCAGTTGCACGTCCTTGAGCAGTACCTGCCAGGGTTTGCTCGGCTCTTTTGCCGCTTGCTCTTTGGCCGTGGGCTCGGCGGCAGCCGGTTCGGCCTTTTCTTTCGGCGTGGCCTTGGCCGGCTGGCTGGCGAACAGCTTCTGCCAGTCGAGCTGACCGTCCTTTTCCAGCGCAGCCCAGGTTTCCAGTTTTTCGCTGCGGATCTTGCCCACGGTGACCAGTTGCTTGATCAGGTCGACTGAGGTCTCGCTCACCTCCAGGCTGGCCAGGCGGGCCAGCGGGCGGCCATCCGGCGCCTTGATGGCGAACGGTGCGATGCGCAGCGAGGCGTTGTCCAGCAGCAGTTCGGTCTGCTTGGCGAGGTTGAGCCTGTAATGGGTGTCGAGGCTGACCACACCCTCTTCCAGCACCAGTGGCACGGCATCGCGTACATATGGCCAGAACGCCTTCATCTTGCCTTCGGTGACTTTCAGCGTGCCCTCGGAAGCGATCGGCGCCAGGCTCAGCGTGCCTTTCCAGTCGATGCGCCCGCCATTGGGGCCATTCGCCACCAAGGTCATGTCAGCATTGTCGTTGGGCAAGGTGCTGAGGTTCTTCAGCTCCAGGTTCATGTTGTCGTAGAGGAACTCGATCGGCTCGCTCGGGCGCAGGTCCTCGAAGTGCAAGTAGCCGTCGCTCAGCTTGATGCTGCCGATGCGCAGCGGGAACGGGTCGCTGGGCGGCTCGTCGGGCTTGGCCTGGCTGGCGGGTAGCTTGAACAGGCGAGTCAGGTTGAGCGTGCCGTCCTTGGCAAACAGCACTTCGTTGCGCGGCTTGAGCAATTCCACCGCGTCCAGATGCAGTGCACCGCTCCACAGGCTGTCGAGCGAGAGATTGGCATACAGCCGTTCAAAGCCGACCTGTTCCTTGCCAGGCTCGCCGATCTGCAGGCCCCAGAGCGTCAGTTCGAGGCTGAAGGGGTTGAGTTCGATCCGTTCAAGGTGGGCAGGCACGGTCACGTACTGAGCCAACTGCTGGTTGGCGATGCGCAACGCGACACCGGGAAGGACGAGAAAACCAAGAAGGCTGTAGAGGGCTACCAGGGCCAGCAGTGCGCCGGCGGCGCGAGTCAATCCTTTGTACATGTGTCGCTTCGTCTGTCTAAGCAGGAGAGCTTGGAGTATGGCACGTTAAATCAGTTCCGCAGCGGCGACCATTTGCCCTCATTCGATGCCCATGCGCCGTTTGGCCCGCTGCGCCGAGCCGTTGCGCATTGCCCAGCGCAGCACGGGTGCGGTGCGTTGCAGGCCCAGGCGGATCAGGCGCTGCTGCAGCGTGCCGCGCTGCACGCCGAGCATGGCCTGGGCCCAGCCTGGTAAGAGGTCGAGGCCAGCGTGCAGCATCAGCTTACCCACCGGCTGTGCCAGGCGGCTGGGGGCGGGAGCATCGAGCAGGATCTCGAGCACCTGACGGCTGCGGGCGTCGCAGCGCAACTGTGGGCGCATGTGTTGCAGGTAATTCTCGACCTGCTGGCGCGAACGCGGCACGTCGCGTGCACCCAGGCGCTCGGCGATCAGCGCGATCTCTGCGTAATAGGCGTCCTGTTCGGCGGCCGCAAGCTGCGGATTGCAATAACGCAGGTGGGCATTCAGGAAGCTGCTGACCTCTGCCACGTGTACCCAGGTGAGCAAGTCTGGGTCGCTGGCTGCATAAGAACGGCCGTCCGGAGCGGTACCGGTTACCTGCAGGTGGATGGTGCGGACCTTTTCGATCAGCCATTCGGCATCGCGGGTGGCGCCGAAGGTAGTGCCGGAGATGAACTGGCTGGTACGCCGCAGGCGCCCGAGCAGGTCTTCACGAAAATTGGAATGATCCCACACCCCGGCCAGGGCCAGCGGGTGCAGGAGCTGCAACATGAGGGCGCTGATGCCGCCGACCAGCATGCTCGGGAAGTCGCCATGCACTTGCCAACTGATGCTGTGTGGGCCGAACAGGCCGGGGTCCCCCTTGGGGGATTCCAGGTCGAGCTGACCGAGGGCCAGCCCGGTAAGGCTCATGACCTGGGTTTCGATGCGGCGGCGAAGGGCTTCCATGGCGACCTGTCATGCAGGATGGCCACGAGAGCGGCCACCGGTTACTGGTTGAGGCGTTTGTCGATCAGGCCCTGTACCACGCTGGGGTCGGCCAGGGTCGAGGTATCGCCCAGGTTGTCCAGCTCGTTGCAGGCGATCTTGCGCAGTATACGTCGCATGATCTTGCCTGAGCGTGTCTTGGGTAGTGCCGGGGCCCACTGGATAAGCTCGGGTTTGGCGAAACTGCCGATTTCCTTGCTGACCAGGGCCAGGAGTTCGGCCTTGAGCGCATCGTCCGGCGTTACCCCGTTCATCGTCGTGACAAAGGCGTAAACCCCCTGGCCCTTGAGGTCGTGGGGATAACCGACTACGGCTGCTTCAGCGACGCTGTCATGCAGCACCAGTGCGCTCTCCACTTCGGCAGTACCGATGCGGTGCCCGGAAACATTGATCACGTCATCGATGCGCCCGGTGATCCAGTAGTCGCCATCGGCGTCGCGGCGGGCGCCGTCGCCGGTAAAGTAATAGCCGGGCATGGGTTTGAAGTAGGTGTCGACCATGCGCTGATGGTCGCCATAGACGCTACGGATCTGCCCAGGCCAGCTGGCCTTGATGGCTAGCAGGCCGGCCCCCGGGCCTTCGATCAGCTTGCCCTTGTCGTCCAGCAGCACCGGTTGCACGCCGAACATGGGCTGGCTGGCGCAGCCGGGCTTGAGCACCTGCGAGCCGGGCAGGGGGGTGATCATGATGCCGCCGGTTTCGGTTTGCCACCAGGTATCGACGATGGGGCAGCGCTTCTGTCCGACGGCCTCGAAATACCATTCCCAGGCTTCCGGGTTGATCGGCTCACCGACGCTGCCGAGCAGGCGCAGGCTCTGGCGGGAGGTGCCCTGCAGCGGCCCGTCGCCCTCGCGCATCAAGGCGCGCAAGGCGGTTGGGGCGGTGTAGAAGATGTTCACCTTGTGCTTGTCCACCACCTGCCAGAAGCGCGAGGTATCGGGGTAGTTGGGCACCCCTTCGAACATCAGCGAGATCGCGCCGTTGGCCAGCGGGCCATAGACGATGTAGCTGTGGCCGGTGACCCAGCCGACGTCGGCGGTGCACCAGAACACCTCGCCGTCACGGTAGTCGAACACCACCTTGAAGGTAAGGGTGGCCTGCAGCAGGTAACCGCCGGTGGTATGCAGTACGCCCTTGGGTTTGCCGGTGCTGCCGGAGGTATACAGGATGAACAGGGGGTCTTCGGCCGCCATCGGTTCGACAGGGCAATCGTCGCCGGCCTTTTCCGTTACCTCGTGGTACCAGAGATCGCGGCCTTCGGCCCAGGCGACATCAGTGCCAGTGCGGCGTACCACGAACACGCTGCTGACCGCGGGGCAGCTGGCCAGCGCTTTGTCGACGTTCTGTTTCAGCGGGATGCGCTTGCCGCCGCGCACGCCTTCATCAGCCGTGATCACGGTGCGGCAGTCGGCATCGAGAATGCGGTCGCGCAGGGCATCGGGCGAGAAGCCGCCGAACACCACCGAATGGATGGCACCGATGCGGGTGCAGGCAAGCATGGCGAAGGCGGCCTCGGGGATCATCGGCATGTAGATGCACACCCGGTCGCCTTTCTTCACCCCGCGTGCTTTCAGAGCATTGGCCAGGCGGCAGACTTGGCGGTGCAGTTCGCGGTAGGTGACGGCCTTGGAATCCCTGGGATCATCGCCTTCCCACAGCAGGGCGGTCTGTTCCCCACGGCGTGCCAGGTGGCGGTCGATGCAGTTGTAGCTGACGTTGAGCTGGGCGCCGTCGAACCAGCGGGCGTTGCCGGTCTTCAGGTCGCATTGCTGCACGCTCGACCAAGGCTTGATCCAGTCCAGGCGCTTGGCCTGTTCGGCCCAGAAGGTGTCGGGGTCATCCACCGACTGACGGTAGAGGCGGCGGTACTCGTCGGGGGTGAGTGCGGCGGACTGGCTGACAGCCAGGGCCTGCGGGTAGTTGCGGATATCGAACATGGCGGGTGGTCCTGCTCTTGTGAGGGGCGATGGACTGCAACGGCTATTCGATAGGACAGTGTAGCTGGAAGAGGTGTTCCGCCTTTGCGACCCTCTTCGCGGGCGTGCCCGCTGCCACAGGGACGGCACAGCTTTCGAGGCCTGTGCAGTACCTGTGGCAGTGGGCGAGCCCGCCAAGAGGCCGGTGCAGGTTCCAGATCAGCCGCGGTGACGGCCGCGGAAGTAATTGATCAGGCCCTGGGTGGAGCCATCCTCGGCGCTGTCTTCCAGGCTGCCGACCAAGCGCTGGTAAACGCCCTTGCCCAGCTCTTTGCCCAATTCCACGCCCCACTGGTCGAAGGCGTTGATACCCCAGATCACGCTCTGCACGAACACCTTGTGTTCGTACATCGCCACCAGGGCGCCCAGGCGGCGTGGGCTGATGCGTTCAACCACCAGGGTGTTGCTCGGGCGGTTACCCGGGATCACCTTGTGCGGGGCCAGCTTCTCGATGTCAGCTTCATTCAGGCCCCTGGCGCGCAGCTCGGCTTCGGCTTCCTCGCGGGTCTTGCCCAGCATCAGCGCCTGGCTCTGCGACAGGCAGTTGGCGTACAGCCACTGATGGTGGTCAGCCACCGGATTGAAGCTCACTACCGGCACGATGAAGTCGGCCGGAATCAGCTGGGTGCCCTGGTGTAGCAACTGGTGGTAGGCATGCTGGCCGTTGCAGCCGACGCCGCCCCAGATCACCGGGCCGGTATCGGTCTTCACCGGTGTGCCATCCTGCAGCACGCTCTTGCCGTTGGACTCCATGTCCAGTTGCTGCAGGTGCTTGGTGATGTTGCGCAGGTAATGGTCGTACGGCAGGATCGCGTGGCTGTTCGCGCCCCAGAAGTTGCCGTACCAGACGCCCAGCAAGGCCAGCAGTACCGGCATGTTCTTTTCGAACGGCGCGGTCTGGAAGTGCTGGTCCATGGTGTAGGCACCAGACAGCAGTTCCTTGAAGTTGGCCATGCCGATGGCCAGGGCAATCGGCAGGCCGATGGCCGACCACAGCGAGTAGCGTCCGCCCACCCAGTCCCACATCGGGAAGATGTTCTCTTCGCGGATACCAAAGGCCACGGCGGCCGCCTTGTTGCTGGAAACAGCAATGAAGTGGCGGTACAGCTCGGCTTCCGAACCGCCCTGGGCCAGGTACCAGGTGCGTGCGGCCATGGCATTCTTCAGGGTCTCGAGGGTGTTGAACGACTTCGACGAGACGATGAACAGGGTGGTTTCAGCACGCAGGTTGGCCGACAGCTCGTGGAATTCACTGCCGTCGATGTTCGCCAGGTAATGGCAGCGCACGCCGCGTTGGGCATACGGCAGTAGCGCTTCGGAGACCAGTTCGGGGCCGAGGAAGGAACCACCGATGCCGATGTTGACCACGTCGGTGATCGGCTTCTCGCTGTAGCCGCGCCACAGTCCGTCATGGATGCGGCCGACCAGTTCGGTAATCTGGTTGAGCACCTTGTGCACTTCCGGCATGACGTTCACGCCGTTGACGCTGAGCTTGTCGCCCACCGGTCGGCGCAGGGCAGTGTGCAGCACCGGGCGGCCTTCGGAGGCGTTGATGATTTCGCCGCTGAACATCGACTTGATGGCGTCTTGCAGGCCGACCTGCTCGGCCAGGTTCACCAGCAGGTCACGGGTCTGTTCGGTGATCAGGTTCTTCGAGTAGTCGAGGAACAGGCCACATGAACTCAGGGAGAACTGGTCGAAGCGTTTGGCGTCGGCAGCGAAGGCTTCGCGCATGCTGAAGCCTTGCATGGCGTCGCGGTGTTGCTGGAGCGCCTGCCAGGCGGGCAGGGCCGTCACATCGTGGGGTGTACGGTAATACGCCATTGCGCGGGGTTCCCTTGGTGCGTGGTGATGCCTTGGACACGGCAGTCATTGCCGGGTTCAGGCTGGCAACATTATAGGAAAAGGCCACTGGCAGGGAATGGGTATGGCAGAGGGAATTTGGGGCGCTTTTGCGCCCCTGCGCGAGCTGGCTCTGCTGCGAACGGGCTGCAAAGCAGCCCCAGGCGATTACGCGGTCTTCTCTTCCACATGCAGGTAAAGGTTGTCGATCAGCCGCGTGTTACCCAGGTAAGCCGCCGCAATCACCACCAGGTCGCGATCATCGAACATCGCCGGACGCAGGCTCACGGCATGTCGGACTTCCAGATAATCCGGGCGGAATCCCGCGGCAGTCAGTTGCGCCTGACCTTCGGCTACCAGCGCAGCGAAATCACGCTGGCCCCGGCCGATGGCCGCAGCGATGTGCTGCAAGGTGCGATACAACGCCGGTGCCGTAGCCCGTTGCTCAGGTGTCAGGTAACCGTTGCGCGACGACAGCGCCAGGCCGTCTTCGGCACGCACGGTGGGTTCGCCGATGACCTGGATCGGCATGTTCAGGTCGCGCACCATGGCGCGTATTACCGCCAGCTGCTGGAAGTCCTTTTCGCCGAACACGGCAAGGTCAGGCTGGACCATGTTGAACAGCTTGGTAACCACGGTGGCCACACCTTCGAAATGCCCGGGCCGGCTGGCGCCGCACAGGCCTTCGGAAAGCTGGGGAACGCTGACACGGGTTTGCACGCTCATGCCGTCGGGGTACATCTCGTCGACGGTGGGAGCGAACAACAGGTTGCAACCGGCCTGCAACAGGCGCTCCTGATCGGCGGCCAGGGTGCGCGGGTATTTGTCGAGGTCTTCGTTGGCGCCGAACTGCAGCGGGTTGACGAAGATGCTGGCGACCACGAAATCGGCGCGCTGCGCGGCCTTGGTTACCAGGGCCGCGTGGCCGCTGTGCAGGTTGCCCATGGTCGGCACGAAGCCGATGCGCTTGCCTTCACTACGGGCGCGAGCAACGGCGGCACGCAATTCGCGGACGGTCTTGACTGTATTCATGCACTGAACCCGTGTTCGCTGCCTGGGAAGCTGACTTGCTTGACTGCCTCGACGTAAGCGACGAGGGCGCTGTGGATATCCGGCTGGCCTTGCATGAAGTTCTTCACGAACTTCGGCACGCGACCGCTCAGCGACAGGCCGAGCATGTCGTGCAGGACCAGTACCTGGCCATCGGTGCCGCTGCCGGCACCAATGCCGATCACCGGAATACCGACGGCACTGGTAATTTCCGCCGCCAGTTCGCTGGGCACGCATTCGAGCAGCAGCATGGCCGCGCCAGCCTGCTCCAGGGCGATGGCGTCGGCACGCATTTGCCGGGCCTGGGCTTCCTGGCGGCCCTGGACCTTGTAGCCGCCCAGCACGTTGACGGTTTGCGGGGTCAGGCCCATGTGTGCACATACCGGCACGCCACGCTCGGCCAGCAAGCGGATGGTCTCGGCCAGCCAGGCAGCCCCTTCGATCTTGACCATGTGGGCACCGGCCTGCATCAGCGTGGCGCTGTTGGCGAAGGCCTGTTCCGGGGTGGCATGCGCCATGAACGGCAGGTCGGCGAGGATCAGCGCGCCGTCGTTGCCGCGTTTGACGCTGGCGGTGTGGTAGGCCATGTCCGCGGTCGTTACCGGCAGCGTGCTGTCGTGGCCTTGCAGCACCATTCCCAGCGAGTCGCCTACCAGCAACACTTCGACACCGGCCTGGCTGGCGGCCTTGGCGAAGGTCGCGTCATAGCAGGTCAGCATGGTGATTTTTTCACCCTTGGCCTTGAGGCCATTGAGGGTGGTCAGGGTTACTTCAGGCATGTAGGAAATTCCTCGTTCAGGCGCTGTAAGAAACGACTGCATTCAACGCGTAGTCATCTTCCGGAGCGGCACATCATCGCGTGTGATGTTCGGGCACAGGTCCGTCCGGGCCTAAATACGGGTAGCGGCACTTCGGTGCCACACGGGACGCCTATAGTCGTGAGCGAGGTGGGGGAAGTCAATGACCCTGTTACCGCATTGTTACGTTCAGGGTGTTACTGGCGTTACCGCGCCGCTGTGCACGGCTGAAACGCCCGGTTTACAGGCGTTCGAGACCGACGAACGGGCACGCTTCGAGCAGCTGCGCGAGGGCGCGGCCATCGGCCAGACGGAAATCGCCCGGTACCAGTTCGGCCAGCGGGTACAACACGAAAGGCCGGGCATGCATATGGTAATGCGGCACTTTCAGGCGTGGCTCATCAAGCACCTGGTCGCCGAACAGCAGGATGTCCAGGTCCAGCGTGCGTGGGCCCCAGCGTTCCTTGCGGACGCGGCCCTGGTCATTTTCGATGGCCTGCAATGCATCGAGCAGGGCCAAGGGCGGCAGGGCGGTGTCGAGGGCGGCGACGGCATTGGTGTAGCGTGGCTGCCCTGGCAGCAGTGAGTCACTGGTATACAGGGCCGAAGCTGCCACCAGGCGCGTGTCTTCTACCTGGTCGAGCGCCTGCAGGGCATTGCGCAACTGCTCGGCAGGTGCGTCGAGGTTGCTGCCCAGGCCGATATAGGCACGGGTGCTCACTCGAATGCCTCGTCGCCGCCGCGCTTGCGCTTGCCGCCACTGCGTTTGCGTTTCCGCGGGCCGGCACCGCTGCCTTCGTCACGGCTGCCCAGCTCGCGGATCATCTCGCGGCGCTCGCTGTCGTTGGCATCCTGGTACTCGGTCCACCACTGGCCAAGCTCGTCGGTTTCTTCCCCGGCGCTCTCGCGCAACAGCAGGAAGTCGTAACCGGCGCGGAAACGTGGGTTGTCCAGCAACATATCGGCGCGCTTGCCGCTGCGTCGGGGCAGACGCTCCTGCATGTCCCAGATCTCGCGGATCGGCAGAGTGAAACGCTTGGGGATGGCGATGCGGGCGCACTGCTCGGCGATCAGGTCGTGGGCCGCACCGTTCATGGCCGGGATGGGCGGCACGCCCTGTGCTTGCAGGTGCAGTACGCGGGCCGGCAGGGCTGGCCACAGCAGTGCGGCGAAAAGGAACGCCGGGGTCACCGGTTTGCCTTGCTTAACGCGCAGGTCGGTATTGTGCAGCGCCTGGCTGATCAAGGTATGGGTATAGGTCGGGCGTTCGTCCAGCGCATGCGCACTGGCCGGGAATAGCGGTTCGAACAACTGCAGGTCAACCAGCATCTCGAAGGCGATGGCACCCTGGCCCGACAGGAACAGCTTGAGGCTTTCCTCGAACAGGCGCGCCGGCGGAATTTCGCGCAGCAGTGGGGCCAGTTCACGTACCGGCTGGACCGTGTGCTTTTCGATACCGAAGTCGAGCTTGGCGGCAAAGCGCACCGCGCGCAGCATGCGCACCGGGTCTTCCTGGTAGCGGTGGGTCGGGTCACCGATCAGGCGCAGCAGGCGGTTACGGATATCGTGCACGCCATTGGCGTAGTCAAGAATGCGCTCGCTGACCGGGTCGTAGTACAGGGCGTTGATGGTGAAGTCGCGGCGTTGCGCGTCTTCTTCCAGTGTGCCGTACACATTGTCCCGCAGGATGCGGCCGCTGGCATTGTGCGACGAGCGGTGGCTGTCGCCCTGGTCATCTTCCGAATGGTGGGCGCGGAAGGTGGCGACTTCGATGATTTCACGGCCGAAATGCACGTGCACCAGCTTGAAGCGGCGGCCGATGATGCGTGCATTGCGGAACTCGGCGCGGACCTGCTCGGGGGTGGCACTGGTGGCGACGTCGAAGTCTTTGGGGGTGATGCCAAGCATCAGGTCGCGGACACAGCCACCGACCAGATAAGCCTGGTAGCCGGCGCTCTGCAGGCGTTCCACGATATTCACCGCGTGGCGGCTGAACTGGTGGCGCTGCAGCGAATGCTGGCTCTTGTTGATCACCTCAGGAGTGGTACGCCTGTGATGCGGGCCCGGTACGGGCGGGCGGAACGACTGGAACAGCTTCTTCAGCATGGGATGCACTGTTTGAAGGAATGTTCGGCCAAGAATAGGAGAATGGCCGCATGATGGGCGGGGATTCTAGCATTTACTCAAGGAATGGTGTAGGCGGGTAGCAGGATGCCTGCCAGAAGGGTAGAAACGACAAGGGGAGCCTAAGCTCCCCAAGAAGTCGTTGCGTGCTCTTATTGTTTTTCTGCTGGGCTTCTTGTTTTTGTTGAGTGCCCTGCCCACAAATCTCGAAGCTTGTGGACGACCCCCAATCCAGGGGTTAAGAGCAAACGGATTGCTTTGGTCGCTGATGTCACGTTGATCTGTCGATCCAACCAGTTCAGGCGCTGCTTTTCAGTGCAGTTTTTGTTGTTCTCTGCCTGGTTGTGGGGCTAGCCCCAAACACGCATCCTCTCCAAAAGAATCAGTTAGCTGCGCCTCCGCCGTCTTGTTTTTATTGTGCGTGAGCCGTTTCGTCTTGTTCTTATTCTAGGTTGCAGTGCTTGTTATTGTTCTTGTACCAGACATATAGCAGATGCCGTGCCAACTTTTTGAAATCCAGTAAAATCAATGGCTTGGGGCGATTCGACAGATTTTGGCAGGTCGAAAACGTGGGTTTTTCGTTACCGTACACCTCGGGAATTGTTACGCAGAAAAGGTTGGGTAACAGATTTGTGCGGGAATTGAGGTGTTACCCGGTGTACGCCGTGACACGTGCGGCGGCTGTGAGATCGAGCGCCGCCCGCGCGGCGCTCGGTCTCACAGGCGACAAACAGCTCGCGCCGAAGTCAGTTATCGCTGGTAGCGTTGCTCTTGCGCCGCGGAATGCCCAGGCGCTGGCGGCGTTCCCACAGGCATTTGCGGCTGACCCCGAGCTTGCGGGCCAGCTCGGTTTCGGTCATGTGGTCCTGGTGTTCGAGCACGAAGTGCTGGAAGTAGTCTTCCAGCGACAGGTCTTCGGTCGGCTCATGGCTGGCGTTGGACGCACTGGCCACGGCCAGGGCGTTGTCGAGGATATCGTCCTCTTCCAGGTCGCTCAGTTCGATATCGATGCCCAGCAGGTCAGCGGAAATTTCTGCACTCTCGCTGAGGATGACCGCGCGTTCAACGGCGTTTTCCAGCTCCCGCACGTTGCCCGGCCAGCTGTAATGACGGATGGCCTGCTCGGCTTCGGCCGAAAAATGCAGGTCGTCACGACCGATACGCGCGCTCTGGCGGGCCAGGAAGGCGCTGGCAATCTCGTTGACGTCACTGCCGCGCTCGCGCAGGGCAGGCAATTTCAGAGCGATCACGTGCAGGCGGTAATACAGGTCTTCACGGAACTGGCCGGCCTTGGCCAGGTTTTTGAGGTCGCGGTGGGTTGCGGCAATCAGGCGCACGTCGACCTTTTGCGACTGCACCGAGCCGACCCGACGGATCTCGCCTTCCTGCAATACGCGCAGCAGGCGGGCCTGTGCTTCCAGCGGGAGTTCGCCGATTTCGTCGAGGAACAGGGTTCCACCGTCGGCCGCTTCTACCAGGCCCGCCCGCCCGGCACTGGCGCCGGTGAACGCGCCTTTTTCGTGGCCGAACAGCTCGGACTCGATCAGCGTCTCGGGAATGGCCGCGCAGTTCACCGAGATCATCGGTGCCTTGGCCCGCCGCGACAGGTTGTGCAGGGCGCGGGCCACCAGCTCCTTGCCGGTACCCGACTCGCCCTGGATCAGCACGTTGGAGTCGGTGGGGGCGACCTTGCGGATCTTGCTGTACATATCCTGCATCGGTGGGCAGGAACCGATGATGCCGATTTCGCCATTGGCCGGGGCGCTGCCCTTGTCGGCAGCGGCCGCCTTGCCATTGCTGGCGCGCGGCTCGGCAACCGGTGCGGGGGCCGGGGCGTTCTGCCGGTCGCGCAGGATACGCGCCACGGCCTGAAGCATCTCGTCATGGTCGAAGGGCTTGGCGATATAGTCCACCGCGCCCATTTTCATCGAGTCCACCGCCGAGCGCAGGCTGGCATAGCTGGTCATGATCAGTACCGGGGTACCTTGGCCGAGCTTGATCAGTTCGGTGCCGGGTGCGCCTGGCAGGCGCAGGTCGCTGACGATCAGGTCGAAGGTGGCAATGCTGAAGCGTTCCTGGGCTTCCTGCACCGAGCCGGCTTCGCTGACCTGGTACTGGTTCCGCTCGAGCAGGCGACGCAAGGCCGAGCGGATGATGGTTTCGTCTTCGACGATCAGAATGTGCGGCATTGATTCAATTCTCTCGACGGTCTCGAATTTCAGGGGACGTCGCTACGACATGCCGGGGCAGGGTCACGCGGATCCGGGTGCCACGTTGCCGTTCGATATCGGCCGGGCTGTCGATGGTGATTTGCCCATAATGCTCTTCCACGATGGAATAGACCAGAGCGAGCCCTAGTCCGGTTCCTTCGCCCGGGTCCTTGGTGGTGAAGAAGGGTTCGAACAGGCGGTCCATGATGTTCTTCGGAATCCCGCTGCCCTCGTCCTCGACGATCAGGTCGACGGTGTGTTCGTTGACCTCGCTGCGCACGCGCACGGCGCTGCCAGGCGGCGAGGCGTCACGGGCGTTGGAGAGCAGGTTGATCAGCACCTGGGCCAGGCGCTGCGGGTCCCCCTCGACCCAGTGCTCAGGGTCGCAGAGGTTGAAGAACTGTACTTCGAAATTGCGCCGGTTCAACGCCAGCAGACCAATGGCATCCTGCGCCACTTCGGCCAGGCATACCGGCTCTTCGCTGTTCTGCTGGCTGCCGCCGGCATGGGCGAAGCTCATCAGCGACTGCACGATGCGCGAGACCCGCTTGGTCTGTTCCAGGATCTGGCTGGACAGTTCGATGATCTCGCCGTCGCCCTCGCGCTCCTCGCGCAGGTTCTGCGCCAGGCAGGCAATGCCGGTGATCGGGTTGCCGATCTCGTGGGCCACGCCGGCAGCCAGGCGGCCGATGCTGGCCAGGCGTTCGGAATGCACCAGCTTGTCTTCCAGCGCCTGGGTTTCGGTGAGGTCCTCAACCAGTAGCACCAGACCGCTGTTGCCCGGCGCCAATGGTTCGTCGATGGCGGCCTTGTGCAGGTTCAGCCAGCGCGGCTGGCCATCCAGTGCCAGGCGCTGCTTGTGCAGGTGTTCGTCCGGCAGGTTGATGAACCCTTGCAGCAGGCCGCGCCAGGGTTCGTCGATGGTAACCAGGCGTGAACCGACCACGTGCTTGGCGGCAATGCCGGTAAGCTCCTCCATGGCCTTGTTCCACATCAGGATTTCCTGGTCCTTGGCCAGTGAGCAGACGCCCATTGGCAGCTCTTGCAGGGTCTGGCGGTGGTAGCGGCGCAGGGCATCGAGCTCGGCAGCCAGGCCGGTCAGGCGCGAATGGTAGTCTTCCAGGCGGCTTTCGATGAAGTGGATGTCCTCGGTCACGTAGTTTTCGTTACCAGACTTGTACGGCAGGAAGGTCTCGACCATGTCCTGCGCCACACTTGGGCCCATCAGGCCGGACAGGTTGGCTTCGATGCGGTCACGCAGGCGGCGCAAGGCATAGGGGCGGCGTTCGTCGAACGGCAGATAGAGGTCGCGCAGGGCCTGTTCCACTTCCTTCTGTGCGGCCTTGGCGCCCAGTGGCTTGGCCAGCTGGGTGGCGAACTCTTGCGGCGAGGCAGCGTGCAGCTCGCGACGTTGCGGGCGGCGCACGTTATCCACCGCGCAGGCCTCGGCTGCGCTGACTTCTTCGGCACTGGCGTTGGTGAACAGCGAGATCAGGGTGAACAGCAGCACGTTGGCCGCCAGCGAGGCGATCGCTGCCATGTGCCAGCTGGTGTCGTCCAGCACGTAGATCATGTCCAGCAGCGGAATGTAGAAGCCTTGCAGGTTGCCCAACAGCGGCAGCAGCATGGTCACCATCCACACCAGGGTGCCGGCCAGCAGGCCGGCGATGAAACCGCGGCGGTTGGCGGTGGGCCAGTACAGCACCGACAGCACGCCCGGCAGGAACTGCAAGGTGGCGACGAAGGCGACGATGCCCAGGTTGGCCAGGCTCTGGTGGTTGTTCTGGGTCAGGTAGAACATGAAGCCGGCGGTGATGATGGCGACGATCAGCGCGCGGCGGGTCCATTTCAGCCAGCGGTAGATGTTGCCTTCGGCCGGCGGCTGGTACAGCGGCAGCACCAGGTGGTTTAGCGCCATGCCAGACAGCGCCAAGGTGGTGACGATGATCAGCCCGCTGGCAGCCGACAGCCCGCCGATGTAGGCCAGCAGCGCCAGTGCCTGGTTGTTGGCGGCAATTCCCAGGCCCAGGGTGAAATACTCGGGGTTGGTGCTGGCGCCCAGGCGCAGGCCGGCCCACAGCACCAGCGGCACGGCCAGGCTCATCAGCAGCAGGAACAGCGGCAGGCCCCAGCTGGCACTGACCAGCGAACGCGGATTGAGGTTTTCGGTGAAGGCCATGTGGTACATGTGCGGCATGACGATGGCCGAGGCGAAGAACACCAGCAGCAAGGTGCGCCATGGCCCCTCCTGCAGCGGGGTATGCAAGGCCGCCAGAGCGGTCTGGTTCTGCAGCAGCCACACCTCAAGTTGGTGCGGGCCGCCGAACACGCCATACAGCGCATACAGGCCGATGCCGCCCAGCGCCAACAGCTTGATCACCGACTCGAAGGCGATGGCGAAAACCAGCCCTTCGTGTTTCTCGCGCGTGGCGATATGCCGCGAACCGAAGAAGATGGTGAACAGGATGATCAAGGTACAGAAGGCAAAGGCTACCCGGGCCTTGACCGGTTCGCCGGTGAGGATGCTGATCGAGTCGGCCACCGCCTGGATCTGCAGGGCCAGCAAGGGCAGCACGCCGATCAGCATGAAAATCGTGGTCAGCGCGCCGGCCCAGGTACTGCGGAAGCGGAACGCCAGCAGGTCGGCCAGCGATGACAGCTGGTAGGTGCGGGTGATCTTGAGAATCGGGTAGAGCAGCACCGGTGCCAGCAGGAACGCGCCGGACACGCCCAGGTAACAGGCGAGGAAGCCGTAGCCGTACTGGTAGGCCAGGCCGACCGAGCCATAGAAAGCCCAGGCACTGGCATACACGCCCAGCGACAGGGTGTAGGTAAGCGGATGGCGAATGATGGAACGTGGGATCAGGCCCCGCTCGCTGATCCAGGCCACGCCGAACAGCACCATCAGGTACGCGGCGCTGATCAGGATCATCTGGGTCAGGCTAAAGCTCATCGGCATCTCGTTGGCTCTGCAGGATGAAGGTGACGACGATCAGGATCAGCCAGAGCAGGTAAGGGCGGTACCAGGCTCCGGTCGGCTCGATCCACCAGTCCATGATGGCCGGGGAGAACAGGTAGATCCCCACGACCAGAAGCAGGACCAAACGATAGATGTACATGCTGGCCTCGATGGTTGGGCGCTGCGGGCTTGGACTTATTATTGGCGCAAATGGCGGGGGGGATGCTAGCGGGAATCCAGGGGGTTCGCCAAGGGGTTGAATTTATTGGCCTTTTGTTTTTGATGGGGTGCCTGTGCCGGCCTCTTCGCGAGTTTACCCGCGACAGGGCCGGGCCTGCCTCAGAGCAAATCAACCTCCGGCACTGTGGTTCTGCGCGCAATCGCCTCGGGCTGCCACTGTTTACGGGCCACCGCCAGCACTTCGGCCGGCGTCGCCAGCGACAGCTCAGGGGCGGTCTCCTGCCCGAGCGCCCGCAACGCCCGCAGCAACAGCGGCGTGGCCTGCTCCGCCTGCAGTGGCGGCGAACGGTACGATTTGCCCAGCTTGTGCCCGTCCGGCTGCACGATCAGCGGTATATGCAGGTAGCGCGGTTGCGAAAAGCCCAGCAACTCTTGCAGGTATAGCTGGCGCGGGGTGTTGTCCAGCAGGTCGGCGCCGCGCACGATGTCGGTGACACCTTGCCAGGCGTCATCCAGAACCACCGCCAGCTGGTAGGCATACAGCCCGTCGCGGCGCTGGATGACGAAATCCCCTACCTCACGCCCCAGGTGCTGCTGGAACTCGCCCTGCACCCGGTCGGTAAAGCGATAGATCAGCTCCGGCACTCGCAAGCGGATCGCCGCGCCTTCACGCGCATGCCCGGCGTTGCGACAAAAACCGGGGTAAATGCCGTTGTAGCCCTCCAGCTGTTTGCGTGAGCAGGTGCAGGCATAAGCCAGGCCCATGTTGAACAGGCGATCGACCACTGCGGCGTAGGCGTCGTGGCGCTGGCTCTGGAACACCACTTCGCCATCCCACTCCAGGCCATAGCGCTCCAGCGTCTGCAGGATGGCATCGCGGGCGCCGGGCATTTCCCGGGGCGGGTCGGTATCTTCCATGCGAAGCAGCCAGCGGCCATTTACAGCGCGGGCATCGAGCCAGGAAGCGAGAGCGGCGACCAGCGAGCCGAAGTGCAGGAAGCCGCTGGGGGTGGGGGCGAAACGCCCGATGTAACGGGTATCGGTCATGGTCAGGCTGGGCATGAAAATGAAACGGGGCGCTTGATGCGCCCCGTCCGGATGGAAGAAGGATCAGCCTTTGCCGACCGTCTTTTCCTTTTTCTCGGCGATTTCCTTGCAGTCGAAGCACAGGTCCGCGGTAGGACGGGCTTCCAGGCGACGCAGGCCAATCTCGATGCCGCACGATTCGCACCAGCCGTATTCGTCGGCCTTGATCTTTTCGAGGGTCTTGTCGATCTTCTTGATCAGCTTGCGCTCGCGATCGCGGTTGCGCAGCTCCAAGGCGAATTCTTCTTCCTGGCTGGCGCGGTCGGCCGGGTCGGGGAAGTTGGCTGCCTCGTCCTTCATGTGGTCCACAGTGCGGTCGACACTTTCCATCAAGTCTCGCTTCCAGGCGCCGAGAAGCTTGGTGAAGTGCTGTTTCATGGGCTCGCCCATGTACTCTTCACCCTTGGTTTCTACGTAGGGCTCGACACCGTACATGGTCTGGGCTTTTTGCTTTTCTACGGTGGACATGAATAGACCGCCTCTCACTCATCTGATCCAATGCGCAGGCTGCTCCATCTCCGGCACCCGCCGGCCCTGCGACTGCGAGCCGCCGAACTTACCAGATAGATCGGGGGTGCGCTACCCCGCCCGATCTTGCTGATTGACACCGGCCTGAGCGGTACGTTCGATCGCTTGCAGAGGTAGAATCTCCAGTTTAGACCCTATTGAGAGAAGGTCATGGCCCACCCTTACAGCGCGCGCAGCCGCGCCATCGAACCCTTCCATGTCATGGCGTTGCTGGCCCGGGCCAACGAGCTGCAAGCGGCCGGGCACGACGTGATCCACCTGGAAATCGGCGAGCCGGACTTCACCACCGCCGCACCGATCGTCGCCGCTGGACAGGCGGCACTCGCCGCCGGGCACACCCGTTATACCGCCGCCCGCGGCCTGCCGGCGTTACGTGAGGCGATTGCCGGTTTCTATCGCCAGCGCTATGGCCTGAGTGTCGACCCTGAACGCATCCTCATCACCCCGGGCGGCTCCGGTGCACTGCTGCTGGCCAGCAGCTTGCTGGTCGACCCGGGCAAGCACTGGCTGCTGGCCGACCCGGGTTACCCGTGCAATCGCCACTTCCTGCGCCTGGTCGAAGGCGGGGCACAACTGGTGCCGGTGGGCCCGGAGGTCAACTACCAGCTGACCGCCGACCTGGTGCAGCGTTATTGGGACAAGGACACTGTCGGCGCCCTGGTTGCCTCGCCAGCCAACCCGACCGGCACCGTGCTGGGCCGCGACGAACTGGCCAGCCTGTCCCGAGCCACCCGTGAACGCCACGGGCACCTGGTGGTGGACGAGATCTATCATGGCCTGACCTATGGCATGGACGCACCCAGCGTACTGGAAGTGGATGATTCGGCCTTCGTGCTGAATAGTTTTTCCAAGTATTTCGGCATGACCGGCTGGCGCCTCGGCTGGCTGGTAGCGCCGCCGGGCGCCGTGGCAGACCTGGAAAAGCTGGCACAAAACCTGTACATCAGCGCACCGAGCATGGCCCAGCATGCTGCGCTGGCGTGCTTCCAGCCCGAGACCCTGGCCATTTTCGAAGAGCGCCGTGCCGAGTTCGCCCGCCGTCGCGACTACTTGTTGCCCGCCCTGCGCGAACTGGGTTTCCGTATTGCCGTTGAGCCGCAGGGGGCGTTCTACCTTTACGCCGATATCAGTGCCTTTGGCGGTGACGCGTTCGCATTCTGCCGGCACTTCCTGGAGACCGAGCACATCGCCTTCACGCCGGGTCTGGACTTCGGTCGTCATCTGGCCGGGCACCATGTGCGCTTTGCCTACACCCAGAGCCTGCCGCGCCTGGAACAAGCGGTGCAGCGTATTGCCCGCGGCTTGCGGAGCTGGCAAGGCTGATGCAATTTTCGCCGTCACTCGAAAAAGGTCGGCTGCTGCGCCGCTACAAACGTTTTCTCGCCGATATCGAAATGGTGGGCGGCGAGCAGATGACCATTCACTGCCCTAACACCGGCTCGATGCTCAACTGCATGCGTGAAGGCGGGGAGGTGTGGTTCAGCCGCTCCAACGACCCCAAGCGCAAGCTGCCAGGTACCTGGGAAATCAGCGAAACCCCACAAGGGAGGCTGGCCTGCGTGAACACCGGGCGGGCCAATGCGTTGGTCGAAGAAGCCTTGCATGCCGGCATCATCGCCGAATTGGCAGGCTTTACAGCCCTCAGGCGGGAAGTGGCCTACGGTGAGGAAGGCAGCCGCATCGATTTTCGCCTGGAGTTCAATGGCGCTCCGGCTTATGTCGAGGTCAAGAGCGTAACCCTTGGCTATCCCGACAGCTCGGTCGCGGCTTTTCCCGATGCGGTGACCCAGCGCGGCGCCAAGCACCTGCGTGAACTGGCCAAGCTGGCCCGGCAGGGCGTGCGGGCGGTGCAGTTGTATTGCGTCAACCTGACCGGCGTCGATGCAGTGCGCCCGGCCGAGGAAATCGATGCGGCCTATGCCCAGGCACTGCGTGCTGCAGTGGCCGATGGCGTGGAGGTACTGGCTTACGGCACCCGCCTGAACCCGGAAGGCATCGTCATCGATCGCCGCCTGCCGGTGCTGCTTACGCCTTGAACCAGATACCTTGGCTGTCTTCGTGGCAGCCAAGAGCCTCCAGTGACTCGCCCTCGCAAGGCCCGGCCACGCACTCACCACTTTCGATGAGGAACAGGGCGCCGTGGTGCGCGCAGTGGATCAGGCTGGCGCTGTCCTCGAGAAAGGCATCTTGCGCCCAGTTCAGTGGTATGCCGCGGTGCGGGCAGCGGTTGCGGTAGAGGTACACCTGGCCCAGGCGGCGCACGCCGAACAACTCGACGCCTTCTACACTGAAGGCGCGACTCTGGCCTTCGACAAGGCCCTGGGAAGTACAAAGGAAGTGCATGGCAACGACGACTCGTGAAACAAATGATGGCTTGACCCGCCAGTGCGGATGTCCATCAGGTTACCTGCATTCGCTGTGCCTGGCTGCCTGTGGTGCGCAGTTCCGTCGCCGGCTGCAAGGCGCCCGGTTTACCGGCACCGGCCCGATACATCGTGAGTGACAGAGAGGTATTGCACATGCGCCATCCGCTGTTGTCAGGTTTCTCGTTATGCCTTGCACTGGCCTTGGGCGCTTGCCAGGCCAGCCTGCCAGCGCTGCCGGCCTGGCAAAGCAGCGAAGGGCGTACCCATCCCGAGCTGGGGCATATCGTCGAGCTTGCCAGTGGGCAACTGCTCGACCCAGCGCAACTGGTACAACGCCTGGCTGTTGCGCCGCGGGTATTGGTCGGCGAGAAACACGACAACCCCGACCACCATGCCCTTCAGCTTTGGCTGTTGCGGGCGCTGCAGGCCCAGCGTGCGCAGGGCAGCCTGCTGCTGGAAATGCTGCAGCCCGAGCAGCAACCGCTGCTGGACAAGCTGGTGGGGCAACCCGTGCCGGCCGATCTGCCACAGGCCCTGGCCTGGCAGGACGGTTGGGACTGGCAGATGTACGGGCCAATCGTTACCGAGGCTTTGCAGCAACGTATCCCGCTGCTGGCTGCCAACCTTTCCCCCGGCCAGATGCGCCAGGCGTATCGGCAACCAGCATCGCTGGTCGGCGAGAGGTCCAATGCGCCAGCGGTCAAGGCCGCGTTGTTGCAACAGGTGCGCGCCGGACACTGCGGGATGCTTCCGGACAGCCAGTTGCCTGCGATGCTAGCCGTGCAGCAGCAGCGCGACCGGCGTATGGCCGAGCGCCTGTTAGCGGCACCGCAGCCAGCCTTGTTGTTTGCCGGTGCCTATCATGTGCGCAAGGACCTGGGCGTGCCGTTGCATCTGGCTGACTTGGGCGCGCAGGGTAGCAGCAGGGTTTTACTGTTGGCTGAGGCAGGTGCGCAGGTCGAGGCAGGGCAAGCTGATTACGTGTGGTATACGGCGGTACTGCCGGCGCAGGATTACTGTGCACAATTACAACGCTGATGCCACACGCCCGGCAAAAAAAAGACCCGGCAAACTGCCGGGTCAATAACCGTGATTAGCCTGATGAGGAGATAATCTGAGAGTCCGAACCAAGGTCTCTTAGTTTATCCAACCAGTCTCGCGACCAGTTGTGATAATCATAACTATTCTCATTTCGAGGTCAATCCCTTTCTCTCGATTATTTCGAATTTTTTTGTGCCGGACATTTTGCGTCCAGTTGCTGGATGAGCGCTTCTTTGCGCTCCACCGGCAAGTCGTTCCAGTGCATGTCCAGGAGCGCGCCTTCAATGGCATACAGCAGCACCTTCGATGCACGGAACCCTCGCGTCTTCACGGCTTGGTACGCACCCACCGCGCCCAGGCGTCGCAGATCCGATGCACTGTGGATGCCTGCTGCATGCAGCCACTGCGCAGAGGTCTTGCCAAGGTTCTTCAGGTGCTGCAATTCATCGTTCATCGAGCCTCCTTGCGATGGCTGAACGGGTCATGGGGATAAATCGCGAGCAGGTCAGAGAGGAGTGTAGCGGGGGTTGGAAAATGCGCGGCCTTTTGCCATTGGGGGCGACGAGATGCGCTGGAGGCATGCGTCGCCTAGCCCGGCCTGTTCGCGGGTAAAGGCGCGAAAAGGCCGGGATGGAAAAGCGCTGAACTTACAGCCCGGGCAAGCGCTGGCGAACCTGGTCGATGACCTGGTCCATGCTGGCGGCATCCTGGGTGTCGACGCGTTTGCTCTGTGCCAGCTCTTGCGCATCCAGTGGCTCGCGGCTCGCCTGCTGGGCCTTGATCACGTCCAGGGTGGCATCCGATGGGTCGTTCTGTTCTGCCTGGCGCTGCTCCAGCCAGCTGGCAATGACTGCTTCGGGCGCATGGCAATCGAGGATCAGGAACGGCACACCGGTCTGGCTGGCGATATCGGCTGCAGCCTGGCGCTGCTCGCGCTTGAGGTAGGTGGCATCCAGCACTACCGGGTAACCGGCACGCAGAATGGTTGCCGCCACCTCGTGCAGGCGCTGGTAGGTCGCGGCGCTGGCGTCCTGGGCATAGATGCCTGAACCCAGTTGGCCTGCTTCGGCCTGCTGCTGCTCACCGAACAGGCGCTTGCGCTCAACGTCCGAGCGCACGCGGACCGCGCCCAAGGCCTCGACCATGCGCATGGCCACGTGGCTTTTGCCTACCGCCGAAACCCCATGGGTAATGGCCAGCAGGCGCGACGGGATGGCACTGTAGCTTTCCGCCAGGTTGGCGTAGTTGCGGTAGGTGCGCAGGGTGGTCGCACGCTGCACCCCATCGGCATTGGACGGCATGCTGAACAGCGCCACCTTGGCCCGTACCAGCGCGCGGTAGGCTTTGTAGAAGTTGAGCAGTTCCAGGCCTTCGTAATCGCCGGTCAGTTCCAGGTACTGGGTGATGAAGCGCCGGGCCAGGCATTTCAGGCCGCGGTCTTCCAGGTCCATGGCCAGGAAAGCGGTGTCGGCATAGACGTCGGTCAGGCGGAACGGTTCGTTGAACTCGATACAGTCGAAGATCACCACCTTGCCATCGATCAGCGTCGCGTTGCCGAGGTGGATGTCACCGTGGCATTCGCGGATGAAACCGTTGGCCTTGCGCTTTTCCAGCAGGCCATGCAAGCGCTCGAAGCTGCTGCGCGCCCAGGCCTGCAGGGCATCAAGCTGCTGCAGGTCGGCCTTGTCGCTGAGGAACGGGCGAATCTGCTCGAAGTTCTGCTCCACGGGCGCCATCACGCTTTCCGGCGTGCCCAGGGGGTGCTCCACCGGCACACGGGGCGCCTGCAGGTGGAACTCGGCGATCTGCCGGGCCATCTGGTCGATGTGCGCGGCATTCAGTTCGCCATTGGCCTGCAGGGTGCTGAGCATCTGCCCCTGGGGAAACTGGCGCATTTTCAGCACATATTCGATAGCCTCGCCTACGCCACCGATCTGCGGCGCCTCGACGCTACCGGTAATCGGCAGCACTTCCAGGTACAGGCCGTCGGTCAGGCGCTGGTTCAGGCGCAATTCTTCATTACAGAAATGCTGGCGCTGATCCAGGCTGGTGAAGTCGAGGAAGCCGAAGTTCATCGGCTTCTTGATCTTGTAGGCATACTCGCCGGTGAGCAGAACCCAGGAGATATGCGTCTCGATCAGCTGGAACCCCTCCACGGGGTGAGGGTACAGGGCAGGGTTCTGCAGCGCGTTGATAAGGGCTTGGCTCACGGGAAATCCTTCCGGGGCAGGGAATTCGAATGCGCCATTATGGTCAATGGTGCCGCCCCTGCCTACCGCCGGGCCGTCTGCCCAGCCTTTATAAAGTGCGTATAATCCGCCGCCATGACTCGAACCCGAACCCCCCGCACCCCTCAGAAACGCCCGACCGGCCGCTCCCGCGCCTGGCTGGGCTGGGCCTTGAAGCTCAGCCTGGTCGGCCTGGTGATCGTTGCCGGCTTCGCGGTATACCTCGATGCCGTCGTCCAGGAAAAGTTCTCCGGCAAGCGCTGGACCATCCCGGCCAAGGTGTACGCCCGGCCGCTGGAGCTGTTCACCGGGCAGAAGCTGAGCAAGGACGACTTCCTCACCGAGCTGGATGCGCTCGGCTATCGCCGTGAAACCGCTGCCAATGGCCCCGGTGCGGCGTCGGTCAACGGCAATACGGTCGACCTCAACACCCGTGGCTTCCAGTTCTACGAGGGCATGGAGCCGGCACAGTTCGTGCGGGTGCGCTTCTCCGGCGACTACGTGGCAGGCCTGTCCGGGGCCAACGGCAAGGCGCTCGATGTAGTGCGCCTGGAACCGCTGATGATCGGCGGCATCTACCCGAAAAACCTCGAAGACCGCATCCTGATCAAGATCGACCAGGTGCCCAAATACCTGCTCGAAACCCTGGTGGCCACCGAAGACCGCGATTTCTATAGCCACTTCGGGGTGTCGCCCAAGTCGATCGCCCGCGCCATGTGGGTCAACACGTCAGCCGGCTCGATGCGTCAGGGCGGTAGTACCCTGACGCAGCAGTTGGTGAAGAACTTCTACCTCACCAGCGAACGCAGCCTCAGCCGCAAACTGACCGAGGCCATGATGGCCGTGCTGCTGGAACTGCACTACGACAAGCGCGAAATCCTCGAGGCCTACCTCAACGAGGTGTTCGTCGGCCAGGATGGTCAGCGTGCGGTGCACGGCTTCGGCCTGGCCAGCCAGTTCTTCTTCAGCCAGCCGCTGTCGGAGCTGAAACTGCACCAGATCGCCTTGCTGGTGGGCATGGTCAAAGGCCCGTCCTATTACAACCCGCGACGCTACCCCGACCGTGCCCTCGCGCGCCGCAACCTGGTGCTCGACCTGGTGGCCGAACAGGGCGTGGCGAGCCAGGCGGAAGTGGATGCGGCGAAAAAGATGCCGCTGGGCGTGACCAAGCGCGGCAGCCTGGCTGACAGCTCGTTCCCGGCATTCCTCGACCTGGTCAAGCGTCAGCTGCGCCAAGACTACCGCGACGAAGACCTGACCGAAGAGGGCCTGCGCATCTTCACCAGTTTCGACCCGATCCTGCAGATGAAGGCCGAAGCCTCGATGAGCGAGACCTTCAAGCGCCTGGCAGGTCGCAAGGGGGCTGACGAGGTCGAGTCGGCCATGGTCGTGACCAACCCGGAAACCGGTGAAGTGCAGGCACTGATTGGTAGCCGCCAGGCCGGTTTCGCTGGCTTCAACCGCGCCATCGATGCTGTGCGCCCGATCGGCTCGCTGGTCAAGCCGGCGGTTTACCTGACCGCGCTGGAGCAACCGACCAAGTACACGCTGACCAGCTGGGTGCAGGACGAGCCCTTCTCGGTCAAAGGCGCCGACGGCCAGGTCTGGCGCCCGCAGAACTATGACCGCCGTCCGCATGGCACCATCTACCTGTACCAGGGGCTGGCCAACTCTTACAACCTGTCGACCGCCAAGATCGGCCTGGAAGTGGGCGTGCCCAACGTGATCAAGACCATCGGCCGGTTGGGCGTGAACGTTGACTGGCCAGCATTCCCGGCCATGCTGTTGGGCGCCGGCGGCATG
The DNA here is from genome assembly GCF_002386445.1 of Pseudomonas sp. UBA4617. GTDB lineage: Bacteria > Pseudomonadota > Gammaproteobacteria > Pseudomonadales > Pseudomonadaceae > Aquipseudomonas. Next base: position 114,933 of record NZ_DGIR01000018.1, read on the forward strand.
TCGCCGATGCAGGTGGCGACCATGTACCAGACCATCGCCAACGGCGGTTTCAATACGCCGATGCGCGGTATCCGCAGCGTGCTCACCGCCGAGGGCGAGCCGCTCAAGCGTTACCCGTTCCAGATCCAGCAAACCTTTGACCCGGGCGCCATCTACCTGGTGCAGAACGCCATGCAGCGGGTAATGCGCGAAGGTACTGGCCGCTCGGTATACAACACCTTGCCGCGCACGCTGACCCTGGCTGGCAAGACCGGTACCAGCAACGACTCGCGTGACAGCTGGTTCTCCGGTTTCAGCCAGGACCTGCTGGCCGTGGTGTGGATGGGTCGTGACGACAACGGCAAGACGCCATTTACCGGCGCTACCGGTGCCCTGCAGGTGTGGACCAGCTTCATGAAGAAGGCCGACCCGTTGCCGTTGGACATGCCGCAACCGGACAACGTGGTGCAGGCGTGGATTGACCCATACAGTGGCCATGGTTCTGATGGCAGCTGTCCGGGAGCAGTGCAGATGCCGTATATTCGCGGGAGTGAACCGCCCGCCGGTGCGACCTGTGGCGGCGAGCAGGATCCGGTTGAGTCGGTCATGGACTGGGTAAAAGGCTGGATGAATTAAGCACAGGCTGCATTGATGAGGTGTGACGTGAACAAGTGGCTGTTTCCTGCCGTGACGGCGCTGGCTGTGCTCCAGGGGTGCGCCAGTGTCCCGCGCGGCAATATTCCGGTGGTCGACTCGAGCACCCGCGTGTCCAATAGCGAACGCGTCACAGCCAACCGCTCGGCGGGTGGCTATAACGCGGGTACCGCGCAAGCCCAAACGCTGCCTGAGGACTCCGGCGTCACCGTGATGATCCCGCAGGGTGCCGGTGCCTCCGGCATCCAGACATTCCCGGCGGCCAACGGGCCGGCACCGATCAGCACCTCGCCGATCACGCCGGGGCCGATCTCAACCGGTCCGGTCAGTTCGGTGCCGATGGCAACCAACCCTAACCCGATCGCCGACGAACCGTTCGACATCGCCGCGATGAACAGCGCCCCGCAAAGCACCAGCGCCCCGACCGGTATTCCACGTAGCGGTGCCGCTGCAGGCGGGCTATCGGCCGATGAGCAGCTGGATGGTCCGGTACTGGCACTGCTGACCACTGCCCAGTCGCAGCAGGGCAGCGGTGACTTCAACGGTGCTGCTTCCAGCCTGGAGCGTGCCCAGCGCATTGCCCCGCGCGAGCCGCAGGTACTGTACCGCCTGGCCCAGGTGCGCTTGTCGCAGGGTGATGCGCCACAGGCCGAGCAATTGGCGCGTCGCGCCCTGACTTACGCCAACGGCCGCCCGAGCCTGCAGGCCGAGCTGTGGAATACCATCGCCCAGGCTCGCGAAAAACAGGGTGACAATGCTGGTGCTGCGCTGGCCCGGCAAAAGGCTCGGGTCAACTTGTGATGATCGAGCAACGCATTCTCGATATTGCCGACCATCTGATGCTGATCGAGCGCGAGCTGCAGGTACAGGGGTGGTGGGATGCCGAGGCGCCAAGCGACGAGGCGCTGGCCAGCACTGTGCCGTTCGCCGTCGATACCCTCAGTTTCGAACAATGGCTGCAATGGATCTTCCTGCCGCGCATGAAGATCATCATCGAGCTGGGCCACCCGCTACCCAATGCCTCCGGCATCCTGGTCATGGCCGAAACCGTATTTACCGACCGCCCGGAACAAAGCCGCGAGCTTCGGCGCCTGTTGGCAGCTTTCGATCAATTGATTGCTCCTTCCGCCTGATTTCTTCAGTTTTTCCTTCAAGGGCCGCAGATTGTGGCCCTTTTTTGTGGAAATCTTATTAATTCTGCTGCTGAAGCGATTTTTAGTGGTGGCAGGAATTCATCTTGGCGAAAAATTGGCAATAATTTTTCTTGACTTGTTGGCGCCGAATCAGAAGAATCCAATCTCCGCTGTAGAGGGACTGCCAGAAGCAGACCCGCTAAGCAGATCATGAGGCGCACACCCGCGCCGACCTGTTACACCCCGCAACGCGTTACCTCGCGCTGGGTGGGAAAACCCCGCAACACTCTGGGGCGCTCCCAATACTTGCTCAGTCAGTGCTGACGTTCGCTCATGCTCTGCTTGGCAGTAAACCTATTAAGACCCGTCCAGTGAGGGCGGTATTCTGGCGTTTTAGAGGTGAACAACGTGGAGCTTTTATCTGGCGCTGAGATGGTCGTCCGCTTCTTGCGTGACGAAGGCGTTAAGCACATCTACGGGTACCCTGGTGGTGCTCTCCTGCATGTTTACGACGCGCTGTTCAAGGAACCGGAAGTCGAGCACATCCTGGTTCGTCATGAGCAGGCGGCTACCCATATGGCGGACGGTTACGCCCGTGCCACCGGCAAGGCCGGCGTGGTGCTGGTGACTTCCGGGCCTGGTGCGACCAATGCCATTACTGGTATTGCCACTGCCTACATGGACTCGATTCCGATGGTCATCCTGTCCGGCCAGGTGCCCAGCACCATGGTCGGCACCGATGCCTTCCAGGAAACCGACATGATCGGCATTTCGCGGCCGATCGTGAAGCACAGCTTCATGATCAAACACGCCAGCGAAATCCCGGAAGTACTGAAAAAAGCATTCTACCTGGCGCAATCCGGTCGCCCAGGTCCGGTCGTGGTCGATATTCCAAAAGATATGACCAACCCGGCCGAGAAGTTCGAATACGTCTACCCGAAAAAGGTCAAGCTGCGTTCCTACAGCCCGGCCGTTCGTGGCCATTCCGGGCAGATCCGCAAGGCTGCCGAGATGCTGCTGGCGGCCAAGCGCCCGGTGGTGTACTCCGGCGGTGGCGTGATTCTCGGCGGCGGTTCCGAAGCCCTGACCGAAATTGCCAAGTCGCTGAACCTGCCGGTCACCAATACCCTGATGGGCCTCGGTGGTTTCCCGGGTACTGATCGCCAGTTCCTCGGTATGCTCGGCATGCACGGCAGCTTCACTGCCAACATGGCCATGCACCATGCCGATGTCATCTTTGCTGTTGGTGCCCGCTTCGACGACCGAGTGGTGAACGGCCCGGCCAAGTTCTGCCCGAACGCCAAGATCATCCACATCGATATCGACCCGGCGTCGATCTCCAAGATGATCAAGGCCGACGTGCCGATCGTCGGCCCGGTCGACAGCGTCCTCAGCGAGATGCTCGGCATCCTCAAGGAAATCGGCGAGCAGTCTGACAAGGCGGCGCTGGATGCCTGGTGGAAGCAGATCGATGAATGGCGTGGCAATGGCGAGCTGTTCCCTTACGACAAGGGCGACGGCAACGTCATCAAGCCGCAGAAGGTCATCGAGACCCTGTGCGAAGTGACCCATGGCGATGCCTTTGTCACTTCCGACGTCGGCCAGCACCAGATGTTTGCGGCGCAGTACTACCGTTTCAACAAGCCGAACCGCTGGATCAACTCCGGTGGCCTGGGCACGATGGGCTTCGGCTTCCCGGCGGCGATGGGCGTCAAGCTCAACTTCCCGGATCAGGACGTGGCCTGCGTGACTGGCGAAGGCAGCATCCAGATGAACATCCAGGAGCTGTCCACCTGCATGCAGTACGGCCTGCCGGTGAAGATCGTCAACCTGAACAACGGTGTGCTGGGCATGGTCCGTCAGTGGCAGGACATGTCCTACAACGGTCGTCACTCGCACTCGTATGTCGAGTCGCTGCCTGACTTCATCAAGCTGGCCGAGGCCTATGGCCATGTGGGTATCCGCATCACCAGCCTGAAGGACCTCAAGCCGAAGCTGGAAGAAGCGTTTGCGATGAAGGACCGCCTGGTGTTCATCGACATCGCGGTTGACCGCAGCGAGCACGTCTATCCGATGCAGATCAAGGATGGCTCGATGCGTGACATGTGGCTGAGCAAGACGGAGCGTACCTGATATGCGGCACATCATTTCCCTGCTGCTGGAAAACGAACCTGGTGCGTTGTCCCGCGTGGTCGGCCTGTTCTCCCAGCGTAACTACAACATTGAAAGCCTGACCGTGGCGCCGACCGAAGACCCGACCCTGTCGCGTCTGACGCTGACCACCGTTGGCCATGACGAAGTGATCGAGCAGATCACCAAGAACCTGAACAAGCTGGTCGAAGTGGTCAAGCTTGTCGACCTGTCGGAAAGCGCTCACATCGAGCGTGAACTGATGCTGGTCAAGGTCAAGGCCACTGGTGCCCAGCGCGCCGAGATCAAGCGCACCACGGATATCTTCCGTGGCCAGATCGTCGACGTGACCGCCAGCGTGTACACCGTGCAGCTGAGCGGCACCAGCGACAAACTGGACAGCTTCATCCAGGCGATAGGCACTGCATCGATTCTCGAAACCGTGCGCAGCGGCGTTACCGGCATTGCCCGTGGCGACAAAGTGCTCAGCATCTGAATTCCACAAATTAGCGATGGCTCCGCAGGGGCCGAGATATAACCAGGGGTATTTTCATGAAAGTTTTCTACGATAAAGACTGCGACCTTTCCATCATCCAGGGTAAGAAAGTCGCCATCATCGGTTACGGTTCCCAGGGGCATGCTCAGGCGTGCAACCTGAAGGACTCCGGTGTGGATGTCACCATCGGTCTGCGTAAAGGTTCGGCCACCGTCGCCAAGGCAGAAGCCCATGGCCTGAAAGTGACCGACGTTGCCTCCGCCGTCGCTGCTGCCGACCTGGTCATGATCCTGACCCCGGACGAATTCCAGGGCCAGCTGTACAAGCAGGAAATCGAGCCGAACATCAAGAAGGGCGCTACCCTGGCCTTCTCCCACGGCTTCTCGATCCACTACAACCAGGTGGTTCCGCGTGCCGACCTCGACGTGATCATGATCGCGCCGAAGGCTCCGGGCCACACCGTTCGCTCCGAGTTCGTCAAAGGCGGCGGCATCCCTGACCTGATCGCTATCTATCAGGACGCTTCGGGCAACGCCAAGAACGTCGCCCTGTCCTACGCCTCGGGCGTGGGTGGCGGCCGTACCGGCATCATCGAGACCACCTTCAAGGACGAGACCGAAACCGACCTGTTCGGCGAGCAGGCTGTTCTGTGCGGTGGTACCGTCGAGCTGGTCAAAGCCGGTTTCGAGACCCTGGTCGAAGCTGGCTACGCGCCGGAAATGGCCTACTTCGAGTGCCTGCACGAGCTGAAGTTGATCGTTGACCTCATGTACGAAGGCGGCATCGCCAACATGAACTACTCGATCTCCAACAACGCCGAGTATGGTGAGTACGTTACCGGTCCGGAAGTCATCAACGAGGAATCCCGCAAGGCCATGCGCAACGCCCTGAAGCGCATCCAGGACGGCGAGTACGCGAAGATGTTCATCTCCGAAGGTGCTACCAACTACCCATCGATGACCGCCAAGCGCCGCAACAACGCCGCTCACGGCATCGAGATCATCGGCGAGCAGCTGCGTTCGATGATGCCATGGATCTCGGCCAACAAGATCGTCGACAAGACCAAGAACTAAGTCTGTCGGAAGATGAAAAACGCGGCTTCGGCCGCGTTTTTTCGTTCTGGCAGCCGGCTTCTGGTATAAAGCAGACCAGTGGCCCGCTGTTAGAACCTGTCTTGTGGGCCCGTGTCGAACATTTTCCATCCTGTTGCAAGGTACCCTCCATGAGCGAACGTCCCGAAGAGCCGAACAAGCCCTCCGACGCCGAAAGCCTGCTACCTGTCGATGAGCACGTTGAAGAAGGGCATGATGCCGAAGGGCGCAAGGTGCGCCATCGTGGCATCTATCTGCTGCCCAACCTGTTTACCACCGCCAACCTGTTTGCCGGTTTCTATTCCATCATCAGCTCGATGAGCGCGCAGAGCGCCCTGAGTGCCGGTGACCCGCGCGAGGCGAGCAAGTACTTTGCCTTCGCTGCCATTGCCATCTTTGTGGCCATGGTGCTTGACGGCCTGGATGGCCGGGTCGCGCGCATGACCAATACCCAGAGCGCTTTCGGTGCCGAGTACGACTCGCTGTCGGACATGGTCGCCTTTGGTGTGGCCCCGGCCTTGCTGGCCTTCGGCTGGGCGCTGGGCGACATGGGCAAGGTTGGCTGGATGGTCGCCTTCATCTATGTGGCCGGTGCGGCGTTGCGTCTGGCACGTTTCAATACCCAGGTCGGTACTGCCGACAAGCGTTATTTCATCGGCCTGGCCAGTCCGGCCGCAGCGGGCGTGGTGGCGGGCACCGTATGGGCGTTCAGCGACTACGGTATCCAGGGTTCCAAGCTGTCGTTCCTGGTGGCGCTGCTGGTAGCTGCTGCCGGCATGCTGATGGTCAGTAACATCAAGTACAACAGCTTCAAGGAGCTGGACCTCAAGGGCCGGGTGCCGTTTGTGGCGATCCTGGCGGTGGTGCTGGTATTTGCCGTGGTGTTCAGCGACCCGCCGCGCATCCTGCTGTTGATCTTCCTCGCCTATGCGGCTTCGGGGCCGATCCAGTTCCTGCTGAAGGGGCGTCGGCGTAAAGCCTGATAGCCCGTTAATGTTGGAATAACCCTCCGGCTCCATAGTCTACTGGTACATCCGCTATCCAGTGCCATGGAGCCGCCCATGCTCATCAAGCTATCCAGGTCTTCCGAATGCAAGGCATCGGAGATCACCCCCGAAAGCATCTATCTTTCCCGGCGTGCCCTGATGGGCGGTTCCCTGGCGGCTCTGGCCCTGGGGGCGTTGCCGGGCAGGGTAGGCGCGGCCGAGGTCTCGCGTTACGCCGATGTGCAGGCCGGGCATGCGCCGGCCTGGTTTGCCGACAAGCTTGCTGCCGCGCACTGGCAGGCGGTAACGGTCAAGGACGAGGCGATTACGCCGTTCAAGGATGCGACCCACTACAACAACTTCTATGAGTTCGGGCCGGACAAGGGTGACCCGGCGGCCAATGGCGAGAGCCTGAAAACCGAGCCGTGGAGCGTTGTAGTCGATGGCGAAGTGGGTAAGCCCGGGCGCTATGCGCTGGAAGACTTCGTCAAACCGTATCAGCTTGAGGAGCGCATTTACCGGCTGCGTTGCGTTGAGGCGTGGTCGATGGTCATTCCATGGCTGGGCTTTCCGTTGGCGCAGATACTCAAACAGGTCGAGCCGACTTCCAGGGCACGTTATGTGCGCTTCGAAACCTTGAAGGACCCGGAGCGCATGCCCGGGCAGCGTTCGGGTTTTGCCTTGATCGACTGGCCTTACAGGGAAGGCTTGCGCCTGGATGAGGCGATGCACCCGTTGGCGATCCTGGCGGTGGGCATGTATGGCCGCGAACTGCCCAACCAGAATGGCGCGCCGTTGCGCCTGGTCGTACCGTGGAAGTACGGTTTCAAGAGCATCAAGTCGATCGTGCGTATCAGCCTGGTGGCCGAGCAGCCTGGTACTACCTGGCAAGGCCTGGCGCCGGACGAGTACGGCTTTTACGCCAATGTGAACCCGACGGTCGATCATCCACGCTGGAGCCAGGCGCGTGAGCGGCGGCTGCCAAGCGGGCTATTCAGTCCCAACGTGCGGGAAACCCAGATGTTCAATGGCTATGCCGATGAAGTGGCGTCGCTGTATGCCGGCCTCGACCTGCGGAAGAACTATTGATGCGCTACCCCTGGTTTCGTCTGGCCATCTTCATCGTGGGGTGCCTGTTCCCGGCGTGGTGGTTGTATGAGGCCGCGCTGAATCTGCTGGGGCCGGACCCCGGCAAGATCCTGATGGATCGCCTCGGGCTTGGGGCGCTGACCTTCCTGCTGGTTACCTTGAGCATGACGCCGCTGCAGAAACTGACGGGCTGGCCGGGATGGATCGTTGTGCGCCGACAGCTGGGGTTGTGGGTATTTGCCTATATCGTGCTGCACATCCTGGCGTATCTGTTCTTTATCCTCGGGCTGGACTGGGGGCAACTGACAGTTGAGTTACGCAAGCGGCCCTACATTATTGTAGGCGCGTTGGGGTTCCTCGGGTTGCTGGCCTTGGCGGTTACCTCGAACAGGTATAGTCAGCGGCGCATGGGGGCGCGGTGGAAGAAGCTGCACAGGTTGGTGTATGGAGTGCTTGGGTTGGGATTGCTGCATTTCCTGTGGATCGTGCGCTCTGATCTGCGGGAGTTGGCGATCTATGCGTTCATCGGAGCTGTACTGATGCTGCTGCGAGTTCCTGCCATCGCGCGCGCTTTGCCCAGGTTGGCCCGAGGGAGAGCGGGTTGAAACATTTTTGAAATTAAAGGTTGACGCG
>NZ_DGIR01000008.1 GCF_002386445.1 Pseudomonas sp. UBA4617
GCTTGCCCCGCGAAGAGGCCGTAACAGGCTAAATCATTCCTTCTTCTGCAACCGCACTGCCAGCACGTCGCACGGTGCGCCGTGCAGCACGTCATTGGCAGTAGACCCGAGCAACAACGCCAGGCCATGCCGGCCGTGGCTGCCGACCACGATCAGGTCGCATTTCTGATCCTTGGCCAGCTGGTGGATTTCCTGGCGCGGCTGGCCATAGGTCAGGTGCGAGTCGCCGCGGTTGATGTTTGGGTATTTGTTGAACAACCGCTCCATGCGTTCCTTGGCTTGGTCGAACTGCTGCTGTTGCAATTGCGACAGGTCCATGGGCACGTCACCGCCGAACGCCATGGCCATCGGCTCGACGATATGTACCAGCGACACCTTGGCATTCGACGGTGCCGCCAGCGCCATGGCGCGTTTGATCACCGGGTCGCATTCTTCGGTCAGGTCGACGGCGACCAGAAGATGTTCGTAGGACATGAGCGGAACTCCTGACAATCGCGATAGAAGAAGTATGGTCGCTTTCGGGCGGGTCTTCCGTGAAAAATGGCTAACCGGCTCATTTGCAACGTTTTATGAGAACTACTGATATGACGGTATTGCTGGTGGTGTCAATCCTTGCGCTGATTCTCAGCCCGCTTTCCTGGCTGCGCACCTCGCGCAAGCAGAATGAGCAGATGAAGCTGCGCCTGGAGGCCCGGCGCATGGGCCTGGCCATGCAGCTGGCGCCGCAGCAGTGGCCGCACTGGCTGGAAAGGCAGCCGCCAAGCCCGTGCCCGCAATACCACCGGGCGCGCCGTCGCGGGCATGAGGACAGCTTCAGCTTCTGGCAGGTCAGCCCCGGGGTGTGGTGGAACCAGTGGCGAGAACCCTGTGAGGACCCGCGCTTCATGGAGCCCCTGGCGCGTTTGCCGGCCAGCGTCTACAAGGTCGAAGCCGATGCGCGGATGATCGCGCTGTACTGGACCGAGCGGGGTGATACGGCTGTGTTGCAGGATGTTGCCTACGTCCTCGAAACCCTGGCCTGAGACCTGGCTGCACGGCGCCTCGTCCAAGAGCATGCGGCGCTTTTTGAACCTCCATGACGACAAAGCGGCGGCTTGGCATACCCTGAAGGGGTGGGGAGCCAAGTCGCCGCTTTGCGTTCTGCTGCGCAGAAAGGCCAGGCAGGCCGGGTATCTTCGAGCAAGTGGCAGTGTAGCTGCCATGGATCGCCGTGCAAGTTAAAAAACGCAAGCGTTTTCCCATCGTTCGTGGTCAATCGCTGACATGAATGGTCAGCGATCACTGTCATCATGTTTTGTACCTGGGCGATACAAAATGACTGGAAAGTCGCGTTTTAGCCCCGCACGGGAGCATTTGACAACGTCGATCTTTTCGGAGAATGTGTGCACACCCAAATCAAACGGGCGTATGAATTGAGCGTTTGTATGTCACCACGCCAAGCCATACTTCCGACTAGCGCGCTGACGGGTGTGCCTGGGGCAGGGCAGCTAGGCCTGCTTTTGCTGCAGCGATCGGCGTGTACGTTCAGCTTCCATATCGTGGAGATCAGTTGATGATTTACGAAGGTAAAGCCATCACGGTTAAGGCTCTTGAAAGTGGCATCGTCGAGCTCAAGTTCGACCTCAAGGGTGAGTCCGTCAACAAGTTCAACCGCCTGACCCTGAACGAGCTTCGCCAGGCTGTCGATGCCATCCAGGCCGACGCCTCGGTCAAGGGTGTGATCGTCAGCAGTGGCAAGGACGTGTTCATCGTCGGCGCCGACATCACCGAGTTCGTCGACAACTTCAAGCTGCCCGAGGCCGAACTGGTCGCCGGCAACCTGGAAGCCAACCGCATCTTCAACGCCTTCGAAGACCTCGAAGTGCCGACCGTCGCGGCCATCAACGGCATCGCCCTGGGCGGTGGCCTGGAAATGTGCCTGGCCGCCGACTACCGGGTCATGTCCAGCAGCGCCAAGATCGGCCTGCCGGAAGTCAAGCTGGGGATCTACCCGGGCTTCGGCGGTACCGTGCGCCTGCCGCGTCTGATCGGTTCGGACAATGCCATCGAGTGGATCGCCGCCGGCAAGGAAAACCGCGCCGAAGACGCCCTCAAGGTGGGCGCGGTCGATGCCGTGGTCGCCCCTGAGCTGCTCATGGCCGGTGCCCTCGACCTGATCAAGCGTGCCATCAGCGGTGAGCTGGACTACAAGGCCAAGCGCCAGCCCAAGCTGGAAAAGCTCAAGCTCAACGCCATCGAGCAGATGATGGCCTTCGAGACCGCCAAAGGCTTCGTTGCCGGCCAGGCTGGCCCGAACTACCCAGCTCCGGTCGAAGCCATCAAGACCATCCAGAAGGCGGCCAATTTCGGCCGTGACAAGGCCCTGGAAGTGGAAGCCGCAGGCTTTGCCAAGCTGGCCCGGACCTCGGTCGCCGAGAGCCTGGTCGGCCTGTTCCTGAACGATCAGGAACTCAAGCGCAAGGCCAAGGCACATGACGAGATCGCCCGCGACGTGAAGCAGGCCGCGGTGCTCGGCGCCGGCATCATGGGCGGCGGCATCGCCTACCAGTCGGCGGTCAAGGGCACGCCGATCCTGATGAAGGACATCCGCGAGGAAGCCATCCAGCTGGGTCTGAACGAGGCCTCCAAGCTGCTCGGCAACCGCGTCGAGAAAGGCCGTTTGACCCCGGCCAAGATGGCCGAGGCACTTAACGCCATTCGCCCGACCCTGTCCTATGGCGACTTCGCCAACGTCGACATCGTCGTCGAGGCGGTGGTCGAGAACCCGAAGGTCAAGCAGGCCGTGCTGGCGGAAGTGGAAAGCCAGGTGAAAGACGATGCGATCCTCGCCTCGAACACCTCCACCATTTCCATCAACCTGCTGGCCAAGGCGCTCAAGCGCCCGGAGAACTTTGTCGGCATGCACTTCTTCAACCCGGTGCACATGATGCCGCTGGTGGAGGTGATCCGTGGCGAGAAGTCCAGTGAAGTGGCCGTCGCCACCACAGTGGCCTATGCCAAGAAAATGGGCAAGAACCCTATCGTGGTCAACGACTGCCCTGGCTTCCTGGTCAATCGCGTGCTGTTCCCGTACTTCGGCGGTTTCGCCAAGCTGGTCAGCGCCGGTGTCGACTTCGTACGGATCGACAAGGTCATGGAGAAGTTCGGCTGGCCGATGGGCCCTGCCTACCTGATGGACGTGGTCGGCATCGACACCGGTCACCACGGCCGCGACGTGATGGCCGAAGGCTTCCCGGACCGCATGAAGGATGAGCGGCGCTCGGCCGTCGATGCCCTGTACGAGGCCAATTGCCTGGGCCAGAAGAATGGCAAAGGCTTCTACGCCTACGAAACCGACAAGCGCGGCAAGCCGAAGAAGGTCGCCGACGCCAGCGTGCTCGACGTGCTCAAGCCGATCGTCTTCGAGCAGCGTGAAGTCAGCGACGAAGACATCATCAACTGGATGATGATCCCGCTGTGCCTGGAGACTGTGCGTTGCCTGGAAGACGGCATCGTCGAAACCGCAGCCGAAGCCGACATGGGCCTGGTCTATGGCATTGGTTTCCCTCCTTTCCGCGGTGGTGCGCTGCGCTACATCGACTCGATCGGTGTGGCCGAATTCGTCGCCCTGGCCGATCAGTATGCCGACCTGGGGCCGCTGTACCACCCGACCGCCAAGTTGCGTGAAATGGCCAAGAACGGCCAGCGCTTCTTCAACTGAGCGGTCAACGAGCTAGAGCGAGAGATTTGATATGAGCCTGAATCCAAGAGACGTGGTGATTGTCGACTTCGGTCGCACGCCAATGGGCCGCTCCAAGGGTGGCATGCACCGTAATACCCGCGCCGAAGACATGTCGGCGCACCTGATCAGCAAGCTGCTGGAACGCAACGACAAGGTCGACCCGAAAGAGGTCGAGGACGTGATCTGGGGCTGCGTCAACCAGACCCTGGAACAGGGCTGGAACATCGCCCGCATGGCCTCGCTGATGACCCAGATCCCGCACACCTCCGCAGCGCAGACCGTCAGCCGCCTGTGTGGCTCGTCGATGAGCGCGCTGCACACTGCCGCCCAGGCAATCATGACCGGTAACGGTGATGTGTTCGTGGTCGGTGGCGTCGAGCACATGGGCCACGTCAGCATGATGCATGGCGTGGATCCTAACCCGCACCTGTCCCTGCATGCGGCCAAGGCTTCCGGAATGATGGGCCTGACCGCTGAAATGCTCGGCAAGATGCACGGCATTACCCGTGAGCAGCAGGACCTGTTCGGCCTGCGTTCGCACCAGCTGGCCCACAAGGCTACGGTCGAAGGCAAGTTCAAGGACGAGATCATCCCGATGCAGGGCTATGACGAGAACGGCTTCCTCAAGGTTTTCGACTTCGACGAAACCATTCGCCCGGAAACCACCCTCGAAGGCCTGGCGGCGCTCAAGCCGGCGTTCAACCCGAAAGGCGGCACCGTCACTGCTGGTACCTCGTCGCAGATCACCGACGGTGCCTCGTGCATGATCGTCATGTCCGGGCAGCGCGCCATGGACCTGGGCATCCAGCCACTGGCGGTCATTCGCGCCATGGCGGTGGCTGGTGTCGACCCGGCGATCATGGGCTACGGCCCCGTGCCGTCGACCCAGAAAGCCCTCAAGCGCGCCGGCCTGACCATGGCCGACATCGACTTCATCGAACTCAACGAAGCCTTCGCTGCACAGGCCCTGCCAGTGCTGAAAGATTTGAAAGTGCTCGACAAGATGGATGAGAAGGTTAACCTGCACGGCGGCGCCATTGCCTTGGGCCACCCGTTCGGTTGCTCCGGGGCACGAATTTCCGGCACCCTGCTCAACGTCATGAAGCAGAATGGCGGTACCCTGGGGGTGGCGACCATGTGCGTGGGTCTCGGCCAAGGTATCACCACTGTCTTCGAACGCGTCTGATCGCGTTGGCGGACAGCGACCGGGGCCTTGTGCCCCGGTTTTGTTTTTTCAGGTTTTTTCAAGAGGGTGGGCAACATGCAGATACAACCAGGCATATACCGGCATTACAAAGGGCCTGAGTACCGTGTCTTCAGTGTTGCGCGGCACTCCGAAAGCGAAGAGTGGATGGTTTTCTACCAATGCCTGTATGGTGATTACAGCTTCTGGGTACGGCCCCTTTCGATGTTCGAGGAGTCCGTCGAGGTTGACGGGGAACAGGTGCCACGCTTTGCTTTGGTCAAGGCCGAAGAGGGGCTTCCCGGGCTGCTGGGCAAGTCGCAAGCGTGACAGTCCGAGCTTGACCTCACACTTTTGCCACTATATATAGCGGTGCCGCGTCTGGCACCTGACGCGTTTTTCATCTTCAGATTCAGGAATACTCCGATCCATGGGCAAATCGCTGGTCATTGTGGAATCCCCGGCCAAGGCCAAGACCATCAACAAGTATCTGGGCAACCAGTACGTGGTGAAGTCGAGTATCGGCCATATCCGAGACCTCCCCACCAGCGGTTCGGCCAGCGCCAGCAAAGAGCCGGCCGCCAAGCGTGGCAAGGCCGCGGGTGAGGCTCCGGCGCTGTCGCCGAAGGAAAAGGCCCGCCGCCAGCTGGTGGCACGCATGGGCGTCGACCCGGAGCACGGCTGGAAGGCCAAGTACGAGATCCTGCCCGGCAAGGAAAAGGTGATCGAAGAGCTGCGCCGTCTGGCCAAGGACGCCGACACCATCTATCTCGCAACCGACTTGGACCGCGAGGGGGAAGCCATTGCCTGGCACCTGCGCGAGGCCATCGGCGGCGACGATAGCCGCTACAAGCGTGTGGTGTTCAACGAAATTACCAAGAAGGCCATCCAGGATGCCTTCTCGCAGCCGGGCGAGCTGGACATCGACCGGGTCAATGCCCAGCAGGCGCGGCGCTTCCTTGACCGTGTGGTCGGCTACATGGTTTCGCCGCTGCTGTGGGCCAAGATTGCCCGCGGCCTGTCCGCCGGCCGTGTGCAGTCGGTGGCGGTGAAGCTGGTGGTGGAGCGCGAGCGCGAGATCCGCGCGTTCATCCCGGAAGAGTACTGGGAAATCCACGCTGATCTCGGCACGGCCAAGAACGCCAAGGTGCGCTTCGAAGTGGCACGCGAGAAGGGCGAGGCCTTCAAGCCGCTGAACGAAGCCCAGGCCATGGCTGCGCTGGAAAAGCTCAAGGCCTCCAGCTACAGCGTGGTCAAGCGCGAAGACCGCCCGACCAGCAGCAAGCCGTCGGCACCGTTCATTACCTCCACCTTGCAGCAAGCGGCCAGCAACCGCCTGGGCTTCGGTGTGAAGAAAACCATGATGATGGCCCAGCGCTTGTACGAAGCGGGCTACATCACCTACATGCGTACCGACTCGACCAACCTGTCGGCCGACGCCCTGGACATGGCGCGCAGTTACATCGAACGTGAATTCGGCAAGCAGTACCTGCCGGAGGCGCCGCTGGTGTATGGCAGCAAGGAAGGCGCCCAAGAGGCGCACGAAGCAATTCGTCCTTCCGACGTCAACACCCACCCGAGCAAGCTCAGTGGCATGGAGCGCGACGCCGAGCGCCTGTACGAGCTGATCTGGCGTCAGTTCCTGGCCTGCCAGATGCCACCAGCGCAGTACCTGTCCACCAGCGTCACCGTGGCTGCCGGCGACTTCGAGCTGCGAGCCAAGGGCCGTATCCTCAAGTTTGACGGTTACACCCGAGTGCTGCCGCAGCAGAGCAAGCCGGGCGAAGACGACGTGTTGCCGGAAATGGTCCAGGGTGAAGCGCTGAAGCCCATCCAGATCGACCCGAGCCAGCATTTCACCAAGCCACCGGCGCGCTTCACCGAAGCCAGCCTGGTCAAGGAAATGGAGAAGCGCGGCATCGGTCGTCCATCGACCTACGCGGCGATCATCTCGACCATCCAGGACCGTGGTTATGTGACCCTGCACAACCGCCGCTTCTACTCGGAGAAGATGGGTGACATCGTCACCGAGCGGCTGTCGGAGAGTTTCTCCAACCTGATGGACTACGGCTTTACCGCCGACATGGAAGAGAACCTCGACGACGTGGCCCAGGGTGAGCGTGACTGGAAGAACGTGCTCGACGAGTTCTATGGCGACTTCAGCAAGAAGCTGCAGACTGCCGAGTCCAGCGAAGACGGCATGCGCGCCAACCAGCCGACCATGACCAACATTCCGTGCAAGGAATGTGGCCGCCCGATGATGATTCGTACTGCCTCGACCGGCGTGTTCCTCGGTTGCTCGGGCTACAGCCTGCCGCCGAAAGAGCGCTGCAAGGCCACCGTGAACCTGGTGCCGGGCGATGAGATTGCCGCCGACGACGAGGGTGAATCGGAATCCCGTGTGCTGCTGGGCAAGCACCGCTGCCCGATCTGCGCCACGGCGATGGACGCCTACCTATTGGATGAGAAGCACAAGCTGCACATCTGCGGTAACAACCCGGATTGCGCCGGCTATGAGATCGAAGAAGGCAACTATCGCATCAAGGGCTACGAAGGGCCGAGCCTGGAATGTGACAAGTGCGGCAGCGAGATGCAGTTGAAAACTGGCCGTTTCGGCAAGTTCTTCGGTTGCACCAACCCGGCCTGCAAGAACACCCGCAAGCTGCTCAAGAGTGGTGAGGCGGCGCCACCGAAGATGGACAAGGTGGATATGCCTGAGCTCAAGTGCGAGAAGGTTGACGATACCTACGTGCTGCGTGATGGCGCTTCGGGGCTGTTCCTGGCTGCCAGCCAGTTCCCCAAGAACCGTGAGACGCGCGCTCCGCTGGTGCTGGAGATCGTGCCGCACAAGCACGAGATCGATCCGAAGTACCACTTCCTGTGCGATGCACCGCAGAAAGACCCGGATGGTCGCCCAGCGGTGATCCGTTACAGCCGCAAGACCAAGGAGCAGTACGTGCAATCCGAAGTCGATGGCAAGCCGACCGGCTGGAAGGCGTTCTACGACGGCAATGCGTGGAAGGTTGAAGACAAGCGCTGATCCTTGAGTGCTGTAATCGGGGCCGCTTTGCGGCCCCAATCATTTATGATGCAGCTATCCGCCTTGCAGCCTCATGGGAGGGCACCGAGATGGCCCAGGAACTCTATACCCGCACCAACCAGAAACTGTTCTTCGCTGGCCTCGCCCTGGAGTCCATGGCCAAGGCCGAACAAAGCCAGGCAATGAACGCCCAGGGCCTGGTCCAGGCTGAGCGCGAATCGGCGCTGTTTCACCTGTACGGCGCGCTGCTGGGGTTGTGCCATGAGATTGGTGGCTTCTACCGCTTGCCTGTGGTTGCTACTGTCGAGCAAGCACTGGCTGACGACGCCCTGAACGGCATCGCTATCCCGGAAGTGGCCGAGCTGCTGGAGTTGGCGCGCCAGCATGAAACCTGGCTGGCACAAATGCTCGGTGCTTATGCCGATTTGTTCCGACCACCGGTCGCGAAGAAAACACCAAAAACGGACGTTACCCAGCCGCTGATTCAGGCGGTCAATCTCGATGAGCCTGAGCATCCGGCGCTGTCACGCGCGGAACTGGAAAGCTGGCGCAGCAACCTCAAAGGTCTTGTAAGACGTTTCCGTGACGCGTTGAGTGAGTGCTGACAGCCGCTACGGCTGGTACAATACTGGCCTTTCGCGGAGAACTGCCATTTATGTCTACGTCGTTTCTGGAAATTGTCGAGTTGCCTGATGGCCGCATCGAACTGCGTCGCGCCGAGGATGAGGGCTCTCTGGTAACCCTGGATTTTTCGGAAGACGCCAAGGCGTTCCTGCAGGGCCAGCATGTGGAAGTAGCCAAGGCCATGCTCAGTGTGGGCGTGCAGATGGCCGGTCGCCTGATGGATGGCGAGCTCGAACGTGATGAAGGGCCACGCGTGCTGCACTGACAGGCAGCAGGTGTCAGGTGTTTAGCTACAGCAGGCAAAGCCTGAGCATCAGCCGAGGCGGATGTTCAGGCTTTGTGCGTTTCCGGTGCTGGCGGCACGCAGCAATTGCTGGCGTGCAGTGGCGTTGATATTGCCCAGCCAGCTGACCACGGTGTGGCTACGGCCCAGGCGCAGCGCTTCGCATGCCAATTGCAGCGGGCTTTGATTGCCGCGAGGGTGCAGCAGCAGGATGCGTTCACGGTTGAGCCCGGCGTCGCGCAGCCAGGTCTGGGTCAGGCTTGACGGCGGGGCGATCAGGGTCAGCCAGCGGCTCTCGTCCTCTTCGCTCAACTCGCGCAGAACCGGGGCCAGCAGGCTGTGGCAATGCCCGGGGGCGCCGCGCAACGACAGTTCGCTGAACAGCTCGGGCTGGGTGCTCTTGCGCGCCACTTCGCTGGCTTTCAGGCCTGGCAGTACGGGCTGGGCGAGGAATGCTTCGAACAATGGCAACTGGGCTTGCTCGGGTGCGTGAATGAACTGCTGCATGACGCCTCCTGGATCAGCGGCGAATGACGCCGACGCTCAAGCCCTCGATCACCAGTTCCTGTTCTTTCAGGTCGACTTCGATAGGGGCGAATTCGGGATTTTCGGCAAGCAGCCAGACCTTGCTGCCTTCACGCTTGAAGCGCTTGACGGTGACTTCATCACCGATCCGGGCCACGACGATCTGGCCGTTGCGCGCTTCACGGCAGGTATGTACCGCCAGCAGGTCGCCGTCGAAGATGCCGACATCCTTCATGCTCATGCCGTGCACGCGCAGCAGGTAGTCGGCCTGGGGATGGAAAAAGTCGGGGCTGATGTTGCAGGATTGCTCGATGTGCTGTTCGGCGAGGATCGGTGCACCGGCAGCAACCCGGCCGATGATCGGCAGGCCGCTTTCCTCGGCCTTGGCTTCCAGGCCGGGGATGCGGATGCCACGGGAGGCGCCCGGGGTCATCTCGATCGCACCTTTGCGAGCGAGGGCCTTGAGGTGCTCCTCGGCGGCGTTGGGCGACTTGAAGCCCAGCTCCTGAGCGATCTCGGCGCGCGTGGGCGGGAAGCCGTTGTCTTCCAGGCAACGCTTGATGAACGCGAGAATTTCGGCTTGGCGTGGCGTGAGTTTCAACATGGTGAGCGCTCTGTCTTTTTGTACAGTGACTGGGATTATATACAGTACTGGATGCGCTGCAACCTGTAACCCGCAATAAAAATGCCGAACGACGCAGCAACCCCCGCCTGCGCTATGCCTGGCTGGGGCTTGCAGCTTGAAGCGCGGCGCTTTTAAATGGCGACCGGCCAGTCACCGAGCCTTGACAGAAGCAGGGCTGAAACGTATGTTTCAAACACCTGTTTGTCTGGCGGAGTAGTCGGAGTAGTCATGGCCCAATCGGAAACCGTTGAACGCATTCTCGATGCTGCCGAGCAGCTGTTCGCGGAAAGGGGGTTCGCCGAAACCTCGTTGCGTCTGATTACCAGCAAGGCCGGCGTCAACCTGGCGGCGGTCAACTATCACTTCGGCTCCAAGAAGGCCTTGATCCAGGCAGTGTTCTCGCGCTTCCTCGGGCCGTTCTGTGCCAGCCTCGAGCGTGAACTGGAGCGGCGCCAGGCCAAGCCGGAGCACAAGCCCAGCCTCGAGGAGCTGCTGGAAATGCTGGTGGAGCAGGCCTTGGCCGTGCAGCCACGCAGCAACAACGACCTGTCGATCTTCATGCGCCTGCTGGGCCTGGCCTTCAGCCAGAGCCAAGGCCACCTGCGGCGGTACCTGGAAGACATGTACGGCAAGGTGTTCCGCCGCTACATGCTGCTGGTCAACGAAGCCGCGCCGCGCATCCCGCCGCTCGAGCTGTTCTGGCGCGTGCACTTCATGCTCGGTGCCGCAGCCTTCAGCATGTCCGGTATCAAGGCCCTGCGGGCGATCGCCGAGACCGACTTCGGTATCAACACCTCGATCGAACAGGTGATGCGCCTGATGGTGCCATTCCTCGCTGCGGGCATGCGTGCCGATAGTGGCGTCACCGACGCGGCCATGGCCGCTGCCCAGTTGCGCCCACGCAGCAAGGCCGGTACCGCCACTGCCAAAGCCTGAAGGCTGGGCGGGGCAGGGCGCTTCGGCTAAGCTAGCGCCCATGTCCGATCTTGATCTGTTGCACATTTCCCTTGCCGACCAGCGTCTGTATGGCTTCGCCCGTGGTCAGCTGTGCCTGCGCCTGCCGGTTTCCACGGCGCGCAACGGTGCTGGTGAGCGCAATGGTTCGGGTTGCACGCCGTGTGGCTTGCACCAGGTGCGGGCGAAGATCGGTGCAGGCCTGCCGCTGAATGCGGTGCTGGCCGGGCGGCGCTGGACCGGCGAGGTGTGGTCGCCGGCCTTGCACGCGCAGTATCCCGGCCGGGACTGGATCCTCACCCGCATCCTCTGGCTCAGCGGTTGCGAACCGGGGGTCAACCGCCTGGGTGCGGTCGATACCTTCCGCCGCTTTATCTACCTGCACGGGACCCCGGATACGGAACCCATGGGCGTAGCGCTGTCCCATGGCTGCATACGCCTGCGCAACACCGATTTGCTCAACCTGTTCGAGCGGGTGCCGGCGCATTGCCTGGTGCGCATCGAGCAGGCCGCTTGCCCCCAGTGGGCTTCTCTCAGTCTTCAATGAAGGATTACCCATGACTGTCAGCCTGCAAGGCTCCTTGATGGTGGATATCGCCGGTAAATGGCTGACCGCCGAAGACCGTCACCTGTTGCGCCAGCCTGAGGTGGCCGGCCTGATCATCTTTGCCCGTAACATCGACAGCCCGCGCCAGGTGCGTGAGCTATGCGCCTCGATTCGTGCCATTCGCCCCGACCTGATCCTGGCGGTGGACCAGGAAGGCGGGCGCGTGCAGCGCCTGCGCCAGGGTTTTGTGCGCCTGCCAGCCATGCGTGCGCTGGCCGACAACGACAACGCCGAGTACCTGGCCGAGCAATGCGGCTGGTTGATGGCGACCGAGGTGCTGGCGGTTGGCCTGGACCTCAGCTTTGCCCCGGTGCTCGACCTGGATCACCAGCGCAGTGCGGTGGTCGGCAGTCGCGCCTTCGAGGGTGACCCACTGCGTGCCACGCAACTGGCCGGGGCGTTCATCCGCGGCATGAACGCGGCGGGCATGGCGGCGTGTGGCAAACATTTCCCGGGCCATGGCTGGGCCGAGGCGGACTCGCATGTGGCGATCCCCACGGATGAGCGCAGCCTCGCGCAATTGCGCCAGGCCGACCTGGTGCCGTTTGCCCGCTTGAGCGGGCAACTGGCGGCAGTGATGCCGGCGCATGTCATTTATCCGCAGGTCGACAGCCAGCCGGCCGGCTTCTCGCGGCGTTGGCTGCAAGACATTCTGCGGGGGGAGTTGGGCTTTGACGGGGTGATCTTCAGTGACGACCTGTCGATGGCCGGTGCACATGTGGTTGGCGATGCGGCCAGCCGGATCGAGGCGGCCTTGACTGCGGGCTGCGACATGGGTCTGGTGTGCAACGACCGGGCTGCAGCCGAGCTGGCGCTGACTGCGGCGCAGCGGATGAAGGTCAGGCCCTCGCCGCGGATTGCACGGATGCGCGGGCAGGGGTTCGCACGCACCGATTACCGCCAGCAGCCGCGGTGGCTGGAGGCGCTGGGGGCATTGAAAGAGGCGCAGCTGGTCGATTGACCGCGGCGGCCGGTTCGCCGGTCGGCCCACTGTCGCAGGAACAGCCTGTTGCTGGCGGTGCGATACCTGTAGCGGCAGGTTTACCTGCGAAGTGGCCGCAATGGCAACTCATGACGCGGGCTCTATCGCCCGCGCTTGCCCGGCAATGGCGCGAACAGCGCCTCGATCTCTTCATCCCCCAGCCGCCACTGCCCGGCTTGCCCACCATCCAGCAGGCCCGCTGCCAGCGCCGCTTTCTCCTGCTGCAACAGCTGGATCTTCTCTTCCACCGTGCCTCGTGTGATCAGTTTGTACACGAACACCGGCTTGTCCTGGCCAATGCGGTAGGCGCGGTCGGTGGCCTGGTTCTCGCTGGCCGGGTTCCACCAAGGGTCGAAGTGGATCACCGTGTCTGCAGCCGTCAGGTTCAGGCCCACACCACCGGCCTTGAGGCTGATCAGGAAAACTTCGCTGTCACCCTGCTGGAATTGCTGCACCGGCGTGCGCCGGTCACGGGTATCGCCAGTCAGCAGGCTGTAGCGGATCTTGCGTTTGTTCAGCTCTTCCTCGATCAACGCCAGCATCGAGGTGAATTGCGAAAACAGCAGCACCCGGCGCCCTTCGCTGAGCAGCTCTTCGAGCATTTCCAGCAGCGCGCCCAGTTTGCCTTTGTCGGCTTGGTTGCCTTTGCTTTCCACCCCTTTGACCAGACGCAGGTCGCAACATACCTGGCGTAGCTTGAGCAAGGCGTCGAGGATGACGATCTGGCTGCGGGCGGCCCCATTGCGGGCGATTTCGTCGCGGACCTTCTTGTCCATGGCCACTCGCACGGCCTCGTAGGTGTCACGCTGGGCATCGCTGAGCTCGACCCAGTGCACCATCTCGGTCTTGGCTGGCAGTTCGGTGGCCACCTGCTCCTTGGTGCGGCGCAGCAGGAACGGGCGGATGCGGTTGGCCAGGTGGGCCATGCGCTCGCTGTCGCCGTGGCGCTCGATCGGGGTGCGGTAGTCCTGGTTGAAGCGCTTCAGGTCGCCCAGCCACCCGGGCATGAGGAAGTGGAAGAGCGACCACAGCTCGCCGAGGTTGTTCTCCATCGGCGTGCCGGTCAGGCACAGGCGCTGCCCGGCCTGCAGTTCGCAGACGGCAAGGGCGGCCTTGCTGGTGCTGCTCTTGATGTTCTGCGCCTCGTCCAGCACCAGCACGTGCCAGGTCCGGAGGCGCAGGTGTTCGAGGTCGCGAGGTACCAGGGCATAGGTAGTCAGCACCAGGTCATAATCGTGCAGGTTGGCGAAATGCTTGCTGCGCCCGGGCCCGTGCAAGGCCAGAACCCGCAGGCCGGGGGCGAAGCGTTGAGCTTCGTCGAGCCAGTTCGGGATCAGGCTGGTGGGCATGACTGCCAGCGCCGGTGTGTTCATGCGCCCGGACTGTTTTTCCAGCAGCAGGTGTGCCAGGGTCTGCAAGGTCTTGCCCAGGCCCATGTCGTCGCCAAGGATGCCGCCGGTGCCCATTTCCCGCAGCGCCTGCAGCCAGTTCAGGCCCTGCTGCTGGTAGGGACGCAGGCTGGCTTGCAGGCCGGCCGGCGGTGGCGCCTGCAGGTCGCGGGCATCGCGCAGGCGGCGACCGAGATCGCGCACACGCTCGCCGCCTTCCCAGTGCAGTGGCAGGCCTTCGATTTCGTTCAGGCGCGCGGCGTCGGCGCGGTCCAGGCGCAGCGATGGGCCCGCGGCATGGTCGTGCAGGTAGAGTTCGCCGAGGGTGCCCATGACCGCCTTGATCCGGCCGTACGGCAGGGCGACGCGCAAGGCCGGCGCGTCGAGGCGCCCGCGGTTGAGGTCGAGCAGCAGGTGTTCGTCGTCGCTGCGCCGGGCCAGTTCGCTGGGGCGCAGCAGTTCCGGGTTGCTGCGCAGCAGTTGCAGTACGATCGGCAACAGGCTGTGGCGCTGGCCATCGACCACGATGCCAAGCTCCAGGTCGAACCATTCATGGCCAGGTGCTTCGTCAACGCTGGCGTACCAGTCGTCCACTTCCTGCAGGTTGAAGGCAAAGTCGCGTTGGATGTCGATGTCCCAACCGGCCTCGCGCAAGCGTGGCAGGCCTGCGCGGGCAAAACGTAGCCAGGCTTCGTCGTCGGGAAGCTGGAGCATCTCGCCAGCGCTGTCGGGCAACGCCTTGCTCTGCCGGGTGGCGGGCGTGAAACCGAGGTCGCGCAGCACCTTGCGCAGCGCCTGCTCGGCCTGCGGTTGGCGACGGATGCGCTGGCTGGTGTCGCCGACCAGGCGGGTCAGCGGTTTGTCGTCGCTGCCGCTGGCGCGCAGGCCGTCGTAGTCGAATGCCAGCGCGGCACGGTGCTGCATCTGCCGTTGCATACGGCCGGTCTTGGGCATGTAGGCACTGAATTCCAGGCTGCCGAGGGTCAGCCTCCCTCTTGGCGTGAGGTCTTCGATTTGCCTGGTGCTCACGGCTGTGGGGGTGGGCACGTGGCGGTTCAGGGCGTTCAAGCGATGGCTCAAGGGAACGACCAAATGCTCGGGAACAACAGGCGCACGCGCGAGCTGGCTGGCAATGAAGGGGTCGAGGTCATGGCGCAGCTTGCCGGTCTGGTGCGAATGCCTGTCGACATAGTACATGGGTTCGATAGGCAGTACCTGCAGCTGCCGGTGGCCATCGTGATACCAGGCGCCGCGGTAGCTGCCATTGTCAAGCCTGACCCAGCGGAACTCGGCATGCAGCTCCGGCCCGGAAGACAATGGCGCAGCGTCGTCTTCGAACAGTAGGCGATCAGTGGCCAGGGCGTAGCTGTAGAGTTCCGCACCCTGCTTGCCTTCCAGTTGCACCACGGGCGTAATCGTCTTGCTGCGGGCATCGATCAGGCGCAACAGCCGGGCGTCGTCCTCGGTGACATAGCGAGGGGTGTAGTAGATCATCTCGGGCATCGACGTGATGCGGCCGATCTTCAGTGTGCCGTCTGTCTGCCGCGTGCCCTTGATCGGTTCGAGCCGCCAGTGCTCATGATCCAGTTGAATACGGTAATAGATTGCCGGGCCTTTGCGTGCGGGTTCGCGTGAGGCAGCGGGTTGGGACGGTGACTCGAGTGCCTGCACCCACAGGTTGAGGTCCGGTGGCAGCGAAAGCGCGGCCTGCTCCGATGGCGCTGCGGCCTCAAGGCGGTCGCTACCATCCTGCAACTGCAGTAATGCAGCAACGCAGTGCTTGCAGTTGAGGGCGACGGGACAGGAGCAGCGCCCGAACATGCGCAGGTCGCCGTGGTTGAGGACCAGCTGGATGGTCTGCTGGTAGGTCTGGCCGGCCGAGCCCTTGCAGCTTGCCTCGACCGTTGCGCCATGCTGCGACAGGATGCGCGTCCGCTCTTGCGCCGCATAATCGCGGCCTCGTGCCAGTACGCCGGCCTCGATGAACCTCACCCAGCCCGGGTGGGCCCTCAGCAGTTGCTGCGCATCGCCGCTGCTCACATCACTGCTCCATCATCTCCGGGTCCATTACCGGCATCTTCGGCGTGCCCGGTGGTGTCACCTTCAGCAGCAGCGCCAGGTGCCCGCCGTCAAGGAAGGTCAGTTGCCCACCCTTGACGTTGCTGTTGCTCTGCTTGAACTGCTCGCTTTGCAGCACGCTGCCGTTGCCGTCCAGCTGGTTGACCCAGAAATTGGCCTCGACCGCGATGAAGCGGCCCTCGGCAATGCTCAGGTTGCCTTCGATGGGGTAATGGCCGAACTGCTCGGCGCCTTCGCCCAGGGCGATACGGCTGGGTTCGCTGCCGACCCGCTGCTGCCAGGCCTTGTGCATCAGGACGGTGTAGTCGGCGGTGGCTTCCAGGCGGGTGGCTTCGTCTTCCAGCGCCAGGCGGCGCTCGGCGTCCTTTTCCAGGCGCGGGGCGCCGGCGCTCCAGTTTTCCGGGGCAAACGGGCTGGTGAAGGCGGGCACGCTGTTCTGCCGTACCAGGATCATTTCTACCTGATAAAGGCCTTCGGCGAAGGCAGCCGGGGCGAACAGCGCCAGCAGCAGGGTCAGGCAACGGATGGCACGCATGGGTCTTCCTTAAGCAGGCTGTGGAGTCAGGCGCTCGAACAGCGCCTCCAGGGTATTGAAGCGTTCGTCGGGGCGTTCCATCGGTACCAGAAAGCGGAACTGGGTGGCGCCTTCGAACTTGTAGCGTTTGGGCTGGCCCTGGATCAGCTTGATCAGGGTCAGCGGGTCGACCGGCGTCTCGGCCTCGAACTCGATCTTGCCGCCATTGGGGCCGGCATCGACTTTCTTGATGCCAAGCTTTTCCGCCTGCAGCTTGAGCGAGGTCAGGCGCATGAGGTTCTTGGTCGGCTCGGGCAGCAGGCCGAAGCGGTCGATCATCTCCACCTGCAGGTCCTTGAGGCCTTCTTCGTCGGCGGCCGAGGCGATGCGCTTGTACAGGATCAGCCGTGCATGCACGTCGGGCAGGTAGTCCTCGGGGATCAGGGCCGGCAGGCGCAGGTTGATTTCCGGGCCACCGCCCAGCGGCTGCTCCAGGTTGGGCTGGGTACCCTTGCGGATCGCCTTGACCGCGCGCTCGAGCATTTCCATGTACAGGGTGAAGCCCACCGCCTGGATCTGCCCGCTCTGGCCTTCGCCCAGCAGCTCGCCGGCGCCGCGGATCTCCAGGTCGTTGGTGGCCAGGACGAAGCCGGCACCGAGGTCCTGGGTGTTGGCGATCGCCTCCAGGCGTTTCTCGGCATCGGCGCTGACCTTTTGCCGGGTGGGTGTCAGCAGGTAGGCGTAGGCCTGGTGGTGGCTACGGCCAACCCGGCCGCGCAGCTGGTGCAGCTGGGCCAGGCCGAACTTGTCGGCACGCTCGATGACGATGGTGTTGGCGCTGGGCACGTCGATGCCGGTTTCGATGATGGTCGAGGCCACCAGCACGTTGAAGCGCTTGTGGTAGAAGTCGCTCATCACCTGTTCCAGCTCGCGCTCGCGCATCTGCCCATGGCCGATGCCGATGCGCGCCTCGGGGACCAGCTCGGCAAGATCGGCGGCGCATTTCTCGATGGTCTTCACATCGTTGTGCAGGTAGTACACCTGGCCGCCGCGCAACAGTTCACGCAGCAGCGCCTCCTTCACCGTGCTCTTGTTCTGCTCCATGACGAAGGTGCGAACCGACAGGCGGCGCGCCGGTGGCGTGGCAATGATCGACAGGTCGCGCATGCCCGCCACGGCCATGTTCAGCGTACGCGGAATCGGCGTGGCGGTGAGGGTGAGGATGTCCACCTCGCTGCGCAGGGCCTTGAGCTGTTCTTTCTGGCGCACGCCGAAGCGGTGCTCTTCGTCGATGATGGCCAGGCCCAGGTCCTTGAAGCGCACGTCGTCCTGCAGCAGCTTGTGGGTACCGATGAGGATGTCGATCTTGCCTTCGGCGAGGTCTGCGGCGGCGGCGGCCACCTCTTTGGCCGACTTGAAGCGGCTCATCACCTCCACGGTCACCGGCCAGTCGGCAAAGCGGTCACGGAAGCTGTTGTAGTGCTGTTGGGCGAGCAGGGTGGTGGGCACCAGCACGGCCACCTGGCGGCCACTGTGTACGGCAATGAATGCCGCGCGCATGGCCACTTCGGTCTTGCCGAAGCCGACGTCGCCGCACACCAGCCGGTCCATCGGCTTGGGCGCCAGCATGTCGGCGCGCACGGCTTCGATGGCGGCCTGCTGGTCCGGGGTTTCCTCGAACGGGAAGCCGGCGCTGAAGGTGGCGTAGTCGGCGGCCGGATCGGCGAACGCATAACCTTTGCGTGCGGCGCGGCGGGCATAGATGTCGAGCAGCTCGGCGGCGACATCGCGTACCTGTTCGGCAGCCTTGCGCTTGGCCTTCTGCCAGGCCTCCGAACCCAGCCGGTGCAACGGCGCCAGGGCATCGTCGCTGCCGGTGTAGCGGGCGATCAGGTGCAGGTTGGCCACGGGCACGTACAGCTTGGCGCCTTCGGCGTATTCCAGGGTGAGGAATTCGGCGGCCTGGCCTTCGATTTCCAGCGTGGCCAGGCCCAGGTAGCGGCCGACGCCATGGTCGATGTGCACCACCGGTGCGCCTTCACGCAGCTCGGTGAGGTTCTTGATCACCGCGTCGTTGGCGGTTTCGCCACGCTTGTCGCGGCGCCTGCGCTGCATGACGCGCTGGCCGAACAGCGGGCTTTCGGCGATGAGGGCGACGGCCGGGTCGTCCAGCAGCAGGCCATCGTCCAGCGGGGCGATGGTGATCGCCAGGCGCTCGGCGCCAGTGATGAAGTCGGCCCAGCCATCGACGCCCTGTGGGCGCAGTTTCAGCCGCTCGAGCAGCTCCAGCAGTACTTCGCGGCGCCCCGCCGATTCTGCGGTGAACAGCACGCGGCCAGGGAACTGGTCGAGGAAGTTGGCCAGTTCGGCCAGCGGCTGGTTGGCCTTGGCCTCGATCGCCAGGTTGGGCAGCGCGCGCGCCGGGAAGCGTTCGCGGCCGACCCCGGGCTCGAGGTCCTCGCTGCTGACCACCACCCGTGGCCATTGCTTGAGCCGGGCAAAGCAGTCTTCCACCGGCAGGAACAGCTCGGCGGGCGGCAGCAAGGGCCGGCTCAGGTCGCCACGGCGGTCTTCATAACGCCCGCGCACGTCGTTCCAGAAATGCTCGGCAGCCTGTTCCACGCCGGGCAGCGAGAACACCTGGGTGTCGGCTGGCAGGTAGTCGAACAAGGTCGAGGTTTCTTCGAAGAACAGCGGCAGGTAGTACTCGATACCGGCGGGGATGATACCGCTGGCCAGGTCCTGGAAGATCGCGCTGCGGCGGAAGTCGACGTCGAAGCGTTCACGGAAGCGCGCCTTGAAGCGGGTCACTTCCTCTTTCTGCATCGGGAATTCGCGCGCCGGCAGCAGGCGTACCGAATCGACCTTGTCGATCGAGCGCTGGGTCTCGGGGTCGAAGGTGCGCAGGGTTTCGATCTCGTCATCGAACAGGTCGATGCGGTAGGGCAGCTTGCTGCCCATCGGGAACAGGTCGATCAGCGCACCGCGCACGGCGAACTCGCCATGCTCGTAGACGGTATCGACACAGCGATAGCCGCTGGCTTCCAGGCGCGTGCGCATCTGTTCGACATCGATGGTCTGGCCGACGTCCAGCACCAGGCTGCTGCCCAGCAGGAAGCGGGTCGGCGCCAGGCGGTGCAGGGCGGTGGTGACCGGTACCACGAGGATGCCATGGCTCAGCTCCGGCAGGCGGTACAGGCTGGCGATGCGCTGGGAGATGATGTCCTGGTGCGGCGAGAACAGGTCGTAGGGCAGGGTTTCCCAATCGGGGAACGGCAGCACCGGCAGGTCCGGCGCAAAGAAGCGAAGTTCCTGTTCCAGACGATCGGCCGCCTGGCTGTCGGCAGTCAGCAGCAAAGTGAAGCGGCCCGCGCTGCTGGCGGCCTCGGCGATGGCCAGGCTGAGGGCGGCTCCGGGGAGATTACCCCAGGTTTGTTTGCCGGCCGTGGCCGACATTTGCGGTAGGCGCAGAACTGACACGGGAGATTGCACTCCAAGCGTTGCGGCAAAGAGATCGATTGTACCGGTGACGGTGCCGGCTGTCAGGCTCGAAAGGGCATGAACGCTGGCTTGCGTGACCGCGACAGGCGCTCATTGCCGGTTACGCGTTGGGGCGTCATAATGTAGCCCCTTTTTTCTGTCCCTACATGTGGAAGGTTCCCGTGACTCAGAAGCCCGACCAGTGTCTTGGTGAGTGGATCGATCGTGAAGCCCTGGCTGAAGCGATGATCCCGCTTATCGGTCAGCTCTACCGCAACAACAATGTGGTGAGCTCGATTTATGGCCGTAGCCTGATCAACCGTTCGGTTATCTCGATCCTCAAGGCGCACCGCTTTGCGCGTCATCGTCAAGCCGACGAGACCGAACTGTCCGTACACGAGACATTCCCCCTGCTGAAGGCCATGAGCGAGCTGAAGCTGGGCGCCGCCTCGGTCGACCTGGGCAAGCTGGCCAACAAGTTCAAGCAGGAAGGCAATGGCCGTACTGCCGAGCAGTTCGTCCGTGAAGAACTGGCCGAAGTGGTAGGTCAGCAGAACGCTTCGTCGCGCAAGGGCACCGACGTCGTGCTGTACGGCTTCGGCCGCATCGGCCGCCTGCTGGCGCGCATCCTGATCGAGAAGACCGGTGGCGGCGACGGCCTGCGCCTGCGTGCCATCGTCGTGCGCAAGGGCGCCGAGAACGACCTGGTCAAGCGTGCCAGCCTGCTGCGCCGTGACTCGGTGCACGGCCCGTTCGATGGCACCATCACCATCGACGAAGCCAACAACACCATCACCGCCAACGGCAACCTGATCCAGGTTATCTACGCCAAGAGCCCAAGCGAAGTCGACTACACCCAGTACGGCATCGAGAACGCGCTGATCGTCGACAACACCGGCGTATGGCGTGATGCCGACGGCCTGGGCCAGCACCTGGCCTGCCCGGGCGCTGCCCGCGTGATCCTCACCGCACCTGGCAAGGGCGCGCTGAAGAACATCGTGCACGGCATCAACCACGGTGACATCGCTGCCGATGACAAGATCATCTCGGCCGCTTCCTGCACCACCAACGCCATCGTGCCGGTGCTCAAGGCCATCAACGACCAGTACGGCATCGTCAACGGCCACGTCGAAACCGTTCACTCGTTCACCAACGACCAGAACCTGATCGACAACTTCCACAAGGGCAGCCGCCGTGGCCGTGCCGCGCCGCTGAACATGGTCATCACCGAAACCGGCGCCGCCACTGCTGCTGCCAAGGCGCTGCCAGTGCTCAAGGGCAAGCTGACCGGCAACGCCATTCGCGTACCGACGCCGAACGTTTCGATGGCCATCCTGAACCTGAACCTGGAAAAGCCTACCTCGCGCGACGAGATCAACGAGTACCTGCGCCAGACCGCCATGCACTCGGAACTGCACAAGCAGATCGACTACGTCAGCTCGCAGGAAGTGGTTTCGACCGACTTCGTCGGCTCGCGCCACGCCGGTGTGGTTGATGCTGAAGCGACCATCGCCAACGATAACCGCGTTGTGCTGTACGTCTGGTACGACAACGAATTCGGTTACAGCTGCCAGGTGGTTCGCGTGATGGAAGAGATGGCCGGTGTGAACCCGCCAGCGTTTCCGCGCTGATTCGCTTGTAAGGCAATGAAAAAACGGGAACCTTCGGGTTCCCGTTTTTTTATCCAGAATTTGTGTTGCCAGTACTGGTAATCGAGAGGACGAAGCTTGCGCACAGCCTTGCTGTTCATTCTCATGCTCCTGACCGCTTGCAACCAGGGCCCCGCCCTGGAGCGCCTGGGCGGCCCGACCATGGGCAGCAGCTATAGCATCCAGTATGTGCGTGAGCCCGGCGGCCCTGCCCCGGCCCAGGTGCAAGCCGCGGTCGAAACCATTCTGCAGGGCATCGACCAGCACTACTCGACCTACCGCAGCGATTCCACCGTCAGCCAGTTCAACCAGTTGCCCGCCAAACAGTGCCAGGCCCTACCGGCCGACATGCTCGAACTGGTCAGCCTGGGCCAGCAACTGGCCGAGCAGAGCGACGGCGCCTTCGACCTCACCGTCGAGCCGTTGCTCGACCTGTGGGGCTTCGGCCCACAGGCGCGCCACATGCAAGTGCCCGACCCCCGGGCGCTGGCCCGGGCGCGCCAACGGGTAGGCTACCGGCACCTGCATATCCAGGGCCAGGCCCTGTGCAAGGACGCTCCGGTGCAGCTCGACTTCAACAGCATTGCCGCTGGCCATGCCGTCGACCTGATCGCTACACGCCTGCAGGCCATGGGCGTAGCCAGCTTTGTCGCCGAAGTGACCGGCGAGCTCAAGGCCGTCGGCCGCAAGCCTGACGGCAGCCCCTGGCGCATCGCCCTGGAGCTGCCCCGCGAAGACCGCCAGATCGCCCGCCAGGTCATTCCGCTCGATGGCCTTTCGGTATCAACCTCGGGTGACTATCGGCATTATTTCGAGGACAATGGCCGGCGCTATTCGCACACCTTCGATGCCCGTCTCGGGCGCCCGGTGCAGCACGACCTGGCCGCGGTCACCGTGCTCGATGCCTCGGCCCTGCGGGCAGACGGCTATTCGACGCTGCTGTTGATCCTCGGCCCGCAGCGCGGCTGGGATTTTGCCATTACGCATGGCCTGCCGGCTGTTCTGGTGACTCGGGCCGAGGGTGGCTTCGTCTCCCAAGCTACGCCCGCGTTCGAACGGGCAGTGAAAGGCGAGTGAAAGCACAAGCAGGGATGATCGCCGCCAGGGAGTGGGTGAACCACATGTAGTGCGGGCGAAACTGGCCTACGACGCGACCAAGGGTTAATGTGCGCGGCGTTCACGCTTGATTAGACTGCACCCGAATTTTCTCATGGCGCCCCGGCGGCATGATCGCGCCCCGCGAGCGACCGTGGCTTGCGGGCCAGTTCTGAAGGAGTACGCATGGCTGTCTACAACTACGACGTAGTGGTGCTGGGTTCCGGCCCGGCCGGGGAAGGCGCGGCAATGAACGCCGCCAAAGCAGGGCGCAAGGTAGCGATGGTCGACAGCCGTCGCCAGGTGGGGGGCAACTGCACCCACCTCGGCACCATCCCGTCCAAGGCACTGCGTCACTCGGTGCGGCAGATCATGCAGTTCAACACCAACCCGATGTTCCGTGCCATCGGCGAGCCGCGCTGGTTCTCGTTCCCCGACGTGCTGAAGAGCGCCGAGAAGGTCATCGCCAAGCAGGTGGCCTCGCGCACCGGCTATTACGCCCGTAACCGCGTTGATGTGTTCGTCGGCACCGGCAGCTTCGCCGACGAGCAGACCATCGAAGTGGTCTGCCCGAACGGTGTGGTGGAAAAGCTCAACGCCAAGCACATCATCATTGCCACCGGCTCGCGCCCCTATCGCCCGGCCGACATCGACTTCAACCACCCGCGCGTGTACGACAGCGACACCATCCTCAGCCTCAGCCACACCCCGCGCAAGCTGATCGTGTACGGCGCCGGTGTGATCGGTTGCGAGTACGCCTCGATCTTCAGCGGCCTCGGCGTGCTGGTGGAACTGGTGGACAACCGTGGTCAGCTGCTGAGCTTCCTCGATTCGGAAATTTCCCAGGCGCTGAGCTACCACTTCAGCAACAACAACATCACCGTACGCCACAACGAAGACTACGAGCGTGTCGAAGGCCTGGACAACGGTGTGATCCTGCACCTGAAATCGGGCAAGAAGATCAAGGCCGACGCCTTGCTGTGGTGCAACGGCCGTACTGGCAACACCGACAAGCTGGGCCTGGAAAATATCGGCATCAAGGTCAACAGCCGCGGCCAGATCGAGGTCGACGAGAGCTACCGCACCAGCGTGCCGAACATCTACGGCGCCGGTGACGTGATCGGCTGGCCAAGCCTGGCCAGTGCTGCACACGACCAGGGCCGCTCGGCCGCGGGCAGCATCGTCGACAATGGCAGCTGGCGTTTCGTCAACGACGTGCCGACCGGCATCTACACCATTCCCGAGATCAGCTCGATCGGCAAGAACGAGCAGGAGCTGACCCAGGCCAAGGTGCCATACGAGGTGGGCAAGGCCTTCTTCAAGAGCATGGCCCGTGCGCAGATTGCCGGCGAGCCGCAAGGCATGCTGAAGATCCTGTTCCATCGCGAAACGCTGGAAGTGCTGGGTGTGCACTGCTTCGGCTACCAGGCTTCGGAAATCGTCCACATCGGCCAGGCAGTGATGAACCAGCCGGGCGAGCTGAACAACCTGAAGTACTTCGTCAACACCACGTTCAACTACCCGACCATGGCCGAAGCCTATCGGGTAGCTGCCTACGACGGCCTGAACCGGCTTTTTTGAGCGGCTCCGACCGGTGGCCTGAGCCGGTCGGAGAGACCGATTTCAACCCTGCCCGAGGGTGGTCTTGGCCAAACCGGGAAAGTCTGTAATCAGGCTGTCCACGCCAAAGTCAGCGAGCCGGCGCATCAGTGCCGGTTCGTTGACCGTCCATACCGACACGTGCAGCCCCTGGCCCTGCGCTTTCAACAGGCGCTCCGGCGTGCACAGTGTCCAGTTCAATGCCAGCAGGTCGCAGCCGTAGTTCTGTGCCACCTTCAGCGGGTCGAGCCAGGCGTATTCGGCCACCAGCCCGCGTTGCACATCCGGCACCAGTTCCTGTGCGGCGCCCAGCACTTCGCGCGAGCTCGAGGTGATGGTCACCTTGTCCAGCAGGCCGTACTGCTGGGCCAGTTCACGGATCGCCAGCACGGTGGTGGCGGCGCGGGTGCGTGAGGCGCTTTTCACTTCCAGCTGCCAGTGCTCGAACGGGCATTTCTGGAACAGCTCTTCCAGCCGCGGGATCGGGCAGGGCTGGACGTGGCCAGGGCCGCCTTTGCGCGCGTCGATCCTGACCAGGTCGGCGGCCGCGTGTTCGACCACCTTGCCGCGCTTGCCGGTGGTGCGCTTGAGGGTGGGGTCGTGGATCACCATCAGCTCGTTGTCGGCCGACAGGTGCAGGTCCAGCTCGCAGCGGGTCACGCCGTGAGCCAGGCACTGCTGGAAGCTCTTCAGGGTATTCTCGGGCGCTTCGCCCTTGGCGCCGCGATGGCCGTAGATCAGGGTCACGTTCGTTCCTTCAAATCAGGGAAAAGTTGGGCTCAGGAGGCGGGGTCGTTCTGTTCCAGCTGCTGGCGCCGTTGTTGCTGCTGGCGCTGCAGGATGTAGCGGGCCAGTAATTGACGCTGGGCGTCGGTCATGTCGGTGAATTCGCTGCCGACCTCGAAGCCGCCCTGCGGGCGCGGGTCGCAATGGGTAATCTTGCCGCGCAGCAGCAAACCATGGGCGCGTGGCATCAGCACCATCTTCACTTTCACCCGGGTACCGGGGGCCAGCCGCGTGGCTTGCGTGAATTCGATGCCGCCCTCGGAAATGACTACCGGCTGGAGTTGGCCCACTTCGCCGATCAGGGTTTGGGCGACCACCGCGCTGAGCAGGTCGAGGCGTTTGTTCTGCGCACGCAGGAATGCGGCGAGGGTGCGGTCCTTTTCGCTCAACTGGCGTAGCAGGTGCTGCGACTCGAAGTCGGACAGGTGCAGCTCGCTGAGCAGGTTGAACAGCGGCGAATCATCTTGCAACACATCTGGGTCAAGGGCTTCGGCCGCGCTGAGGGGGCTGATTTGAAGTGCGATCTGATCTTCGATGCGGTAGTATTCGCGGCGATCTTCTTCGTCTAATGTCGTCATGGCGAACCCAAGGTAGCGGCGGTGGTCCGAGTGTAAAGCCGCCGTAGGCGCCTCGCCACAAGGACGTTCCCTTTCATCCGAACAAGCCCCGACATGTTCAGACCTCTTTTCGCATTCATCGGCACGCGTTATACCCGTGCCAAACGTCGCAATCACTTCGTCTCGTTCATTTCCCTGACCTCGATGATCGGCCTCGCCCTGGGCGTGGTGGTGATGATCGTGGTGCTCTCGGTGATGAACGGTTTCGACCACGAGATGCGCACCCGCGTGCTGGGCATGATCCCGCATGCCACGCTGGAGAGCGGCCAGCCCATAGCCGACTGGCCGGCCCTTGCCCAACAAGTAAAGCAGAATCCGCAGGTACTGGCGGTTGCGCCGTTCACCCAGATGCAGGGCCTGCTGACCCATGACGGCAAGGTGCAGAAGGTGCTGCTCAACGGCATCGACCCGGCTCGCGAGCGCGAGGTGTCGATCATCGACAAGTTCGTCCTGCAGGGCCGCCTCGACCAGCTGGCGCCGGGCGAGTGGGGCATCATGATCGGCGACAAGGCCGCGACCAAGCTGGGGGTTTCGATCGGCGACAAGCTCACCTTTGTCGCCCCCGAGGTCAGCGTGACCCCGGCCGGCATGTTCCCGCGCATGAAGCGCTTCACCGTGGTCGGTACCTTCCACGTCGGGGCGGGCGAGATCGACGGCTACCTGGGCCTGACCAACATCAGTGACCTGTCCCGCCTGCACCGCTGGAAACCCGACCAGGTGCAGGGCCTGCGTCTGAAGTTCGACGACCTGTTCCAGGCGCCGCGCGTGGCCTGGGACATCGCCCAGCGCCTGGGTGAGCAGGAGTTCTACAGCCGTGACTGGACCCGCACCCATGGCAACCTGTACCAGGCGATCCGCATGGAAAAGGCCATGATCGGCCTGCTGTTGCTGCTGATCGTCGCGGTGGCGGCATTCAACATCATTTCCACCCTGGTGATGGTGGTCAACGACAAGCGCGGCGACATTGCCATCCTGCGCACCCTGGGCGCCACGCCCGGGCAGATCATGCTCATCTTCATGGTCCAGGGCACGGTGATCGGGGTGATCGGTACCCTGATCGGCGCCGTGGTCGGGATCGTCGCCGCGCTGAATGTCAGTGCGGTGATCGCCGGCATCGAGAAACTGATCGGGCACAAGTTCCTCAATGCCGACGTGTACTTCATCGATTACCTGCCGTCGCAGATCCAGGCCCAGGACGTGTACATGGTCTGTGCCGCGGCGCTGGTCCTGAGTTTCTTCGCCACCCTGTACCCGGCCTGGCGTGCGGCGCGCACCCAGCCTGCAGAGGCGCTACGTTATGAGTGAGTCGCGCATGAGTGATAAAGCCGTTCTGAGTTGCCGCAACCTGGGCAAGTCCTACGACGAGGGCCCGGAGTCGGTGCAGGTACTGTCCGGTCTCAACCTCGAGCTGCACGCCGGTGAGCGCGTGGCTATCGTCGGCAGCTCAGGCTCCGGCAAGAGTACCTTGCTCAACCTGCTGGGCGGCCTCGACCGGCCGACCCAGGGCAGCGTCTGGCTGGCTGGCGAGGAGCTGTCGGCGCTGGGCGAGCGGGCGCGTGGCCTGCTGCGCAACCGGGAACTGGGCTTTGTCTACCAGTTCCACCACCTGCTGCCGGAATTCACCGCCATCGAGAACGTGTGCATGCCGTTGCTGATCGGCCGTACCCCGATTCCCGAGGCCCGCGAGCGTGCCGAGGCGCTGCTCAAACGTGTCGGCCTGGCCCACCGCTTCAACCACAAACCGGCCGAGCTGTCCGGCGGCGAGCGCCAGCGGGTGGCGATTGCCCGGGCGCTGGCCAACCGCCCGGGTCTGGTGATGCTCGACGAGCCGACCGGCAACCTCGATCACCACACCGCGCAAGGCATCCAGGAATTGATGCAGGAACTTTCCAGTGCTTCGCGCACCGCGTTCCTGGTGGTGACCCACGACCTTAACCTGGCACGCCAGATGGATCGCGTGCTGAAGCTCGACGACGGTCACCTGGTGGCGATCTGATCGACTGCACGGGGTGGCGGCGCCGCCCCGTTTTCCTGTTTTCATTGGGTGTTTCCGTACATGTTCAGACCCTTGCCCATCTTCATCGGCG
Source organism: Pseudomonas sp. UBA4617 (assembly GCF_002386445.1). Lineage (GTDB taxonomy): Bacteria > Pseudomonadota > Gammaproteobacteria > Pseudomonadales > Pseudomonadaceae > Aquipseudomonas. Next base: position 27,839 of record NZ_DGIR01000008.1, read on the forward strand.
CGCGCTATACCCGAGCCAAGCGCCGCAACCACTTCATCTCGTTCATCTCGATGACCTCGATGATCGGCCTGTCGCTGGGTGTGCTGGCGATGATCGTGGTGCTGTCGGTGATGAACGGTTTCCAGCGTGAAATGAGCTCGCGCATTCTCGGCCTGGTGCCACATGCCGCCGTGCTTGGCGTGCAGCCGCTGGACAACTGGCACAAGGTGGCCGATGCTGCCCTGCAGGACCCGGCGGTGATGGCGGCAGCGCCAATTACCGAAATGGAAGGCATGCTCTCGTACAAGGGGGCGATGCAGCCGATTCAGGTCGGCGGTATCGACCCGGCCGAGGAGGGCAAAGTCTCGATCGTGGGCCAGCACATCGTCCAGGGGCGCCTGCAGGACCTGCAGCCGGGTGAGTTCGGTGTGGTCATCGGCGAGCTGACCGCGCGCCGCTTTCGCCTCAACACCGGTGACAAGCTGACCCTGATCGTGCCGGAAATCAGCAAGGAGCCCGGCGGCATCACCCCGCGCATGCAGCGCCTGACCGTGGTCGGCATCTTCAAGGTGGGGGCCGAGCTGGACGGCTCGCAGGCCTACATCCATGTGGCCGATGCTGGCGCCATGCAGCGCTGGGCGCCGGGCCAGGTGCAGGGCGTGCGCCTGAAGCTGCACGACCTGTATGCCGCGCCGCAGGTGTCCAAGGCCATCGCTGCCAGGCTGGGCGATGCCTACCGTGCCGATGACTGGTCCCATACCCAGGGCAGCCTGTTCAGCGCCATGAAGATGGAAAAGACCATGATCGGCCTGCTGTTGATGATGATCATCGCGGTTGCCGCGTTCAACATCATCGCCACCCTGGTGATGGTGGTGAACGACAAGGGCCCGGACATCGCCATCCTGCGCACCCTGGGTGCCACACCGGCGCAGATCATGGGTACGTTCATGGTCCAGGGCAGCCTGATCGGCATTGTCGGCACGCTGATTGGCGGCGTGCTGGGGGTAATTGCGGCGTTCAATGTCAGCCAGATCGTCGGCTGGCTGGAGCGGGTGAGCGGGCAGCACATCTTTACTTCGGATGTGTACTTCATCAGCAGCCTGCCATCGCAGTTGCAGTGGGGGGATGTGGCGATCATCTGTACGGCCGGGTTGGTGATGAGCTTCCTCGCGACCATCTATCCGGCTTATCGCGCGTCGCAGGTGCAGCCGGCGATTGGCCTGGCGGTCTGATGTCTGCTTGAGATACTGGGGGCGCAGAGCCGCCCCCGGTTTACCGCTTTTCAGTGAACACGATGACGAACCGTGTCCAGCCATCCTCGCACTCAGCTCGAATGCTTCCACCATGGGCCTGCACGATCGACCGCGTAATCGCCAGCCCCAACCCTGCATGTTCGCTGCTGCCCTCCCGCCGTGCGGGGTCCACCCGGTAGAAGCGGTCGAACAACCGCGGCAACGTTGACGGGGCGATGGCCGTCCCGGTATTGGCCACGCAAAGCGTCGGCCCCGGCGCCAGCGTCACCCGTATCTGCCCACCCGCCGGGGTAAAGCGCAAGGCATTGTCGAGCAGGTTGGACAACGCCCGGCGCAGCATGTGCCGGTCGCCCTGCAGCCAGGCCTCACCCTCGCGCGACAGCTGCACGTTGCTGTCCTCGGCCAGCGGGGCGTAGTACTCCAGCAGCGCATCCACTTCCTCATGCAGCACCAGCGGCGTGTGCCCCGGCATCAGCAGGCCATGGTCGGCCTTGGCCAGGAACAGCATGTCGTTGACCATCTGCGCCATCCGCTGCAACTCCTCCAGGTTGCCATGCAGGGCCTCACGATATTCCTCGAGGCTGCGTGGGCGGGTGAGGGTGACCTGGGTATGGGTCAGCAGGTTGGACAGCGGCGTGCGCAGCTCGTGGGCAATATCGGCAGAGAATGCTGACAGGCGCTGGAAGGCATTGTCCAGGCGCTGCAACATGGCGTTCATGGCAGTGGCCAGCTCGGCCAGTTCTTCGGGCATCTGCGCCACCGGCAGGCGGGTGGTCAGCGACCGCGCCGACACGCTGGCGGCGACCTGGCCCATCTGCCGCAACGGGCGTAGCCCACGGCGTGCGGCCCAGGCACCGAGCAGCGCGGTGGCCAGCGCCGACAGGCCGACCGTCAACCAGATCAGGCGCTGCATGCCCTGCAGGAAGTGCTGGTGGTGGGTGATATCCAGGTACAGGGTCAGTTGCGGCGACTGCGCGGCGTCTTGTACCAGGTACCCGGCCAGGCTGCGGTAGTCCGTGCCTTGCTCCTGCAAGGTCGCCAGCCCGTCGGGCAGCGGAGCCCGGGGCAGGCCCGTGCGGCTTTCGAACCAGGTAGCACCGTCGCTGCCGCTGATGCGCAGGGCCAGGTCAGCCTGATGGCCCAGTTCATCGCGCAGGGCGGGCAGGCGCGCCTGCAGCTCGGCCGGGGTGGTGATGCCGGCCAGCTGGGTGCGGAACAGCGACAGGCGCGAGTCCAGCAGTTGCTGGTCCAGTTCAACGAAGTGCCGTGCGCTGGCCTGGCTGAAGACCAAGCCTGCGCCGAGCGAGACGGCGGCAGTGCAGGCGGCGAACAGCAGGGCCAGGCGGCTGCCGAGGGACACCTGGCGGATCATGCCTCGCGCTCTTCGAGGACGTAGCCCATGCCGCGTACGGTGTGAATCAGCTTGTTCGGGTGCGGGTCGTCGATCTTCAGGCGCAGGCGGCGGATTGCAACCTCGATCACATTGGTGTCGCTGTCGAAATTCATGTCCCACACCTGAGAGGCGATCAGCGATTTGGGCAACACCTCGCCCTGGCGGCGCAGCAGCAGTTCGAGCAGGGCGAACTCCTTGGCGGTCAGGTCGATGCGCTGGCCGGCACGCTCGGCGCGGCGACGGATCAGGTCCAGGCGCAGGTCGGCCAGGCTCAGGGTGGTGTCCTGGCAGGGGCTGCTGCCCCGGCGCAACAGGCTGCGCACCCGTGCCAGCAGTTCGGAGAAGGCGAACGGCTTGACCAGGTAATCATCGGCGCCCAGCTCCAGTCCGTGTACCCGGTCTTCGATGGCGTCGCGGGCGGTGAGGAACAGCACCGGTGTATCCATGCCGGCCTGGCGTACGGCCTGGAGAATCTGCCAGCCGTCCCGCCCGGGCAGCATCACGTCGAGAATCAGCAGGTCGTGGTCGCCGGTCAGGGCCAGGAACTGGCCGGTCTCGCCATCGGTGGCCAGCTCGGTGGCGAAGCCGGCTTCGTTCAGGCCCTGGCTCAGGTATTGGCCGGTGCGGGCCTGGTCTTCGACGATCAGCAGTTTCATTGGGTTGCATTAGCTCCAGGTAGCGGCGCTGTCACGGTGGGAGCCGCAAGCGCGCTCCCACAGTGACAGTACAGGGCTTTGGCCAAGATGATACGTGACCAGGCAGCCGCCCGCGCAAACTGACAAAGTTGTAATTCCCGCTAACCACCCGCTGACTTGCGCTGCAAGGCAGGGCGCAAAACCGGTAGACTAGGCGCAATTTCGAACTTTCAGGTCAGTTTCCATGCATCCTGCTGCCGAACATTCCCCGCTGGGCAAGTCCAGCGAATACATTGCCACCTATTCCCCGCAGTTGCTGTTCCCGATCCCGCGTACCGCGAAGTGGGCCGAACTGGGGGTCACTGCCGAGACCTTGCCCTGGCAGGGCGTGGATTACTGGAACTGCTTCGAGCTGAGCTGGCTGCTGCCCTCTGGCAAGCCGGTAGTGGCGATCGGCGAGTTCGCCATCCCGGCCGATTCGCCGAACATCATCGAGTCCAAGTCGTTCAAGCTGTACCTGAATTCCCTGAACCAGACTGTGTTCGCTTCGTCTGGCGAGCTTCAGGCCTGCCTGGAGAAAGACCTGTCCGCCGCTGCCGGCAAGCCGGTTGGCGTGAAGGTGCGCAGCCTGGCCGAAGTCGAGGCGCAGGGTGTGGTGCCCCTGCCGGGGCAGTGCATCGATACACTGGACGTTGCCATCAGCAACTACCAGCAGCCGCAGCCCGAACTGCTGCGTTGCAGCGCTGACCAGGTGGTCGAGGAAACCCTGCACAGCCACCTGTTGAAATCCAACTGCCCGGTCACCGGCCAGCCGGACTGGGGCAGCGTGGTGGTCGAGTACAAGGGCAGGGCGCTGGACCCAGCCAGCCTGCTGACCTACCTGATCAGCTTCCGCCAGCATGCCGACTTCCATGAGCAGTGCGTGGAGCGGATCTACCTGGATCTGAAGAACCTGCTGCAGCCGGAGTACTTGACGGTGTATGCGCGCTATGTGCGCCGCGGTGGGCTGGATATCAACCCATACCGCAGCACCCGCGCGATCAGCCCGCAGAACCAGCGTCTGGTTCGCCAGTAAGGTATCGGGGCCGCTTTGCGGCCCCGTTTTTTCAGATGCCCATGCTGTGCAGCGAGTTGGCAATGCTGCGCAGGGTGGCGGTGAGGTCGGGGTGGTCGGCCTCGAAGCGCTCGATCGCCAGGTTCACCCCGTCCACCAGGTTGTTGTCTGGCGTGGCTTCTTCAAGTTTCAGTTGCGCCTCGATCTGGCGTGCTTCTTCATGCAGCGCGGCCAGCTCTTCGTCCGAAAGCGGCAGGTTGCGGTCCAGTTGCTCGCGCAAGCTGTTCAGGCGCTCTTGCAATTCGCGGGCAGGCATTGGCAGTTCTCCATCAATGGCTTGGCAAGCCATGGACCTCAGCGAAGCGGCAAAGGTTCTGGCTTGTGTTCAGCGTAATCCACCTGTCGCAGCTTTGCATGATCCGTATCAACGGTGCTGTATCAGGGTTTTTCGCCCTTGTGCCGACGCTGGGCGATATCCTGCAGGCAGGTGTCCAGCGCTTCGAGATGGTCGATCACCGAATGCACGCCCAGGCTGAACAGTTCCAGCGTCGCCTTGCCACGGACCAGGTCCCGTTGCTGCGCGGTCATGGCCTGCCATTGCCGTGAATTGTGGTCGCAGAACGGGCTGCAGGCGGCCAACCCCACCGTCCACAGCCCCGCATTGAGGCCAGACTGCAGCAGGCGCGGCTCGCCGCTGACCAGCACGCAGCCATCCAGGCGCTCGCTCTGCAGCGTCATCAGTGCCTGCCAGCAGGCGTTCGGTGCCGGCCAGCGCGCGTCATTCACCGTATGCCCCGGCAACCAGTCGGGCAGTACATGGGCCAGGCGCTGGCTGTGGCTGGGGTCGTGCTCATCCAGCCAGATGCACGGCACTTGGCGTTGGCGCAGGCTGGCGAGGGTGGCGAGTGCGCCTGGGGCGGGGGACGGTGCGCCATTGGCGGTTTGCACCAGGCAGCCGCGCAAGCCGAACAGCACAGCGGTGAAGGCGGGTGCAGCATCCATGGCAACGTCCCTCAAATACTCCGCAGGCTATTGGGCGATTGTTACCGCCCTGTGACAGCGTGCACGGCGCAACCGTTGTTCACAAATTATCGAGCAGCGCTGTGTAAAGCTGCTTATCAGCCCGCAAGCCTCTATACTGCCGCCGTACAGCAGCGCCCCGTTGCGCTTGCGGCCGAGAAATCCGATGGAGAAACACCTATGCGTAGGATCGGTGCCAGTGTGATCGAACGAGTCACCCAGGCCTGTGTCTGTGCCAGCATGCTGCTGGCGCCCGTGGCAGCTACCCAGGCCGCCACTGAGGAAGATCCCTGGGAAGCGGTCAACCGCCCGATCTTCCGCTTCAACGATACCCTTGACACCTATGCCCTCAAGCCGTTGGCCAAGGGTTACCAGGCGGTCACCCCGCAGTTCCTCGAAGACGGCATCCACAACGTCTTCCGCAACCTCGGCGACGTGACCAACCTGGCCAACGACCTGCTGCAGCTCAAGCCTCATGCCGCAGGCGTGGACACGGCGCGACTGATCGTCAACACCACCTTCGGCCTGGGCGGCTTCTTCGATGTCGGCACCCGGATGGGCCTGCAGCGCAACGATGAGGACTTCGGCCAGACCCTCGGCTACTGGGGTGTGCCGAGTGGCCCGTACGTGGTTATCCCGTTGCTCGGCCCGAGCACCGTGCGTGACGGCGTGGCCAGGTACCCGGACACCTATACCAAACCCTACCGCTACATCGACCATGTGCCGACGCGCAACTCGATCTTCGCCCTGGACCTGATCGACACCCGCGCCGACCTGCTGTCGGCCGAGAAGCTGATCCAGGGCGACAAGTACATCTTCATTCGCAATGCCTACCTGCAGAACCGCGAGTTCAAGGTCAAGGATGGCGAAGTCGAAGACGACTTCTGATCTGCCGCCTGCCTGGTCCTGCACGATCCCGTGCGCCAGGCAGGTGGATCATTGCATGGCCAGGATCCGCAGGCCGAACTTCTGCTGGCCATCCGGCTGGTCGGCAATCCACACGACTTCGGTACTGGCATGCAGCCCTTTCAGCGCCGGATGCTCGGATTCGATCCGCACCTCGATACGGTCGCCTACCTGGAAGCGTTGCGCGGCCTGCACTTGCATGCCGCTGCTGGACAGGTCCAGGCACACCGCCGCAATCACCTGGCCTTCATGCAACAGGCTGACCTCGGTGTCGATGCGCATGCGGATGAAGTCGCGTTTTTCGGCATGGCTGGAGGGCGTGTGGGGCATGCTGCATGCTTCCTGTCGGGTTACCCTGGACGACTTTCTTATAACTCTCGGTGATTTGCGCTGTAAAGTGCGGCGAGGTCGACCCTTGCATGCTTGAAACGCCTGCCGGATGGGAGTACCGTCTGCGCCTTACAAGGTACCTCTGACAGTTGCCGGGCAGGTGTTCTTGTCCTACAACTCAAGTAGAGCGTGACTATAGAGAATTCCCGTAGCTGGCCGTCTGCCTTGCCGACACCGCTGCACCAACCCAATCGGCGCCGTTCGCCCACATGCAGAAAACCAGTGCAACGCTGCTGATCATCGATGACGACGACGTGGTCCGTGCGAGCCTCGCCGCCTATCTTGAAGACAGTGGTTTCAGCGTCCTCCAGGCCGGCAATGGCCAGCAGGGGCTTCAGGTCTTCGAAGAACACCAGCCCGACCTCGTGATCTGCGATCTGCGCATGCCGCAGATGGGCGGCCTCGAGCTGATTCGCCAGGTCAGCGAGCGCGCGCCGCAGCTACCGGTGATCGTGGTGTCCGGTGCCGGTGTCATGAGCGATGCGGTGGAAGCGTTGCGCCTGGGCGCTGCCGACTACCTGATCAAGCCGCTGGAAGACCTGGCCGTGCTCGAGCACTCGGTGCGACGGGCTCTCGACCGTTCGCGCCTGGTGCTGGAAAACCAGCGCTATCGCGACAAGCTCGAAGCCGCCAACCGCGAGCTGGAGGCCAGCCTGCACCTGTTGCAGGAGGACCAGACAGCCGGTCGCCAGGTACAGATGAACATGCTGCCGGAAAGCCCTTGGGTGGCCGGCGAGTTCGCATTCGAGCACCAGATCATCCCATCGCTGTACCTGTCGGGTGATTTTGCCGATTACTTCCGTGTAGACGAACGGCGCATTGCCTTCTACCTGGCCGATGTGTCCGGGCATGGTGCGTCGTCGGCGTTCGTCACCGTGCTGCTGAAGTTCATGACCACGCGGCTGTTGTTCGAGTTCAAGCGCGGCGGCAAGATGCGTGAGTTCAAGCCTTCGCAGGTGCTCAGCCACATCAACCGCGGGCTGATCAACTGCAAGTTGGGCAAGCACGTGACCATGGTCGGCGGTGTGATCGACGAAGACACCGGCCTGCTGACCTACGCGGTTGGCGGCCATCTGCCGTTGCCGGTGCTGCATACTCCGGAGCATACCCGTTACCTGGAAGGCCGCGGCCTGCCGGTGGGGCTGTTCGACGAGGCCAACTATCAGGACCTGGTCGTGGAACTGCCGCCGCGGTTCAGCCTCAGCCTGATGTCCGATGGTATTCTGGACCTTTTGCCGGGTGACACGCTCAAAGATAAAGAAACCGCCCTGCCGGAAATCGTCAGGGCAGCAGGTGGTAGCCTGGATGGGCTGCGTCAACGTTTTGGATTGGCTACGCTTGGGGAGATGCCGGATGATATCGCCCTATTGGTGTTGAGCAGGAACCTTCAATGAGTACCGGTAGAATCCAGTTCGCCGAGCAGAGTGGTACCTTTGTACTGAAATTCGTCGGTGAAGTGCGTCTGACCTTGTGTTCGGCGCTGGATGCGACGATCGAGAAAATCTTCACGGCGTTGAATTTCTCGGCGATTGTCATCGACCTGACCGAAACCGAGAGCATCGACAGCACCACCTTGGGCCTGCTGGCCAAACTGTCGATCCTGTCGCGGCAGAAGGTGGGCCTGCTGCCGACCGTGGTCACTACCAATCCGGACATTTCCCGTTTGTTGCAATCGATGGGTTTCGATCAGGTGTTCAACATCGTCGATCGACCCATTCCATGCCCGGAATGCCTGACCGACCTGCCGTCGCAGGACCAGAATGAGGACGTGGTGCGTTCCAAGGTGCTGGAGGCGCACAAGATCCTCATGGGCCTGAACGACTCCAACCGCGAAGCGTTCCATGACCTGGTGAATGCGCTGGAGCGTAGCTGAGGCTCATATGAGCCTCGCTGCTGTCAGCTCAGCGTCCTTCTTTTTTCAGTTCCAGTTGTGCATTGCCCCGGTGCCTATGTGCCGCTGGGCACCCAAGTTGCATTGTAACTTTCAATAATTACCGCCGCTTCGGCCCTTTCGGGGTGAGAATTTTCTAGTTTATGGCTAGTTATTCTTCCGCGGACGTGTAGCTATTGTTCGCTGGTGTTGAGTGTCTTTTCCGTGCCCTGTTTCAAGTATGCCTCTGGCATCAGTGTTTGGTCGCTGTGCAACAGGGCATTATTGCCGTTTGCCAAATAGGTTGTAACGGGGTGTTGTAAAATTTCAGTTACAGGTTGCGCGGGCGGCAAAGTTTTTCTGCGTGTTATGGTCGTTGCTCTCACTAAGGGAGCAATTATCATGAATGCTGTAGTGCAGTCGGGTGATGATCAAGTTGGCAGCATGCTGGAGAAACTCGCCAAGCTTTGGAAGACACGAGCGGCGGTAAACAATGGGTTGCAAGATTACACCAACTTGGAGTTTGAACCTGAGCGCCACGATTTTTCGGAAGTGCTCTTGCCCTTCAGGGGCCACGCCGCATGGCTTGAGGCGAGCGCTGCGCAGAAATCCAAAGTGCTTAGTTATGCCTGGGTATTGTATAACGTCAAAACCATTTATATCGAAACGAATGTGGTTGCACCCGCTTGTGAAGATATCATCAAGTCACCGCCGGTAACCTCCAGGAACAGAGCGCTGCTGCAAACCGTCATGGCAGATGCCATGCTGGACGAAGCGTTGCACACGCGGATGTCGCTGGAAGCCTGTAATTACATATACGCGATGCGCGACATCGACTATCTGGATTTCTCTGATTTCAACCTGGTCAAGTGGCGTGCTCGGGTACTGGACGAGTGTCATGCAGAGTGGCAGCGGCGGCTCACGCGGTTCGCCATCGCTTGCGCCAGCGAGACGTTGATTACCGACTATTTGAAAGTCATGGCGGAAGATAGCAACATCCAATCGATTTGCCATCAAGTAACCAAAACCCATGCCGTGGACGAATGGAGCCATTCAAGTGTCTTTAGTTTCGTTGCCGCAGACGTGCTCGCTGACCTTTCCGAGCAGGAGCGCCGGTATTTCAGAACCATTCTCCTGCGCACGGTAGAAATGTTCGCGAACAATGAATTGGGCGGTTGGGCCAAAGCATTCACACTGTTTGATTTTCCGGGTGCGGAAGCGATGCTGGCCGACACGGGCGACAGTAACGAAGTGGCTATCTACCGTGCGTCGGTAGAGCGACTGATAGAACGTCTAGGTCTGGATGCACAGAGGGTCATTTATAGCCAGACTGCTCAGAGCGGAGCCTGATGCCATTATGGTTGCTACTTTGCAATTGGTCTGCGAAGGTGTTTCTCCCGTTGCAGATAAAATCAAGTGTTTGCGTTTTCGCATCCTTGGGCCGCGCGATGAACGCTGGACCCTGACCGCCGGCCGCTATGTTCAGATCATTTATCCAGATACCCAGGGCGTGCGACAACAACGTTGCTACTCGGTGACGCGCGTACTTTCAACCAATGTGTTCGAAGTGGTGGTAAAAAGAAGTGGGCACCAGCGTGTCTCAGACAATCTGTTCGACAAGATTGCCGGTGGCGACCTTTTACAGTTGTGTGGCGTCGGTGGAGCCATCACGGTTGAGCGCTTGACATCCTCCAAGACTGTACTTCTGCTGGCAGGCGGTATTGGTTTGACCTTGCCGATAGCCCTTGTCAGGGAACTCAAACAACTGAGTGACGAGGGCCAGCAAGTTCCCCACGTTACCCTGCTGGCGTGTAGTTCAGTTCAAGCCGAGATGCCATTCCAGCATGAGCTGACGGCGCTCGCTGCGAACGAAAATTGGTTTTCGGCAAACTTGCATGTAACACGCGAGCCTGCCTCTTTGCCCCTGAAGGAGGGGCGCCTGGACAGCACCTGCATCGCTGCCATGTCGCGCCCGGACACGGTGGTTATCTGCGGAAGTGGTGGATTCGCAAAATCCATGCGCGCACTGGTCCTGCAATCTTTCCCGCAAGCCGACATCTTGGTCGAAGCTTTTTCACCGGTGGCCTCCGAGGCTGTCCCCATTCCGGCGGCAACGGCTGAAGGCGCGCGCTTGCAGGTTGCTGGAACTGGGGTATCGCTGCCATTGCAGGCGGGGCGCAGCCTGCTCGACCACTTGCTCGACGAGCAAGTTGCAATTGCAAATGAATGCCGCTCGGGGATTTGCGGGAGCTGCAAGGTCAGGCTTGTGGAAGGCGAATGCCAGCACGAGATGGATTTCGCACTGGCCCAGCATGAGCGTGATCAAGGCTATGTACTGGCCTGTTGTTGTTACCCCAAGGACGGTTCTTTGACCATTGCCATCTGAACTCACTTCAGCACATCCAGAGGAAATTATGAAAACGCTGTTAGCGCTACGGCACGTTCATTTCGAAGATCTCGGTCAGCTTGAGCCCATGCTGGTCGAGCTGGGCTATCGCATCAGTTATGTCGATGCCTGCACGGCCGACTTGCGTCACCTGGACGTACGCGGTGCGGATCTGATGATTGTCCTGGGCGGGCCAATCGGCGCCCATGACGATGAGCGTTATCCGTTCCTGAGTGACGAACTCGAACTGATCAGGCAGCGGCTTGCGTCGAACAAACCTTTGCTGGGAATTTGCCTCGGCGCGCAGTTGATCGCGCGAGCCCTTGGGGCCGGCGTGGCGCCAATGCCGCAAAAGGAAATCGGGTTTTCCGAGGTGCATTTGACATTGGAGGGCGGTGGTTCTGCGCTTGTCGAGTTAGTGGGTGTGCCTGTCTTGCATTGGCACGGTGATCAGTTCGAGTTGCCCCAGGGTGCACAGTGGTTGGCAGAAAGCGATGTCTGCAAACACCAGGCATTTTCCGTTGGCAATCATGTGCTTGCGTTGCAATTCCACCTGGAGGTCGATTGCCAGCGCATTGAACAGTGGCTGGTCGGGCATGCGCACGAACTGGCTTGCGAAAACATCGACCCGAAAAAAATCAGGCGTGATGCCCAAGTGCTAGGGGAGCGGCTGCGTATGGCATGCTCCCGCACCTTGCTTGGATGGGTGAAGCGTTTTTCCTGATATTTTCAATCCGCAGGTGGCGCAATGAATTCCGCTTTTGAACTGCCATCCGCATTGAGCTGGAAAACCCGCTCAGGTTGCCCCTTCTCGTTGAAGAACACCTGACCCAACCCTGCACTGTTCCATAGCCGCTCCCCAGCCTTGCTACGGTTGGGGGTGCGTGGCACCACCTCCATCTGCCGACGCTTGGTAAACCAGTTCAGCGGCGAGCGCGGTGAATAAAGCCAGCGGTTGAGCCGATCCAGCACATCCAGCAAGCGCCGTGGGAACTCGTTCTTGATCCCGCTGCTGGTCACCTGCCACAGATGCGGGTTGCGCTGGCGATGGCGAATCAGTACCTCGTACACGAATGAATAGTGCACATCACCCGACAGGATCACGTAATGCCCGGGCGTGCGCGAATGGCGGAAGATGTTCAGGATCACCTGTGCCGCGCCACGGTGGGCCATCCAGTTCTCGGCATCCACCAGCAACGGGTAGCCCAGCCAGCTGAATACCCTCTGCACCGTTTCGATCAGCTTCACGCCAAAGAGCGGCGCCGGTGACACGATGATCGCCGAGGGGTGGTCCAGCAGCGCCTGCTGCAGCTCGCACAGTGCTTCCCAGTCGAGCAAGCCGGACGGGTTGGCCAGGTTGCCTTCGCTGCGCCAGCGGCGCGTGCGGGTGTCCAGCACTATCAGCGGTGGTTCGCTGGGCAGGCTGTACTGCCAGCCCTGGAAGCGCAGCAGCTCACCGATCAGCGCGTCCTGATGGCGGGGCAGCGCCTGGCATTGCCGGACCAGGCCGTTGCAGGCATCCGGGTCATTGCCCCAGGCCTGGCACAACAGGTAGCCGAGCAGCGCATTGCCGATGATCCGCCGCGAGAAAGGGTGGCCATAGGCGGTTTCTTCCCACTGCGCCGAGAGGTTCCAGTCGTCGGTGATGTCGTGGTCGTCGAAGATCATCAGGCACGGCAAGTGGGCCATTACCCGCGCTACCTGGCCGAGGTTGCTGGCAAACGCCTGGATCAGCGGCAGCTCCTGCCGGTAACGGGCCTGGCGAGGGGCGGTGAGCCCGCTGGGCATGTCCAGGCTCACCAGTTGCCAGGGCACCGGGGACCACACCAGCAGGTACATGGCCATGACCTCGGCGAAGGTCACCAAGTGGTTGTCAGCGTTGCTGGAAGAAAAGATCGGCTTGCGCTTGCCGCCGAAAAAGCGCTCGCGCAGGGTTTCGTTGCGCTGCTGGGCCGGCAGCAGGTCGGCGCGGTGGTAGTAGCAGGCCGGGTGCCGGTACAGCGCCTGGCTGTCGGCGACCACGGCGCCATCGAGGGTTTCGTCGAACAGGCCCAGGTGCGTGATCAGGGAATGGATGGCGCGCAGCATCGGGCCAGCGACGTCGTCGGCATACACTTGGTCGCCGGTCATCAGCAGCACGGCAGGGCGGTCCGCCGGTGCCGTGCAGGCCTGCAACAGGCGGTCGGCACACAGAAGGCCGTCGGCGGCCGGGTGGTGCGGCTTGCGACAGGAGCCGTGCAGGAGCTGGCCGAGGCGCTCGCGCAGTACCAGGTTTGGGCGGCGTGCGCCGGGGTAGAGCAGGTGCGGTGCCCAGTCGGCAATGCCCTGGCCATTGAGCAGCACGTCATAATCGAGCAGTTGATTGCAGGGCAGGGGGCGAGCAAAGTGAATGTCCAGCAGATGGATGAAGGCGTGCTGGCCCACTGCAACTACCTGGCAATCTGCCTGTGCTTCGCCTGCCGGGCAGATGAATTCGGGCTGCAGTGGTTGGCTGGCGACCAGCCAGATGGCCAGGCGCTGGGGTTCCAGGCGGCGCAGGATCGGGCCGGCAAGGACGAGGGGCAATGGGGTAGAGGAGGTCATCGACAGCTCGGGTGGCTATGTGGGCCTCTCGCCGGCGAAGGGGCCCAGGAATTCAGTGCACAACTAACGCCAGATAAACAGACGGGCGGAAAATGCTGAACACTTCCCGCCCGTCAGGCAAACGCTAAATGTATCAGGCCTTTTCCGCCATCAACTTCTCCAGTTTTTCCTGGTCCCGGGCGAACTGGCGAATGCCCTCGGCCAGTTTCTCGGTACCCATGGCATCCTCGTTCATCGCCCAGCGGAACTGGCTTTCATTCAGTTGCTGCTTGGCCTCGCCAGCCTTGCCCGGCTGCAGTACCCGTGGCAACACGCCCTGGTCATCGCTCAGTTGCTGCAGCAGTTCGGGGCTGATGGTCAGGCGGTCGCAGCCGGCCAGTTGCTCGATCTGGCCGATATTGCGGAAGCTGGCGCCCATGACCACGGTGTCGTAGCCATTGGCCTTGTAGTAGTTGTAGATGCGCGTTACCGACTGCACGCCTGGGTCCTCGGCGCCCACGTATTCCTGGCCGGTGCTTTTCTTGTACCAGTCGTAGATACGCCCCACGAACGGCGAAATCAGGAATACCCCGGCATCGGCGCAGGCCTGGGCCTGGGCGAAGGAGAACAGCAAGGTGAGGTTGGTCTGGATGCCTTCCTTCTCCAGCTTCTCGGCAGCGCGGATGCCTTCCCAGGTGGAAGCCAGCTTGATCAGCACGCGCTCGCGGCCCACGCCGGCGGCCTCGTACAGTTCGACGAGCTTGCGGGCTTTGGCCAGCAGGGCCGGTTCATCGAACGACAGGCGGGCATCCACCTCGGTGGAGATACGCCCCGGGATGACCTTGAGGATGCCCGAACCCACGGCCACCGCGAAGCGGTCGCAGGCCAGGTCGACGTCGCCCTTGGCATCGGTTTTCACCTGCTTGAGCAGGTCGGCATAGCCGGGGATGGCGGCGGCTTTGAGCAACAGCGACGGGTTGGTGGTGGCATCGACCGGTTTCAGCCGGGTGATGGCATCCAGGTCTCCGGTGTCGGCGACCACGGTGGTGAACTGCTTGAGTTGTTCCAGCTTGGAGGTCATGGGCGTGCTCTGTCCTGTGCAATGACTCGACATTACCCGAGCCCCGACGGCCGCTCAAGGGCCTGGGCACGGGCTTGCCCGGAAGGGCTGTGCGAAAGGTGAAGATTCGAGTCGCAGGCTGCGCTGAGGTTCCGCAGCGGTTGCCTGACAGTGGCCAGGCCGGTGCTCGCTGTCGCGTAGCCTGAACGCTCAGCGTCCCTGCAACAGCTCCACCGCCTGGTCGAACACCGCCAACGGCTCCGCCGCCTTGTGGATGTCCGCCGACAGCAACTGGCGGAACCGCCGGGCACCATTGAACCCTTGGGCCAACCCCAGGATATGCCGGGTGACGTGATGCATGGCCCCGCCCGCCTGCATGTGCGCGACGATATAAGGCCGCAACTGCGCCAGCGCCTCGCTACGGCTGACGACCGGCGCTTCGCTGCCGAACAGCTGCTGGTCCACCTCGGCCAGCAAGTAGGGGTTATGGTAGGCCTCGCGGCCGAGCATCACGCCGTCGAAGGTCTGCAGGTGCGCCTGGCACTCGGCCAAGGTCTTGATGCCGCCATTGAGCACGATCTCCAGGTCCGGGAAGTCTGCCTTCAACTGCGCCGCCACGTCATAGCGCAATGGCGGGATCTCGCGGTTTTCCTTCGGCGACAACCCTTCCAGGATCGCGATGCGCGCGTGCACGGTAAAACTGCGGCAGCCGGCCTCGCGCACCTGGCCGACGAAGTCACACAGCTCGGCGTAGCTGTCGCGGCCATTGATGCCGATGCGGTGCTTGACCGTTACCGGGGTCGACACGGCATCGCGCATGGCCTTCACGCAATCGGCCACCAGCGCCGGGTGGGCCATCAGGCAGGCGCCGATCATGTTGTTCTGCACCCGGTCGCTGGGGCAGCCGACGTTGAGGTTGACCTCGTCGTAGCCGGCTTCTTCAGCCAGCCGGGCGCAGGCGGCCAGGTCGGCCGGCACGCTGCCGCCCAGTTGCAAGGCCAGCGGGTGCTCGGTGGTATCGTGGCGCAGGAATCGGTGGGCGTCGTTGTGCAGCAGGGCGCCGGTGGTGACCATTTCGGTGTAGAGCAGGGTTTGCCTGGAGAGCAGGCGCAGGAAGAACCGGCAGTGGCGGTCGGTCCAGTCCATCATCGGTGCAACGCTGAAGCGGCGAGAGGGCTCAGGGCGCGTGGTTTGTGGCTTTGAGGCTGATTCTAGGGGCATTTGGGTCTACACGTTTTTGTGCCGCTTTCCGGGGTTGTGGGGCGTTTTTGGTGCGGCATCGGCACGGTGTACCACCGCCAAGACGCTTGTACCAACGGAAATCATGGCAGCGGTCAAAGCATGGGCAAGGCTGATGGGACGGTCGGCTGTACCGTCCAGATCCGCCTCGGGAAACAGGTGGCTTAGTCTATCAAGAACCCCGGACGTTCGCTCGAAACCTGCTTGTTGACCCAATACCGTCTGAAACCGGCGGCTGGTACCGCCGAAAACGGTCACATGTCTTGCCGCTGGAAGCCCTCGACAGCCGACAGCATCAATGCCGGCTCCCGCCTGCTACAGGGCTCCCTGATATTGGGGGACGTCTGCTGGCCGACTGCTACTCGCGCAGCAAGCTCTTTTCCTGGGAAATGTAACCGACGGCCTGCTTCGGCAGCAGTAGCGACAAGACTTCGGTTGGAACAAGGTTGTGCTTGATCGCCTCGCCCCCCAGCATTTCCGAGCCTGGAATGCTCAGATGGCCCGGGTCGTAATACAGCGGTTTGCCATTCAGGTAGGCGGAGCAAGTTCCGTCCTTGCAAATCAGGTTACGAATGCTGAATGTCTGGACGTTGACGAAATCCTTCGCTATCAACCGAATCTTTTCGTTTGCGGAAAGGTCGCCTTCATCCGCGTAGGCAGAGCGCTTTTCGCAATCGGCAAATGGTATTTTTACCGATTTACGGGTGCACTCTTTGTCGTAGTCGACAAAGCCGGGTGCGCGCAGCGCGACGATTACGTTTTTTCCGGTTGCCGTCAGTTGCTTGAGCGTTTCGCGCATGTCCGCTTCAAAATTTGGGTTCTGGGCATACACTTGCCAGGTTGCGCCAATAATGACTGTTTTGTATGGGGCGAGATTTTGCCGCACCATCTGGTTGAAGGCTGGGCAGCTTTCCTGATAGCCCTTGACCACATACTTTTGGCTCAGGTTTCCGGGGAAAGGCGGGCAAGAGGGGTGCTCAAGGTTTCGAAGCGAAAAGCCGTAGTGGTCCGCCACCACTTTGAAGTAGCCCATGAAATGAGCGGCATTGGAATCACCGAAGAGGATCGTATCCGTTGGGCCAGTGCCCACGACGCATTTCGGGTTCGAAATGATTGCAGGCTTTGGCATTCCTTGGCATACGTACGGGTAGGAGTAAGCGGGACCTGTGTTGTCATCCAGCGCTTTGAGCTTTTCAGCATAGCCATTCGGCGTGAGTGGGCCGAACATCCCGTTCGATTGAATCGTCATTGCAGATACCGCACAGACCGAGGCGGCAGCCATGCCGATGGACAACGTTTTCAGGCTGCTCTTCGCATTGCGGAACGGTTTTTCGATATAGAAGTAAGACACCACCGTCAACGCACTCATCGCCGCAAAGCATGCCAGCCCACCGACAAGGGTAAGTTCGCCGAACGAATAGCGGTAAAGCGCCAGAACGGGCCAGTGCCAGAGGTACAGCGAGAACGAAATCAGGCCAACGGCAGTCATGGGTTTCAGCGCGAGCAGCTTACCCACCAGGTTCGAAGAGAATGCGCAGCCAGCAATGATCAGCGCTGCGCCCATGGCCGGCACCGCGGAGATGAAGCCAGGGAATCCCTCCTCTTCACGGATGAAGATCAAGGACAGAATCACCAATCCGGCGCCGGTATAAGCCAGGCCTGAGGCCGCGCGAGTGGAGATCCGATCGCGCGCTGCTTCACAGCTGAAGTAGGCCAGTGCACCGATCAAAAGCTCGCCGGCCCGCGAAGGAAGCATATAGTAGGCGAACGTAGGGTCTGCAGCGAGTTTGGACTGCCCGTACCAGAACGAGGCCACGGCAGCGAGACAGGCCGTCAGCACAACAAGTCTGCGTCCACCGAACTTGAGCGATAGCAACAGCAAGCCTGGCCATACCAGATAAAACTGCTCCTCGACGCCGAGTGACCACATATGAAGCAGTGGCACAGTGTCGGAGGATGCTGCGAAGTAACTGGTATCCAGAAACTTCCAGAAGAAGATGTTCGCTGCCGAGAAGGTCGCGGCTACAGCGGATTGGGAGAGCTGCAGCGCGTCTGCCGGCAGCATCAGGGCGGAACCGGCTATTAGTGTTGCCAATGTGACGAACAGTGCAGCAGGGAAAATCCGTCGAACGCGGCGCATGTAGAAGTCGGCGAGCGAGAAGGTTCCTGCAGCGATCTGCCTGGCCACGATGCCCGTGATCAGATAGCCGGAAATGACGAAGAAAATGTCGACGCCGACAAAGCCACCCGGCATCCACTGCTTGTTGAAGTGGAAGATCGTAACCGCCAGGACGGCCACGGCCCGCAGGCCGTCAATGTCCGGGCGGTACGCTAATGCTTTGCTCATGAAATCCCTTTCGGCGGGCGCAGCCCTGGTAAGGAGTAGAAGGTTGCGGATTCTACAACTGATGTCGTCATGATGTCAGGGACACATTAGGTGGAGCGTAAACACACGTCTCCCCTCTGCGTACCGGCGTTGGTATACGCTCAAGTGAAAAAAGAGCAACGGGCGGTTCCTTTTCGCCCTCCCTGTACCTGGCCAGGATTGCCTGTTTCAACTTCTCTCGCCTGGCGCCATGGATCACAGCGCGCCGATGCGATCCAGCTCCTTCTGCAACCCGTCGCGATCCAATGAGGCAAACGGCAAGCTGAAGAACGCTGCGCAGCGCTTGCGGATATGCTCCAGGGTTGCGCGGAAGGCGGCGTCGATCAGCGTTTCGTCGCCCTCGACCTCGGACGGGTCCTCCAGCCCCCAATGGGTTTTCAGCGCGGTGCCGAAGTACACCGGGCAGGCTTCGCCGGCGGCTTTGTCGCACACGGTGATGACAATGTCCGGCGGGCTGCCTGCGAAGGCATCATTGCCCTTGCTGCTGAGGCCCTCGGTGGCTATGCCGGCCTGTTGCAGGGTAGTGAGGCTGCGCGGCAACACCTGCCCCCTGGGGAAGCTGCCGGCGCTGATCGCCTCGAACCCTGCCGGCGCCATATGGTTAAAAAGGGCTTCGGAAAGGATGCTGCGGCAACTGTTGGCGGTGCACATGAACAGAACTCGCATGAAAAACTCCTCGCGTGGGGCGGAATGTCAGAGGCTAAGGCGCAATGCCAGTGCCGACAGGGTGATCAGCAGCACGGGCAGGGTCAGCAAAATGCCGACCTTGAAGTAATACCCCCAGGTGATACGCACTCCCTTGCGTTCCAGCACATGCAACCACAACAGCGTGGCGAGGCTGCCGATCGGAGTGATCTTCGGCCCCAGGTCACAGCCGATCACGTTGGCGTAGACCATGGCGTCGCGCACCAGCCCTTCGGCGCCACTGCCCTGGATCGACAGGGCGCCGACCAGCACGCTGGGCATGTTGTTCATCACCGATGACAGCAGTGCCGACAGCAGGCCGGTGCCGATGGCGGCGCCCCACACCCCATGTTCGGCAAGGCGCTCGAGCCAGTGGCTGAGGAAGTCGGTCAGGCCGGCGTTCTTCAGGCCGTAGACCACCAGGTACATGCCAAGGGAAAAGACCACCACCTGCCACGGCGCTTCGCGCAGCACGCGGCGGGTGGAAATCCGGTGGCCGCGTGCAGCGACCGCGAACAGCAACGCGGCGCACACGGCCGCGACTGCACTGATCGGGATACCGAGCGGTTCCAGGGCGAACAGGCCGACCAGCAAGACCAGCAGCGTCCACCAGCCCACGACGAAGGTCGCCTGGTCGCGAATCGCCGCCCGCGGCGCCTGCAAGGCTTCGACGGCGTACTGCTTCGGCAGGTCGCGACGGAAGTACAGGAACAGCACCAGCAAGGTGGCGGCCACGCTCGCCAGGTTCACTGGCACCATCACCGAGGCGTACTCGGCGAACCCCAGCCCGAAGTAGTCGGCGGACACGATGTTCACCAGGTTGGACACCACCAGCGGCAGGCTGGCGGTGTCGGCGATGAAGCCCGCGGCCATGACGAATGCCAGCGTGGCTGCCGGCGAGAAGCGCAAGGCCATCAGCATCGACATGACGATGGGGGTAAGGATCAGTGCTGCCCCATCGTTGGCGAACAGCGCCGATACCGCAGCGCCTAGCAGGACGCAGAAGGCGAACAAGCGGTAGCCGCTGCCCTTGGCCCAGCGCGCCACATGCAGCGCCGCCCACTCGAAGAAACCGGCTTCGTCCAGCAGCAGGCTGATGATGATGACGGCGATGAAGGTGGCGGTGGCGTTCCAGACGATGGCCCACACGGTCGGGATGTCGCCCAGCGACACCGCGCCGGCCGCCAGCGCGATCAGCGCGCCGAGCGCGGCACTCCAGCCGACGCCAAGACCCTTGGGTTGCCAGATGACCAGGATGAGGGTGAACAGAAAAACGCTGAGTGCGACTAGCATGGCAGGCTCGATAGGCATTGGATTCAGCAGCAGGCGCTGGTTCGGACAGGGCGACCGTCCATGTTCTGCAGGCGCTCGGTGTTGGCTTGCAGCCATTGGGCATTGGCTTTCAGGGTCACCTGCAGCAGCTCGATGGCCCAACTGGGCAGGGCCGGGTTGAGGCGGTAATACACCCATTGGCCTTGCCGGCGGTCCAGCAGCACGCCACTGCTGCGCAGTTGCGCCAGGTGCCGGCTGACCTTCGGCTGGCTGTCGCCGAGGGCGCACATCAGCTCGCATACGCAGAGTTCGCCAAGGCTGGCGATCAGCAGGGTGGCACGTGCGCGGGTTTCGTCGGCCAGGCTTTTGAAGAGTTCTGAAGGACTGATCATGCTGCGGCTCATTACATATGGATAGGCGAATATACGAATTTTCATATGTATTGAGCAAGTAGCGGATAGCCAGCGAGCCAGACGGCTTGCAAGCGCGACACGACCGTCATGAAGGCGAACGGACTTGACTCGTGAAAATTTCACTGTATTTTTTCATGAAAAATAACTCTAAAAATTTCACGGCAGTCCGAATCGATGAAGATGCACGAAGAGGTTGAAGCCCTCGCGATCCTTATTCACGACCTGCGCAATTTCAAGAACCTCACCCTGGGCGAGCTGGCCGTGCGCACCAACCGCTCGGTGGGCTTCCTGTCCCAGGTCGAGCGCGGGGTCTCGCGCCCGAGCGTGGCCGACCTCACCGCCATCAGCGAAGCGCTCGGCGTATCCACCGCGTACTTCTACAACCTGAGCAAGCCACGTGGCATCAGCTGGGTCACGCGCCCTTACGAGCGGCGCACGCTGTACCTGGAATCGGGCATCACCGATGTTTTGGCTTCGCCGAGCATCACCGGTGCCTTTGCCATGCTCGACAGCCATCTCGAGCCTGGCGCGTGCAGTGGCGAGCCGTACCTGACCGACCGTTCCGAGCAGGGCTGTTTCGTGCTCGAAGGCGAACTCACGGTATGGCTGGACGACGGCGATGCCGTGACCCTGCTGGCCAACGACTGTTTCCAGCTGCAACCCTACGCGCAATTCCGTTACGCCAACCTGACAGAAAACCCCACCCGTGTGCTCTGGGTCTTCAACTGAATTCGTTCACCTAACAAGGACAAGAAGATGAGTGTCATCTTTCCGGACGTGCTGACAGAAGTGCGCGCGTTCCGCGCCAGATACCCAGAAATACGTTATGTCGACCTGATTGCGCTGGATATCCCCGGTCACTTCTACGGCAAGCGCTACCCCATGGACATGCTGGAAAAGGTGGCTGCCGGCACGCCGCTGAAACTGCCGCAGAACTGTGTGTTGCTCGGCACCCAGGGTGGTCTGTACCCGATCGGTGACTACTGCTTCGCCGATGGCGACCCGGATGCCGTTCGGCGCCTGGTGCCGGGTACCTTGAAGCCGGTGCGTTGGGAGCAGGAAGTGATCGCCCAGATGCTGATCACCTCCGACGGCACCGCCAGGCCGATCGAGTTCGAGCCTCGTGAGGTGCTGGCCCGCGTGCTGCAGCGCCTGGCCAGGCGCGGCATTCGTCCGGTGGTGGCCTTCGAGCTGGAGTTCTACCTGTTCGACCGCCAGCTGGCCAACGGCCTGCCGCAGTACCCTCGCGACACGGCAAGCGGCGACCAGGACGACCAGCCGAACATGCACATCGAGCGGTTGTCGCGCTTTTCCTCGGTGCTGCACGAGATGGTCGACGCTGCCAACGAGCAAGGCGTGCCGGCCAATGTGATCACCGCCGAGCTGGGCCCGGGCCAGTTCGAGATCAATTTCTCGCACAGCGACGATGCCTTGAGTGCAGCCGACTGGTCGGCACTGTTCTGCCGCAGCACGCGTGGTGTCGCGATGAAACATGGCTATCGGGCCAGCTTCATGAGCAAGCCGTACCTGGATGCGCCGGGCAGCGGCATGCATGTGCATGTCAGCCTGTACGACGATGCCGGCAACAACATCCTGGCGGTCGACGAGCAACGCAAGCTGCGCCATGCCGTGGCAGGCTGCCTGGAGCTGCTGCCCCACTGCATGCCGATCTTCGCCCCGAACCACAATGCCTACCGCCGCTACGGCGCGATGGTCAATGCGGCGAGCAAGGCCAGCTGGGGCTTCGAAGATCGTGATGCGTGCATTCGCATTCCCGAGTCCGACCCGCGCAACCTGCGCATCGAACACCGCCTTGCCGGCGCCGACGCCAACCCGTACCTGGTACTGGCGGCCATTCTGACCGGCATGGAGCATGGCCTGGACAGGGGCGTCGAACCCATCGCCCCGCTCAACGACAACCGCCAGAGCGGCATCGATTTCCCCAAGGAGGCCTTCAGTGCCCTGGCTGCCATGCGCCACCACCCGGTACTCAACCAAGGCCTGGGCAGTGAGTTCGTGATGGTCTATTGCGAAAACAAGTACCAGGAGCAACAGGACTTCATGCGCCACATCGATGCCCGCGAATACCGCTGGTTCCTGTAACTGCCAAGGTGCCTCTGAGCCCTTTCTTTCTAGCGTTTCAATACAACGCGCAACCTGGATTTGCCGGAGGAAGATATGCCACGTGTGCCCGTGATCGGCATTACTGCTTGCACCCGCGTGATCGAGCAGCATGCCACCCAGACCATCAGCGAGAAGTATGCACGTGCGGCGGCCGAGGCGGCGTGCGGGTTGCCGATCGTGATACCCAGCCTCGCCGAGCTGATTGACGGCGCGGATATCCTCGACGTGGTGGATGGGCTGATTTTTACCGGTTCGCCGTCCAACATCGAACCGTTCCACTACCAGGGCCCGGCCAGTGCTGTGGGCACCCATCACGATCCGCTGCGGGACGCCACCACTTTGCCGCTGATGCGCGCGGCCATTGCCACGGGTGTGCCGGTGCTCGGCATCTGCCGCGGCTTGCAGGAAATGAACGTGGCCCTGGGTGGCAGCCTGCACCAGAACGTTCACGAGACCGGGCTGTTCATGGACCACCGCGAAGGCAAGGGCGAGCCCATCGACAAGCAGTATGGCCCGCGGCACGCGCTGCATGTCGAACCCGGCGGCATGCTCGAGCGCATGGGCCTGCCAGCGCTCATCGAGGTCAACTCCATCCACGGCCAGGGCATCGATGTGCTGGCCCCCGGGCTGCGGGTGGAAGCGCTGGCACCTGATGGGCTGGTAGAAGCGATTTCGGTGGAGCACAGCAAGGGGTTTGCCCTGGCAGTGCAATGGCACCCGGAATTCCAGGTCATGGATAACCCGCATTACCTGATCCTCTTCCAAGCCTTCGGCAAGGCTTGCCGGCAACGTTCGGTAATGCGTCAGAAGCTGATGCTGTCCGCCTGAATGCGACCGTTCGCAACCTACAAAAAATACGGCGCAGCCCGGCTGCGCAAGCAGATGGAGTGAAGCAATGAGTGAACAGAATTCCCGCACCCTGGCCTGGCAGGCGATGAGCCGCGACCATCACCTGGCCCCGTTCAGCGATGTGAAGCAACTGGCCGAGAAGGGCCCGCGCATCATCACCTCGGCCAAGGGCGTATACCTGTGGGACAGCGAAGGCAACCAGATACTCGATGGCATGGCAGGCCTGTGGTGCGTTGCGGTCGGCTACGGCCGCGATGAGCTGGCCGAGGTCGCCAGCCGGCAGATGAAGCAGTTGCCGTATTACAACCTGTTCTTCCAGACCGCGCACCCGCCGGCGCTGGAGCTGGCCAAGGCCATCGCCGATGTCGCTCCACCAGGCATGAACCATGTGTTCTTCACTGGCTCCGGCTCAGAAGGTAACGACACCGTGCTGCGCATGGTTCGCCATTACTGGGCGATCAAGGGCCATAAGCAGAAGAAAGTGATCATTGGCCGCATCAACGGCTACCACGGCTCCACCGTGGCAGGCGCGGGCCTGGGGGGCATGAGCGGCATGCACCAGCAGGGTGGGCTGATCCCGGATATCGTGCATATCCCGCAGCCTTACTGGTATGGCGAAGGCGGCGACATGACCGAGGCCGACTTCGGCGTGTGGGCGGCCGAGCAGTTGGAGGAAAAGATTCTCGAGGTTGGCGCGGACAACGTCGCTGCCTTCATCGCCGAACCGATCCAGGGCGCCGGTGGCGTGATCATCCCGCCGGACACCTACTGGCCGAAGGTCAAGGAGATCCTCGCCCGGTACGACATCCTGTTCGTCGCCGACGAGGTGATCTGCGGCTTCGGCCGAACCGGTGAGTGGTTCGGTAGCGACTATTACGGCCTCAAGCCCGACTTGATGACCATCGCCAAGGGCCTCACCTCCGGCTACATCCCCATGGGCGGGGTGATCGTGCGTGATGAAATGGCCAAGGTGCTCAGCGAAGGCGGCGACTTCAACCACGGCTTCACCTATTCCGGCCACCCGGTGGCGGCTGCGGTGGGCCTGGAGAACCTGCGTATCCTGCGCGACGAGCAGATCATCGAGCAGGTGCGCAGGCAAACCGCGCCCTACCTGCAGCAGCGCCTGCGCGAGCTGGCCGACCACCCGCTGGTGGGCGAGGTGCGCGGCCTGGGCATGCTCGGCGCGATCGAACTGGTGCAGGACAAGGCCACCCGCGCCCGTTACCAGGGCAAAGGTGTCGGCATGATCTGCCGCCAGCACTGCTTCGACAATGGCCTGATCATGCGCGCCGTCGGCGATACCATGATCATTGCGCCACCGCTGGTGATCAGCATCGCGGAAATCGACGAACTGGTGGAAAAGGCCCGCAAGTGCCTGGACCTGACGTACGAGGCTGTTCGTTAGCGCCAGCCAGTGTCATCCGGGGCGGCAAGGCGGCCCCGGTCTGCCCACGTGAAGCCTTGCTTTGTGCCATGAATCCTGTACTTTTCAGGGCATCAATTTCCCTGTCCGATAGTCGCGATTCAACATGAAAGTGCACGAAGAGATCGAAGGCCTGGCCGTATTGATTCGCGACCTGCGCAAGTTCAAGGGCCTGACCCTGGGTGAGCTGGCCCAGCGCATCGGCCGTTCGGTGGGTTTTCTTTCCCAGGTCGAGCGCGGCGTCTCGCGGCCAACCGTGGCCGACCTCACGGCCATCAGCGAAGAACTCGGTGTCTCCACCGCCTATTTCTACAAGCTGGACAAGCCGCGTGAGCTCGACTGGGTGACCCGGCCACACGAGCGCCGTACGCTTCATCTGGCCGGCGGCATCACCGATGTGCTGGCATCCCCGACCATAACGGGGGCGTTCTCCATGCTCGACAGCCACCTGGAGCCGGGCGCCAGCAGTGGCGAGGAATACCTGGACGACAGCTCGGAACAGGGCTGTTTCGTGCTTGAAGGCGAACTGACCGTCTGGCTGGATGGCGGTGAGCCGGTAACGCTGCGCGCCAGTGACAGCTTTCAGCTGCAACCGCATGCCAGTTTTCGTTACGCCAACCTCACCGACAAGCCCACCCGGGTGCTCTGGGTGTTCAGCTGAGTCGATAGCACTCAGGCTTGTGAGGGTTACTTACGCGCTTGGTCATCAAGCGCAGTTCATGCGGCTGTCAGGCAGGCTGTCAGCACGCCAGGAAGGAACCTCTTATCTCGCGGTTTCGTATAAGACGAAATCGATCACTGGCAAAGGAATGCATCACCATGAACAACACCGACCGGGCCCTGCTGGGCTCAGGGCTATTGATTCCAGTCTGGCTCTTCATTGGCGTGTTTCTGACTTCGCTTGGCTATCCCGGGTACAGCCACGTCGATCAGGCGATGAGCCAGTTAGGGGCAACCGGTGCTCCCACTCACGGCTACTCCGCGTGGGTGAACAATTTCCCCCTGGGGCTGCTGTTCGCGCTTTTCGCCCTGGGTCTTGCACGGCGTTTCGCCGGCTCGCGACTGGCACTGTTCAGCGCCGCGTTGATATTGCTTCACGGCCTGGCCAGTTTGGCGACGGGCCTGTTCGCCTGTGACGAGGGGTGCGCACCGGCACAGCCTTCCATTTCCCAACATCTGCACAACGCGGCAGGCCTGGTCATGTTCCTCTCATTGACACTGGCGAGCGCGGTGTGGTGCTTGCTGGGCAGGCGATTGCTGTTGTCACCCGCGTTCGCAGGCCTCTGCGGGCTTTGCGTGGTGCTGGCGATCACCACCGTGGCGTTGATGGCCAAAGCCGTGGCAGACGGCCACGGGTTTGGTCTGTACCAGCGACTCAACTATGGCGTGTCGGTCATCTGGGTCGCTGCGCTGGCATGGGCTTCGCTGCGGGGAAGGTCGGCCACGAGCGGCGGCGACGCAGTGACCGTGACCGCTAAGCAGCCGCCGATCATTTAGGGCAAAGGGCAGGGGAGCTTGGCACCCTGCCAGTATTGTCTGCTCAGTGCGCAAGGGTTAGGTTGCTGGGCTCTTTTCAAGGACGATATCGATGAAACGGACCCTGCCGCTGTTATTCGCCTGCGCGCTGTTCCCCCTGCAAGCCTGGTCGGCGCTGGAGATCGGCCAGTTCACCCTGGGCATGCCCAAGCCCCAGGCCCTGGCCATCCTGCAACAGCAGTTCGGCGAGGTCGAGCAGTTGACGGGCTACCACTATCAGGTACCCACCGAGTTCGTTCAGGGGCGTAAGCCGAAGGGCGACTTCAACCTTGGCGGTATTCCCATCACGCAGGTGAAGGCTTCCTTCAACGACACCGACCAGCTTCGTCAGCTGGAGCTGCGCTTGGCCAGTACCGACGAGGCGCGGGTTCAGCAACTGCTGCCGATGGCGCGGCAGGCCAAGCCTGTGCCGAACAGCGGTGGCCGGCTGGAGGCATTTTCTGCCGACGGTGAAATGGTGTACTGGGTGTCCAGGGACCGCGGCTGGACGGTGGTGACTATCGCTGACATGGCCAGCTCGGAGCAGAATATCAAGGCGCGGGCCAAGAGCGATGAACGCTTCGTCCAGCCGAACCGCAAGTACGACAAGCTGATCGAGACGGCCGAGGCGGTGGAAGGCAAGCACTGATTGCCGCTTCTACAACAGCAGCCAGCGCGGCCTTGATAGCGGTACGAACCTCGCGTCGGTTTCAGGATGCGCCTGGTCGTTCGCACGCAACCCTCCGGCGCCACAAGTGCCATGCTTGCAGGATGCCTCGGACCAGTACGCGCAGACGTACGGCCGCAGGCAAGGAGGCCGCTGGACCACGCAACCGTGACGTGGCCGGCGCGCCGCAGCAGAACACGCCGGATACCTGCCCTAACAACTTTCAGGCGGGGTCCGTGATGCCGAGGTCCGCTGTATGCCTGATGATTTGCTCCACCTGCCCGTGATCCACGAAATCCTGGCTCGCGACAAGGATACCCCCGGCGCCCTGTTGCCGATCCTGCATGCCATCCAGCACGCCATCGGCTACGTCCCCGATGCCGCTGTCGGCGAAATTGCTCATGCCCTGAACCTCAGCCTGGCCGAGGTCCGCGGGGTGATCAGCTTCTACCACGATTTCCGCACCACGCCACCGGCGCGCCATACCCTGCGCCTGTGCCGCGCCGAGTCGTGCCAGAGCCGTGGCGCCGAGGCGCTGGCCGCGCAGCTGCGCGAGCAACTGGCGCTGGACGACCATGGCACCAGCGCCGACGGCGCCATCGCACTGCGCCCGGTCTATTGCCTGGGGGCCTGCGCCTGCTCACCGGCCCTGGAGCTGGACGGCCAGGTGCATGCACGCCTCACCCCTGAACGTCTGCGGGCGTTGGTCAACGCCTGCCGGGAGGACGCCGCATGCTGAAGCTGTACATCCCCTGTGATTCGGTAGCCCGTGCGGTCGGCGCCGACCAGGTAGTCGATGCCTTGCAGCGCGAGGCCGAGCGCCGCCAGCTGGCTGTGGATATCCAGCGCACCAGCTCACGCGGGCTCTATTGGCTGGAGCCGCTGCTGGAGTGTGACAGTGCGCAAGGGCGCCTGGGTTTCGGCCCGGTCACCCCTGAAGACGTACCGGCCTTGCTCGATGCCCTGTCCGGTGAAGCAAGCCACTCGCTGGCGCTGGGCCCGGTCGAACAAATTCCGTATCTGCAGACCCAGCAGCGCCTGCTGTTCGCCCGCGCTGGCATCACCCGGCCACTGTCGTTGGACGATTACCGCGCCCATGGCGGTTTCGCCGGCCTTGAAGCGGCGGTGGCCCTTGGCGGTGCCAATGTAGTCGCTGCCGTACTCGATTCCGGCTTGCGTGGCCGCGGTGGTGCGGCCTTTCCGGCCGGCATCAAGTGGCGCACCGTGCGTGACGCCGGGGCAGGGCAGAAGTACGTGGTGTGCAATGCCGACGAAGGCGACTCGGGTACCTTCGCCGACCGCATGCTGATGGAGGGCGACCCGTTCCTGCTGATCGAAGGGATGATCATCGCCGGCCTCGCCGTGGGCGCCGACAAGGGCTATATCTACGTGCGCTCGGAATACCCCGACGCCATCCGCGTGCTCGACCAGGCCTTCGCCATCGCCCGTGAGGCTGGCTACCTCGGCAGCGACGTGGCCGGCAGCGGCCAGGCCTTCGACCTGGAAGTGCGGGTCGGCGCCGGTGCCTATATCTGCGGTGAGGAAACCGCGCTGCTCGAGTCCATCGAAGGCAAGCGCGGCATCGTCCGTGCCAAGCCACCGCTGCCCGCGTTGCAAGGCCTGTTCGGCTTGCCGACGCTGGTGCACAACGTACTGACCCTGGCCTCGGTGCCGGTCATCCTGGCCAAGGGCGCGGCGTTCTACCGTGACTTCGGCATGGGCCGTTCGCTGGGCACCATGCCGTTCCAGCTGGCTGGCAACATTCGTCACGGCGGGCTGGTCGAGCGTGCCTTCGGCCTGACCCTGCGCGAGCTGGTGGAAGGCTATGGTGGCGGCACCGCCAGTGGTCGGCCGCTGAAGGCTGCGCAGGTGGGGGGGCCGCTGGGCGCCTGGGTGCCGCCCAGCCACTTCGATACGCCGCTGGACTATGAAGCGTTCGCGGCCGTGGGCGCGATGCTCGGCCATGGCGGTGTGGTCGTGGCCGACGACACCCTGAACATGGCCAGCATGGCGCGCTTCGCCCTGCAGTTCTGTGCCGAGGAATCCTGCGGCAAGTGTACCCCGTGCCGCATCGGCTCGACCCGCGGCATGGAAGTGGTCGACCGCCTGATCGCCACCAGCGACCTGACCGAACGCCATGACCAGGCCCTGTTGCTGCGCGACCTGTGCGACACCATGCAGTACGGCTCGCTGTGCGCCATGGGCGGCATGACCGCCTACCCGGTGGCCAGCGCCCTCAAGTACTTCCCCGCCGATTTCGGGCTGACCCACACGGAGGCCGCGCAGTGATCAATTTCTTCGACCCCGCTTCTGATAAAAGCAGCGACCTGGGCACCCCGGCGCGTGACAGCGAGGTGCAGGTCAGCCTGAGCATCGATGGCCGCTCCGTGACCGTGCCCGCCGGCACCTCGGTGATGCGTGCCGCCGCCATGCTGGGCACCAGCATCCCCAAGCTGTGCGCCACCGACAGCCTCGAAGCCTTTGGCTCGTGCCGCATGTGCATGGTGGAAATCGAAGGCATGCGCGGCTACCCGGCGTCCTGCACCACGCCGGTCAGCGAAGGCATGGTGGTACGCACCGAAACCCCGCGCCTGGCCGGGCTGCGGCGCAACGTCATGGAGCTGTACATCTCCGACCACCCGCTGGACTGCCTGACCTGCTCCGCCAACGGCAACTGCGAATTGCAGACCGTGGCCGGCCAGGTCGGCCTGCGCGAGGTGCGCTATGGCTACGACGGGGCCAACCACCTGGCCGAAAAGAAGGACGTATCCAACCCGTATTTCGATTACGAGCCAAGCAAGTGCATTGTCTGCAGCCGTTGCGTGCGTGCATGCGAGGACATTCAGGGCACCTTCGCCCTGACCATCACCGGCCGCGGCTTCGAGTCCCGCGTGGCGGCGGCAGGAGGGGAAAACTTCCTCGCCTCCGAATGTGTGTCCTGCGGTGCCTGCGTGCAGGCCTGCCCGACCGCAACCTTGACGGAAAAGAGCCTGGTGCAGTTGGGCCAGCCCGAGCGCGCGGTCGTTACCACCTGCGCCTACTGCGGCGTCGGCTGCTCGTTCCGCGCCGAAATGAAAGGCGACCAGCTGGTGCGCATGATGCCGGACAAGAACGGCGGCGCCAACCACGGCCATGCCTGCGTCAAGGGCCGTTTCGCCTGGGGCTACGCCACCCACCCGGACCGCATCACCAAGCCGATGATCCGCAAGCGCCTGCAAGACCCTTGGCAGGAAGTCAGCTGGGACGAGGCGGTAAGCTACGCAGCCAGCGAGTTCCGCCGCATCCAGCTCAAGTATGGGCGCGATTCCATTGGCGGCATCACCTCCAGCCGTTGCACCAACGAAGAAGCCTACCTGGTGCAGAAGCTGGTACGCACCGCGTTCGGCAACAACAACGTCGACACCTGCGCACGGGTGTGCCATTCGCCGACTGGCTATGGTCTCAAGCAGACCCTGGGTGAGTCCGCCGGTACGCAGAGCTTCGATTCGGTGATGCAGGCCGATGTGGTGCTGGTGATCGGCGCCAATCCCACCGACGCGCATCCGGTGTTCGGCTCGCAGCTCAAGCGCCGTCTGCGCCAGGGCGCGCGGCTGATCGTGATC
Source organism: Pseudomonas sp. UBA4617 (assembly GCF_002386445.1). Taxonomy (GTDB): domain Bacteria; phylum Pseudomonadota; class Gammaproteobacteria; order Pseudomonadales; family Pseudomonadaceae; genus Aquipseudomonas. The sequence continues at coordinate 58,521 of NZ_DGIR01000008.1, forward strand.
GACCCACGCCGCATCGACCTGGTCGATTCGCCGCATGCCCGCGCCGAGCTGCACCTGCAGCTGCGCCCGGGCACCAACGTAGCCATGCTCAATGCCCTGGCCCATGTGATCGTCACGGAAGGCCTGCTGGCCCAGGACTTCATCGACGCGCGCTGCGAGACCGGGGATTTCACCCGCTGGCGCGACTTCGTCAGCCTGCCGGAAAACGCCCCCGAGGTGCTCGGCCCGGTCTGTGGCGTACCAGCCGAACAGATTCGCGCTGCCGCCCGGCTGTACGCCACCGGCGGCAACGCAGCCATCTACTACGGCCTGGGCGTGACCGAACACAGCCAGGGTAGCACCGCAGTGATGGGCATCGCCAACCTGGCCATGGCCACCGGCAACATCGGCCGTGAAGGGGTCGGGGTGAACCCGCTGCGCGGGCAGAACAACGTGCAGGGTTCCTGCGACATGGGCTCGTTCCCCCACGAACTGCCCGGCTACCGGCACATTTCCAACGAGGGCGTACGCGCCGAGTTCGAGCGTGCCTGGGGCGTGACCCTGCAGCCCGACCCGGGCCTGCGTATCCCCAACATGTTCGAAGCGGCGCTGGACGGCAGTTTCAAGGCGCTGTACTGCCAGGGCGAAGACATTGCCCAGAGCGACCCCAACACCCAGCATGTCACCGCGGCCTTGCTGGCCATGGAATGCGTGGTGGTGCAGGACATCTTCCTCAACGAAACCGCCAAGTTTGCCCATGTGTTCCTACCGGGCAGCTCGTTCCTGGAAAAGGACGGCACCTTCACCAACGCCGAGCGGCGCATCTCGCGCGTGCGCAAGGTGATGGAGCCGTTGGCCGGCAAGGCCGACTGGGAGGCGACCATGGCCCTGGCCAATGCCCTGGGCTACCCGATGAACTACCGTCACCCGTCCGAGATCATGGACGAGATCGCCCGCCTGACGCCGACCTTCCACCGCGTCAGCTACGCCGAGATCGACCGCCACGGCAGCCTGCAGTGGCCGTGCAACGACGCTGCGCCGGACGGCACGCCGACCATGCACATCGACCAGTTCGTGCGCGGCAAGGGGCGGTTCATGCTCACCGGTTACGTGGCCACCGACGAGAAGGTCAACAACCGCTACCCGCTGCTGCTGACCACCGGGCGCATCCTTAGCCAGTACAACGTCGGCGCCCAGACCCGGCGCACCGCCAACGTCGTCTGGCATGACGCCGACTGCCTGGAAATTCACCCGACCGACGCCGAAAGCCGCGGCATCCAGGACGGGGACTGGGTCGGCATCGGCAGCCGAGCCGGGCAGACCGTACTGCGCGCCAAGGTCAGTACGCGGGTGGCGCCGGGGGTGGTGTACACCACGTTCCACTTCCCCGAATCCGGAGCCAACGTGATCACCACCGACAACTCCGACTGGGCCACCAACTGCCCCGAGTACAAGGTGACGGCGGTGGAGGTGGTGAAAGTGTTCCAGCCTTCGCAATGGCAGAAGCGTTATCAGGACTTCAGTGAGGAACAGCGGCGGTTGCTGCAGGAACGCCGTAGCGCAGAAAAGGCCGAGGTGCGCCGATGAGCGTCGACAGCCTGGTCAAGATGGCCAACCAGATTGCCCATTACTTCGACAGCGAGCCGGACCACGCGCTGGCGGTGCAGGGGGTACGCAACCACCTGCAGAGCTTCTGGACGCCGGCGATGCGCCGACAATTGCTGGAATGGATTGAAGCCCACGCGGGGGAGGGGCTCGACCCGAAGGTGCGGGAGGCATTGAGCTAGCCACCGGGGCTGCTGTGCAGCCCATCGCCGGCAAGCCAGCTGCCACAGGTCGCGTCAATTGCAGGAGCGGATTTATCCGCGATACAGGCGACGCGTTGGCGCTGGCTTGCCGACGATAGTGCTCCGACAGGCTGAATTCAGCCGCGGGCCAGCTCAGCCAGGTGGGCAATGGCCTCTTCGCTCTTGAGCACCAGCACATCCCCCACCAGCGCATCCAGCACCACTTCCGAGGTATTGCCGATCAGCGCCCCGGAAATTCCCGTGCGGCACACCGTACCGATCACCGTCACCACCGCCTCGAGCTGCTGCTCGGTATGCGGAATCAGCACATCCGCCGGCCCTTCGGCCACGTGCAAGCGCTCCTCGCTGATGTCGTACTCGGCCTGGAACGCCATGCATGCATCGCGATAACGCTTTTCGATGGTCTCGCTCAACTGGTACACCGGATCCGAGGCCGACAGCATCGGCGAAGGATGGGCGCTGATCACATGCAGCTCGCCGTGGGCCAGTTTGGCGATCTCGAAACCGTGGTCGATGATGCTGGCATGCAGGCGCTGGTGGTCTTTGTCCTGGTTGCCCACGTCCACGGCGGCGAGGATCTTGCCGCCCGTCCACGGTCGCTCGCTCTTGACCATCAGTACGGCGCTCGGGCACTGGCGTAGCAGTTTCCAGTCACTGGGGGTAAGCAGGGCCTTTTTCAGCGGGTTGTCCGGGCGGTGCTCCTTGATCACCAGTTCACAGCCTTCGGCCTGCTGCACCGCGATGATCGATTCATGCAAGCTTTCATGCCAGGCCTGTTCATGGGTGACCTTGTCGTAGCCGTCATCATGCAGCTGGCTGCCGAGCAGGCTCAGCAGTGCGCTATGGTCATGCTTCTTGTCGCACATCAGCAGGTGCAGGCGCGCGCCGGTGACACCGGCAATCAGCTTGGCCCGGGTCAGGGCCCGGCTGTGGGCGTGCGCGGGGTCGAGCACGACGAGGATGCTGCGGACGGCTTGCATGGGCGTGAACTCCGTTCAAAGGTGGCGAACAATGCCTGACTATAGTCGGCGCTTCCCCCAATGGCGCTTGATACACATCAAGCATAGTTGCTGGCGTCGCCCGTTGCCGCCGGTATAATCGCCAGCCCTGCCTGGCTTGTGTGGTTGCACGCTTATGTCCCTGATCCCCGAAATCGACGCCTTTCTTGGTTGCCCGACGCCAGATGCCTGGATCGAAGCGGCACTGGCCGACCAGGAAACCCTGCTGATCGACCACAAGAACTGCGAATTCAAGGCTGCCAGCACTGCATTGAGCCTGATTGCCAAGTACAACACACACCTAGACCTGATCAACATGATGTCGCGCCTGGCCCGCGAGGAGCTGGTGCATCACGAGCAGGTGCTGCGCCTGATGAAACGCCGTGGCGTGCCGCTGCGCCCGGTGTCGGCGGGGCGCTATGCGTCGGGGCTGCGGCGGCTGGTGCGGGCCCACGAGCCAGTCAAGCTGGTCGATACGCTGGTGGTGGGGGCGTTCATCGAGGCGCGCAGCTGCGAGCGTTTTGCCGCGCTGGTGCCGCACCTGGACGAGGAGCTGGGCCGCTTCTACCACGGCCTGCTGAAAAGCGAAGCGCGCCATTACCAGGGTTACCTGAAACTGGCGCATCACTACGGCGATGAGGCAGACATTGCCCGCCGGGTGGAACTGGTCCGCGCAGCGGAAGTCGAGCTGATCCAGTCACCGGATCAGGAACTGCGCTTCCACAGTGGTATCCCGCTGGCGCAGGCCGCCTGATTCGCACCCGGCGGCCCGGGCATCAGTGACGGCGCCCCAGCAGCAGGCCGACCAGCAGACCGAGCCCGGCAGAAACCGCCACGGTCTGCCACGGGTGGCCACCGATGTAATCCTGGGTCGCCTCCACCACCGGTTGCGCCCTGTTGCGCACCCTGTTGGCGGCATGGCGCGCCTGACGCAGTTTCAGGCCCACCTGGGCGCGCAAGGTTTCTGCCTCGTCACCTACCAGTGCGGCGCTCTCGTTCAGCAGCCGTTCTGACTCTTCGATCAGTGCCTGCAGTTCACTGAATACCTGGTCCTTGATCTGATCGCTGTCACCCAGCGTGGCTTTTTTGCGGGCCATGAACGCGTCCTCGTCGATGGTTGGTTTGAACAATGGATACTGGTGCGCCAGAAAAGTTGCCTCGGTGCGTGGCTGAACTGTTGGTGTAAGATAGCCGCCATTTACGATCAGGCAGGTGATTCATGAGTTTCAATCTGGCCAATATGAGCTTCGAGGAACGGGCACAGATCGAGGCAGAGAAGGCCCGGCTGTTCGAGTTGTGGCAGAACAACCTGGGCAAGGCCAAGGGCGAAGCGGCGCGACTGATCGCCGAAAAGCCCCGGCGCAAGGGCAAGTGGGCCGAGTGGGTGCGTGCCGAGCTGGACGGTATGTCACCACCGGAATACGCCAGCATGGTGCGCAGCGAAGTCAACAAACTGATGGCCGCCGCCAGCGCCAACCGCTGAGCAGCCCTGGCCTGGCGCCTAGCGGTAGGCGCCCTTGGGCAGGTCCAGCTGGCCCTCGTCGGTAAAGCGCACCGTCCCCAGCGCGCCGCCGGCCAGCTTGCCGCGCAGTTTGTAAGGCAAGCCCTGCAGCGAATCCAGCTGGCCCAGCCCATAGGCCTGGCGCAGGAAGGCGAATGCGGTGATGCTCACCGGCACCACGACCACTGCTTCGCCATACCGGCCAATATGCCCTTGCTGGTCACTGACCCCGGCGGCCAGCGGCTGGCCGTTCACCTCCAGGTTCAGGGCAATGCCGTCGTAGTCGATCGGCGCTTCATTAGGGTTCTGCACGCGCATTTTCACGGCCATGCGCAGCTCCAGTTCCTGGCCTGGCAGTGGCTCGATGCCGATCACGCTGACAGTCACCGGGTCGCGTGGCTGGAACAGGGCACAGGCCGCCTGGGCGCAGGCCAGCAGCACGATCAGTAACAGGCGGGTGTAGCGATACAGACGGGCAGTCATGACGGGCGACCTTGCCGTAGTGAGCGGTCGGTCAGTGTGGCAAATGCGCGATGGCGTTGAAAGTGTCGGTACAGATGAAAGATACTGTTTCTCATTAACGTCCGATAATTTCTCTTACTGGCCGTAACCTAACCCATGCTGACTTCACCCGTGTCGGGCCTGTTGACGAGTTTCCAGGAACACTACGACGACCTGCTGCAGTTCTTGACCCGGCGCATGAGCGACCGCCAGCGCGCCGCCGACGTTGCCCAGGAAACCTACCTGAAGCTGGTCAACATCGACCAGCAGGCGCTACCGGTGCTGCACGCGCGGCGTTTCATCTTCCGCGTGGCCGGCAACCTGGCGATCGATGCCCTGCGTCGCGAACAGCGCATCGCGGCCAGCCACGGGTATGGCGACGAGGCCGGCGAGGTGGCCTGCCCGGCGCCAGCGCCGGAGGCTGCGTTGCTGGCCCGGGAGCGCTTGCAAGCCCTCGACCATGCACTGCTGCAGCTGTCCGACAATGCCCGCCAGGCCTTGCTGCTCAACCGCATCGAAGGCCTGACCCAGGCGCAGGTCGCACAACGGCTGGGCGTCTCCGAGAGCATGGTAGCCAAGTACATCGGCCAGGCCCTGCGCCATTGCCGCAACCACCTCAGGCAGGCGGGGCTGGCTGCCGCACTGTTGCTGGCCGTTGGTGCGGCCGCTTGGCGGCAGGCGCCGGTGCTGCTGGCGGATTATCACACCGGGGTAGGGGAGCGGCAGGTCATTATCCTGGCCGACGGCTCGCGGGTGACGTTGAACAGCGCCAGTGCCCTGAACGTCGTGTTCAGTGACCACGAGCGGCGGGTAGTGCTGGAGTCCGGGGAGGCCTTGTTCGAGACCCGCGATGATCCACGGCCGTTTGTGGTCGATACGGCCGGCGAGCCTGTGCAGGGCAGCGCGGCCACCTTCAGCGTGCGCCGTGATGGCCATGTGGTGCTGGCGCGAGGCGAGGCCAGGGTTGGCGAGCATGCACTGCCCGTCGCTGCCGATGCCGGCGCGCAGCTGGCCTGGCAGCGCGGCAAGCTGATCTTCAACGGCAAGCCGCTGGGGCTGGTGCTGACGGAGCTTGAGCGTTACCGGCATGGACGGATCGTGTTGTCGGACAGCAAGCTGGCGGCGATGGAAGTCAGCGGGGTGTTCGACCTCGATGAGCCGCAAGCCCTGTTGCGGACCCTGGAGCAGCGCTATGGCCTGCGGGTGACCTACCTGCCATGGCTGGCCGTGGTTTATTGATCTGCCTGTGCGTGCCTGTTGGTGGGCAAAGGAATGGAAATATTTTTCATTTGCCACTGCAAGTTCCGGCACGCCAGATCGTCGTAGGGAGACTGATCAGCAACTCATTCTCATTTACGACTTGTCTGGAAGCTCATCCGTGCCTCTGATGCTCAAGCCCTTGCCCCGCCGCCGTGTCCCTTTTCATCACGCCCTGATCTCCTGCAGTGCCTTGGCCATGTTGCTCGGCCCGCTGCAGGCCGGCGCCGCGACTGCTGCCGACCAGGCCCAGGTCCAGGCGCGCCAGGTCCAGCTGGACCTGCCAGCCCAACCCCTGGATCAGGCCCTGACCAACTTCGCCGACCAGGCCGGTCTGCACCTGCTGTACACCACCGGCGATGTAGCCGGCCAGGCGAGCCCGGCCTTGCGAGGCAGCTACAGCATCGAGCAGGCGCTGCAACAGCTGCTGGCCGGCAGCGGCATGCACTGGCAGTTCAACGATGCCCGCACGGTGACCCTGCACAAAGCTGATACTGCACCCCAGGCAGTCAACCTCAAGCCGATCGAAGTCAGCGTGGCCTCGCGTACCAGTACCGCGATCAGTGAAATCCCTGGCACCGTATGGGTGGTCGACCAGCAGCAGCTGCGCGAGCAGATCGACAGCGGCGTCAGCCTGAAGGAAGCCATCGGCAAACTGGTGCCAGGCCTCGACCTGGCGCCGGAAGGGCGCACCAACTATGGCCAGAACATGCGCGGGCGCAACGTACTGGTGATGATCGACGGGGTCAGCCAGAACAGCTCGCGCGGCCTGTCGCGCCAGTTCGACAGTATTTCGCCGTTCAACGTCGAGCGGGTCGAGGTGTTGTCCGGCGCCAGCGCCATCTACGGCGGCGGCGCCACTGGCGGCATCATCAACATCGTGACCAAGAAAGGCGAACCGGGCCCGGCGCGCTTCGAGACCCAGCTTGGCGCCAGCAGCGGCTTCAACAACAGCGACGACCTGGCCACCCGTATCGCCCAGTCGATCAGTGGTGGCAATGAGCGGGTCAATGCCCGCCTGGGTATCTCCGGCGAGCAGAACGAGGCCTTTTACGACGGCGCGGGCGAGCAGATCTTCATCGACAACACCCAGACCGACCTGCAGTACAACCGCACTGTCGACGTGCTCGGTACTCTCGGGCTGCAACTGAACGACCAGCAGAGCCTTGACCTGCTGGCCCAGTACTATGACTCGGGCAACCATGGCAGCACGGGTATCTACTTCCCCAACCTGAACTACAACGCCCCGTCCGACCTGGAAGACGCCGAGCTGCGCAGCGGCTACTCGTCGGGCCTGGAACCGCGTACCCGGCGCCTGCTGCTCAACGCCAACTACCACCATACCGACGTGCTGGGCCAGGATTTCTACCTGCAGGCCTCGTACCGCAAGGAAGACGACAACTTCTACCCGTTCCCGTACTACAACCGCGCCACCCCCACGGGCTCGCGCGGGGTGTATTTTGCCGCCTCGCAGCAGAACTTCGAGGTCACCAGCCTCAAGGGCCTGTTCGCCAAGCAGTGGGATACGCTGAAGCTGACGTATGGTGTCGATCTGGACCATGAGCGTTTCAATGCCCAGCAGACCACCTTCAACGCCCAGACTTCCTCCGAGTCCGGTGGCCTGGAGCTGGACAAGGAAAGCAAGGCCGCGCGCTACCCCAGCTATCAGGTCGACGGTGTTTCGGTCTATGCCCAGCTGGACTGGCATGCCAGCGACAACCTGACCCTGTCCGGCGGCGCCCGGCGCCAGCAGATGGACGTGGACGTCAGCGACTTCAAGGGCGTGCCGGGCGGCAGCAACGATTACCAGGTCAATCTGTTCAACGTTGGCGCCATCTACGACTTCAAGAACGGCCACCAGGTGTGGACCAACTACGGCGAAGGCTTCGACCTGCCCGACCCGGCCAAATTCTACGGCAAGCCAGGTCTGAGCGTTGCCGACAACCCTCTGGCCGGTATCAAGAGCCGCCAGGTGGAACTGGGCTGGCGCTATGCCGACCTGGACTGGGATGCGCAGGCGGCGCTTTACTACATCTGGTCGGACAAGATCATCAACGTCGACTCGCAAACCCTGACCATCGATGTGGAAGAGCAGAAGAGCCGTGACTTCGGTTTCGAAGGTGCGCTGACCCGTCACTTCCAGAGCGGCTGGGAAACCGGCGGCACGTTGCACCTGACGCGTTCCGAAGAAGAGGATGCCGATGGCGACTGGATCAAGCGGGATGCCCGCTATGCTTCGCTGTCCAAGGCCACCGCGTTTGTCGGCTGGAAGGGTGACGGGCGCACGGCGCGGTTGCAGGCCAACCACGCGTTCAGCTTGAAGGACGACGCCGACCACGAGATCGACGGCTACACCACCTTCGACCTGCTGGGTAGCCAGGACACCGGCTTCGGCACCTTCAGCGCCGGCATCCAGAACCTGCTGGACAAGCAGTACAGCACGGTCTGGGGGCAGCGCGCGACACTGTTCTACTCGCCGACCTACGGGCCGGCATACCTGTATGACTACCAGGGGCGTGGGCGCACCTACACCCTGACCTGGAGCATGGCTTACTGATGGTCGTTGCCTGAACCGGCCGTTTCGCGGGTTTACTCGGGAAGCGGCCGGTTCAGGCAAACGCTGCCAGCAGATCCTGCGCAAACGCCTGCTGTGCTTCGCCAACCCCTTGCGCCCGATGCCGGGCCAAGGTAAACGGCACGCCGAAATCCAGCCCCGGATCCAGCGCCCATGCCCGCCAGGTGCACCGCCAGGGCACCGAGGCGGCGATCACGGCGATTCGCCAGCGGGTGGGTGAACGACCGGTGTACCTGACCTTCGATGTCGACTGTCTCGACCCGGCCTATGCGCCCGGTACCGGCACGCCGGTGTGCGGCGGCCTGAGTACCCTGCAGGCGCTGGAGATTCTTGGGGGATTGCGTGGTATCAATCTGGTGGGCATGGACTTGGTGGAGGTGGCACCGGCCTATGACCACGCCGATATCACCGCGCTGGCGGGGGCTACCCTGGCGATGGAAATGCTGTGCCTGTATGCGGCGCGGCACAAGGTGCAGGACCAGTAATCGGGGCCGAGGCGAACGCTTTCTCTTAGGAGCGGCCTCGTGTCGCGAAGGGCTGCGCAGCAGCCGCCGAAGCCCATACTGAAACATCAGGAATCATCTGCGCACGCATTCACACTTTTGCCGCGAACCCTTCGCGCCGTAGGCTATCAAACCCACCAGGCGCGGCCTTTTCGTACAGGAGGTGAAGCATGACCCCGACATTGCCCATCCTGGCAATCGGCCTGGCGCTGTGCCTGCCCGCGCACGCCGCGGCCCAGCCACCCGCGCCCGTCGCCGCTGGCAACAGCAACCCCTACAACAGCCCGATCCAGCGCGCCAACCCCAACAGCCGCCAGGGCAGCATGCCGGCCGCGCCGCCGCTGCGTGGCCCGTCCACCGAGCCTTACCCACGCCCGCCCACGCTGGATAATCGTGGCATTGGCAACGGTGACAATCTGCGCCGCCAGCAACAGACCCCGAACCTGGAACCCACCCGGCCGCCTCGCGACAATCCGCGCGCGCCTTGAGCCAAGTACGTAAAGGAATCCTGCATGCGCCAAGCAACCTGGCTTGTCACCGTGACTGCCGCCGCCCTGCTGCCCTTGTTGGCGCAGGCGGCGGCCGAACAGCAATTTCGCAGTGAAGAAGGTACCTTGACCGTCAGCACCCTGGCCGATGGCCTGCGCCACCCGTGGGCCCTGGCGTTCCTGCCGGGCGGCAAGGACATGCTGGTCACCGAACGAGCCGGCAACCTGCGGCTGGTCAACGCCGAAGGCAAGGTCGGCCCACCGATCAGCGGCGTGCCGAACGTCTGGGCCGAAGGCCAGGGCGGCCTGCTGGATGTGGTGCTGTCCCCGGATTTCACCAAGGACCGCACCGTCTACCTGTCCTATGCCGAGGAGGGCAGTGATGGCAAGGCCGGTACCGCAGTGGGCCGTGGCCAATTGTCCTCGGACCGTGCCCGGCTGGAGCATTTCAGCGTAATCTTCCGCCAGCAGCCCAAACTGTCGGACGGCAACCACTTCGGCTCGCGCCTGGTGTTCGACCGTGACGGCTACCTGTTCATCGCCCTCGGCGAGAACAACCAGCGCCCGACTGCGCAAGACCTGGACAAGCTGCAAGGCAAGATCGTGCGCATCCTGCCAGACGGTGAAGTACCCAAGGACAACCCCTTCGTCGGCCAGGACAATGTGCGACCGGAGATCTGGTCGTACGGCCATCGCAACCAGCAAGGCGCCGCGCTCAACCCCTGGACCGGCAAGCTCTGGACCCACGAGCACGGCCCGCGGGGCGGCGACGAGATCAACATCCCCAAGCCCGGCAAGAATTACGGCTGGCCCGTGGCGACCCATGGCATCAATTACTCGCTGCTGCCTATTCCCGAGGCCCAGGGCAAGCATGTGGACGCGATGGTCGACCCACACCATGTCTGGGAGCAGTCACCGGGGGTCAGCGGCATGGCGTTCTACGACAGCCCGACGTTCAAGGCGTGGGACCACAACCTGTTCATTGGTGCGCTGGCCACCCAGGAGCTGATCCGTCTGCAGCTGGATGGCGACAAGGTGGTGCATGAAGAGCGGCTGCTGGGTGAGCTGAAGGCGCGGATCCGCGATGTACGGGTGGGCCCGGACGGGTACCTGTATGTACTGACCGATGACAAGGACGGTGCGCTGCTGAAGGTCGGGCTGGGCGACGGCACCTGACGCAGTCCCGGTAGGCGCGCCGGTCGGGTAGAATGCCGCGCATGGCTATCGACCCTCAATCCCTTTACCAGCAGGCCCTGGCCCAACAGGGCTATGTTGCCGACCCTGCCCAGGCACGCGCCGTCGAGGCGTTGCAGGCCTGCTTCCAAGCTGTCGAACAAGGCCGCCCCAGCCTCGGCATCTACCTGTGGGGCCCGGTCGGCCGTGGCAAGACCTGGCTGATGGACCAGTTTCACCGGTGCCTGCAAGTTCCCAGTCGGCGCCAGCACTTCCACCATTTCATGGCCTGGGTCCACCAGCGCCTGTTCCAGCTCAACGGTACCGCCGACCCGCTGCTGGCGCTGGCCCGGGAGCTGGCCGCGCAGATCCGCGTGCTGTGTTTCGACGAGCTGTTCGTCAGCGATATCGGCGATGCAATCATCCTCGGCCGTCTGTTCCAGGTGCTGTTCGAACAGGGCGTGGTCGTTGTCGGCACCTCCAACCAGCCACCCGAGCAGCTTTACCGCGATGGCTTCAACCGTGAGCGTTTCCTGCCAGCGATCGCCGCCATCCAGCGGTACATGCAGGTACTGCCGGTGGCCGGCGCACAGGACCATCGCCTGCACCCCGGCGCCCCCCGCCAGCGTTACTGGGTGGCGCAGGCGGGGCAAGCCAGCCAGCTGGATGAAGTGTTCCGCCGGCTCAGCCCGAACGATGCCGGCGATGAGCGGCCCCTTGCCCTGGGGGCCAGGCAGGTGCAGGTGGTGCGGCGCAGCCAGCAGGCTATCTGGTGCCGCTTCAGCGACTTGTGCGAACAGCCGCTGGCAGCCATGGAATTCATGGCCTTGTGTGACCGTTTTCCAGCCATCCTGGTATCGGGCATTCCGGCGCTCGGCGGTGAACAGCGGGCCGGGCGCATCGCCCGTGGCACCGAGGATGGCGCGCAGCGGGTGGCGGCGGGCGAGCGTGAACTGCCGGCGCTGTCACCCAGGGATGATGCGGTGCGCCGCTTCATCGCCCTGGTCGACGAATGCTATGACCGCCGGGTGGCGTTGTATCTGGAGGCTCAGGTGCCGCTCGATGCCCTCTACACTCATGGGTATCTGGCGTTCCCGTACCAACGGACCCTGAGCCGGCTACGGGAGATGCAACTGCAACGCTTCGCCTGAAAAGGAGTGTAGCCATGGAGCCGTTGTCGCATTATCTGCTGACCCAGGCCTACAACAATGGCTGGGCCAACCACCGCCTGTACAAGGCTTGCCTGCAGCTGACCCAGGACGAATTCGTCGCCCCGCGCTGCAGTTTTTTCCCGTCGATCAAGGCCACCCTCAACCACCTGCTGACGGTGGACTGGTTCTACCTGCACATGCTCGAATGCGAGCAGCGCGGGGAGTTGCCCGACGCCGATGGCGAGCGTTTCTTCGAGCCGGAACAGCCGTTCGCCACCTGTACCGATCTGCATGCCGAGCAAGCCCAGGCCGATCACCGGCTGATCACCTATTGCCGAGGCCTGCGTGATGACGAGCTGGGCCGCTACGTGAACATCGTGCGGCCCGACCGGGTGCAGCGTGAGCAACGCTTGCGCCTGCTGGCTCACCTGTTCGAGCACCAGGTGCATCACCGCGGCCAGGTGCATGCGATGCTCAGCGACACGGCAATCCGGCCACCGCAGCTGGACGAGTTTTTCTGCGAGGAGGAGGCGGGCTTGCGGGCAGGCGATTTTGCCGAATTGGGCTGGACCGAGGCGCAAGTCTGGAAAGGTTAAGGACAGCAGGACAGCCCCTCGCTACCGGCTCATTTGTCCAGCCACTCGACCAGCGTCCGGTTGAACCGTACTGGCTCTTCGATCTGCGGCGCATGCCCCATGCCTTCGAAGGTGATCAGTTCACCCTTGGGCATCAGCTTGGCGACCTGCGGCCCCAGCACGGCGTACTTGCCCAGCCTGGCTTTCACCTCCGGCGGCGCGATATCACTGCCGATGGCGGTGGTGTCCTGGTCGCCGATGAGCAGCAGGGTCGGCATCTGCAGGTCCTTGAACTCGTAATACACCGGCTGGGTGAAGATCATGTCGTAGATCAGCGCCGAGTTCCACGCCACCGCCTCATGCCCCGGCCCCTGGTTGAGGCCGACCAGCATCTGTACCCAGCGCTCGTACTCCGGCTTCCAGCGCCCGGCGTAGTAGGTCTTGCGCTCATACTCGCGCACCCCGTCGGCGTCCAGCTTGAGTTCGCGGGCAAACCACTGGTCCACCGTGCGGTAGGGCACACCCAAGGCTTTCCAGTCTTCCAGGCCAATGGGATTGACCAGCACCAGGCGTTGTACCTGCTGCGGATACATCAGCGCGTAGCGGGTGGCGAGCATGCCGCCGGTGGAGTGGCCGAGCAGCACGGCTTGCCTGACTCCCAGCTGTTCGAGCAGGGCGTGGGTATTGCTCGCCAGTTGCTGGAAGCTGTACTGGTAATGCGCCGGCTTGGTGGCGCTGCAGAAACCGACCTGGTCGGGGGCGATAACCCGGTAGCCAGCCTTGCTCAGGGCATCGATGGTGGTTTCCCAGGTGGCGGCGCAGAAGTTCTTGCCGTGCATCAGCACCACGCTACGGCCGTTTGCCTGGCCTTGTGCAGGCACGTCCATGTAACCCATCTGCAGGGCCTGGCCTTGGGACTGGAAATTGAAATGCCTGAGTGGGTACGGGTAGCTGAAGCCTTCGAGTTGGGGGCCGTAGGTGGGCGACTCGAAGGCGATGGCCGGGCTGCCGACAAGACAGGCCAGGGCCAGGGCGGTTGCGCGCAGCATCGGGGCACTCCGTGTAGGACCATGTAGGAAGAAGCGACTTTAACAGTCGATTGACCACACAAAGCGCGAAAGATGTTACCGGGCGTGAAACCAGCCAGACCGGCCCGCGTCAGTTGCCATTACCAGCAGGACATCAGTAGCTGGCGATCACGCTGTCCTTGCCATCCTGGGTCACGCCGATGACCTGGTAGGCATCCTTGTGATCACCCATTTCCATGCCCGGCGAGCCCATCGGCATGCCCGGCACGGCCAGGCCCTTGAGGTCGTTGCGCTTGGCCAGCAGGCGTACCTGCTCGGCCGGCACGTGGCCTTCGACGAATTTGCCATCGATCACCCCGGTGTGGCAGGACGCCAGGCGTGGTGCCACACCCAGGCGCTGCTTGACCGCGCTCATGTTCGGCTCGACGTGGTCGTTGACGGTAAAGCCGCTGTCGCGCAGGTGACTGATCCAGGCTTTGCAACAGCCGCAGTTAGGGTCGCGGTACACGTCGATGGTTTCGGCGGCCTGGGCCAGGCCGGTGACGGCCAGCAGGCCCAGGGTCAGCAGGTGTTTGCGCAGCATGGGTGAAGCCCTCCTTTGGAAAACGCAGGCCAGCAGCATAGCGCAATCGGCCCCTGGCGCGGCGTGGCCTGTTGCAGCTGCCAGGGCTGTCGGGCACCCAGTTCCGCTCAGGTACGGGTTCCGGATGCCGCTGCGTGGCCGCGCTGGCTAACGTTTTGGTGGACCTATCTGAGAGGCTTTAGCATGACCCTATCATTAGAGAGTCTGTCGTACACCAAGAACAATCTGATTGGCATCGGCCCCGACCTGTCTGAACAGGAACGGCTGGACGTGCAGCTGTTGCTGGATCATGCCGATGATTTTGCAAGCCGCTTCCTTGATCGGGACGAATTGTGGAAGAGCTGGCTCGACCGCTTTCGCAATCGTCTGGAGAAACACGGTTGCGTAAAAACGGATGTCCTGGCGCTGCCGCCCCAGGTCATCAAGGACTATGACGATTTCGCTACCAAGCTCGCGCCCATTGGGACCGGCAATACAGCGACGCTGTTGGCCCAACTGGCGCGTGCATCCATGCAGCAGCTGCGAATCAGCGCCCATGCCAAGAAGTTCTTGCAGTCGGGATGGGAAAACGACGTTACCTCTTCGTTTCTGGTTACACCTTGCCAGAAGGACGAGACAGGCCAGATCCATCTGGCGGTGTACGCCCTCCGTTTCAATGGCAGCGTCGAAATACGCGACTTTGGCTTCTGGAGCGAGACCCAGCGAGACATCGTCATGTGGAATATTGGCACCGCCTACCGTTTCGATGTGCAACGTTTCGCCGGCTTTCGTGAGCAGATTCGTAAAGAGTTGACCAGCCGGCGGCTTCAGGCCGTTACCAGGATCGAACTGTAGTCATCCGGCTCAAGGCAGGTCGCGCATCAACAGGCCGTACGCCAGGGGCACCTGCTCAGGAACAGGAAGGTAGATGGTGTGGCCATCGCCGGGGGCGACCTTCACGGGTCGCCGCTGGCTGTCGCTCATGTGCTCAAGGTCGAAGTGGTAGTTGCCACGCGGGGTCATCAGCTCCATATGGTCACCCACGGCGAAGCGGTTCTTTACCTTGACCTCGGCCAGGCCATCGACACGCGTTCCGGTCAGCTCGCCCACGAACTGCTGGCGCTCGGATACCGAGTTGCCGCGCTGGTAGTTCTGGTATTCATCGTGCACATGGCGGCGCAGGAAGCCCTCGGTGTAGCCTCGTTGTGCCAGCGACTCGAGGTTGTCCATCAGCGCGCGGTCGAATGGCCGCCCGGCCACCGCGTCGTCGATGGCCTGGCGGTACGCCTGCACGGCACGCGCGCAGTAGAAATGCGACTTGGTGCGGCCCTCGATCTTGAGTGAATGCACGCCTATGCCGGTCAGACGGGCGACATGCTGGATGGCGCGCAGGTCCTTGGCATTCATGATGTAGGTGCCGTGTTCGTCCTCGAACGCAGGCATTTCGCTGCCGGGGCGGTTGCTCTCCTGGAGCAGGAACAGTTGGTCGGTCGGTGCACCCAGGCCCAGGGTAGGTTGTACTTCGCGCACGATGTCGCCGGTCGCATTCTCGGTGGCGGGCGTGGCGTCGTACTTCCAGCGGCAGGCGTTGGTGCAGGTGCCCTGGTTGGCATCGCGCTTGTTGAGGTAGCCCGACAGCAGGCAACGGCCGGAATAGGCCATGCACAGGGCACCGTGGACGAACACTTCCAGCTCCATGTCCGGCACTTGCTGGCGAATTTCCTCTATTTCCTCGAGCGACAGCTCGCGCGACAGGATTACCCGGCTCAGGCCCAGCTGCTGCCAGAACTGCACGCTGGCCCAGTTGACCGTGTTGGCCTGCACCGACAGGTGCACCGGCATCTGCGGGAAATGCTGGCGTACCAGCATGATCAGGCCTGGGTCGGACATGATCAGCGCGTCCGGCGCCATCTCGATCACCGGCGCCAGGTCCTTGAGAAAGGTCTTCAGCTTGGCATTGTGCGGCGCAATGTTGACCACCACATAGAAGCGCTTGCCCATGGCATGCGCCTCCTGGATGCCCAGCGCCAGGTTGGCATGGTCGAACTCGTTATTGCGCACCCGCAAGCTGTAGCGCGGCTGGCCGGCGTAGACCGCGTCGGCGCCATAGGCAAAGGCGTAGCGCATGGTCTTGAGGGTGCCGGCTGGGGCCAGCAGTTCGGGCTTGGCGGTAGGGGTCATGTGCGCACCGGGGCAAAAGGCGCGGATGCTAGTGCTCCCGGACACTCCGGGTATTGATTTGCATCAAGCAAAGCGTGGCACTTTTACCCACGCGGTGCGCACTAATATCCCAGAAGCCACGCGAGGACAGGTGATGAACGAAACCGCTTTACAGAACCGAGCCCTGGCAGTGCTCCTGGCGCTGGTGACCATTGCCTTCGTGTGGATCCTGTTGCCTTACTATGGCGCGATTTTCTGGGCGGTAATACTCGGCATCCTGTTCGCCCCGTTGCAGCGCCACCTGTTGATCCGCTTCGGGCGCCGACGCAACCTGGCGGCGGCTACCACCCTGCTGGTGTGCCTGCTGGTGGCGGTGTTGCCGGTCATCATCACCAGTGCCCTGCTGGTGCAGGAGGGCGCCGTGCTGTACCAGCGCATCGAGAGCGGGCAACTGGACATCGCCGGCTATGTCGAGCGCGGCAAGGACATGCTCCCGACCTTCGCCCAGCGCGGCCTGGACAACATGGGCATGGGCAACCTGGACGGGCTGCGCGACAAGATCAGCAAGTGGGCGACCCAGGGCAGCCAGGTGCTGGCCAGCCGGGCGTTCAGCTTTGGTCAGGGCACGTTCGAGTTCGTGGTCAGCTTCGGCGTCATGATGTACCTGTTGTTCTTCTTCCTGCGCGAAGGCGCGGAGGTCGCGCGCCGCGTACGGCTGGCGGTACCGCTGCCCGAGCAGCAGAAGCGCCGCCTGCAGTTGAAGTTCAACCGCGTGGTGCGGGCGACGGTGAAAGGCAACGTGCTGGTGGCCATTACCCAAGGGGCGTTGGGCGGCTTCATCTTCTGGGTGCTGGATATTCCCAGCGCGCTGGTGTGGGCGGTGCTGATGGCGTTCCTGTCGCTGCTGCCGGCGGTGGGTGCGGGCATCGTATGGGCGCCGGTAGCGGCGTATTTCCTGCTGACCGGGGCGATCCTGCCGGGAGTGATCCTCACAGCGTTCGGGGTGCTGGTGATCGGCTTGGTGGACAACCTGCTGCGGCCGATCCTGGTGGGCAAGGATACGCGCATGCCGGATTACCTGATCCTGGTGTCGACCTTGGGCGGGCTGGCCGTGTTCGGCCTCAACGGTTTCGTCATCGGGCCGTTGATCGCGGCGCTGTTCGTGTCGAGCTGGGCGATCTTCGCCGCGACCAAGCCGCAGGTGCAGTTGCCGGAGTAGGGGATGGGCCGCAGCGCGGCCCCGTTGAAGGTTCAGGATGCCTGCGGCATCTCGCCCTTGGCCAGGCGCCGGTTGATATCGGCGACCACTTCGGGCAATTCGTTGATCGTATCGATCAGGTAATGCGGACGGGAGCCGGCAAACAGCGCGTGGATGCGCTGGCGTTCGCTTTCCAGCTTCTCTGCGCTCAGTGCACGGTAGCCCTCCCAGGTCAGCCCCAGGGCATTGCCCGAACACACCAGGGCCACGGTCCACATGCCGGCCCGGCGGCCTTCGAGAATGCCCGGCACGGTGTCGTCGACCTTCACGCAGGCCGCCACATCGTCGATGCCCAGCGCGATCACGTTGGCCAGGGCCTGGGCCGGCCAGGGGCGGCCGTTCGGGGTTTCGTCGGTGGCCACCACGTGGTCGGCCACGTAACCGTTCTGCGCCGCCAGCGCCACCACCTTGTCCATCACCACTTTCGGGTAGCCCGAGCACGAGCCGATCTTCAGCCCGTCGCGGCGCAGCCCGGTGAGCGTATCCAGCGCACCGGGGATCAGCGCCGAGTGCACGGCGATCTTCTCGATCTGCAGCGGCATGAAGCGGTTGTAGATGGCAGTGACATCATCGTCGGTCGGGGCGCGGCCGAAGACCTGGCGGTAACGCTCGGCAATTTCCGGCACATTGCACAGGGTGCGTATGTGGTCCCATTTGCCCATGCCCATCGGGCCGCGGGCTTCCTCGATGGAGACCTGCACATCGAATTCGGCGAACGCTTCGACAAAGATCTGGGTCGGAGCGAAGGAGCCGAAGTCGACCACGGTGCCGGCCCAGTCGAGAATGGCGGCCTGCAGTTGGTTGGGGTTGGTGTAGTTCATGTGCGCTGATTCCTGAATTCGGGTGGGCAACGGGTCAGATATCCAGTACTTCCATTTCCCGCAGCGCGTCGGCCACGGCATTTACGGCGGCTTGCATGCCGTCCGCCCCGACCACGCCAATACAGCCGACGCGGAAGGTTTCGACCTGGGTCAGCTTGCCAGGGTAGAGGATGAAACCCTTGGCCTTGACCCGCTCGTAGAAATCCTTGAACTGGTAGCGGGCATCGTGCGGTGCGTGGAAGGTGACAATGATCGGCGCCTGGATCTCGGCTGGCAGGAAGCTGCGCAGGCCGATGGCGGCCATGCCGGCGAGCAGGGTCTTGCAGTTGTCGGCGTAGCGCTGATGACGTGCTGGCAGCCCACCTTCCTCGTTGTACTGCTGCAGCGCTTCATGCAGCGCGGCCACCACATGGGTTGGCGGGGTGAAGCGCCATTGGCCGGTCCTGGCCATGTACGCGTGCTGGTCGTGCAGGTCCATGGCCAGCGAGTGGGCATTGCCTTCGGCGGCAGCCAGGGCGGCTTTTTCGGCGAACACGAAGCCCATCCCGGGTACGCCCTCCAGGCACTTGCCGGAAGCGGCGATCAGTGCCTCGAAGGGAATTTCGCGGGCATCGATGGGCAGTGCGCCGAACGAGCTCATGGCGTCGATGATCAGGCGTTTGCCGTGGCCTTTGACCACCTGGGCGATCTCGCGCAGCGGGTTGAGGATGCCTGTGCTGGTTTCGCAATGGATCAGCGCGACATGGCTGATTGTCGGGTCGGCGGCCAGCAGGCGGTCGACATCGGCGGCGGTGGTCGGTTGGTCTTCAGCGGTTTCGAAAGTGCTGTAGGCGCGGCCGAGTACCTTGCAGATCTTCGCCAGGCGCTGGCCATAAGCACCATTGATCAACACCAGGACTTTGCCGTCACGTGGCACCAGGGTGCCGATGGCCGCTTCCACGGCGAAGGTGCCGCTGCCCTGCAACGGTACGCAGTGGTGGCTGGCGCTGCCAGCGATGATCGCCAGCAACTGCTCGCAGACGCTGGCAGTCAGCTGGTTGAAGTCGCGGTCCCATGAGCCCCAGTCCACCAGCATGGCTTGGCGGGTGCGGATCGATGTGGTCAGGGGACCTGGAGTCAGCAGAATCGGGGCGTTGCTCATGCCGTTGTTCCTCGCAAGCGGTGGGCTGAAACTACGCAGCTAGGTTGCAATTCCGGCTCTCATCAATCAAATTGTTTGTTGTTATCAAAGCTATAAGTCAGGCCGATACCAATGAACCTGTTTCAGCTTCGCGCTTTTGACGCGGTAGCCCGTGAAGGCAGCTTTACCCGTGCTGCAGCGCGCCTGTTCATCAGCCAGCCGGCGGTGACCGGGCACGTGAAGGCGTTGGAGGAGCATTACCAGATCACCCTGCTGCGGCGTACTGCACGGCGGGTGGAGTTGACTGAGGAAGGTACCCGCCTGGCGGCCATCACCCGCGCCATGTTCGGCCTGGCGGAAGAGGCGCAGACCATGCTCGAGGCCAATCGCCAGCTGCTGACCGGCCGCCTGGAGGTGGCGGCAGACGGCCCGCACCGGGTCATGCCGATGCTGGCAATGCTGCGCGAGCGTTACCCGGGCATCACGGTCAACCTGCGTTTGGGCAACGCCCAGGAGACCCTCGCGGCACTGCTTGGCGAGCACGCCGATGTGGCGGTGCTGACCGAGATCGAGCCACGCAAGGGCCTGCATTTGCAGCGCCTGTGCGAGTCGCGGCTGTGCGCCTTGCTGCCGGCGGGGCATGCCTGGGCCAGCAGCGAGGGCGAACTGCCGCTGGCCGCTTTGCACCAGCAGATCATGGTGTTGCGCGAACCGAGCTCGACCACCCGTCGCACCTTTGACAAGGCGTGCAGCCAGGCGGCTGTGCAGCCCCGGGTAGTGCTGGAGCTGGACAGCCGCGAAGCGGTGACCGAGGCCGTGGCCTGCGAACTGGGCGTCGGCGTGGTGTCATCGACCGAGGTGGCCAACGACCCACGGGTAGTGGCGCGGCCATTGGCCGGTCGAGGCCTGGTCAATCAGCACCTGGTCGGTTGCCTGGAGCGCCGTCGGGAGCTGCGCCTGATCCAGGCATTCCTCGGCCTGGCTGCGCAGCTGTGATGGCTGTTTTGCAAGGGGCGACCTAAGATGGCCGATATTGAGCGGACACCATCGTCGATGAGCGAAAAAGACACCATTTCCATGCAGCTGGTGCGTGAGGCACTGTTGCAGACCTGCCCCGCTGGCGAACCCGACAGCGGCCTGCTGGCCAGGGCCGGCATCGCCGTCGAGCAACTGCACCTGCCACAAGCCCGCGTCAGCGCCGAAGCCTACGCCCGCCTCTGGCGCTTGCTGACGCGGCGCTGCAACGACGAATTCTTCGCCATGGACCCCCGTGGCCTGCGTAGCGGCAGCCTGGCCTTCATGTGCCGGGCCAGCATGGCGCAGCCGACGCTGGGTGCCGGCCTGGACACCGCGCTGGCGTTCCTGTCGCTGATGCTGGAAGACCTGCAGCCGAGCCTGGTGCGCCAGCAAGGCCTGGCCGAGATCGTCATCAACGAACCGCGTGACGCGCCGCGCCGGGCCTTCACCTATTTCACCTTCTGGATGATCGTGCACGGTGTGACCTGCTGGCTGGCCGGGCGGCGCATCCCGATCCTGGCCATCGACCTGCGTTGTGCCGAGCCGCCATTCTGCGATGACTACCGGGTGATGTTCTCGGAGAACTTGCAGTTCGAGCGCCCGCGCACGCGCATGATTATCGCCGCCGACAGCCTTGACCTGCCGATCAGGCGCACGCATGAGGAGCTGCAGCGTTTTCTTGCCGAAGCCCCCGGCAATATCCTGGTCAAGTACCGCGACCCGGCCAGCTTCGCCCGGCGTCTACGCCATGACTTGCTGCATCAGGCCCCTGGACAATGGCCGGATGGCGACACCCTGGCCCGCCAATTGTGCCTGTCACCATCGACGTTGCGCCGCCGTCTTGCCGAAGAAGGGCAGACTTACCAAGGCCTCAAGGACAGCGTGCGACGGGAACTGGCGATTGCCTGGCTGAGCGGGGAAGAGGCTGCCCTGGGCGAGATTGCCGAACGTCTTGGCTTTGCCGACAACAGTTCGTTCTACAAGGCATTCCGAAAGTGGTTCGGCTGCAACCCCGGGCACTACCGCGCATTGACCCAGGCGCGCGCGCCGGGGCGTTGAGGTACAGACCTGGCTGCCAGGCGGCAGCGTCCAGGTGCACGAGACGCTTCCCTCTGCGTTGTGCCTTGCCAGTTGTACAGCGTGACCGGCTCTGGCCAATACTCAGGAGCCGCTCATGCCCGCTGTCACTGCCAGTCACGATCAATTCATAGCAGCCCGGTTGCCGGCCTGGCTCAAACGCGCTTCGCGAGCCCAGATCAATACCCTGCGTAACAGCCTGAAGGCACACCATGCGAGCCAGGCCCGCCTGCGTGAACTGATGCCTGATCTGCTGCCGCCCCCGCAGTTCGCCGAAAAGCGCCTGTCGAAGTTGCTGGATGCACCCTTGCCGGACGGGGTGGCTTTTGCCCAGCTCGAATGGCTTCAGGTTGCACCACGGTTTGCCAGGCTTCCCGGGACACTGATACAGACCTACGAATACAGCGAAAGCCGTGAAAACGGCTTGCAGCGGCTAATGCGCAACTTTGCTGCAGGTACCAGCTACTTCAAAGGCACTGGTAACGAACGCCGATGCCGATAGCCGCGCAGCAGCGGCCGGGCACGCGGAGTGGAAGGCTGTTGGGTTCGACCTGCTGAACCTGGCCGGGTTCTTCATTCCTGTCGTCGGCGCCCTGCTCATGGGGCAGCTGGTGGTCCAGGTCTGTTCGGATGTGTACGAAGGCGTGACGGATTGGTCCAGGGGGCACCAGCACGAAGCGCTTAACCATCTACTATGCGTTGCCGAGACCGTGGCGGCCACGGCGGCTACCGTAGCAGGTGCCAGCTTTCTGCGCAGCGCGTTCGTCGACAGCCTCGAACCGGTAAGTGTCGGAAACCAGAACAGCCGCCTGTGGCGCTACGACCCCGAGCAATATCAATCCATGCCAGACACCATTCACTTGCATGAGGATGGGCGCTTTGCCGTGGGTGAGCGCCGCTGGATCCGCATCGATGGACGCTATCTGGAGGTACATGAGCCGGTTGCCGATGGGCCCTATCGCTTGCGCCATGCATCGATGGACCAAGGTTATGGCCCGGTAGTGCTGCATAACGGCGAGCGTAGCTGGCGTCTGCTGCATGAACAGCCGCTGGCCTGGGAGGAACCCGGGCGGATGCTCGATGTGCTGTGGCCACAGCATCCCGCTATCGAGCCTGGGCAGGCAGAGCAGATATTGCGGGTGGCGGGTGTCGATCTGGAGGAGCTGCGGGGTGTGCTGGTGGAGAACCGCTGCGCCCCGGTAAACCTGGGGCAAACCCTGCGTGCTTTCCAGGCACAGGCGCGTATCGAGGCGTTCTTTTCGCGCGCTCGCCTGAATACCCTGATGCCGCCCGACAGTGAGCTGCTGGCTTGGTGTGAGGGCCGGCCGCAGGTTGGCAAGGGGCTGGCCAAGGTGCTGGAGCAGGAAGCTGAATTACGACCGCAATTGTTCGCCCAGCTGACGCAGCAGCCATTTGCCGAGGACCCGCTGACGCTGTTGGTCAGGCGTGACTTTCCAGGGTTGCCTTCGGCCTATGTGAAAGAAGTGGTCGGGCAGGCAAGCCAACTTGAGCGGGACATGGCGCGCGTCGAACAACGCTTGCCGTTGAACTGTGCGCAAGCCGCACGTTCGTTGTTGCGCCTGGCGCGGCTGAACCGGGCGTTGGCCGGGTTATACCTGAGTAGCGGCTACAGCGATGAAACGGGGGAGCTTGCGCTGACGTTGCTCGATAGCCTTGAATTCGAGAACATCGCGATTGACCTGCGTGCGGGCGAGGTGGATGGGCGTTCAATCAAGCTCCTCGGTAGTGCTGGGCAAGGTCAGGCCGACAGGATACTGGTGCGCAGCAATGGCAGGTTCCAGCTTTACAACGGCCTGGGTGAGCAGCAAGCGGTTACCTTGGCCGACCCAGGCTGCATCTTCGAGGCCATCTTCGCAGCGCTGGCACCCGCGCAGCGGCCAGGTATCGACTCGGCGGAACAGTTGCGCGACCAGTTGCTGGCGCAGTTGCCCGCTTCGCATTGGGGCGTGACCCGCATGCTTGGCTGGCCCGAACAGCGCAACTGGTTCAACCCGGGCCGTCGGCTGCAGGATGGGCGTGTGGGGTACCCCCTCAGCGACCGTCCTGCCGTCAACCCCAGGGACGAGCAGGCGATCGTTCGCGACCGGCTGCGCGCGCTGTACCCAGGCCTGGACGAGCCAGCGCTGGATGAGGAACTGGCGCGACTGCAGGAGGGCGAGCGCCCGATATTCGAGCGGCTGGTTGAACTCCAGGACGCCCACGACCAGCTGGTTCAGCAGCTGAACCGCTGGGTCGCCAGCGAGTTGCAGGAAAGTCGCCAGGCCGCGCGCAGGTTGAGCGCAGACAGCATTCTTCGGGCATGGCGATTACAAGGTGATGCGGTCGCGGCTGGCGAAGGTCGAGCGCAGGGGCAGCACTTGTCATTGTCAGGCACGCAATTGCGTACGCTGCCGTCGTTACCGCCGCAGATCGAGTTTCATCGGGTTACGGTGCTGAGCCTCCACGATACGCTGGTCAACGATATTCCGGTCGATTTCCTGCGCGCGTTCGGCGCCCTGACCGAGCTGAACCTGAGCGGCAACCAATTGCTACGCCTGCCCTTGGGCATCGCTTATCTGCCGGATGTCCAGGTGTTGCGCCTGGCACATAACCAGATCCGGCTCGATGCCCAGGCAACCGAGATTCTCCATGGTCTGCCCAATCTGGTCCTCCTCGACCTTAGCTATAACCGGCTGGAGGCGCTGGACCTGCGGCTTCACCATTTCCCCCGGTTGACCAACCTGAACCTGCGCCATTGTCGGCTTGGCACCTGGCCACAATCCCTGGAAATGTGTGTTTCGCTCGAGCGTGCCGACCTGCGTGACAACCAGTTGCGCACGGTGCCGGACGAGATCCAGCAAATGCCCTACGCATTCCGCCGCGCCGTCCTGATAGATCGCAATCCGCTGTCGAACATTGCGTTGCAGCGGTTTCATGCCCTTGACGTGATCAATGAACACGGGCACCTGCCTGAGACCGCCTGGCCGGTGGTAGACCTGCCTCGGACGCTGACGCTTCTGCTTGCTGATGCAGACGCAGCAGAACAACTGCTACGGCAGGGCCTGTGGCAGCGAATGCAGCAGCAACCGGCGAGCAACCGGTTGTTCAGGCTGTTGGCCCGTCTGGAATTCACCGCAGACTATCGTCAGGCGGGAGCGGCACGAACAGAAATGGTCGAGGGCGTGTGGAGATTACTGGGTGCGCTGGACGCCGACCCGGTACTGTGCGCACGGATCTTCGAACGTGCCGGCCTGCCCCTGTCCTGTTCGGATGCGGTCGCCAGCCACTTCAGTGCCCTGCAACTGGAAGTCATGCAGGCCCAGGCGGAAACCCAGGCGCTCGAACCGCAGAACAGAAACCGGTTGCTGGCACTGGGTCGACAGCTGTTGCGCCTGGAGCAGCTTGAGGGGATAGCTTATCGGGATGGTCGGCAGCGCCTCTTGGCTGGCCTGCATGTCGACGAACTGGCCTTGCCGCTGGCCTACCGAGTGCGCCTGCGTGTTCGCCTGGAGTTGCCCTGCCAACCCCATGCCATGAACTACCCCGATGCGGTGGAACTGGCAGATTCGCAGGTCGAGGAGGCATTCCGGCGGGTGACTCACGCTCAGACGATCAGCGCCCTGACCGATAGCCTGAGCCAGCGTGAATTCTGGCGCCGTTATCTGCGCCAGCACCACCAGCAGATGTTCGCCGCCCTCGCAGCTGACTACAGCCAGCGCTCGGTCCGGCTTCAAGCGCAGAGGCCTGCCCTGGGGCAGGCTGAATACCAAGCGCAACTGGGTCGGCTGCGCAACCGGGAAGTTGGATATCGAGCGCCTGATCAGCGGGCTGACCGAGTCCTATCTGCGCGCTGTTGAGCGCGGCGAGGGCTGAGCCAAGGCGGCCAAACCGGTCATCCAGATTGACAGCTTTGGCCATTGTCGCCATGCCTGAGCGGCGCGAACATCGTCGGACCGATGGCTAACTCCAAAAACAACAAACCAGGAGTCCGACGATGCGTGATTACGCCGAGGCCGTTCGTGCATTCGACCATGACCAGGCAGCTGCTGCGGCGCTGCATGGTGACCTCGCTGCCCTCAATGCCTGTGTCGAATGCTGCGACCGCCATGCCGGGGACGGCAGGCTGGCACTGACCTGCATGGACCGTGACGGCAACACTGCGCGGTACAGTTTCGACCAGCTCAGCGACCTGGCTGCCCGTTTCGCCACAGTGCTCAAGGCCCAAGGTGTGCAAGCGGGAGATCGAGTCGCTGGCTTGATGCCGCGTACTGCCGAACTGTTGATCACGATTCTTGCCACCTGGCGTCTCGGGGCTGTGTACCAGCCACTGTTCACCGCCTTCGGCCCCAAGGCCATCGAGCACCGTCTGGAACAGTCCCACGCCCGTGTGGTCGTCACCGACAGCAACAACCGCGTCAAGCTGGACGATGTTCACGGCTGCCCGACCGTCATCACGGTCAACGCCCGCAGTGGCGAGCTGGATTTCCAGCAGAGCCTGGCCAGCGCAACGGAGCGCTGCGAGCCGGTGATGCGTTCGGGTAACGACCCATTCCTGCTGATGTTCACATCCGGCACCACTGGCCCGGCCAAGCCGCTGGAGGTGCCGCTGCGCGCGATCGTCGCGTTCCAGGGCTACATGCGTGACGCCATCGGCCTGCGCCCGGAGGACAACTTCTGGAACCTGGCCGACCCGGGCTGGGCCTATGGCCTGTACTACGCCGTTACCGGCCCGCTGTCGCTGGGCCATGCCACTACCTTCTACGACGGCCCGTTCAGCGTCGACAGCTGCGCCCGGGTGATTGATACACTGGGCATCACCAACCTGGCCGGTTCGCCTACCGCTTACCGTCTGCTGATTGCCGCCGGCGACGACTTCGCCAGGCCGGTCAAGGGCCGCCTGCGCGTGGTCAGCAGCGCCGGCGAGCCGCTCAACCCCGAAGTGATCCGCTGGTTTGCCGACGCGCTGGGGGTGACCATCCACGACCACTATGGCCAGACCGAACTAGGCATGGTGCTGTGCAACCACCATGGCCTGCAGCACCCGGTGCACCTGGGTTCGGCCGGCTTCGCCATACCTGGCCACCGCATCGTGGTGCTGGACGAGCAGGGCAACGAACTGCCCGCCGGCCAGCCGGGCATCCTTGCCGTCGACCGCGAACAGTCGCCGCTGTGCTGGTTCGCCGGCTACCACGGCCAGCCGACCAAAGCCTTCGTCGGCAAGTACTACCTCAGCGGCGACACCGTAGAACTGAATCACGACGGCAGCATCAGCTTCGTCGGCCGCAGTGACGACGTGATCACCACTTCGGGCTACCGGGTTGGCCCGTTCGACGTGGAAAGCGCGCTGATCGAACACCCGGCAGTGGTCGAGGCCGCCGTGATCGGCAAACCGGACCCTGAGCGTACCGAGCTGATCAAGGCCTTCGTGATCCTGGCCAGCGGCCATGTCGGCAGCGCCGCGCTGGAGGAAGCCCTGCGCCAGCACGTGCGCCAGCGGCTGTATGCGCATGCCTACCCCAGGGAAATCGAATTCGTCAGCGAGCTGCCCAAGACCCCGAGCGGCAAGCTGCAACGCTTCATCCTGCGTAACCAGGAAGTTGCCAAACAACAAGCGCATCAGGCCACCCCTGCCGGCGCCTGAAAGGAAACCGAACATGCAAATAGTCAACAAGCACTTCATTGTCAGCGGCGCCGCCTCCGGGCTGGGCGCGGCCTCCGCGCAGATGCTGGTCGAGGCCGGCGCAAAGGTCATGCTGGTCGACCTCAATGCCCAGGCTGTCGAAGCCAAGGCCCGCGAGCTAGGCGAAAACGCCCGCTTCGCGGTGGCCGACATCAGCGACGAGCAGGCTGCCCAGGCAGCGGTCGACGCCGCTATCAGTGCCTTCGGCAGCCTGCACGGGCTGATCAACTGCGCCGGTATCGTCGGGGCCGAAAAAGTGCTCGGCAAGCAGGGCCCGCACGGCCTGGCGAGCTTTGCCAAGGTCATCAACGTCAACCTCATCGGCAGCTTCAACCTGCTACGCCTGGCCGCAGCGGCCATGGCCGAAGGTGCGGCCGACGAGGGTGGTGAGCGCGGGGTGATCATCAACACCGCTTCCATCGCCGCCTATGACGGCCAGATCGGCCAGGCCGCCTACGCGGCCTCCAAAGGCGCCATCGCCAGCCTGACCTTGCCGACGGCACGCGAACTGGCGCGCTTCGGCATCCGGGTGATGACCATCGCCCCCGGCATCTTCGAAACCCCGATGATGGCCGGCATGAGCGAGGAAGTACGGGCATCGCTGGCAGCCGGCGTGCCGTTCCCGCCACGCCTGGGTCGCCCACAGGAATATGCCGCGCTGGCCCGCCACATCATCGAGAACAGCATGCTCAACGGCGAGGTGATCCGCCTCGACGGTGCACTGCGCATGGCTGCCAAGTAAGGAGAACCAACATGACCCTTGCCAACGACCCGATCGTAATCGTCAGCGCCGTGCGCACGCCCATGGGCGGCCTGCAGGGCGACCTCAAGAGCCTGACGGCGCCACAGCTGGGCAGCGCGGCCATTCGCGCTGCCGTCGAGCGCGCCG
>NZ_DGIR01000054.1:0-124493 GCF_002386445.1 Pseudomonas sp. UBA4617
TGTGCAGTACCTGTGGGAGCGGGTTTACCCCGCGAAGAGGCCAGTGCCGTTTCAGAGCCTTACACTGGCAAAGGTCGACTCGTTGCGCGCCTGGCTCAAGGCGGCCATCGGGCCGCTGTGCGGCGACAGGGTCATGGCCTGCGGGATCGGCATCATGGCCACCTGTTGCGCGGTATTGGAACCCACACGCTCGTCACGCGGCGGAATGCCGAAATACTCGCGGTAGCACTTGGAGAAGTGCGGGGTCGACACGAAGCCGCATACCGAGGCCACCTCGATGATCGACATCGGCGTCTGCTTCAGCAACTGCCGGGCGCGGATCAGGCGCAGCTTCAGGTAATAGCGCGATGGCGAACAGTGCAGGTACTTCTGGAACAGCCGCTCGAGCTGGCGGCGCGATACCGACACGTACACCGCCAGTTCATCCAGGTCGATCGGCTCTTCGAGGTTGGCCTCCATCAACGCGACGATCTCCTGCAGCTTCGGCTGGTTGGTGCCGAGCATGTGCTTGAGCGGCACGCGCTGGTGGTCCTGTTCGTTGCGAATACGCTCGTAGACGAACATCTCCGAGATCGCCGCCGACAGCTCGCGGCCATGGTCGCGGCTGATCAGGTGCAGCATCATGTCCAGCGGCGCGGTGCCGCCGGAGCTGGTAAAGCGGTTACGGTCCAGGGTGAACAGGCGGGTACTCATGTTCACCCGCGGGTAGGCCTCCTGCATGGCCGCCAGGCATTCCCAGTGCACGCTGCAATCGAAACCGTCAAGCAGGCCGGCGCAAGCCAGTGCCCAGCTGCCGGTGCACACCGCACCCAGGCGGCGCGACTGGCGGGCCTGGGCCTGCAGCCAGGTGACATGCTCACGGGTAACGGTGCGCTGGATGCCGACGCCGCCGCAGACGATGACGGTGTCCATCGGCGGGGCGCTGTGCATGGCCGCGTCCGGGGTGATCTGCAGGCCGTCGCTGGCCCACACCTGGCCGCCATCGACGGTCAGGGTGTGCCAGCGGTACAGCTCGCGACCGGACAGCTGGTTGGCCATGCGCAGCGGCTCTACGGCCGATGCCAGGGAAATCAGGGTGAAATTGTCCAGAAGGAGAAACCCGATGGACTGGGGGGTTGTGCGGTTCTGGGTTGGGTTCCCGGAGGTGTACGACGTCATCGCGATTTCTCCTCACACAAATGCAGGGTGTGTGCCTCAGGCGGGCACTGATTTTCTTGTTATGGCCCCCGGGTTCATGTGCAGGGGGCTTGTTTCCAATATCAACGCAAAGGCCGTGCCTGAAATTGAACGGCCATCCAAAAAAACCTGAAAACGACGCCTTCCTCCGGCAAATCAGGTACTTCGATCGCGTTGACTGGTCTTCGCAAAGCACCGTCCTAGCGCTTCGCATGCAGCAACTGAGCAATTTGGTGACACGCAATGTGCAGGTTGCCCAGAAACGACACTATTGAGTGTCACCGACAATGCTCGTACTGATAGCGACAGCCGACGATTGGTCAGCTCAGGTCACGCACTGAAACAGGGCACGGCGCACTTGAAACGTTCAAGGGCCTCATCGCGGATGACGCTGCTCCTACAGGGAATGCATGACCCTGCAGGAACGGATTCATCCGCGATGAGGCCCTCAAGGGGACTCGACACTCAGCATTCGATGGCGCTGACGGCCAGGCCACCGCGCGAGGTCTCCTTGTATTTGTCGTGCATGTCGGCCCCGGTGTCACGCATGGTGCGGATCACCTGGTCGAGGGAAATGAAGTGCTCGCCGTCACCACGCAAGGCCATCTGCACCGCATTGATGGCTTTCACCGCAGCAATGGCGTTGCGCTCGATGCACGGCACCTGGACCAACCCGCCAACCGGGTCGCAGGTCAGGCCGAGGTTGTGTTCCAGGGCGATTTCGGCGGCGTTTTCCACCTGCGGCGGGGTCGCCCCCAGCACTTCGGCCAGCCCGGCCGCGGCCATGGCACAGGCCGAGCCGACTTCGCCCTGGCAGCCAACCTCGGCACCGGAAATCGACGCGTTCTTCTTGCACAGGATGCCTACCGCAGCCGCGGCGAGGAAGAAGTCGACCACGCTGGATTCGGTTACCGCGTCACTGAAGCGCATGTAGTAATGCAGCACCGCCGGAATGATGCCGGCAGCGCCGTTGGTCGGCGCGGTGACCATGCGCCCACCGGCAGCGTTCTCTTCGTTGACCGCGAGGGCGAACAGGTTGACCCATTCCATGGCGCTCATGGTCGAGCCGATCACGTTGGGCTTGCCGATTTCCTGCAGGCTGCGGTGCAGCTTGGCAGCGCGACGCCGCACATTCAGGCCGCCGGGCAACGTGCCTTCGTACTTCAGGCCATTGTTGACGCACTCCTGCATGGCCTCCCAGAGCTTGTGCAGGCCGGCGCGGATCTCTTCCTCGCTGCGCCAGACCTTCTCGTTGGCCATCATCAATTGCGACACGCTGAGGTCGTTTTGCTTGCACAGGCGCAGCAGCTCGGCGGCGCTGTTGAAGTCGTATGGCAGCTCGGTCTGGTCGGCATCCAGCACGCCACTGGCAGCCTGGGCGGCATCGACCACGAAGCCGCCACCCACCGAGTAGTAGGTGTCGCGGTGCAGCTCGCCCTGCTCGCCTTCGGCAATCAGGGTCATGGCGTTGGGATGGTACGGAAGGTTCTCGTCCAGCAGCAGCATGTCGCGGGCCCAGATGAACTCGATGGGCAGGCGGTTATCCAGCAGCAGCGTGCCGGTTTCCCGCAGGTCGGCGATACGCGGCACGATCTGGGTCGGGTCAATGGCATCAGGCCATTCGCCCATCAGGCCCATGATGGTGGCGTTGTCGGTGCCGTGACCGATGCCGGTGGCCGACAGCGAGCCATACAGGCGCACTTCGATCCGCTTCACACGCTCCAGCTCGCCGCGTTCGCGCAGGCCCTGAACGAACAGGGCGCCGGCACGCATGGGGCCGACGGTGTGGGAGCTGGAAGGCCCGACACCGATCTTGAACAGGTCGAACACGCTGATGGCCATTGTCGAATCACCTCTTGCTGGGCTTGTCTCTGCGCGCCATGCGCAGGGCGGGGCAGCTGCTAGGCTGAAGCAGCAGGCCGCCTTGAATGCACGCATCATCGGGCTTTTGTCGTAGCCCTCGCCGTCTGCAACCGACGTAATTTTGTCCAGCAGCGCCGCACGATTCCGGCCCTCAGCACGCCGTTTTACGGCGGCCTGGTGACGTAAAAATGCGGCCGAGGGGGTGGAAAAATCCATAAGCGACATCGTCTGTACTGGATACGACCCGTTCCGTACTGGTTACGACTCCACCAGTAGGCGATTGCCCAGCGCTGGAGGATTATCGAAAGCGACTCGTAAAGCACGGCCACGCATCCTGCCCTCTGCAGGCCTTGTCGACCGGACACCCAGAATGCCCGGCGACCCACGCGAACCCGAAGACAAAATCCACAGGAGTCCATCCATGAAAGGTTCACTCTCGCTGTTGCTGGCTGCGATGCTGACAGCGCCCGTGCTGGCCCATGCCGCCGAGCCCGAGCAATGTCAGACGGTCAGGTTCTCGGATGTCGGCTGGACCGACATCACGGTCACCACCGCCACCACCAGCGTTGTGCTCGAAGCACTGGGTTACAAGACCCACACCACCATGATCTCGGTACCGGTGACCTACAAGTCGCTGGCCACCGGCAAGGACCTGGATGTGTTTCTCGGCAACTGGATGCCGACCATGGAGAACGACATCAAGCAGTATCGCGACGCCGGCACCGTAGAAACCGTGCGCGCCAACCTGGAGAACGCCAAGTACACCCTGGCAGTGCCCCAGGCGCTGTATGACAAGGGCCTGAAGGATTTCAGCGACATTCCCAAGTTCAAGAAGGAACTCGACAGCAAGATCTACGGCATCGAGCCGGGCAACGATGGCAACCGCACCATCCAGAGCATGATCGACAAGAACGCCTTCGGCCTGAAAGACGCCGGTTTCAAGATCGTGCAGTCCAGCGAGGCCGGCATGCTGTCGCAGGTCGACCGTGCGCAGAAGCGCGGCGAAGCCATCGTGTTCCTCGGTTGGGAACCGCACCCGATGAACACCCGTTTCAAGATGCAGTACCTGACCGGCGGGGACGACTTCTTCGGCCCCGAGTTCGGCAAGGCGACCGTATTGACCAACACCCGCAAGGGCTATGTGCAGGAATGCAGCAACGTTGGCCAGCTGTTGAAGAACCTGTCGTTCGAGCTCAAGGATGAAAGCACCATGATGGGCTATGTCCTGGACGACAAGATGAAACCCGAAGCGGCGGCCAAGAAGTGGCTCAAGGAAAACCCAGCCAAGCTGGATGCCTGGCTGGCCGGTGTGACTACCGTGGACGGCAAACCAGGCCTCGAGGCAGCCAAGGCCAAGCTGACGCAATAACGAAATATGCAATAGCGCTACCCCGGGGCCGGAGCGTGTCTGCCCCGGGTTGAGTTCAATCTATGCAGGTGGAAGCTCGCTATCATGCTTATCGATCAGAAAATACCCCTGGGACAGTACATCGCGTCGTTCGTCGAATGGCTGACCCAGAACGGCGCGAATTATTTCGACGCCATCGCCCAAGGCCTGGAGTTCATGATCCATGGCGTCACCAGTGCCCTGACCTGGTTCAACCCGTTCGTCCTAATCGCCCTGTTCGCCGCCCTGGCGCACCTGATCCAGCGCAAGTGGGCGCTGACCGCATTCGTTGCCCTGTCGTTCCTGCTGATCCTCAACCTGGGTTACTGGCAGGAAAC
The DNA here is from genome assembly GCF_002386445.1 of Pseudomonas sp. UBA4617. GTDB lineage: Bacteria > Pseudomonadota > Gammaproteobacteria > Pseudomonadales > Pseudomonadaceae > Aquipseudomonas. Next base: position 4,765 of record NZ_DGIR01000054.1, read on the forward strand.
CATGGAAACCCTGGCGCAGGTCACCTTCGCCACGGTGGTGTGCGTGGCCATCGGCGTGCCGCTGGGCATCGTCGCCGCACACAAGCCAATGTTCTACACCGCCATGCGCCCGGTGCTCGACCTGATGCAGACGGTCCCCACCTTCGTCTACCTGATTCCCACCCTGACCCTGTTCGGTCTGGGTGTGGTGCCGGGGCTGATCTCGACGGTGGTGTTCGCCATCGCCGCGCCGATCCGCCTGACCTACCTGGGCATCTGTGATGTACCGCAGGAGCTGATGGACGCCGGCAAGGCGTTTGGCTGCTCGCGCCGCCAGCTGCTAACCCGTATCGAACTGCCGCACGCGATGCCGAGCATCGCCGCCGGCGTAACCCAGTGCATCATGCTGTCGCTGTCGATGGTGGTGATTGCCGCCCTGGTCGGCGCTGACGGCCTGGGCAAACCTGTGGTCAACGCACTGAACACCGCTGATATCTCCCTGGGCTTCGAAGCGGGCCTGGCGATCGTGCTGCTGGCGATCATGCTCGACCGTATCTGCAAGCAACCGGACCTGCCGGCAAGGGGTGAAGCATGAGTATCATTCGATTCGAAGACGTCGACGTCATCTTCTCCAGCAAGCCGCGCGAGGCGCTGGCGCTGCTCGACCAAGGCAAGACCCGCGAGCAGATCCTCAAGGAAACCGGCCTGGTGGTGGGTGTCGAGAAGGCCAACCTGGACATCCAGAAGGGCGAGATCTGCGTACTGATGGGCTTGTCAGGCTCGGGCAAGTCGAGCCTGCTGCGTTGTATCAACGGCCTCAACACTGTCAGCCGCGGCAAGCTGTTCGTCGAACACGAAGGCAAGCACATCGACATTGCCCACTGCACCCCGGCCGAGCTGAAGATGATGCGCACCAAGCGCATTGCCATGGTGTTCCAGAAGTTTGCCCTGATGCCTTGGCTGACAGTGCGCGAGAACATCAGCTTTGGCCTGGAAATGCAGGGCCGGCCTGAGAAGGAACGGCGCAAGCTGGTTGACGAGAAACTCGAACTGGTGGGTCTGGCCCAGTGGCGCAACAAGAAGCCGGACGAACTGTCTGGCGGCATGCAACAGCGCGTGGGCCTGGCCCGGGCGCTGGCGATGGATGCCGACATCCTGCTGATGGACGAACCGTTCTCGGCACTCGACCCGCTGATCCGCCAGGGCCTGCAAGATGAGTTGCTGGGCCTGCAGGCGAAGCTGAGCAAGACCATCGTGTTCGTCAGCCACGACCTGGACGAGGCGTTGAAGCTGGGTAGTCGCATCGCGATCATGAAGGACGGGCGGATCATCCAGTACAGCAAGCCGGAAGAGATCGTGCTGAACCCGGCCGACGAATATGTGCGCACCTTCGTCGCTCATACCAACCCACTGAACGTATTGTGCGGCCGCAGCCTGATGCGCAGCCTGGACAAGTGCAAGCGGGTCAACGGCTCGGTGTGCCTGGACCCGGGCGGCGATTCCTGGCTGGACCTGGGCGAAGGCAACTCGATCAAGCGTGCGCGTCAGGGCCAGAACGGCCTGGAGATGCAGAACTGGGCACCGGGGCAGTCGGTGGAAGGCCTGGGCCGCAAGCCAACCCTGGTGCAGGCGGATATCGGCATGCGTGATGCGCTGCAGATTCGCTACCACACCGGCAACAAGCTGGTGCTGCAGGAAAATGACAAGGTGGTGGGTATTCTCGGCGACAGCGAGCTGTATCACGCGCTGCTGGGCAAGAACCACGGTTGATGGCATTGGGGCCGCCTTGCGGCCCATCGCGGCTAAAGCCGAGCCTGCAGGAGAACAGGTGTTCCTGTAGGCGCGGCTTTAGCCGCGATGGGCTGCAAAGCAGTCCCAATCACTGTTTCAGCGCACCACGATTCCGCGCGAAGCCATGTAGGCCTTGGCTTCCGGCACCGTGTACTCACCAAAGTGGAAGATGCTGGCCGCCAACACCGCACTGGCATGCCCTTCGAGAATGCCGTCAGCCAGGTGCTGCAGGTTACCCACCCCCCCGGACGCGATGACCGGAATACCCAGGGCATCGCTGATCGCGCGGGTGACGCCCAGGTCGAAGCCGTTCTTCATGCCGTCCTGGTCCATGCTGGTCAGCAGGATCTCGCCGGCTCCCAGGCCCTCCATCTTCTTCGCCCACTCCACTGCATCCAGCCCGGTCGGCTTGCGCCCACCGTGGGTGAAGATTTCCCAGCGCGGTGCTTCACCCGGCGCGGAAACTTTCTTGGCATCGATGGCTACGACGATGCACTGCGAACCGAAACGGTCGGCCGCCTCGCCGACGAACTCCGGGTTGAACACTGCGGCCGTATTGATCGAGACCTTGTCGGCACCGGCATTGAGCAGGTTACGGATGTCCTGCACGGTGCGCACGCCACCGCCCACGGTCAGCGGGATGAACACCTGGCTGGCCATGCGTTCGACGGTATGCAAGGTGGTGTCGCGGCCATCGACGCTGGCGGTGATGTCGAGGAAGGTGATTTCGTCGGCACCTTGCTCGTCGTAGCGACGGGCGATTTCCACCGGGTCGCCGGCATCACGGATGTTCTCGAACTTGACGCCCTTGACCACCCGGCCGTTATCCACGTCCAGGCAAGGGATGATGCGCTTGGCCAGTGCCATGGTTCAGTCCTCAGCCTTGGTAGTTGTCGCAGAAGGCCTGGGCCTCGGCAACATCGAGGGTGCCTTCGTAGATGGCACGGCCGGTAATGGCACCGATGATCCCCGGGGCCTTGGCGTCCAGCAGGGCCTGGATGTCGCCCAGGTTGTGGATACCGCCCGAGGCGATCACCGGGATCGAAGTCGCTTCTGCCAGCGCCTTGGTGAAGGGCACGTTGCAGCCCTGCATCATGCCGTCCTTGGCGATGTCGGTGTAGACGATCGCCGAGACGCCATCGGCCTCGAAACGCTTGGCCAGGTCGATGACCTGCACCGAGCTGACTTCGGCCCAGCCGTCGGTGGCGACGAACCCGTCCTTGGCGTCCAGGCCGACGATGACCTTGCCCGGGAAGGCCTTGCACGCTTCGGCGACGAACTCTGGCTGCTTGACCGCCTTGGTGCCGATGATCACGTAGCTGACGCCGGCCTTGACGTAGTGCTCGATGGTTTCCAGCGAGCGGATGCCACCACCGATCTGTATCGGCAGGGTCGGGTAGCGCTTGGCAATGGCGGTAACCACTTCACCATTGACCGGCTGGCCTTCGAAGGCGCCGTTGAGGTCGACCAGGTGCAGGCGGCGGCAGCCACCTTCGACCCACTTGGCGGCCATGCTCACCGGGTCGTCGGAAAATACCGTGGAGTCTTCCATGCGGCCCTGGCGCAGGCGCACGCAGGCACCGTCCTTCAGATCGATAGCGGGGATAATCAGCATCTTGGGAACCTGTCTGTTCTTGGGGTTTCAGGGCTTTTCGAGCGCCCACAGATCGCTTTCGATGCTGTCGAACCGCTCCTTGAGGTGCAGCTGAACATCGGCAATCGCCCTGTTGTAGTAATGGGGTGCAATTTCCTTGCTGAACACATCGAGGACCTCGGCCACCTCGAACGAACCCAGCGTCAACTCGAAACGGTCTTCGAGGAAGCGCTTGAGCGTGTCGAGCGCTGCGCGCTCCTGCTCGGGGGCCAGGGTGACGACCGGGGCCTTGGTCTTCGATCTGCTCATTTACCAGCGCCCGTCCCAGGCGACGAAGTTCTGCAGCAGCTGCAGGCCATGGGTATGGCTCTTCTCCGGGTGGAACTGCACGGCGAAGCGCGAGCCATCGGCCAGCGCCGCAGCAAAGTCGACGCCGTAATGGCCGCGCCCGACCACCTGCGCCGGCTTGCCGGCATCGATGTAGTAACTGTGCACGAAATAGAAGCGCGCACGGTCGGGGATGTCATGCCACAACGGGTGGTGGTTGGTCTGGCCGACCTCGTTCCAGCCCATGTGCGGCACCTTGAGGTGCTCGCCGTCTTCCTTGAGGTCCTTGCCGAAGAAGCGCACCTGGCCGGGGAACAGGCCAATGCAGTCGACACCGTCGTTTTCTTCACTGTGCTCCAGCAGTGCCTGCATGCCTACGCAGATACCCAGGAACGGGCGGTCCTGGCTGACTTCACGCACCAGGCTGTCGAAGCCCAGGCGGCGGATTTCAGCCATGCAGTCGCGAATCGCGCCCACACCGGGGAACACCACGCGATCGGCCTCGCGGATGACTGCGGCATCGCTGGTGACCAGTACCTTGCCGGCCCCTACGTGCTCGAGCGCCTTGGCCACCGAGTGCAGGTTGCCCATGCCATAGTCGATTACGGCTACCGTCTGCATTTACAGGCACCCTTTGGTGGAAGGCATCTGCCCGGCCATGCGCTCGTCGAGGGTGATGGCCATGCGCAGGGCGCGGCCGAAGGCCTTGAACACGGTTTCGATCTGGTGGTGGGTATTGTGGCCACGCAGGTTGTCGATATGCAGGGTCACCAGGGCGTGGTTGACGAAGCCCTGGAAGAATTCCTGGAACAGGTCGACGTCGAAGCCACCGACGGTAGCGCGGGTGTAAGGCACATGCATCTGCAGGCCCGGGCGACCGGAAAAATCGATGACCACGCGCGACAGCGCTTCGTCCAGCGGTACGTAGGCATGGCCGTAGCGGAAGATGCCCTTCTTGTCACCGATGGCCTGGGCAAATGCCATGCCCAGGGTGATACCGACGTCCTCGACGGTATGGTGATCGTCGATATGCAGGTCACCCTTGCACTCGATATCCAGATCAATCAGCCCGTGGCGGGCGATCTGGTCCAGCATGTGTTCAAGGAAAGGCACACCGATATCGAACCGGGCCTTGCCACTGCCATCGAGGTTGATCGAGCACTTGACCTGGGTTTCCAGGGTGTTGCGCTCGACGGACGCCTTACGTTCAACCATCACCAGCTCCGCAAAATCATTGGGCGAAAAGGGCTTCATTATAGGCCCAGAACGCGCCCGCTTGAAACGCGGATGACATATGGCAAGGCAAGGAACTCTGGGGATGGACGGGCCTACAGGTCTATACAACCTGGTACATGGGGCTGCTTTGCAGCCCATCGCGGCGCGAGGCCGCTCCTACACAGGATCGCGCACTCCCGACGCTCACGCGATCCCTTAGGAGCGGCCTTGCGCCGCGAAAGGGGCGCAAGGCGCCCCCAGGCTGGCACATCAATGGAACAGCACAGCCGTCTTCTGCAGGGTCACCCAAACACCCCAAGCCAGCGGCACGACCACCACCGCCCAGGCCAGCAGCACCAGCGGCAGGCTGCCCGGCGCTGCTTTCCACTCCAGCGACTGGACACCATCGGCGCCCTTGTCGTGGCTCAGCGCACGCTCGGCAGCCAGCTCGGCATCGCTCATGAAGTACTTGTCGGCCACCGGGCGCACCAGCGTGTTGCAGACAAAGCCCAGCACCAGCAGGCCGGCCAGGATGTACAGCGTCATGTCATAGGCTGCGGCACGTTCAACCCCGGCGGCCAGTTGGTATTCGCGCAGGTAGGTGATCAGCACCGGCCCCAGCACACCCGCCGCCGCCCAGGCGGTCAGCAGGCGACCGTGAATGGCGCCGACCATCTGCGTGCCGAACAGGTCGGCCAGGTACGCCGGTACGGTGGAGAAGCCACCACCATACATCGACAGGATGATGCAGAACGCCGCCACGAACAGGGCCACGTTACCCAGGTGCCCCATGTTCGGCACCAGGCTGTACAGGCCAACCCCGAGCGCGAAGAACGCGAAGTAGGTGTTCTTGCGGCCAATGTAGTCGGAGAACGAAGCCCAGAAGAACCGCCCACCGATATTGAACAGGCTCAGCAAGCCGGTGAAGCCGGCGGCGATCGCGGCAATTTGCGCCAGCTGGGCGCTGTTTAGTTCGCTGAAGCTCAACCCGTTGCCCAGCAGTTTCCCGGCGAACACTTCCTGCAGCAACGGCGAGGCCATGCCGAGAATGCCGATACCCGCCGAAACATTCAGGCACAGCACCAGCCAGATCAACGCGAATTGTGGAGTTTTCCACGCCACGCTGACATGCACGTGGCGGTCGGTGACCATGGTGTTGCCGGCTTTCTTCAGCGGCGCAGTGAAGCCTTCGGGCTTCCAGCCGGTCGGTGGCACGCGATACGCCAAGGCGCCGGCAGTCATGAACACGAAGTAGATAGCGGCCATGGCCACGAAGCTCTGCCACACCCCCACTTCCTGAGCGTTGCCGAAGTGCCCCATCAGCGCAGTGGCCAGCGGTGCACCGACCATGGCGCCGCCGCCAAAGCCCATGATCGCCATGCCGGTGGCCATGCCGCGTTTGTCCGGGAACCACTTGATCAGGGTCGAGACCGGCGAAATGTAACCCAGCCCAAGGCCGATACCGCCGATTACACCGGAGCCCAGCCACATCAGCCACAGCTGGTGGGTTTTTACGCCCACGGCCGAGATCAGCATGCCGCCACACCAGCACAGCGCCGAGACCAGGCCAGCCTTGCGTGGGCCGGCGTGCTCCAGCCAGCCGCCCAGCACCGCGGCCGAGCAACCGAGGAAGACGAAGAACAAGGTGTAGATCCAGCTCAGCATCGAGATCGGCCAGTCGCATTCGGCGCTGAACATGCGGGCCATGAAGCCCATGTCCGCCGCGCAGGCGACCGGGGCGGTGATGCCGAGGGCTTGCGACAGAGGTAGCCAGAACACCGAGAAGCCATAAGCCATGCCGATGCACAGGTGAATGGCCAGGGCGGCCGGCGGAACCAGCCAACGGTTGAAGCCCGGGCGGGCGATAATGCGCTCCTTCGACAGGAAGCCTGGCGCACTGACCAGGGCCCCCGCCGCGACGGTACTGCTCATGGGATCGAATCCTTCTTATATGGGGAGAGTGCAGCAAAGCGGCGCAAGGGTAGCAGCATCAAGTAGCGTGAAGGCAATCTGATATTGCAATTTTTTGCTCGGCTGAAACGGTCATGCTTGGTAACGGCCACACTTTCGGAACTGACGACGCCCAGGCTGTCGAAAGCCGTATCCTGTGCTTTACACGTAGGAAATGCCCTGTATCTCTTGTCGAATACGCAGGGACAACCACTGCAGCGCTATACTCTGGCGCTTGAATTTCAAACGGACTACAAGGACTCGCCCATGAAAGCGTTCGGCAAAATCCTGGGACTTGGGCTTCTCGGGTTGCTGCTGATCATCGTGGCGCTGGGCTTCGCCCTGACCCACCTCTTCGATCCCAACGACTACAAAGACGAGATTCGCCAGCTGGCTCGCGACAAGGCACACGTCGAGCTCACCCTCAACGGTGATATCGGCTGGAGCCTGTTCCCGTGGCTGGGGCTGGAGCTGCACGAAGCAAGCATCGCCACCTTGAACAAACCCAAGGAGCCGTTCGCCGACCTGCAGATGCTGGGCCTGTCGGTGCGTGTGCTGCCGCTGCTGCGCCGCGAAGTGCAGATGAGCGACGTACGCGTCGAGGGTCTGAACCTGAACCTGGCGCGTGACGAACAGGGCCATGGCAACTGGGAAGACATCGGCAAGCCGTTGCCCGCACAGGACGCCGGCGCGCAAGCCGATGCCCCGGCCCAGGCACCCGCCGAACAGCAACCGGCACCGGCTACCAGCGACGGCCGTGCGGTCAAGCTGGACATCGACAGCCTGACCGTGAACAACGCCCGCGTGCAGTACACCGATGCCAAGACCGGCCACAGCTATAGCGCCGAGAGCATCCAGCTGAGCACCGGCCCGGTCCACGAAGGCGCGAACATTCCGCTCAAGGCCAGCGCCTTCCTCAGCGCCAGCCAGCCGAACATCAAGGCCCGCACCGAACTGGCCGGCGAGCTGCGCTTCGACCGCAAGCTCAAGCGCTACAACTTCGAAGACATGCGCCTGTCGGGCGAAACCTCGGGTGAGCCAACCGGCGGCAAGACTGTAACCTTCGCCGCGCAGGGCCAGTTGCTGGTCGACCTGGGCGCCAATGTCGCTTCGTGGAGCGGCCTGAAAGTCTCGGCCAACCAGCTGCGTGCCCTGGGTGAGCTGAACCTGCGCGACCTGGACAAGACACCCCAGCTGAGCGGCGGCCTGTCTATCGCCCAGTTCGACCTGCGTATGTTCCTCGACAGCATTGGTCGCCCGCTGCCGGCCAGCAACGATCCGGCAGCCTTCTCCAGGCTGGAAATGGTCACCCGCCTGCAAGGCACGCCGCACAGCCTGGCCCTGGAAGACCTGGCCGTGAAGCTGGACGACAGCACCTTCACTGGCCGCGTGGCCATTGAAGACTTCGCCAGGCAGGCCCTGCGCCTGCAGCTCAAAGGCGATACCTTCGACGCCGACCGCTACCTGCCGGCCAAGAGCGAACAGGCCAAGGGCGCTACTGCCGCACGCCAGGCCGAGGTCAAGCAGCAGGAAGCCAGCGCGGTCGCCGGTGCAGGTACCACGCCGCTGCCCAACGCCCCGACCCAGGTTGCCTGGAGCGACGACAAGCTGCTGCCGGTGGACCGCCTGCGCGCCCTCGACTTGCAGGCTGACCTGGCCTTTGGCTCGCTGACCCTGGACAAACTGCCGATCGAAGACGCCCAGCTCAAGGCCGTCGGCCAGGGCGGCCTGCTGACCCTGCAAACCCTGCGCGGTGGCCTGTACAACGGCACGTTCGAGGCCAAGGGTACCGTCGATGTTCGCCCTGCCGTGCCGCAACTGGGCGTGAACACCAACATCCAGCGGGTGCCGGTAGAGCACTTCATCAAGACCGAGGGCAAGGAACAGCAGCCGCCGGTCAAAGGCCTGCTGACCCTGACCAGCGACCTGACCGCCACCGGCAACAGCCAGAAGGCCCTGGTCGATACCCTCAACGGCAACGCCAATTTCGTCATCAACGACGGCGTGCTGGTCAATGCCAACCTGGAACAGCAACTGTGCCAGGCCATTGCCACGCTCAACCGCAAATCGCTGAGCGGCGAACCTCGTGGCAAGGACACCCCCTTCCAGGAACTGCGCGGTAGCCTGGTGGTACGCAATGGGGTCGCCAGCAACCCGGACCTCAAGGCGCGCATCCCGGGCCTCACCGTCAACGGCCAGGGTGACCTCGACCTGCGCGTGCTGGGCATGGACTACAAGGTCGGCGTGGTTGTTGAAGGCGACCAGCGTGCCATGCCTGACCCGGCCTGCCAGGTCAACGAACGCTATGTTGGCGTTGAAGTGCCACTGCGTTGCCGTGGCCCGCTGGAGCTGGGCGCCAAGGCCTGCCGCCTGGACCAGGATGGCATGGGCAAGGTCGCTGCCAAGCTGGCCGGCAACCGCCTGCAGGAAAAGATCGACGAAAAACTCGGAGACAAAGTGAGCCCGGAAGTGAAAGACGCGCTCAAGGGGCTGTTCAAGCGATGACCCCAGAGCAGTTCTCCAGCGCTGTGCTGGATTGGTATGACGAACACGGCCGGCACGACCTGCCCTGGCAGCAGGGCATCACCCCGTACCGGGTGTGGGTGTCGGAGATCATGCTGCAGCAGACCCAGGTCAGCACCGTGCTCAACTACTTCGACCGCTTCATGCAGGCCCTGCCGACCGTGCAGGCCCTGGCCGAGGCGCCGGAGGACGAGGTGCTGCACCTGTGGACCGGCCTGGGCTACTACACCCGCGCGCGCAACCTGCAGAAGGCTGCGAAGATCGTGGTCGCGCAGCATGGTGGCGAATTCCCGCGCAGTGTCGAGCAGCTCACCGAGCTGCCCGGCATCGGTCGCTCTACCGCGGGCGCCATCGCCAGCATCAGCATGGGTATCCGCGCACCGATCCTCGACGGCAACGTGAAACGCGTGCTGGCCCGCTACACTGCCCAGGCCGGCTACCCTGGCGAGCCCAAGGTGGCCAACCAGCTGTGGGCCACGGCCGAGCGCTTTACCCCGCAGCAGCGCGCCAACCACTACACCCAGGCGATGATGGACATGGGCGCCACGCTGTGCACCCGCAGCAAGCCCAGTTGCCTGATCTGCCCACTGCGGCGGGGCTGCGAAGCGCACCTGCACGGCGAACAAACCCGCTACCCGGAACCCAAGCCGCGCAAGGCGCTGCCACAACGGCGCACGCTGATGCCGCTGCTGGCCAACCACGATGGCGCCATCCTGCTTTACCGCCGCCCGTCCAGCGGGCTGTGGGGTGGCTTGTGGAGCCTGCCGGAACTGGACGACATCGGCCAGCTCGACGACCTCGCCTACCAGCACGGCCTGCGCCTGGCCGAAAGCCGCGCCATGGACGGCCTGACCCATACCTTCAGCCACTTCCAGCTGGCGATCGAGCCCTGGCTGGTGCGCGTCGACCCGGTCGGCCAGCACGTGGCCGAGGCCGACTGGCTCTGGTATAACCTCGCCACCCCGCCGCGCCTGGGCCTTGCCGCCCCGGTGAAAAAATTGCTCAAACGCGCGGCCGACGAACTGATTGCAGGAGACGCCCGATGACCCGCACCGTGATGTGCCGCAAGTACAAAGAAGAACTGCCAGGCCTGGACCGCCCGCCCTACCCCGGCGCCAAGGGCCAGGACATCTTCGAACACATCTCGCAGAAGGCATGGGCCGACTGGCAGAAACACCAGACCATGCTGATCAACGAAAAGCGCCTGAACATGATGAACGCCGAGGACCGCAAATTCCTCCAGGGCGAGATGGACAAGTTTTTCGCCGGCGAAGAGTACGCCCAGGCGGAAGGCTACGTACCACCCTCGGAATGACCCCACGGAACGTAAGCGACGGAATTAATTTAAAATTTTTTCAAAAAGTCGTTGACGAGCGGTCTGAAAGTCTATTTAATTCACCTCGTCGCCCAGATAGCTCAGTCGGTAGAGCAGAGGATTGAAAATCCTCGTGTCGGCGGTTCGACTCCGTCTCTGGGCACCACCTTCAGCTTCTGGTGGTTGCAAAGTTACCCGAAGCGACAACAAGAAACCCGCCTGGTGCGGGTTTTTTGTTGTCTGTGTTTTTGCATTGATCCGCATCAAACAGCCACTTTTCGCCCACCTTCATAATCGATGATGGACTTTCGAATCGATTCTGCAAGGACCTCCATGAGCGAAGAATCCCCCCTCCTGCTCCCCGCCCCCAGCGAACCCGTTGCCGCACCAGCCCGCACCCGCCGCCCACGCCAGCGCAAGCCAGAGCCGAGCATCACCCGCGTCAGCCAGCAACCCGCAGCCCTGGAAGTGGCCACAGCACCCAAAGGCAGCAACGAAGACAGCACTTCAGCCCGCCTGCCAGAAAGCTACCCCTACCGCACCCGGCTGCGCCGCCAGGAGTATGAAAAGGCCAAGCACGCGCTGCAGATAGAATTGCTGAAGGTGCAAAGCTGGGTGAAGGAAACCGGCCAGCGCGTGGTGATCCTGTTCGAGGGGCGCGATGCGGCGGGCAAAGGCGGGACCATCAAGCGTTTCATGGAGCACCTCAACCCACGCGGTGCGCGCATCGTGGCCCTGGAGAAGCCTTCAGAGCAGGAAAAAGGCCAGTGGTACTTCCAGCGCTACATCCAGCACTTGCCCACGGCGGGTGAAATGGTGTTCTTCGACCGCTCCTGGTACAACCGCGCCGGGGTCGAGAAGGTGATGGATTTCTGCACGCCACTGCAGTACCTGGAGTTCATGCGCCAGGCGCCGGAGCTGGAGCGCATGCTGTGCAACAGCGGCATCCTGCTGTTCAAGTACTGGTTCTCGGTGAACCGCGAAGAGCAGCTGCGCCGCTTCATTTCGCGCCGGGACGACCCGCTCAAGCACTGGAAGCTGTCACCCATCGACATCAAGTCGCTGGACAAGTGGGAGGACTATACCGCCGCCAAGGAGGCGATGTTCTTCCATACCGATACGGCCGATGCACCATGGACGGTGATCAAGTCCGATGACAAGAAGCGGGCGCGGATCAACTGTATCCGGCACTTCCTGCATTCGCTGGACTATCCAGGCAAAGACCCTCAGGTGGCATACGCACCGGACCCTCTGCTGGTAGGCCGAGCGTCACGCGGCTTCGAAGAAGATGAGACGCCACAGTCGGCAGCCTGAAGCCTGGCCACGCGATCGACAGACACCCGCAGCCTGAAGACAGACTGCGGGTCGAAGCTTATGCGCCCGACATGGAACGAACATTCTCGAACGTGTCTTCGGTCATGTGCCCCATGTAAGAGATGCTGTGTAGCTGAACCTCGCTGCCGTGTTCCTTGCTCTTTTCGATAATTGCCACGATGTCAGCCTTGGTAATTATCTGCTCGTTGCAACTGACGAAACCGGTTGGATAGTAAACGCTACCATCGTCCATGTAGCCGTACAGGGTGACAAGATAAAAGTGCTTCATGATCCTCTCCTCCAGCGCAAACCTGTGCATTGTGCGGATGCCGTATTGGCCTAGCGACACGCTGCCAGCCAACAGGCGCGGCAGCGGGAGAGAACTTACGGAGGGTTCACGCCCGGCATAATCTGGATGCTTATCCCGGACACACCTCACCGAGCTACGTTGCGCCGGAGTGCGGCTTGGGTTTATCGGGCAATTGCGCTTCAATATGCGCAATTTCAGATAACAGGATTCCCCATGGCCACCCCTACCAAGCAACAGAAACGTGCCAAACGCGCTGCCAGCAAGGCCAAACAGAACCGCATGGTGCGCAGTGGCCAGGCGGTAAAGGCCAGCGCCGGTGACAGCGCCAGCGTCGAGCAGGTGTACAACAAGGCCATGGAGTCGGGCAGCTACGACGCGCTGTTCAAGAAGATGAAGGAAGCCCAGGAGGGCGGCCTGGTACCGATGATCTCGGTGTTCCTGGTAGACCCACTGCTGGGCCTGGTGCTCAAGGGGCACAAGGAAGAACACGCCACCGACTATATCGTGCTGGTGTTCAACGCCTACCGTAAGTGGCTGGACGGGGCCGATGAAGAAGCCACCATGGCCTGGCTGGAAAGCGACGAATTCCAGGCAGCCTATGTGGCAGCCTCGGAGCTGGTTGCCAAGCAGCAACAGCAGCAGAAGCAGTTTGGCTGACAGGGCTGTATTACCTGCCCGGTGATAGGGCCGCACCAGGCAATAAAAAAGGCCGCGCCCTGCACAGGACGCGGCCTTTTCATAACAGCCAGCGCGGATCAGTTATCCAGCGCCACCCGCCCGGCAGCTTCACGCTTGCGGTGCACCAGCAAGCCAGCCGCCACCACACCAATGCTCAGCAGCGCGGTCGCGATGATTTCGGCACGGTGGTCTTCACGCAGCGCCATCACCACCAGGATTGCAATGATGAAGGCAATGGTCGCCCAGGTCAGGCCTGGGAACAGCCACATTTTGAAGGTGATCTTCTCGCCACGGGCCTCACGCTGGGCGCGCATGCGCAGCTGTGAAACGGCAATCACCAGGTACACCAGCAGGGCAATGGCACCCGAGCTGGCCAGCAGGAACTCGAACACCTGGGCCGGGGCCACGAAGTTGGCGAACACGCAGAGGAACGCCGCTGCGGTGGACAGCAGTACCGCCACGTGCGGGGTCGCCGACTTGGTGGTGCGCTGGGCGATGGCCGGGGCGTCACCGCGCTTGCTCAGCGAGAACAGCATGCGCGACGAGGTGTACAGCGCCGAGTTCAGGCAGCTGGTGACGGCGATCAGCACGACGATGTCGACGATAAGCTTGGCGTTCGGCACACCGATGAGGCTCAGCACGGTCTGGTAGGAGCCGGTTTCGGCCAGCGCCGGGTCGTTCCACGGCACCAGGGCCACAACGAGGAAGATCGACACCAGGTAGAACAGGCAGATACGCCAGATGACCGAGTTGGTAGCACGGCTGATCTGCTTGCCCGGGTCCTTCGACTCGGCCGCGGCGATGGTGACGATTTCGGTACCCATGAACGAGAACATGGTGGTCAGCATGGCTGCCAGCACCGCGCCAAGGCCATTGGGCATGAAGCCCTGGGTGTCGAACAGGTGGCTGGCACCGCTGACCTGGCTGCTCGGCACGAAGCCGAACAAGGCAGCACAACCCACGGCGATGAAGCCGATGATCGCCAGGACCTTGAGCAGGGCGAACCAGAACTCGAACTCGCCATAGTTCTTCACGCTGCACAGGTTGGTCAGGGTCAGCGCCAGGGTTATGACCAGGGAGAACGCCCACAGGTCAACCGCAGGGAACCAGGCATGCAGGATGGCTGCGGCAGCGTTGGCTTCCAGCGGAATAACCAGCACCCAGAACCACCAGTAAAGCCAGCCGATGGTGAAACCGGCCCAGCGCCCGATGGCGCGGTCGGCATAAGTAGAGAACGAACCGGTGTCAGGCGAGGCGACCGCCATTTCACCCAACATGCGCATGACCAGCACAACCAGCGTGCCCGCGGCAGCATAAGCCAGCAGCACGGCAGGGCCGGCAGCGGCAATGGCGTGGCCGGAGCCAACGAAGAGGCCGGCACCGATCACGCCAGCGATGGACAGCATGGTCACATGCCGTTGTTTGAGCCCCTGAGCGAGGTCATTGGAATTGTTACCGCTCATAAAACTACCTTTGTAAGGAGGTGGACCACGCCGACTGCGGGTGTAAAGCGCACCAAGGGTTGACCTGGGCGTCGCTGCAATCGGCGGTTTCCTGCTGGCAATAAGCGCGCCATGTGCTGAAAGCATTCGTCAGAAAGCCCGGGAGGCCTTTCCACACGCGGTTCGGAGGGCTTTCGGCCAAGAGCTGACCGAAAGGGCATCAAACTGTCGGATTACTGAAATACCCACTTACAAACGCACCAAAGGTGCTCCTCGGTAACACCTTTGCACCGATGCAAAGCAAAAAAGTGCAACCTATGGGTACAACCCCATACCGTGCGAAGGCCTCCGCAGGCGAACCCGTTTTCTCGGGATCTGCTACCTTGTCAGTCCGGAACTACCCGCGAATGGTCTAAAACCGCTTCCATGAGCCGGCCAAAGCTGGCACCATCGCGCCTTTTTTCATCAAGGCTCTGGTGCTGGGCGAGACCTTCGCGGACATCCGCGCGACGTTGCGCTGCAGCGATGCGACAAACTGCCCCACCAGCGCCCCGAGCACCTGGCGCCCCTGTTGGCCGCCGCGATACCGCTATGCTAGCTTGGCGCTCGCCAGGAAGGCCGCCAACAGCTGGGAACGCACCCGAACACAATGAGGACCGCACATGGCTCAGGCCACGCCCGCGCTGGAAATCCGCAACCTGCACAAACGCTACGGCGAGCAGGAAATTCTCAAGGGCATTTCGCTGACCGCACGCGACGGTGACGTGATCTCCATCCTGGGGTCGTCCGGCTCCGGCAAGTCCACCCTGCTGCGCTGCATCAACCTGCTCGAGAACCCGCACCAGGGCGAAATCCTGGTCGCCGGTGAAGCGCTCAGGCTTAAGGCCGCCAAGAACGGTGACCTGGTCGCCGCCGACAATCGCCAGATCAACCGCCTGCGCAGCGAGATCGGCTTCGTCTTCCAGAACTTCAACCTGTGGCCGCACATGTCGATCCTCGACAACATCATCGAGGCGCCCCGCCGCGTACTTGGCCAGAGCAAGGCCGAGGCCATCGAAGCCGCCGAAGCACTGCTGAACAAGGTCGGCATCTACGACAAGCGCCACAGTTACCCCGCCCAGCTTTCCGGTGGCCAGCAACAGCGTGCCGCCATTGCCCGTACCCTGGCCATGAAGCCCAAGGTCATCCTGTTCGACGAGCCAACTTCGGCACTCGATCCGGAAATGGTCCAGGAAGTGCTAAACGTTATCCGCGCATTGGCCGAAGAAGGCCGTACCATGCTGCTGGTCACGCACGAGATGAGCTTTGCCCGGCATGTGTCCAGTGAAGTCGTCTTCCTGCACCAGGGCCTGGTCGAAGAGCAGGGATCGCCGCAGCAGGTGTTCGAGAACCCGACCTCGGCGCGTTGCAAGCAATTCATGTCCAGCCACCGTTAACGGAGCAATACATGCACACTTACAAGAAGTTTCTCCTGGCAGCTGCTGCCACGCTGGTGATGTCGGCCAACGCCATGGCCGCAGAAAAACTGCGCATGGGTATCGAGGCCGCTTACCCACCGTTCAACAACAAGGATGCCAGCGGTAACGTGGTCGGCTTCGACAAGGACATCGGCGACGCCCTGTGCGCCAAGATGAAAGTCGAATGCTCGGTCGTCACCTCGGACTGGGACGGCATCATCCCGGCGCTGAATGCCAAGAAGTTCGACTTCCTGGTGTCGTCGCTGTCGATCACTGACGAGCGCAAGCAGGCAGTGGACTTCACCGACCCGTACTACTCCAACAAGCTGCAGTTCATCGCGCCGAAGAACGTCGACTTCAAGACCGACAAGGCCTCGCTCAAGGGCAAGGTGATCGGCACCCAGCGCGCCACCCTGGCCGGCACCTGGCTGGAAGACAACTACGGCGATGACGTAGAGATCAAGCTGTATGACACCCAGGAAAACGCCTACCTCGACCTGGTCTCCGGCCGCATCGACGGTATCCTCGCCGACAAGTACGTGCAGTACGAGTGGCTGAAGAGCAAGGACGGCATGAACTTCGAGTTCAAGGGCGAGCCGGTGATGGACAGCGACAAGATCGGCATTGCCGTGCGCAAGGGCGACGACAAGCTGCGCAACGACCTGAACAAAGCCCTGGCAGAAATCAAGGCCGACGGTACGTACAAGAAGATCAACGACAAGTACTTCCCGTTCAGCATCGAATGACCCGCCCTGACTGGCGCGCCCTTGCGGCGCGCCAGTCCCTAGAATGACCTGCCCATGAATATCGACCTGCACGGATTCGGTCCGGCCATGATGGCCGGTACCCTGATGACCGTAAAACTGGCGCTTTGCGCCTTGCTGCTGGGCCTGGTGCTGGGCCTGCTCGGCGCCCTGGCCAAGACTTCCTCGGTCAAGCCTTTGCAATGGCTTGGCGGCTTCTATTCGACCCTGGTACGCGGCGTGCCCGAACTGCTGTGGGTCCTGCTTATCTACTTCGGCACCGTAGGCTTGATGAATGCCCTCGGTGAAGCCCTGAACATGCCGGGCCTGGAGCTCAGCGCCTTCGCGGCGGGGGTGATTGCCCTGGGCCTGTGCTTCGGCGCCTACGCCACCGAAGTGTTCCGTGGCGCCATCCTGGCAATCCCCAAGGGCCACCGTGAGGCCGGCCTGGCGCTGGGCCTGTCCAAGGGCCGCATCCTGTCGCGGATCATCCTGCCGCAGATGTGGCGCATCGCCCTGCCAGGCCTTGGCAACCTGTTCATGATCCTGATGAAGGACACTGCACTGGTGTCGGTGATCGGCCTGGAAGAAATCATGCGCCACGCGCAAATCGGCGTGACCGTGACCAAGGAGCCATTCACCTTCTACATGGTCGCCGCCTGCATCTACCTGAGCCTGACCATCATTGCCATGACCGGCATGCACTTCATGGAAAAACGCGCCGCTCGCGGCTTTGCGAGGGCCGTGCAATGAACTGGGAAGTGATCATCAAATGGCTGCCCCGCCTGGCCCAGGGTGCGACCCTGACCCTGGAGCTGGTAGCCATCGCCGTGGTGGCCGGGCTGATCCTGGCCATCCCGCTGGGCATCGCCCGCTCCTCGCGCCACTGGTACGTGCGCGCCGTGCCGTTCAGCTACATCTTCTTCTTCCGCGGTACGCCGCTGCTGGTGCAGCTGTTCCTGGTCTACTACGGCCTGGCGCAATTCGACGTGGTGCGTTCGAGTTCGCTGTGGCCCTACCTGCGCGATCCGTTCTGGTGCACGGTGCTGACCATGACCCTGCACACCGCCGCCTATATCGCCGAGATCCTGCGCGGTGCGCTGCAGTCGATCCCCAAGGGCGAAATCGAGGCGGCACGCGCACTGGGCATGTCGCGTGGCAAGACGCTGTTCTACATCATGCTGCCGCGCGCCGCGCGTATCGGCCTGCCGGCGTACAGCAACGAAGTGATCCTGATGCTCAAGGCCAGCGCGCTGGCCAGTACCGTGACCTTGCTGGAACTGACCGGCATGGCCCGTACCATCATTGCCCGGACCTACCTGCCGGTAGAGATCTTCTTTGCCGCCGGGGTGTTCTACCTGGTGATCTCGTTCGTGCTGGTACAGGGCTTCAAGCTGCTGGAGCGCTGGCTGCGTGTGGATGCCTGCCAAGGGCGCTGACATCTCCTGGCCTTCTTCGCGGGCGTGCCCGCGAAGAAGCCCTCAAACCCACCGCACATCCTTGCCATGCCAAGCCACCTCCACAGCCAGCACCTGAGCACCCGTTTCCAGGCCCTCGACCAGTTCCTGATCGAGCACCAGCGGCTGTGGAAACCCCGTCCCTTCAGCACCCTGCAGCTGGACTGGGAAACCGCATATCCCGAGCTTGCCGCCCACCTGCGCCAATGCTCCCTGGCAGACGCCGAAAGCGAAAGCACCGCCGCGAGCTTACCCGCCCCATTCCCACAGCTGGCCCGGCAAGCCCAACAGCTCTCTACCCTCGGCAACCTCCCGGCCACCGACCTTCGCCCCGCCGCCCACCGCCTCGACGTCGCCGTTCCCGGCCGCAAATGGCAGCAGATCGAAGCCTTCGCCAGCCACCTGAGCTTCCGCGCGCAGCCGCGCCACTGGCTGGACTGGTGCGCCGGCAAAGGCCACCTCGGCCGCCGCCTGCTGCAACCCGGCCAGCACCTGACCTGTCTGGAATACGACGCCGCCCTGGTCGCCGCCGGCCAGGCCCTGAGTGCGCACCATCATTTGCCGGCGCAGCACCTGCAGCAGGATGTGATGGCCGAGGACAGCGCCCGCCACCTGGCAGACGACAAAACCGTGGTCGCCCTGCACGCCTGTGGCGACTTGCATGTACACCTGATACAGCTGGCCAGCCAGCAAGGCTGCCGGCAACTGGCCGTGGCCCCTTGCTGCTACAACCGCATTGCAGCGCAACAGTACCAGGCGTTATCCACAGCCGCGCAAGCGTCCAGCCTGCAGCTGTCGCTGGATGACCTGGGCCTGCCGCTGAGCGAAACCGTCACCGCAGGCGCCCGCGTCCGGCGCCAGCGCGACGCCTCCATGGCCCGGCGCCTGGGTTTCGACCTGCTGCAACGCCAGCAACGCCAGAGCGCCGATTACCTACCGACGCCTTCGTTGCCTGTGGCCTGGCTGGAAAAGCCTTTCGAGCAATACTGCCGCGACCTGGCCGAGCTCAAGCAACTGCAACTGACCGGCAACCCGGACTGGGCAGCCTTGGAAGCAGCCGGCTGGCAACGCCTGGCCGAGGTCCGTAACCTGGAGCGCGTGCGCAACCTGTTTCGTCGGCCGCTGGAGCTGTGGCTGGTACTGGATCGCGCCCTGTTTCTGGAAGAACGCGGCTATAACGTGCAACTGGGCCTGTTCTGCGACTACCCGCTGACCCCACGCAACCTGCTGATCCTCGCCGAACGCGACCGTTAGCCGCAGTACAACCTGTGGATAACTCTGTGCACAAGCTTTTGATTAGCTGTTGGATCCAAGCGCTATTTCAAGCGGCCGACTTATTCCGCCCGGTACTTCAAGCCCAGTAAAAACAGGCGTTTGCGCAAAGACCGACGGCGTATCGATCCGGCATGCGTTTCGCGCAAGCCATCAATGCCACTTGTGCATAAACATTTGTTGTGGTTGGCACGAGGGGCGTTGTCTGCTCAATGCGCCTTGTTTTTGGCAATCTCGACATCGTTCATCAGCGCCTTGGCGATGCCGCACAAATAGTCGGCTGCACCGAGGAATTTGTGGTCATCTTCCATATCCCCCTCGCGCACCAGGTGCTTGATGTAGCCCCATCCACCGGGATACCGGGCTCGACGCGTAGCAGGTTGAGGGACGGGTTACCGGCTGCGAGGAAGGTTTCCACGCCGGCGGTGGTAACGGGTTCAATGATGGCTTTCTTCATGGCATAAATCCTTATTCGGGGAAGGCACTGCCATAAATCTTTCTCACGGATTTGGGTGGCAGCCGTACGCGGGGTGAGAAACCGGTCGAATAAGGAAGCCCGGCCAGACCGAAGTCTGCCCGCGTACGGCCACCATAGATGGGTAGCGCTTATTCGAGTCGGGTTCTCACACCCGGTCGCCAGAGCGACCCGAAAACGGTATCCGTGAGCCATTTCCCCGACAACAGCGATACTTCAGCGGCGCGCGTAGGATAGGTCCGAAGCACCCAAACCTTGAAGCATCTGGCCCCAAGTTCAGAATTGTCTGATCCCTGTCTCCAGTGCGGCGCGGCACCTTTGGGAACGCGATAACCCGCGAAGAGCCCTGGCCAGGCCACACAAGGCTAATGCTCGACCACCGCAACGGTGTATCATTCGCCCCCCAAATCATTAAAAAGTGACGTCGCGCGCTGCCCGCCAGCCCCGCGACCTTCTGGCGTTGCGCCAGAACCGACAATGGACTAACGGACTCGACCATCGTGACCCAGACCAAGCCCCTCGCCCTGTTGTGCCTCACCCTGGCCCTGAGCGCCTGCGCCAGCAGCACCCCGCCCCAACCCCGCAGCAGCCTGGGCTGGAACCATCCTGGCATGCAACTGGGCGGCGACAACGGCCTGCCCCTGCGCACCGAGAGCCCTTGCCGCAAGCGTGGCTGCGACAACGACAAGCTGTTCTTCAACCCGGGCAAAACCGAGCCAAGCGTCACCACCATCCACCGCGGCTGGTAGGAAAATTCTTCTTTCAGACCGGTAACTTAGGTCATTTGCGAACAATCGCAAGGAAGTGGTTTACAGGCGCCAACCGATCGTTATAATGACGCCCCACTGCCGGTATAGCTCAGATGGTAGAGCAACTGACTTGTAATCAGTAGGTCCCGGGTTCGATTCCTGGTGCCGGCACCATACGCAGTATCAAAGAAGGCTCACCGAAAGGTGGGCCTTTTTTGTTTTAAGTACACTCCGCTCGCTCCCTCCCCAGACTTGACCCCAGTCAAGCCCGCTCCAGACAAATGACTTAGCCTGAAGCCAGCCCCTCATCAAGGCAGCTCACCATGGCCAAGAAATTCCCCACAAATCCCAGCCACCCCGAACGCATCTGCTGGGGCTGCGACCTCTACTGCCCAGCCAAGGCACTGGCCTGCGGCAACGGCGCGAGCCGGACCATGCACCCCGCAGAACTGTTCGGCGAAGACTGGGACAGTTTCGATAACCAACTCGAAAAACCGATCGACCGCGAGCAGGGCACAGCCCCCAAGCACTGACAACACGTGCACAACATCGACGCCCGCCCAGGCCAGAGCCATGACAACCATGCAACAGTCTTTTACCGATTCCCCAGGTTTTCCCTAACCCTGCTTTGCCTATCCTAGGCCGGGTCATCCTGCCTGTGATGGACCCATGAAAAATTCCCTAACCAGCCGCTACGCCTGCCTCGCATTCTGCCTACTATTCACCCTCGCCAGCCTGCCGTTGCTACACACGCACACCTGGCTATGGCCCATCACGCTGATCACCACCTTGCTCAGCCTGGTCGGCCTCAACGACCTGCGCCAGAGCCACCATGCCGTGCGCCGCAACTACCCGATCCTGGGCAACATCCGCTACCTGATCGAAACCATCCGCCCGGAAATCCGCCAGTACCTGATCGAGGGCGACGACGACAAGCTGCCGTTTTCCCGCGCTCAGCGCTCGCTGGTCTACGCCCGGGCCAAGAACGAAAGCGCCGAGAAGGCCTTTGGCACGCTCAACGACGCCTACAAGCCCGGCTTCGAGTTCATCAGCCATTCCATGTTGCCGGTGAACACGCCGGACCCTGCTTCGTTTCGCATCGCCATCGGCGGGCCGCAATGCCGCCTACCCTATTCTGCATCCATCTTCAACATTTCCGCGATGAGCTTCGGCGCGCTCAGCGCCAACGCCATCGCGGCGCTCAACCGTGGTGCACGCATGGGCCGTTTTGCCCATGACACGGGCGAAGGCAGTATCAGCCCGTACCACCACGAACATGGCGGTGACCTGATCTGGGAAATCGGCAGTGGCTACTTCGGTTGCCGCACCGAGGACGGTCGCTTCGACCCGCAGCGCTTCGCCGAGCAGGCCCGCTCGCCGCAGGTGAAGATGATCGAGGTGAAACTCAGCCAGGGCGCCAAGCCGGGCCATGGCGGCATCCTGCCGGGGCACAAGGTCAGCCGCGAAATCGCCCAGACCCGCGGCGTACGCGAGGGTGAAGATTGCATCTCGCCGGCAGCGCACAGTGCTTTCCGCACGCCGGCCGAATTGCTGCAGTTCATTGCCAGCCTGCGCGAGCTGTCGGGCGGCAAGCCGGTGGGCTTCAAGTTCTGCCTGGGCCACCCATGGGAATTCATGGGTATCGCCAAGGCCATGCTGGCCACCGGCATTACCCCGGACTTCATCGTCGTCGACGGCAAGGAAGGCGGTACCGGCGCGGCGCCGCGCGAGTTCAGCGACAACATGGGCGTACCCATGCGCGAAGGGCTGATGTTCGTGCACAACACCCTGGTCGGCCTGAACCTGCGCTCCAGCATCCGCATTGGCGCGGCGGGCAAGATCGTCAGTGCCTTCGACATCGCCAGTGTGCTGGCTATCGGCGCTGACTGGGTCAACTCCGCGCGCGGCTTCATGTTCGCCATCGGCTGCATCCAGTCGCAGAGCTGCCACACCAACAAGTGCCCGACCGGGGTGGCCACGCAAGACCCGCTGCGCCAGCGGGCACTGGTGGTGCCGGACAAGGCTGAACGGGTTGCCAGCTTCCACCGCAATACCTTGCATGCGTTGGCAGAGATGCTGGCCGCTGCGGGGCTGGAGCACCCTTCGCAGCTCAAACCCAAGCACCTGGCGCGGCGTATCAGCCCAAGTGAAATCGGCTTGTTCTCGGACCTGCACACGTTTCTCAAGCCGGGCGAGTTGCTGGGGGGCTCGATTGAAAGCGAGTTCTATGCGCGGATGTGGCGGATGGCGCGTAGCGACAGTTTTGCGCCGGAGACAGGGGACGGGAAAGTGAAGGTTGCAGGGGTGCGGCGCAGGGAGGTGGAGCCGGCGTAACAGTAGAAGCCTGGGGCTGCAGCGCGGCCCCAGGCTTTGATGATCAGAAGATACTGATCGGGTACTCGACGAATACGCGGACTTCGTTGCCGTCGTCGTTGTAGCCGTTCTGCTGCACGGCGTTGTTGGTACGCACGAACGAGCTACGCAGCTTGATCGACAGGTCCTTGGCCGGGCCGTCCTGCACCACGTAACGGATCTGGTTGAAGATCTCGCGCTCTTTACCTTCGCCGAAGCCCTGCGGGTTGGCGACGTTGCGGGTATTGATGTTGTCACCCACCACGTAGGCCAGCTTGTAGGTCAGGCCCGGAATGCCGTAGGCACCGAAGTCCAGGCCGTAGCCCAGTTGCCAGGAACGCTCGTCTTCGGCGTTGAAGTCGGACCAGTACGAGTTGGCCAGGTAGATGGTCGAACCACCGTCACCCACGCCACCGGCGTTCTGGTACCAGCCGTAGTTGTAGCCGGTGCTGCCGGTGCTGCGCTGGTGGGCGATGGTGAACGAGTGCGCACCGTAGGCGTAGGTGGCGGCCAGGCTCCAGATGGTGTTGGAGTCGCCGTTCAGTTCGGCGCTCTTGACGAACTTGTTGTCGATGTCCGACTTGTAGCCGTTGAAGTCCAGGGTCAGAGACTGATCGCTGGCGATCGGGAAGACATAGTTCAGGCCCAGGTAGTGCTTCTTCATCACGTCTTCGTTGTCGGCGGTGTACAGCGAAGCGGTGAAGTTGTCGGTGAACTTGTAGCTGCCACCAAGCACGTTGATCGACTTCAGGCCACCACCGTCACGGCGCTCGGCGCTTTTGCGCGCTTCCTGGGTGAAGCGGCCAGCGTTCAGTTCCAGGCCCTGGATTTCCTTGGAGGTGATCAGGGTACCGGTGAAGCTTTCTGGCAGCAGGCGGGCGTCGTCGTACTGCAGCACTGGCAGTGCCGGCATCTGGTCACCGTACTTGAGCACGGTGTTGGAGATGCGGAACTTCACTGCAGCGCCACCACGGGCCAGGTTGTGCGGCGAGTTGGCGTTGCCGTTCTGGTCCTTGAAGTCCGAAGGCTTGAAGAAGTCGACACCGGCGCCACCGTTATGGCCCTTGCCGCCGTCGAGACGCACGGCGTACAGGCCGAATGCATCGACGCCGACACCGACGGTGCCCTGGGTGAAACCGGAGGAGAAGTTGGCGATGACGCCCTGGCCCCATTCGATCTGGTCGTCGGTGCCGTGCTTCTTGTCACGATTGATGTAGGCGTTGCGCAGCAGGACGTTGGCGTGGCTGTCCTCGATGAAGCCCTTGCTATCGGCCTGGTCATTGGCCTGTGCCTGGGTCGCGGCGATCATCGCCAGGGCGACCAGGCTGATCCTGGTTTTCAACATGTTGTTTTCCTTGTTCCTAATCAAAAACGCTCTGCAATATGACGCCAGGAACCCACGCCCCTTCGTAGGTTCGACGCTATGCGGATCCAGACTGGAAGGCCTGCCGTTAATCAAACGGCGGCACTGACAGTTGCGTGGCCACGGTGGTGGCCAGCAGGCGTTGGCCGAATCCTAGCCGCGCGCGTTTAGAAATGTCAAAAAATCGTGAAATGAAGGTTGATATAACCAAAATCGACGGCGACTTCAGTGCATTTACGTAGAGGTTTGCGCTATCAGCGGGCAGTTTATCCTGGGCGGAATTGGCTTCCTGACCGAGCGGATAATTCCTGCGCAGCTGGGCAAAAAGCTGCTGCTGGCGGGAAACCCAATGCGAAGGATTTTTTACAAACAGATACACATGTAAGAACAAGTCATTTCGAATAGCCATGCAATAGCAAATAGCAAGCATTACCATCCGCACCTCTTTTTCACTTGCTCGATCCGGATGTGCCCATGCTTGTACCCTGCCGTCTCTCACCCCTGCCCTTTGGCCTGTCGCTGCTGTTCAGCGCCGGCCTGGCCAGTGCTGCCACCACCACCCTGCCGGAATTGTCGGTGACCGCCGATAGCGAGCGCGACAAGGACAACCCCCAGGTCCGCGAGGTAAGCACGGCGACCCGCACGGCGACGCCGCTGCGCTATGTGCCGCAGGCTATCGACGCGGTGAAGACCGCCAATGTGCTGGATTACGGCAGCAATACGCTGGGCAAGGCGCTGGAAGGCATCCCGAATGTCAGCAGTGGTGCGGATACCCGTTTCGACAGCGTGCGTATCCGCGGCTTCGAGGCCAGCAACGATTTCTACCTGGACGGCATCCGCGACGACAGCCAGTACATTCGCGACCTGCATAACATCGAGCGAGTCGAAGTGCTCAAGGGGCCGGCGGCGGTACTGTATGGCCGTGGCAGCCAGGGCGGTATCGTCAACCGGGTCAGCAAGGCGCCGGAGCCCGGCCGCCGCTCGACCCTCGAGGCACAGGCCGGCAGCGAAGACCTGCGCAGCCTGTATGCCGACCTCAGTGCCGACCCCAGCGACACCGTCAGCCTGCGCCTGAACATGGGCAACCAGGACAACAACAGTTTCCGCGACGGCGTCCACGGCAGCCGCCAACTGTTCGCACCGTCGCTCAGTTGGCAGGTCAACCCCGACCTGAACTGGCTGGTGCAATATGAATACAGCCGCTACAACCGCACCCCGGACCGCGGTATCCCCGGGGCCAACGGTCGCCCGGCCAACGTCAGCCGCAGCACTACCTACGGCGACCCGCGCGACTACATTGACGACCATGCCCAGTCGCTGCGCTCGCGCCTGAACTACCAGCTGAACGAAACCTGGCAATTGCGCCATACCTTGGGCCTGTTCAAGCTCGACAGCGAGTTCGACAACACCTATGTCACCAACTATGACGCCAGCACCGACACCCTGACCCGCCAGCGCTGGCAGCAGGACCTGAATACCCGCAACCTGTCCAACAACCTGGAGGCCGAGGGCGATTTCGACACTCTGGGCCTGGAGCACAAGCTGTTGCTGGGCCTGGAGATCGGCAACCAGAAGCGTGACCCCGTGCTGTACAAAGCGCCCGACCGCCAGCTCGATGGCAACCTGGCGTTATGGAGTGACAATCACACCGTGGTCGATAGCCGCGGCCTTTACCTTCAGGACCAGATCCGCCTGAACGATCAGTGGCAGGTCCTTGCCGGTGTACGCTTCGACCAGTTCGAAGTGCAGACCACCGACAAGGATGGACGCCGCGAATCACAGGACAGCAATAGCACCAGCCCACGCCTGGGGGTGGTCTACACACCGTGGCGCGACCATTCGTTCTATGCCTCGTGGAGCAAGACCTTCTCGCCAGTTGGCGGCGGCCTGATCGGCATTACCCCGCAGGCGAAGGGCAACACCAACGACACCAAGCCAGAAGAAACCCGACAGAAAGAAATCGGCGTGAAGAGCGACTGGCTTGACCAGCGCCTGACCACCACCCTGGCCATTTATGAGCTGGAGTTGTACAACCGCCGTACCCGTGACCCGCTGGTGCCGGAAAACATCCTGCTCAGTGGCCTGCAGCGTTCGCGCGGTGTCGAGCTGACCGCCACCGGTAATATCACTGGCAACTGGTATGTGCGCGGCGGCATCGGCCTGCAGGATGCGACCATCGTGAAGGACAACAACGGCCAGCAAGGCAACCGCATCAATGACGTGGCCAAGCGCAACGGCAGCCTGTTCATCACCTGGAAGCCGCAACTGGGCTGGTACGCCGAGACCGGCCTGACGCTGGTGGGCGAGCGCTATGCCGATAACCAGAACACCACGGTGTTACCGGGTTATGGCCGTTGGGATGCGCTGGCGGGGTACCGCGCGCAAGACTGGGATGTGCGAGCGGCGTTGAGCAACATTGCCGACAAGACCTATTACAGCTCGGCAACCAGTGCAGCGCAGATCCAGCTGGGTGACCCGCGCAGCCTGGTGGTGACTGGCAGCTACAGCTTCTGATATCTGGCAAGTTACCGGCCCCTTCACGGCTTCAGCCGCGAAGCGGCCGGTAGAGGTTCAAGCAATCGATCAGTGCCACACCGCCATCAGCGCCTGCATTTCTGCTTCGCTGATCAGCCCTTGGGGATATCGTCCGGCAAGCAGACGTCGTGGGTCGGTCGTCCTGACCCTGATGCTTCCATGGTGTTTCAACCACTTCGCCACAAGCTTGAGCGACTGGTGATCCACTGCCGATGGGCGCGAAGCCGACTCACTTGCTGCGTTCATTTCTACACGTACTCCCTGGCCCATGGACGGCAAATTTACTTATGTATTGTTACAGATCTGATCGCGCGGCCTGGCCGAGCTATCGATCTGGCTATCCCTTTGAAATCAATACAAAACATATGCCAGCACGGCCCACCGGATATCGCCCGGGAATAAAAAAGGCCCGTCAGGTGACGGGCCTCTTCCTTCATGGTGCGGTCAACGCTTTAGCGGCGCCGGCTGCTGCTGGGTCAGGCAGTGGATATTGCCACCGCCCAGCAACAGTTCACGACCGGGGATCATCACCACTTCATGGTCGGGGAAAAGCTTCTCCAGGATCGCCCTGGCCTCGGAATCCGCCGGGTCGTCAAAGCTTGGCGCAATGATGCCACCGTTGACGATCAGGAAGTTGACGTACGAACCGGCCAGACGCACCGACGGGTCACGCTCCTGGCTACCGGCCACGTGATCGACACCGGCGCACTCTTCAGCGGTGGCGAACAGCGGGCCCGGGATCGGCATCTTGTGCACGACGAACTCACGGCCCTTGGCGTCGCGGGTGTTCTTCAGCACCTCCATTGCAGCCTGGCAGCGGGCGTAGTTGGGGTCGTTGGAATCATCGGTCCAGGCCAGTAACACTTCGCCCGGGCGCACGTAACAGCAGAAGTTGTCGACGTGCCCATCGGTCTCGTCGTTATACAGGCCATCCGGCAGCCAGACCACGGTGTCCACCGCCAGATGCTCGCGCAATACCGCTTCGATCTGTTCGCGGCTCAGGTGCGGGTTGCGGTTGCGGTTGAGCAGGCACTCTTCCGTGGTGATCACGGTGCCTTCGCCGTCGACGTGGATCGAACCGCCTTCGAGCACGAAACCTTCGGTGTGGTAGCGCTGGCAGCGCTCCATTTCCAGCACCTTGGCAGCCAGTTCCTCGTCGCGGTTCCACGGCGCATACAGGCCGCCATCGAAGCCACCCCAGGCATTGAAGCCCCAGTCGACCCCGCGTACTTCGCCCCGGTCGTTAATGACGAAGGTCGGGCCGGTGTCGCGTACCCAGGCGTCATCGTTGCTGATTTCGACCACACGGATGTTCGGCTGGTCAAGTTGGCGACGGGCGTTTTCGTACTGGCCAGCGGAAACCGCGACGGTTACCGGCTCGAAACGGGCGATGGCCTTGGCCAGGGTCACATGGGCAGCCTGCGCCGGCTTGCCGCCCAGGCGCCAGTTGTCCGGGCGCTCGGGCCAGACCATCCACACCTGGGTTTGCGGGGCCCACTCGGCGGGCATGTGGAAACCATCGGCACGGGGGGTGGAATTGAGGGTTTTCATGGTTGACCTCTGTGGTGGCGGCCCTGAGCCGGACTGTGCTGGGGCGTCGGCGCATTTATAACCGATATATATCGATATTTAAAGCCGCTACGACGGACTAAAATAGTACGAAAGCAAAAATAACCCGATAACAATCGGCATACACGCAAGCATGCCCAACGTCCGAACGGCCCTGATTTCCACCCTGGCCGATCTGTGAATCCATTGCGGCGCAGGGGGACAAAGCCAGCGCGAACGGCTAGGGTCAATACTTAGCTAACCGGCCAGCGAACCAGCATGAATATCATCCCTACCGCAATCCCCGATGTCCTGATCATCGAGCCGAAGGTTTTCGGTGACAGCCGTGGTTTTTTCTTCGAGGCATTCAACGCCCGTGAGTTCGCTCGCCTGACCGGTGTTACAGCGGAGTTCGTCCAGGACAACCACTCGCGCTCCATCAAAGGGGTGTTGCGCGGCCTGCATTACCAGGTACAGAACACCCAAGGCAAGCTGGTGCGCGTGGTGCAGGGGGAAATCCGCGATGTTGCCCTGGATGTACGCAAAAGCTCGCCCACCTTCGGCCAATGGGTAACGGTGCAGCTGTCAGCCGACAACCATCGCCAGTTGTGGATCCCACCCGGCTTCGCCCATGGCTTTGCAGTGATGAGTGACTCCGCCGAGTTCCTGTACAAGACTACCGATTACTACAACCCGGACGCCGACCGCTGCATCCGCTGGGATGATCCCGACCTGGCGATCGACTGGGGGTTGACCCAGCCACCGGTGCTTTCCGACAAGGACAAAGCTGGCCGGCCATGGGCAGAGGCGGAACTGCTGCCGTAACTAGCGCATAATTGCGTCAGACTTTTCTGGCGCCCTTACGTGATGATCGCAAAACCCACGCCCCCACGCCGTCCCCGCTGGCGCAGCCTGGCCTTGCTGGCCCTGTGCCTGGTCCCGTTACTGTGGCCACTGCATCACCTGGCCGAACGTTATTACCAGCAAGAGCTGGCCTCGCAGAACCGCCAGACGCTCGACCTGTACGTGGCCAACCTGCTCGGAACGCTGCACCGCTACGAGACCTTGCCGCAGATCCTCGGCGACCTGCCGGCGCTGCGCAGCGTACTGGCCGACCCGTTGCGCCTGGAGGCGGTGACCAACGCCAACCGCCTGCTCAAAGGCATCGTCGAGCAGACCGGCGCCGAAGTGATGTACCTGATGGACGTCAACGGCAACACCCTGGCCGCCTCCAACTGGGACAAACGTGACAGCTTCGTCGGGCGCAATTTCGCCTTTCGCCCCTACTTCAATGAAGCCATGGTCGGCCGCCTGGGGCGCTTCTTTGGCCAGGGCACCACATCGGCCAAGCGCGGCTACTTCTTCGCCGCCGCGGTACGTGACCGTGAGCGCATCGTCGGCGTGCTGGTGGTCAAGGTCGACCTCGATCACACCGAAACCCTGTGGGGCCGTACGCCCGAGCAACTGCTGCTGACAGACCACAATGGCGTGGTCATCCTCACCTCACGGCCTGACTGGCGCTTCCGCGCCACCCGCCCGCTGACCGAGGCCGAGCGCCAGGCCATCATCGCCATCCAGCCCTACCCGACCCAGGCCCCGCAACCGCTGGTACTCAACCCGGATGCGTGGATAACCCAGACCCGCGACATCGAAGAAACCGGCTGGCAGGTGAGCATTCTTGCCCCGCGCATGCTGGTCGACCGCTCGGTGCAAACGGTGATGGCCATCGGTGCCGGTACCTTGCTGGTACTGATGCTGCTGGCCGGCCTGGTGATGCAACGGCGCCGCCACTACATCGACCGAATCGACTTCGAGGCCCGTGGCCGGCAGGAACTGGAACAACGCGTGGCCGAGCGCACCGCCGACCTTGAAGGCCTGAACACCCGGCTCAAGCGCGCCGTACTGGAACGCGAGAACGCCCAGCAGGAGGCGGTGCGCGCCCAGGACGAACTGGTACAGGCCGGCAAGCTCTCGGTACTCGGCACGATGTCGGCCAGCATCAGCCATGAACTCAACCAGCCGCTGGCCGCCATCCGCAGCTACGCGGAAAACGCCGAGATCCTGCTCGACCACCAGCGCATCGAGGATGCCCGCGGCAACCTCAAGCTGATCGGCGAGCTGACCGGGCGCATGGCCTCGATCATCGCTCACTTGCGTGCCTTCGCCCGCCGTGACCGCCACGCACCGGAGAGCGTGGCCCTGCAGCCGGCCCTGGATGACGCCCTCGCGCTGCTGGCCAAGCGTCGGCGCGCCATGGCCGTGGAGCTGATTCGCGACCTGCCGGAAGCCACCTTGTGGGTACAGGCCGGCGAGACGCGACTGCGCCAGGTGCTCGGCAACCTGTTGGCCAATGCCCTCGATGCCCTGACCGAAAAGGCCAACCCCCGTCGCCTGTGGCTAAGTGCCGAACAACGCGATGACTGCGTCTACTTGTACATTCGCGACAACGGCCCCGGCTTCAGCCGCCAGGCCCTGGAACACGCCAAGGAGCCATTCTTCACCACCAAGACCCGCACCCAGGGCCTTGGCCTGGGCCTGGCCATCTGCGAAAGCCTGATGCGTGCCCTGGGCGGTGAATTGCTGCTGGCCAACCACCCGGAAGGGGGCGCACTGCTGACCTTGCAGCTGCGTGTGGCCGCGCCTGGCGCTACCTTGCCCAATTCGGAGGACCCCTCGGCATGACCACCGAGACACTCATCGACAGCCAAGCCCAGGTCATCCTGGTCGACGACGATCCGCACCTGCGCCAGGCTCTAAGCCAGACCCTGGACCTGGCCGGGCTCAAGGTGGTCGCGCTGACCGATGCCCAGGGCCTGGCCGAGCGCATCGAAGCCGACTGGCCCGGTGTGGTGGTCAGCGACATCCGCATGCCCGGTATCGATGGCTTGCAGTTGCTGGAACAACTGCATGGCCGCGATAACGAATTGCCGGTGCTGCTGATCACCGGCCACGGCGACGTGCCGCTGGCGGTGCAGGCAATGCGCGCCGGTGCCTACGACTTCCTGGAAAAGCCCTTTGCCAGCGACGCGCTGCTCGACAGCGTGCGCCGCGCCTTGGCCTTGCGCCGCCTGGTGCTGGACAACCGCAGCCTGCGCCTGGCCTTGAGCGACCGCCAGCAACTGGCCACCCGCCTGGTGGGCCATTCGCCGGCTATGCAGCGCCTGCGCGAGCAGATCGGCGCCCTGGCTGGCACCCGCGCCGACGTGCTGATCCTGGGCGAGACCGGCGCGGGCAAGGAGGTTGTTGCTCGCGCCCTGCACGACCTGTCCAGCCGCCGCGATGGCCCGTTCGTGGCGATCAATGCCGGCGCCCTGGCCGAGTCGGTGGTCGAAAGCGAGCTGTTCGGCCATGAGCCCGGTGCCTTCACCGGTGCGCAGAAGCGCCGCATCGGCAAGTTCGAGTTTGCCAACGGCGGCACCCTGTTCCTCGACGAGATCGAGAGCATGAGCCTGGACGTGCAGGTGAAACTGCTGCGCCTGCTGCAGGAACGGGTGGTCGAACGCCTGGGCGGCAACCAGCTGATCCCGCTGGACATCCGCATCATTGCCGCAACCAAGGAAGACCTGCGCCAGTCCGCCGACCAGGGGCGCTTCCGCGCCGACCTGTACTACCGCCTGAACGTGGCGCCGCTGCGTATTCCCCCGCTGCGCGAACGCGGCGATGACATCCTGGTACTGTTCCAGCACTTCGCCGACGCCGCCAGCCAGCGCCATGGCCTGCCCCCGCACGCCCTGCAGCCGGCCCAGCGCGCCATGCTGTTGCGCCACGACTGGCCAGGTAATGTGCGCGAGCTGCAGAACGCCGCCGAACGCTTCGCCCTGGGCCTGGAACTGGCCCTGGATGGCCAGGCACCACCTGCTGCAAAACCCGCTGCGCCCATGCCGGGCGGCAACCTCAGCGAGCAGGTCGAGCAGTTCGAGCGCTCGCTGATCGCCGCCGAACTGGCCCGGCCACACAGCTCCATGCGCAGCCTGGCCGAAGCGCTGGGCATCCCCCGCAAGACCCTCCACGACAAGCTGCGCAAGCATGGCTTGAGCTTTGACGGTGGCAGCGGCGGGCATGACGATCACGAGGACCACCGTTGATGAATAGCGATAGCCAGTATCTACAGGCCGTGCTGCACGGCGACATCCCGCTCACCCGTGAAATGGGCCTGGAAGTGCTCGACTGGCAGCAGCACACCCTGCGCCTGCAATTGCCATTGGCGGCCAACGTCAACCACAAGAGCACCATGTTCGGTGGCAGCCTGTATTGCGCGGCCGTATTGGTGGGCTGGGGCTGGCTGCACCTGCGCCTGCGCGAGCTGGGTATCGATGACGGGCATATCGTCATCCAGGAGGGGCAGATCAGTTATCCGCTGCCGGTGACCGGGGCGGCGGTGGCACGTTGCGCAGCGCCGGACGAGAAAACCTGGGAACGCTTCGTGACGCTATATCAGCGTCGCGGGCGGGCGCGGCTGACGCTGGAAACCACGGTGAGCAATGCCGGGAGTGATGAGCCGGCGGTGAGGTTCAGCGGGCAGTACGTCCTGCACCGCTGAACCACCTGTAGGAGCGGCCTTGTGCCGCGATCGGGCCGCAACGCGGCGCCAGGTTTCAGCTTCGCCGCCTGAATTGCTGGGGCCGCTTTGCGGCCCTTTCGCGGCACAAGGCCGCTCCTACACGATCGTGTACGGCGGTCAGATCAGGCTCAGGAAGGCCTGCCGCCATTGCGCATTGGCCGGTAACGCCAGGAAGTGCGGGTTGAGCAACGACTCCCGTGGCGGGTAGCGGAACGGCAGGCCATCCAGCCCGATCACCTCGCCTCCGGCGCCTTCCACCACCCCCTGGGCCGCCGCCGTGTCCCACTGCGAGGTCGGCGCCAGGCGCGGATAGCAATCGGCGCTACCTTCCGCCAACAGGCAGAACTTCAACGAACTGCCGATGTTGGCCAGCTGCAGTTCACCCAGCGCAGCACCCAGCCCGGCCAACAGCGCTTCCTGCTCGGGGCTGGAATGCCGACGGCTGGCCACCACGGTAAAGCGCTCACCCAGCGGTGGCGCATTGCGTACCTGGATTGGCTCAGCGGCTTCGTCGGCTTGCGCACGCCAGGCGCCCAGCCCACGACCACCGAAGTAGCAGCGCCGGTTGGTTGGCATCGAGACCACGCCAAATACCACCTCGCCGTTTTCCACCAGGGCAATGTTGACGGTGAATTCCTCGCTGCCGGCAATGAACTCCTTGGTGCCATCCAGCGGGTCGACCAGCCACCAGCGCTGCCAGCGCTGGCGCTCGGCCAAAGGGATATCACAGTCTTCTTCCGACAGCAGCGGAATCTGCGGCGCCAGCGCCAGCAGGCCATCGGCAAGCACCCGGTGCGCCGCCAGGTCGGCGGCAGTCACCGGCGAATCGTCCGCCTTGCTGGTCACGGCCACATCGGCGCGCCAGAACGGCAGGATCGCCTCGCCGGCCTTCAGCGCCAGCTTGACCACTTCGTGCATCAGCTGCAGGTCGTTCATGCTTCCAGCAACCCCCGCTGGATCAGCAGGTCACGCGCCAGGTACAGCGCCGCCAGGGCACGGCCCTCGGTGAACTGCGGATGCATGGCCAAGGCCGACAGCTCGCGCAGGTTGACCTTGTCGACCCGCAGCGGCTCCGGCTCGTCGCCCTCCAGGCGCTCCTCGTACAGGTCGCTGGCCAGCACCACCTGGATCTTTTGGCTCATGTAGCCCGGCGACAGCGACAGCTCGGTCAGGTGCTCCAGCTGGCGCGCACCAAAACCGGCCTCTTCCTTGAGCTCCCGGTCGGCCGCGGCCAGCACGTCCTCGCCCGGCTCGATCAGGCCCTTGGGCAACGACAGTTCATATTCATCGGTACCGCCACAGTATTCTTCCACCAGCACGGCGTGCTCGGCGTCGAGCATGGCCACGATCATTACCGCGCCGTAGCCATTGCCACGCCCCACCAGGCGCTCGTAGGTGCGCTCGTTGCCATTGCTGAAACGCAATTGCACGGCTTCGACGCGGAACAGGCGGCTGCTGGCGACGATTTCGCGGCTGAGGACGGTGGGTTTCTGGCGCATGGGGCGGCTCCTTGGCGTGAACGGGTTACTATACCGTGGCTTGCCGACTGAACGAGAATTTCCCATGCCTGTTCTTCCCTGGTCTGCCATCGATACTGTCCTGCTGGACATGGACGGCACCTTGCTCGACCTGCATTACGACAACCGCTTCTGGCTGGACCATCTGCCCCAGCGCTATGCCGAGCTGCATGGGGTAAGCCGGGCCATGGCGGAAATGGAACTGCAACCGCTGTTCGAACGTAATGCCGGTACGCTCAACTGGTATTGCCTGGACTTCTGGAGCCGCGAGCTGCGCCTGCCGATTCGCGAGCTGAAACGGGAAATCGCCGACCTGATCGCCTTGCGCCCGGATGCCGATACATTCCTGGCGGCGATTCGCAAGGCCGGCAAGCGCGTGGTGATGATCACCAATGCGCACCGGGACTCACTGTCGCTGAAGCTGGAGCGAGTGGAGCTGGCGCCGTACTTCGAGCGGCTGATCAGCTCGCATGATTATGGCTACCCGAAGGAGAGCCCGCAGTTCTGGGATGCCTTGCAGGCGGATATCGGCTTTGCACCGGAGCGCAGCCTGTTCATTGATGACACCCTGGCTATCCTGCGCAGTGCGCGGCGGTTTGGTGTGATGCATCTGCTGGCGGTGCGCCAGCCCGATAGCCAGGCGGGGCCACGGGATACCGAAGAATTCGCTGCGGTCGAGGATTACCGGGAGCTGTTGGCAGGCCTGTAAGGGCCTCTTCGCGGTATGCCCGCGAAGAGGCCACTGTCAGTTGCAGAGATCAGTCAGGAATACGCAGCACCTGCCCCGGGTAGATCTTGTCCGGGTGCTTGAGCATCGGTTTGTTGGCGTCGAAGATCTTCTGGTACTTGTTGGGATCGCCATACACCTTCTTTGAAATCGCACTCAGCGTGTCGCCCTTCTCCACAGTCACGAACTTCGCCGCCTGGGCCACCGGCCCGGTCACGGTGATCTGGTCATCCACACTGGCCACACCGCTGATGTTGCCCGCCGCCAGGATGATCTTTTCCTTTTCCTCCTGGCTGGCCACCTCGCCCTTGAGGATGATCTTGTCGCCCTCGACCGTGGCACTGATGTTCGGATTACCCAAGCCGACACTCTCCACGTGCTTCTTCAGCTGTTCTTCGGCATTGGCATTCCCCGGGGTCAGCAGATCGATCAACTTTTCCCCCGCCTCTTTCACAAAGCTGAACAGACTCATGACACTCTCCTTGTTGACGTGAAACCGTTGGACAGTGAAGTCTAGGCGAAGAATCGCCGAGCATGCCGGTGCACCTCATCGACGTGCTCTATCAAGGCATAGACCCTAGCGATTAGACGCCGCCGGCCTGCACGCCTAGGCTTGTGCTATCAGAAAGCTGCCGATAGCTCCGGTGAACAGCCAGCCCCGATGAAAAGCAAGCCTCCGCTCTGCGCGGCCTCGCCCTTGTCCATGCCCGCAGCCAGCAACACCTACGATTACGTCCAGCTCGACGACGCCAGACGCGACAGCACCCCCCTGGCCGAAGAAGTGGCCCTGGCCATCGCCTACAACGGCCTTAACCAGGCGGTCATGCTGGTCAGCCCCACCGACCTGGAAGACTTCGCGGTCGGCTTCAGTGTCGGCAGCGGTATTGTCGAAGGCACTGCCGAAATCTACGACTTGAAACTCTCCGGCAGTGGCTCGGCGATGTATGCCGACCTGGAGATCTCCAGCCGAGCGTTCTGGAACCTGAAAAACCAGCGCCGCCAGCTGGCCGGTACCAGTGGTTGTGGCCTGTGCGGCGTCGAAGCACTGGAACAGGCACTGCCGGAGCTGGCCGAGCTGCCTGGTGCCCCCTTGCCGCCCGCGCAATGGCTGGCCGGGCTGCGTGAACGCATCGATGCTTTCCAACCTCTTGGCCAGCATTGCGGCGCGGTACACGCGGCGCTGTTCATGGACCGCCACGGCGAACTGCTGCTCGGCCGCGAAGACATCGGTCGGCACAACGCCCTCGACAAGCTGATCGGCGCCCTCCTGCGTCAGGGCATCGACAGTCACGGTGGCCTGGCCATCGTCACCAGCCGTTGCAGCCTGGAACTGATCCAGAAGGTGCTGCGCGCCGGTATCCAGACCCTGGTCAGCCTGTCAGCGCCGACCGGCCTTGCCCTGCAATGGGCGCGCAAGCACAACCTCAATCTCATCCATCTGCCCAAGCACAGCGCACCGCGGGTCTACAGCCCCGCGGCGGAGTCGTAACAGTCGTGACCTCGTACCAGCACATCCCGGAAAACGCCCCAGCCTCCCCTCCTCGTTACAAGCCCTACCACGGCCCTGCCGGTGGCTGGGGTGCACTGCGCAGCGTGGCCAAGGCCTGGGTCGGCAGCGATAACGCGCTGAAGAACATTCGCGCACTGCTCAAGACCAACCAGAACGGCGGTTTCGACTGCCCCGGCTGCGCCTGGGGCGACTCGCCGGAAAGCGGTATGGTCAAGTTTTGCGAGAATGGCGCCAAGGCGGTGAACTGGGAAGCGACCAAGCGCCGCGTCGACGCGGCCTTCTTTGCCCGCTACAGCGTCACTTCGCTGCTAGGTCAGAGCGATTACTGGCTTGAATACCAGGGGCGCCTGACCGAACCGATGGTCTACGAAGCCCCCAGCGACCGTTACCTGCCGATCAGCTGGGATGCCGCCTTCGCCATGATCGGGCGCGAACTCAACAAGTTGGCGAGCCCTGACCAGGCCGAGTTCTACACTTCGGGCCGCGCCAGCAACGAAGCGGCGTACCTGTACCAGCTGTTCGTGCGCGCCTACGGCACCAACAACTTCCCCGACTGTTCGAACATGTGCCATGAGGCCAGTGGTGTGGCCCTGGCGCAAAGCGTCGGGGTGGGCAAGGGCACCGTCACCTTCGACGACTTCGAACACGCCGATGCGATCTTCGTCTGGGGCCAGAACCCGGGAACCAACCACCCGCGCATGCTCGACCCGCTGCGCGACGCGGTGAAGCGCGGTGCCCAGGTGGTGTGCGTCAACCCGCTCAAGGAACGTGGCCTGGAACGCTTCCAGCACCCCCAGCACCCGCTGGAAATGCTGACCAACAGCGACCGCCCGACCAACACCGCGTACTTCCGCCCAGCCCTGGGCGGCGACATGGCGATGCTGCGCGGCATGGCCAAGTTCATGCTGCAGTGGGAACGCGAAGCCCAGGCCAAGGGCGAACCGGCGGTGTTCGACCACGCCTTCATCGCCGCGCATGGCCATGGTGTCGACGATTACCTGGCGGTGGTGGACGCCACCCCGTGGCAACACATCCAGGCGCAGTCCGGCCTGCCCTTGGCCGACATCGAACTGGCTGCACGCATGTATTGCCGTGGCAGGCGGGTAATCATGTGCTGGGCAATGGGCATTACCCAGCACCGCCACTCGGTGGCGACCATCCAGGAAATCGTCAACCTGCAACTGTTGCGCGGCAATATCGGCGTGCCAGGCGCGGGCCTGTGCCCGGTGCGTGGGCATAGCAACGTGCAGGGTGACCGCACCATGGGGATCAACGAGCGGCCACCAGTGGCGCTGCTCGACGCCCTGGAAAAGCGCTTTGGCTTCCCCGTACCACGGCAGCATGGCCACAACACCGTCGAGGCGATCCACGCCATGCTCGATGGCCGGGCCAAGGTGTTCATCGGCCTGGGTGGCAACTTCGCCCAGGCGACGCCAGATACCGAGCGCACTGCCCAGGCGCTGCGCAACTGCGAGCTGACCGTGCACATCAGCACCAAGCTCAACCGCAGCCACCTGATGCATGGCAAGCAGGCGCTGATCCTGCCGTGCCTGGGGCGTACCGACATCGACCTGCAGGCCGATGGGCCACAGGCGGTAACCGTGGAGGACTCGTTCAGCATGGTCCACGCCTCCAATGGCCAGCTGAAACCGCTGTCGCCGCAGATGCGCTCGGAACCGGCGGTTGTCGCCGGTATCGCCGCCGCGACCCTGGGCAAGACCCCCGTGGACTGGCATTGGCTGGTGGCCGATTACGACCGCATCCGCGACCTGATTGCCGATACCATTACCGGCTTCAGCGGTTTCAACCAGCGCCTGCGCCAACCGGGCGGTTTCTACCTGGGTAACAGCGCCGCCAGCCGCGAGTGGAAAACCAGTACCAGCCGGGCCAACTTCAAGGCCAACCTGCTGCCCGACACACTGCTCGACGAGCGTGTACGCGCCAGCGGCCAACAGCCCGACCTGATCCTGCAATCGATGCGCTCGCACGATCAGTACAACACCACCATCTACGGCCTGGACGACCGCTACCGCGGTGTGCGCGGCCAGCGCGAGGTATTGTTCGCCAACGAAGCCGATATCCTCCGCCTGGGCTTCCAGCCAGGACAGAAGGTCGACATCGTGTCGTTGTGGAGTGATGGGCATGTGCGCCGGGTGCAGGGCTTCACCCTGCTGGCCTTTGACATCCCGGCCGGCCAGGCGGCGGCGTACTACCCAGAGGTGAACCCACTGGTGCCGCTGGAGAGCGTTGGTGATGGCAGCTACACGCCAACCTCGAAGTTCATTGCCATCAAACTGGAACGGTCGCAGAGCGACGGGCGTATTCTGTAGGAAATGTGTTGGCCTGTTCACGGGCGCGCCCGCGGAGAAGCCAGAAGCCCCCACCGGCAAAAACGAAAAAAGCCCTGTTCCAGTGCGGTTCAGGGCTTTGTCATAAAAGTCTCAGACAGTGAAAAATAGATAAAGTTTCACAGTAAATACAGCAACTTAGAGAATTGTGTACAACTCGTGTTACTCGTCGGATTTCCATTGCAAGGCATGCTTGTAAGCCTCAAATTCGCCTCGTCATCCCTATGAGGCTCTCTTGATGAAGAAGTACTCCTCGATATTGTTGTTGTCTTTCAGCTTGCTCAGCGGCGTTGCCATGGCAGGCGGCACCACCGAGGCCGGCATTGGCGGCGCATTGGGTGGGGTACTGGGCTCTGTCGTGGGCAACTCCATCGGCGGTAGCACAGGCGGCGCCATTGGTGCGGGTCTGGGTGGCGCAGCGGGTGGCGCCCTGGGCGCTGACAAACGCCAGCGTGGCGAAGCCGCAATCGGCGGCGCGCTGGGCGCTGCAGGTGGTAACGTAGTCGGTCGCTCGGTAGGCGGCACTACTGGTAGCTACATTGGCGCGGCAGCCGGCGGTGGTGCCGGTGGCGCACTGGGTAACTACCTGGGCAAGGAAGCAGACGAAGATGATTACCGCGATGGCCGCCGCTACCGTCGTGGCTATGATGACGACCGCCGTCACTGGGACCGTGGCCACCACTACGGCCACCGCAAGCACAAGCGCCACTGGCGCGACTAAAGCCTGGGGCCCTGCCCCGGCATTAAAAGCCCCGCCCCTGCCAGCGGGGCTTTTTCATGCCTGCTGTTCCAGCATGACGCCGGACAGGATCACCTGTAGCGTCTCTGGCAACGCTACAGGCCGGCCACTGGCGCGTTCGATGAACACCTGCACCACCGTCCCTGCCGCACAGGCCTCGGGCTCGCCCGGACGGAACAGCGCCAGGCGGTACTCCACCGTACTGCCAACCTGGCGCGTCACTCCCAACCCGACTTCCAGTACATCCGGAAAGCCCGGCAACGCATAGTAGTCCGCTGCGGAACTGACCACGAAAGTTGCCAGTTCGCCGTCGCGCAGATCCAGTTCGGCCTGTTCGACGAGGAAGGCCTGGATCGCGGTCTCGAAGAAGCCGTGCACGGTGGCGCCGGCGATGTGGCCGTTGACATCGTTGTCCTGCGGGCGGGTGAGGATGGGGTGGAAGTGGAAGAAGGCAGTGCGCTGAGGGGATTCGGTCATCTGGCTGGCTCTTGTCTTCGCGATGGATGCTGACAGTGAAACAGAAAAACCTGATTTGCGCTGCTTGTGCGGGCTTTTGGTAGTGGCGCGTGGCAGTCGGGAAGAACAAAAAAGCCGCCCCGAAGGGCGGCTTTTCGTTGCAACCGGCTGCAGCTTACAGCTGCGGACCAGCGGCCTTGATAGCGTCGGATACGTCGAACTTCTTGAAGTTCTCGATGAACAGCTTGGCCAAGCCCTTGGCAGCCTCGTCGTAGGCAGCCTTGTCAGCCCAGTTGGTGCGCGGGTTGAGCAGTTCGGTTTCAACGCCCGGAACAGCCTTCGGCACGTCCAGGTTGATGATGTCCAGGTGCTCGGTTTCGGCACCGACCAGTGCGCCGCTCTGGATCGCAGCGATCACCGCACGGGTAGTCGGGATGCTGAAGCGCTTGCCAACACCGTAGCCACCGCCGGTCCAGCCGGTGTTGACCAGGTAGACCTTGGAGTTGAAGCCGTTGATACGCTTGATCAGCAGCTCGGCGTATTCGCCAGCCGGGCGCGGGAAGAACGGTGCGCCGAAGCAGGTAGAGAAGGTCGACTTGATGCCGCCACCCGAACCCATTTCAGTGGAACCGACCAGCGCGGTGTAGCCGGACAGGAAGTGGTAGGCCGCCTGCTCGTTGTTCAGGATCGACACCGGCGGCAGAACACCGGTCAGGTCGCAGGTCAGGAAGATGACTGCGTTCGGCTCGCCACCCAGGTTCGCTTCGGAACGCTTGGCAACGTGCTCCAGCGGGTAGGCCGCACGGCTGTTCTGGGTCAGGCTGACATCGGTGTAGTCGGCGTGCTTGTTGGCGTCGAGAACGACGTTTTCCAGCACTGCACCATGCTTGATGGCTTTCCAGATGACCGGCTCGTTCTTCTCGGACAGGTCGATGCACTTGGCGTAGCAACCACCTTCCATGTTGAACACCACGCCCTCGCCCCAGCCGTGCTCGTCGTCACCGATCAGGTAACGGCTTTCGTCGGCCGACAGGGTGGTCTTGCCGGTGCCGGACAGGCCGAAGAACAGGGTCACGTCGCCAGCTTCGCCGATGTTGGCAGCGCAGTGCATCGGCAGCACGTCGGCAGCCGGCAGCAGGAAGTTCTGCACCGAGAACATGGCTTTCTTCATTTCGCCGGCGTAACGCATGCCAGCGATCAGCACCTTCTTCTGGGCGAAATTGATGATCACGCAACCGTCGGAGTTGGTACCGTCACGCTCAGGTTCGCAGACGAAGTTGGCGACGTTGAGGATCTGCCACTCGCCGCGGCCAGCCGGGTTGTACTGCTCCGGATTGATGAACAGGCAACGACCGAACAGGTTCTGCCAGGCGGTCTGGGTGGTCATCTTCACCGGCAGGTAGTGCTCGGCAGCCGCCCCTACGTGAACGTAGGAAACGAAGTGATCCTGGGCATTGTTGAACGCCTCGACGCGGTCCCACAGGGCATCGAACTTGTCGGCCGGGAACTTGCGGTTGATCGGGCCCCAGGCAATGGCGTCCTGGGTGGAAGGTTCTTCGACGATGAAACGATCAGCCGGCGAACGGCCAGTACGGTGACCAGTCTCCACGACCAGTGCGCCAGTATCGGCTAGTACGCCTTCACCGCGTTGCAGCGCTTCTTTTACCAGCTCATCGACACTCAGGTCGGTGTACACGGTGTTGTTGGCTTGCGTCATGAGATACCCCATCCGGCCCGAGGCCGAGTGCTCCAAACGTTTTGTAGTTGTCTCGAAAAAACTACTACAGCGAAAAAAGTGGCCGGATTATGCCAGAAACGCCCAAAAAAAGTAGGCCCCTCCTGTCAGAACTGCGCTTTTGCGCAATTCGGCAGGAGATTATCCTGTAGTTAAACGTTTCAGTGACGAGTTTCTGAGGCCGTGTCCGTGCCGCCACCGGCAAACAATTGCGCCACGTCACTGGCGTCGAAGAAATAGCGCTCGTTGCAGAACTGGCAATCGATCTCGACCTGCCCGCCGCACTCTTCCACCAACGCCTTGGCGTCTTGCTCGCCCAGACTGACCAGCGCATTGCCGGAACGTTCACGAGAGCAGCTGCAATTGAAGCGCAGCGGCTGGATGTCGAACAGGCGCACAGCATCTTCGTGGTACAGGCGGTGCAACAGGGTTTCGTTGTCCAGCGCCCATTCCTCGGCCTTGAGCGTCGAGGCCAGGGCCACCACGTGCTGCCAGCTTTCTTCACGCTCTTCGTCGTCGGGCTGGCGATCACGCGGCAGTTGCTGCAGCAGCAGGCCACGGGCCTTGCCGCCATCGGCATGCAGCCAGAAACGGGTATTGAGCTGTTGCGACTGCACGAAATAATTGGTGAAGCATTCCGACAGGCTGGCGCCATCGAGGTCGACGGTGCCCTGGTAGCGCTGGCCCTTGAGCGGGTCGATGGTCAGGGTCAGGTGGCCGTCTGGCATCAGCTGCGACAGGGTCGCGGTAGCCGGGATCTGGTCCGCTTCGTAGCGGGCCATGCCGCGGATGTCGCGGTTTCCGGAGCATTCGACCATCAGCAGCG
Source organism: Pseudomonas sp. UBA4617 (assembly GCF_002386445.1). GTDB lineage: Bacteria > Pseudomonadota > Gammaproteobacteria > Pseudomonadales > Pseudomonadaceae > Aquipseudomonas. Next base: position 47,573 of record NZ_DGIR01000054.1, read on the forward strand.
GGATCGGCCCCTCCGACCGTGCCTGCAGCACCAGCAGGCCATCGAACTTCAGCGCCCCGACCAACAACGCAGTGGCGGCCATCAGCTCACCGAGCAGAGTCTGTACCGGCTGCGGGTAGTCATGACGTGCCAGCACCGCGGCGTAGCTGTCATCGAGAGACACCCACTCGCCGCGCACGTCGCGCTCGTCGAAGATGAAACGTTGGGTGAAATCGGTATCAGGCAATTCGCTCATAGGTTTTGGCTATCTGAAAATAATGACAAAATGGTTACAAGGGTTGTCGAAACACCAGCGAAAACCCCGTTATAGAGCGCTGCAGGTGCGCTCAGCTTCCTGTTTGCAATAGAGGCATTTTATGGACAATCCACCACTGTTCCAAGCAAGGTGGTCTTTCGGGCCATTGGCAGCCTGCACGCTGCTTCCCATCGCTCTACTGTGTTTCTGGTTATGGCCCGTTGGCCAGATCCTGTGCCTGACTTTCGACGAATGGCTGTTCCACAGCCTGAATGCACCGCTGGCCGATAACCCCACCTGGCGCTACATCTGGACGCTCGGTAGCCTGCGTCCGTTCGACATCGTCGTTGGCCTGATCCTGCTGGCAGTGCTGATTCGTGGCGACTGGGTATTCAAGGCAGCGCAGGTTCGCCAGGCCTTTTTCGGCTTTCTGGTAACGCTGATCCTTTTAGTGGTGATTCGCGCGCTGTTTTCCAAGTGGGTAAACGCAATGGGCTGGCAACACGATAGCCCGTCGATGGTATTCGACAACGTCGTGCACCTGAGCGATTACTACCCGGACCTGGAAAAGGCCTGGGAGCTGAAGGACCGCTCCAGCAACAGTTTCCCTGGCGACCACGCCTCGGTGCTATTGATCTGGGCGCTGTTCATGAGCGTGTTCAGCCGCCGCCTGCTGCAGTACCTGGTGATCTGGGGGTTGGCGCTGCTGTTCATGCTGCCGCGTCTGGTAGCTGGCGCCCACTGGGGGCAGGACGACTACATCGGCGGGCTGCTGATGGCGCTGCTGGCGTTGGGCTGGAGCTGCTTCACACCGCTGGCGGCCAAAGGTAGCGCATTGTTGGTGCGCTGGACGGGGCCATTGTTCTCGATCGCGGGCAAGTTACCGTTGGTCGGCCGCCTGGCGGTTATCCGCTAGCCCCTGGGGCCGCAAAGCGGCCCCTTTCAATCGAAACTGCCATGCAATTGGTGAATCTGCCGCCGCTGCTTCTTGGTCGGCCGACCATCGGTCGTCACCCCCATTGCTCCTGCCTTGCGCATTTCTGCCGCCTGCTCACGCCGGCGCACGCTGTCTTCGGTTTCCTCGTACAAGGTCTGCGCCTCCGGCGCCCCTCGCCGCACCACCGACAGTGCTTTCACCACCACCGTGCGCTCATCGAACCCAGTGCGCAGCACGAACTCGTCGCCCACCCGCGGCTCCTTGCCCGGCTTGCAGCGCTCACCCCGGCAATGCACCTTGCCGCTCTCGATCGCCGCCTTGGCCAGTGCGCGGGTCTTGTAGAAGCGTGCTGCCCACAGCCATTTGTCCAGGCGCACCTTGTCGTCGTCTTCGGCTTTTTGTGCCATCCCGTTACCTCGAACGCTGTGTTTCATCGAACTGTACTACCGTAACGAGCGGATGCAAAAAATCCCCGCCGTGCTTACAGTTCAACACCTCATCAGCAGGGTGCGTTTCGTGAAGACATTTGACCATTTGACTGTGATCGGCCTGCGCGAGTGGGTAGCCCTGCCCGACCTCGGCGTGGCCGGATTGCGCGCCAAGATCGACACCGGCGCCAGCACCTCCAGCCTGCATGCCACCGAAATCGAAGCGTTCGAGCGCGACGGCCAGCCCTGGGTCCGCTTCACCGCACACCTGGGCTCGGTGGTGCAGTTGCGCCATCGCCGCTGCGAGGCACCGCTGGTGACCATGAAGACCATCAAGAGCTCCAACGGCCAGGCCCAGACCCGCTATGTCATTCGCACGTCACTGGCATTGGGCGATGGTGTGTGGGAGGTGGAGTTCACCCTGGCCTGCCGCAAAAACATGCGTTACCGCCTGCTGCTGGGCTCCAAGGCACTGATCCACGGCCAGCTGGTGGTCAACCCCGGGCTGAAATACGTACAAGACAAACCGGCCTTCCCGGCCACCCTTTCCCCTGTCACAGGTGCTGCATGAAGATCGCTGTGCTGTCGCGCAATCCGCGTCTGTATTCCACCCGCCGCCTGGTCGAAGCCGGAACCCAGCGGGGCCACGAAATGGTGGTGATCGATACCCTGCGGGCCTACATGAACATTGCCAGCCACAAGCCGCAGATCCATTACCGCGGCAAGCCGCTGGAAGGTTTCGATGCGGTGATCCCGCGTATCGGCGCCTCGGTGACCTTCTATGGCTGCGCAGTGCTGCGCCAGTTCGAGATGATGGGCGTGTATCCGCTCAACGAGTCGGTGGCAATTGCCCGCTCGCGGGACAAGTTGCGCTCACTGCAGCTGCTATCGCGGCGTGGCATCGGCCTGCCGATTACCGGCTTCGCCCACTCGCCAGACGATATCCCCGACCTGATCCAGATGGTCAACGGCGCTCCGCTGGTGATCAAGGTGCTGGAAGGCACCCAGGGCATCGGCGTTGTGCTGTGCGAAACCACCAAGGCGGCGGAGTCGGTGATCGAGGCGTTCATGGGCCTGAAGCAGAACATCATGGTGCAGGAATACATCAAGGAGGCAGGCGGCGCGGACATCCGCTGCTTCGTGGTCGGCGACAAGGTCATCGCCTCGATGAAACGCCAGGCCAAGCCCGGCGAGTTCCGCTCCAACCTGCACCGTGGCGGGGTGGCCAGCCTGATCAAGATCACGCCGGAAGAACGCATGACCGCCATTCGCGCGGCCAAGGTGATGGGCTTGAGCGTGGCGGGTGTGGATATCCTGCGTTCCAACCATGGGCCGCTGGTAATGGAGGTGAACTCGTCACCGGGGCTGGAGGGCATAGAGGTGACCACCGGCAAGAACGTGGCGGCGATGATCATCGAGCATCTGGAGAAGAATGGCGGGCCTAATCAGACCCGGACCAAGGGCAAGGGTTGAGATTCCGGGGCTGCTTTGCAGCCCCGATAGTCACACGGCATTACGCGGCAGCAACAGTCCCAATGGCAACCTTACCCGCGCCTCGATCCCGCCCCCGGAGCGGTTGCGCAGCTCAACATTGCCGCCATGCTGCGCCGCGATCCGCTTGACGATCGCCAGCCCCAGCCCGGTGCCCTTGCCGCCGCGAGCCCGGTCACCACGAATAAACGGATTGAAGATGGTTTCAAGCTCCGACTCGTCGATCCCGGTGCCGCGGTCCAGCACGCTCAGCACCACGTATGGCGCGCTCTCGTCGCCCGACACATAGGCCGCCACCTCGACCCCCTTGCCGGCATGGTGCAAGGCGTTGCCGATCAGGTTGCCCAGCATGCGCTTGAGCGAAACCCGCCGCAGCGGAAACGGCGGAATCGGCTCCAGGCACAGGCGCACGCGTTCTTCCGGCTGGTTGTAAGGCGCCACCACCTCACGTACCAGGTCGGCCAGGTCAACCTCTTCGAGCGGCTCGTCACGGCCATCGCGAATGAAGGCGAGGAACTGATCGAGGATCGCATCCATGTCCTCGATGTCACGGACCATGTCGTCGCTCAGTTCGCTGTCGCTGTTCAACAATGACAGCGACAGGCGCAGGCGCGTAAGCGGTGTGCGCAGGTCGTGGGAAACTCCGGCAAGCATCAGCTCGCGCTCGCGCCCGGCCTGCTCGACATCCTCGGCCATCTGGTTGAAGGCCTTGTACACCTCGGTCATCTCGCTGGGCGTATCGCTGATCGGCAAGCGCACGCTGCGCCCCTGGCCCAGCAGGCGTGCGGCGAACACCAGGCGCTTGAGCGGCTGGTTCAGCTGGCGCACGAAGATCCAGGCCGAGGCGGTGGACAGCAGGCCGATGGCCAGGAACCAGCCCAGCACGTTCCAGATCTTCTGCCCCCGCAACGGGTGCGGGTACAGCGGCACTTTCAGCCAGCCGGGGCCCAGGCTGGGTGCGTTGACCCACAACGCCGGTGGCGCGTGAATACGCAGGCGCACCTCGGTGTCATCGCCCAGCTCGGCCTGCATCTGCCGCTGATAGATCTCACTGTAGGGCCAGTGTTGTTCGCCCTCAGGCACCCCAGAGCCGGTAACCCGGATAAGGCCTGCCGCTTCGGCGATCTTGTCGCGGTTTTCTTCGTCGGCAGCCCAGTAGGCACGCAAGGTCAGCGCGACACCGTGGCTGTACTGACGGTCGACCAGCACGTCCTCGTTCATCAACAGGTAGACCAGGGTCAGGGCCTTGGAGAACAGGACGACGATCAGCACCAGCCACAGCGTGCGGGCGAAGAAGCTTTGCGGAAACCACAGCGGTGTTTTCATCAATGGCGAGGGATCATTTGCCGGCGTTCCCGTCCGGCACGAACACGTAGCCCACACCCCAGACAGTCTGGATATAGCGCGGCTTGGACGGGTCCGGCTCGATCATGCGGCGCAGGCGCGAAATCTGCACGTCGATGGAACGCTCCAGCGCATCCCATTCGCGGCCACGGGCCAGGTTCATCAGCTTGTCGCGGGTCAGCGGCTCGCGTGCGTGCATGACCAGCGCCTTGAGCACGGCGAACTCACCGGTGGTCAGCATGTGCACCTCGTCGCCACGCTTGAGCTCGCGGGTGGCCAGCGACAGCTCGTAGTCGCCGAAGGTGACCGACTCGTCTTCACTGCCCGGCGCCCCTGGCACACTCGGGGCCTGGCGGCGCAGCACGGCCTTGACCCGGGCCATCAGTTCGTCCGGGTTGAACGGCTTGCCGAGGTAGTCGTCGGCGCCCAGTTCCAGGCCCTTGATGCGGCTGAGCTCGTCGCCCTTGGCGGTAAGCATGATGATCGGGATCTGGTTGTTCTGCTGGCGCAGGCGCTTGCATGCCGACAGGCCATCTTCACCGGGCAGCATCAAGTCGAGCACCACCAGGTTGAACACCTCGCGCTGCAACAAGCGGTCCATCTGCTCGGTATTGGGCACCGCACGGGCACGGTAGCCCTTGCTGGCGAAGAAACGTTCCAGCAGGCTGCTCAGCCCCGGGTCGTCATCGACGATGAGAATCTTTTCACCTTCAGCGGTGTTTGGCGTGCCGGTCATGAATTACTCCTCTGGTATCGCCGCGCATTATGGCGTAGCCATTGCTGCACGTTGCGTGAGCATTGTTAGCAGATTTTTCCCCCGGCGCCAGTTCCGGCTGGCCGGGCGCCATCACCGCAAGGCGTTTGCGATGGGTATAATGCGCGGCTTTCATCCAGCGCCGCCGGGCGAAAGGCCCACAGGCGGCGACCCCCGTATTCATAATGTCAGGTGGTTTACATGGACAGCATCAACAGCCGTATCGCCGAGGAACTGGGCGTACGCCCCCAGCAGGTCGAGGCGGCCGTGGGCCTGTTGGACGAAGGCTCGACCGTGCCCTTCATCGCCCGTTACCGCAAGGAAGTGACCGGTAGCCTGGACGATACCCAGCTGCGCCATCTGGAAGAGCGCCTGCGCTACCTGCGCGAACTCGACGAGCGCCGCGCCAGCATCCTGGCCAGCATCGAGGAGCAGGGCAAGTTGACCGCGGAACTGGCTCGCGAGATCAAGCTGGCCGACACCAAGACCCGCCTCGAGGACCTGTACCTGCCGTACAAGCAGAAGCGCCGCACCAAGGGCCAGATCGCCCTGGAGGCGGGCCTCGGCGAGCTGGCCGATGGCCTGTTCAACAACCCCGACCTGGCCCCGGAAAGCGAAGCCGCACGCTTCGTCAACGTCGACAAAGGCGTGGCCGATGTCAAGGCCGCACTGGAAGGCGCCAAGTACATCCTCATGGAGCGCTTCGCCGAAGACGCCGCCCTGCTCGACAAGCTGCGCAGCTTTCTCAAGCAGGAAGCGGTGCTCAGCGCCCGCGTGGTGCCGGGCAAGGAAGAGGAAGGTGCCAAGTTCCGCGATTATTTCGCCCACGACGAACTGCTGCGCAACGCGCCGTCGCACCGTGCCCTGGCGATCTTCCGTGGGCGCAACGAGGGCGTGCTGAGCGCGTCGCTCAAGGTTGGCGAAGAACTGCCCGGCACCATGCACCCATGCGAGCTGATGATCGCTAACTATGTCGGCATCGAGAACCGCGATCGCCCGGCCGACAAGTGGCTCGGCGAGGTGGTGCGCTGGACCTGGAAGGTCAAGCTGTACACCCACCTGGAAACCGACCTGTTCGGCGAGCTGCGCGACAACGCCGAAGGCGAGGCGATCAATGTCTTCGCCCACAACCTGCACGACCTGCTGCTGGCCGCCCCGGCCGGCCCGCGCGCTACTCTGGGCTTCGACCCGGGCCTGCGCACCGGCTGCAAGATCGCCGTGGTCGATGCCACCGGCAAGCTGCTGGACCACACCACGGTCTACCCGCACGCACCGAAGAACGACTGGGACCGCACCATTTCCATCATGGCCGCGCTGTGCGCCAAGCACTCGGTGGAGTTGATCGCCATCGGCAACGGCACCGCCAGCCGCGAAAGCGACAAGCTGGTCGCCGAGCTGGTCAAGAAGTATCCAGCGTTGAAGATCACCAAGGTCATGGTCTCAGAGGCCGGTGCTTCGGTGTACTCCGCATCGGAACTGGCCGCCCGCGAATTCCCGGACCTCGACGTGTCGATCCGTGGCGCCGTATCCATCGCCCGCCGCCTGCAGGACCCGCTGGCCGAGCTGGTGAAGATCGACCCGAAATCCATCGGCGTCGGTCAGTACCAGCACGATGTGTCTCAGGTGAAGCTGGCACGTGGCCTGGACGCCGTGGTCGAGGACTGCGTGAACGCCGTGGGTGTCGACGTCAACACCGCCTCGGTGGCGCTGCTGACCCGTATTTCCGGCCTCAACGCCACCTTGGCGCAGAACATCGTCGCGCACCGCGATGCCAACGGGCCGTTTGCAACCCGCGCGGCGCTGAAGAAGGTCAGCCGCCTGGGTGAGAAAACCTTCGAGCAGGCCGCCGGCTTCCTCCGCGTGATGAACGGCGACAACCCGCTGGACGCCTCCGCGGTGCACCCCGAAGCCTACCCGCTGGTGCAGCGCATTGCTGCCGATACCGGCCGCGACATTCGTTCGCTGATCGGTGACAGCAGCTTCCTCAAGCGCCTGGACCCAAAGCAATTCACCGATGAAACCTTCGGCCTGCCAACCGTCACCGACATCCTGCAGGAACTGGACAAGCCTGGCCGTGACCCGCGTCCCGAATTCAAGACCGCCACCTTCCAGGACGGCGTCGAAGACCTCAAGGACCTGGAGCCGGGCATGATTCTCGAAGGCGTGGTGACCAACGTCACCAATTTCGGCGCCTTCGTCGACATTGGTGTACACCAGGACGGCCTGGTGCACATCTCGGCGCTGTCGGAGAAATTCGTCAAGGACCCGCGTGAGGCGGTCAAGGCCGGCGACGTGGTCAAGGTAAAAGTCATGGAAGTGGACATCCCGCGCAAGCGCGTCGGCCTGTCCATGCGCATGAGTGACACCCCGGGCGAGAAGGTCGAAGGCAACCGCGGCGGCAACCGTGGCGCGGGCGCCAACCGCCAGCAGCAGGCGCCGCGCCAACGTGAAGCCGCCACTGCCGCCCCGGCCAACAATGCCATGGCCGCGCTGTTCGCCAACGCCAAGCAGTTGAAGAAGAAGTGATGGACGTACCCGGCGAATACGTCGAAAGCGCCTTCAGCCAGCTACTCGGTTGCCGCCTGCAACACCTGGACACAGGTGTTGCCAAGGTAGCCCTGGCACTCGGGCCGCATTTGCGCAACCGTGGCCGGAAGCTGCACGGCGGGGCCATCTTCAGCCTGGTGGACATTGCCATGGGCCTGGCTTGCTCGGCCAGCCATGGCTTTGACCAGCAAAGCGTGACCATCGAGTGCAAGATCAACTACATGCGCGCCGTCAGTGACGGCGAAGTGCTGTGCACCGCCCGCGTGCTGCATGCCGGGCGGCGCACCCTGGTGGTCGACGCCGACGTAGTCCAGGGCGACAAACTGGTGGCGAAAGCGCAAGGAACCTTCGCGGTTCTCTAGCCCACCAAGCGGAATGTGCGGTATTTTCAGCAGTGCGCTGGCACTGCTGGAACCGCGTAAACCAGGCGACAACGCCAGTTCCTTTCTTCCTACCCTTGTAGACCGTTATCTCTACCCCCATATTGGGGCGACTGACGCGTGAAGGAATACATCTTGAGCGACCTCCTCAACCGCCGCCTGAGCCTGCTCGGCGCCAATCTCCCCCTGCTCAAGCAGTGCCTGCACGGTATTGAGCGCGAATGCCTGCGTGTGACCGACGAAGGTCGCCTGGCCCAGACCCCGCATCCGCAAGCACTGGGGTCGGCGCTGACCAACGAGCAGATCACCACCGATTATTCCGAGTCGCTGCTGGAGTTCATCACCCCGGCCCTGCCCGACCCGGCCAAGGTGCTCGAAAGCCTCGAAGAGACCCACCGTTTCGTCTACAGCAAGCTGGGCGACGAATACCTGTGGAGCCCATCGATGCCGTGCACGCTGCCGGCCGAGGAAGACATCCCGATCGCCGAATACGGCAGCTCCAATATTGGCAAGCTCAAGCACGTCTACCGCAAGGGCCTGGCCCTGCGCTACGGCCGCACCATGCAGTGCATCGCCGGCATCCATTACAACTTCTCGCTGCCTGAGACCCTGTGGCCGCTGCTGCGCAGCGCCGAGGGCAGCAGCGAGAGCGACCGCGACTACCAGTCGTCGGCATACATCGCGCTGATCCGCAATTTCCGCCGCTACAGCTGGCTGTTGATGTACCTGTTCGGCGCCTCGCCCGCCCTGGATAAAGGCTTCCTGCGAGGCCGCCCACATCAGCTCGAAGAGTTCGACGCCGAAACCCTGTACCTGCCCTATGCCACCAGCCTGCGCATGAGCGACCTGGGCTACCAGAGCAATGCCCAGGCCGGCCTCACTCCGTGCTACAACAACCTGGCCAGCTATACCGACAGCCTGCGCAAGGCGGTCGGCACGCCCTACCCGCCCTACGTTGAAATCGGCACACATGTGGACGGCGAGTGGGTGCAACTGAACACCAACATCCTGCAGATTGAAAACGAGTACTACTCGAACATCCGCCCCAAGCGCGTCACCTACACCGGCGAGCGACCAATTCAGGCCCTGACCTCGCGCGGCGTGCAGTATGTGGAAGTGCGCTGCCTGGACATCAACCCGTTCCTGCCGGTGGGCATCGACCTGACCGAGGCGCGCTTCCTCGATGCGTTTCTGCTGTTCTGTGCCCTGGAAGACAGCCCGCAACTGGATAACGGCGAATGCGGCCAGTGCACCAGCAACTTCCTGACCGTGGTCAAGGAAGGCCGTCGCCCTGGCTTGGTACTGCGGCGCGATGGCCAGCCGATCGGCCTGAAGGACTGGGCCAGCGAGCTGATCGGGCGCATTCGCCAGTTGGCCGACCTGCTCGACCAGGCACATGGCGGCGACAAACACGCCAAGGCCCTGGAGGCGCAGCAGGCGAAGGTCGACGATGCCTCGCTGACCCCATCGGCCCAGGTGCTGGCGCGCATGACCGAGCACAACGAAAGCTTCGTCCAGTTCGCCTTGCGCCAGAGCCGTATCCACGCCGAGACCTTCCGCGAGCAACCGCTGCCGGTCGAGCGCCAGCAGGCCTTCGAAACCCTCGCCCGCGACTCGCTGGCCGAGCAGTCGCGCCTGGAGCAGCAAGAGGTCGGCGACTTCGACCTGTTCGTCGGCGCCTACCAGGCCAGCATCCTGGCGATCAGCAACTGATGACCCGCACGGCCACCCCGCGCAAGCCGCGCGCCAGCAGCCAGGCCAGGATCGAGGCGATCCTGGCAGCTGCACGCGAGCTGCTGGCCGAACAAGGGGTGGCAGCACTGTCGATCTACAGCGTGGCCGAGCGCGCCCAGATCCCGCCATCGTCGGTGTATCACTTCTTCGCCAGCGTGCCAGCGTTGCTGGAAGCGTTGACCGCCGACGTGCACCGCGCATTTCGCGAAGCCTTGAGCGCCCCGATCGACAGCCGCGCTTTCACCACCTGGCATCAGCTGTCGCGGCTGATCGAACAGCGCATGCTCGATATCTACAACGAGGATGCTGCGGCGCGTCAGTTGATCCTCGCACAGCATGGTCTGAGCGAAGTGGTGCAAGCCGACCGCCAACACGACATGGAGCTGGGCGAACTGATGCACAGCCTGTTCGACCGGCATTTTCAGCTGCCGACAATGCCGAGCGATGTAGATGTCTTCGCCCTGGCCATGGAACTGAGCGATCGCGTCTACGCCCGCTCGATGCAACTGTTCGAACAGATTACGCCACGCATGGCAGAAGAAGGGATGCGTGTGTTCGAAGCCTATATGTCGCTCTACCTACCGCCTTTCCTGCCGCTGCGCCGCACCGCCTGAGCCAATATACATCTACCGCCCGGCACACCCCCACGATCCTTTCAATGAGGCTCCAGCGCTCGCGCATCCTCATTGAGATCACCGTTCATGCAAACGTCAGAAAGCAGCCAGGCGGACATCGTCAAGGCACTGCCCCTCAGCGACATAGCCGTCATCGCCCAACAATTGGCCGGCAAAAGCAATCTACTCGTGGCCGCTCGGCAAACGCAGAAGCAAAGCGCCGAGCAACTGCGCAGCCTTTTCAGCCAAGCACCCACACTGCGCCACACCCTGCACAGCGCGCTGCAAGCGCACCTGCCGGTAGACCCCTACCAGTGCGGCCTGCACGACGGCAACCATCAAGTAACCATGCTGACCTTCGCCGCTCGGCTGATGGCCAGCCCGGTGTTCGCCAACCCTTTCACCACCTGGTCCACATGGGGTTTCGACAATTCTCCGGCACACGCCAGATGGACAGTCGCGGACTGGACATACCACCTGACGCCGATCGTGAACGCAGCAAGACTGCATGCTAGCGACGGTTACTGGGCAGGGCGAATGCCGGGTACAGCCGTCTCGCGGCAAAAGCATGCATGCGACCTGCTGCGTCAACATTTTTCCAGTAGCGTGGATATCGCATTCGGTATCGGCGAGCTGGACAGCCAAGATTGGCAGCAAGGCAAACAGCCTGAACTGTGCCATGCACAGGTGGAATGGCGCTTTCCAAGCGGGCGTAGGCTTATCAGCACCGCAGCACTGTCGATCTGTCCCCAGCCCAGCGATACACGCTGGTTGATCTACAGGCCCAGCGCCCCGAACACCGTGCTGTCGTTCGATAACCTTGAAAGCATGCGCGACTGGATCTTCCTGAACCGTTCCTGGTTCTGGTCGGATCCCGGCTTGCCGATTTCAACCGGCACGCGCGACAACGTTATTGTCACGAGGCTGCACGACGACGGCTTCAACGCGGCAATAGCGGAACAGCTGCTGCGGTTCCAGGAGGTTTCCGACCACCATCTGCTGCAGGCCTGCAAGCAAAGCGAAACCGCCCCACTGGACTGGAGCGACTTACAGCATTGGGAAGCCGAGCGTAGCGCGATCATACAAGCCTCTCTGTCTGCCACAGTCGAAGCCACCCTCGACGCGGTGATCGCAGCCGATATCGCACTTGCCGACGAAGAAGTCCACTTTGCCTGTCTGGAAGACCATACACCGATAGGCTGGCGCAACCAGTGTGTCGAGCACCAGGCAACACTGCTGGAACAGTATCTGGATGGGCAAGTTGAACCCGCTTCGGCCAAAGTAACGCTGTTGCGGGAAGGCCAGACCGCGTTGGACTTGCTGCAGGATTCGCTGGACACCTTGCTGCTAGAGCTTCCCGACCAGGTGACTGACGCCGAGCTGCTGGCAAGCAATGGTGAGCAAACCCGTGCAGAGCAGATCGCCCAAGGGTTATCCCAGGCCTTGCTGAAGGAGGCACGGCTGCAGAATGCGTTAGGCGACCTTTCAGCTACCCAACTGGACTGGGTCGAACAGCTCGTCGACAGGCCGGTGCCGAGCCTGCAACGCCATGTGCAGGTCAGTACCCTGGAACTGGTCGCCGGCGCCCATACGTGGCAGTTGCGGGGTTACATGACGTTCCGCGCCATGCTCATGGAAGACGAAGAACCCGAGGATGATACGCTGCTGTTGTACCGGCCCGGGCAATCTGGCGGCCTGATGGCCTTCAGGAATGAGGCGGAGCTCACCAGGCGCCTGCTGACAACCCTCCATGGCGCGTGGCCCGACGCCCTGCTCGAGTCTGCCCTGCCAACCGATACCTCACAGCTCTTCGAGGTGCTGGCCAACTCGCCAACGGTAACGCTCAGGTACCCGCCTGTCGTTACCCACTTCATGCAGCATTGCGTGCAATCCATCATCAGCGCACTCCCTGCCAATGCTACCAGGGAGCAGACCAGACGGCGCCTGTGCGTCAGTGAAAACCGCGCCAGGACCCGCGCCCTGGCACGCTTCGTAGAACAGAACCGCAGCAGCTATATCCAGCCGCGACTGACACCCTTGCAGCATCTTGGCAAAGAGCAGCTGACCGAACTGGCCAGCCAGGTCGGCACGCTGGAACGCTCTCTACAAGCCTCGGGCGAATTGCTCAAACTGAGCCTGCCACCGCGCCAGCAATTCGCGAGGTTCATGTTGCAGCAACACCTGCGCAGCGAATTCGACCTTCAGACAGTACCGCAGATTTCCCTCGACATCGCCGACAGCGTCACCACGAAAATGATTGTGACCGGCCAATCGGCACTGGGCGGGGCCGGGTCGAGAGAGGTAGCCGTATTCAGCGAGGCGCGCAGTGAGGTTCTCCTGGAATCATTCATGCTGAGGGCACTGGATGATGATGGGCGCCTGCGACTGGGCGACGCCACGGTCAAGTTCGAGCCGGCAAACAACCCACGTCTGCAGAGTGCGATTACCCCGGCCTACATCGCCAACCTGATCGAGCAGATGGACCTCGCGGGCAGCTATGAAAAACGTATCATCAACGCATATCTGGGGTTTGCCGAAGAGTCGCCTTGGCAGGTGCAGTGGCGCCAGGAAACCTACCGTACCCCGTACCAACATCGCTTGCGACTGCTGGTGCTTTCCAGGCCGACCAGCCTTGACGCCAATGGCCAGCGACTGTTGGAACAGTTCTGCCAGGAACAGGCCGATACCGTGACAGCCAGAACGATCGCCTATCATTCGGTGATGCTCAGACCTGGCGTGGCAGCAGACGGCTCAAGCGACAGTGTGGAGCTTTCTGCCATCTATGTCATAAAAGGCGCTACGGGTCCTGTGCTGCTGTATATGCCGGATGCCCCCAATGGCAAGGTCATCAGCCAGTACACAAGCTCCGACGAGGCTTGCCAGGCCCTGCAAACCATGGCACTGGACAACGAGATGGCCCGCTTTCTGGCGACCCGGTCCCTGTCTGGCGACCCCGACCACCATGAAAGCTACATCAATACTGCACTGCAAAAGAACTTCAGAGGCTTCATCGGGATTGGTCTGGCGCGCTCGGAATCGCTGCCGACGCATGAGTCTCACCTGGACATGGGCGAGCGCATCCGCGAACACCGCGCCACCTCACGCAGCCAGGCCGACCTGGCGCTGAGTGCAACCGACACCTTCGATCATTATTTTTTCAAAGGCTTGAAACTGGCGCTCAGCTTCTTGCCGGGCATGGGCACGGCCATCGCGCTATACGATGGCTGGCAGGCGGCGAATGCGGCCGTCTGGGCCTTCGAGACGGGCAATGTGGACGAGGGCCTTCAACACCTGACCAGCCTGCTGCAATCATTGACCGATGCCATCCTCACGCTCGCGCCCTTGGCCTCCACCGTTGCCAGACCTGTGCCGGCGGCGCGCCTGTTGACCCAGCAGCGCCAACGCGCTGGCGGCCTTCGACCTGTGGCCAGTATGCGCAAGATGCCCCCCAACCCATTCGCCGGTTATGAGGTGGAGTTGCCGACCGGCCCAATGGTGCGCTCCACGCACCCGCAAGGCGCGGGGGTATTTCAACATGTAGAAACCCGACAACATTACATTGCGCGGAACAACGTATGGCACGCGGTCGAGTGGGACCCGACAAACGCTACCTGGCGTCTCACCCCTCAGGGTATTCGCGCCTACCGTCAAGCAGTGCGGCTGAGTGATCAGGGTATATGGGACACCCCTGGCAGGTTGAGCGGCCTTCTGGTCGACAACGGCCTGGCGGGTGGCGGCGGTGCACTCACTACCCTCTACAACCATGGCGTAGCGTACTGGCGCATGGTGCTTCGGCGACAACCTCCACGGCTGACCGGCATGGCGCTCGCACATGACATCAACGACGAACTGAAACGCATCGTCATACGCCAACGTGCCAAGGAGGCGGCCTACAACACAGCCAAACGCCAGGCTGGCGAAGGCGTACAACTGACCGCTGCGCAAAAGGCAGAGATCGTCAAGGCACGCAAACAACTGAGCGATGAACTGCAACGCAATATCGAATTCAACTCGCGCAGCATTGCCCGCCTCAGAGAGCATCGGGCAACGTTGAGCAGGGCGGACTACACCCGGTTCACTGCACTGTGCGAGGAGAACATCAGCGAAATGATCGTGCTCGAGATGCATCTGGTGTCCGACCGATTCATCATGGCCACGAACCAGGTACGGTTGGCCATCAATGCAATCCAGGCCCTGCCTGGGCCCACAGCCCCCACCGCACTGGTAATGCGCCTGACACAGGACTCGCTGATGGCAAACCGGGAAATGATCGCTACCTTGCGAGAGGTAGAGCATTTGGCCGTCCGCCATCACGCCAGACGCAATGTCTTGCAGGGCAGCGCACTGGCCAAGTACCTGCGGAAAGTGGACCAAACGGGTTTGCGGCTTGATGTGGCCAATGCCCAACTGGTTCAGGCTTCTATTCTCTCCTCGACACTGTTCAAGACAAGCGCCGTCGAGCATTCGCAAATGAACGCATTCATGGCGCATTTCCATGAACAAGGTGTTGCGTTGCGCAGCACTCTCTACAGTCACCTGCAGATGCCCAATGCCGGTCTCACCCGAGGCCAGGAACGCATTTTCCTGACCAGCGCGCAAAGCCATTACAAGCGTTTTCTGAACCATGTCACGGCATGGGAAGACAACTTCCAGGACTTGCTGTCACCCAGTGAGACCGAGGCTCTCCGCCAGTTGCTACGGCAGTTTGTCGAGGAAATCGAAAATACCCTCGGCAACGCCAACGCAGCCCGGCCCCGCCCGACCGCTCAACCCGGCCGTGGCACCAGCCGACCGCGCTTGTTCGAAACAGTGGACGGGCCACTGATCGGGGAACAGTTCGTGGAACGCGGGCAGACGCGCATGCGCATCAACCAGCCTAACTCCGATCAGCCCCATACTGTCTATGCCATGAACGAGGCAGGTCGCTGGCAAATAGCCGCGCCACAACGCGCAGCGCCTGCCCAGTCGATGTCGAGCCTGGTAAAAGCTGCCACTGCTCGCCTGGACGACGTCCCGAGACAGCAGGCCAGGCTACGCCAGTACCAGACGCCGCAAGCGCTGCCTGTCGATCTGGAAGACATCGCCGAAGGGCACGCGCAGCAGCTGCGCTTCATCGCCGCCAGTATTCGCGAGAAAGCAGGCAACGCAATGACCGCCGGGCAAACCGCCTTGACGCAGAGCCTGGAAGCCGCCGCCGAGCAGATGCAGACGCTTGGCCGCCAGTTGCGCATCGCCCAGACCAAGGCGACCAGCAAGCCTACCGTGGGTTACCTGCAATACCTGCTTGACCAGCAGGAAGTGGAAATTGCCTGGTCGCGTACCTTGAGCCCGAAGCTGGACCGCAAGGGCAGACCGATCGAGTATTTGGAGGAATACAGCATCCTCGATCGGAGCACCCGGCAGGTATTGTGGTATGCGCACTTCCACTTCCGGCAGAAACCGGCACAAGGCTTCACACGGTTGGAAGCAGGTCACCTGAAACTGGCGAGCGAACGCGACCTGGGCGATGGCGCGTGGCGAGGCAGCATGACCGAGACGCAAGCCACCACGCTTTTTGGTGGCCTGCGGCCGGCCAGTTGATCCTGCGTCATCACCTGGTCTGCCTGACAGACCAGGTGATGACCGCTTACAGCTTGGCGATAGACACTTCGGTCGACTTCACGAAGGCAATGACTTCACTGCCCACTTGCAACTCAAGCTCGCGTACGGAGCGGGTGGTGATGACCGAGGTCACGATACCCGAGGCGGTCTGCACGTCGATTTCCGACAGTACCGGGCCTTCGAGGATTTCTTTCACGGTGCCTTTGAACTGGTTGCGAACGTTGATGGCTTTGATGGTCATGCTGTAATTCCTTCTCTTGGTTTCTGGGGTTCAGTGCGCCCAACGCAGTTGCGTGGGCAAAGGGGCGACAGGATCCGGCTCGGGCGCAGCGCCCGGAGCCGACAGAACACGGTTGAGCACCTCGCTCTCCAGCGCGGCCAGGCGGTGCGAGCCACGCGCCCGGGGCCGTGCCAGGTCGACAGTGAGGTCGAGCCCGACCTCGCCGTCCTCGATCAGGATCACCCGGTCAGCCACGGCTACCGCCTCGCTGACGTCGTGGGTGACCAGCAGCACGGTGAAGCCGTGCTGCCGCCACAGGCGTTCGATCAGTTGCTGCATCTCGATACGGGTCAGTGCATCCAGTGCGCCGAGCGGCTCGTCCAGCAGCAGCAGGCGCGGCTGGTGGATCAGCGCCCGGGCCAGGGCCACGCGTTGCTTCTGGCCACCGGAGAGCGCTGCCGGCCATTCGTTGGCGCGGTCGGCCAGGCCAACGGCTTCCAGGGCTTCCAGCGCACGCGGGCGCCAATCGCCGGACAGACCCAGGCCGACGTTGTCGATCACCTTCTTCCACGGCAGCAGGCGCGCGTCCTGGAACATCAGGCGGGTTTCTTCGCGGGCCTCCTCCAACGGGGCGGCGCCAGCCAGCAGCTGTCCTGCCGAGGGCTGGTCGAGGCCGGCCAGCAAGCGTAGCAAGGTGCTCTTGCCACAACCGCTGCGACCGACAATGGCGACAAACTGGCCAGCCGGGATATGCAGCTCGATGCCCTTGAGCACTTCGCGCTGGCCGAAGGTCTTGCGCAGGCCGCTGGAAGCCAGCGGGATGCCACGCAACAGGCGTGGCGGCTGTTCCTTGAGCACAGTCATGCGCCCCCCTTCTTGGCCACTTGATAGGCCGGGTGCCAGCGCAACCACACGCGCTCCAGGCCCCGCGCGGCAAGGTCGGCAAGCTTGCCAAGCACGGCGTACAGAACGATGGCCAGTACCACCACGTCGGTTTGCAGGAATTCCCGGGCGTTCATCGCCAGGTAACCAATACCGGCGTTGGCCGATATGGTTTCGGCAACGATCAGAGTCAGCCACATGAAGCCGAGAGCGAAACGCACGCCGACCAGGATCGATGGCAAGGCACCCGGCAGGATCACCTGGCGGAACAGGCTGAAGCCGGACAGGCCATAGCTGCGCGCCATCTCCACCAGAGCCGGGTCGACGTTGCGGATGCCGTGGTAGGTGTTCAGGTAGATCGGAAACAGCGTGCCCAGCGCGACCAGGAAGACCTTCGCCGACTCGTCGATACCGAACCAGAGAATCACCAGCGGGATCAGCGCCAGGTGCGGCACGTTGCGGATCATCTGCACCGAGCTGTCGAGCAAGCGTTCGCCCCAGTTCGACAAGCCGGTGATGAAGCCCAGTACCAGGCCGATGCTGCCGCCGATGACGAAGCCCAGCCCGGCCCGCCAGCCACTGATGGCCAGGTGAGACCAGATCTCGCCGCTGCGCACCAGCTCCACGCCTGCGTTGACCACGGCGCTGGGCGCCGGCAGGATGCGCGTCGACAGCCAGCCGGCGCTGACCGCCAGTTGCCAGGCGGCCAACAGCAGTACCGGCAGCGCCCAAGGCGCCAGGCGCTGGCCAAGGCTATTGGAAGTTGCACGACTCATGGCCTGGCCCTCAGCTTTGCGCAACGGACTTGGGCAGGATGTCGTTGGCCACCATCTCGCCGAACGGGCTCACGTAGCCGCCAGCACTGGCTTGCTCCGGGCGCTGCACATCCAGGTGCGGGAACAGCAGCTCGGCCACCCGGTACGACTCTTCCAGGTGCGGGTAACCGGAGAAGATGAAGGTGTCGATGCCCAGCGCGGCGTATTCGTTGACCCGCGCCGCAACGGTCGGGCCGTCCCCCACCAGCGCGGTACCGGCACCGCCACGCACCAGGCCGACGCCGGCCCACAGGTTGGGGCTGACCTCCAGCTTGTCGCGGTTGCCGTTGTGCAGCGCCGCCATGCGCTGCTGGCCGACCGAATCGAAGCGCGCCAGCGAGGCCTGGGCGCGGGCGATGGTGTCGTCGTCCAGGTGCGAGATCAGCTTGTCGGCGGCGGCCCAGGCTTCTTCGTTGGTTTCCCGCACGATTACGTGCAGGCGGATGCCAAAGCGCACTTCGCGGCCCTGGGCAGCGGCTTTCTCACGCACCTGGGCGATTTTTTCCGCGACCGCGCTGGGCGGCTCGCCCCAGGTGAGGTACAGCTCTACCTGCTCGGCAGCCAGGTCCTGGGCGGCTTCGGAGGAGCCGCCGAAATACAGTGGCGGGCGTGGTTGCTGGATCGGCGGGTACAACAGCTTGGCACCCTTCACCTGGATATGCTTGCCATCGTAGTCGACCACCTCGCCTTCCAGCACCTTGCGCCAGATACGAGTGAATTCCACGGACGCCTCATAGCGCTCCTGGTGGTTCAGGTGCAGGCCGTCCCCGGCCAGTTCGTCCGGGTCACCGCCGGTCACCAGGTTGAACAGCGCGCGTCCATTGGACAGCCGGTCGAGGGTGGCCGCCTGGCGAGCCGCCACGGTCGGCGAAATGATGCCGGGGCGCAGGGCGACCAGGAATTTCAGGCGCTGGGTCACCGGGATCAGCGACGCGGCAACCAGCCAGGAGTCCTCGCAGGAACGCCCGGTAGGGATCAGTACGCCACCGAAACCGAGGCGGTCGGCCGCCTGGGCGATCTGCTGCAGGTAGCCGTGGTCGACAGCGCGGGCGCCATCAGCGGTGCCCAGGTACTTACCGTCACCATGCGTGGGCAGAAACCAGAAAATGTTCAGGCTCATTGGAGTTGTCTCCTCAAGGGGGGCTCAGCCAGGGCAAGGCCCCGGCGCGGCAAGTCAATCAAGGCGCACTGGCGACCTTGGCCGGGGGTGTCCAGATCACGTCCTTGATGCTCAGTGGTTTGGGAATCAGCTTCAGGGCCTGAAACGTGTCAGCGATCTTCTGTTGCGCAGCCACCACTTCCGGGGTGAGCGCTGCGGCGCCATAGCCCTGGCGCTTGACCGAGGTCAGGGTGATATCGGCAGGCAGGCCAAGCAGTGGTGCAACCTGCTCGGTCACTTGCTGCGGGTTGGCCTGGGACCACTGGCCCACCGCACGAACTTCTTCGATCAGGGTGTTGATCACCGCCGGGTGCTGGGTCGCATAGCTACGGGTGGCAAGATAGAACTGGTGGTTATCGACCAGGCCCTTGCCGTCGCGCAGGGTGCGTGCTTGCAGCTGTTGTTCGGCCGCGGCCTGGTAGGGATCCCAGATCACCCAGGCATCGACGCTGCCGCGCTCGAAGGCCGCGCGAGCATCGGCCGGTGGCAGATAGACGGGCTGGATGTCGGTGTACCTGAGGCCTGCGTCTTCCAGGGCGCGGACCAGCAGGTAATGCACGTTGGAGCCCTTGTTGAGGGCGACTTTCTTGCCCTTGAGATCGTTGATCGACTGTACCGGCGACCCCTTCGGCACCAGGATCGCCTCGCTGTGCGGTGCTGGCGGCTCATAGGCGACGTACAGCAGGTCGGCACCAGCGGCCTGGGCGAACACTGGCGGTGTTTCGCCAGTGACGCCGAAATCGATGGAGCCGACATTCAGCCCTTCAAGCAGCTGCGGGCCGCCGGGGAACTCGGTCCACTGCACCTGCACGCCCTGCTCGGCCAGACGCTTCTCCAACGTGCCTTTGGCCTTGAGCAGCACCAAGGTGCCGTATTTCTGATAACCGATACGCAGGCTCTCGGCCTGGGCTTGGGTAATGGCGCCGAAGGACACAGCCGCCGCAAACAGGGCGACCAGACCGCGACGCAAGAAGACTGTGCGCATGGCGCTCTCCTGTGCGATGGGGTTCGGGTTGCACCTGCTTGCCTCGTTGTCGGGCGAGTAAGGTGGTCAAGCAAGTGAAGCCGGTCAGATGCTCCAGCGAGCGCTGATCAGGCGTTCTTTCAGCACGCCGGGGGCTACAGGGCGTGGCCGGCGGGCCAGGGCGACGTGGAAGGTCTCCAGCGATTCCTGCAGGCGTTCTTCCAGCGCCGGTAGCAGCTGCGCGGGCTTGCTGCCGTCTGCGTAGGCGACTTGGCTGTCGTCGGCGAAGATCCCTTGCAGGGTCTCCTGCGCCTTGAGTGCCGACAGCACAGGTTTCAGTGCGTAATCCACCGCCAGCATGTGGGCGATACTGCCGCCGGTGGCGATCGGCAACACGATCTTGTGGGCCAGGGCCCGTTCAGGCAGCAGGTCGAGCAAGGTTTTCAGGGCGCCGGCGAAGGAGGCCTTGTACACCGGGGTGGCAACGATCAGGCCATCAGCCTGGGCTACCAGCTGCAGGAAATGCTGCACCTGCGGGCTGTCGAAACGGGCATGCAGCAGGTCTTCTGCGGGGAAGTCTCGTACCTGGAACGTTACCACTTCGATACCACGATCCTGCAGCCACAGGCGCGAACGCTCCAGCAGCACGCCGGAGCGTGAACGTGTACTGGGACTACCACCGATTGAGACGACCAACATTGCAGCGTTTCCTTGTCTGGGTTGGAAGTGACATTACCAGCGCATTCATATATCTAGAAATCATATTTTTTCATTTATTTATTCCATTTGATTTTTTAATCCTGACGGCCTGCGAAAAACCGAGGCAATTTCTACAGGCATAAAAAAGGGCCGTCGAAACGGCCCGAATATCCCTGCTATGGCTAAGAGCAATGCAACGAGGAATCCTTCAGCGATTAGGCTGCGGGGTCAGCCGCAGGTAGGGCTTGACCGCCCGGTAACCTTTGGGGAAGCGCTGCCTGATCTCTTCTTCGTCCTTCAATGAAGGCACGATCACCACGTCGTCACCGTCCTGCCAGTTGCCTGGCGTCGCCACCTTGTGGTTGTCGGTCAGTTGCAGCGAGTCGATCACCCGCAGGATTTCATTGAAGTTGCGCCCGGTACTGGCCGGGTAGGTGATCGTCAGGCGTACCTTCTTGTTCGGGTCGATAACGAACAGCGAGCGCACGGTCAGGGTGTCGCTGGCATTCGGATGGATCAGGTCGTACAGATCGGACACCTTGCGGTCGGCGTCAGCGATGATCGGGAAGTTGACCACGGTGTTCTGGGTCTCGTTGATATCCTCGATCCAGCGCTGGTGCGAGTCGACAGGATCGACCGACAAGGCGATGGCCTTGACCCCGCGCTTGGCGAATTCGTCCTTGAGCTTGGCAGTCAGACCCAGCTCGGTAGTGCACACCGGGGTGAAGTCCGCCGGGTGCGAGAACAGCACGCCCCAGCTATTGCCCAGCCACTCGTGGAAGCGAATCCTGCCGTCGCTGGAATCCTGTTCGAAATCGGGGGCGATATCGCCGAGTTTGAGGCTCATGGGCTGCGGCTCCTGTGCTGGGTTCTGTAGCGTGTGGGTTCAATGTGCCTGCGCCGGAATAAAAATAAAAAGAATAAATAACGATTTATTTATAACTGAAAAGCACATTAATGCGCAGACACAAAAAAGCCTCGCACTAGGCGAGGCTTCTTGTTTGGCTACGGCTTACAGGAAATTGTAAGTGTAGTTCACGATGAAGCGGGTCTGGTCTTTGTCCGCAGCGCTTTCGCCGCTACCACGGTAGACGCCCTGACGCAGGCTGAAGCCCAGGCCTTTGAGGGTGCCTTGTTGCAGGGTGTAGTCGACGCGCGCGTCACGTTCCCATTCGTTATAGGTGCCATCACCAGACCTGTTGCGTACGTCGTCACCACGCAGATAGGCCACCGAAGCCTTGAGGCCAGGCACACCCAGAGCCGCGAAGTCATAGGAGTACTGACCGAAGGTGGTGTTTTCGCCAGCGCGGGCGAACTGGTTGATCATGCTGTCGGTGAACAGGTAGAAGCTCGAGCCACCGTTGCCTTCCAGCGAAGAGGTGGCGCCGTCCTTGCGTACGCTACCTTGGTTCAGCCAGACGAAACCACCGTCATCCCCCACCTGCTGGTGGCCGAGCATCAGCGCGTGGCCACCCAGGGTGTAGGTGAACATGGCGCTCCAGGTCTTGTTGTCGACTTCACCGGTGTTCTTCGCGAAGCCACCATTGTTGTCGAAGGCGTACCCGGTCTGGCCGTTCTTGCCATCGCTGCTGCTGTCGAAGTAGCGCAGATCAGTCTTGAACGACTGGTTGTCGGCAATCTTGAAGACATGAGTAGCACCCAGGAAGTGCTGCTTGTAGAAGTCTTCCAGGTTCGAGTAGTAGTACTGCAGGGTCAGGTCAGGGGTGAGCTTGTAGTCACCACCGGCGAACTGGAACTTGTTGCTGTCACGGAAGGCGCCAGAAACGGAAAGACCGGTCCGGTTGCTCGAAGCACGGCCCATCGCGTGGGTCAGCTGACCTGCGTTGACGGTCAGGTTGTCGATTTCCTTCGACTGCAAGGTGCCGCCCTCGAAGGTTTGCGGCAGCAGGCGGCCATCGTTGGACACCAGGATCGGCAGGTTAGGCGCCAGGGCGCTACCGTAGTGAACTTCTGTCTTGGAGAAGCGAGCCTTCGCGTTACCACCAATGCGCGCCCAGTCGTGGACTGCCGAACCATCCGAGTCGCTTGGGAAGAAGGTGTTGTTGGCATCCGGGCGGCTACCACGGCCACCGTCCAGGTGAATGCCCCACAATGCTTGAACGTCAACACCAAAGCCTACGGTGCCTTCGGTGAAGCCAGACAGATAGTCAAGCTTGAAGCCCTGTCCGCTTTCCTTCTGGTCGATGCCGCTTTCGCGATTGTCATCGTTGAAGTACATGGTGCGCGAGCTGAGCGACAGTTTGCTGTCTTCAACGAAACCGGCAGCGCCTGCTTGTTGGGCGAGAACCCCCAATGCCACGGCCAGGGCCAGGCTGGACTTGTACATATTTTGCTCCTCTACGTTCTAATTCTTGTGTATCTCTGGCGGCGGGATCTGCTGCCCCGCTCACCGTGGATTGGCGATTTAGTCCCAAAGCGTGACCATTAAGTCAATCGTTTCTAAACGTTTCGCGACTTTGGTCTAAGACGCCACCTGCGCTACAGGATAATGACAATCCTATAAATCCAAAATGACCGTTTTATGAATTGGTAAGATTTTTCTGGAATATGTTAGGAACTGTTACTGGCTTTTATTGTAAAAACCAAGCGACTCATAACCATAGGTTATTTGCAAACGTTTGCTCATAACCTAATTCCATATCGTTCTAACGAGTCGGAAAAGGCTAGCAGCACTTCCGGGTTGTGCCATTGGCTGTGGTCATATCCGATCGAGCCCAAAGCGGTGCGCCTACAGGTTAAAGCGATTGGCTCCTAAGCTAATGCAAAAAAGTTATTTATTTTACTTTTCTTAGATCATTTAGCCTTCTCGCCATCCAACACCCGATGGCTGACGAGAGGTTCACCATGATTCCGCACGCTCCGCTGCGTCTGTTTGCCGCCCTGACCCTCGCCAGCGCCAGCTGGTTGGCCCAGGCTGCCGACCTGACCGTGGCCTACCAGACCACCGTCGACCCCGCCAAAGTCGCGCAGGTTGATGGCAGTTATGAAAAAGCCAGCAAGGCCAGCATCGACTGGCGCAAGTTCGACAACGGCGCCGACGTCATCACCGCAGTAGCCAGTGGCGATGTACAGATCGGTTACCTGGGCTCCAGCCCGCTGGCCGCTGCCGCTACCCGCAAGCTGCCGGTCGAGACCTTCCTGATCGCCACGCAGATTGGCGCCGGTGAGGCCCTGGTCGCCCGCGACGGTATCAACACTCCGCAAGACCTGGTCGGCAAGAAAGTCGCCGTGCCGTTCGTTTCCACCGGCCACTACAGCCTGCTGGCGGCCCTGAAAAGCTGGAACATCGACCCGGCCAAAGTACAGATTCTCAACCTCGCACCGCCAGCGATCATTGCTGCCTGGAAGCGTGGTGACATCGACGCTACCTATGTATGGGACCCGGCCCTGGGCGTGGCCAAGGAAAACGGCAAGATATTGATCACCTCGGGTGAGCTGGCCGAGAAAGGCGCGCCGACCTTCGACGCATGGATCGTGCGCAAGGACTTCGCCGCCAAACACCCGGACGTGGTCAAGGCCTTCGCCAAGGTCACCCTCGACGCCTACGCCGACTACCGCAAGGATCCCAAAGCCTGGCTCGCCAACCCGGGCAACGTCGCCAAGCTGGCCAAGCTCTCCGGCGCCAAGCCTACCGATATCCCGGTACTGCTGCAGGGCAACGTCTACCCGCTGGCGGCCGACCAGGCCAGTGCGCTGGGCACGCCGACCACCCAGGCGCTGACCGACACGGCCACCTTCCTCAAGCAGCAAGGCAAGGTCGACGCGGTACTGCCGGATTACTCGCCCTACGTCAGCGCCCAGTACCTGCCCAACTAAGCCTGTAGAAACCGACCGGAGCCTGCCATGGCCTTGCTCGAGCTGGAGCGCATCAGCGCACAGTACCCCGGCGCCACTACCCCGGTGCTGGCCGATATCAACCTGACCTTGGGGCCGCGCCAGTTGCTGGTGGCCCTGGGGCCTTCCGGCAGCGGCAAGACCTCGCTGCTGAACCTGATCGCCGGCTTCGTCGCCCCCAGCGGCGGGCGCATCACGCTGGACGGCGTACCGGTTCAGGGCCCCGGGGCCGAGCGCGGTGTAGTGTTCCAGGATGATGCCCTGCTGCCCTGGCAGAACGTGTTGGCCAATGTCGCCTTCGGCCTGGAACTGGCCGGCATGCCCCGCGCCGAGCGCGAAGCCAGAGCCCGCGAAATGCTGGCCCTGGTTGACCTCGAGGGTTATGGCGAGCGGCGCATCTGGCAATTGTCCGGCGGCCAGAAACAGCGCGTGGGCCTGGCCCGGGCGCTGGCAGCCGACCCTCGGGTACTGCTGATGGACGAGCCGTTCGGCGCGCTCGATGCCTTTACCCGTGAGCAGATGCAGGAGTTGCTGCTGCAGGTGTGGCAACGCACGGCCAAGCCGGTGTTCCTGATTACCCATGACATCGAAGAAGCGGTGTTCCTGGCCAGCGAGCTGGTGCTGCTGGCCCCCAACCCGGGGCGTGTGGTGGAACGCCTGCAACTGGATTTCGGCCAGCGTCATGCCGCCGGCGAACCGGCCCGGGCGATCAAGTCCGACCCCACCTTCATCGAAACCCGCGAGCATGTGCTGGCCCGGGTGTTCTCGCAACGGCAAAGCCTGCAGGAGCGCGCATGAGCAGTCTGGACCTGCCGGTCATCGGCAAACGCAACGCCGGCCCCCGGCCAACCGCCAGGCTGCGCAGCCCCTTGGCCACCCGCTGGATCAGCACGCTGACCCTGGCCAGCCTGCTGCTGGCCTGGTGGCTGGTGACCGCAGCCGGCTGGATCGAGCCGCTGTTCCTCCCCGCGCCCGCCGATATCGTGGCCAGGGCTTGGACCTTGCTGACCCAGGGTTACATGGATGCCAGCCTGTGGCAGCACCTGGGTGCCAGCCTGGGGCGCATCGGCGTAGCCCTGCTGGCCGCCACCCTCACGGCCATTCCGGTGGGCATCGCCATCGGCTACAACCGCGTGGCCCGTGGCATTCTCGACCCGTTGATCGAGTTCTACCGGCCGATCCCGCCGCTGGCCTACCTGCCGCTGATCGTGATCTGGTGCGGCATCGGCGAGCTGTCGAAGGTGCTGCTGATCTACCTGGCGATCTTCGCGCCCATCGCCATCGCCACAGCCACCGGCGTGCGCACGGTCGACCCGGCCAAAATGCGGGCGGCACAGTCGCTTGGAGCGACCAGGGCCCAGCTGATCCGCCATGTGATCCTGCCCAGCGCCTTGCCGGACATCCTCACCGGCCTGCGTATCGGCCTCGGAGTCGGCTGGTCGACCCTGGTGGCCGCCGAGCTGATCGCGGCCACCAGTGGCCTGGGCTTCATGGTGCAGTCGGCAGCACAGTTCCTGGTAACCGATGTGGTGGTGCTTGGCATCCTGCTGATCGCCCTGATCGCCTTCGCCCTGGAAATGGGCTTGCGCGCCCTGCAACGCAAGCTGGTGCCTTGGCACGGGCAAAGCCACTGAACCCTGTTGACCACGCCAGCAGCCTGGCTGCCTGACGAAGAGACCGACATGAGCCTGACCATTACTCCACTCAGCCCGGCGCTCGGCGCCCAGATCAGCGGCGTGGACCTCAGCCGCGACATCAGCACCGAACAGCGCGACGCCATCGAACAGGCGCTGTTGCAACACCAGGTGCTGTTCTTCCGCAACCAACCGATCACCCCGCAGCAGCAGGCACGCTTTGCTGCCTGCTTCGGAGACCTGCACATCCACCCGATCTATCCCAATGTGCCGGAAACCCCGCAGGTGCTGATCCTCGACACGGCGGTCACCGATGTGCGCGACAATGCCGTGTGGCACACCGACGTGACCTTCCTGCCGACCCCGGCCCTGGGAGCAGTCCTCAGTGCCAAGCAGCTGCCGGCGTATGGTGGCGATACCCTGTGGGCCAGCGGGATCGCGGCCTTCGAAGCCTTGTCGGCGCCCTTGCGCACGTTGCTCGACGGGCTCAGCGCTACCCATGACTTCACCAAGTCGTTCCCGCTGGAGCGCTTTGGTACCACGCCAGAGGACCTGGCGCGCTGGGAGGCCACGCGGCGCAACAACCCACCTTTGTCACACCCGGTGGTGCGCACGCATCCAGTGAGCGGGCGCAAGGCGCTGTTCGTCAATGAAGGGTTCACCACGCGGATCAATGAGCTGAGCGAACTGGAAAGCGAAGCGCTGTTGAAGCTGCTGTTCGCCCATGCCACGCGGCCGGAGTTCAGTATCCGCTGGCGCTGGCAGGAGAATGATGTGGCGTTCTGGGACAACCGGGTAACGCAGCACTTTGCCGTGGATGACTACCGGCCGAACCGGCGGGTGATGCATCGGGCGACCATCCTTGGGGATGTGCCTTTCTGACACCGCCCCGGGGAGGCTTGGGCCTCCTTTCGTGACACAAGGCCGCGTCTGCAGGAGTCGCATACCTCTGCAGGCGCAGCCTTGTCGGGATGGGCCGCACGGCGGCCCCCAGCGGGTTACCTGACCAGATGCAGGAACTGCATGTGCCGTTCGTACTGGTCGAGGATGTCGTTGATGATCTGCTCCCTGCTATAGCCCACCAGGTCATAGTTCTGGCTGCCTTCGCTCAGGTGCACCTCCGCCCGGTAGTAACGGCGGTTCTTCAACTCCTGCGTGCCCAGCCCACCGAGGGCGAACGATGGCGTGAAGTAGCCACGCATCTGCACCTGGTAGATGAACGGCTGCTCCTCGCCATGGCCAATCTTCAGGCTGACGTTGTCATGGCTCGGGTCGTCCTGGGTAATCAGCACCAGGCCCTTCTGCTCGAACACCTCGCGCACATCGGCAATTGCCGGGCGCACCACGTCGTCCATGAAGCGGTACACCTCGTCGCGCGACGGGAAATGCACCGCCTGGCTCAGGCGTTGACGCCAGCCACCGCGCCCGCGACGTGAATGCGCGAACGGGGCCAGTGAGTGCATCTGCGCGATCTGCCGTTGCGACTCCAGGTAGAACGCCTTGTGCAGCCCCCACATCATGCACAGCAAGATCAGCGAGAACGGCAACGAGGTCAGCACCACAGCGGACTTCAGCGAATCGATGCTGCCGGCGAACAGCAGTGCACTGGTGATCAGCGCCGTCATTGCGCCCCAGAAGATACGCAGCCAGTTCGGTCCGTCCTCGTCGGCATCACCTCCTGTCGCCGACAAGGTCGACAGCACCACGGTGCCCGAGTCGGCGGAGGTAACGAAGAACACGAAGCTGATGAACACCGTCACGGCAATCACCGCCTTGCTCCAGGGGTAGGTTTCCAGCAGCAGGTACAGGCTCATCGCCGGGTTATCCAGTGCCGACTGGCCCAGCGCGCTCATGCCGTGGTTGATCACCTGGTCCAAGGCGCTGTTGCCGAAGATCGACATCCACGCCAGGGTGAAGCCCAGCGGAATCAGCAGCACGCCGAAGACAAATTCGCGAATCGTACGGCCGCGGGAGATACGGGCGATGAACAGCCCCACGAACGGTGCCCATGCAATCCACCAGGCCCAGTAGAACACGGTCCAGCCGCCCAGCCAGCCGCTGTTCTCGCCGTAGGCATACACATCGAAGCTCTTGCGTGGCAAGGCACCGAGATAATCGCCAAGGTTCTGGATCAGCGTGTTGAACAGGTGTTGGGTAGGGCCGGCGAACAGCACGAAGAGCAACAGCGCGCAGGCCAGGAACAGGTTGATGTCGCTCATCACCCGCACGCCCTTCTCCACCCCGGCAACGGCCACGGCGACCGCCGCGCCCATCATCAGGACGATCAACAGCACTTGCACCCACTGGCTGTGGCTGATGCCGAACAGATAGTCGAGGCCGGCATTCAGGTGCAGCACGCCAAAGCCCATGTCGGCGCCCAGGCCGAACACCGTGGCAATGATGCCGAAACCGTCCACCGCGTAGCCGATCGGCCCATTGATGCGCTTGCCGATCAGCGGGTACAACGCCGAACGCAAGGCCAGCGGCAGGTTGTGCCGGTAAGCGAAGTAGGCCAGGGCCATGCCGACGAAGGCGAACACGCCCCAGCCATGCAGGCCCCAGTGCAGGAACAGGATCTGCATGGCCTGGCGCCCGGCCTCGGCGGTAGCCGCCTCGCCCTGGGGCGGCTGCAGCATGTGTGTCAGCGGCTCGGACACGCAGAAGAAGAACAGGGTGATGCTGATACCGGCGGCGAACAGCATGCCGGCCCACGACAGATAGCTGAACTCGGGCTCGTCGTGGTCGGCACCGAGCTTGATCTTGCCGTAGCCGGACAAGGCGGTGACCACCACGAAGACCAGGTACAGCGTCATCGCCAGCATGTAGTACCAGCCGACGGTGTTGGCCGCCCAGTTCTGCGCCGCCAGCAACCAGTCGCCGGCACTGCGCGGGTTGGCAATGACCACCAGGCCGAAGAGCAGGATGAAACTTGCCGCGAAATAGAACACCGGGGGGTTCATGCGGATCTTGCCATTGGCAAGGGATGGGATCGGTGCACTCATGGGCGGCGCACCTCGTCGAATGACGTAAGGTTCGGAATGAACGGGTTCAGCAAAGGAATCCTCCTGTTGAACACCGGCAGCGGACCAGCGTTTTTCATTGAACAAGCGTTCAAGTTAAACATGGATCGGATTTCAATGCGAATCAGGGCGCTGGCTGGCGCCCTCCCTGGCCGGCCTCTTCGCGGGGCTTGGCGACGAGGAGGCCGGTACGGATATCAGTTCTTGTCCTGGCAATCCAGCTGCAGATTGGCCTGGGTAATGTTGCTGTCGGCCGGCACGCTGCGGGTCAGCCAGACATTGCCACCGATGGTCGAACCTTTGCCGATGGTGATCCGCCCCAGAACCGTGGCGCCAGCATAGATGACCACATCGTCTTCGACGATCGGGTGACGCGGCAGGCCTTTGTGCAGGGTCCCCGACTCGTCGCTGGGGAAGCGCTTGGCTCCCAGGGTCACGGCCTGGTAGATACGCACGCGCTCGCCGATGATCGCGGTTTCGCCAATCACCACACCCGTACCGTGGTCGATGAAGAAGCTCGGGCCGATCTGTGCCCCGGGATGAATGTCGATGCCCGTGGCCGAATGCGCCAGCTCCGAGCTGATCCGCGCCAGCAGTGGCAAGCCGGCCTGGTACAGGTGGTGCGCCAGACGGTGGTGAATGATCGCCAGGATGCCGGGGTAGCACAGCAGCACTTCATCGACGCTGCGCGCCGCCGGGTCACCGTGGTAAGCGGCCAGCACGTCGGTATCGAGCAGCACGCGCAGGCCCGGCAAGGCGGCGGCAAAGCCCTGGACCAGGCGCAGCGCATGGGCATCAACGCCGTCCAGCTCGGCCTTGTTTTGCCGTGCGGCGTAGCGCAGCTCGAGGCGAGCCTGGACCAGCAAGGCGGTCAACGCGGCATCCAGGGTATGGCCTACGTAGAAGTCTTCACTTTCTTCGCGCAGGTCGACAGGGCCAAGGCGCATGGGGAACAGCGCGCCGCACAGTTGTTCGAGAATCTGCCGCATGGCCTCGCGCGAAGGCAACTCACGCCCGCCTTGCTCGCCACTGCTGCGGCCATTGCGGGCGCGCCATTGTTCACGGGCGCCGCGCAGACCGGCGACGATGCTCTGCAGCTGCCAGTGCCCGGATGAAGGTTGTTCGCTCACGGTTTTCTCCTGCCTGAGTAGGCCAGACTCATTTTTATTTGGCTGACCCGCGAAAGGGCCGGGCCTGCGTACATGCAATCCACTCTACGGCAAAACCATCCCTTGGAAAAAACAACGCTTTATTCCATCCTGCACTAAGTCAGGCATAAGCAGCGATGACGGGGGGCGGATACTCACCTACCCTCAATGCAGTCGGGACTGACAAAAACACAAAAGGAAATAATAAAATAATTTTTTAGTATTTCCTGGCCTAAGTGGCCATCCCTATAGTCGCCACCCACCACTGATCACAAGCGCGGGGCTCCCACATGTCGAAATTCGCCAAACCGCTACTCAACGCCAGCCTGGCTCTCCTGCTGGGTGCAGGCCTGTTCAGCCAGGCCTTTGCCGGCGAGCAGCTCAAGACTATCCAGGAAAAAGGCGTGATCAACGTCGGCCTGGAAGGCACCTACCCACCGTTCAGCTTCCAGGACGAGAACGGCAAGCTCACCGGCTTCGAAGTCGAGCTGTCCGAACTGCTGGCCAAGGAGCTCGGAGTCAAGGCCAAGGTGCAGCCGACCAAGTGGGACGGCATCCTCGCCGCCCTGGAGTCCAAGCGCCTGGATGTGGTGATCAACCAGGTGACCATTTCCGAAGAGCGCAAGAAGAAGTACGACTTCTCCGAGCCCTACACCATCTCCGGCATCCAGGCGCTGATCCTGAAGAAGAAGGCCGAGCAGCTGAACATCCACAAGGCCGCCGACCTGGCCGGCAAGAAGGTTGGCGTAGGCCTGGGCACCAACTACGAGCAGTGGGTGAAACAGGACGTGCCGCAAGCCGATGTGCGCACCTATGAAGACGACCCAAGCAAGTTCGCCGACCTGCGTAACGGCCGTATCGATGCCATCCTGATCGACCGCCTGGCCGCGCTGGAATATGCCCAGAAAGCCAAGGACACCCAGCTGGCCGGCGATGCCTTCTCGCGCCTGGAAAGCGGCGTGGCACTGCGCAAGGGCGAGCCGGAACTGCTGGCGGCAATCAACAAGGCACTGGACAAGCTCAAGGCTGACGGCACGCTGGCCAAGCTGTCCGAGAAGTACTTCGGTGCCGATGTCACCAAATGATCGCTGAAAGCCTGCAACTCGTTGTCGATTCTGCGCCCTTCCTGCTGAAGGGCGCGGGTTATACCGTGCTGCTCAGCGTCGGGGGCATGTTCTTCGGCCTGCTGCTGGGGTTTGCCCTGGCGCTGATGCGGCTGTCGAAGGTCCTGCCATTGAACTGGCTGGCCCGGGTCTATGTGTCGTTCTTCCGCGGCACACCACTGCTGGTGCAGCTGTTCGTGATCTATTTCGGCATGCCGCAGATCGGCATCGAACTGGACCCGATCCCGGCCTCGCTGATCGGTCTGTCGCTGAACATGGCGGCCTACATCTGCGAAATCCTGCGCGCGGCGATCTCCTCGATCGACCGCGGCCAGTGGGAAGCCGCCGCCAGCATCGGCATGACCCGCGTCCAGGCCATGCGTCGGGCCATCCTGCCGCAAGCCTTGCGCACCGCCTTGCCACCGTTGGGCAACAGCTTCATCTCGCTGGTCAAGGACACCGCCCTGGCGGCGACCATCCAGGTGCCCGAGCTGTTCCGTCAGGCCCAGCTGATTACCGCACGCACCTTCGAAGTGTTCACCATGTACGTGGCGGTCGCGGTCATCTACTGGGTGCTGTGCAGCATCCTCGCGCACTTCCAGAACCGCATGGAAGCGCGCGTCAACCAGCATGACCAGGAGCATTGAGCATGATTGAAGTCAAAGGCCTGACCAAGCGGTTCAAGGGCCAGACCGTGCTCAACGGTATTGATCTGGCCGTGCAGCCGGGCGAAGTGGTGGCGATCATCGGCCCCAGCGGCTCTGGCAAGACCACTTTCCTGCGCTGCCTGAACCTGCTGGAAACCCCCGATGCCGGGCAGATCCAGATCGGCGACATCAGCATCGACGCCAACCGCCCGCTGGGTGGCCAGCAAGGCGCGATCCGCCGCCTGCGCCAGCAGGCCGGGTTCGTATTCCAGAACTTCAACCTGTTCCCCCACCGCACTGCCCTGGAAAACGTCATCGAAGGCCCGGTGATCGTCAAGAAGACGCCTCGCGAGCAGGCCATCGAACTGGGCCGGCGCCTGTTGGCCAAGGTCGGCCTGGCAGGCAAGGAAGACGCCTATCCACGGCGCCTGTCCGGTGGCCAGCAGCAACGGGTGGCCATCGCCCGCGCCCTGGCCATGGAACCGGAGGTGATCCTGTTCGACGAACCGACCTCGGCGCTCGACCCGGAGCTGGTGGGTGAAGTGCTGGCGACCATCCGCGGCCTGGCCGAGGAGCGACGCACCATGATCATCGTGACCCACGAGATGAGCTTTGCCCGGGACGTGGCGAACCGGGTGATTTTCTTCGACAAGGGAGTGATCGTGGAACAGGGCGAGGCCAAGGCGCTGTTCGCGGCGCCGAAGGAAGAACGTACCCGGCAATTCCTGCGCAAGTTCCTCGGGACTGCGGCTTCCGAGTAAGCCTGTGCCGGCCTCGCGGGCGCGCCCGCGAGGCCGGCACATCCGCAACAAATCCCTTCTTCTATACATATTCCAAAGAGTTAGTTCATAAAGTTTTTATAAAGCATTAGGGTATATGAACCGGACCACCGGACCAGCACACATCCGTCGCGACCAGCTACAGCGACATAACCAATTTGTGAGGTCAGGAATGGTCAGGATCACAATCACCCCAGTGCGCAACGCCAGGGCATTGAGTGCAGCCAAGGAGCGGCACTGATGTCCAGCCAAGCCAATACCCGATTCCACAGCGATCTCGACAGCTCGCCGGTGCTGCTGCCAGCCAAGGTGCTGCGCAACGACGCCGAAGCCTTGCAAGCGGCCCGCGAACTGGCCGAGGTTGCCCGTGAGCAGGCCGCCCGCCGCGACCAGCAACGCAAACTGCCATGGGCCGAGATCGAGCTGTTCACCCGCAGTGGCCTGGGCAGCATCAGCGTCCCCAAAGCCTTCGGCGGCCCCGAGGTGTCATTCGAGACCATCGCCGAAGTATTCCGCCTGATCAGCGCCGCCGATCCGGCCCTGGGGCAGATCCCGCAGAACCAGTTCGGCATCCTGCAACTGCTGCGCCTGACAGGAACCGAAGCGCAGCAGGCGGCGATCTACCGCAGCGTGCTCGACGGCTGGCGTATCGGCAATGCCGGCCCTGAGCGCGGCACCAAAGATACCCTCACACTCAGGGCCAGGCTTACCCGGGCCGGCGACGGCTATCGCATCAGCGGCGAAAAGTTCTATTCCACGGGTGCTCTGTTCGCCCACTGGGTGGCGGTCAAGGCGCTGGACGACGAAGGCCGCCAGCGCCTGGCGTTCGTCCGCCGTGGCAGCCCCGGGCTGCGCATCGTCGATGACTGGTCCGGGTTCGGCCAGCGCACTACCGCCAGCGGCACCGTACTGCTCGACCAGGTGCCGGTGGATGCCGAGCTGGTGATCGACAATTGGCGCCAGCGCGACATCCCCAATACCCAGGGTGCAGCTTCGCAGCTGATCCAGGCGGCCATCGATGCCGGTATTGCCGAAGCGGCGATCAATGAAGCGATCACATTCGTCCGCGAGAAGTCCCGCCCATGGGTCGACGCCAATGTCGAGCGTGCCAGTGACGATCCGTATGTGATTGCCGACGTCGGTCGCCTGAAGCTCGAACTGCATGCCGCCGAAGCGTTGCTGCGCAAGGCTGCGCGGGTTCTCGACGAAGTCAACGCCGCGCCGATCGACGCCGCAAGCGCGGCGCGGGCCTCGATCGCGGTGGCCGAGGCCAAGGTGCTGACCACCGAAATCGCCCTGCAGGCCAGCGAGAAGCTGTTCGAGCTGGCCGGCAGCCGCGCCACGCTTGCCGAGTTCAACCTCGACCGCCATTGGCGCAACGCCCGGGTGCACACCCTGCATGACCCGGTGCGCTGGAAGTACCACGCGGTGGGCGCTTACCACCTCAACGGCACGCTGCCTGCGCGGCATTCCTGGATCTGATTTTTTGGCTTTGGGGCCGCTTTGCAGCCCATCGCGACACCAGCCCGCTCTTGCACAGGCCCCGTGTGCGCACCCTGTGGGGCCGGCCTTGCTCGCGATGGGCCGCAGCGGCCCCAATAGCCCGGAGAACACCATGACCACAACCATCATTACCAACGATGGCCACGCCCTGGCCGTCGCCGAAGACATCGCCCGGCAACTGCGCCGCGACAGCGCCCAGCGCGACCGTGAACGCCGCCTGCCGCACGCCGAGCTGGAGCTGTTCACCCGCTCCGGGCTGTGGGCGATCAGCGTGCCCAAGGCCTTCGGCGGTGCCGGCGTGTCCAATGTCACCCTGGCCAAGGTCATCGCCCGCATCGCCCAGGCCGACGGCTCGCTCGGGCAGATCCCGCAGAACCACTTCTACGCCCTGGAAGTGCTGCGGGTGAACGGCTCGCCCGAACAGCAGCAGCGCCTGTATGGCGAAGTACTGGCTGGCCGTCGCTTCGGCAACGCCCTGGCCGAACTGGGCACCAAGACCGCCAACGACCGTACCACCCGCCTGAGCCGTGACGGAGACGGTTTCCGCATCAATGGCCGCAAGTTCTACGCCACCGGGGCCATCTACGCCCAGCGTATTCCCACCTCGGTGGTCGACGAGCACGGCGTGCAGCACCTGGCGTTCGTTCCGGCCGACAGCCAGGGCCTGCAGGTGATCGACGACTGGAGCGGTTTCGGCCAGCGCACCACCGGCAGCGGCTCGGTTGTGTTCGACAACGTCTATGTCAGCGCCGCCGACGTGGTGCCGTTCCAGAGCGCCTTCGAGCGCCCCACCCCGGTTGGCCCGCTAGCGCAGATTCTTCATGCCGCGATCGACACCGGTATTGCCCGCGCCGCCTATGCAGACGCCTTGCAGTTCGTGCGCAGCCGTAGCCGGCCGTGGGTCGACTCCGGCCTGGACAAGGCCAGCGATGATCCGTTGACGCTGAAAAGCTTCGGTCAGCTGGCGATCCGTCTGCACGCCGCCGAAGCCCTGCTGGAGCGTGCCGGCGAGTACCTGGACCGCGCCCGCGACGACAGCACCGCCGCCAAGGTTGCCGCTGCTTCCATCGCCGTGGCCGAAGCCCGCGCCATCAGCACCGAGATAGCCCTGGCAGCCGGCACGACGCTGTTCGAACTGAGCGGCAGCCAGGCCACCCTGGCCGAACACAACCTCGATCGCCACTGGCGCAACGCCCGCGTGCACACCCTGCATGACCCGGTACGCTGGAAATACCACGCCATCGGCAATTACTACCTCAACGATGCCAACCCGCCACGTCGGGGGACCATCTGATGGCCAGGCAGATCCTGCTCAATGCCTTCAACATGAACTGCATCGGGCACATCAACCACGGCCTGTGGACCCACCCACGGGACACTTCGACCCAGTACAAGACCCTGGACTACTGGACCGACCTGGCGCAGCTGCTGGAACGCGGCCTGTTCGACGGGCTGTTCCTTGCCGATATCGTCGGCACCTACGATATCTATGGCCAGTCGCTGGATGTCACCCTGAAGGAGTCGATCCAGCTGCCGGTCAACGACCCGCTGCTGCTGGTTTCGGCCATGGCCGCCGTCACCCGCCACCTGGGGTTCGGCCTTACCGCCAACCTCACCTACGAGGCGCCGTACCTGTTCGCCCGGCGCCTTTCCACCCTGGACCACCTGAGCAATGGCCGGGTGGGCTGGAACATCGTCACCGGCTACCTCGACAGTGCCGCCCGGGCCATGGGCCTGGCCCAGCAACCCGAACATGACCGCCGCTACGACCAGGCCGACGAATACCTGCAGATACTGTACAAACTGCTGGAGGGTAGCTGGGCCGACGATGCGGTGGTCGCCGACCGCCAGCAGCGCATCTACGCGCGGCCCGACAAGGTGCGCAAGGTCCGCCATCAAGGCGAGTTCTACCAGGTCGAGGGCTACCACCTGAGCGAACCGTCGCCGCAGCGCACGCCGGTGCTGTTCCAGGCCGGCAGCTCACCGCGAGGCCTGGCCTTCGCCGGCAATCATGCCGAATGCGTGTTCATCAGTGGCCAGGACAAAGCCGCCACCCGCGCCCAGGTCGACAAGGTGCGTGCCGCCGCCCAGGCCGCTGGGCGCGACGCGCAAGCGGTCAAGGTGTTCATGGGCATCACGGTGATCGTCGCGGCCACCGAGCAACAGGCCCAGGCCAGGCACGCCGAGTACCTGCAACATGCCAGTGCAGAGGCCGGGGTCGCGCATTTCGCAGCCTCCACCGGTATCGACTTTGCCGCCTTCGAGTTGGATGAACCGATCGCCTTCCGCCAGGGCAACGCCATCCAGTCCGCCACGCGCCAGTTGCAGGACAACGCCTGGACCCGACGTCGCCTGTTGCAGCAGCACGCCCTGGGTGGTCGCTACGTGACCCTGGTTGGCGCGCCGGAGCAAGTGGCCGAGCAACTGATCGCCTGGATCGATGAAACCGGCCTGGACGGCTTCAACCTGACCCGCACCGTCACCCCGGAAAGCTTCGAGGACTTCATCGACCTGGTCATCCCACAACTGCAGCAGCGTGGCCGCTACAAGACCGCCTACGCCGAAGGCACATTGCGCGAAAAGCTGTTCCAGGCCGACCACCCGTACCTGCCCGCCGACCATCCTGGCTCGGCTTACCGCTTTGCCTCTACCCCTACCACGACTGGAGCCCTGCACCATGCTTGAGAAACTGTTCCGGCCCGTCGCGGCCATCGCCGTCAGCCTCGGCCTGTGCGCCAGCGCCCTGGCCGCCGAACCGCTGAAGATCGGTACCACTGCCGCCTTCGCCATACCACTGGAAGCGGCCGTGGAAGAAGCACACAAACAAGGCCTGGAAGTGAAGCTGATCGAGTTCAGCGACTGGATCGCGCCGAATGTCAGCCTCAATAGCGGCGACATCGACGTGAACTATTTCCAGCACATCCCGTTCCTGGAGAACGCCAAGGCTGCCGCAGGTTTCAACCTGGTGCCCTACGCCTCCGGCATCATCAACAATGTCGGCCTGTACTCGAAAAAGTACAAAAGCTTCGCCGACCTGCCCGAAGGCGCCAGCGTGGCCATCGCCAACGACCCGATCAACAGCGGCCGTGGCCTGCAGCTGCTGGCCAAGGCTGGCCTGATCAGCCTCAAGCCGGGAGTGGGCTACAAAGCCACCGAGGCCGACATCGTCGCCAACCCGAAGAACCTGAAGATCCTCCAGGTCGAGGCGGTACAACTGGTACGAGCCTATGACGACGCCGATCTGGTGCAGGGCTACCCGGCATATATCCGCCTGGCGAACAGCTTCGACGCTGGCTCGGCGCTGCTGTTCGACGGCCTGGAGAACAAGGAATACGTCATCCAGTTCGTCATTCGCCCGCAAAGCAAGGACGACCCGCGCCTGGCCAGGTTCGTCGACATCTACCAGCATTCGCCAGCGGTGCGCGCGGCCCTCGACAAGGCCCACGGCAAGCTTTACCAGGCCGGCTGGGAGGGCTGACATGAGCCAGGCCAGCGCGCTCCGGGCGCCCACCACACAATCACTACCAGCGACGGCCAAGGAACAGGCCCTGCGCCCGGAGGTCAATCAGGCCCACGTGCGCTTCATCGGCCTGGGCAAGACCTACCCGGGCCAGGCGCAACCGGCCTTGCGCGGCATCGATCTGAATATCCGCCATGGCGAGATCTTCGGCATCATCGGCCGCAGTGGTGCCGGCAAGTCATCGCTGCTGCGTACTATCAACCGGCTGGAACAGCCCAGCCAGGGCCGGGTACTGATCGACCAGGTGGACATCGCGCCTTTTCACCAAGACCAGCTGGTAGCCCTGCGTCGGCGTATCGGCATGATCTTCCAGCACTTCAACCTGATGTCGGCCAAGACCGTGTGGCAGAACGTCGAGCTGCCACTGAAGGTGGCCGGCGTAGCCAAGGCCGAGCGCCAACGCAAAGTGCGTGAACTGCTGGAACTGGTAGGCCTGCAGGAAAAACACCACGTGTACCCGGCGCAGCTGTCCGGCGGGCAGAAGCAGCGGGTCGGCATCGCCCGGGCGCTGGTGCATGACCCCGAGATCCTGCTGTGCGACGAGGCCACCTCAGCGCTGGACCCGGAAACCACCACGTCGATCCTCGAGCTGCTGCGCGATATCAACCAGCGCCTGGGCCTGACCATTGTGCTGATCACTCACGAGATGGCAGTGATCCGCGACATCTGCCACCGGGTGGTGGTACTCGAGCGCGGTGAAGTGATCGAGCAGGGCGAAGTCTGGCGGGTATTCGGCGCCCCGCGCCACGAGGTCACCCGGACCCTGCTCGCGCCTTTGCAGGCCAGGCTGCCTGCGGCGTTGCAGGCCAGCCTGCAAGCGACTCCGGCGAGCCACGACAGTGCCGTGGTGTTGAAGCTGACTGTGCTCGGCGAGCCGGAACTGTCGGCCCTGTTCAATGACCTGGGCGGCCGCGTGCGCCTGCTGCAGGGTGGCGTGGAAATCATCGGCGAGCATGCCCTGGGGCAGCTGATCCTGTCGGTGCAGCACTCGCCGCACGTCCCACATCAATTGCTGGAACGCGCCCGCCGCTGGGCCGAGGACGTGGAGGTACTAGGCCATGTGGTTTGATCGCCTGCTCGAAGGCTTGCTCGATACGTTGTTGATGGTCGGCGTGTCGTCGTTGATCGCCCTGCTGGCAGGGGTGCCGATGGCAGTATTGCTGGTAACCAGCGACAAGGGCGGGATCTTCCAGGCCCCCGTGCTGAACCGGGTGCTCGGCGCTTTCGTCAACCTGTTCCGCTCGATCCCGTTCCTGATCCTGATGGTCGCGCTGATCCCCTTCACCCGCCTGGTGGTAGGCACTACCTACGGCGTGTGGGCGGCAGTGGTACCGCTGACCATTGCCGCCACGCCGTTCTTCGCACGGATTGCCGAGGTCAGCCTGCGCGAAGTCGACCATGGCCTGGTCGAAGCGGCGCAGGCCATGGGTTGTCGGCGTTGGCACATCGTCTGGCATGTGTTGTTGCCCGAGGCACTGCCGGGAATCGTGGGGGGGTTCACCATTACCTTGGTGACGCTGATCAACTCTTCGGCCATGGCCGGCGCGATCGGCGCCGGGGGCCTGGGGGATATTGCCTACCGCTATGGTTACCAGCGTTTCGACAGCCAGATCATGCTGACCGTGATTGCCATGCTGGTGGCGCTGGTGGCATTGATCCAGCTGGGTGGGGACCGCCTGGCGAAGGGCTTGAACAAGCGCTGAAGTGCCAAGCGTGATAGCTGTGGCGCCTGGGATATCGAGCGCCGCGCAGGCGGCGCTCGATCTCAAATGCGCTGAAGACCTACAGCCAAGGTAAATCCGCAGCCGGCACCGGCCGCCCGAACCAGTACCCCTGCCCCAGCTGACACCGCTCCTGAAGCAGGAAGCTGGCCTGCTCGGCCTGCTCGATACCCTCGGCATGCACCTGCATGCCCATGCTGCGAGCCAGGGCGATGATCACCCGGACGATCGCGATATCGTCCTCGTCCTGCGGCAACCCGGCGACAAAGCCTTGATCGATCTTTAGCTTCTGCACCGGCAGACGCTTCAGCCGCAGCAGTGATGAATACCCGGTACCGAAGTCGTCGATGGCCAGGGTCACGCCCAGCTCACGCAGGCGATGCAATTGCTCCAGCGCCACCTCCGGGTCCTCCATCACCGCGCTCTCGGTCACCTCCAGCTCCAGCAAGGCCGGGGCCAGGCCGGTTTCGTGCAGCACCTCGGCCACCTGCTGGTACAGCTCATGCTGGCCAAACAGACGGCTGGAAATGTTCACCGCCACGAACGCCAGCTGCCGGCCCTGACCTTGCCATTGCACCATCTGCCGACATGCCTGGCGCAGCACCCAGGCGTCGATCTCGGCGATCAGCCCGGTGCGCTCGGCAATCGGGATGAACTCGCCCGGCGGCACCAGGCCGCGCTGCGGGTGCTGCCAGCGCACCAGTGCTTCGACCCCGACCGGGCGGCCGCTCGCCAGGTCGTGTACCGGCTGGTAGAACACCCGTAACTCGTCCTGCTCCAGCGCCCGGCGCAGTTCACCTGCAGTTTCGACCCGGTGCTGGGCGTGGGCGGTCAGCTCTTCGGTGTACAGCGCATAGCAGGCCCGCCCGTTGCTCTTGGCCTTGTACAAGGCCGAGTCGGCGTTTCGCAGCAATTGCTCGGCACTCAGGGCGTCGCTGGGGAACAGGCTGATACCCGCGCTGACACTGATGAACAGGCGATGCCCCTCGAACAGGAACGGCTCGCGCATGCGCTCGATGATGCCCTGTGCCAGCTTGCCGGCCTGGCCGACCTGCTGGCAGTTCTCGGCCAGCACCCCGAACTCGTCGCCCCCCAGTCGCGCCAGGGTCACGCCGCTGCCCAGCACCTCGCCGAGGCGCTCGCCCACCAGCTTGAGCAACTGGTCGCCAATGGTGTGGCCAAGGCCGTCGTTGATGCTCTGGAAATGGTCGAGGTCCAGCAACAGCAGGGCACAGCCGCGCTTGTTGGCCTGAGCTGCGGTCAGGGCCTGCCCGACCCGGTCGGTGAACAGCAGGCGGTTGGGCAGGCCGGTCAGCGGGTCGTGGTGGGCCAGGTAGGCCAGCTCCTGTTCCGAATGCTTGATCGCGCTGATGTCGCTGAACACCGCCACGTAGTGGCTGAGTTCACCTTCGTCGTCGTGAATGGCGCAGATGGTCTGCCATTGCGGGTAGATTTCGCCGCTCTTGCGCCGGTTCCAGATTTCGCCGCTCCACTCGCCCCTATCCGCCAGGGTGGCGTAGATCTGCTGATAGAACGCCAGGCCATGGCGGCCCGACTTGAACTTGTTCGGACGCTGGCCGATGACCTCATCCTGCTGGTAGCCGGTAATGCGCATGAAGGCCCGGTTGACGTGCACTATCAGGCCCTGGCGGTCGGTCACCAGCACGCCTTCCAGGGTACTGTCGAACACGGCGGCAGCCATGCGTAGCCGCTCGCGGTCTTCGCAACGCAAACGCGCGCCACGGCCGATGAAGTTGAGCAGGCGCACCCGCGACACATAAATCAGCAAGGCACTGAACAGTACCCAGACCACCACGTTGATCTGTCGCCCCACGGTCTGTGCCAGTGGGTCGTCGGTCATGCTCTGCAGCACCACCTCGGCGAGCGTCAGCCAGAGGACCGATAGCACCACATACAGCGCAGCCATGCGCAAGGCGTCGCGAACGGAAACAGACATGTCGGGTGCGATAGCCCATCAGAAAGGAAGGGGCATTATAAAGGCTGAAACATGTCGTGACTTCCTATCTGAACGGTTGACTGGCTTTATTTCCTCACCAAGGGATAATCACCCCCTTCCCCCTGCATTTCGAGGGTATCTGCACCTATGTGGTACAACGGCCTGCTCGACTTGTCGGCCTGGCAACTGGTCGGCATCACCTTGCTGATGACCCATGTGACCATTGTCAGCGTCACGGTCTACCTGCACCGCTACTCCGCGCACCGAGCCCTGGAGCTCAACGGCGTGCTAAAGCACTTCTTCCGTTTCTGGCTGTGGCTGACCACGGCCCAGAACACCCGCGAATGGACCGCCGTGCACCGCAAGCACCACGCCAAGTGCGAAACCCCCGAAGACCCGCACAGCCCGGTGTACAAGGGCCTGGGCACGGTGTTGCGCAAGGGCGCCGAGCTGTACCGGGAAGAGGCGCGCAACCCGGAAACCCTGCGCATCTACGGCAAGAACTGCCCGGACGACTGGATCGAGCGCAACCTCTACTCGCGCTACAAGCTGGGCGGCATCGCGCTGATGGCGGTAATCGACCTGCTGCTGTTCGGCACCATCGGCATCACCATCTGGGCGGTGCAGATGATGTGGATCCCGTTCTGGGCCGCCGGGGTGGTCAACGGCCTGGGCCATGCCCTTGGCTACCGCAACTTCGAATGCCGCGATGCCGCCACCAACCTGGTGCCATGGGGCATCCTCATCGGTGGCGAGGAGTTGCACAACAATCACCACACCTATCCCAACTCGGCCAAGCTGTCGGTCAGGCGCTGGGAGTTCGACATGGGCTGGGCGTGGATCCGCCTGTTCTGCCTGCTGCGCCTGGCCAAGGTCCAACGCGTGGCGCCCATCGCCCACCGGGTGGCCGGCAAGGCCAGCCTGGACATGGATACTGCCATGGCGATCCTCAACAACCGCTTCCAGATCATGGCCCAATACCGCAAGCTGGTGATCGGCCCGCTGGTCAAGCAGGAACTGGCCCGCGTCGATGCCTCGGTGCGCCACCATTTCCGCCGCGCCAAGCGCCTGCTGTCGCGCGAGACCAGCCTGCTGCAGGACCGTCACCATGTACGTATCGAGTCGATGCTCGCACACAGCCAGGCGCTGAAGACCATCTACGAAAAACGCCTGGCGTTGCAGCAAATCTGGGCGCGCACCAGCGCCAATGGCCACGACATGCTGGCCGCCATGAAAGACTGGGTCCACGAGGCCGAAACCAGCGGTATCCATGCCTTGCGCGACTTCGCGGCGCAACTCAAGACCTACTCGCTGCGCCCGACCGGCGCCTGACCACCGTTGATCGGCACGCCCTCCTGGCAGGGCGTGCCGCCCGGAACTTCCCCCCGTCGCTTCCACTCGAATCTGGCACATCGCCCCGCGTGGCGGGCCGGATGCTGGCCGCACGCTTTCACGTCGAGACCTGCTTCGTGCACATGGCCAAGAACATTCCAACGACACTGCCCGGCACCCAACCTCCCGAGGCCGCCCAGACCTTGCTTGCGCTGCTTCACGCCCAAGGCGAGGTTGCTCGCCTGAGCGAGCGTGAGCAGTTGTTCAGCGCGCTGCTCGACAGCGTCAATGCGGTACTGTGGGCCTTCGACTGGGAAACCCGTCAGGTGCTGTACGTCAGCCCCGCCTATGAACGCATCTTCGGCCGCCCCGCCAGCCTGGTACTGGCCGACTACAACGAGTGGCGCGACAGCATCTATCCCGACGACCTGGAATTCGCCGAACGCAGTCTGGCCCAGGTGCTGGTCAAGGGCTCGGTAGAAGACCGCGAGTACCGCATCCTGAACGCCGATGGCCAGGTGCGCTGGCTGAGTGACAAGTGCTACATCAACCAGCAACGCGATGGTGACCGGGTAATCATCGTCGGCATTGCCGAGGACATCACCGAAAAGAAGCAACTCGAAGGCGAACTGCAGCGGTTGGCCACTACCGACGTGCTGACCCAGAGCAGCAACCGCCGGCATTTCTTCGAATGCGCCCAGCAGGCCTTCGATAGCGCACGCGACGAAGGCACGCCGCTGGCTTTCCTGCTGCTGGACATCGACGACTTCAAGCGCATCAACGACAGTTACGGCCATCAGGAAGGCGACCAGGTGTTGCAACGCATCGCCGACAGCGGCAAGGCCGTGCTACGCCGTGGTGACCTGTTCGGGCGCATTGGTGGTGAGGAATTCGCGGCGGTGTTCCCTGGCTGCAACGCCCTGGTGGCCGAGCAGATTGCCGAACGTTTGCAGCGGCATATCCAGCGTTTGAGTTTCAGCCATGGCGAGCAGACCTACGGCGTGACGGTGAGCCAGGGGGTGACCGCATTGACCGATGAAGATGTGGCGCTGGACAGCCTGTATGCGCGAGCCGACGCGGCGATGTACCAGGCCAAGCGCCAGGGCAAGAACCAGATCGTGCGCGCCTGAGCCGTGGCGCCGCTTGGCGGCTCCTGAACCTCAGCTGGAGCCCTCAGCCGTCGGCGGCTGTTCCTGCGCCTTCGCCTCCGGGTTCTCCGCCTTGCGCAACCGGCTCAGCTCCGGCAGGCCAACCTTCAGCAAACGCGCCGTCTTGCTGTCGGCCACCTTGTCCAGCCCCAGCCCGGCCGGCAGCCGCGCCAACTGCCCAGC
The DNA here is from genome assembly GCF_002386445.1 of Pseudomonas sp. UBA4617. GTDB lineage: Bacteria > Pseudomonadota > Gammaproteobacteria > Pseudomonadales > Pseudomonadaceae > Aquipseudomonas. The sequence goes on from NZ_DGIR01000054.1 coordinate 91,927, forward strand.
CAGGTTCATGGCCAGGATCTCCCGCGAATACACCCCGCCACCCAGCTGGTAGATGGCCGCAATCAGCTCGCGCAATGCCAATGGCAACCGCCAGCGGGTGCGCAGCGCCGAGCCGAACGCAGCTCCAAACTCGTCGAGCGACCGCTGCACCTGGCCCTCATCCAGCTCGCCCCCAGCCAGCCGCCACTCCTGCAGGCAACGAAGCACTGCCAGGTCGCCCAGGCAATGCAGCAAACCTGCGCAGTAGCAACGCCCTTCGTCCAGTTCGAGCATACGTGCCAAGGTACGGCCATATTCGGCAGCATGCAGCGAAAGGTTCCAATACCGAGCTGCATGCTTCGTCAGCAACGGGTCGCTGAGGCGGGCACTGCGTTTCAGAGTCATCCCCAGGACCAGGTTCATGCTCTGTGTGCTGCCAAGCTTGTTCAAGGCCTGCAACAACGTCTGCACCGGTGCTTCCCGGTGCAGCGCAGCGCTGTTGGCCGCAGCGATCAGAACGGCGGTGATCTGCGGGTCGTCATGCAGCTCCTCTTCAAGCACTTTCAGGTTCAGGCCTTGTGGGTTGAGCGCGCGCTTGAGCGCCGCCTGCACATCGGCCATCAGCGGCCCGCCATCGGCGCTGGCGCGACGTTGCTCAAGGTACGCCGGCAGGCTGGCACCCGCCTGCAAGGCTGGCGGCGGGCAGGCGACCTCTTCGTCAACGGAGAGCAACAGCTCTTCCAGGCGCTTGCGCAAATTGTCCAGGTTCAGCGGTTTGCTCAGGTATGCGGTCGGATGCAGGGGCAGGACCTCATGCACGCTTGCGCTGTCACTGCGGTTGCTCATGAGGATGAACGGCAACCCCGGCCCCCTGGCGCGGACCTTGCGCAACAGGTCGAGGCCATCGACACCGGCCAGTTCACGCGCGGCGATGATCAGGTCGGGCTTGCTCGAGAGCGCGCTCAGCGCCTGCTCGCCATCGGCGCACACCTGCAGGCGGGCATCGCAGCGCACGCTAAGCAGCATTTCGCTGAGCATGTCGCGTACCCAGGGGTCACCTTCGACGATCAGTACACTGGGTGGGGAGGGGTGCGCAGCGTTCATCGCCAAAACTCCTGAAAATCCCTGATTCAGTCCTTGCAGCTTGCCAAGCGAGTCCTGCCCACAACGATAGCGCCACCGTGGACGTTGCGGGCATAAAAAAACCCGCCGAAGCGGGTTTTTTCTGCAGCGCGTCACATCAGGCGATTTCAGCGAAGCACTCTTCGATGATGGCCAGGCCCTTGTCCAGCAGCGCGTCTTCGGCGGTCAGCGGAACCAGGATCCGCAGGACATTGCCGTAGGTGCCGCAGGACAGCAGGATCAGGCCCTTCTCGCGGGCCTTGGCCACAACCTGGCCAACAGCGGCAGCGTTTGGCGTGTGAGTGCCTTTCTCGAAGACTTCCACAGCGACCATCGAGCCCAGACCACGCACGTCGCCGATGATCGGGTACTTCTTCTGGATTTCGCGCAGGCCAGTGGTCAGGCGCTCACCGACAGCCTTGCTGCGGTCCAGCAGTTTCTCTTCTTCGAACACTTCGATCACGGCCAAGGCGGCAGCGCAAGCGATCGGCGAACCGGCATAGGTACCGCCCAGGCCGCCTGGGGCGATGGCGTCCATGTACTCGGCCTTGCCGCACACACCGGCCAGCGGGAAGCCGCCAGCGATGGATTTGGCGAAGGTGGTCAGGTCAGGCGCCACGCCCATCTGTTCCATGGCGAAGAAGGTGCCAGTACGGCCAGCACCAGTCTGTACTTCGTCGGCGATCAGCAGGATGCCGTGCTGGTCGCACAGGGCGCGCAGGCGCTGCATCAGCTCTTTCGGCGCTGGCAGGAAGCCGCCTTCGCCTTGTACCGGCTCGAGGATGATCGCGGCGATGTCGCGCGGCTCGGCGTCGTTCTTGAAGATGCGCTCGACCGAGGCGATGGCGTCGTCAACGCTGATACCGTGCAGTTCGCTGGGGAACAGGGCACGGAAGATGCCGCCCGGCATCAGGCCCATGCCAGCGGAGTACGGCACGACCTTGCCGGTCAGGCCCAGGGTCATCATGGTGCGGCCGTGGTAGCCGCCGGTGAAGGCGATGACGCCAGCGCGGCCGGTAGCGGCACGGGCGATCTTGACGGCGTTTTCCACCGCTTCGGAGCCCGTGGTGACCAGCAGGGTCTTCTTGTCGAAGTTGCCCGGGACCAGCTTGTTGATCTTCTCGCACAGCGCTACGTAGGGTTCGTAGGCCAGCACCTGGAAGCAGGTGTGGCTGACCTTGGTCAGCTGCTCTTGCACGGCCGCAACCACTTTCGGGTGCAGGTGGCCAGTGTTGAGTACTGCGATGCCGCCGGCGAAGTCGATCAGTTCGCGGCCTTCAACGTCGATCACGGTCGAGTTCTTCGCGGTATCGACGAAGATCGGGTGGATCTGGCCAACGCCACGTGGGACGGCGGCGACACGACGTTGCATCAAGGATTCGTTGGTCTTGCTCATAATGCCCTCATTGCGCCGTTCTGAATGGCGCTTTTATTCGGGGGTGGCTGGATGCGCTAGCGAACAGTATTCGTTGATCGACTGCCGTGAACGTCCGGGCCACCAGGTACTGCGATGTCAAAAAGGCCAGCGAGACGTCGCTCTCGCGCCCCGCTGGCAGAGGTAAAACCGTTACCGTGCGATCAGATGCTGATGCACAGGTATTTGATTTCGAGGTAGTCCTCGATACCGTACTTGGAACCTTCGCGGCCCAGGCCGGAGGCCTTGATGCCACCGAACGGTGCCACTTCGTTGGAAATCAGGCCGGTGTTGATACCCACCATGCCGTATTCCAGCGCTTCGGCAACACGGAACACACGGCTCATGTCGCGCGCATAGAAGTACGAGGCCAGGCCGAACTCGGTGTCGTTGGACATGGCGATGACTTCGGCCTCGTCCTTGAAGCGGAACAGCGGCGCCAGCGGGCCGAAGGTTTCTTCCTTGGCGACGGCAGCGGTCTTCGGTACGTCGACCAGGATGGTCGGCTCGAAGAAGTTGCCTTCGATGATCTTGCCACCGGCCAGCACCTTGGCGCCCTTGCCGACGGCGTCTTCGATGTGCTCCTGGACCTTGGCCACAGCCTTGCCGTCGATCAACGGGCCGGTGGTGGTGCCTTCTTCCAGGCCGTTACCGATCTTCAGCTTGGCAACAGCGGCGGCCAGCTTCTGGGCGAACGCGTCGTAGACGCCGTCCTGCACGTAGATACGGTTGGCGCAAACGCAGGTCTGGCCGTTGTTGCGGTACTTGGAAATGATCGCGCCCTCGACCGCCTTGTCCAGGTCGGCGTCGTCGAACACGATGAACGGGGCATTACCACCCAGCTCCAGGGAAACCTTCTTGATGTCCTTGGCGCATTCTTCCATCAGCTGGCGACCGATTTCGGTCGAGCCGGTGAACGACAGCTTGCGCACCAGGGAGTTGCTGGTCAGCTCGCCACCCACTTCGCCGGCGCTGCCGGTAACCACGCTCAGCACGCCAGCCGGGATGCCGGCACGGTGGGCCAGTTCGACCAGGGCCAGGGCGGAGTAAGGGGTCTGCGAGGCCGGCTTGAGCACCATGGTGCAGCCAGCGGCCAGGGCCGGGCCGGCTTTACGGGTGATCATGGCGGCCGGGAAGTTCCACGGGGTGATAGCCGCGGTAACACCGATTGGCTGCTTGATGACGATCAGGCGCTTGTCTGGCTGGTGGCCAGGGATGGTGTCGCCGTAGACGCGCTTGGCTTCTTCGGCGAACCACTCGATGAACGAGGCAGCATAGGCGATTTCGCCCTTGGCTTCGGCCAGCGGCTTGCCTTGTTCGGTGGTCATCAGGCGCGCCAGGTCGTCCTGGTTCTCGATCATCAGTTCGAACCAGCGACGCAGCTTGGCCGAGCGCTCTTTGGCGGTCAGGGCACGCCAGGCAGGCAGCGCCTTGTCGGCGGCTTCGATGGCGCGGCGGGTTTCCGCAGTGCCCATCTTCGGCACGGTACCGATGACTTCACCGGTGGCCGGGTTGGTCACCTTGATGGTCTGGCCGTTGTCCGCATCCAGCCACTCACCATTGATGTAGGCTTGCTGGCGGAACAACTGAGCGTCTTTGAGCTGCATGTCGGCTTCCCGAATTGTTGATTGTTGAAAAGCGCCCAAGGCAGGGCATCGAGCGTTTGAAATCTCAAACGAATGCTAAGCGGCTGCTGGGGTGTTGGACAATAGGCTGTTCGAAAAAAAGAACGAATGGTTGAACAGCCTGTCCGAAATGGTCGTTAGAGGTTAGACCATCGAGCGGAAGGAAATGTGAAAGCCGGAGGGCCTTGCCGTGACATTGTCGGCGCATGAGGGATCGAGCGCCGCGCGGGCGGCGCTCGATTTACGCATCCACGCACATCCACGTCAGACCCATAAAGCTCAGAACGCCTTGGCCAGATCGATCACCAGCGCCCGGTAACCGACGGAACCCGGCTGCCGGCTGTGTACCTTGAGCTCCACCAGCACTTCCTGAGTTCCTCGACGTACTTCGTTGAGCACTGTGGTGGTCAGCTTCTCGGGCGTGAGGAAATTCACCGAAGCCGAGTAGATGAACTGGGTGTCAGTCTCCGGCCGGTAAGCCACCACCGAGGTCACCGGGCTGTACCACTCGTCGCCGCGCGCCTTGCCGTACTCCCACAGCTGCTCGACGGTGCCCCTGGACTCGTCGATGCGGTACTCCACCGCCCGGCTGTAGTTACCCGACAGCCTGGTTGGCGCAAAGCCCCGGCCCCAGCCATTGTCGAACACGGTCAGCGTGCCTTTGCCGGTCAGCCAGGCGGTGTGCTGCGTCCACGACCAGTCGAAGCCTTCGGTCGCGACTGGGGTGAGTACTTTCTTGCGCAGGCGCTCAGGCCATCCCTGGGGCGAGGCGAGGATCCACTTCACTTGCTTGTCGCGGCCAATCTTGACCACGCCCTGATGACGCGCTGAAACGATGATGCTGTCGTCATCGGCGTCGTAATCGATGGCATTGACGTGCGCCCAGTTGCGCCCGGTCCCAACCCCCGGGATGTCGCCAAATGGCAAGTCGCCTTCGGCCAGCTCGTTGGCCAGCCGCTCGTCCTGCTTCTGCACGCCTTGCGGCAACTGGAGCGCTGCCTTGCCCAGGGTTTCGAGGAGGTCACCACGGTACGGGTCGAGGATCTGGTTGAGGTCCCAGAAGTCCAGCACGTCACCGGCTTCGTTGACTTCGATGATGTGGTCGCGGATCGAACGCACGCGCTTGCCATCAGGCCGGCGGTAGTCGCTGGTGCCCACCCGCAGCAGGTAGGTGCCGTTGGCTGTCTCGCGGATTTCGTGTGAGAAGTCGGCGAACTTGTCGGGGAGGCTGCGTTGCCAGATGCGCCGGCCCAGCAGGTCGTACTTGGAATAGGTCTGGCCCTGGCCCCAGATCAGCTTGCCGTCGCGGGTCTGCTGGAAGCCCATGGTGCCGCCCAGCCCATCACGGCGGTTGGAGTCGTGGATCTGCTCGATGTCCAGGTACCAGCGCACGTCACCGTTACTGTCGGCGATCCAGTTGTTGCCCACCTGGTCCCATTCCGCCGCGCCGCCCAAGGCATTCCACTTGAAGGCGCGTCCACCAGGGATGTCACCGAGCAGGTGGTTGAACAGGTACAGACGCTTTTCGAACCCTGGCGCCACCTTGATCGGCTCCACTTCCGGCAATGCTGCGGTCTGCTTCGCCACCACCGGCAAGCGTACCGCCGGGGCGTAGATCTGGTAGTGCTCGCGAATACGTTCGCCATCGAGCTTGTAAGTCACTTCTACCTGGTTGACGTGATCCGGGTACAGGCCGAATACCGGGATACCGCCATAGGTCCACAACGATCGGTCGGACACCTCGTAGGCGATGTCCACGCCGCGTTCACCGCGCCCCAGCACGCGCACATGGGCGGCACTCAGGCTCCGCCCGCCGTCGCGGATGATCGCGGTCAGCGGCGCCAGGCGGTACGGGTTGACCACCACGTCGCCGAGCAGCGCCTCGTCAGGTTCGGGCACCTTGGCAGTCAGGCAGGCGCCTTCAGGCAACGCGGGGGTTTCGGTCTTGGCATTCATGGCAAAGCTCCTTGTGCTCAGAAGTCGTAACGGGCGGTGGCACCAAACGTGCGCGGGGTACCGAGCACCCCGGCGTAGCCACCGTTGGCGGAGTTCCACAGGCTGGTGAAGTAGGTCTTGTCGCCGGCGTTCTTTACCCACAGCGACAGGTCGACCACGCCATCGCCCTGGTCCAGGCGCACACCGGCGGAAAGGTTGACCAGTGCATAGCTGGGGATCTGGCCGAAATCGGAATCATCGATGGTGCCAACCGCCTTCGAGCGGAAGGCGTAGCTGGCAGTGACGTACGGCTCGACATGGTCGGTGGCCTGCCACTTGTACTGGGTGTTGAGGTTGGCGATGTACTTGGAGGCACCCACCACCTGGTGGCCTGAAAGGTCGCAGGTGGCGGTGGCATTGGCCAGGCTGACCTCGGGTGGGCATGGCGCGTCCTCATACTCGGTGTAGCGCACGTCGTTCCACGAGCCGTTGAAGTTGACCGTGAGCCCACGAAGCGGCAACGCCGTGGCTTCGAACTCCAGGCCACGCGAACGCACGCTGCCGGCGTTGGCCAGGTACTGCACGCGGTTGACCTGGTCGTAGACGTTGGCCTGGTAGCCATGCACTTCGGCCCAGAACAGGTTGGCATTGAGTTGCAGGCGATCGTCGAACAGCGTGCTTTTCAAGCCGACCTCGGCGTTGTTGACCCGCTCGGTGCCAACCAGCAGGGAATCGGTGCCCAGCCGTGGCGCTGCACCAACGGTCAGGTTGATACCCCCGGACTTCTCGCCGTGGGTCAGGGTCGCGTAGCCCAGCAATTGCTCGTTGAAGCGGTAGCTCAGGCCAAGCAGGCCAGAGGGGCTGAAGCTGTACTGGTTGAGGTCGCCCGAGTCATAAGCCCCTACCCTGGCCTGGCGCGCGGCAGCGGCAGCACCGGTCACGGCTGCGCCGCCGGCCGGTGCATCACGTGTCACCCAGGCACTCTTTTCTTCATAGGTACCGCGGACGCCGGCGGTGAAGTCCAGGCGCTCGGTGATGTGCCAGGTGCCTTGGGCAAACAAGGCGTAACTGTCGGTATCGATGTGGCCGTTGCCGATGGTGTCGACATTGGCCAGGGCCCCGGCCGGAGTGATGTTCCAGATATCCGCCTGCGGCCCGTAGTAGGTGAAGGACTTGTTGTCCAGGTCCTGCTTGAAGTAATAGGCGCCCAGCACGTAGTCGAAGGCACCACCGGTGGGCGAAGCCAGGCGGATTTCCTGGGAATACTGTTTGTCACGCACCGACACCCCGGCACTGTAGAACACCGGTACATCGAGGCCGTCGTCGTTGCGCGGCGTGAAGTCCCACCAACGGTAGGCAGTGATCGAGGTCAGGGTGAAGTCGTTGGGCAGGGTCCAGTTGGCCTCGACCGAGGTACCGCCCTGGAACACCGTCACCTGCTGGTCGGCGTCGAAATTGACCTTGCGATCCTTGCCCGATACCAGTGTCGCGCCCGCCTGCGCGGCCAGGCTTTCGTAGCGGTTGACGCCATTGATAGTCGGCCCGGCGCTGTACAGGCTGAGGATGCCGTTGTCCGAATCTTCTTCGTTGTACTCGCCGATCCAGCGCAGGTTGAAGGTGTCGCTGGGCTGGAACAGCAACTGGGTACGAAAGCCCTGGCGCTTGCCGCCGTTGAGGTCTTCGCCGTCATGGACGTTCTTCACGTAACCGTCGTCTTCAGTCCGGTAGGCGCTGATGCGCCCGGCCAGGGTTTCGCTGATCGGCCCCGAGAAGCTGCCCTGGGTCTGCAGGTAGCCGTCTTCGCCTATGGATTGCTGGAGGCTGCCCTCGCGATGGAAGGTCGGCTTGCGCGTGGTGATGTTGAGCACGCCGGCCGTGGTGTTCTTGCCGAACAGCGTGCCTTGCGGGCCACGCAGCACCTCCAGTTGCTCGACGTCGAGCAGGTCGAACACCGCCATGCCCGGGCGGCCGAGATAGACGTTATCGAGGTAGATGCCGACGCTGCCCTCCAGGCCGTCACTGGCCGGGTTGTTGCCCAGGCCACGGATCGAAATGCTCGACTGGCGCGCATGTACATAGGCGACGTTGGTACTGGGCACCAGCTGTTGCAGATCTTGCACGCGGTAGATGCGCTGGGTTTCCAGGGTTTCGCTGTCGAGCACACTGATCGGCGCGGGTACGCTCTGCGCGGTTTCTTCGCGACGGCGGGCATTGACCGTGACAGTGCCGAGCTTGGCCTCCTGCTCGAGTGCGGGGGTGGCAGTAACCGGCTCTTCTGCGAAGCTGCCGCTGGACGCCGCCAGCAACACGCCGGCGGCCAGGGGTTGCAAGGTGAAACGCGACGCGCGCGCAGGCCAACGGGAAAATCGGGACATGCAAATGCTCCTTGAGGCGAGGCCCTGGCGAGCATTTCCGTTGGCGGAACCGAATCGCGGTCAATCGGGCTTATATTCTTTTAAGAAATATAAATATTTTGAATTCATATTTTGTGGAATAAGTAACGCCCTTTATAAGGGGGCTAACCCTTGTCAGCAATTGCATTCGACCGAAAGTTTCAATGTAAAAAATGCATATCGATCTCCGTCAGTTGCGCCACTACATTGCCCTCGTCGAGCACCGCAGCTTCGTCGCTGCGGCGGCTGCGGTTAACCTCTCGCAGTCGGCGTTCAGCCGAAGCATCCAGACCCTGGAACACAACATCGGCTGCCGCCTGGTCGACCGGGCCAGCAAGGAACTGGCACCGACCCGCCAGGGCCTGCTGGTGCTGGAGCATTCGCGGCGGCTGGTGCATGGCGCGCATAACCTGGTCAACGAGATTCACCAGTTCAACGGCGCCACCACAGGTGTAGTGCGTTTCGGTTCCGGCCCGGCGCCAGCCGGGGACCTGGTGCCGCGCGCAGTGGCGCGCTTCGTCGCCGAGTACCCGGCGGCGCGCACCTGTTTCCAGGTGGATAACTGGCAGGCACTGAACCGCAAGCTGGTAGCCGAGGAGATCGAGTTCTTCGTTGCCGACACCCGCCAGTTCGAGTCCGACCCGGACTACCAGGTACACAAGCTGACGCCACAGCGCTGGCACTTCTGCTGCCGCACCGGGCACCCGCTGACCGAGCGAGATAGCGTGCGGCCCCGGGACCTGTTCGACTACCCGCTGGCTACCACCTTGCGCCCGCCGAATATTCGCAAGATTCTCAGCGACCTCAGCGGGCGACAGGATTTCCTGCCGTCAGTGGAGTGCGAGCATGGTTATGCGCTGCTGAACGTGGTGATGCATTCGAACACCATCGGCATTGCCTGCAATGCCAATCTGCGGCCGTATCAGCGCGAGGGCGGGTTGGTAGCGTTGCAACTGGCCGGGCTCAAGCCGGAGCAGGACGAGGCGTTCTATACCCGTTATGGCGTGGTGAGCCGAGTGGGGTATGGCTTGTCGCCCTTGGCGCAGGGGCTGGTCAGGCACTTGATTACCTGTGATACCGAACTGTAGGTCGCTCTCAATCAGCGGCAAGCCGGCTTCAGCCCGATAGCGTTGGCGCTATTCCCGTGGGAGCCGGCCTGCCGACGAAAGGGCCGCAAAGCGGCCCCGGCGACATCAGCCTTTACGCGTAGTCCGACTCAATTGGCCATCGACACTCACCGGCACCTCGCCGGCGAGAGTGACCCGGCGTACCACCCTCGGCTGGGTGCCGTAATCGTCCACCGCATAATGCTGCGTCGCCCGGTTGTCCCAGATTGCCACGTCCCCCGCCTGCCAGCGCCAGCGTACGGTGTTCTCCAGGCGTGTCACATGCCCTTGCAGCAACGCGAACAGGTGCTGCGAATCGGCCAGCGAATATCCCTTGATGCGCTTCACGAAATGCCCCAGCTGCAACACCCGCTCGCCACTGATCGGGTGCACGCGGACCACCGGGTGCTCGGTCTCGTAAACGGTAGAAGTGAACACCTTGCGATAACGCTCGAGCTTGGCCGGGTCCACGTCGGGCTTTACCGTGGCATAGTCATATTCGTTGCTGTGCACCGCCCACAGCTTGTCGGCGAGTTCGCGCAGCGGCTCCGGCAGTTCCTGATAGGCAGCGGCGGTGTTGGCCCACACCGTGTCACCGCCCGAGGCAGGCGCCACCACGCTGCGCAGGATCGAGGCCTTGGGGTAGGCGTCGACGAAAGTCACGTCGGTGTGCCAGGAATTGGCCCGCTGGCCTTCGGCACCATCGAGCTGCAACAGGTAGCTGGTACCGTCGACCACCGGCACGGTGGGGTGGGCAACCGGCTCGCCGAGCAACTTGGCAAAGGCTTCCTGGCTCTGGTCATCCAGCTGGGTCTGGCCGCGGAAGAAGATCACCTTGTGCTTCACAAGGGCGGCCTGGATGGCATCAACGGTGGCGGCATCAAGGTCGGCAGACAATTGCACGCCACGGATTTCGGCACCGATGCGGCCGGCAACCGGATGGAGGTCGAGTTGGAGGGATTGTGGCGCGGTGGCCAGTGCAGCGTTGCTCATGGTCTAGGTCCTTGCAGTCATGGTCGGGGGTGAGAATTCAGCGGGCGGCCTGCACGGCCTGCTGCTGTTTCAGGGCAGCATCGAGAAAGCGTGGCTCGATCCATTCGGCTACCTGGAAACCACGGCGGATCAGACGTTCCTTGGCGGCCAGATCAACGCCTTGCTGCAACTGGCCAACGAAGTCGGCGTCCAGCCGTGGGTCGAAGTAATGGGCGAGGTCTTCCTGGGCAAGGTCATCACGCAGGATGCTGCGCGGCCAGTTGGCATTGGCGGCCACCAGCTCGACATAGGCCTCGCGGTTGTGCTCGTCACGCAGCCAGCTACTGGCCTGCTGCTGGGCGTTGACCAGGCGCTGGACCAGCTCCGGGTATTGGCGGATGAAATCGCCCGTGCCCAACAGCACTGCCTGGGTACTCCCGGCGCCTTGCAGATCACGGGAGCTGATCGGCAGCTCGACCAGCCCGCGTTCACGTAACGACAGCAGGCTGGAAAGGCCCCAGGTGGCGTCGACCTGCCTGGCGGCCAATGCCGCGTTGGCGGCGTTGAAGTCCAGGTTGATCACTTTCAGGTCGCGCTCGGTCAGGCCCTGGCTGGCCAGGGCGCTGGCGAACGACAGCTGATTGGCGGTGCCGCGGAACACCGCCACGCGCTTACCCTTGAGGTCGTGCAGGGTCTTGATGCCGGAACCGGGTACCACGCCCAGGTAGCTCTTCACGCCACGCACGCCAGCCGACAGCACATGGGTGTCCAGGCCATTGGCTTTGCCGACGATCGCGGCCAGATCGCCCAGGTAGGCGAAATCGGCCTGGCCGTTGGCCAAGGCCTCGTTGATGACAGGGCCCGCCCCTTTGAAGAAGTGCCAGTCGACGCGGATGCCGTCCTTGGCGAACTCTTTCTCCAGCAGCTGCTGGTCACGCAGTACATCGACCACGCCGCCAGCGCTGGGCTTGCTACCCGCGCTCAGGTCGGGCACGGCGATGCGAATGCTTTCGGGCTTGGCAGGCTCAGCCGCGTGGGTACCGAGGGTAAAAGCCAGCCCAAGGGCGGTGGCCAGGTGGCGTAATGGGATTTTCATGACAAGGCTCCTTGGCAGGCTGCCAGCGGCGATGGCCGGCGCTTGGGCCAGAAGCTAGGCAGGTCTGGTTAGAACCTACAAAGACAAAAACTTCATTTTTAACTAACTGAATTGCATAAAGCAGGCGTTGTGCGGGTCTGCCGGTCGCTTGCGCAAAGCGCATGGAAAATATGAGGAAAACGCAACGGGTAGGGGCTTCCGAACGCCTGTGTCACATGCTCTTATCTCTTGAAGGTCGCTTGTTGGATTTTTTAATTCCATAAGTGAATAAATTAACAACGCTTCGAGAGATGCCCATGAATGGAGTTCTGAGCAGAGGTCGAGGTTGGCTTCTGGGGCCGTTGCGCGGCCGTATCGCGATACAAGGCCGCTCCAGCAAAGGCCTCGCCTACCTGGCGCCTGCGATGGTTGTTTTGCTGTGGGTGGCAGCCACCCGGCAGCACTGGATGAGCGAGCAGATCCTGCCGGGGCCGACGCTGGTGTGGCAGAGCGCGTTGGAGTTTGGCTCCGGCGAACTCTGGGGGCACCTGTGGATAAGCCTGCAACGACTGTTCTGCGGATTGGCTGTCGGCATTGCCAGCGGGTTGCTGCTGGGGGTTTGGCTGGGTGCTTCGCGACAAGCGCAGACGCTGGTGCTGCCAACCTTCGTCGCGCTGGCCCAGATCCCTACCCTGGCCTGGATTCCGTTGTTCATGCTGTTCTTCGGCATCGGCGAGTTGCTCAAGTTGGTCGTGCTGGTGAAGGCCGTGGTCGTCCCGGTCACCTTGCACACCTTGGTCGGTGTGCGCGATGCCCAGCCCAAACTGCGCGAGGCCGCTGCTGCCCTGCGCCTGCCCCGTCACCTGTTGTTCCGGCGCCTGTTGTTGCCAGCCGCCCTGCCGGCCTTTCTCACCGGTGTGCGACTGGCCCTGGCCACTGGCTGGACTTCGCTGCTGGCAGTCGAACTGCTGGCGTCCAGCGAAGGTATTGGCTACCTCATGGTGTGGGGACGGCAACTGTTCATGCTCGACCTGGTGCTGCTGTGCATCCTGGTGATCGGCCTGGTTGGCGCCATGCTGGAGCGCGGTTTTTCGGCTGTGGAAAAACGCCTGCTGTACTGGCCGCAAACGGCCACTGGCGAACAACAGCGCGGGCCGCTGCCGCGTGGCTGGCAAAGCCTGCTGCTGCCGCTGGCGTTGCTGGTGCTGTGGCAGGCCAGCAACAGCCTTGGCTGGGTTGACCCGAACATCCTGACGTCACCGCTTGAGGTGTTGCACGCCCTGCTGGCCGGCCTGGCCGATGGTTCGCTGCCGCAAGCTCTGCTGCTGAGCCTGCAGCGCACCCTGACCGGCCTGCTGATGGGGGGCGGCGCTGGTTTGCTGGCCGGTTTGCTGCTGGGATTGTCCCGCCCTGCCGAGCGCATCTTCGGGCCCAGCCTGTCGGCGTTGCGCCAGGTGGCGCTGTTTGCCTGGGTACCTCTGCTGACCGCCTGGTTCGGCCTGGGCGAGGCAGCCAAGCACGTGTTTGTCGGCATGGCCGCGTTCTTCCCGCTGCTGATAGCCACCCAACGTGGTATCGCCAGCCTTTCGCCGCAGCTGGGCGAAGCCGCCCGCACCCTGCGCCTGAACCTTTGGCAACGCTTGCGCCTGCTGGTGCTGCCCGGCGCGGCCCCGGCGATTTTCGCCGGCCTGCGCCTGTCGCTTATCTACGCCTGGCTGGGCACCATCGGCGCTGAATATTTCATGCCCTCGGACGGGGGCATCGCCAGCCTGATGATCGGTGCCCAGCAACTGTTCCGCATGGACCAGGTGATGGGCGCAATGCTGCTGATCGGCCTGGTCGGTGCGCTGCTGGGCACCCTTGGACAACGTTTCGAGTCGCGCGCCACGCGCTGGAGAACCGCATGAACGCCTTCAACACCTCGCACCTGCACGCAGCCAACCAGCCCGACGCCACGCCGCCCTTGGTCAGCTTCGAGGGGGTCGGCAAGGTATTCAGTGTCGATGGCCAACCGTTCGAGGCGATCCGCAACTTCAACCTGTCGATCAACCAGGGCGAATTCATCGCCATCGTCGGCGCCTCGGGCTGTGGCAAGTCCACCCTGCTGCGCCTGCTGGTGGGGCTGGATACCGACTACAGCGGCAGCATCCGAGTCGACGGCCAGGCGGTCAGCGGCATCGATGGCGAACGCGGCATCGTGTTCCAGGAACATCGGCTGTTTCCGTGGCTGAGCGTGGAGCAGAACATTGCCCTGGGGCTGGTCAACGAAGCGCTTACCCAGGGTGAGCGCGCCCGGCGTGTGCACGAGTTCGTACAGCTGGTGGGCCTGGTCGGCTTCGAAGCGGCTTACCCGCACCAGCTGTCCGGCGGTATGGCCCAGCGCGTGGCGATTGCCCGCGGCCTGGTGGCCAGCCCACGCATTCTGCTGCTCGACGAGCCGTTCGGCGCGCTGGATGCCCTGACCCGCCAGCAACTGCAGGACGAGCTGTTGGCCATTCGCGAGCGGGCCGGTATCACCATTCTGCTGGTCACCCATGACGCCGAGGAAGCCACCTACCTGGCCGACCGGGTCGTGGTACTGGAACCACGCCCGGGGCGGATCAAATCGGTAGTAGAGGTCGGCCTGCCGCACCCGCGCTTGCGCTCCGGCGTGGCCCTGCACAGCCTGCGCGAAAAAGTACTGCATCAGATCACCGGCGACGGTGGCCAGCTGCCGCCGCCAACGCCCCGGGTAGAAGGGTTGCGGCCAGAGCTGATCGCGCTCTAGGCTCAGTCCGCAGCCGCGATCATGGGCGGCACTGGCCTCACCGGCTGTGACCCAGGCGAGGCTGTGGCCGAAGGCATCGGCCTCCATCCCGCGCCGCCATTCACCCCAGGCTGCGCAAGTACGCCCAGGGGTAGATGCCGCGTTCGTGGCCATCGCTGAACAGCAGTTGCACGCCATAACCCTGCGGCTCGATGCGCTCCACCCGCACATCATCTGGCACCAGGCTGATGCCTCCGCGCAAACGCGCGGCGCGGCATTGCGAACAGGGACAGGCGCCGCGCAAACGGCGATGGCTGATGGCCTGCTCGGCGCCCGGCCAGCGCACGATCAGCTGCCGCGCCTCGCGCTGGTTGCAGATTGCGCAGGGGCTGTCCATCAAACCACACCGCGCAACTGCGCCTGGGCAATGCGCACCGCCTTGCGCACTTCCGGGTCACTGTCGTGCTCGGCTGCCTGCAACGCCGCCAGGGCACGACCCTGGCCCAGTTCACCCAGCGCCAGCGCAGCTTCCTTGCGCAGGTTGGCCACGGCATGGCCAAGCAGGTCTGCCAGGGCATCCAGCGCCTCGGCATGACGCAGTCGGCCCAACGCACGGGCGGCACGCAAGCGCACTTGCCAGAAGCCATCGCCCAGCGCAGCCTCAAGCGCCGGGCCGGCCTGGGAGTAGCCCACCTTGCCCAGTGTGGTCGCCGCCTCCTCGCGCACCTGCCAGGCCGGGTCATGCAATGCGCCTAACAACGTTGGCAACACCTGCGCATCACGGGCCAAGCCCAGCGCGCCAATGGCCGCGCGCCGCACCTCGGTATCAGGCTCATGCCCGGCCAACTCGGCCAGTGCTGGCAGTGCAGGCTCATGCTTGAGCCACCCGAGGATCCCGACAGCCTCGCGGCGCACGGCAGCGTCCGGGTCAGTCAGCGCCAGCAATGCCGGGACCGCTGCGTCTTCCAGGCGTATTTCACGCAACGCACGCAAGGCGCTGGCGCGGACAAACGGGTCAGCATGGCTGGCCCATGGCAGGATCAACCGCCCGGCGGCGGCGCTCTTCAGCTCGCCAAGGCTCTGCGCCGCGGCAAGGCGCACCGTCTCTGCGCTGTCGGCCAGCGCGGCACACAGAGCCTGCACCACCTGCGGCTGTTCCCAGGCTTCAAGCAGGCGCGCCGCCTCGGCGCGCACCTCATCTGCGCTATCGACCAGCAGCGCATCGGTGAGCCACGGCAGGGCTTCTGGGACCTCAAGGTCGGCCAGCGCGATCAAGGCAATATGGCGCACGCCCGGGTCGGCAGCCTCCAGGCGCGGCAGCAGTTCGAGAATGTCGGGATTATCGGTGCTTGTTCGAGTCATAGCGCGATCCGTAGCGGCGGGTGGTCGTTGGCTGGCAAGCCCAGCGGGGTCAGGCGCGGCAATTCGCGCCCATCTTCGTGGCGCAACAGGGCCAGGCAGTGACGCTTCAAGTGGGTGAATTCAGGGCTGGTCAGCAGGCTGGTGCGGCGCGGGCGCGGGAAGTCCAGACGCAGGTCCTCGATGAAACGCCCGGGGCGTGGGCTCATCACCAGGATGCGGTCGGCCAGGAACAGCGCCTCGTCGATGTCATGGGTGACGAACACCACCGTGGTACGGATGCGCGCCCAGATGTCCAGCAGCAGCTCCTGCATGCGCGACCGGGTTTGCGCGTCGAGCGCACCGAACGGCTCGTCCATCAGCAGCAGCCGCGGGCGGTTGATCAGTACCCGGGCAATCTCGGCCCGTTGTTGCATGCCCCCCGACAGTTGGCTGGGCCAACGCCCGGCAAACTCGGCCAGGCCCACCAGTTGCAGCAATTCAGCCGCCTTTCGATGGCGTTCGGCCTTGCCCAGGCCTTGCATCTTCAGGCCAAAGGCGACGTTGTCGAGGACGTTGCGCCAGGGCAGCAGGGTGTGCTGCTGGAACACCATGCCACGCTGTGGCGAAGGCCCGGAGATGGGCTGGCCGTCCAGGCTCAACCGGCCAGTACTGGGTATCAGGTGCCCGGCCAGCGCGCCAAGCAAGGTCGACTTGCCACAACCGGAAGGCCCGAGAATGCAGACGAATTCGCCAGCTTCCACCGCCAGATCCACACATTGCACCGCCTCGAACGCCTCGCGGCCCTGCCCCAGACGGATCGATAGCGCATGCCCGTCGACCCGCCCGGGCTGGTGATAACGGTTCATCAGCCGGCCCTCCCGGTGCGATACCAAGGGGTGACAAACGCCCCAAGGCACTTGACCAGGGCGCTGCTGCCCATGCCGAGCACACCGATCAGCAGCATGCCGACGATGATGTCCGGGTAGTTCTGCAAGGTGTACGACTCCCAGGTGTAGTAGCCGATGCCAAACTGCCCGGAAATCATTTCGGCAGTGACCAGGCAGAACCACGAGGTGCCCATGCCGATGGCCAGCCCGGTGAAGATGCTCGGCAGCGCGCCGGGCAGTACCACTTCGCGCAGAATCGCCCCACGCCCGGCACCCAGGCTGCGCGCCGACGCGACCAGGCGCCGGTCGACGGCCTCGACGCCATGCACGGTATTGAGCAGGATCGGGAACAGCGCGCCAGTGAAGGTGATGAACACCATCGACAGTTCCGCCGAAGGGAACATCAGGATCGCCAGCGGGATCCACGCCACCGCAGGAATCGGCCGCAGCACTTCGAGCGGTGGCAGCAGAGTGTCTTCGGCCCATCGGGAGCGACCGATCAGCAGCCCCAGGGTCACCCCCAGCAGCACCGCAGCGGCATACCCGACCAGCACCCGCGTCAGGCTGCTGGTGAGATGAGCCAGCAGCGCGCTGGAGGCGAGCAACTGCCAGCCTGCTTCGAGCACTGCCCCGGGCGCCGGGACATAAGTGAACGTCAACAGGCCAAGGTCAAGTTTCACGCTGGCTGCCAGCTGCCAGAACAGCAGGCAGGCCAGCAGCGAAACCAGGCGCAACGGCCAGCGCTTGAGATCGTGGATCATGCTCATGCCTCCCGATCAGCGCTGGGCGACCAGCTTCTGGTTGGCGCTGACGAAGTCCAGCGCCTCACCGCCATGGACCTTGGCGTACTGCTCGGCCTGGTCCTTGAGCAGGAACGCCGTCAGTTCGCCCTTGCCGTTGCGCACGAACCAGGCCTGATTGGCCAGCAACTTGATACCACTGTCTGCAGCCTGGGCGTAGATGGCGCGAACATCCTTGCCTTCCTGCTCAAGCTGGGCCAGGTCGCCAAGGGCGGCTTCCGGCGAAGCGTAATGGCGGACCTTGGCTTCACCGCGCACCCAGATCTGCGCCAAGCGGCTGAAGTCGGTGATCGGCTTGCCGGTGAGCGCATCGTTGGCCACGAGCGGCAGTGGCTCGTAGTTGTGCAGTGCCTTGTCGTAGTCCAGGCCGGCCTGGCTGAAGGCAGCACGGATGTAGCGGTCATCGATGAAGCTGGCGGTGTCCAGGCCGCGGTTGGTCTTCTTCAGCAGCTTGAGGGTTTCGATCGACGTTGCTACGGCGTTGCGGTACTCAGGCTTCCAGGTCAGGTCGCGGGTCTGCAGGCCAAGTGGGCCATGGAACAGGTAGTTGACCTCGGCTTCGATGCCGGTGACCTGCTCGATCAACTCGCTGTACTTCTCCGGCTCGGCGGCAATCAGGCGGTCAGCCTCAAGGCTGGCGCGCAGGTAGGCGGTAACCACCTCGGGGTATTGCTGCGCATAGTCGGCATCGACCAGGGCGCCGTGCAGGGTCGGGGCATTCGCCTGGGCGCCATCGTAGATCTTGCGTGCGAAGCCGCGGTTGGGAAACAGTTCGGCGAACGGCACGAAGTCGGCATGCGCATCGATGCGGTTGCTGCGCAATGCAGAGCCGGCTATTTCCGGGGCCTGGGCAATGATGCGCAGGTCCTTCTGCGGGTCCCAGCCCTGTGCCGCAACGGCGCGCAGCAACATGCCGTGGGCGGTGGAGGCGAACGGCACGGAAATGGTCTTGCCCTTGAGCTCGCCCAGCGACTGCACGGCTGACGACGCCGGCACGACAATGCCGTTGCCGCTGCCATGCACGCTGCCCGACAGTACGCTGATGAACAGGCTGCGCTTGCCGGCCTCCAAGTGGGCGACACCATTGAACGAGCCGGGAAAGTCAGCCATGGCACCGAAATCCAGTTTGCCGGCGACCATTTCGTTGGTCAGTGGTGCCCCGCTGGTGAAGTTCTTCCATTCGATCTGGTACTTGGCATCCTTGTACTTGCCGTCGTGCGGCAGGTACTTGTCGAGCAGGCCCAGTTCGCGAATCAGCAGCCCGCCGGTAGCGCAGTTGATGGTGGTGTCCTGGGTGCCGATGGCGATGCGGATGGTTTCGGCGCTGGCATGCAGGCCGGCGAACGCCAGCGCGAGGCCGGCCACAGTTGCTACAAGGCGCATGGGTGTCTCCCCTCGAATCGTTTTGAGTTCTGGCATCGTCTCCGCCACCGGGCTTGGGTGGTGGGAAACGAGGGGCATTGCAGGTGGGCGTCCGGGGGTATTCCGGATGGCTGGGTTGCCTGGCTGGCTCAGCGCAGCAGGTAGGGAATATCGACCTTGACCGCGCCGGTGGGGCAGTCCTTCTCGCAGGGCATGCAGTACCAGCATTCGTCGAAGGCCATGTACGCCTTTTGCGTCGCCGGGTTGATGGCCAGCAAGTCCATGGGGCAAACCTCGACGCACACCGTGCAGCCTTTTTCGGCAATGCACTTGTCTTCATCGATGGTCACCGGCGCACTGCTGCGGAAGAAAATATCCTGTGGCTGATAAGCCATTTCACGGGGTCCTCGGGGCCGTTGGCCCTCGTTTCTACGGAGGTTTGCACCTTCTCTATGGGCGCGGGCTGGCGCGCGATCAGGCGACGCAGTGCGTGGCAGCTTCACCGATGTTGGTGGGCAAGCCCGCTTCCACGTCGGCCTTGACTCGCAAGCGGTCGTAGGCGGCCTGCTCTTCAGCATCCACGGCAATCAGGTACGGCTCGACCGCTTTCCTGAAGCTGGTCATTTCACCGTTACCGCCCTTTTTCAGGTGGCAATGGCAGAACCATTCGCCATCGTTGCGTTCGGGGAAGTCCACCCGGTGGTGATAAAGGCCCCAGCGACTTTCCTCGCGGAACAGGGAGGCCCGGGCAGCCATTTCGGCGCAGTCTCGAATAACCGAGACCTCCATCGCACGCATCAACTCATGCGGGTTGCTGGCTTTCATCTGCGCCAGGTCGCGCTCGATTTCGGCGAAGCGCGCCAGGCCGATCTCCATCTTCCTGGTCACCTTCGGCGGCTGCAGGTAATCGTTGACCATGCGCCGCAGCTTGTACTCGACCTGGGCCGGCGGCAGGCCATGTTCGCGCTGCAGGGGGGCGAATACCCGCGCCCGCTCACGTTCGACCTGCGCCATATCGACCTCGGCCAACTCGCGCCCGGCCACAAACTTTGCGGCATTCACCCCGGCAAACCAGCCATAGGTGAAAGCACCGAGCATGTAGTTATGCGGCACTGCGGCCATGTCGCCGGCGGCATACAGGCCCTTGACGCTGGTCTCGGCCTTTTCGTTGACCCACACTCCCGATGCCGAATGCCCGGAACAGAAGCCGATCTCGGAGATGTGCATTTCAACCATGTGCTGGCGGTAGTCAGTGCCGCGCCCGGCATGGAACTGGCCACGGCTGGGGCGCTCGTTGCTGTGCAGGATGTCTTCGATGGTCTGGATGGTCTCCTCGGCCAGGTGGTCGAGCTTGAGGAACACCGGGCCGTTGCCACCTTCGAGTTCCTGGTGAAACTCCCACATCATCTGCCCGCTCCAGTAATCGCACTCGATGAAGCGCTCGCCCTTGCTATTGGCGGTATAGCCACCCAGCGGGCCGGTGACATAGGCACAGGCCGGGCCGTTGTAGTCCTTGATCAACGGGTTGATCTGGAAGCACTCGAGGTTGGCCAGCTCGGCGCCGGCATGGTAAGCCATGGCGTAACCGTCACCCGCGTTGGTCGGGTTCTCGTAGGTCCCCATCAGGTAGCCGGACGACGGCAACCCCAGGCGCCCGGCGGCCCCGCAGGCGAGAATCACCGCCTTGGCCCGCACCACGCGGAACTCGCCGCTGCGGCAGTCGAAGCCGAGGACACCCGCCGCCGCCCCTTCGCCATCGAGCAACACACGGGTGCAGACCATGCGGTTGCTGATCTCCACCCGGGCGCGCTTGAGCTGGCGGTACAGTACCTTCTTGATATCGTGCCCTTCGGGCATCGGCAGCACGTAGGCGCCCATGTGGTGAACCTTCTTCACCGCGTAGTCACCGGTTTCGTCCTTCTCGAACTTCACGCCCCAGCGGTCGAGCTGCTCGATGGTCTGGAAACTGTGGGTCGCGTAGGCATAGACCGTGGCCTGGTTGACGATGCCGTCATTGGCCACGGTGATTTCCTTGGTGTATTGCTCGGGGGTGGCGTGGCCGGGAATGATGGCGTTGTTCAGGCCATCCATACCCATGCTGATGGCACCGCTGCGCTTGACGTTGGCTTTGTCCAGCAGCAGCACGCGCAAGTGCTTGTCTTGCTCCTTGGCCTTGATCGCCGCCATCGGCCCGGCAGTGCCACCGCCGATGACGATGATGTCGTAGTCCTGGGTCTGGATACTCATGCCTTGCTCCCCTTCTGGCGGTCGATGCGCAGGCGGTACTGGAAGGCATCGCCGCGGTAATACAGGTGTTCGAAGTCCAGGGGTGTGCCATCGGCGGCGTGGGTCAGACGCTCGATACGCATGATTGGCGAACCCTCTTCCACCTCCAGCGCCTGGGTCAGGTCGCTGTCGGCCAGCACCGCATCGATCGCCAGGTCGGCGTGGCCGAGCGCGATGCCGCAGTCGTTTTCCAGCAGCAGGAAAATGTCACGGGTGACCAGATCGGCCTTTTCCAGTTTTTCGCCAACGGCCTTGGGCAACCAGGTCAGTTCCAGGGACACTGGCTCGCGGTTGATCAGCCGCACGCGGTGGATCTCGGTGACCAGGCTGCCTTCCTCGACCTGCAGGCGCGCCGCCACCATGGCACTGGCGGGCACATGACGGAAGCTGCGCAGGCGGTTGATCACTTCGTAACCCATCTGCGTCAACGACTCGCCCAGGCCCTGCAGTGTGCTGACGTTCTGGAACGCCTTGGGCTTGGCGACGAAGGTGCCTTTACCGTGGATCTTGAAGATCAGCCCTTCTTTCTGCAGGTCGCCGAGCGCCTGACGCACGGTAATGCGGCTGACATTGAACGCCTTGCCCAGCTCGCTTTCGGAGGGCATGCGGCTGTGCGACGGATAGGTGCCGTCAAGGATGCGCTCGCGCAGCAGTTCCTTTAACTGGGTATAGAGCGGTACCGGGGACAGGGGAAGCAATTCGGCCATGGGTCTCTTCGCTGATCGATGACTTGTTATAACAAGTTGTGACCAGAGCCTAGAGGGTATAAGACTCGACAGGCAAATACTGATATCGCATATGGTTAGATGGATTTGCAGTGGCTTGCGCCGGCGTGTCTGGCCCCTCCGGCCTGAAGAAGGAAAAACAGCTACAGATCAAGGCGATGGACGCCATCGGCACAGATGGGTATCATGCGTGCGCGTTGCACTCGTAGCTCAGCTGGATAGAGTACTGCCCTCCGAAGGCAGGGGTCGTGGGTTCGAATCCCGCCGAGTGCGCCATCTACTTCAAAAGCCCGCCCTAGCGCGGGCTTTTTCGTTTGTGCGCCATGTCGCGCTTCTGGCACTCCCGTACCACCGTTCATTGGTGTTAGCGTGGACATCTTCCCGTTCCCGACGGGTTACCCACACAATGATTGGCGAAGGAATGCGCACAACCATGCACCTGAAAAAACTTACCGCCACCGCCCTGCTGCTAGCCAGCATCGGTCTTTTCACCCTGCCGGCCCAGGCCAACCTTACCCAGCAGCAGTCCGCTGCCATCGTCAAAGCCTTCGACGGCAGCGACCCAAGCGACTTCAAGCAGTTCCTCGGCAAGCTCAAGGGCAATGATCTGGCCAAGGCCGACAATCTCGAGGCAACGCTGGATGCCTACCTGGCCGGCAAGCCACTGGCAGCCGAGCAACAGAACGACATCAACCGCCTGCTCGGCCTGTATACCCGCATCAAGTACGGCAAGGCCGCCAGCGAAACCCTGCGTGAACTGGTGGCTATCCCGACCTTCAATGTCGCAGGCATACCGCAGCACGAGAACCCCGAGTTCCTCAAGATTGCCGACAGGATAAAGGCCCTTGCCGAGAGCTTCGGCCTGGCCTTCCGCAACATCGACAACCGGGTGTACGAGATTTCGCTGGGCAGTGGCAAGGAAGTGGTCGGCATTCACGCCCACGCCGACGTGGTACCGGTCAACCCGGACAACTGGAAGCTGGCCGATGGCACGCGCCTGGACCCGTTCAAGGTGACCCTGGTCGGAGACCGCATGTATGGGCGCGGTACTGAAGACGACAAGAACGGCATTGTCGTGGCGATGTACGCACTGAAAGTGGCCAAGGACGAAAACCTGCCACTGGCCCGGCAGTTCAAGCTGCTGATCGATACCACCGAAGAAACCAGCGGCGATGCCATCCCGTACTATTTCGAACGCAACCCCACGCCGGACTACAACCTGGCGCTCGACGGCGGCTATCCGGTGGTGATCGCCGAGAAAGGCTACGGCACGATCATGGCCAGCTTCAGCAAGCGCCCGGGCACGGGCAAGGGTGCGGAAATCGTCAACCTGACCGGCGGCCTGGCCACCAACCAGATTCCGACCACCTCGGTGGCGACACTGGTCTCCGATAACCCGGCACAGCTTGCCAAGCATCTGCAGCAGGCCGGCACCAAGTACGTGAAGCAGCATGGCGGCGATTTCAGCATCGACGCCAAGCCCGAAGGCGACACCGTGGTGCTGACGGTGACCGGCGTTTCTGCCCACTCTTCGGAGCCGGAATCCGGGGTGAACCCAGTGGCGCGCATGCTTGATTTCATCAATGGCCTCGGCCAGCAGGTGCCAATCAAGCACAACCACTTCACCGATGCCGCCCGCTACGCCGCCGACAACTGGGGCCTGGACTACCTCGGCAACAAGCTTGGCGTGGCCTTCAAGGACCCATTCATGGGCCCGTTGACGGCTTCGCTGACTTTTGTCGGGGTTGATGACAAAGGCCTGAAACTGGCCGTGAACCTGCGCATCCCCAAAGGCAAGCCGATCGCCACGATCAAGGACGAGCTGGCCGACAAGCTGGGCAAATGGACCCGGCAAAGCCACACCTCGGTGGCCTTCGACTACAGCCTGGACGAGCCGATGTACCGCAACCCCGAGGGCGAATGGGTCAAGGCCCTGCTTGATGTCGCCACCGAGAACCTGGGCATGAAGCACGAGTTCGGTACCTCGGCAGGGGCAACCTCGGTGCACGACCTGCCCAACGGCGTGCAGTTCGGCCTGGCCATGCCGGACGTGAAATACACCGGGCACAACGACAACGAGTTCAAGACCGTGGAACAGTTCATGCTGGACCTGCAGGTGGTGAGCGAGATGGTTGCGCGAATCGGGCAGATGCCGAAGCTCTGATTGGCAGTACCGGCCTCTTCGCGGGCACGCCCGCCGCCACAGGATGCCCCGCCGCTACCTGTGGCAGCGCGCTTGCCCTCGAGGGGCGGTACAGGCAGAGCACATTCATGACGTTTTTCAATCGACTCCATGCCGTTTCCTGCATTGCCGTGCAGAGCGCAGTGCCGGATGCTTTATTTACTCCGAGACATGGCTTTTCCACCCGCAGAGGCTCGTATGAAGACCGTCGAACAAATCCTCAAGACCAAGTCCCAGCACCAGACCGTTTACACCATCGGCCCGGATGACTCGGTACTCGACGCCCTGAAAATGCTGGCGGAGAAAAACGTCGGTGCGCTGCCCGTGGTCGAGGGCAACCAGGTGGTGGGTATCATCAGTGAACGGGACTATGCGCGCAAACTGGTGCTCAGGGGCCGCTCTTCCGCTGCCACGCCGGTGCGCGAAATCATGAGCGCTCCGGTGGTCACCGTTGAGCCGAAGCAGAACCTCGAGTACTGCATGAACCTGATGACCAACCGCCACCTGCGCCACCTGCCGGTGGTCAGCAATGGCGAACTGCTCGGCCTGCTGTCGATCGGTGACCTGGTCAAGGAAACCATCGCCGAACAGGCCCGCCTGATCCTGCAGCTGGAACAGTACATCCGCGGCGAATGAATACCCTCAATGGTAGGCGCGCTCCAGTTCGTCCAGTTGATGGTCGAAGCTGCGCAGGCGTGCCGACCAGGTGTACACCAGCACTTCCAGGTCACGATTGAGCACGGCGGTGTTGCCATGGCCGCTGTGGGTGGGCTCGCCCAGGTCCAGCTGGTAGCGCTCACGGGCCATCGCCTGGGCAACGCTGGACAGGTCGCGGGCATTGGCCAGCCAGTGGTGATGATGGTCATGAATCTCGCGGTCCAGCACCCGACATTGGTGTTTCAGCGCATCCAGACTCTGCTCCAGCGGTGTGCCTTTCAGCTCGCCCATGACTTCTTCGAAGGTGCGCCCGGAATGCCAGTAGCTGCCCCAGAAATAGCGATCGAACACCGTTTCGACGCGGCGCAATGCCACCTTGGTGTTCCAGATGGTCAGTAACGTTCGCCCCTGCACCACTTCGCGCTTGTTCAGGTGCAGTTGCTGCCAGGCGATCCAGGTCAGCGCCACCAGTGCCACCGCCACGGTGACCGCAGCAGCGGCATACAGGAAATGCACAGCCTGGTTCATCTGTTGCGCCTGCCTGATGCCATAGAAGTAACTGGCCGTCAGGGTGCCCAGGATGGTCACGGAGCACCAGAAACCCGGTGCGTAGGGATCTTTCATCGCGCTATCCCCTTGTTGTTTTCCTGAGCATAGCAACGGCCAATCACTCGTCAGCCACCACTCGGCGCTTTATTTCTTGCGCGGGTGCAACGCCTCGTTCAGTTGGTCGATCATCGGGATCCAGTCGTCATCCGCGATGTACTTCTCTTTCAGGAACGCACGCTGTGAATCGCTCCAGAAAGGCGCGTCAACCAGCTTTACATCGTCATCCAGCGGCGAATGGGTGGTGATGAAGCGGTCGATGTCGACCGGATCGTCAGACAGCCCCAGCTGTTTGAAAATCTCAGACAACGGATGAATCGGCTTGTCCATGGTTCCTCCTCGGCGCCGGGCCGGTCGTCAACGATGCCGGCCCGGCATGGGTTGGGAGCATCAGCTGAGCTCGCGCACTTCGGCGCGCGGCACCAGCTTGAGATATTGCTCGATGCTCATGTGGATCAGGTGATCGTGGTCACCCGCCTCCAGATAGACATCGCCCTGGCGGGTAAGACTCGAATCAAGCAGCATCTTTATCTGGTAGGCATCGCCAAGCGCCGGTACGGCACCGCGCTCGCAATCGCCGAACAGGCTCGGCAGGCCACTCTCGCGGGTCAGTTGCCAGGCCCCGGACATGCGCACCTTGGTCATGTCCAGGTGCCGGTTGGCCGGTAACACGGCCATGATGTAGTTGCCATGACGGTCATCGAGCACCACCGACTTGGCGACTCGTTCCGCGGGCACCCCGGCCGTGCGGGCCGACTCCAGGCTGGTGGCCGAATGGGGATGGGGAATGATGTCGTAGTCGCAGTTGGCCTGGGTCAGGCGATCCTGCAGAGTCTTTGCCATACGCATGATGCACCTCCGGTTTCGTCCCCCAATGTCCAATTCTAGGTCGGCTACCGACCGGCAGGGCTAAACTTGTGCAATAGAACACACGAGGTGACGACAGGTGATTGCCCGCTACTGGCGCTGGCTGTTGCTGCTGTTGCTGCTTGGCATCGCGCCGGGCGGCCAGGGTGCGCCCGGTGCCGTGTGGGTGCTGGGCATCGACGATGCCATCGGCCCGGCCAGCGCCGACTACCTGGTGCGCAGCCTCGACCAGGCCCAGGCGCAGGGCGCGCAACTGGTAGTCATCCGTATGGATACCCCGGGTGGGCTGGACAGCGCCATGCGCCAGATGGTCAAGGCGATTCTCGCCAGCCCGGTACCGGTCGCCACCTTCGTGGCCCCAAGCGGGGCCCGCGCCGCCAGCGCCGGTACTTACATTCTCTACGCCAGCCACATCGCGGCCATGGCGCCAGGGACCAACCTCGGCGCCGCCACGCCGGTACAGATCGGCGGCCCGCCCGGCGCTACCAGACAGGACAAGGCCAAAGGCAGCGCTGACGAAACCCTCGCCCGCAAGCAGGTCAATGATGCCGCGGCCTACATACGTGGGCTGGCGCAGCTGCGCGGTCGCAACACCGACTGGGCGGAGAAAGCCGTGCGCGAGGCGGTAAGCCTGTCGGCCAGCGAGGCCTTGCGACTGAACGTGATCGATCAGGTGGCCGATGACCTACCCGGGCTGCTGCGCAAGCTCGATGGCCAAACCCTCACTATCGCGGGCCAGCCCCGTCAGCTGCAGACCACCGGCGCCAGCCTGGTCGAGCACTTGCCGGACTGGCGTACACGGGTACTGGCGGTAATCACCAACCCGAGCGTGGCGCTGATCCTCATCATGATCGGGGTGTACGGCCTGCTGTTCGAGTTCATGAACCCTGGCTCGACGGTCGGTGGTGTGGTTGGCGGCATCTGCTTGCTGCTGGCCCTATATGCGCTGCAGCTGCTGCCGGTGAGCTTTGCCGGGGTGGCCCTGATAATGCTCGGCCTCGCCTTCATGATCGGCGAGGCCTTCCTGCCCAGTTTCGGCGTGGTCGGCTTTGGCGGCATAGTCGCTTTCGTGGTCGGCGCGCTGATCCTGATCGACACCGACGCCCCCGGCTTCGGCATTCCACTGGCCCTGATCGGCACCTTGGCGCTGCTCTCGGCGTTGCTGATCGGCGGTGTGATGGGCATGGCCCTCAAGGCCCGTCGCCGAGCGGTGCTCAGCGGCGATGCAGGCCTGGTTGGCAGCATGGTCACGATCACCGGGGTAATGGCCGGCAACCCGCTCTGCGGTTTTGTCCTGGCCCAGGGCGAGCAATGGCAGGTGCAATGTGCAACGCCATTGCAGCCAGGCCAGCGCGTGCGGGTGACAGCCCGCCAAGGTGTCATGCTGGAAGTGAGCGCCGCCGCACCTGCGGCGCAAGGAGAGTGACCATGTTCATGCAACTGGGTTTCGGCGCGGTACTGGTCGTACTGCTGATGCTGTTGCTGTCGGCGTTCCGCATCCTGCGCGAATACGAGCGCGCGGTGGTGTTCCAGCTGGGCCGCTTCTGGCAGGTAAAGGGGCCGGGGCTGATCCTGTTGATTCCGGTGCTGCAGCAGATGGTGCGGGTCGACCTGCGCACGGTGGTGCTGGATGTGCCGCCGCAGGACGTGATCACCCGCGACAACGTCTCGGTCAAGGTCAATGCCGTGGTCTACTTCCGTGTGCTTGACCCGCAGAAAGCGATCATCCAGGTCGAGGATTTTCTGGTGGCGACCAGCCAGCTGGCCCAGACCACTTTGCGCGCCGTACTGGGCAAGCACGAACTGGACGAGTTGCTGGCCGAACGCGAACAACTGAACGCGGACATCCGCCAGGTGCTGGACGCCCAGACCGACGCCTGGGGTATCAAGGTGGCCAACGTCGAGATCAAGCACGTCGACCTCAACGAATCGATGGTGCGCGCCATTGCCCGCCAGGCCGAGGCCGAGCGCGAACGGCGGGCCAAGGTCATCCATGCAGAAGGCGAGTTGCAGGCGTCGGAGAAGTTGATGCAGGCAGCGCAGATGCTGAGCAAGGAGCCGGGCGCGATGCAGTTGCGCTATATGCAGACGCTGGGGGCGATCGCCGGTGACAAGAGCTCGACCATTGTCTTTCCACTACCGGTAGAGTTGCTCAAGGGGTTGATGGACAAACAGAAATGACTGGCGGCCCGTTGCGCGCGACACCAGGCCGCTCCTGCAAGGAACGCATAACGCCTGCAGGAGCCACCTCGGGTCGATCAGACTGGCGCGCGGCGCAAGGTCGCCAGGAAGGTTGCAGCCCCCAGGAACAACCCGGCAAAGGTCCGGTTCAGACGCTTCTGCTGCCTGGGCGTACGCAGCAGGCGCAGCACCCGCGCAGCCAGGCCGGTGTAGCCGGCCATTACCAGCATGTCGACAGCGACCATGGTCACGGTGATGGCCACGTACTGCGGCAGCAGTGCGGCATGCGGGTTGATGAACTGTGGCAGCACCGCCAGCATGAACACCAGCGCCTTGGGGTTGCTGACGTTGACCAGGAAACCACGGAACACCAGGCTCAGTGGCTTGCCGATCGGGCGCACGCCGGAGTCATCGCTCATGTCCAGCGGCAAGGCCCGCCACTGCTTGTAGGCCAGGTACACCAGGTAACCGACCCCGAACCATTTGATGATGTGAAACGCCGTGGCCGAAGCGGCCAAGATGGCACCGACGCCGGCGGCAATGATGGCAATTTGCACAACCAGGCCCAGCTGCAGGCCCAGGGCGTTCCAGTAACCACGCCAGAAACCATATTGCAGGCCGCTGGACATCGAGGCAATTGCCCCGGCGCCGGGTGAAAGGCTGATCACCCAACAGGCGGCAAAGAAGCCCAACCACACGTCCATCGACATCACACACCTCGCTCGAACATATGTTGCAAAACGTAAAGCTAAGGTGTTGATGAAAAAATAACCAGCAGATTTTGCAGTATTTGTATTGCCTGCACCCGCGAAGAGGCCGGTACTGGTTTCAGTCAGCCTCGGCCGGCGACTCTTGTTGCGGCGACTGCACCTCAGCGCCGCGCCAGCGCCGCACCGACTTCTGGAAAAACTGGCTGTTCGGTACCTGCACCAGTGCCCCTCCCGCCTCGGGCATTTCCAGCAGGGTGGTGAACAGCAGGTTGATGGCAATAACCCGGCCCTTTACCCCTGGCTTGTCCAGGGTGTCGACCAGTTCGACCACGTCGCCGATGCGAAACGGCCCGACCGTGAAGATCAGTACCGCGCACAGCAGGTTGGACAGCACGCTCCAGATGGCGAAGAACGCCACCGCCGCCACCGCGACGAAGCCGGACAATGCCGTCCACAGCACCGTTGCCGATACACCCAGGCGCTCCAGCACGAACAGCAGCGCGCTGCCCATGATCAGCCAGCGCAGGCCACCGCGCACCGGCACCAGCAACTCCGGCGGCAATGGATAACGCTGGCCCAGGCGGCTCAGCCCACGGGCAATGATGCGCTGCAGGACGAACGCCGCCACCAGGATCAACAGAATCTGCAGGCCCAGCCAGAAGGTGTCCATCCATTGCCCTGGCAGCAGCGAACGCAGTTCTTCCATCAGGACAGTGCCTCGAGCTCGGCCTGCATGCTTTCAAGGGTTTCCAGCGCTTCCATCCAGGCCTCTTCCAGTTCGCCTTCGCGCTGCTTGAGCTTGGTCTGGCGCGCCAGCAGGTCGCGCAGTTCATCCTTGCGCGCCGCGTCGTAGAGGCCACCATCACCCAGCGCGGTTTCGATCTCGGCCAGTTGTGCGTGTACCTGGTTGAGCTCGGTCTCGAGCTTGTCGGCGGCCTTCTTGTGCGGGGCCAGTTGCTGGCGCAATGCGGCGGCCGCCTGGCGCTGGGCTTTCTTGTCGGTCTTGTCCGGGTTGACCGGGGCATTACTGGCCGGCGCGCTGCGCTGGCGGAATTCGACCAGCCAGCGGCTGTAGTCGTCCAGGTCGCCGTCGAAGGTTTCAACCTTGCCGTCGGCTACCAGCAGAAAGTCGTCGGTGGTGCTCTTGAGCAGGTGGCGGTCGTGGGACACCACCACCACAGCACCGGCGAACTCCTGCAGGGCCATGGTCAGCGCCAGGCGCATTTCCAGGTCGAGATGGTTGGTCGGTTCGTCAAGCAACAGCAGGTTCGGCCGCTCCCAGGCGATCAGCGCCAGCGCCAGGCGGGCCTTTTCGCCACCGGAGAAATGCACCACCGGCTCGTCGACACGGTCGCCATGGAAGTCGAAACCGCCAAGGAAATCGCGCAGCGTCTGTTCGCGCTCGGCAGGGGCGATGCGCTGCAGGTGCAGCAGCGGGCTGGCCTTGTCGTCCAGCGAGTCCAGCTGATGCTGGGCGAAGTAACCGACAGCAAGGTTTTCGCCCCGTACCAGGCGGCCGGACAACGGCTCGAGCTCGCCTGCCAGGTTCTTGATCAAGGTCGACTTGCCGGCACCGTTGGGGCCGAGCAGACCAATGCGTGCCCCTGGAGTGAGCTGCAGCTTGACCTTGTCGAGAATGGCTTTGTCACCGTAGCCCAGGCGGCCTTCGGACAGGCTCAGCAGCGGGCTGGAAATCTTTTGCGACTCGCGGAAGACGAAGTCGAATGGCGAATCGACATGCGCCGCCGACAGCTCTTCCATGCGCTCCAGGGCCTTGATCCGGCTCTGGGCCTGGCGCGCCTTGGTGGCCTGGGCCTTGAAGCGGGCGATGTACTTTTCCATGTGCGCGCGCTGCGCCTGTTGCTTCTCGTAGGCCTGTTGCTGCTGCGCCAGGCGCTCGGCACGGGTGCGCTCGAAGGCGGTGTAGCCGCCTTTGTACAGGTTCAGCTTGCGCTGCTCGACATGCAGCACATGGTCGACCACGGCATCGAGGAAGTCGCGGTCGTGAGAAATCAGCAACAGCGTGCCGGGGTAACCCTTGAGCCAGTCCTCGAGCCACAGGATTGCGTCCAGGTCGAGGTGGTTGGTGGGCTCGTCGAGCAGCAGCAGGTCGGACGGGCACATCAGTGCCTGGGCCAGGTTCAGGCGCATCCGCCAGCCCCCGGAGAAGTCGCCGACGCGGCGGTCCATCTGCTCGTTGGTGAAGCCCAGGCCGGCCAGCAACTTGCGGGCACGTGCATCGGCGGTATAGCCGTCGGCGCTTTCCAGCTCACTGTGCAGACGTGCCAGGGCGGTGCCATCGTGGGCCTGCTCTGCCGCAGCCAGCTCGGCCTGCACCTTGCGCAGGCGCGCATCACCGTCAAGCACATAGTCCACAGCCAGGCGGTCGAGCGTGTCGACCTCCTGGCGCATGTGGGCGATGCGCCAATCCCCGGGCAGTTGGCAATCGCCGGCATCGGGCGACAGCTCACCACGCAGCAAGGCGAACAGGCTGGATTTTCCGGCACCGTTGGCGCCGATCAGGCCGGCCTTGTGACCGGCGTGCAGGGTCATCTCGGCGCCTTCTAGCAAGCGCTGCGGACCACGCTGTAAAGTGAGGTTGGATAGTCTGATCATGATGGTCGCGGAGTCTACCAGCTTCCTCGGCCCATAGCGCGAGTGGAACCATGCACACCGACCTGTGGAATTATGCCCTGGCCCTGTACGCCAGGCCCGGCGTGGAAGCGGCCTGCCTCGCCTTGCAGGCGCAGGGTAGCGATGTCTGCCTGTTGCTTTGCGCAACCTGGCTGCAAGCGCATGGCGTGGCTGTGCTGGACGAACGCGCGCAGCGGCTGCGCGAGGTTGCCGAGCCCTGGCAGCGTGACGTGGTCGCGCCGTTACGCAACTTGCGGCAACAGTGGCGCACGGCGGCGCAGGGTGATGCGCAGCTGGCGGTGCTGCGGGATCAGGTGAGGCAGTTGGAATTAGAGGCCGAAAAGGCCTTGCTGGAACGCTTGCAAGCGTGCGCACAACAGTGGCCCGCGGACGCCGATGTGCCCGCGGACGACTGGCTGGCCCGGCTGGTACCGGACCTGGCCCGCCGCCACGACGCGCTGGACCAGTTGCGCGTCGCGGCGACCGCGCTTCAGGATGCCGAAGACGGCGCCTGAACCGAGGTACTGGCGGGTGCCGAAGGGGCCACCGAAGCGGCAGGAGTAGCCGAGTTGGTCGCGCCGACCGGGCTGCTGGCAGCGGGCGTGGCCGGCTTCGTTTCGGCGGGCTTGGCCGCTGCTGGTTTGGCCGCGGTACGGGTTGGCGCTTTTGCAGCAGCCGGTTTCACGGCGGGCTTGGTAGCAGCGGTCTTGGCTGGAGCTGGCTTGGCAGCTGCGGTGGTCTTGGCCGCTGGCTTGGCTGCCGGTTTGGCCGCAGCAGCGGTCTTGGCCGCTGGCTTGGCTGCCGGTTTGGCCGCGGCAGCGGTCTTGGCTGCTGGCTTGGTCGCAGGTTTGGCAGCAGCGGTTTTGGTTGCTGGCTTGGCCGCCGGTTTCGCAGCAGCGGTTTTGGCTGCTGGCTTGGCCGCCGGTTTGGCAGCAGTGGTTTTGGCTGCTGGCTTGGCCGCC
>NZ_DGIR01000054.1:124763-152725 GCF_002386445.1 Pseudomonas sp. UBA4617
TGGCCGCCGGTTTGGCAGCAGCGGTCTTGGCTGCTGGCTTGGCCGCCGGTTTGGCAGCAGTGGTTTTGGCCGCTGGCTTGGACGCCGGTTTGGCAGCAGTGGTTTTGGCCGCTGGCTTGGCCGCAGCGCGCTGGTCAAGGGCCTTGGCTGCAGCCTCGCGAACCTTGCCTACACCTTGAGCCAGTTTGAGGCTGTCCTGGGCATCGCGCTTGAGCTGCTGGATATAAGAACGGGTCTGGGTTTGACGTTCCTTGAGCGAATCAAGCAATTCTTCCAGTTCACCAATGGCTTTATGCGCCTTGGTTTGTGCCTTGGTTTTACCTGCCTTGGCCGCGTCTTGCAGTTTCTGGCGACCGGTGTGCAATTTTTCCTGGGCCTTGCCACGTTGCTTTTCCAACTTGGTCAGCAGTTTTTCCGCATCAGCCAGCGCTTGCGAGCAGGCATCCTCCAAGTGTTCGAGCAGGCTGCCCGAAAGTTGCTGGAGCAGGTGTAACGGCGTACTTACTGGCTTCTTTTTGGCCGACATGGTTTACCTCCTGGCTGATGAGATTGCGGCTCATACTATGCTTCTGCTGCTACCGCCGCTAGGGCATGTTGACAGTATTGTTTACGCCGCGTTGCATGCCTGGGCAAAGTTGTTATCTTGCAGCTCCGAGCAAGTGTAGTTGCTGAATAAATGATTGCCGATGTTCGGCAATTACCTGAATAGCACCATGCCCCGCAGGAGCAGCCTTGTGTCGCGCCTACAAGACCGCGACCACGCCACAATAAAAACTGAACACTGGCATAATTCCCCGCTCATTGGCGCAGGAACTGATCATGCCTCGATATCTGGTTTTAGGTTTATGCCTGCTGGCCCCTCTCGCCCTGGCCAACAGCGACGAACACGATTTGGCCTACAGCCTCGGCGCCAGCCTGGGCGAGCGGCTGCGCCAGGAGATGCCGGGCCTGCAACTGGATGCGCTGGTCGAAGGCCTGCGTGCGTCTTACCAAGGGCAACCGCTGAAGCTCGACAAGACACGCATGCAGGCTGTGCTGCAGCAGCATGAAGCACAGGCAGGCGATGCCGCCATGCAGAAGCAGCAGGCCGCCGAGGCACGCTTCATGGCCACCGAGCGCGGTCGCTATGGTGTACACGAACTACCAGGGGGCGTGCTCTACAGCGAACTGCAGGCAGGCACGGGCGCGCAGCCCAAAACTGGTGGCAAGGTGCAGGTGCGTTATGTGGGCAGGCTGCCCGACGGCTCGGTATTCGACCAGAACCAGACACCGCAGTGGTTCAGCCTGGATTCGGTGATCGAAGGATGGCAGGTGGCGTTGCCGCAGATGCACGCTGGCGCCAAATGGCGCCTGGTAATTCCGTCGGCACAAGCTTATGGCGCCGAGGGTGCGGGCGACCTGATCGCACCCTACACCCCTCTGGTGTTCGAAATCGAACTGCTGGCGGTGGGTGATTGACCTCCGCCTTCAGGCCTCGACCGCGCCCTCTTCCTTGTGCGCGTTGTGCAGCACCTCGATCAGGCAGTCTTCGAGTTCGAAGCGCTCGTGCAGCAAGGCTCCCAGCTTGGCCAGCTTCTCGGCGAAGCGTTCGGTATCCTTGCATTCACCCTTTTCGCAATGGTCATTGAAAGCCAGCGCGATCTGGGTGATGTCGTTTATTCGCGGGTTGATCTCTTCGGCCAGCTTCAGCGCCTTCTCGTCGTCAAAAGCCTTGGCCTCACTGACCAACTGTTCGCAGACTTCGAAATGCCACGCCGAAACGTAGTCGACCAGAACCGCGCAGAAATCACGGTTTTTATCCTTGTCGGCAAAGGTCGGCTTCATATCGCGCAATGCGCGGAAAGCCTGCACCAGTTCCTGGCGCTCCTCCAGCCAGCGGTCGATCAGCTTGTGAACCCCACCCCAGCGTTCCTGAGCGTTCTGACAACTATCGAGCATGGCGATCTCTTCCCTTCTGGGTAGATGCCGCTGCACCTCGCACTACGACCGTGCAGTACAAAGGTGACATCAGCAGGACGGCATCGAGCAGTTGTGTTTTCGGTATGCGTGCTGCGAGATTATTCCCGCGCGTGCTACCCATCAAGGTACGCAGCAGACAAAGTTCATACAAGCGTTTAATACCCTGTTACACCACCATTGGTCGCGCTACCGGCCAAGCCTTGCGCCAGGTCAATTAATGGCCAGGGTGCGGAAACGATACGCCAGCAGGCAGCTCGCGGGCGGCACTGCCAGCAGCAGGAAAGCCAACAGGCTCCACTCGGGCAGCGTCAGGTCGAGAAAACTCCAGGTCAGCGCGTTGCAGTCAGGGCCACCGAGCAGCAATTGCCGCGCCGCTTCGCTCCAGGATTGCTCAAATACCCGCCCGATCGGCACCGGACACAGTGCAAAGACATCGTCCGCCCCCTGCAACCAGACATGCCTCGCGGCCAGCAATGCCCCGGCCAGCGAACAGCCCAGTGTCGCCCACGCATAACAGCGCACACCGCGCGAACCCGGCGCCTGCACAGTGGCCGTGAGGCACAACAGTGCGTACAGGCCAAGCAACAGCCGTTGGCTGAAACACAATGGACACGGCACCAGCCCGGGGGCGTTTTCCAGCTGAAAGGACGCAGCCAGCACCGCCAGTGCGGCCAGGCAGGCGGGTAGGAAAAAGGTACGCAAACGGGCCGGCAGCATGGGAGGTGAAGGTCCGGGAATGATGAAGTGGCTTAAAACGGTAGAGGAAAGACACGCTTTGTTTCAAGGCACGACAACAACGACAACTCACTGAATCGCGAAGGAAATTTCTAGCTGATAGGTAGGAAACGTCTGAAGAAAGATACTGCAGATCCAGCTTGCATCACCGGATAAGTTACCCAGCGCCATGGCCCGCACCTTGGCGCGGGCCATGGGTAGGTCAGGCGCGCACAGCTTCTGGCAATGGCAACGCCAGCAGGCGTTCATCCAGCAGGCCAAGGCCCTCCTGGAACAGCTGGTTGCTGCGCTCGGTCTCACCGAGGCTGGCCAGCAACCGGGCCAACTCGGCACAGGCCTCAGGGTTGCGCTCCATGCGCAGGCTGCTTTCCAGGTAGTCGCGCGCCTTGCCCCACAAACGGTTCTGCAAACTCAGGCGACCCAAAGTCAGCAGCAGGCTGGCGTCCTGCGGGTGGGCTTTGAGCCAGCCTTCGGCGGTTTGCAACTGGCGCGCCGGGTCATCGCCGCGCACCAGGCCGTACAGGCGAGCCAGGTGGCTTTCGTATTCACGCTTGAGGGCAGTGCGCAGCACTTGCTCGGCTTCGCTCTGGGCACCCACCTGGCGCAACTGTTCGGCATAGGCCAGCACCAGCTGTGGTTCCTGGCGCTGCGCCGCGGTCAGTTGCTGCCAGGCACGCTCCAGGGCCTGACGCGCACTTTGCGCATCCTCCCCCCGGGTCGAGGCCAGGCTCAGGTTCTGCCCCCAGGCGCGCTGCTCCAGGGCCGCCAGCTCGGCAGCCGGCAGCACCTTGCCTTTGCGCAGGTCGGGCAACAGGCGGATCAGGGCCGACCAGTCGCCGCGCTCCTGGTACAGGCGCTGCAGCAGGCGCAGCACCTGGCTGTTATGCGGGTGGCGGTCCTGCATGGCCAGCAGGGTTTCCAGGGCGCCGTCTTTTTCGCCACGGTCCATCTGCAACTGCGCATGGGTCAGGGCGATGGCCAGTTCCGCTTGCGGCTGGCGCTCCAAGGCACGCTCCAGCAGGTTGTCACTGTCTTCAGTGCGGCCTTGCTCGTTGGCGGCGCGCGCCGCACCGAGGTAGAACAGCAGCGGCTGGCGCTCGGCCTCGGCGGCCCGGTGCAGGTGGCGTTGGGCGCTGGCCCAGCGGCCCTCGGCAAGGTCCAGCTGGCCCTGTTCGATGGACAAGCGAATGCGCCGGCTGCGGTTGCGCCGCGACCATGGGTTGACCACGCCGCTGGAGGTCAGCACCAGGCCGACCAGGTAGCGCAACAGCCACAGCAGCACGATCACCGCCAACAAGCCGGCCAGGGCTGCCCACAGCCCGGACTGGTAGCGGAAACTGCCATACGAGATCAGCACATAACCGCTGTGCCTGGCGACTGCGATACCCAGCGCAGCAGCGATCACGATTGCCAGCACGGCCAACAGGTAGACGCGCTTCATGGCTTGGCCCCTTCAGGCTCGGCCGGCAGATGGCGGCGCTGGATATAAGCCTGCACCGCGGCCAGGCTTTCGCTCAGGTCGGGGGTGACCACCGAGACCGGTTGCTCTGCCAGGGCGTTGAGGCTGTCGAGCATGGCCTTGCTTTGCGGATTGTCGGCGTTGAAGTTGGCCAGCAGCACGCTGCGGGCATCATCCAGAGCCTGGGTATAGACCTTGGCCTCGCCGTTGAGCGCTGCCCACTGGGCCTGCTCGATGGTCAGGCTCAGGGCCAGGCGCAGCTGGTTCAGCTGCTGCCCGGCCAGCAATGGGCGCACGTTGTCATCGGCGTTGAAGTCGATCTGGAAGTACTTGGAGATCTCGGCCCACCACTGCGACAGGCGGCTGGCGCCATCGCCGTCGGAGGTCAGGGCACCGAGCGCATCGGCATTGCTGGCGAACTCGGGCGACTGGGCGCTGAGTTGCTGCACCAGTTCGCGCTGCGCAGCCAGCTTCAGGAACAGCCCGGTGCGGTCCGGCTGCTGCGTGCTGTTGAGCGTGGCCAGGCTACGCGCCAGCTGCTCGCGGGCGGCGAAGGCGCCTGGGTCGCTCTGTTCACGCAGGATCTCGTCGGCACCCTCGACCAGGGCTTTGGCACTGGTGATGTCCTGCAGCGCCGACAGGCGCAGGGTGGCCAGGCGCAGCAAATGCTCGGCCTCGGCCAGGCGCCATTCCTTGCGGCTTTCACCCAGCACGGTTTCCAGGCGTTGGCTGAGGCGTTGCTGGTCGCCTTGCAACTGCGCCACCAGGCGGCGGCGGTCTTCCAGCTCGCTGGCAGCCGGCAGGCTGGCCAGCTGCGCGCTGATCTGCTGCTCGCGTTGCTGCAGGGCCTCGGCGCGCTGGTTCAGCGCCTCGATGTGCTGGCCCTGGTTGAATTCGCTGCCTTGCAGTTGACGCACCTGCCAGACACCCCAGCCACCGACCGCGACCCCAGCCGCACCCAGCAGCAGGGCCAGCGTTGCCAGACCACTGCCGGAGCGCTTGGCAGGTGGGGTGGTGACGGGTTCCGCCGGCGCCTGTGCCGACGGCTGATCGTTTTTGGACAAGACAGTCTCGCTCACGTATCCATCCTTTGCATGGGGGCGCACCGCGTTCAGCTTAGCGCCTTAGGAGGCAGGTGCAGCGCTGCGCTGCACGGCTGCCAGCAAGGCCGTGGCACTGGCGCCACGGCAATCCACAACCTGTTGGGCCCCGGCGGCCCTGGCCTGTTCGGCGACCCGCGGGCTGGGCACGAACAGCGGCAGGCGCGCCAGCCGTGACCAGTCGGCGCCAGCCATCTGCTGCAAGTGTTCAAGACCCTGCCCACTGCTGACCACCAGGCCATTGAGGCGTTCCGCTTCGATGCGGCGCATCAAGGTGCCTGGCGGGTAATCCGGCAGACAACGACGATACAGTTCCAGATAATCGACACTAGCACCTTGCTCTGCAAGACGCTCTGCCAGCAGTTCGCGACCTCCAACCCCACGCACGATCAAGATGCGCGACGTCGGCACGGCTACAGCCTGGCGCAGTGCTGGCAGGGCCAGCAAGGCTTCGCTGTCGTCACCACTCTGCGGGACACTCACTGCCAGGCCCGCCGCCTGCAGCACCGCCGCGGTTGCCTCGCCAACGCTGAACCAGCCTTGCCGTGGTGGCTGCAGGCCGGCCTGGGCCAATCGTTCGAGCAATAACCTGGCGGCCGACTTGCTGACCACGATGATTGCCTTGAAACCCGACAGGCCCTCCAGTACCTGGCGCTGCCGGTTATCCACAGCGACGGGCTCGATCGCCAGCAACGGCAGGCAGCTACTGCCCACCCCCGCCGCCGCCAGGCTCTGCGCCAGCGCTGCGCAGTCTTCGGCAGGCCGGGTCAGCAACAGGCGCCAGGGACTCACGGGTGGCCGGCCTCGCCGTAGACTTCCTTGAGGATGGCCTCGGCGCCCTGCCGCAGCAGGTCTTCGGCGACCTGCACGCCCAGCGTCTCGGCGCTGCCACGGGGAGCGCGAGATTCAGCCACCAGCAGGGTGCCGCCGCTGGGCTGACCGACCAGGCCGCGCAGCCATAACTGGTCACCTTCCAGCACCGCATAGCAGGCGATCGGCACCTGGCAACCGCCATTGAGGCGTTTGTTCAGGGCGCGTTCGGCCACCACCCGGTCGGCGCTGTCAGCGTGGTGCAGCGGTGCCAGCAACGCGTGGATTTCGCGGTCGGCGCTGCGGCATTCGATGCCCACTGCACCCTGGCCACCCGCCGGCAGGCTGTCCTCGACGCTGATGGTGCAGGTGATGCGTTTTTCGAAGCCCAGGCGGATCAGGCCAGCGGCGGCGAGAATGATCGCGTCGTACTCGCCGGCGTCCAGTTTGGCCAGGCGGGTGTTGACGTTGCCGCGCAGGAAACGGATCTGCAAGTCGGGGCGGCGCGCCAGCAACTGCGCCTGGCGGCGCAGGCTGGAAGTGCCGACGATGCTGCCGGCCGGCAGTGCGTCGAGGCTGGCGAAGCGGTTGGAGACGAAGGCATCGCGCGGGTCTTCGCGTTCGCAGATGCAGTACAGGCCGAGGCCTTCGGGGAAGTCCATGGGCACGTCCTTCATCGAATGCACGGCGATGTCGGCTTCATTGTCCAGCAGTGCGGTTTCCAGTTCCTTGACGAACAGCCCCTTGCCGCCGATCTTCGCCAGCGGCGCATCGAGCAGTTTGTCACCGCGGCTGACCATGGGCACCAGGGTCACCAGCAAACCGGGGTGAGCCTGCTCGAGGCGGGCTTTGACGTATTCGGCCTGCCACAGGGCCAAGGCACTTTTACGGGTGGCGATGCGGATTTCGCGAGTGGACATGAAACGCCCCGATCCAGAGAAATGCTGCCGATGATAACAGCATCGCCGCTATCGCTAGCAGATGTGGATCAGTCAAGGGCCTCTTTGCGCCTGAAGCCGCCGCACAGGGTACAGCGCCGCTGGACAGGGCAATGCTGAACCTGCGGGCGCGGCTGCAGCCGCGAACAAGGGCGCAGCCATCGCCATGCGGGTGCCGTATCAGAGGGTTTGCATCATCTTGCGCACGCCCGCCACATGGCGTCGGCTGACGGTCAGGGCATCGCCGTCCAGGCCCTTCAGGTACAGCTGGAAATGCCCCAGCGGGGTGCGCTGCAGGCGTTCGATACGTTCGCGCGCGACCAGCGCGTTGCGGTGGATACGCACGAAGCGTTCACCAAATTCGTCCTCCAGGGCCTTGAGCGGCTCGTCGAGCAGCA
Source organism: Pseudomonas sp. UBA4617 (assembly GCF_002386445.1). Taxonomy (GTDB): domain Bacteria; phylum Pseudomonadota; class Gammaproteobacteria; order Pseudomonadales; family Pseudomonadaceae; genus Aquipseudomonas. The sequence continues at coordinate 132,163 of NZ_DGIR01000054.1, forward strand.
CTTCCCCGGCTTCATGGCGCAACGTCACGTACTTGTGGTCGGCAATGAAATAGATCACCTGGGGCAACGGGATCAGCTCGATGCCTTTGCGGGTGCGGGCACTGATGTGGCTGCGCGGCCCGCCACCTTCATGGCCCGGCCGGGTGAGCGCGGCCAGCTGGGCGCGATTGGGTTTTTCGGCCTTGCGCAAGGCATCACGTAGAGCCTGGGCCTGGAGAGGCTTGCTCACATGGCTGAGGGCGCTGTCCTTGAATGCCTCGGCACCGTATTCATCGTCCCCGGTGCAAAACACCACGGCCGGCGGCGCCTCGCGTTCGCACAAGCGCGCAGCGACCTGCAGGCCGTCCAGACCTGGCATGCCGATGTCCAGCAGGACTACATCGGGCTTGAGGCTGTCGATCAGCGCCAGGGCCTCCTCGCCGTTGGTGGCGCTAGGCTCCAGCACGGTGTATCCCTCCAGTTCGCCGAGCAGCCGGCTGAGGCGTTCACGGCCTTGGGGTTCGTCATCAACGATCAGGACATTCATAATTGCGCTGGATTCCTGAATGAGTCTCGCACAGGTATAGCGTAGACGTGTGGTTCGAGCGACACTGCGGTCAGGCTCTAGACCGGTGCGATGGCCAAAGATTCACTCGTCAGGCAGATTCACTGCCAGTCCTCTGTCCAACTGTAGACGGTCCGTGGAACACTGCCGTTCATTCCATGAAATCGTTGCTCGCGGTTTTCCGGCATTTCTCACGACCAGTGCCCTGCGGCGCCCGGCACAACCCTGCTATCATCCGCGCCACTTCCTTCGTTCACGCCTGCAATGAGTGAATTCATGAGCACCGACAAGACCAATCAGTCCTGGGGCGGCCGCTTCAGTGAGCCCGTCGACGCTTTCGTCGCCCGTTTCACCGCCTCGGTCGATTTCGACAAGCGCCTGTACCGCCACGACATCATGGGTTCGATCGCCCATGCCACCATGCTGGCGCAGGTCGGCGTGCTCAGCGATGCCGAGCGCGATACCATCATCGATGGCCTGAAGACCATCCAGGGTGAGATCGAAGCCGGCACCTTCGACTGGCGCGTCGACCTCGAAGACGTGCACATGAACATCGAGGCACGCCTGACCGACCGCATTGGCATCACCGGCAAGAAGCTGCACACCGGCCGTAGCCGCAACGACCAGGTGGCCACCGACATCCGCCTGTGGCTGCGTGACGAGATCGACCTGATCCTGGGCGAGATCACCCGCCTGCAGAAGGGCCTGCTGGAACAGGCCGAGCGTGAAGCCGAAACCATCATGCCCGGGTTCACCCACCTGCAGACCGCACAACCGGTAACCTTCGGCCATCACCTGCTGGCCTGGTTCGAAATGCTCAGCCGCGACTATGAGCGCCTGGTCGACTGCCGCAAACGTGCCAACCGCATGCCGTTGGGCAGCGCCGCGCTGGCCGGCACCACCTACCCGATCGATCGTGAACTTACCTGCAAGCTGCTGGGCTTCGAAGCCGTGGCCGGCAACTCGCTGGATGGCGTGTCGGACCGAGACTTCGCCATCGAGTTCTGTGCAGCTGCCAGCGTGGCGATGATGCACCTGTCGCGCTTCTCCGAAGAGCTGGTGCTGTGGACCAGTGCGCAATTCCAGTTCATCGACCTGCCAGACCGCTTCTGCACCGGCAGCTCGATCATGCCGCAGAAAAAGAACCCTGACGTGCCGGAACTGGTACGCGGCAAGAGCGGCCGTGTGTTCGGCGCCCTGACCGGCCTGCTGACCCTGATGAAAGGCCAGCCGCTGGCCTACAACAAGGACAACCAGGAAGACAAGGAGCCGCTGTTCGACGCCGCCGACACCCTGCGCGACTCGCTGCGTGCATTTGCCGACATGATTCCGGCGATCAAGCCCAAGCACGCCATCATGCGTGAAGCGGCTCTGCGCGGTTTCTCCACCGCCACCGACCTGGCCGACTACCTGGTGCGCCGTGGCCTGCCGTTCCGTGACTGCCACGAGATCGTTGGCCATGCAGTGAAATATGGTGTGGACACCGGCAAGGACCTGGCCGAGATGAGCCTGGACGAACTGCGCCAGTTCAGCGACCAGATCGAGCAGGACGTGTTTGCCGTGCTGACCCTGGAAGGCTCGGTGAATGCCCGCAACCACATTGGTGGCACCGCACCGGCGCAGGTGCGTGCGGCAGTGGCTCGCGGCAAGGCGTTGCTGGCTTCGCGTTAAGCCCTGGCCTTGCGCCCGCTGTGCGGCCCATCGCGACCAAGGCCGCTGCTGCAGGGGTTCGTCTACCCTGTGCAGCAGCGGCCTTGGCTCGCGACGGGCTGTGAAGCCGCTTCTGGCTTTTAGCGCTTGCCGCTGCGAATCATCTCCATGAAGGCCGGCATCGCCGCCTCCTTGTCCGCCACGATCCGCGCCATATGCGGGTTATCGCCCATCAGCTGCAGCAGCGCCCTGGCCTGTGGGAAGTCTTCCAGGAAGTCGATGTTCAGCACCTTCTTGCCCACCGCACAGGCCAGGTCCACCGAGAAGCAGAACATCAGGTCTGCCAGCGTCAGTTGCTCGCCCGCCACATAGGGAGCAAAGCGGCCGTTGCGCTTGAGCGTGGCAAACCCGGCCAGCAGGTCGGCACGCGCCCTTTCCTTGATCAGTGGCTCCACCGACATGCCGAAGAACGACTCGGGGTAGCAGGTACGCGCCGGCAGCTCGATGTACAGCTCGATTTCCTTGAGCAGCTCACGCACCTTGGCCTGCCCGAACGGGTCGGCCGGCAGCAGCGCCTTGCCGCCCTGCGTCTGCTCGATATAGTCGAGGATCACACTGGTTTCGCTGAGGAAACCATGTTCGGTCTGCAACACCGGCACCTTGCCCCGTGGGCTCAATTCCAGCGCCTGCGGCGCCTGGCCGCCATAGAAGGTGACCTCCTCGAAGGGCAGGCCTTTTTCCAGCAGGGCCAGCTTGACCATGTTGTAGTAGTTGCTGACCGCGAATCCATGAAGCTTGAGCATGAGGTAACAGCCTCCAGGCCGTAAGGGGTTGGCCTGGCTTTTATAGACCGATCGCCAGCCCCTTGACCAGTGTCATGCGCCCCGTCAATGCCCGGGCATTGCCGCCACAGGCATGGCACACTGTGCATCCCATCACAGGAGTACCGCCATGAGCGAGCCCACCGACATCGACAATGACGACGACGAAGCCTTCGCCGAGGCGACGCTGACCCAGGCCATCGAAAACCAGATCGAAAGCGGCGAGCCGCCTGCGGCCAAGGCCACTTTCAACAAGCTGACCCTGGTCGGCTATACGCGCGAAGACTCTCTCAACCTGATGGCCCATGTACTGGCCTTCGAGATCGACAACATGCTGGTGGAAGACCGCGCGTTCGACAGCAAGTGGTATGAAAGCGCGTTGCGGGCGCTGCCGGAGTTGCCGCCTGAGATGGATCAAGGCGACGACGAATAACCCGTCTACACTCCAGGATCAGGCACCGTCAACGGTGCCGCCATCCTTGTCTGGAAGTCTGGAGTCGCCATGTCCTTCACCCCCGATCTGATCGCCGAACTGGAAGTGCTCGCACTGTTCAAGCATGACAGCAGCCAGGAAGGCATCAAGATTCACAAGAACGCCTCGCCTGCCTTGGTTGCCGCTGCGCAACGCCTGTATGAAAAGGGCCTGACCGATCAACCTGATGGCGGCTACCTGACAAGCCTGGGTCATGACGCCGTTGAAAGTGTGCAGCTGTTGCAGAACATCCTCAAGACGCCACAGCCGGCCTGAGCCAAGCTTGTACGGGGCCGCGCTGCGGCCCCAATCAGTTAGCCACCGCCCTGCGCTTTTCCGCCAGGCGTGAGCGCCCGTACAGGAACACAACCGCCAGCAAGGCCACGGCCTGTGCCGACAGCGAGTAGGCATCGGCATGGATCCCCAGCCAATCGAACTCGAAGAACGCCACTGGCCGGGTACCCAGCACCCCGGCTTCCTGCAGCGCTTTCACGCCATGCCCGGCGAATACTACCGACAAGGCGCACAGCAGCCCGGCGTTGATGCTGAAGAACAGCGACAATGGCAGCTTGGCCGAGCCGCGCAGGATCACCCAGGCCAAGCCCACCAGCAGCACCAGCGCCGTGGCGCCCCCCGCCAGCACAGCCTGGTGTCCGCCGGGGCCTGCCTGCAGCCACAGGGTCTCGTAGAACAGGATCACTTCGAACAGTTCGCGGTACACCGAGAAGAAGGCCAGCACGGCAAAGCCGAAACGCCCGCCGCCACTGACCAGGCTGCTCTTGATATAGTCCTGCCAGGCGGCGGCGTGGCGGCGATCGTGCATCCACACGCCAAGCCACAGCACCATCACCGCAGCGAACAGCGCCGTGCAGCCTTCCAGCAGCTCACGCTGGGCGCCGCCCACGTCGATCACATAGGCTGCCAAGGCCCAGGTGGCGAAGCCAGCCACCAGCGCCAGGCCCCAGCCCATGTTGACGCTACGCACCGCCGACTGCTGGCCGGTGTTGCGCAGGAAGGCCAGGATCGCCGCCAGGACCAGGATCGCCTCGAGGCCTTCGCGCAGTAGGATCAACAATCCGGAGACGAAGCTCAAAGACCAGCTCAAGCCATCGCTGCCCAGCAGCTTGGCCGCCTGCTCGAGCTTGGCCTTGGCTTCGCCCAGGTGTAGTTCGGCCTGGGCGACAGGCGACCCATCCTGCAATGCCTGGCGGTAGGCCATCAGGGATTTTTCGGTATCCTTGCGCGCCTGGGTATCGATGTTGTCCAGTGAGCTTTCCACCAGCTCGAAACCTTCCAGGTAGGCTGCCACCGACAGGTCATAGGCCTGGTCGTGGTCACCTGCACGGTAGGCCGCCAGGCTTTTGTCCAGGGTACTGGCGGTGTACGCGAGCAATTGCGCTGGGCCACGCTTGACCTGGGGTGGCTGCGCACGCTGGGCGCGAAACGCCTCCACAACGGCGTTGCCTTCGCTGGCGGCGACTTCAGCTGGGGTCTGGCGGGCCAGGTCGGCAATGTTCCAGGTCTTGTCGCCTTTTCCGGCTTCCGGCTTGGCGGTGAAGCTGGCGATGTAGGCGGCCACGTCCCAGCGTTGGCGATCATCCAGCTGGTCGGCGAACGACGGCATCTCGGTGCCGTCGATCCCCAGGGCCAGGGTGTTATAGAGGTCGAACAGGCTCAACTGGTCGAGGCGTGAGACATCGCGCAGGTTGGCGGGCGCCGGCTCCAGGCCCACGCCAGCCGGGCCGTCGCCGGCTCCAGTGTCACCGTGGCAGATCGAACAGTTTTGCGCGTACAGCGCCGCGCCACGGGCTGGGTCTGGAGTAATCACCGGGGCCTGGCTGACCTCGTAGGCCACCGCCAGGCGTGCGCCCAGCTGACGGGCCTGCTTGGCGACTGTCGGGCCTTCCTGGCGCTGGTCGATGGCCTGGCGCAACGCCTGCACGCCCTGTTCCAGTGCCGCTTGCTCGGCGTGCGCAGGCAGGCCTTTGACCAGGTCGGCCAGCACCGTGCTGAATTCCTGCTGTTCGCGGTATTCGCCGTCGTCGATGACCTTGCCGTTTTCCACGGTCGGCGGGTAGTCGGCACCAATATAGTCCAGCAAATGCAGGGCCTTGACGGCCTCAGCGGGGGCTTCAGCCTGCGCCAGGGTGCTGCATAGCGCCAGTACCGGGCCCAGCAATAAAGCGGGCAGCCAGGCGAGCAGACGGGAACGGGTTTTCATGGCCAGTCTCGGTGGGAATGCGAAAGAGAACATTGTTCACTTCCACTTTGCTTCGCTCAAGGGTCGGGGGGTGGATTTCATGAAAAATCTTGTGACAGATCAGATGAAGTGAGGGAAAGGCATGTGGGCTGGCAATGCAGTGGATGCCTGGGGAGCCCGGCGGGAGATTGGTGATGCTGAAAATGCCAAAGCAGGCACCTGTCAGCCCCCGGTCTGCGTCAGACACTGCGCAACTTCACTGCTTCCCCGCCTCCTTCCACCCCCCACCCAACGCCAGGAACACAGCAATCTGCCCCATCGCCACCTGGCTATTGGCTGCCGCCAGTTGCGCGCGCATGTCGGTATAGGTGCGCGTTGCCTGCAAGTCCGCCAGGAACGACTCACGCCCCGCCTGGTAATAGCGGTGGGTCTGGTCGGCCGCGTCCTTGGCCGACCTCTCCGCCTCGGCCAGCGCGTCGCGTCGATCCAGCAAGGCACTGTACTGCGCCAGGCGGGTCTGGGTTTCGCGAATGGCGTTCAGCACCACCCCGTCGAAGTTCGCCAAGGCCGCCTGGGTCGAGGCTTCGGCCATGCGAATGCGAGCGCGGGTGCCGTTGGTGGGGATGGTCCAGCTGATCTGCGGGCCAAAGCCCCAGCGGTTGGTCGAGGGCTCGCCAAGGTTGTCGACGAGACCGATGGTGCCGACCTGAGCGCCGATGCTGATATCCGGGTATAGCGCGCCGGTGGCAACACCGATGTTGGCAGTGGCAGCGGCCAGCTGGCGTTCAGCCTGGCGCACGTCGGGGCGTCGTTTGAGCAGCGCTGCGCCATCACCCACCGGCACCAGCTGGTTCAGGTGCGGCAGTTCGGCACAATCGGCGGTACCGGCGGGCAGTTGTTCCACCGGCTTGGCCAACAGGGCCGCCAGGGTGTACATGCCGGCCTCGCGTTCGGCCTTGAAGCGTGGCAGCTCGGCACGCAGGGACTTGAACTGGGTCTGCGAGCGGGTGACCTGGGTTTCATCGCCACGGCCGGCATCACGCAGGCGCTGGGTGAGCTTGACGCTTTGTTCCTGCAGGCCGAGCGACTGGCGGGCGATATGGTATTCCTCGTTGGCCGAGCAAACCTGGGTATAGGCCTTGACCACGTCTGCCACCAAGGTGATGCGCGCGGTATCGGCAGCGGCCTGGACAGCATCGGCATTGGCCTTGGCAGCCTCGGTGCCGCGCTTGAAGGTGCCCCACAGGTCGAACTGGTACGAGGCGCTGACGATGGCCTCGCCGATGTTGGCTACCGGCACCTTTTCGGGCAGCAGGAAGGCTTCGCCAGACTCCTGCAGGCGCTGTGCACCCAGTTTGACGCCGCCGTTGAAGCCGCCTTGCGACTCGGCCACTTCGACCTGGGCGCGGGCCTTGGCGATGTTGGCAGCGGCCACACGCAGTTCGGTGTTGGCACTCAGGGCCTGGCGCACCAGTTCGTTCAGCCGCGGGTCCTGGTACAACTGCCACCAGTCCTCAGGCACCGGTGTCGACACCACGCTGTCAGCATCCTGGCGCAACGGGCCATTGAGGTCGCTGCGCTGCACCGCGGCATCCTTCGGCACTTGGTAGTCGGGGCCAACCATCATGCAGGCCCCCAGCGACAGGCACAGGCCGGCCAGGATCAACTGTTTCATGGCTGCTGGCCCTCGATGATCGACACCGTGGCGGTACGCCCGGCGATCATGCGGAAGTCCTGCGGCACCTCATCGAAGGCGATGCGGACCGGAATGCGCTGGGCCAGGCGTACCCAGCTGAAAGCCGGGTTGACGTTGGGCAGCAGGTTGGCACCGCTGCTGCGGTCGCGGTCCTCGATGCCCGCTGCAAAGCTCTGTACACGGCCGCTCAGACGGGTGTTGTCGCCCATGACCCGGATATCCACAGCATCGCCAACGTGGATACCGCCCAGCTTGGTTTCTTCGAAGTAGCCGTCAACGTGGTACGAGGCGCTGTCGACCACCGACAGCACCGGCCGGCCAGCGGTGACGAATTCATGGTTACGCGGCGCACGGTCATTCAGGTAGCCGTCCACCGGGCTGCGCACCACCGAACGGTCAAGGTTGAGCTGGGCGGTATCGACCGCCACTTGCGCCGCGCTGACCGCCGAGCGGGCACGGGCCTCACGGGACTGGCTTTCTTCCAGTTGCTCGGCGGCCACCAGGTTGCCCAATTTGCGGTTGCGCCGCGCTTCGCGGGAAGCCTGGGCCAGGGTTTCCTGGCGCTCGGCCAGGGTCGCCTTGGCCTGGCGCAGGGCCAGGGTGAAGCGGTCCTGATCGATAGTAAACAGCACATCGCCGCGCTTGACGGTCTGGTTGTCGCGCACCTCGACTTTCTGAATCAGCCCGGAAACATCCGGGGCGATCTGAATCACGTCGGCGCGGATGTGGCCGTCGCGGGTCCACGGGGCGAACAGGTAGTAGACCACCATCTGCCAAACGAGCACGGCGGCGAAGCTCACTACCAGCAAGGTCAGGACCACACGGCCCAAGGTCAGCAAAGGTTTTTTCATGGCAGCATCAGGTTTCGGCAAAAGTGGTCCACCGCGCCAAGCAGCACGGCATACAAGGCAACGTTGAACAACGCCCGGTGCCAGACCAGGCGGTAGAAATGCACGCGCACCAGCACCGCGTGCACCCCGAGGAACAGCAGGTAGGTGCCAAACATCATCACCAGCAACGTGGGCAGGAATACCCCGCTGATATCCAGTTCACCAATCACAGGGGCGCTCCGTCGAGTCCGGGGGGCAATTGCGGCTGTTCGGCAGGTTCGAGCATGACCTCGACACCCGGCAGCAGCGCCAGGCGCAAACCGCTCAGGGCATGCAGCAGGTGGGTGCGTGCATCGCCGCGCTCGTACAGCTCATCGAGGTTCAGCGCCAGGCGCGCGTGCTCCATGTTGCGCAGTAGCGCGGCGGGCGCATGCAGGCGTTCACCGGCGCGCAGGCAGGCAGCGTAATGCGCGCCGACTTCCTCGATCACGGAGCCCAGGCGCGCACGGGCCTGCTGGCCGGCACGCGGCATGTAGGCTAGCAGGTCCAGCAGGTTGAGCCCCACGCGCAGGTCGCGCAGTGCCACGCCACTGTCCTGGCCGGTCTGCGACAGGCGCGGCAGGTGCTGCATCAGGCGGTCAAGCATCTGCACACCCACGTGGCGGTGTTCGGCAAGGGTGGCCGGTTCGGTCATTTCGACGATATCGCGCCAGGCGAAGCGGGTCATGCGTTTGGCCGCCAGCTCCACACCGAACGGGCGCATCACCAGGGTCCAGATGAAGGCGAACAGCAAGCCGACGGGGCCGGCGAGGTTGGAGTTGAGGAAGGTGAAAAAATCTGCGTCGTAGGTGCCCTGGATGCTGATGAACGTCGAGGTGTTGACGATGGTCAGCAGGGTGCCGAGGTAGAACCGCGGCTGCACGGTCAGGGTGCCGACGCAGATGAATGGCACGGCAAAGGCCAGCACCAGCATCGGGAAATCATGCAGGTTGGGCAGAACCAGGAACAGGTAGAGGCTGGAGAAGATGACCGACATCAGAGTCCAGAAAAAGAACCTGTAGATCTGCGGCGCCGGGTCGTCCATGGCAGCGAAGAAGCTGCACGACACGGCGGCGAGAATGACCGCGCTGGCCCCGTCGTGCCAGCCCAGGCCGATCCACAGGCCGCAGGCGACAACGATGGCCAGCACGGTGGAGGCTACCGAATACAACATCAACCCGCGGTCGAAGAACGCTGTCAGGCGGCCCAGGCGCCAGTGGCGGTACACCGCGCGCCAGGGTTTGGCGTCGTCACTGCGCAGGGCGTGTTGCAGGCTGCAACAGTCTTGCCACAGGTCGGCCCATTCCGTCAGGCGATACAGGGCGTTGGACAGCAGCAGGTCGGCGCGCTGGTCAAGGGCGGCGGCGCCAGGCTGCAAGCGCTCGATCTGCTCGTGCAGGGCGGCCCAGCGGGCGGGCGAAGCGCTGTCGGCAGTACCCTTGAGCCATTCGCGGGCGGCCTCCAGCAGCGGTAGCAACTGGGCGAACCTGTCCGGGGCGCGGCCTTCGAGGGCGACCAGGGCGTCATCGAGAGCGTCGATCACCGGGAGCAGGTGGATCATGCGCCCGCGCAATTCACGAGCATTCTTCAGGGTGTGCGGGCCAGCCCCTTCATGGCCGAGCTGACCGATCATCAGTTCCAGCGAGTTGAACGTGGTGACCATCGTGCCGCGCAGGCTGCCCACCTGGTCGGCACTGGCCTCACGGGCGAGGTAGGTATCGCTGTAGCGGATCGCCTCGCTGAACCAGGTGCTGGTGGCACCGACCACCACCGGCGCCAGCCGGCGCGGCCAGAAGATGGCCCCGACCACTGCTGCGCAGACGATTCCCAGGCAGATTTCCTGGGCACGGGAAGACGCCACGTCAAACACTGCCAACGGATTGTCGACCACCGCCAGGGCGATCATCGGCAAGGTGTAGCCCGCCAGCATCAGCACGTAGTTGTTGGCGGTGCGCAGATTCAGCGAAAGGAACAGCAAGGTGCCGGTCCAAAGAGCAATGGCGATACTCAGCAGCAACGGCGACTGTACCAGCGGCGGCACCAGGAAAATCGCCCCGCCGGCGCCAAGCAGCGTGCCCAAGGCACGGTACAGGGCCTTGGAGCTGGTCGGCCCGAGGAAGGGGCTGGAAACGATGTACACCGTGGCCATGGCCCAATAAGGGCGTGGCAGCTGCATGAGCAGGGCAATGTACAGGGCAATCATGGAGGCGGCGAAGGTACGCACGCCATAGAACCAGTCGCGAGCCGGCGGCACCGAGCTGAAGAAACCGTTCATGCGGCCTCGCCTGTGCTGCCCAGGCCGGCAGCTTCAAAGGCACGCAGCACGCGCAAGGCAGCTTCCAGGTCGGCCTGGTCGATTCGCTGCAGCACCTCTCGACGCAAGCGCACCAGTTCGGCTTCGATGGATTCGGCCAGGGCGCGGCCTTCAGCGGTCAGGCTCAAGGCCTTTGCACGACGGTCCAGCGGGTCTTCGCTGCGGCATACCAGGCCAGCCTTGCACAGCTGGTCGAGCAGACGTACCAGCGACGGGCTTTCCAGGCCCGCAGCCTGGGCCACGGCAACTTGGTGCACACCATCGCCCAAGCGCACGATCATCAGCAGGGGCGTGGCGCAGGCTTCGGAGATGCCATAACCGGTCAGGGCGGTGTGGCAGATGCGCCGCCAATGCCGAGCGGCAACCACCATACCGCTGCTGACGTGCAGGCGCAGGAGATCAAGGGACATTGAAGAAACCAAGGATATTCATAGCTTGCTAACTATCAATATACGCTTGGCCCTCCCCCTGTCGTCAACCAGCGGTGATGGATAGCCTGGGTGAAATGTTGTTCATGCTTCTTGTCAGTACCGGCCTGGCAGAACAACTCATGGCTGAATCTGGTCTTCCAGCTTCATGGTCAACGCCAACGTGCTGCCCATCTGTACCGCCCGGTCGCGCCATTCCTGGTACCGCACCTCGTCACGGCTGCTGAAGTGTACCGCCAGCTCTTCTGCAGCCTGCACCACACCCGCGGCTGCCGCCAGCTCCAGCCAGTACAACGCAGCCTTGATATCGGTTTCCACGTACAGCCCGTGCATCAATCGGTACCCCACCTCGAAACGGCAACGCGCCTCGCCGCGCTCAGCGCCGCGCAGGAACCATTGGTAGGCCTGCACCAGGTCGACTTGCCACTGCAGGTCGCCATCGCACACCTCTTCCTCGTACAGGTCCCCCAGCGCGGCGGCGGCATGCAACAGGCCGCGCTCGAACGCCTGCCGGTAGCACTCTGCCGCCTGCACGTAGGACGGTTCGATACCTTTACCGAAGTAGTGTTGCTGCCCGAGGTTGAACCAGGCGGCGGCATTGCCCTGCAGGGCGGCCATGCGCAACAGGTGGCCAGCCAGCACGGTGTCGGCACGCCAGTACTTGCCGTTGAGCCAGACCCAGCCGAGGTCATTGAGCGCCGCCACATTGCCTTGCAGCGCCTGGCGGCGCAGGTCGGCATATACCGCCTGCAAATCGCTGGCCTCGTCCAGGCGGTTGATCAGTAGCGCGCGCTGGCTGGGCAGCCCTACCCCGGCAAACAGCCGCTGTCGCCTCCCGACGGCAATCGGTGGGGCAATGACCCGCTCGGGCAGGAGACGGGCAAGCAGCGAATGGATATTGCTGGCAGCAGACATGTTCATCCTCATTGAACGACGCACAACCCCAACCTTCGGCTGTGATGAGGCGTGATTCTGCGTGACGACACGTCAAAACCTGTCGCGAACGAATCGGCACCGGGCAACCAAATGCGACTTCCTTGATCTGAGCAGGCTGTGGCCAATTGCCATGCCCCACGCCTGCCGCCATCCTATTGCGGCAAGCCTAGACAAGGACGTTACCTTTTGCCGTTCGCCACTACCCGCGCCACCCTCAGCCGTCAGTGGGCGCTGCTGCGCCAGCTGCCCAGCCGATCTCCAGGCATCACCAGCGCCGAGCTGGTCTGGCGCCTGCGGGACGTGGGCTTCACTGTCAGCAAACGCACCGTCGAACGCGACCTCAACGAGCTGTCGCTGATTTTTCCGCTGGAGCGAAATGACAAGAGCATTCCGTTCGGCTGGCACTGGTCGGCCAGTGCCGTGGGCGAATTACGCGGCAATTTCGACCTGCTGACGCATTTGCGCGGCGATGCGTTGCAACCGGCACGGGGAGAGGGGGTCGAGCTGGTGGCACGGATCAGCGATGCACTGGCGCGGCAGCTGCGGGATGCTCCGCTGAGTAGCGACATGCAGCTGACGGCGCTGGAACACGGGCATCGGATGCGGGCCACGGTGAGCGATGGCTGGCCGTTGCGCTGGTGGCTGTTGAGCCATGGCGACGGGGTAGTGGTTGAACAGCCTGGCGGCTTGCGGGAGGAAATCGGCAAGATCCTCAGCAATGCGGCTGCGCAATACCAGAATTCATAGCCTGTACCGAGAAAGGGGCCGGTACAGGCATGCCGGCTAGCGCTGCATTCCCCACCGCCGCACGGTCAGCCGCTCCAGGGTATTGAACACCAGCCCTTCCACCAGCAGGCCAATCAGAATCACCACCGCCAACCCGGCGAATACCTTGTCGGTGTAGAGCTCGTTGCGGTTCTGGAAGATGTACCAGCCCAACCCGCCTTTGCCGCTGCTGGCTCCGAACACCAGTTCGGCTGCGATCAGGGTACGCCAGGCAAATGCCCAGCCGATCTTCAGCCCCGACAGGATCGAAGGCAGCGCCGCCGGTATCAGGATGTGCAGCACCAGCCGCAACCCTTTCAGGCCGTAATTGCGACCGGCCATGCGTAACGTTTCCGACACGCCGAGGAAGCCCGCATAGGTGTTCAGCGCCAAGGCCCATAGCACCGAGTGCACCAGCACGAAGATCAGGCTGTTGTCGCCCAGCCCGAACCAGAGCAAGGCCAATGGCAGCAGGGCAATCGCCGGCAGCGGGTTGAACATCGAGGTCAGTGTGCCCAGCAGGTCACGTCCCAACTGGGTCGACACTGCCAGGCTGGTCAGGACGAAGGCCAGGACGATGCCCAGCACATAACCCTTGAGCAAAATCACCAGCGAGACGCCGACCTTGGCCGGCAGCTCGCCGCTGTACAAGCCGTCCCACAAGGCAACTGCGGTTTGCAGGAAGCTGGGCAGCAACAAGTCATTGGCCTGGTAGCGGGCCACCGCCTCCCAGAGCACGGCAATCACCAGCAGGATGAGCGCCTTGCGCAGCCAGCCTTGCTGCCACAGGCGCTGCAGCAAGGGCAGTTGACGTTCCACGGGCACACTGAGCAGGGGCTGCAACTGCACTTCGTATTCCTGGCGTACAGGTGTAGTGGTCATGGCTGAAAGCTCCTGTCAGTAGGCGATACGGATATCGTTGAAGCCAAGGTCGCCAGCCGGTTCCGGCGTGTCCGCCTCGTCGAACAGCAAACGGTGGATGCGCCGCGCGCTGGCCTGGAAGTCGTTGCCGCCCAGGCTGCCCAGGCCGTACTGGTGGCTGTGCACCTCGGCCCGTACCCGCCCCGGGTGTGGCGACAACAGCAGGATGCGGTTGCCGACCACCAGCGCTTCTTCGATAGAGTGGGTGACGAACAGCAAGGTGAAGCGCACCTCCTCCCACAGCAGCAACAGTTCTTCCTGCATCTTGCGTCGGGTCAGCGCATCGAGTGCAGCAAACGGCTCATCCATCAGCAGGATCTTCGGCTGCGTGGCCAAGGCCCGGGCAATGGCCACGCGGGCCTTCATGCCGCCCGACAGGGTGTGCGGGTAGGCATCGGCGAACGCGGCCAGGCCAACCTTGTCCAGGTAATGCAACGCCCGCTCCTCGGCTTCCACACGCTTGAGCTGGCCTGACACCAGCAGCGGGAACATGATGTTCTGCTTCACCGTCTTCCATGGCGGCAACTGATCGAACTCCTGAAATACCACGATGCGATCGGGGCCCGGGCCTCTGACGGCCTGGCTCTGCAGGAGGATCTGCCCTTCCTGGGGCGAAATGAAGCCGGCTACCGCCTTGAGCAAGGTGGACTTGCCACAGCCAGAGGGGCCGAGCAGCACGAACCGGTCAGCGCGGTCGACTTCGAAGCTGACCTGGTGGGTGGCGCGCACCACGCGTTGCGCGGTGCGGTATTCGAGGCTGAGATTGTCCACCTTGAGTAGAGGCGGCGTGGCGACACGGCTCAGGTTGCTGGCCGTGTGGCCTGGCAATGGGGCGGTCATGATCGGTCAGCTCCCCTGCAGCGGGCGTTCATCCTGGAAGAAGTAGTCCTTCCACGACTCCGGCTTGTGCTTGATGGCGCCTACCCGATAGAGGAAGTCGGCCAGCTTGTAGGTGTTTTTTGGCGTGATGGTGAATTCGTACTGCGGGTTGTCGATCAGCTTGATCAGCGTGTCGCGGTCGATCTTGGCCTTGGTCACGCGGATATAGGTGTCGGCAGCGGCCGCCTTGTCGTTCTGGGCGAAGTCGGCAGCCTCGGCCAGCGCATCGACGAAGGCCTTGTAAGTCTTGGGGTTGTCCTTGCGGAACTGCTCGGTGGCAAACAGCAAGGTCGGCGAGTTGGGGCCAAGCAGGTCGTAGCTGTTGAGCACCACGTGCACGGCCTTGTTGGCCAGCACCTGGTCCTGGAACGGTGGGTTGGAGAAGTGCCCGTTGAGCTCGGTGCCGCCGGCCAGCAACGCAGCGGTGGCATCCGGGTGCGGCACGGCCAGGGTGTACTTGTCGAGGCGGTCGTACTGCTTGTCGCCCCACTGCTGGGCGGCAGCGTACTGCAGGAAGCGCGACTGCACCGAAACGCCTACCGCCGGCACGGCGATGCGGTCTTTGTCGGAGATGTCGGCGATGGTCCTAACGTTGGGGTTGCTGCTGACCAGGTAATACGGGAAGTTGCCCAGCGAGGCCACAGCCTTGACGTTCTGCCGACCCTGGGTACGGTCCCACACCGTCAGCAACGGGCCGACGCCAGCGCCGGCGATATCCACCGAACCGGACAGCAAAGCGTCATTGATGGCCGAACCACCGGACAGCTGGGCCCAGTCGACTTCGATGTCGATGCCCTGCGCCTTGCCGTGTTTTTCAATCAGGTGCTGGTCCCGCACGACATTAAGCAGCAGGTAGACGATACCGAACTGCTCGGCGATGCGGATCTTGCCTTCTGCCTGCGCCGCGGCAGGGGCGGCCAGGCTGCCGACCAGCAGGCTCGCGCCCAGGCCGATGCTTGCCGCCAGGCGGCTGATGGATTTGCGCATGTCGGGTTCCTCAGTCGTCAGAACGGGGCATCGCCCTGGATAGTGGTGCGATACAGCTTGCGGCGCAGGTGTGCGGGGCAGCCGGTGGCCAGGTGGATCAGCGAGCGGTTGTCCCAGAACACCAGGTCATGGGGCTGCCACTGGTGGCGGTAGATGTTCTGTTCCAGCACGCTCAGGGCATACAGCTGTTGCAGCACGTCGCGGCTTTCGTCGTCTGGCAGGCCGACGATGCGGGTGGTGAAGCCTTCACTGATGAACAGCGCCTTGCGACCGTTTTCCGGGTGGGTACGGACGACCGGGTGGATGACTTCCTGAACTTGCGCCAACTGCTCTGCGGTCAGGGTCGGGCGCCAGTTGCCTTCGAACTTGGCCTCGGCATAACGGGCCGTGTAGGAGTGCGCGGCACTACGGCCCTCGACCACCTTGCGCAAGGCTTCGGGGACGGCATCCCAGGCTTTGTGCATGTCGGCGAACAGGGTATCGCCGCCCTCGCTGGGCAGCTCCTGGGCATGCAGCATGGAGCCGAGGCTCGGTAGTTCCTTGTACGACAGGTCCGAATGCCAGAACTTGCCGGCATCGCCCAAACCGATGTTGCGACCGTCTTCGATGATATTGGATACGATCAGGATCTCGGGGTAACCGGGCAACAGGAACTGCTTGAGCACGTGGATCTGCAACTCGCCGAAGCGTCGGCTGAAGGCGATCTGTTGCTCGGGGCTGATGCGCTGGTCGCGGAACACCAGCACATGGTGGTCAAGATGGGCACGATGGATACGGGCGAAATCCTCCACGTTGACCGGCCGGGTCAGGTCCAGACCGGTGATCTCGGCGCCTGGGGCACCGGCGAACGGGCGGATTTCGAAGCGTTGCGACTGGGCGCTGTCGATGATCGACAAGGCGTTCGAGGCGGCTGACATTTTTCACTCCCACGCAGTGCGCGACATCTATGGCGCGCAACGATCAGAAACGCACGGGGATTTCCCGTGTGGGTTCAAGTCGTGCGGCGCGCCGATTGGTCGACGAGTACGCAGTGGAAGCGACTATAAATGCATAAAGGCGATATTTTAAATATCTTTAGTGAATAAGCATAGCACGGGTATCTGCCTTCAAATCAGGCCGCCATGCTCTTCTTCCTCAATAAGGTTATTCAGGCTGCTCAGCGCCTTGCGCGCAGTGGAGCGGTTGAGCAGCTTGGCCTGTGCCCCGGGGGGCAGGTCAGTGATCTTGAATACACCCTTGGCGGTGAGGACGTCGATTAGGTCCTCGAGCACACGGATCATGTCCAGATCGCTTTGCTTGAGCTGGTTGAGGCTGTTTTCCACAATGTCATCGGCGAACCAGGCCTGGATATCGGCATGGTCGGCAGGGAGCATTTCTGTGAACTCGTCGAAAGCAGCTGCCTCTACCCGTCGCAACTGGCCGGCAGCGTCGCGTTGCACATAGAACATGGCGTCCCTCGTCACAATGGTTCCTTGGTGGTAGACAGCAGCATAGGCAAAGATTGCCGGGCACGCAGGCACAGCAACAGAGTATGCGCTGTCCCAGGGTTGCGGGAAAGATCTGCAGCAGCGGCCTTGTGATGCCAAAGGGCCGCAAGGCGGTCCCGGCGATTCCAGCATTGTTGCCGAAATCCCGGGGCTGCTCCGCAGCTCTTTCGCGACACAAGGACGCTTCTATGGCGAGCACACTAGCCGGTTCGTCGCTATCAGCTATCCTTGTTGTGAATGATGATGGTCGGGTCAGCACCGCTGATCAACGAGTTGATCGTGGTGTTGGACCAGTTCACCCCTTCCAGCTTGATGGTGACGTCGGCATTGGCGATACCACCTTCGGCGTTCAGCTTGCCTTCGCTACTGACCTGCAGCGTCGTCGTGCCTTCCACCGTGGTTAGCTTCAGGTAGTTGTCGATGGTGCTGCCCTTCTCGCCCTGGAGCAGGTCCTTCAGGTCGATCCGGTCGCCCTCGGCCACCTTGAAGTCCTTGATCACATCGTTGCCGATGTCACCAGCCTTCCACACAAAGGTGTCGGCACCGCTTCCGCCGATCAGGATATCGTTACCCTGGCCACCGATGAGGGTGTCGTTGCCGGTACCGCCCAGCAGGATGTCGTTACCTTTGCCACCATCCAGCGTGTCGTTACCGCCTTGGCCAAAGAGGATGTCATTGCCATTGCCGCCGGACAGGAGGTCGTGGCCGTCGTTGGCACCGGAGATATCGAACTCGTTGTAGTGCTCGGTAATGTACTGGTGGACATTGCTGGTGGTGACTGCACCGGCTTCGACACCGCTCTTCTGCGCCACATATGTCTGCAGCGCCTGGTAGCCCTCGCTGACTACACCGTTGAAGGTAATCAGGTCGCCGAAGATGATGTCGTTGCCGTTGCCGCCATCAATGCTGTCAGCGCCTGGCAAGGTCGCCTCGGAATGGCCGAGAATCGCCTTGGCCAAGTCGGATGGGTCAATGCCTGCTTGAGGTTTGCCAGCAGAGTCGTACGGTTTCAGATCGTTCAGCGTGACATCGCTGTTCAAGCCAATGGCCTGCACTTTGCTCACGCCGTTGGTGCCGCCAAGCAGGTTGAAGCTGGCGGTAGTGCCTGCTGCCGACTCCTGGTAGTTCCAATACTCACCGTAGCCAGAACCGTCAAGGCTGGAGAACTCGTAGGTGCCATCGCCCTGGGCATGCAAGGTTCCGACGGTGTTGGTGGACTGCAGCACCAATTCACCCCGTTTGTTCTCGCTGTAGGTCAGCACCTTGACCGAGCCACTGCTGCTGATCTCGACTTTGTGAGTGGCGTCTGCCCAAACGCTGAAAGTGTCGCCAAGTTTGTAGTTGTTGACGTTGACCACGTCGTCCAGGTACTTGCCGTTGGTCCACAGCCGCGGGTTGGTGCTCTCCCCGCTCTGGTAGTAGGTCGGCTTGCCGTCGGTGATGAAGTAGGTCAGGTTCTCGGCATTGGTGTTACCGCTGGCCATGGTGCTCTTGAAGAAGTTGGCCGTTGCCTTGAACACGTCTTCGTAGTTGGTACCACCACCGCTCGACATGGAGTTCAGTACGGACTGCAGCTTGCTCAAGGCATTCGGGTCGGCAAGGTTGACCGCCACGTTCTGCTTGACCTGGGTGTCGAAGTCGACCAGGAAGATGTTGACCGTGCCCGAGGTGTCCGAACCCAGGCTGGCTTTGAGCGTATTGAACACCGAGGCGAGCTGGGTCTTCGCATCGGAAAGCGACTTGTCGCTCATGCTGCCCGAGCTGTCGACGATGAAGGCAATGTTGTAGTTCTTGCCTTGAACCACGTTCAGGCCGGATACGTCAGCAACCATGATGTCGTTGCCTTCGCTGCCGGTCATCGCATCGTTGCCCGAAGTCCCCACGTTGGCTTTGTAGGTCGCAGCGTATACGGTCACCGGAATATTGCCGGTGGTGACAGCCGAACCGCCGACGCTTTCGGTCGCGACCGAAGTGACCGTGATGTCGAACGAGCCTTTGAAGTAGGCCGGCGGAGTCAGCGTCAAGCTACTGAGTTTCCAGCCGGTCACGTCTACGGGACCCGTACCGACCGTGACAGTGTGGCCTGCGCCATCGCTCAGCACGGTGCCTTTCGGAATGCCGCTGAGGGACACGTTCAGACTTTCGGAACCGTCGGTATCGGTCAGCGCGGTCGAGATACCGACCAGTTTCACCGAACCACCTTCCGGCCCTTCATTGAGCTTGTAGCCGTCGTAATAGCTCTGGCCATTGACGGTGTGCAGGTCGGACACGCCCAGGCCGGCGTTGGCCATCTCGGTCACGTTCTGGTACATCTTGATGTTCGAGCTGCTCAGGTCGGTGACAGCACCCGAGCCGATCTGGATGTTCAGGTCATAGCTGCCTGGCCCGCTCTGGTTGGCATGATAGACCTCGATCGGGTAGTAACCGCTGGAGTTCGGCGTGAAGCTGCCCGAAACCTGGCCACCCGCGCCCCAGGTGGCCGTGACCACGGTCTTGCCACCGATGGTGACCACGAAGCTGTCGTCGGCGGTCCCGCTGAAATTGTAGGTCTTGCCGGCTTCCAGATAGATCAGGCCCGACGTCTTCGAGCCGGTGCCAGCGCTGACGCTGCCATCGGACTGCACATTGGTGGTGGTGCTGCTGGCGTTGGCATTGCCCGAGTTGGCAAAGACTGTCTTCAGCGAGTCGCCAGTAATGCCGTTACCGTCGGTACCCAGCCCTTTGAGGCTGGTCCACACTTCCTTGGTCAGGCCTTTGGACGCGATCTCGGCGCTGCCGAAGCTCAGGGTCGGTTTGTCGGCCACCGGGCTGATATCGACCTTCATGGTCACTTCACTGCCCAGGTTGGTGCCATCGTTCGGCTTGAACTTGAACTGCGCGTAGTCGGCCTGCTGGTTACCTACGCCATTACCACCGTAGTTATCCGTACCCGACTGGTTGAGGGCCGGCACGAACTTGAGGTTGCTGGCAGTGATGTCAGCCTGGCTGACCACTTGGCCAACGGCCACGTTCACCCATGTTGTACCGTTGAAGAACTGCAGGGTACCGGCGGCCGGCAGCGAGGTAATAGTCACGGACAAGCCGGTATTGGCATCGGCATCGGTGACCTTGAAATCACTCCAGGCAAACACGTAGGCGGTGTCTTCCACGCCAAACACTGCACCGCCAGGCGAAACCGGCAGGTGGTCATTGTCCAGGATGGAAGTGGTCACGCTGGCATTGCCGCTGTCGACCTTCAGGTTCTCGAAACCGCCACCGGTGGCGGTTTCGATCTTCACGGTGAAGTTCTCGGTACCCTCGACAAGCTTGTCGTTGATGGTCGCGATGTCGAATGTGGTGCCGGTGCTGTTGGCCGGGATCTTCACAGTGGTGACACCGGTGAAGTCCTCGCCATTCTTGGCGGTGCCGCTGTAGCTGAGGGTGATGGTGACCTCAGACTTCGACGGGTTGCTCAGGGCCAGCGTGTAGTGGCCAGTTTCACCTTCGGTCAGCGAGGTGCTACCGCTGATGCCGACCGTGGTGACATCTCCCTGGCCGCTGCCTGGTTCATCGGTCACGGTGGTGCTGACCGGCGTCTTGTCCAGGGTCAGCTGC